>NZ_RDQF01000029.1 GCF_004114425.1 Bradyrhizobium vignae | reverse complement strand
AACGCTCTTACGATCGCCGGGACCGATCAATCCCGCAACATACAGAGGACACATCCGCTGCCGGGTCTTATGACCCAGTCGGTCCAAGAACGGCATCAGCCAGCGTTCGAGTTCGTCTTCCCATCCCAGCATGGTCAGCCCTCCAAGAGCCGACCACCCATGAATCATTGAAAAATTGATTCGGGAATCCTATAAAACGCGCCAAAATCAACAATCTGCCAAAGTAGTGCTAGCGCGCAGGCTTGCGTTCGATCGGATCGATATCGATCGCCCGCAGGCGGCCGAGCCGCAGCACGTCCATGGCCAGACGGCGGCCGATGCGGTCGCGGTCGAGCACGCGGATCAGGTCATCGACGCCGTTGATCTCGACGCCGTCGAGCCTGATCACGACATCGCCGGGGAGCAGGCCGGCCTTCGCCGCAGGTCCATCAGGCTCGATCTGCATCAGAAGCGCGCCCATCTTGTTCTCGACCCCGGCCAGCACGGCATGCCGCCGCGGGATCGGCGCGGTCTGCCCGGCGACGCCGATATAGGCGCGGCGGACATAGCCGTGGCGGATGATCTCCGACAGCACGAATTGCGCGGTATTGCTGGCGACCGCAAAGCAGATTCCTTGCGCGCCATTGATGATGGCGGTGTTGATGCCGATCACCTCGGCATTCGACGACACCAGCGGGCCGCCGGAATTGCCGGGATTGAGTGCGGCATCGGTCTGGATCACGTCCTCGATGGTACGCCCGCTGACCGAGCGGATCGAGCGCCCGAGCGCCGAGACGACCCCGGCGGTCACGGTCGATTCGAAGCCGAGCGGATTGCCGATTGCGATCACGAGCTGGCCGCGCCGCAAGATCTTGGAGTTGCCGAGCGCGGCGTAAGGCAAGTCGCGCACGCCGTTGGCGCGCAGCAACGCAAGGTCGGTGTCGGGATCGACACCAAGCACCTGAGCATCGCCGACATGGCCCTCGACGTCGCGCAGCCGGATCTCCTTGGAGGAGCCGACCACATGGCTGTTGGTGAGGACAAGACCATCCGGCGAGATCACGATGCCGGAGCCCAGCCCGCCGCGCTCGCGGCCGTTCGGCACCTTCGGCCCGGTCTCGACCCGCACGACCGCAGGGCCGACGCGGTCGGTCACATCGATCACGGCATTGGAATAGGCGTCCAGCAGCGCCCGGTCATCGACCGGGGTAGCCGCCGTCCTTCGCGATGACGCTGCGTCATCGGCGATATCTGAGGTGAAATCCAGCATGGCAAGAGTCCTTGAAGGCTCACACAGATGGTGGCCTGTTCCCGCCAGCGCAAGTGGCCCGGCCGGGGCGCAGGGCTGGACCTGCCAAGATGGCTAGGGCGCGCGTCGCAGCGTGCCTCCCCTCGCCTTGACCGGGTCGAGCAGCGACCAGTCCCCATCCGGGAGCACGTGCCCCCTGGGAAACGGCGCGCGCAGCTCCAGCCCCAGCGAGCGCAGCACGCGGTCGTCGCGGTAATAGCATTGCAGGACCACGCGGACGAGCGTTGCAGCGGCGATGCCGCCGGAGATGCGGAACTTCTGGGCGACACCGGCGCGCGCGACGGGCTCGAGGTCGGCCAAGGGCATGCCGGCCAGCCGCGCCAGATGGTCCAGCGCCGCCACCACCAGTTTGGTGTCGCGGCCGAGCGTTGCGAGGATGTCGGCCTGGATCGCGGGATCGTCGGCGCCGGGCACCTTGTACTCGTCGCTGGCAGGAATGATCATCGCCGCGATGGTGCGGAGGTCATCGCGCTGCCGAGGCGTGAGGGTGAGTTGTTGATCAGACATGGCGTGCTCTCGTTGGTTCATTCCCGCCACGAAGACGGTGCGCTCCCTCCCCCGCTTGCGGGGCAGGGTCGGGCAGAGGGTGTCTCCGCAGAGGGACTCCCCCAGGGGAGAGAGCCCTCACCCGCCGCGCTCTTCGAGCGCGTCGACCTCTCCCGCAGGCGGCAGAGGTGCAGCGAGTTCGTGGCGGGTTCGGTGCATCCATCACGCGCATCAATCAAATAAACTAGCCAAGCGCTGCTTCATCTGGTCGGCGATGTAGAGCGCGAGCGCCTGGATGGTGGAGGTCGGGTTCACGCCGCCCGAAGTGACGAAAATGCTGCCGTCGACGATGAAGAGGTTCTTCACGTCGTGCGAGCGGCCCCATTCGTTGACGACGGAGCGCTCGGGGTCGGTACCCATGCGCGCGGTGCCGAGCAGGTGCCAGCCGCCCCACGGGATCGGCGAATTGACGCAGATGTCGCTCGCTCCTGCCGTATCGAGAAACTCGCGGCCACGCGCCAGCGCATGCTCCATCATCTTCCGGCTGTTCTCGCTGATGGTGTAGTCGACCTTCGGCGCGGGAATGCCGTGACTGTCCTTCAGCACCGGATCGAGCGTGACGCGATTGTGCTCCTCCGGCAGGTCCTCGCAGATCGCGGAGAAACCCAAACGATGACCGTTGAGCTTGCGGAAGACGCGGTGATGATCGGCGCCCCAGGGCAGAATGCCCTTCTGCTCGCTGACCACGGCCTCGAACACCGGCCCTGCGCCGCGCACGAACTGCACGCCATAGCCGCGCACGAAACCGCGCGACAGGTCCGTGTCGTACCACTGCTTGCTCCACAAACAGGTCGGCGGCGCACGGTTGGAATCGGTCGGCTCCTTCACATAGCCGTAGATCTGCGCATAGGGATGGAACATCAGATTCTTGCCGACGAGGCCGGACGAATTGGCAAGTCCGTTCGGGAATCGCCCCGAGGCCGAGTTCAGCAGCAGGCGCGGCGTGCCGACACCGTTGCAGGCGATGATGACGACATGCGCGGGCTGAAACTGCTCGATGCCGTCCTTGTCGTAATACACCACGCCCGAGGCCATGCCATTCTCGTCGGTGGTGATCTCACGCACCCGGCAATGGGTGCGCAGCTCGACGCCGGCGCGGATCGCGTGCGGCCAGTAGGTAATGTCGGTCGAGGCCTTGGCGCCCTGCGCGCAGGCCGGCGTGCAATGGCCGAGATTGATGCAGCGCGCCCGGCCCTCATAGTCCATCGTCGCGACCGTGGTATCCGACGGCCACCAGTGCCAGCCGAGCTTGTTCATGGCCTTGCCGATGATGGCGCCGGACAATCCGAGCGGCTGCTGCGGCATCGGCGGATGCGTCAGCGGCGACAGCGGATCGCCTGATAGGCCGGACGTGCCCATCATGCGGTCGTTCTCTTCGAAGAACGGGGTCAGCGTGTCGTAGTCGATCGGCCAGTCGTCGGCGACGCCGTCGAGCGTCTTCACCTTGAAATCGGAAGGGTGCAGCCGCGGCCAATGCGCGGTGTACATCACCGTCGAGCCGCCGACCGCGTTGTAGTTCACGACCTTGATCGGGGAGTTGTCGTCGTTGACGGGATAGTCCTCGGGCCGGCCGCGGACGTTCGGGCTCGACGACCATTCGCCGTAGAACTTGGCCTCCCAGTCGCGGCCCGTGCTGGGATATTCCGCCGGGTTCATCCAGCCGCCCTGCTCCAGGCAGAGAATGTGCATCTTGGTTTCGGCCAGCGACCACGCCACCGCTGCGCCGGAAGCGCCGGCGCCGATGATCAGGACGTCCACGGGGTCTTTCATCGCAGCCTTTTCCTCCCCCTCGCCGCTTCCCGGGCGATTCGGCCATTCGCGCTCAGCGAGGCCGGCAAACGATAGGGTCAGAGCGACGGCCGAGTAAAGCCGCGAGGCCGGAATGTCGCACTTCGCAGGGCGCAGACCATTGGTAACGCCAAATCCGGATGCTAGGAACAGGGCGCACGAGCCATCGATAGCGAGACCGTATGTCCTCCCGAAATTTCTTTGCCGCCGCCCGCGCTTTTGCGCTCGTTTCGTTGTTCGCCTTGTCCGGTTTTCTGGCCTCGTCCGGACCAGTCGCCGCGCTGACCGGCGCCGCGACTGTCCGTGACGGCAACTCGATCCAGCTCGGCGACGTCACCTACCGGCTCGACGGCGTCGACGCGCCCGAGCTGGATCAGGTCTGTATCGACGATCACGCCGATTCCTGGACCTGCGGCATCGAGGCCCGCGACCAGCTGGCGAAGCTGATCAACAAACGGACGGTGCGCTGCGACGATGTCGGCCCGGAGAAGAGTTTCGGCAAGCGGCACCGCGCCATCTGCACGGCCGAAGGCGACAAGGCCAGCTTGAACGAGCAGCTGATCAAGCTCGGCTTTGCCCTCGCGCGCGAGCCTATCAAGGCCAACGTCAAGCCGGCAGCCGCCGAGGCCAAGACGGCGGCGGTTGGTATCTGGAAGGGCTGCTTTGTTGCGCCGCAAGACTTCCGTAGCGGCAAGAAGGACGGCGCGCTCCTCGGCGCCGCCTGCCGGCGCGACCGCGACAAGGAGATTCGCGCCGTGCTGTTTCCGGAGGAGCTGACCATGCCGCCCAGCTGCAGCATCAAGGGCAAGCTAGCGGTGCGCGCCCGCGTCACCGGCAATATCGGCATCTATCATCTGCGCGGCTGCCCGAGCTATCCGGCGACCACCAAGCCCGACCGCTGGTTCTGCTCGGAGGACGACGCCCAGGCCGCCGGCTTCCGCAAGGCCTACAATTGCCGCCGGCCGAAATGAGCGAGTTGGTTCACGCATCCGTGAGTGGTAGTCCGAGACCGTATTGATCCGGAATTGAACTTCATCGGCAGTTGCTGCACTTATAAGTGTACGCAAGCGCCTTGCGCGAGCGTTTCCTCGGCAGCAATCCGGCTTGGGCCCGATTGCCTTGCTCGGGCGTTTCCTCCCTAGACTTGGGCCGCTTGTCACCGCAAGCGGCTCTTCTTTTTTGTGCGTCGCTCCAAACCGAACCTGTCATGCCCGGGCTTGTCCCGGCCATGCCGATGCAGAAACGTCAGCGTTCAAAAAAGATGTTCTGGTGACGCCCCGCTACGATTGTTCGGTGCCATCACTGCATCCGCATGATCTGATCCATCGGCGGCATGTTCGCATTCAGATGCGACATGATCCAGACCGTACCGCCCACCACCAGGAAGACGATCAGCAGTCCGAAGGCAAGCGCCAGCACGTTGTTGGTGTTGTCGGGGCCGGTGGTGATGTGCAGGAAGAACACGAGGTGCACGCCCATCTGCGCGATCGCGAGCACGATCAGCGCGACGGGAATCGAGGGTTGCCAGACCAGGTCCGTGCCGGCGATGAAGAACGACGTCGCCGTCAGCAGCAGCGCCAGACCCAGACCGACGACATAGCCCAGGATCCGCTCGCCGACACTGTGTTGCTCTTCCTCGCCCGGAGCGAGATCGTGGTGAGCGGTCAGATGCGTCTCGTCGCTCATGGCGCACTCCCGAGCAGGTAAACGACGGAAAACACCGCGACCCAGATGATGTCGAGCGCGTGCCAGAACAACGCAAAGCACATCATCCGCCGCAAGATGTCGGCGCGAAAGCCCTTTGCGAACACCTGGGCCATCATGGTGAGGAGCCACAAGATGCCGGCAGAAACATGCAGGCCGTGGCACCCGACCAGCGAGAAGAACGCGGTCAGGAACGCACTGCGCGACGGGCCGTAGCCACGGGCGACAAGGTCGGCGAATTCGCGGAACTCGATGGCCAGGAATATGAGGCCGAGCACGCAGGTCACGGCCATGCCGAGATAGAACCAGAACCGGTTGCGCACGTCGGCGGCAATGCTGGCCATGCCGCAAGTGAAGCTCGACAGCAACAGGCAGACCGTCTCGATCGCGACGTTCCGCTGCTCGAAGATCTCGGAGCCCCTCGGGCCGCCCGCGGTCTGGCCGGACAGCACGGCGTAGGCTGCGAAGAAGCAGGAGAACATCACGATGTCGGAGAGCAGGAATATCCAGAAACCATAGGCAGTCACGATCCGCTTCGGCGCGGGCCCGGGATGCTCGATGACGCGCCCGATGTGATGGGGATCGGCATGGACATGGTCGGCGGTCGCGGTCATCGCCATCAGACTGACCCCGCCATGCTGACGAGGCTGCGCCGCTCCTCGATATTGACGCGGTCGATGCGGGCGACCTCCTCGGCCGGGATCACGTATTCGTCATGGTCGCGCCAGGCGAACACGACGAAGGTCGCGAATGCGCCGATACCCCCCAGGATCACCATCCACCAGATGTGCCAGATCAGCGCGAAGCCCATGATGGTGGCGAAGAACGCGCAGACGAAGCCGGTCGGAGAATTGCGCGGCATCTCGATATCCTCATATTCGCGCTCTTCGTGCGCGAACGATTGCTGCCGGGCATGGGCCTTCATCTCCCAATAGGCGTCCTCGCCGCGCACATCGGGATTGAAGGCGAAATTGAACACCGGCGGCGGCGACCACGTCGCCCATTCCAGCGAGCGCCCGTCCCAGGGATCGCCGGTGCGATCTCGCAGCGCCTCGCGGTCGCGAATGCTGACCACGAGCTGCATGATCTGGCAGATCACGCCGATCGTCAGCACGGCCATGCCGAACGCGGCGATGATCATCCAGGGCCGCCAGGCCGCGACGTCATAGTGCTGCATGCGCCTCGTCATACCGAGCATGCCGACGATGTAGAGCGGCATGAAGGTGACGTAGAAGCCGAGAAAGGTGAACCAGAACGCGGCCTTGCCCCAGCGCTCGTCGAGGCGGAAACCGAACGCCTTCGGAAACCAATATTCGAAACCGGCGAAGGCGCCGAACAGCACGCCGCCGATGATGACGTTGTGGAAGTGGGCGACCAGGAACATGCTGTTGTGGAGCATGAAATCGGCCGGCGGCACCGCGACCAGGACGCCGGTCAAGCCGCCGATGATGAAGGTGACCATGAAGCCGACCGACCACAACATCGGCGTCGCAAAGCGGATGCGGCCGCCATACATCGTGAACAGCCAGTTGTAGATCTTCACGCCAGTCGGCACCGCGATGATCATGCTGGCGATGCCGAAGATGGCGTTGACGTCGGGCCCCGCCCCCATCGTGAAGAAATGATGCAGCCAGACCATGAAGGAGATGACGCAGATCGCCATTGTCGCCAGCACCATGGAGCGGTAGCCGAACAGCGCCTTGCCGGAGAAGGTCGAGACCACCTCGGAGAAGATGCCGAAGGCGGGCAGCACCAGGATGTAGACCTCGGGATGGCCCCAGGCCCAGATCAGGTTCATGAACATCATGACGTTGCCGCCGGCCTCGTTGGTGAAGAAGTGGAAGCCGAGATAGCGGTCGAGCAGCAGCATCGCGAGCGTGGCCGTGAGGATCGGAAAGGCCGCGACGATCAGAAGATTCGAGGCAAGCGTGGTCCAGCAGAACATCGGCATGCGCAGATAGTTCATGCCCCTGGTGCGCAGCTTCAGCACCGTCGTGACGAGATTGATGCCGGCCACCAGCGTGCCGACGCCGGAGATCTGCAGCGACCAGGCGTAATAGTCGACGCCGACGCCGGGCGAGTAGGACAATTCCGACAGCGGCGGAAAGGCTAGCCAGCCGGTGCGTGCGAACTCGCCGACCACGAGCGAGACGTTGACCAGCAGCGCGCCGGTCGCGGTCAGCCAGAAGCCGACCGAATTCAGCGTCGGAAACGCCACGTCGCGCACGCCGAGCTGGAGCGGCACGATCAGGTTCATCAGCCCGATAACGAACGGCATCGCCACGAAGAAGATCATGATGGTGCCGTGCGCGGAAAAGATCTGGTTGTAGTGCTCCGGCGGCAGATAGCCCTGCGACTGGTAGGCGACCGCCTGCTGGATCCGCATCATGACGGCGTCGCTGCCGCCGCGCAGCAGCATCACGGACGCCAGCAGGATGTACATGACGCCGATCCGCTTGTGATCGACGCTGGTGATCCATTCGCGCCAGAGATAGGGCAGATGTCCCTTCACCACGACCCACGCCAAGACGCAGAGGATCGCGACCAGCACCACCGCGCCGGCGACGAGCGGGATCGGCTGATCGAACGGAATGGCCGACCAATCGAGCTTACCGAGCATCATGGCCTCCGCTGTGCGACCGGCCTGCTTCGGATGCGAGCTCTGGCCCAGGTCCCGGCGGAATATGCAGGGTCGAGATCAGGTCGAACAGCTGGGGATCGTCCAGGCGGTAGACGGGCCGGCCCTTCTCGATGCCCTGCTGCATCAGCCTCTTGTAGCTGTCTGCGTTCAGCACCGCATCCGTCTTCGCGGTGGCCGCCACCCACTCCGGAAAGGCGAGCGGCGAGATCACGTTGACGTCGAACATCATGTCGGGAAAACCGTCGCCGGAAAAATGCGCCGACATTCCCTGAAGCTTGCCTTCATTGTCGGCGCGCAGGTTCAGCTTCGTCACCATGCCGTTCATGGTGTAGATCATGCTGCCGAGCTGCGGGATGAAGAACGTGTTCATCACGCTCGAGGATGTCAGCTGGAAGTTCAGCTCGGCGCCGGCGGGCACCGTCAACGTGTTGACGGTGGCGATGCGCTGGTCCGGATAGATGAAGAGCCACTTCCAGTCGAGCGACACGGCGTGGATCCGCACCGGGCTGCCGGTGCCAGGCACCGGCGCAGCCGGATCGAGCTGGTGCGAGCCGATCCAGGCGACGCCGCCGAGCAGGATCACGGTCAATGCAGGGATCGACCACACCACCATTTCGACGCGGCCGGAATAGACGAACTCAGGCTGGTAACGCGCCTTGGGATTCGAGGCGCGAAACCAGAACGCAAAAGCCAGGATCGCGAAAATGGTCGGCACCACGATCACGAGCATGATGAAGACGGAATCGACCAAAATGGTGCTGTTGGCCGCAGCCACGGGTCCTTGCGGATCGAGCAGATTCATCGGCAAGCCACTGGCGGTTGGGAAGCCCCGGGACTGAGCCTAACGCGGAAAAGTTCCGGCAGCAAACGCACTGGCCTCAGAACGGTTCCTGGACGACCGGGGTCAGCCACGCGCGATGCGCCGGCCGCAACATGCAATTCCATGTGATGTCAATGACATGAACGCAGACGCACGCCCTTCTCTCCGATCGGCGCGATTGCTAACCTGCACGAAAATAATCGAGAAGCTTGGGAGCGAGCCGGATGCGCTTGAAGGACAAGGTTGCGATCGTCGTCGGGGCCGGGCAAAGCTCCGGCGAGGGCATGGGCAATGGCCGCGCCACGGCGCTGACTTTCGCGCGCGAGGGTGCGAAGGTGTTGTGCGTCGACCACCATCTGGAGTCGGCGCAGGAGACGGTGGACATGATCACCGCGCAACACGGCACGGCCGCGGCCTTCAAGGCCGACGTGACCAAAGCTGTCGACATCAAGGCGATGGTGGCCGACGCGCAATCGCGCTGGGGCCGGATCGACGTGCTGCACAACAATGTCGGCGTCAGTCTCGCCGGTGGCGATGCCGAGCTGCTGCAGCTGACCGAGGAGGCGTTCGACCGCGTCGTCGCAATCAATCTGAAGAGCTGCATCCTTGCGGCGAAAGAGGTGATCCCGATCATGCGCGCGCAGAGAAGCGGCGCCATCATCAACATCTCGTCGATGGCGGCGATCACGACCTACCCTTACGTCGCCTACAAGGCGACCAAGTCGGCGATGATCGCCTTCACCGAACAGCTCGCCTACCAGAACGCCGAATACGGCATCCGCGCCAACGTCATCCTGCCTGGCCTGATGAACACGCCGATGGCTGTCGATACCCGCGCCCGCGAATGGCACAAGACCCGCGCCGAGGTCGAAGCCGAACGCGACAGCAAGGTGCCGCTACGCAGGAAGATGGGCACCGGATGGGACGTCGCCAACGCCGCGCTGTTCCTGGCAAGCGACGAGGCGAACTTCATTACGGGTGTGACACTGCCGGTGGATGGCGGCGCGAGCGTGAGACGGGGGTAGGTTTTTCTTCACACTCTCCCCGCTTGCGCGGAGAGGCGAAGAGAACTCGCTCATCGCGAATGCGTCACCCGCCAGATCGTGCCGTTGCCATCCTCCGAGATCAGCAGCGAACCGTCCTTGGCCGTGGCAACGCCGACCGGCCTGCCCCACACTTCGGTATCGCTCACGACGAACCCGGTGACGAAATCCTCGTACTCGCCCGTCGGCTTGCCATCCTTCATCTTGATGCGGATGACCTTGTAGCCGGTGCGCTTCGACCTGTTCCAGGAGCCGTGCTCGGCGGCGAAGGCGTCGCCCTGGTATTCCGATGGAAACAGAGTGCCCTGGTAGAAGGTCATGCCGAGCGAGGCCGAGTGCGGCTGGATCAGCACATCAGGCACCGTCACCTTGTCCTTGAGATCCGGACGTGCGCCGGCATGGCGGGGGTCCTCGTTGCCGCCGATATAGAACCACGGCCAGCCGTAGAAGCCACCCTCCTTCACGCTGGTCACGTAATCGGGCACGAGATCGTCGCCGAGGCCGTCGCGCTCGTTGGTCGAGCACCAGGGCAAGCCGGTCTGCGGCTGGATTGCTAGGCCGACGCAGTTACGCAGGCCGGTGGCGTAGATCTTGCGCTCCTTGCCGTCGGGATTGAAGGCCAACACCGCGGCACGCTCGAGCTCGCTGGCCCACGTTGCGCCGAGTGGCTGCGTCTTCGACCACGCCTCCAATCCGCCCGGCGGCGTGCCCATGCCCTCGGCG
The DNA here is from genome assembly GCF_004114425.1 of Bradyrhizobium vignae. Lineage (GTDB taxonomy): Bacteria > Pseudomonadota > Alphaproteobacteria > Rhizobiales > Xanthobacteraceae > Bradyrhizobium > Bradyrhizobium vignae. Next base: position 74,836 of record NZ_RDQF01000029.1, on the reverse strand, counting down.
ACGTTGCTGAGCGAGCCGACGGAGACAAGCATGCGCTTGTTGTCGGGCGTGAAGACGATATCGCGGGTGGAGTGGCCGCCATCATGCGGCAGGCTCGCCACAATCGTCTCCGCCTTGCCGCGCGGCTTGAGATCACCGGTCTGATACGGAAAGCGGACGACGCTATCGGTGTTGGCGACATAGACCCATTGCGGATGGTCGCCGTTCGGAAAGAAGGCAATCCCGAACGGTTGCCGCAGGCCGCTGGCAAACACCTCATTGGTCGCGACCTTGCCACCCTCTCCAGCGCGAAGCACGCGGATGGTGCCCGCCCGCGTCTCCGCGACGAAGACATCGCCGTTCGGCGCAACCCGCACGATGCGCGGCGCGCGCAGGCCTTCGGCGAACAGCTCGACCTTGAAGCCGGCCGGCACCTGGAGCGCCGCCTCGGGCGGACGCGGCACCACGCGTGACGAGCTCGCAACCGACCGCGTGGCGCCGGGCCTGACCAGATCCTGCGGCCTGATCAGCCTGACCGTGCCGGGCTTGTCGGCCCGCCAATCGCCATAGGCGTCCTTGCCCTGCAACACCGGCTCGGCCTGCGCGCCGAGCGCGACTGCAACCAGCAGCCCTGCGAGCACCGTCACGAACGATATCCTGTGGCTCACGTCGTCTATTCCCCGCCTTTCCCGCACGTCAACGCCGATCACCGGCAATGGCCTGCAGCAGGTCTGACGCCTGCCGAATCGCACGTCAGTTCATGCCCGCACGATGTGCATCAGCCACGGCCCATCATACTGGAAAATGCAGTTGATCGGTGCGACACATTGTAAGGGCGGCGACGGCCGGTTGCGGTCATCAAGGCTGCGGCACCGATGTCGCGACTGATGGGAAGATCATGTGGGGATCCGTCATATCGGAATGGGCGAGCCTGCTGCTGCGCTGGCTGCACGTGGTGGCTGCGATCGCCTGGATCGGCAGTTCCTTCTATTTCATCGCCCTCGATCTCAGCCTCAAGCCCAGAAGCGAGCTGCCTGACGGCGTGCAGGGCGAAGCCTGGCAGGTCCATGGCGGCGGCTTCTACCGGATCATGAAATATCTGGTGGCCCCTCACCAGATGCCGGACGAGCTGACCTGGTTCAAATGGGAAGCCTACACCACCTGGCTGTCCGGCTTCGCGCTGATGGTGGTGGTGTACTATCTCGAGGCCGATCTGTTCCTGGTCGACAAGTCGATTCTCGACCTCACGCCATTCCAGGCCGGCCTGTTCAGCTTCTGCAGCCTGGCGCTGGCGTGGCTGCTCTATGAGGCCGCCTGTCGCACCGGGCTTGCGCAACGCGAGCTGCCCTTCGCCATCGGCGGCTATCTGTTCCTGGTCGCGCTCACTTACGCCTTCACCCATGTGCTGAGCGGACGTGGCGCCTTCAACCAGATCGGCGCGATTATCGGCACCATCATGGTCGCCAATGTCTTCGCGCTGATCATCCCGAATCAGAAGAAGATCGTTGCCAGCCTCATCGCGGGCCAGGCGCCCGATCCAAAGCTCGGCATGGCCAGCAAGGAACGCTCGGTCCACAACAACTACCTGACGCTCCCCGTGGTCGTGCTGATGATCAGCAACCACTATCCCCTGCTCTACGCAACGCGCTTCAACTGGATCATCGTTGCGATCATCCTGGCGCTGGGGCCGGTGATCCGCCACTTCTTCAACGAGCGCCATGCCGGGCGCAAATCGCCGTGGTGGGTGTGGGGCGTGACGGCGGCCGGCGTGATCGCGATCCTCTTCCTCTCCGCCGCCGGTCCGCGCGAGGTGAAGACGGGCGCACTATCGACGCCGCCGACGCTCGCCAATGTCGAGGAGATCGTGATGTCCCGTTGCAGCATGTGCCACGCGGCCGAGCCGGTCTGGGCCGGCATCGTCACCGCCCCGAAAGGCATCCTGCTCGACGCACCCGAGCACATTCAGCGCAACATCCGCCTGATCGGGCGTGTGGCCGCCTGGTCGAGTGCCATGCCGCCCGGCAACATCACCGAGATGACCAGCGAAGAGCGCGCAGTCCTCGCCGCCTACATCGAGCAGGCCCGCTGACGTGCGTCGCGCGAGGGTGCCCTGCGCGGAAATGAAATTCCGCAACTGCCGCTGAATTGAAAATGACTCGGCCGCGTATCCGGCGTAGACATGACCGGCAGCCGCCGGCGCGGCCCAAAGTCAGTTTGCAATCGGGGAAGAACAGTGGCCCTCAAGAACATCATCGGTATCGACCACGCCGTGGTCATGGTGAAGGACCTCGACAAGGCTGCCGACAATTATCGGCAACTCGGCTTCACCGTGTCGCCGCGCGGCACCCACAGCGTCCATATGGGCACGGGCAACTACACCATCATGTTCGACCCCGACTATATGGAGCTGCTCGGCGTGCTAGCTGCGACCGAGCTCAACGCCCCGGCGCGCGCCTTCCTCGACAAGCGCGGCGAAGGTATCGAGCGTATCGCCTTCACCGCAATCGATTCCGCCGCCGGCGCTGCGGAGATCCGTGCACGGGGCCTGGAGGCGATCGGCCCGACCGATTTCGAACGGCCGGTGACGTTGCCAAACGGCACGGTCTCGGCGGCAAAATTCCGCACCTTCATGTGGCCGACCGCCGAAGCACCGGGCGGCGTGCGCATCTTCGCCTGCGAGCACAAGACCCGCGAGACGGTGTGGATTCCCGAATTGATGACCCACGCCAATGCGGCCAGGCGGATCAAGCAGACGCTGATAGCAACGCCGGAGCCGGCCAAGGATGCCGCTCACCTCGCACGTCTGATCGACCGCGAGCCAAAGACCGAGACGGACGGCGCGGTCACGGTGCCCTCCGGCGGCGAGCGCGCCGACTTCGTCTATCTGACGCTGGACCAGCTCGCCAAGCGCTATCCCGGCGTGCCGCTCGCAGGTCTCTCCGAGCGCGGCGGCGCCGCGCTGGTGCTGGTTAGCGCCGATCTCGCGGCGACCGAAAAAGCGCTCGGTTCGGCAGCCGTGCGGAGCGGAGCTGCAATCTGCGTGCCGCCGGCCAAGGCCAACGGCACACTGCTCGCCTTCGTTGCCGGCTGAGAGTTCGCCGATCGCCTATGTCACGCGCTTCGTGAAGCCGCCGAGGCCAGCAGCATTCCGGTGTCGTTCTTCGCGCACCTGCTCTGGCAGGAGAGCCGCTTTCGTTGCAACGAAGTCAGCCCGGCGGGCGCGCCGGGCGTCGCGCAATTCATGCCGGAAACGCCGTTCGCTTCGCCGCTCGAGAACGCTCCGCGAGCTGATGCGGAGATGGAGAAGCCGCTCGATGGAGCGGCTTCCGATGGGCTTAGTCGATCTCCTCGATCACGCGACGCTCGCTGGGCTCGATGACATAGGTCCGGGTGTCGCGATGGATGTAGCGATACTCCCGCAGGTCAGGCGCCTCCCGATAGACCGTGCTCGGGAATTCCTCGACCTCGACAGTGTCCGGGATGCGGTCACCGACATGGATCTCCGTGCGCGCAGTGCTGCCGGTGGTCCGCGCCTCGCCCCGTCCTTCGGTGCGAGTCTTCGCGTGCTTGCGGATCACTTCGCGATCGCGATCCGAAAACTTGCTGGCGCTACGCTCGCGCGTGGTCGTCGTCGTTGTTGCCGTGGACTGCCCCGAATACGGCAGCACCGTCACGATCTTGTAGGTCGCCGGATCGACCACGACGATCTGATCCTTCACCAGCGCAAAGCTGTAGCCGCGATATTGCGGCACGATCTCGACGACGTCGGGCGGCAATGTCGAGAGGTGCACGTCGCGCGGCACCACGGTGCCGACATTGAGCGCGAAATTGACGTTGGTCAGCGGTTGCACGTTCAGGCGCGAGATCGACGCGCTGATCTTGGTCTCCTGCTGCTTGTTGAGGTTGACGTCGGTCTGGGCGGCCGCCTGTGAATTGGTGCTCGAACGCTCGCCCTGCGCCTGATTGCTGGCTGGCGCATTCGGCGCCTGCTGGGCCTGGTTGGTTCCAGATGCAGCGGGAGCCTGCTGGGCCTGGTTCGTGTTCGCCGGCGGCGGGTTGGCGCTCTGCTGCGTCGCAGGTTGGTTGCCGGGTGCATTGGAGCTTGCCGTACCGCTCTGCGACGGAGCGGTCGGGCTTGGGTTGTTGGCGGCATTGGAGGAGCCGGGAGATGGTGTGTTGCTCTGCGCATTCTGGGCCGACGTTCCCGACGTCGATGGTTGCTGCGGTTGCGATGTGGTCTGCTGCCTATCGGCCGCGCCCGACGGCGAGGCGGTGGATGGCGCGGTGGAATTTGACTGTGATTGCGGCGACTGCTGAGACGTCGTGTTCGTGCCTGGCGATTGCGCAAAAGCGGCATTCGCCAGCACCAGCCCCAAGGCCGTGGTTGCCAGCAGGCGGATCATGATTCACTCCCTTTGATCAAAATGAACGTTGGCTACTAACCCACGTTAGGACGCTCTGTTCCAGTTAAGAGGCTGCCCCCAACCTGCACGGAACCTGCAATGCCATCGAAGAGTGCCGGGATCATCGCCTATCGGAAACGCGGGAAAGTCGAGGTGCTCCTCGTTCATCCCGGAGGGCCGTTCTGGCGTAACAAGGATCTCGGCGCATGGTCGATCCCGAAGGGCGAGTACGCGGACGGAGAAGACGCAGAGATTGCCGCGCGACGGGAGTTTGCCGAGGAACTTGGACTTCAGCTGTCCGTGCCGCTGATCGCGCTTGGCCAGGTCAGGCAGCGCGGCGGCAAGCTCGTCACCGCCTTCGCGGCCGAGCTGGACATCGACGTGCGCGGCATTCGCAGCAACACGTTCGAGATGGAATGGCCGCCGCGCAGCGGCAAGCGGCAGGCCTTTCCGGAAGTCGACCGCGCGCAATGGTTCACGCTGGAAGGGGCGCGGGAGAAGATCAACGCCGGACAACGTCCGCTGCTCGATCGGCTGGAGCAGCTGACCGGCGGCGAATAGGCGCGGCGTACTTGCCTGCGCTCGCCGATCGCGCCCTACTCCGCCTTGATGTTCGCCGCCGCCACCACCTCGGCAAGCTCCTTGGTCTCCTTCGCGATCTTCGCGGCATAGTCAGCCTGGCTGAGCACGCGGACGACCCCTTGCGAGCCGAGCTTCTCCTCGACCGCCGGATCCTTGGCAGCGGCGACGATCTCCCGGTGCAGCATCTCCGTGATCGGCGCGGGCGTCGCTTTCGGCATGAAGAAGCCGACCCAGAACGAGATGTCGAAGCCGGGATAACCGGCTTCCGCGACGGTGGGCACATCGGGTAGCGCCGGCAGCCGCTCGGCCGACGACACTGCCAGCGCGCGCAGCTTGCCGGCCTTGACCAGCGGCACGGCCGAGAGCGGATCGAACACCGCCAGGACCTCTTGCGCGAGAATGCCCATCTCGGCGGCCGAGCCGCCGCGATAGGGCACGTGGATCAGCTTGATGCCGGCCTTCTGGCTGAGCAGTTCCATGGCGAGATGGGCGAGATTGCCGTTGCCGCCGGAGCCGTAAGCAAGCGCACCGGGCGCGGCCTTTGCCGCAGCGACGAGATCGGCCACCGATTTGACGTTCGCCGTCTTGGGGTTCTCGGGATTGACGACGAGGACGAGCGGCGCCGACACGACAGTGGTGAGCGGCGCGAAATCCTTTTCCGGATCGTAGCGGATCTCCTTGAACAGCGTCTTGTTGAGCGTGATCGTCGACGAGTTGCAGGCGAGCATGGTGTAGCCGTCCGCATCCGCACGCGCGACGCCTTCGGCGGCGATCATACCGTTGGCGCCGGCGCGGTTCTCGACCACGAAGGGCTGGCCGAGCTTGTTGCCGAGGCGATCGCCGATGATGCGCGCAACGACGTCGACCGGTCCCCCCGCGCTGAAGCCGACCACCACCTTGACCGGCCGCACCGGATATTTCTGCGCGAGGGCATCTGTCGCCAGCACTGCTGCGCATAATCCGGCGATGACTGCCAGCAGGCGGGCCGTTCGTTGCATTCGTTCTCTCCCGGACTTCTTGGCGCCGCTTGTGCGTGTTTGTCGATGCGACGCGTTCATGATTAGCGGACGCGCCGGATTTCGCAATCGCGGTTGGCCGCCGGCATTCCGCCGCACGGCACGTGCACGCCGCTTCCAAACAAAAAATGCGAAAACAACCCCATGCACAGTAGCCGGCCCCTGTCGGAACAAGGACTTGCGCAGGGCGAGAAAATTTTCGGATTTACGAAATCCATTTTGACTCGTCGGGCAAAACAGTGGCATGATGGCATCATCGCAAAAATCGTGAGCATCCCGGCCTGCCCGACTACGGGCCGCCCGACGCGGTTGCGCGTAAACCCTTCATCGGCATCCCGAAATTTGCATTCGCGCGCGACAGCGGACGGTCGCTCGCGCCTGCCCATCAAAGGACACAGAGCATGACGACAGCACCGGCCCGCCACATCACCTCGCCGCTCGCGGCAAGCGATCGCAGCGGCCCGCTCGTGAGCCCGCGCATCAAACTCTACAAGCGGCGCATCGCGATCAGCCATCCCGACCCGCAGGCCGGCGAGCGGCTGCTGGCCGAGGCGCTCGGCGCCGCCGACCGCGACGCGCTGCAGGGCATGCTGAGGCAATTGGTCAAGGCCAGCGCGGTCGGGCAGAGGCCCGATGAGGCCAACCTCGCCTTCATGATCTCGACGATCAGGAGCATCGCGCCGAAAGATTCCATCGAGGCCATGCTGGTCTCCCAGATGGTCTCGGTTCACGTGGCGGCGATGCGTTGCGCATGTCGCCTCGCCTGTACGGATGATCTTGCACAGCAGGAGGGTGTCACCCGCGCATTGACCCGGCTCTCCCGCACCTTCGCCGCCCAGGTCGAAGCACTGAATCGCCACCGCAACAGCGACGAGCGCCCGATCACGGTACAGAACCTGTCGGTGCAGGACGGCGGACGGGCGATCGTGGGCAACGTCACGCAGCATGCGAATGTGATCGTTGCGGAGACCGGCACGATGGATACGGCTGCGGATACGGGAACGAGCGCAGGCTGCGATGCCCACCGCGGAAACGATGGACCCGGAGTGTGAATGGCACCAGCGCATGACCAGCGATCACATCCGTCATACGGATGCAATGCAGTCGAGCCCGCGCTGCGGCGCGCGGACACGCCACGGCACCGCCTGCCGCGCGCCGGCGATGCAAGGCAAGGCACGCTGCCGCATGCACGGCGGCGCGCGGAGATCGGGCGCGCCGAAGGGAAACCGGAATGCGCTCAGACACGGAATGTTCACAGAGGATGGTAGTGCCGAGCGACACCAGGTGCAGGCTTTGCTGGAGGACGCATGGAAGGTTCTGGATGAGCTGAAGTAGGTGGTGGCGCGACCTGCGCGCCAGGATGATCCATGGGCAGGCGCCTCGGCGCGGCGCCCGCGAATTGCCAAACAGCTCCGCGCCCGGTCACCGATCGAGGCTGCAAGATCGCGGCTCCAATCGACCATGCGCGCACCCGGTTCCGTGAAGTCTCAATGACCTGCAAGCTCTGGCACTGCTGGATTGAAATGCTCGCATAAGAGGGGAACTTACCGCCCTTGCGCCGCTTTGCTTCGGCAGCGGAAAGAGCTCCCACATGAACGCAGAGACGGAACTAAAATTCCGGATTGCGCCGCGACAATTGTCATCGGTCTTGCGCAACAACGGTTTGAACGGGCACCGCCGCGACCAGGCCGGGCAGACGCTCGTGTCGACCTACTTCGATACGAACAAGCACAAGCTCAGGCGCCATGGCTTGACGCTGCGGGTCCGGAAGGTCGAAGGGCGCTACGTGCAAACCGTGAAGGCGGGCGGCACGGGCGGAGTGACGCGCGGCGAATGGGAGCGCGAGATCTCCGGTGCAAGCCCTGACCTGAAGAAGACCAGGAAGACGCCTCTGCGACAGCTCGCGACCGGCAAACTCCCTCGCAAGCTGAAGCCGGTGTTCCAGACCAACATTCATCGCAAGGCGCGAGCGAAACGGGTCCGGAACAGCGAGATCGAGCTTGCCGTCGATCAAGGCCGGATCAGCGCCGGGCGGAGGTCGCGACCTGTGTCCGAGCTGGAGCTGGAATTGAAGTCCGGACGCGCTGCAGATCTGTTCCGACTGGCGCGCAAGCTCGAACGCAGCACGGGGGCCGAGCTCGATCTTCGCTCGAAATGCGAGCGAGGCTTCCAGCTGGTCGCAGGCAACGGCGGCGGTGCGCAACACGCCGAGCCGATCGAGCTGAAGCCGGAACTCCCGCCGCGGGATGCGTTCCGCGTCATCGCACATTCGACGCTGCGTCAGATCACGGCCAACGCCGATCCGGTGCGTGACATGGACGCCGAAGGTGTTCATCAGATGCGGGTCGGCCTGCGCCGCTTGCGGGCGGCGATCTCGCTGTTCTCCGACATCCTGCCTCGGGCGAGCACTGCGCGGATCAAGGCCGAGCTGAAATGGCTCACGGGCGAACTGGCGCCGGCGCGCGAGATCGACGTGTTTCTGACGGAGAGCATCGAGCCGATCACCGAGAAGGACGTTCCGCGACGCGGCGCTCGCGCGCTCCGCGTGAAGTTCTCCGGCGAGCGGCAGGCGGCATTCAGGCGTGCCCGCGATGCGGTTGCGTCGGCACGTTATCGCCGCCTGCTCATCGACGTGATCGAATGGATCGAGGCTGGACGGTCTCGCGTCAAGGATGACCGCTCGATCGCCGCTTATGCCGCGCAGGTGCTCGATCGGCGTATCCGGAAGGCGCGCAAGGAGGGCAAGCACCTGAACGATCTCGATCCGATGCAGCGCCACAAGCTACGGATCAAGATCAAGAAGATTCGCTATGCCGTCGATTTCTTCGAAAGCCTTTACAGCGATACCGACCAGAAGGAGCTCGCAGACCTGTCCGACCGGCTGAAGCAAATTCAATCCGCCCTGGGATCGCTCAACGACTTCATGGCCCACCGCGAACTGGCAACCGAGGCTGCGCTGACCGCGCCACCTGCGCACCGCCGTGCTCAGGCTTTCGCGTCAGGCGTCATCGTCGGCCATGAACGCGAGACGGCCGATGGCCTGATGAAGGACGCTGCAACGGAATTGCATCGGCTGCGCAAACTGCGCGTCGTGCCGAATGACCGAGCGTAGGAGAACCGGCATGGCAAGCGACATCGCCTGGGTCGGCAATTGGCGAAATCAATTCGGCTCGATCTTGCGCATCACGGACGACGCGAACGGCCGCATCGAGGGGAATTTCGAGACCGCACTCGATGACAGCGGCTTTTTCGGGCAGGCGGTGCCCGTCACCGGGTTTCACAGAGGCAATTGCATTGCCTTCGTCGCGGTGGGCTCGTCCGTGACGGGGGACCGCGCCGTCTCCTACACCGGACTGCTGCGTCACGGAAAAATAGAGACTGCCTGGTTCGTGATTGCAGACCAGGCCTTGAGCGCGTCCAGGGAAGGCGAGCCGGCAAGGCTGAAGCCAGTGAACTGGTGGCGCGCCGTGACAACGAATGTCGATACGTTCGAGCGGAGCTAGCACTCAGCTCCCCGAGCCGAGGATCACTGCCGACAAGCCAACGGTGCCCCAAATGTCAGGTCTCGCACTTGACGAGGCACGGCAGAGCACGCGGGGCCAGCTACGGCAGGTTCAGATGGCGTCCTCATCCGCGTGGCGTCACGCCCTGGCCGGCTACCGCGCCGCGAACGGTTTCGAAGCTGACACGTTGTAATGCCGCCCGCCTCTCCGCGATGGCGCTGCTCAACAGCTCGAGCACCAGCCCGAATGCCGCGAGCTCCTCTTCTTCGACAGCCCCGTCATCGTAGCACTCGAGTGTCTCGCGGATGATTGCGTCGGCCTCACGCTGGAGTGCAACAAGTTCCTGGTTGGATTCCGCCGTGCGCGCGCTGGAAACCATGGCCAGGATTCTCTTGCGATGGCTGGTGTTGTCCTCTCGTTCGTCGCGGTTCAAATAGCGACGCAACCACGCGACTGCCGAGCCGATTCCGGACAGGAGCAGCAGGCCGAACCAGAAATAATCGCCATAGCGGTCGAGAAAGGTGCGTTCGTTGCCGTCGATGACGGCTGCCGCTCCCCGATGGACCGGCAGCTCGGTGTCCTTCTCGAGGTCTGGCTTGATGATGTGGGCGGCGCCAGGTACATGCCTCGCGATGGCCTGACGCACGGTAAAAAGCTGCCGGAAGAAGGCAGCAACGGTCGTTTCGGACAGGCTCTTTCTTGCTACGATGAGATGGCTGACGCTGACCGTCTCAACCTTGTCATCCGGCCAAGCTGGATCGAAGACGCCGGGCGGTATTTCCTCGGATTCATACCGGGGATGCTTCAGGGCGATTGCCTCCGATGTCTCGACGGCGAGAAACTTCGGCTCGCCTCTTGTGCGCGCTGTCGCAGCGACAGCATCCGACGTGATCCTGCTATCGAGCGGCCCGACCGCCATGAAGGCATCGAGGCTCGGATCGCGCGCCAGCTCCTCGATCTGGTCCGTGCCAAAGTGGGTCACCGCAACCTTGTCCGCCTCCGCCCCGGAGGCGCTCAGGATGACCCGCAGCAACGCGGCATTCGCCGGGGTCCGCCCGATGATGCCGACATGGCGCGCTGTGAGATCGGCAACCTCCTTGATTCTCGGCGCGCGCTTTGTTTTTGGATTCTTGCTTGCAGGTCCAGCCGGCGCCCACAGCACAACGAAGTTCTTGCGCAAGACGGCGACGGTCTGCGCCTCGGCGGGCATTTCCAGATCGGCCCGGCCGATCGCAAGGTCTGCCTTGCCAGCCCCAAGCAGGGCGAGGGACTCGACCGCCCCTTCGGTTTTGATCGGCGACAGCCTGACAGTGCGGCTTTCACCGCCGAAGACGTCGGCCATCGCCTGAATGACTTTGTAATCATCGCTGCCCGGCGGCCCAACCGCGATCTTGAGGCTGTAGGGTCGCAATGCATAGTAGAGCGCACCCGTTGCGGCGCCAAAAACAAGGAATCCAATCGCAAGAACCAGCAGTAAGGAATTGCTCCTTCTCCGCGCTCGACGGCCCGCGTCACTGTGCGTCTGACTAGAACTCTCGGACGAAGACATTGCCGCCGCCACTGCGGATCACAGCGCTTCCTGCCTGGCAGGGTGCCACGCTTTCCCGAACATAACGTCCTGACGGCCATCCTGGTTCACAACCGGCAGAGGCCTGAATGAGTCTGTCGGCGCGTCGTCGGTGAGGCCCGCGGGCATCGGCAGTGCAGGCTGATTGCGGCTGCTTGCCGTTGGTCGTTCGCGGTATCCGGAGAAGCCACATTCCGGAATGAGGGGGTTCCCGCTGCCGCCATTGGCGCCCGATCCGTGATCATGTACGCCGTACAGAAACCTTCTAGGGACGGGACGCTCATGACCACTGCCGCCAACGACGCGGGCATCGCCACCCGCGCGCTGATCTTTGCGCTGCTCGCGCTCGCCTGCGGCCACATGCTCTCGACCTTGCTGCGCACCATTCCGGCCGTCAGCCTCGACCTGATGGCGGCGGATTTCCACATGGAGCCGCAGGCGCTGGCGAGCCTCACCTCGATCTATCATTTCGCCTTTGCGGCGGCCCAGATCCCGGTTGGCGCGGCGATGGACCGGTTCGGCGTGCGGCCGGTGTCGCTGAGCCTGCTGGCAGGAACCGTGTTTGGCGCGGTGGCGTCCGGGTTTGCGACGGGACCGGAAAGCTTCGCCGTCGGGCAGCTGCTGCTCGGCATAGCCACCTCGGGCATGCTGATGTGCCCGATGACGCTCGCAGCCAAGCAATTGTCCGCCGCGCGGTTCGGATTGTGGTCCGGCGCCATTCTCTCGATCGGCAATATCGGCATGCTGCTGTCGTCGAGTCCGCTCGCCTTCGTGATCGACCATTATGGCTGGCGCGCGGGGTTCTGGATCTCGGCGCTCGGCGGCATCCTCGTTGCACTCGCGGTGTTCGCGCTGGTGCCGAACCAGCCGGCCGAGCACAAGGACGACTCCTCGCCGCTGGCGCAGATGATCGAGGTTGTCAGGCTCGGCCTGTCGCGGCCGCTGCGAGGCCTCATCGCGCTGGCGCTGGTGTCGCTGGCGAGCTCGCTGGTGCTGCGCGGCCTGTGGGGCGGGCCATGGCTGATGCAGGTCAAGGGACTGACGCGGGTCGAAGCCGGCAACCAGCTCGGCGCGTTCACGCTGGCGATGATCGCCGGCCCCCTGTGCATCGGCATGGTCGACCGCAGGCTCGGCCGCCGTCGCGAACTGGTCGTCGGCACGCACGCTGTCGCGGCACTGCTGCTCGCACTGATGGCGTTGGGAGCCCCGCACCTTGCCGTTGCATGGCTGTTCGGCGTGACCGTCATGCCGCCGTACTACGATCTGGCACTGTTCGTGCTGATCGGGCTCTTCACCTCCGCGCAGCCGCTGCTGTTCGGCATGTCCAGGCAACTCGTCGACGCGCAGGTCGCAGGGAAAGCACTCGCGGCTCTCAATCTCGCCTTCTTTCTCGGCACTGCGCTGATGCAGTCGGTCACCGGCGCGGTGGCCGCGCTTGCGGGGCTGCCGGCGGTGCTACTGTTCATGGCGGCGGCGCTGGCGCTCGGCGTGCTGATCTTTTTGACTTACACGAGCGCGAATTCGTAGGATGGATGGATAGAGCGAAGAGCTTTAGCCCGCCTAACCGTTCGCCCCCGCGCCGCTGCCTGCATCAAGGGAATTCCAGTCCATGCCTGTCGACCACAAAGCCGCCACCGATCGCCTCATGCGCTTTCTCGCCGTCGAGGGCGTGACGGGACAGGAGGCTGCGATCGGGCGCGAGCTTACGGCCGCGCTGAAGGAGGCCGGCGTGCCGGCGAAGGCGATCCGGCTCGACGATGCCAACACGCGCATTCCGGTGCCGACCGAGACCGGCAATCTCATCGTCGATCTGCCCGGCCGCGGCGTGCTGCACAACCAGCCCCGCATCATGTTCATGACCCACATGGACACCGTGCCACTGTGCGCCGGCGCCAGGCCGAAACTGTCGGGGCGCAAGATCGTCAACGAGGCCAAGACCGCGCTCGGCGGCGACAATCGCTGCGGCTGCGGCGTGCTGGTGACGCTGGCCGCCGAGCTCTCACGGCAGAAGCTCGATCATCCGCCGATCACGCTGTTGTTCTGCGTGCGCGAGGAGAGCGGGCTCTACGGCGCGCGGCACGTCAAGCTCGATGAGCTTGGCGCGCCGGCGATGGCCTTCAACTATGACGGCGGCTCGGCGTCCAACGTCGTCATCGGCGCCGTCGGCGCAGATCGCTGGACCGTGGAGATCTTCGGGCGCGCCTCGCATGCCGGCGTCTCGCCCGAGCGCGGCATCTCCGCGACCATGATCATGGCGCTAGCGCTGGCCGACGTGAAGGCCGGCGGCTGGTTCGGCAAGGTGGTGAAGGGCAAGAAGCAAGGCACCAGCAATGTCGGCCCCGTCACCGGCGGCGAGGGCCGCCCCGCGGGCGATGCCACCAACGTCGTCACGGACTACGTGCATGTGCGCGGTGAATGCCGCAGCCATGACGGAAAATTCTTCAAGGAGATCACCAAGGCCTACAAGGCCGCCTTCGAGAAGGCGGCCAAGAAGGTCACCAACGCGCAAGGCAAGTCCGGCAAGGTCAAGTTCAAGGCCGAGACCGACTATTATCCCTTCCGGATGAAGGAGAGCCTGCCGGTGGTCAAACGCGCGATCGAGGCGGTAACGGCCGTGGGCGGAACTCCGAACGTGCGCGCGGCCAATGGCGGGCTGGACGCCAACTGGATGGTCCGTCACGGTATTCCGACCGTGACCTTCGGCGCGGGGCAGAATGAAGCGCACACGATCGACGAATGGATCAATCTCGACGAATACGACCGCGCCTGCGCGCTGGCGCTGCAGCTGGCGACCATGCGGTGAGGTGCCTTGCGCGATGCGCGCTTGCCGAGCGGTGCGCATCGTCCTAGCCTGCAAGAAAAAAACAGGAAGGAACCATGGCGCGCATCGCGACGACCGAGACCGGACTCTACCGGATCCCTCTCCCTATTACGCTCTCCGACTCCACCCATGGCGAGATCGCCGCGTTCGAGCTGATCACCTGCCGCATCCGTGATGCCGATGGCGCCGAGGGTGTCGGCTACACTTACACCGTCGGCCGCAATGGCGGTTCTGTTGCCGACATTCTCGCGCGCGAGATCCCTGCACTGATCGAAGGGCGCGAGGCCGACGACACCGAAGCGATCTGGAATCACGTCTGGTGGACGCTGCATTATGGCGGCCGCGGCGGGCCGGTGGTGCTGGCGCTCTCCGCGCTCGACATCGCGCTGTGGGATTTGAAGGCGCGCCGCGCCAAGCTGCCGCTGTTCCGCCTGCTCGGCGGTTTTGACGCGCGCGTGCCGTGTTATGCCGGCGGCATCGACCTCGATCTCTCCGTCGATGCGCTGCTCGAGCAGACCGACGACAACCTCGCCAAGGGATTTCGCGCCATCAAGATGAAGGTGGGCCGGCCCGATCTCAAGTCCGACATCGCGCGTGTCTCCGCGATGCGACAGCATCTCGGCGACGGCTTTCCGCTGATGGCGGACGCCAACATGAAATGGACGGTCGAGGAGGCGATCCGGGCCGCGCGTGCCTTCGTTCCCTATGACCTGACCTGGCTGGAGGAGCCGATCATTCCCGACGACGTCGCCGGGCACGCGCGCATCATGCAGGCCGGCGGCGTGCCGATCGCGGCGGGCGAGAATCTGCGCTCGCTGTGGGAGTTCAAGAATTACATCGCCGGTGGCGCGGTGTCCTATCCCGAGCCCGACGTCACCAATTGCGGCGGCGTCACTGCCTTCATGAAGATCGCGCGGCTGGCGGAAGCGTTCAACCTGCCGGTCACCAGCCACGGCGCGCACGACATCACCGTGCACCTGCTCGCGGCCTGCCCGAACCGCTCCTATCTGGAGGCGCACGGGTTCGGGCTGGACAAATATATCGAGCATCCGCTGGTGCTGAAGGACGGGCTGGCGCTGGCGCCTGATCGGCCGGGGCACGGCATCGGCTTTGACTGGAAGGGCCTTGCGAAGCTGGCGCCTTAGGGCACCCGTCATGCCGGGCTTGTCCCGAGCATCCACGTTCTTTTCAGCTGCGAAGCAAGACGTGGATGGCCGGGTCAAGCCCGGCCATGACGATGCGGCTGCACGCGAGCCATACCCCTGCGTGGGATGCGTAGGCCCGATAATCCGCTAAGGTGGCGGCAGACAACTTGCGAGAGACACCCACCTTGTCCCCCGAACTCCACCAGAAACTGACCGCGTGGCGCCGGCACCTGCATGCCCACCCCGAATTGTCGCTCCAGGAAAAAGCCACAGCCGCCTTCGTGCAGGACAGGCTCGCCGAGCTCGGCATCCCCTTTGAAGCCAACATCGGCGGGCACGGCATCGTCGCGACCTTGACGCGCGGGCACGCCCGCAGCCGGGTGGGCCTGCGCGCCGACATGGATGCGCTGCCGATCACCGAGGACACCGGCCTGGCCTACGCTTCAAAGACATCGGGCGTGATGCATGCGTGCGGCCATGACGGGCATACCGCCTCGCTGCTCGGCGCAGCAGCACTGCTCGCCGCCGACGCCGACTGGAGCGGCACGGTCGATTTCATCTTTCAGCCGGCCGAAGAAGGATTCGGCGGCTCGCGCGCGATGGTCGCGGCGGGGCTGTTCGACCGCTTTCCAATGGAGCGGATATTCGGCTTCCACAACTGGCCGGGCCTTGCCGCCGGCACCATCGCGGTCCATGACGGTGTCGTCATGGCCTCCGGCGGGCGCATCACCATCACCATCGAGGGCCATGCCGGCCACGCCGGCATGCCGCATCTGACGCGCGATCCGGTGGTGGCCGCTGGCCATTTGATCGTGGCGCTGCAATCGGTCACCTCGCGCGGCGTCGATCCGCTCGACACTGCCGTGCTGTCGCTCTGCACCATCGAAGGCGGCACCGCGCCGAACCAGATCGCCGGACGCGTCACCATCCGCGGCACGCTGCGGTACCACCGCGAGGCGGTCAAGGGCACCATCCTCGATGGCATCGAACGCACCTGCGCGGGGATTGCGACCGGCTTTGGCGTCAAGGTCACGCCCGAGATCGTCATGGGCGTCGGCGTCGTGATCAACACGCCGGCCGAAGCGGAGCTCGCGCGTATCGCCGCGGAAAAGGTGCAGGCGCCCGTGCGGCGCGACCTTGCGCCCAGCATGGCCGGTGAGGACTTTGCCCACTTCCTGCAGCAGCGGCCGGGCGCATTCGTCTGGATCGGCAATGGCGAGTTACGCGAGGGCGCCGAGCTGCACGGCCCGCGCTACGATTTCAACGACGCGATCCTGCCGGTGGCCTCCGGTTGGATGGCTGAGGTCGCCAAGACGGCGCTGGCCTCGAACTAGCTCACGAGATCTCGTGTGGCAGCTTCCAATCCGGCCGCGGCTCGCAAACCTCGTCCACCCGCTCGACATGATAGCCGGCGGGCAACAGGTGGCCGCCCTCCTCGTCCGCGACGGGGACGTCGGTCACGAGGCCCTCGATCAAGGCGGCTTCCCACACCTCCTTCTCGGTCGGAAAGGGATTGCCGATCTGCTTGTTGCCTTCGAACAGCGCGTACATCGGTTCCTGTCCTGCGTTGATGCCCAGAGCAACGTATCGGCCGCACGGACGTTCCCTCCGGCAAATGGCAACGGATGGCACGTGAGCGATGGCGCGCGTTCTGATCGGAACCTCCGGCTGGCACTATGCCTCGTGGCGAGGCCCGTTCTTTCCCGAGGGCGTGACGCTGAAGCAGCAGCTGCGCTACTACTCCGGGCAGTTCGACACCACCGAGCTGAACGGCGTGTTCTACCGCACGCCGACGCCGGAAGCGGTGAAGGGATGGCGCGAGCAGACCGGCCGCGATTTCGTGTTCGCCTGGAAGGCGTCGAAATTCATCACGCACTGGAAGCGCCTGTCGGACCGCTCGGTCAACAGCCTCGAGCTGCTGGAGGACCGCATCTCGCGGCTCGGCGGTAAGGCCGGCCCGATCCTGTTCCAGCTGCCGCCGCAGTTCGAGGCGAATGCGGACCGGCTCGCGTCCTTCTTCAAGCTGTTGTCACGGAAGCGGCGCTACAGCTTCGAATTCCGTCATCCGAGCTGGTATCAGCCGCGCATCCTGCGGATGCTGGCCGACGAGAATATCTCGCTGTGCCTGTCCGATCATCACGATGCGCCGGCGCCGTGGAAGCGCACCGCGGATTTCGTCTATGTGCGCGGACACGGGCCGAGCGGGCGTTATCACGGGCACTACACCAAGGCCATGCTGACGCAATGGGCGAAGCGCATCAAGTCGTGGAAGCGGCAGGGCTGCGACGTCTACGTCTATTTCGACAACGACCAGAAGAGCGCAGCGCCGGCCGATGCAGAGGCGTTGAAGCAATTGCTGTAGCAGGCGGACGCCGGCTCGCCACGCAACCCGGCCTTCCCTTGGACCAAGCAAACGGAATCCCGCTGATCGCACGCCTGCCGGGCGGCCCCGCCTCAGCGCGCTTGACGCATGTTGTCCGGGAAGGTCTAATGGGGACAAAGAACAATTGTTCGCATTCCGAACACCGATCCAGTCGGATACAGCGGGCTCACAACACCGCGTCCGCGTCACCAGAGGAAACGTCAACGATGCAAGCCATCCTCAACGGCGAGAGCACGCTCATCGTCACGATGATCGTCGCCTATATCGCCTTCACGTCCTGGCTCACGCTGAAACTGCGCAGCCGAACCAGCGATCAGTTCATGACGGGCGCGCGCGCAATGCCGGCCGTCGTCGTCGGCGTGCTGATGATGAGCGAATTCGTAGGGGCCAAGTCGACCGTCGGCACGGCGCAGGAGGCCTTCCAATCGGGCATCGCGGCAGGCTGGGCCGTGCTCGGCGCCTCGATCGGCTTCTTGCTGTTCGGGCTGTTGATGGTGAAGAAGCTCTACAATTCCGGCGAATACACCATCTCGGCCGCGATCGCGCAGAAATACGGCAAGTCGACCATGCTCACGGTATCGGTGATCATGATCTACGCCCTGCTGCTGGTGAACGTCGGCAACTACGTCAGCGGGGCAGCCGCGATCGCCACCGCGCTCCATGTCAGCCTGCCCGTCGCGATGTGCATCATCGCATTCGTCAGCACCTTCTACTACGTGTTCGGCGGCTTGAAGGGCGTCGCCTGGGTGACGATCCTGCACAGCGCCATCAAGGTCGTCGGCATCCTCATCATTTTTGCGGTGGCGATGTCGCTGACCGGCGGGATTGCGCCGATGCAGGCCAAGCTGCCCGCCTACTATTTCAGCTGGGACGGCAAGATCGGCTTTGCGACCATCTTTGCCTGGACCTTCGGCACGGTCGGCGCGATCTTCTCGACGCAGTTCATCGTCCAGGCGATCTCCTCGACGCCGAGCGCCGACGACGCACGCAAGGCGACCTTCTATGCTGCCGCGTTCTGCCTGCCGCTCGGCATCCTGCTCGCGCTGGTCGGTGTCGCCGCGAAATTCCTCTATCCCGACATGAACAGCCTCTACGCCCTGCCGGTGTTCCTCGAGAAGATGCCGCCGCTGGCCTCGGCCTTCGTGACCACCTCGCTCGTCGCCTCGATCTTCGTCAGCGTCTGCACGGTGGCGCTCGCGATCGCCTCGCTCGTGGTGCGCGACTTCTACGTTCCATACTGGAAGCCGACGCCGGAGCGCGAGCTGAAGATGACCCGCGTGTTCTCGGTGCTGATCGGCATCGTGCCGCTGGTCTTCGTCTTCTTCGTTCCGGAGATCCTCAAGCTGTCGTTCTTCACGCGCGCGCTGCGCCTGTCGATCACGATGGTGGCGATGATGGGCTTCTATCTGCCGCTGTTTGCCAGCAACCGCGGCGCCACGGCCGGGCTGATCGGCGCGGCGGTGTCGACCACGGTCTGGTACCTGCTGGGCAACCCGTTCGGCATCGACAACATGTACGTCGCCGCCGCGACGCCATTGATCGTGATGGCAATCGAGCACCTGGTGCTGGGCCGCTCGCCCAGCGCGCGGGCGGCGCAACGAAATGCCCTGATGGAAAGGACCTCGACATGATCGCCGACATGGAGATCGTCGCCGATGGCGTCGTCCGCGCGGTGGCCGGTGATCCCGAACGGTTCGACGCCTTCATCCCCTCGCCTTGCGTCCAGAACCACGCCGCCAATCTCATGCCGCTCGCGGGCGGCGATCTGGCTTGCGTCTGGTTCGGCGGCACGCAGGAGGGTATGTCGGATATCTCCATCTATTTTTCACGCCTATCCCGCGGCGCGACACAGTGGTCGCCTGCCGAAAAGCTCTCCGATGACACCGGACGTTCGGAGCAGAACCCGGTGCTGTTTCCCGCTCCCGACGGCACGCTGTGGCTGATGTGGACGGCTCAGCTCGCCGGAAACCAGGACACCGCGCTGATCCGCCGCCGCCTCTCGCGTGACAATGGCAAGAGTTGGGGCCCGATCGAGACGCTGTTCCCGGAGCAGCGCGGCCGCGGCACCTTCATCCGCCAGCCGGTCGTCGTGCTCGACAATGGCGACTGGCTACTGCCCGTGTTCTATTGCCACAGCACACCGGGCCGGAAATGGAACGGCGACGAGGACACCAGCGCGGTGAAGATCTCGTCGGATGCCGGCGCGACCTGGCGGGACGTCGACGTCCCCGGCAGCCGGGGCTGCGTGCATATGTGCGTCGCGCGCCTCGACGACGGCTCGCTGCTCGCGCTGTATCGCAGCCGCTGGGCCGACAACATCTATCAGAGCAGGTCCGTCGACCACGGCAGCAGCTGGTCGGCGCCGGTTGCGACCGCGCTTCCCAACAACAACTCGTCTATCCAGTTTACGCGTCTCGTGAACGGCCATCTCGCACTCGTGTTCAACGACTCGAGCGCCAATGACGCAACCGGGCGTCGGCTCTCGCTCTATGACGAAATCGAAGATAATCTGCCACCGGTCCTCGCCGCCGACGGCAGCACGGCGAACGGACGCACCGCCTTCTGGGGTGCGCCGCGGGCACCGATGACGCTGGCGGTCTCGGCCGACGGTGGACGGAGCTGGACCAGGCGCAACGTCGAGACCGGCGATGGCTATTGCATGACCAACAATTCGCGCGAGCAAAGCAATCGCGAGCTGTCCTATCCGTCCATCAAGCAGACCGCCGACGGCGCGCTCCACATGGCGTTCACCTTCCACCGCCGCGCCATCAAATATGTGCGTGTGACCGAACCATGGGTGAACGCGCGGCGCCCGGGACTGAGATGATGCACATGCGGCCTCACGCTCTCGTCACCGGCGCCAGTTCGGGGATTGGCGCTGCGATCGTCGAGCGGCTGCTGCGCGACGGCTGGCGCGTCACCGGGATCAGCCGGCGGCCCGGTCTGTTGGAGCATCCGGCCTTCGATCATGTGTCGCTCGACCTTGCCGACGTCAGGGCCATCGCGGACACCGTCGCGGGCATCGCGCCGACCGCACTGGTTCATGCCGCCGGGATGCTGAGGGTCGGTCAGCTCGGGTCGCTCGATCACGAGGCGGGAGCGGCGATGTGGCGGCTGCATGTCGAGGTTGCCGAGCGTCTCGCCGACGCCCTGGCACCGCGCCTTCCACAGGGCGGGCGCATCGTCTTCATCGGCAGCCGAACCGCATCGGGTGCGCCCGGACGCGGGCAATATGCCGCGACGAAGGCGGCGCTGATCGCGCTGGCCCGGTCCTGGGCAATGGAGCTTGCACCGCGTGGCGTCACGGTCAACGTGGTTGCGCCGGCTGCGACCGAGACGCCGATGTTGGAGAATCCCTCGCGCGCTGATGTTGCACCAAGACTGCCGCCACTCGGCCGTTACATCCGCCCCGAGGAAGTGGCCGGCGCAGTCGCCTTCCTGCTCTCGGCCGAAGCCGCCGCCATCACCGGACAGCAGCTGGTCATCTGCGGCGGCAGCTCGCTTTGAGCGCCCGCCATCCCAGAGCTTGCACCCTGATAGCTAGATAATGCCGCCTCGCCGAAGCGCCGCGATCGCCGCCTCGTCATAGCCGAGCTCGGCGAGGATGAGATCGGTGTGCTCGCCGAGTGTCGGCGGACGCGTTGCGATGTTGCCCGGCGTTTCCGACAGCCGCACCGCGGCGCGGGCGACCGGCGCCTGTTTCGGCAGGCCCGGATAATCGACGTCCTGCATGAAACCGGCGGCGCGGATGTGCGGATGATCCAGCGCCTGTTGCGGGCTGAGGACGGGACCGGTCGGAATCATCGCTTGGCCCAGCGCGTCGACGGCTTCCTGCGTGGTGCGCTCGGCGCACCAGCGCGCCATCCGCTCGCTGATGATGCGGCCGTTGTTTCCGCGGCTGATGTCGTCGGCAAAGCGCGGATCGTTCAGCCAAAGCTCCTCCTCGCCGATCAGCCTCGCCCAGCGCTTGAACAGCGGATGGCCGGTGACCTGGCAGAGCACCCAGCCGTCCTTCGTGCGGTAGATGTCGGCCGGCGCTGCGGTCTGGCCGAGATTGCCGGTCGGAACGCGATTGACGTTGATCACCGCCTGCTCGATCAGGCTGGCATTGGTGAAGGACAGCGCGGTTGCGAGCAGCGCGCCCTCGACGATCTGCCCGCGTCCGGATTTGCCGCGCTCGATCAGCGCGGCGAGCGTGCCGAACGCGCAATGCAGCGCCGTGCCGAAATCGACCCAGTTCACCGCGGCCCGATACGGCGGATCGCCCGCGCCCGTCATGTAGACCGAGCCCGACATCGCCTGCCCGACGCCGTCGAAGCCGACGCGGTCAGACCAGGGGCCCGGCCCGCCGAACGCAGTCGCCGTAGTCAGGATGATGTCCGGCTTGATCGCCTTCAACGACTCGTAATCGAGCTTCATCGCGCGCAGGGTCTGCGGCGGCAGATTGGCAACCACGACGTCCGCGGTCGCGATCAGGCGGCGCATCACCCCCTGGCCTTCCGCCTTCATCGGATCGAGCGTGATGCACTTCTTGTTGCGATTGACTTGGAGAAACAGTGCGCCCTCGCCGCCTTCGCCCACCGGCGCCACGAAACGATCCTCGCTGCCGTCGCGCTTCTCGACTCGGATGACGTCGGCCCCGAACTCCGCCAGCAAGGTCGCGCAATAGGGCCCGGCGATGTAGCGCCCGAAATCGAGCACGCGCACGCCCTCCAAAACTCCTCCCATCGGCCTCTTCCCCGGTGTTTTGATCAGATTACAGGGAATGGTTGCCACGGCAAGATGGCAGCGGGCGCTCAGGCTTCGCGGTAGTCCAGCAGGACGAGCCCGACCAGGACGAAGGCGACTGGCCAGATCCACGCCGCGACCTCGCGGACGCGACCGTCGAGACGCAATTCGAGCCAGCGCGCCCAGCCGGCAGCGATGCCGCACAGCGCCAGCGGTGTGTGGCTCATCTCGATCAGCAGCTGGTCCTTGATGTTGGCGATGGCATGGGAATGCGTGAGCAGCAGCGCACCACCGAGCGCGGTCGTCAGGGGAAACACCAGCGCTGCGCGTCCGGCCTTGTCGCCGCGCAGCCGCACGCGCCATTCGAACAGGCCGAACGCGGCGATCAGCAGCACGAAGATCCGATGCTGCGCCACCTCGGGATCACGAAGCGACTCGAAGAAACCGGCCGGCCCGAGCGGCCAGGCCTGCTCGTCGGCGCGGAGGAACAGGAAGGCGGCCATCGCGAGAAACAGCAGCGGCCAGTGCCTCGCCCAGCGGCCCCAGCGAAAATGCTCGATCAAGGCGAGCAGCCCGATCAACACCACGAAGACGCCGGCCCAGTGATGATTGTACTCGGACCAGGCGATGTCCTCGGCGTTGCGCGGCAGGATCGTGCCTTCGCCGGGAACGTAGGCGGATGGCGCGCTGCTGCGCCCGGCATCGGACACGCTGATCCTGGCCTGGAGCTGCGCGATGGTCAGCTTGTCGTAGTCCGGGCTGGTCAGGCGCGGCGGCCATTGCGGCGTAGCGCGCTCGACGATCTCCTGCCAGTTCAGGCGATCGCGCGAAAGATCGACGCCGGGCGGCAATGACGTCAGCGACGCAGCGGCGAGCAGAACGGTGAGACCGATGCCGACCTCGACCTCGGCGAAGCGCTTGAGGCGGAGGATGGGCGTTGCGGCGTCGCGCCGCAGCCGCTCGACCAGGAAATAATTGCCCGCGCCAAGCGCGAGCAGCATCAGCAGCAACCCGACCTTGGCGAGGGTCATGACGCCATAGGCGGTGCCGTAGATCGCCTCGATTGAGCCGATGTAATCGAAGGCCATGACGAGACCGCCGCCGACGATCGCCGCGACTGCGGCCATGGACATCAGCGAGTAGCGCCGTGCGATGAGACGCCAGTCGGAAGGCGACTTGCAGCCGTTCAGCGCGATCAGGAAATAGGGAAGCCCGCCGATCCATGTCGCGGCGCCCAGCATGTGTCCGGCATCGGACAGGAGCAGCGGCCAGCTGACGACCGGCCGGCTCGCCGCGTGGGTCAGCCTGGTCTGCATCGCGAGCGCGAGCAGCGCAAGCGCGAGGAGCGCAGCGGATCGCAGGGCCTGCGCGCGACCATTCGCCAGTACGGCAAGGCCGAATGCACATATCGCGATGACGAAGTCCGCCCGGCCGAAATCGGCGGTGACAGCTTCGCTCCAGGGCACCTGGAGCGTTCCGACCAGCGCGGCGGTATTGAGGCCGAGCGAGGCGACGGTGAGGATCGCCCACGCGAAGGCGCTGGCCTTCAGCACCGTCAGGCATTTCTCCTCGATCGAGAGGCCGAACACGGAGAGCTGCGGCTGCAACGGCCCCCACAAAAGCATCTGAAAGGCGAGACCGCCGAGTGCGAAGGATTGGGCGATCAGGATCAGGCCGCGCAGGACGACCGACAGATAGCCGAAGATGTCGAGAAACAGGTACAAGGTGAGGTCAGTGAACGATGAACGGAATGTCGCCGCGCGTGATGTGTCCGTCGACGCTCAGCACCTGCCAGCGCAGGTGCCATGCGCCACTGGAAAGCCGCGCCGCCTCGGCCTTGAGCTCGTCGGCCGGCGCATCGGCCGCGGGCGTCAGCGCCTGCGCGGCGCCGTTCGGAGCCAGCAGCGTCAGCTTGGAACGGGCGCGATCGATCCGGCTGTTGAAATGCAGGCTGATCGCGACCGCATCGCCCGATACGGTCGCACCGGCCGCCGGCGAGGACGACACGATGATGGCGTGTGCGCAAGCTGCGTTCGGGTCGGCTAGACACCAGATGGCAGATAGAAGGATCGCGATTCGAACGAACACGCGCATGATTGCTCACTCGCTGCCGGTAGCCGTCTCGCCACCGCACCGCCCGCCGGCGCGTGGTCCGTGCCTATGTTGGAACCGGGACGCCCTTCGCAAGGGCGCGCGAGCGCCAACCCGGTTACAACCCGCGGAAAAGCACCGGCTGTTGCCGCTGCGACACACCGGCTGCGGCGGCTGAGCAAGGGCCCGGCCTGCGCCTCTCACCCCAAGCGCACTGGCGTATCCGGAACTGAAGGCAGCAGGAGAAGTTTTGTCGATAACGATGCAGGTCCGGCCGCGTACCGGGCCCGAGCGCGCAAAAATGCGCCTCGACGCGGCGCGGCCGCAACACGATCGGATCTGGCTCTCGCATGAACAAGAATATCCGTTTCAATCTTGGATATGCTGTGGCCGCGATCTTCGCGGTCTTCTTGATCCAGTATCTGATCTCCACGGCGCACCAGACCGCCGTGATCCCCTACAGTGAATACCAGCAATTGCTGCGCCAGGGGAAAGTCGATGCCGTCGGCATTTCCGACCGCACCCTGCAGGGCACACTGAAGGAGCCGCTGCCCGGCGGCCAAAAACAATTCGTCACCACGCGCGTCGATCAGGACGTTGCGCAGGAGCTGGAGAAATACAACGTCCGATTCACCGGCCAGATCGAGAGCACGTTTCTGCGTGACCTTTTGTCGTGGGTCATGCCCGTGCTGCTGTTCTTCGGGGTCTGGTGGTACATCGGCCGCCGCATGGCGGAAGGCGGCGGGATCGGCGGTGGGCTGATGGCCATCGGCAAGAGCAAGGCCAAGGTGTATGTCGAATCCAACACCGGGGTCACCTTTGCCGACGTCGCCGGAGTGGATGAGGCCAAGGACGAGCTTCGCGAGGTCGTCGATTTCCTGAAGAACCCGACCGACTACGGCCGACTCGGCGGCCGCATGCCGAAAGGCGTGCTGCTGGTCGGCCCCCCGGGCACAGGCAAAACCCTGCTGGCGAAGGCCGTTGCCGGCGAGGCCAGAGTGCCGTTCTTCTCGATCTCGGGTTCGGAGTTCGTCGAGATGTTCGTCGGCGTCGGCGCCGCGCGGGTGCGGGACCTGTTCAAGCAGGCCCATGAAAAGGCTCCGGCCATCATCTTCATCGACGAGCTCGACGCGCTCGGCCGCGCCCGCGGCATCGGCGCTTTCGCGGGCGGCCACGATGAGAAGGAGCAGACGCTCAACCAGCTGCTCGTCGAACTCGACGGCTTCGATTCGCGGTCGGGGCTCGTCATCCTCGCCGCCACCAACCGGCCCGAAATCCTCGATCCCGCCCTGCTCCGCGCCGGCCGCTTCGACCGGCAGGTGCTGGTCGACCGGCCCGACAAGAAGGGCCGCATCGAGATCCTGAAGGTGCACATGAAGAAGGTGCGGCTGGCGGATGGCGTCGATGCAGACGCCGTTGCAGCGCTCACCCCGGGTTTCACGGGCGCGGACCTCGCCAATCTCGTCAATGAAGCGGCGCTTCTGGCGACACGTCGCGGGGCCGACGCGGTCAGCATGATTGACTTCAACAATGCGGTCGAGCGCATGGTCGCGGGCCTCGAAAAGCGCAACCGCCTGCTCAACACCAGGGAACGCGAGATCGTCGCCTATCACGAGATGGGCCACGCCCTCGTCGCCCTCTCGTTGCCGGGGACCGATCCCGTGCACAAGGTCTCGATCATCCCGCGCGGGGTCGGCGCGCTCGGTTACACCATTCAGCGACCGATCGAAGACCGCTTCCTGATGACCAAGGAGGAGCTGGAGAACAAGATGGCGGTGCTGCTCGGCGGCCGCGCCGCGGAGCTGATCGTGTTCGGTCATTTGTCCACGGGTGCGGCCGACGATCTGCGCCGCGTGACCGACATCGCCCGCAGCATGGTGACGCGCTACGGCATGTCCGAGAGATTGGGCGGCGTCGCCTACGAGCGCGATCCCGGCAACTTCCTTGCCGGCGCCGACCGCCCCTATCCGGCGCGCGAGCGCGACTATGCGGAAGAGACTGCAGCCGCGGTCGATCGCGAGGTGAAGGCCATCCTCGATCAGGTCTTCCAACGCACCCAGGGCATCCTGAACACGCGCCGGCCGATCCTGGACCGCGCCGCGAAGAAGCTCTTGGAGAAGGAGACGCTCGAGCAGAACGATATCGATGCGCTGATCCGGGAGATGCCCAAGGAAGGGCTGCGGGCCATCTAACTGGCGCGCCGCACGGCAGCCGGTCTGCGTCCCAGACCAGATGCTGGCGGCCACGTCTATTTCGCCGTCTGCCTCCTGCTTTCGGCAGGAGATTGGCCGCCGGGTGAAAGGCCAAGGACCATGTCCGAGAACCGTTCGCCTTGCACCAGGACGTGGTCGTGGAGGCGGGTTGCGGCCAGTTGCTCGTCGCCGGCACGGATCGCTTCCAGAATGCCGGCATGCTCCTGCAGCGATTGCAGCAGCCGGTTGCGCGCCCGAAGCTGGATGCGGCGATAGGCACTCAAGCGCTTGTGCAAGGCGAAAGCCTGATCGGCCAGGAAGCTGTTGCGGCTGGCGCGGTAGATCGCTTCGTGGAAGTTGCGGTTGTCGGCGTAGTACTGCTCGCTGTCGCCGTTCCGCGCGGCCGTCTCGCAGGCCCGGTGCGCAGCTTCCATCGCCGCATCATTGTCCGGCGTCAGCCGCCGTGCGGCCAGCCGTCCGCAGGCGCTTTCGATCTCGGCCATGGTCTCGAACATCTCGAACAGCCGGGTTGGTGACGGGACGCTGACAATGGCGCCGCGTCGCGGGCGAACATCGATGAAGCCTTCGGCCCCGAGCTGCAGCAGCGCTTCCCGGATGGGTGTCCGCGACACGCCGAATCGCTCCGCCAGCGAGGCTTCGTCCAAGCGATCGCCGGGCTGAAATTCCCCTGCAATCACAGCGTCTTCGATCGACTGCTTCAGTCTGAAGGCCTGGCTCATTGTATACATCCGATCTCACAGTTCCATACCATACCCTTGACAAAACATACAGCATGCAGTTCATATGGTAATTGTATGCAAGATCAGAAATAAAAAATGCAATTTGGCGACGGGAGGTATGGAATGAGGATTTCGAGACGCCAAGCCCTGGCCCTGGGCATCGCGGCCCCGGCGCTGCTCCGGTTCGGAGAGGCGCGTGCGGCCACGGCCCTGAAGATTTCGCACCAGTTTCCTGGAGGCACCGCAACCGAGGGCGATTTCCGCGACCGGCTCTGCCGGCGTTTCGCGGCGCAGATCCAGGAGCGCAGCAAAGGTGCGATGACCGCCGAGATCTATCCGGGCTCGTCGCTGATGAAGACCAACGCGCAGGTCTCAGCGATGCGCAAAGGCGCGCTCGACATGAGCCTCATCCCGATCTCCTACGCCGGCGGCGATCTTCCCGAGTTGAACATCGGCCTGATGCCGGGCCTCGTCACCGGTTACGACGAAGGCCTCGGCTGGAAGAACAAGCCGATCGGCCAGGAGTTCAGCAAATTCCTTGCCGCCAAGGGTCTCGTCATCATCACCTGGATCTGGCAGGCCGGCGGCGTCGCCAGCCGTGCGCGCCCCCTGGTCGAGGTCGGCGATGCCAAGGGCATGAAGATTCGCGGCGGCTCGCGCGAGATGGATCTCGTGGTGCAGGCTGCCGGCGCCTCGGTGCTGTCGCTGCCCTCCAACGAACTCTATGCGGCGATGCAGATCGGCGCCTGCGATGCCGCCCTCACCTCGTCCACCAGCCTGACCTCGTTCCGCCTGGAGGAGCTCGCCAAGCATCTGACGACCGGGCGAGCCAAGAGCTACTGGTTCATGCTCGAGCCGCTCGTGATGTCGAAGGCGGTGTTCGACCGGCTTTCGAGCGAGGAGCGCGACATCATCGTCTCGGTCGGCACCGAGCTCGAAGCGTTCGGCCGCGCTGCGGCCGTGGAGGACGACGTCCGCGTCGCCAAGGTCTACCAGGCCGCCGGCGCGACGGTGCACGATCTCGACGACAAGACGGTTCAGGCCTGGCGTGAGCTTGCGCGCAACACCGCCTGGAAGGACTACGCTGGCAAGAACGAGAACTGCGCCCGCCTGATCAAGCTTGCCATGGAGGCCGGCTCATGAGCGCGCACGGCATCGATCTCGGCCATTCCGCCGCCGTGCCCGCGGCGCGCTCCGGCTCCCCCGTGGGACGCATCAGCCGCGCGATGACCCTGCTCAACAGGGCAATCGTCGTGCTCTGCTCGATCGCGCTCATCGTCGCGAGCACGATCCTGAGCTACAGCGTGGGCGCGCGCTACTTCTTCAACGCGGCCACCTATTGGCAGGACGAGGCCGCGGTGTTCCTGCTGGTCGGCGCCACGTTCCTGTCGACCGCGTTCGTGCAGGCCGGGCGCGGCCATATCGGCATCGAGGCCCTCACCGGCTATCTGTCGAAACGCGGCAACGCGATCCGCATGCTCGTGGTCGACATGGCGAGCCTGCTGTTCTGCGGCTTCTTCGCCTGGAAATCCTGGACGCTGTTCCACGAAGCCTGGGTCGACGGCCAGGTGTCCGGATCGACCTGGGCTCCGCCGCTGTGGATTCCCTACAGCATGATGTCGCTGGGCATGACCCTGATGACGCTGCAGATCGCGCTTCAGCTCGCCGCGAGCATCGACGCATGGAGGAGCAAATGAGCACGCTTGCCGTCGGACTGATGTATGGTGGTGCGACCCTCGCCGTCATGGCCTCGGGCATGCCGATCGCCCTCGCACTCGGCGCGGTCGCCGTCGTCTTCATGTACTACTTCATGCCCGCCGCATCGCTCGATACGGTGACGCAGAACGTCTACGAGGAGATGGCCTCGATCACGCTGCTGGCGATCCCGCTCTTCATCCTGAAGGGCGCCGCGATCGGCAAGTCGAAGGCGGGACAGGACCTCTACAGCGCACTGCATGTCTGGATGGGCCGCATTCCCGGCGGTCTCGGCATCGCCAATGTGTTTGCCTGCGCGCTGTTCGCCGCGATGGCCGGATCGTCTCCGGCCACCTGCTCGGCGATCGGCTCGGCCGGCATCCCCGAGATGCGCAAGCGCGGCTATTCCGGCGGCTTCGCCGCCGGCGTGATCGCCGCCGGCGGTACGCTGGGCATCCTGCTGCCGCCTTCGATCACCATGATCCTCTACGCGGTCGCGGCGGAGCAGTCGCTCGGACGCCTCTTCCTCGCCGGCATCGGACCGGGCCTCCTGCTGGTGCTGCTGTTCGCGATCTACGCGGTGCTGAGGTTCAAGGCCGAATACAACGCGGCGCAGCGCGCCTATGCGGCCGATCCGGCGCAGCATCCGATCCTGTCGAATGAGCGCTTCACCATGGCGATGCGGTTCGGCGCGCTGCCGCGCGTGCTGCCCTTCGTCGTGCTGCTCAGCGGCGTCATGATCGCGCTCTATGGCGGCTATGCGACGCCCTCGGAAACCGCCGGCCTCGGCGGCATCCTGGCGCTGGTCCTGATCGCCTCGATCTACGGCGTGTGGCGCCCGCGGGATCTCGGCCCGATCCTGGAATCGACGCTGAAGGAATCGACCATGCTGATGCTCATCATCGGCATGTCGCTGCTCTACTCCTATGTGATGAGCTATCTCCACATCAGCCAGGCGGCGGCGCAGGCGATCGTGGCGATGCAGCTGTCGCGATGGGTGCTGCTGGGCGCGATCCTGGTGCTGGTGGTCGTGCTCGGCTTTTTCCTGCCGCCGGTCTCGATCATCCTGATGACCGCGCCGATCATCCTGCCGCCGCTCAAGGACGCCGGCTTCGACCTGATCTGGTTCGGCGTGGTGATGACGATCGTGATGGAGATGGGCCTCATCCATCCACCGGTCGGACTCAACATCTTCGTCATCAGGAACATCGCGCCCGACATCCCGTTGCGGGACGTGATCTGGGGCACGCTGCCTTTCGTCCTGCTGATGGCGTTCGCGGTCGTCCTGCTCTGCCTGGTGCCGTCGATCTCCACTTTTCTGCCCAATCTGGTGATGGGCGCGCCGTCGCGTTGACCGAGGAGGCATGAACGATGCTGAACGACATCCGATCCGGACGCATTGCGGCGCCCGAATTCCTGCAAGGGCTGATCGACACGTTGACGCAACGCGGCCGCGCGGTTCTCGGCATCAAGCCGGATCGCGATGTCGGCGAGGATCGCGACCTCGAGCTTCTCGGCGAGGCGCTACTTTCCCGGCGCGGCGAAGCCTCCGGCGTTGCGATCGCGCAATCGCTGCTTGCGGCCTTCGAGCGGGCGGCCGAGCCGCAGCGGCTCAAGTTTCTATCCTCCCTCGCCGACCGGTTCGGGCCCGACCGGCGCGCGATCGAGCTCGCGATCGCCGCCTACCAGCGCAAGGAGGGCGGCGACGGGAGCAAACTCGAGGCGCTCCATGCTGCCGCAGAGCCGCGCCGGCAGGAGCTGATCCGGCGCCTCAACCTTGCGCCCGGTGGAACATCGTCGCTGGTGCGGATGCGCGAGGTGCTGCTCGCGCTGCTGCGCGAGCATCCCGAGCTCCAGCCGGTTGACGACGATTTCGTTCATCTGTTCTCGTCCTGGTTCAACCGGGGTTTTCTCGTGCTGCGACCGATCGACTGGACCACCTCGGCCAACATCCTCGAAAAGATCATCAGATATGAAGCCGTCCACGCCATCCAAGACTGGGACGACTTACGCAACCGACTGGAGCCACCGGATCGCCGCTGCTACGCATTCTTTCATCCGCAGCTGGTCGACGAGCCGCTGATCTTCGTCGAGGTCGCGCTGACGAAGGAGATTCCCGGCGCGATCGGCCCATTGCTAGACAAATCGCGCGAGGCGATTGCCGCGCACGAGGCGACAACGGCCGTGTTCTACTCGATCTCGAACACGCAGAAGGGCCTGGCCGGCGTCTCGTTCGGCAATTTCCTGATCAAGCAGGTGGTGCAGGACCTCGCCCGCGAGCTGCCGAACCTGAAGACCTTCGTCACGCTGTCTCCCGTTCCCGGCTTTGCCGGCTGGGTGCGGCGCGAGCTCAAGACCGAGGCCTCCGCCGCGATCGATGAGGAGACGCGACGCGCGCTGGCCGCGCTCGACGACGGCGGCGACATCGCGCAGGCAAAGGAGGCGATCACGGCGCTCGCCGCCTATTACTTCCTGAAGGCGAAACTGCCGTCAGGCAAGCCGGTGGACCCCGTCGCCCGCTTCCATCTCGGTAACGGCGCGCGCCTGGAACGGCTGAATTTCCTCGGCGATGCCTCCGCCAAGGGCATGAAGCAATCCTACGGGCTGATGGTGAACTATCTCTACGCGCTCGAGCGCATCGAGGCGAACCACGAGGCCTTTGCCGAGCATGGCACGGTCGTCGCGTCCGACAAGGTGAAGAAGGCGCTTCGCGCGAAACTGTCATCGCGGGACCTCGTTCCCAGTCCTCACACCAACTCGCAACGGAAGATCTCGTCATGACCTCGAACCTGTACGATCGCCTGCTGGCCGGCGCGGCGTCCGACCAATCCATCTGCATCGAGAAGGACGACGGCACGGCGTTGAGCTATGCCGAACTTGCTGCGCTGAACGGCAGGTTCGCAAACTTCCTCGCCAGTATCGGCATCGGCCCGAACCACCGCGTCGCGGTCAAGGTGGAGAAATCCGTCGAGGCGGTCGCGCTCTATCTCGCAACGCTGCGCACTGGCGCGGTCTATCTGCCCCTCAACACCGCCTATACGCCGACTGAGACCGAGTATTTCATCCGCGACGCGCAGCCGACATTGATCGTGTGTGATCCCAGGGAAGAGGCCGAGTTGCGCGCCATCGCCGCCAAGGCGGGCGGCCGCGTCGAGACGCTCGATCACCGCGGCAAGGGTTCGCTCGTCGAAGCTGCGGCAGACT
Source organism: Bradyrhizobium vignae (assembly GCF_004114425.1). Lineage (GTDB taxonomy): Bacteria > Pseudomonadota > Alphaproteobacteria > Rhizobiales > Xanthobacteraceae > Bradyrhizobium > Bradyrhizobium vignae. Next base: position 42,787 of record NZ_RDQF01000029.1, on the reverse strand, counting down.
TCCCGGTGCGATTTGAAACCGTCGCCAGGACGACTGACGATCTTGCGGCCATCCTCTACACGTCGGGCACGACCGGCCGCTCGAAGGGAGCCATGCTGACACACGGCAATCTTTCTTCGAACGCCCTGACGCTCGTCCAGGAGTGGCGTTTTTCGAGCAAGGACGTGCTGATCCATGCCCTGCCGATCTATCACGTTCACGGGCTCTTCGTCGCCTGCAACGTCAGCTTCGCCGCACGCGCGCGCATCCTGTTCATGCAGAAGTTCGACGCCGAACGCATTCTGGCAACGATGGCGCGCAGCACGGTTCTGATGGGCGTGCCGACCTTCTATGTCCGCCTGCTCGAGAGCACTGACCTGAACGAGCGAAGCACCGCCAACATGAGGCTTTTCGTCGCCGGCTCGGCGCCGCTTCTGGCCGAGACACACCGGGCCTGGAAGGAGCGGACCGGGCACGCGATTCTGGAACGCTACGGCATGACCGAGACCGGGATGATCGCCTCCAATCCCTATGAGGGGTCTCGCATCGCCGGATCGGTCGGCCGGCCGCTTCCCGCCGTCGAGGTTCGCGTCACCCATCCCGAAACCGGCGCAATGCTCCCCGTTGGCGAGGTCGGCATGATCGAGGTGAAGGGGCCGAACGTCTTTGCGGGCTACTGGAACATGCCGGACAAGACCGCGGCCGAGTTCCGTGCCGACGGCTTCTTCATCACCGGCGATCTCGGCAAATTCGATGCGAATGGTTATCTGCACATCGTCGGGCGCGGCAAGGACCTCATCATTACCGGTGGGTTCAACGTGTATCCCAAGGAAATCGAAACCGAGATCGACGCGATTCCCGGCGTTTCCGAAAGCGCGGTCGTCGGCGTGCCGCACGCCGATTTTGGCGAGGGTGTCACCGCGGCGGTGGTTCGGTCGCCGGGCTCATCGGTCGACGAACGCGCCATTCTCGCGGCACTGTCGGGACGATTGGCAAAGTTCAAGCAGCCGAAGCGCGTCGTGTTCGTCGAGGGGCTGCCGCGCAACGCGATGGGAAAAGTGCAGAAGAACGTCTTGCGCGAACGCTTTGCAGATCTCTATTCCGGGCGGGCGTAGTCCCCCGCGGCGTTTCCCCCTCTGCATTGGGCTGCCGAGATCCTGATAGCGCGACGTCGATGGCGGCGGGCGAGAACCGGGAGGTAGCGATCTCCCGGCCGCTCTACGACCTCAGCTCATGGCAGGCTCTGGACGGTTCCGATCCAGCGGCGTGACATCGAGCCGGATACCGGATGGCCCCAGAACCGGCGACAGCAGCGTATCCACCTTCATAGTCGGGCTGCCCCGTTGCCAGCTCGACCACGGCATCGTGTCCAGGTACGGGATCGGCGGCAAGGCCAGCCGCTCGAAAGTGTCCGCCGCCTTGGCGGCGGAGCTCGAGCTTTCGGCGCCGTAGGCTGCGAAGGGCACGAGGGAGAGGCCGGCACCAACGGCCAAGGCGGCGAGTCGCCGCAGCGTTTTCTGGGTGGCTTCCCCGCGAGCGGAGAAAGCACGATCGTTGATCATCTCATCCTCCTTTCGTTCGAAAACAGATCCAATTGATCAGAACAGAGCACGCGAAGAACGAGCCCGGCCGCTCGGCCGGGCTCGCTCGTCTCTAGAAGTCCATGGCGGGGGCGCTTGCCGCTTCTGTCTTCTTCGGCTTGTCAGCGACCAGCGCTTCGGTCGTGATGAGCAGCGAAGCGACCGAGGCCGCGTCCTGCAAGGCGGTGCGCACCACCTTGGCAGGATCGATCACGCCGGCCTGGACCATGTCCTGGTACTCGCCGGTCGCGGCATTGAAGCCCCAGGTGTAGGTCTGATTTTCGAGGAGCTTGCCGACGACGATGGAGCCATCCTCGCCCGCATTCTGAACGATCTGCCGGGCCGGCACCTGGATGGCGCGACGCACGATCTCGACCCCCGCCTTCTGGTCGGCATTGGTGGTCTTGACGCCGTCGAGCGCCTTGAGGGAGCGCAGCAGTGCAACGCCGCCGCCAGGCAGAATGCCTTCCTCGACAGCGGCCCGCGTCGCATGCAGGGCATCGTCGACGCGATCCTTGCGTTCCTTCACCTCGACCTCGGTCGCTCCGCCGACCCGGATCACCGCGACGCCGCCGGCGAGCTTGGCCAGCCGCTCCTGCAGCTTCTCGCGATCGTAATCCGAGGTGGTTTCCTCGATCTGCGTCCTGATCTGTTGGCTTCGCGCCTCGATGTCCTTCTTGGCGCCGGCGCCATCGACGATCGTGGTGTTCTCCTTGTCGATCACCACCTTCTTGGCACGGCCCAGCATCTTCACTGTGACGTTCTCGAGCTTGATGCCGAGATCTTCGGAGATCACCGTGCCGCCGGTGAGGATCGCGATATCCTCCAGCATCGCCTTGCGGCGGTCGCCAAATCCCGGCGCCTTGACGGCGGCGACCTTCAAGCCGCCGCGCAGACGGTTGACGACCAAAGTCGCAAGCGCCTCGCCCTCGACCTCCTCAGCGATGATCAGCAGCGGCTTGCCCGATTGCACGACCTGCTCGAGCAGCGGGAGCATCGACTGCAGGCTGGAGAGCTTCTTCTCGTGGATCAGCACATAGGGATCTTCGAGCTCGACCCTCATCTTCTCCGGGTTGGTGACGAAGTAGGGCGAGACATAGCCGCGGTCGAACTGCATGCCCTCGACCACCTCGAGTTCGGTGTGCAGGCTCTTGGCTTCCTCGACCGTGATCACGCCCTCATTGCCGACCTTCTGCATGGCATCCGCCAGGAAGCGGCCGATCTCGGTGTCGCCGTTGGCGGAGATGGTGCTGACCTGGGCGATCTCGTCGTTGGAGGTGACCTTCTTGGCGTGCGACTTGAGATCGGTCACGATCGCCTCCACGGCAAGGTCGATGCCGCGCTTGAGGTCCATCGGGTTCATGCCGGCGGCGACGGCCTTGGCACCTTCCTTGACGATGGCCTGCGCCAGCACCGTCGCCGTCGTGGTGCCGTCTCCGGCAAGATCACTGGTCTTTGACGCGACCTCGCGCACCATCTGGGCGCCCATGTTTTCGAACTTGTCCTCCAGTTCGATCTCCTTGGCGACGGTGACGCCGTCCTTGGTGATGCGCGGCGCGCCGAACGATTTTTCGATGACGACGTTGCGTCCCTTTGGACCGAGCGTGACCTTCACCGCATTCGCCAGCGTGTCGACGCCCCGCAGCATGCGCTCGCGAGCCTCGGTCGCGAACTTCACGTCCTTGGCAGCCATGTTGCCACTCTCCTTTCTGTTCGATGACCGTCAGTGTTACGCCGCCTTCTTCAGCGTGCCGCCCTGTTCGACCACGCCGAGAAGATCGCTTTCCTTCATGATCGAGAACTCTTCGCCATCGATCTTGACCTCGGTGCCTGACCACTTGCCGAACAGCACCCGGTCGCCGACCTTGACGTCGAGTGGCACGAGCTGGCCTTGCTCGTTACGCGCACCCGGCCCAGCGGCGATGATCTCGCCCTGCTGCGGCTTCTCCTTGGCGGTGTCGGGAATGATGATGCCGCCGGCGGTCTTCTCCTCGGCATCGACGCGGCGCACGAGCACGCGATCGTGCAACGGGCGGAAATGCATGCACATCCTCCTTGGGTAGGTTCAGCGATGTCCAAAATCCGGGTCCGGAACCGGCCCCCGGGCGGCAAACGACCTAGGAACAGGTTCATCTTTGTTCAAGGGGACTCGGTGAAAATTTTTTGTCGCATCCTTGCGCACCCGCCTGCTCAAAGTTCAACGCACTCGATCGGCCGCATCAAGGTGGTGCTCGCGCAGGCACGGCGGGTCATGTCGTGCCCTTCTCAGGCACGGGCCCGCCACAGCGTCGCGGCAAGCAGGAGGTAGGCGGCGCAAGTCCACATCGCCTGCCAGTTCGCCGTCCCCTCGTTGACGGTCACATAGATCGCCGCTCCGACGAACACGCCGGCAAACAGCGACTCCGCCACAGGACGACCTCCCTTCGCGGATGGATTGAGCAGCGTCATCGCTGCAAAAGGCAACGCTGCCATGGTGAGTGCTGCAAAAGGAAAATCGATGTTGCGCGGGTCGAACACGAGCCCTAGTGCGGTGGCCGCACCGATCACGACGGTCACGATCAAGGCCAACCCGTGCATGGTTGCGACCATCGTTTCCGTCCGGTAGCCTTTCGGACCGAGCAACTCCTGAAAACTCGGCGGTGGGCGCCCCGACATGAGAGCGTTGGCACCAAGCACCGGCGAAACCGTCGCGGCCAGCAGCAGAGAACTCCAAAGGAGCCAGCCACCCGCTCCGACACTTTCAAAGAACACCTTTTGGGCGTCCACGCCAAACAGGATTCCGGCTGCCGTCGCCGATATCGCCACCCCGAGCCATGAAGCCAGGCCAGGGCTCGCGGGCTTGCGACGCGAGGTCAACCATGCCGCGGCGAACACCAGGGTCGCGAGCGCAATTCCGCAGCTCATTTGCAGCTTCCAGAGCGGAAAGTTGCTGACGGGGATGCCGGCAGGATATTTGAGCACGCGCTGCTCGCCTCCGAACAGGCCCCATGATCCGCCGACTGTGCCCTCGATCTCTCGCTTCCAGGATTCGTCGTAGGCCTCGAACAGGTTGAAGCGGAAATTCTCGCGCCGGGCGAGGTCGAGAACCTCCGAAACCACCCGGGCCTGGTTGATACGCGACGGCAACGCCGATCCCCGCATCCGTCCCTGGCTCGGCCAGCCTACTTCGCCGATCAGGATCTCCTTGCCCGGAAAGGCCGCCGCGACCTGCCGGCGTATTGCGTCGGCGTGCGTGGCAGCCGCTTCTGCCGGAATCGGCACGTTCTCCCAATATGGCAGGATGTGAATCGTGACGAAGTCGACGGCGTCGTAGAGCTCACGACTGCTGAGCCAGAATTCCCAGACGTCGGCATAGGTCACGGGGACACTGACCTGCGCCTTGACCGAGCGGATCGTGTCGGCGAGATCGGAGACCGTTATGTCCTTGCGCAACAAGGTCTCGTTGCCGACCACCAACGCGATGACGGTCCCTAGATACTCCCTGGCGAGGCGTATCGCCGTTGAGATCTGCGCTCGATTCTTCTGCTGGTCCTTGTCGAGGAAAATACCCTGGACGACCTTCAACCCCGCTCGGGCTGCAAGCTCGGGGATTTGGTCGAGACCAAGATCGGTCGCATAGGTACGGATGCAGTCGGATATCTCCGCAAGCTGGGCGAGATCTTCCGCGATCTGCTCACGCGATACCTGCGTCGCGGACGAAAGCGAGGTCTGATGGCTGCGGAACGGGGCGTACGAGATGCATTGGACCTTGTCGTTTGGATCGATGGGTGCGCGCACCAAATGGACTGGCGTCCCCAACCACCACCACACGGCGGCGATGGCGCCCAGCGATATCAGGAAGAGCGCGAGCGAAACGCGGAGACCATACACCGGCCTCGTGGCAGGCGCGACGGCCTCGACCTCCCCGCTTGGCGGGAGCAGCAGCCTGGAGAACCAGCTTGCTTTCCGAGGATGGACCAACTGATCACACGTGAGGTACGGCTTTTCACTTGCTGCGATGTCGCGGACGCGTCGCATTGCTCCAAAGCGCACGCCTGCGATCGCAACTGCATGAAAAACGGGAGGATCATGCAAGTGAATTGGTTCAAGGTCGCTTCCAACCCAATTATAGGATCGCTCGCGTTCCCACAAGCTGGTTGATTCAGGTCAATTCATTCAATGGCCCTGTCGAATCTCCCATGCCCAGACCGGATCGCCGGCATCTCGGCGACTGATCAGGGTGACGCGCATGAAACGATCGTGAGCCAGTGCAGCGCCCAGCCACAGCTCATTCCACGCATCGAATATGGCGGGAGACATTTGCTCCCTCCCAGACATGAGGCGCCACGTCGTTTGCCTTACGATCGCCGTGCTGCCTTCAAGATGCATCTCGGCGTCATCGCCTTGGCCACGTAACAGCCTCGTAAGTGCGGTTGCAAAACCTGCGACACCTCGGTCCACTCCACCGAGCATGGACGCAACATCGTCGAACGTGTGCATGCCGATCAATCGAGCGGCTAAACCTCCCAGGTGACCTCCCTCGGCCGGTCCGAGCACCGACATCATTTCAGGCAGGATCGACGTGATGTAGTCCATCGCGTAATTGCGGAGGGCCTTTCTCAAGCGACTTTCTGGCCAATTCGTTTCGCCAAGGCGTGGCGCAAGTTCTGGCCTGAATGGAGGGCATCGCTCTCCGGGCGAAAATTGCAGCCGCTCTTCCGGAGAAAGTTCATGATCGTACTCCCGGTAATATCCCTCCAGGCCGGGCTGCCCGTCGACGGTCTGTCCCGTGCAGACGAAGCCCAGGCGAGGGTTACCGAGAACCACGCCGTTGTTGCCGTGCCATCCCCTGAGCATCCCGCGAGACACTTCCGAGGGAATTCCGCAGATTGCGGTACCATACCAAAGCCACCGGGGAGGCGGATAACGAATCCATGCCTTCTTGTCGCTCTCATAGACGTATTCGACCTTTACGCCGCCGATCTGATTGGCGAGGTAGTTGTACTGTGCGCTGGCGACTGCATGGGGCAAGCCGTCCAAACCGAGCTTTTTGAGGCCAGCGACGAAATGGGTCGCTTGCTGGCGGCGGAACATTCTGAACACGATCTCAGCAGCGCGAGCCGCCCCGGCGCGCGACGAGAGATGTAGGATGAGACCCGTAAGATAGGAGTGATAAATCCGCTCGACCGCGCGATAGGCCTGCACGTCATCCGACGTACTGTTCTTAATGCTCATTCGTTTCTCCGGACGTTCTTCGATGAATGAATGGCGCCGACATCGCTCGCGCTCCCGACGGCGTCAGTCAATACCCTTCATTTCGTGAATCAACCTGCGTGCCTCGTCGCGTTCCGGGATCGGGCGGCCGCTGTCACGCCATTCGATGGCCGCCTTGAAACCGTGCTTCTGCGCGTACCGCCTGAACCACAACCCCTCAGGATTGTGACGCGTGATGCCGTCAAAGAGCGTCGCGAGCGACTGCGTCTGCTCGAGACCCATGGTCAGCATGACCTGGTTGACGACCATCTTGTGCATGGCGAGGTGACTCTTCGGAACGCCGGCAATCCGGTCGGCGAGCTTTCGCGTCTCGGCCTCGAGCCGCTCCACCGGAACGCAGACATTCGCCAGCCCCCACTCCGCCGCCTTGCGCCCGTCGATCATGTTCCCGGTGAACATCATCTCCTTGGCGCGCGCAGGTCCGAGCTTGAACGTCCACATCGCGGTGGTAGGGCATCCCCATACGCGCGTCGGCATGTAGCCGATCCGAGCGTCCTCCGCCATCACGATCAGGTCGCAGCAGAGCGCGATATCGCTACCCCCGGCGACCGCCGCGCCGTGAATCTTGGCGATGGTCGGCTTGGAGCACTTCCACAAGCTCATGAAGTTCTCGGTGTTCTTCTTCATGAATGCGTAATCGACCATGGGGTCCCAAGGCTCGCTCTCCTGCTGGCACGGGTGCTCGATCTCGCTCTCCGCGTAGGCGACGAGATCATATCCGCCGCAGAACCCCTTACCTGCGCCTTCGATCACGACGACGTGCACGTCGTCGTTTTTCTCCGCCCACTCCACCGCCGCACGGATCTCTTCGGGCATCACGTCGTCGATGGCGTTGAACCGACCCGGGCGGTCGAGGACGAGACGGGCGATGTTCGGTGCATCCTCGCGGACTGCGATACTGAGAGTCGAGAAATTCGGCATCGTAACCTCCCGGATGTATGTATGGACAGTCAGCATTGACTGTAACGATTATCGTGTTACAGTCAATGCTGACTGTCGAGGGAAGGCATGCCAAGACCTGCGAAGAACGGCGCTCTCGACGGAGCGGCCGAGACCACACGATCGCGGATTCTGAACGCCGCCGTGGATTGCCTGATCGACCTCGGCGTCGCCGGCACGACCACGCTCGCGGTACAGCATCGGGCGAGAGTCAGCCGCGGCGCCCTACTCCATCACTTTCCAACCCACGCCGCTCTGTTGGCCGCGAGCGTCGCCGAACTCGTCAGCCGGAACAAGAAGGCCGTCTCGCAGGGGCGCGCAGGCGCGGGGCCGGCTGACACTCTGGTTGCGGCCGTCGAAGCGCTTGCATTCGCCGCGCGCCAGCCAGCCTATCTCGCCGAGTTGGAGCTCTGGGCGGTGGCTCGCACGGATGCTGCCTTGAAACAGGCATTGACCACGGCAGAGCGCGGTGCCCGACACGATCTCGAGCGCGTTTATGTCCAGCTCTTCGGCGAGTGGACGGATTCCGAGGCCTATCACGACGTCATCGCGCTGACGCTCCATTTCATCAGAGGCCTCGCGATTTCCGAGAACCTTCGAACCTCTGCGGGACCACGCGAGCGACTTGTAGCGATGTGGGCCGACGCGATGCGAACCCTGCTCGAGGCCAAAAAGAAGAAACGACAGAAGTGAAAAACGGAGGACATGAACGCCGAATGTGACCGCCCGGGCCGCTTCCGCGGAGGCATCGACGTCAGGGCATTCATGGGATCATCGGGACCGGCACGGCCCTATTCGGCAGCCAGTGCCGGCTGCAGGTCCGGCTTCTCGCACGCAACATCGTGGATATCATCAAGCTCAGCGTGCGCTTTCAAAAGACCGGCAATGGGCCTCCGCTGCTCCTCATCCATACGATCCGGACGCCGCTCGAATGTTTTCGCGGCGCGCTCACTCTGCAACAGAAGGCCGTGCTTTCCGGTATCAAACCGATACGAAATCCCCCGTTTCCGCCGCGCGTTTGACCGCGTCGATCACTCTGAGGGTTTTCAGCCCTTCGCGCCCACTCACCACAGGCTCGGCCGTACCCCGGATCACCCCGCAGAAATTGGCAATCTGCAGGCCGAGCGGATCTTCCTTCTCGTACCGCAGCCGCTCGCGCTCGATCGGCGCCCACCAGCTGGCCTGGCTTGGGTGATGCCATAGATCGAGTTGCGGAATAGCCAGCGATGCCCTCGTGCCGCCGATCTGGTAACACGCCTCCTGCGTATGACTGTAGGCCGGGTTCTCATCGGCGGTGAATTCCCAGCTCCAAGGCGACTGGATGGTATCGGAGACATTGACCGTTCCCAAGGCGCCGGAGGCGAAGTGCAGGAGGATCACCGCTGTCTCTTCAACCGCATTTCCACGCAGCCGATTGGATTGGGCAGCTTGTACCGCCACGATATCCCCGCAGAGGTACCGCAGCAGGTCGACATCGTGGATGAGATTCAGGAAAACGGGCCCCGCTCCTTTCTGCCGGCGCCAAGCCACATCGAAATACTCGTCCGGCTTGATCAGCCAGAACATGCCATGCACCGACACGATCTCGCCGAGCCGGCCGCTGTCGATCTCCGCCTTGGCGCGTTGGATCATCGGATTGTGGCGGCGATGATGGCCGGTGAGCAGCGGCACGCCCGCCCCCTCGGCGGCCTCGACCAGGGCATGTGCAGCGAGGACGTCGTCTGCTAACGGCTTCTCGATGAGCGCCGGGATGCGAGCCGCGATACAATCCATGCCGTTGGCAACGTGCATCTGATTGGGGGTGGCGACAACCACCCCCTCCGGCCGATTTCCGGAAAGCAAGTCCTGAAACGACGGAAACCAGTCCACCTTCAGGGCAGCCGCCAACTCTCGTGCCGCCGGCGCCGGATCGACGATCGACGACAGCACCGCCTCCGGCCGCGCGAGAATGTGCTCGATATGCCGTTTGCCGATGAGGCCCGCTCCCATCACCGACAGGCGGACGGGTGCGTCCATCCGATGCTACCCCTTGTTCTCATCGAGCAGCTTGGCCACACGACGCAAGCCGAGCAGATAGCCCTGCGTGCCGAAGCCTGCGATGACCCCATCGGCTCGTTTGGAAACAAACGAATGGTGGCGGAATTCCTCGCGCTTGTGCACGTTGGAAATATGCACCTCGATCACCGTCCCCTCGAACGTGTTCAGAGCATCCAGGATGGCGACCGACGTATGGGTGAAAGCTGCGGGATTCATCACGATACCGGCAGCCGTCTCGCGCGCCTCGTGAATCCAATCGATGATCTCGTATTCCCTGTTGGATTGATGAAAGCGAATGTCCAGGCCGAGCTCCTTGCCCAGCGCTCGACAATCCCGCTCCACATCCGCAAGCGTCTCGTGGCCGTAGATGTGAGGCTGGCGCTTGCCGAGCAAATTGAGATTCGGCCCGTTGAGGACGTAGACAAGACGACTCATCGAAGAACTCCGTTCAGTGATGGGCGAGGATCTCGCCAAGGAACTGCTTGGTGCGGGCGTGCTGTGGTTCGCGGAAGAAAGCGTCGGGCGCGCCTTCTTCGATGATCTGCCCTTCTGCCATGAAGATGACCCGATCGGCAACCTGGCGAGCAAAGCCCATCTCGTGGGTGACGCAAATCATGGTCATGCCGTCGTTGGCGAGGCCGATCATGGTATCGAGCACCTCCTTGACCATCTCTGGGTCGAGAGCCGAGGTCGGTTCGTCAAACAGCATCACCTTGGGCTGCATGCAGAGTGCGCGCGCGATCGCGACGCGCTGTTGCTGACCTCCCGAAAGCTGAGCCGGATACTTCTCGGCCTGGTCACCGATGCGTACCCGCTCGAGGTATTTTCGCGCGGTCGCCTCCGCCTCGGTCCTGCCGATGCGGCGTGCGCGAATGGGCGCGAGTGTACAGTTCTGCAACACGGTCATATGCGGAAAAAGGTTGAAGCTCTGAAAGACCATGCCGACTTCCTGACGTACGACATCGATGGCCTTGATGCTGTCGTCGAGCCGATGTCCGTTTACAACAATACTGCCCTGCTGGATCGCCTCCAGGCGGTTGATACAGCGGATGAGCGTCGACTTGCCCGAACCGGACGGACCGCAGAGCACGATCTTTTCACCCCTGCGGACAGTGAGATCGACGTTGCGGAGAGCTTGATACCCGCCATACCACTTCTGAACGCCCTTCATTTCGATCAGGATCTGGTCTTGCATGCTGGTCTCCGCCGTCGGGCGACGGCCAACGCGGATCGCGCGTCGGCCGCTCGCAGGGGCTACTGGACTGTGAAGGGGACGCCGGGGATCGACTCCGGGAAGGTCGGCACGGGCGCCTTCATCCATTTGGAGTAGAAGCCGGCCAGCTTGCCGTTAGACTTGATCTGGTCGATGAACTTGTTGGCCGTCTCGTTCCACTCCTTCTCGCCCAGGCGGGTGCAGGCTCCGTTGTATAGTGCGGTGAAGTGAAGCTTGGGCTCGAATCCCAGTTCTGGCTTTGCGGCGTTCAGACGCTGCGGATAGAAGCTGTTCGCGCCGACGGCCTGCACCTGACCGGAGAGCAGCGCCTGGATCGTCGCCGCATCATCGTCAAACCTGCGGATTTCGGTGCCCGCTGGAGCGCTGTTGGTGACCTGGGTGTCCTGCGTCGATGACCTCGGAACGCCGATCACGTACTTGCCCATGTCGGCATTGCTGTTGATTGGCGTTGCCTGGGCAGCGACAAGCGTGATCTCGTTGGCGACATACGGCTTGGAATACTGCACCGCCTTCGCGCGCTCCGGCAGCATCGCCATGGTTGCGAACAGAATGTCGACGCGGCCTGTGGTCAGCGCCGGAATACGATTGGCCACGGCCAACGGGACGAACTCGGCCTTCACGCCGAGATATTCGGCGAACGCGCGCCCCATGTCGGCATCGATCCCATCCTGTTTTCCCGAGCTGTCGACATAGCCCCAGGGAGGATTGTCGCCCTGGATGCCGATGACGACGACGCCCTTCTTCTTCACGTCTTCCAGAGTGCCCGCCTGCGCTTTACCTGCGACGGTGACGGCCCCGAGCGTCAGCAGCGCGATGCCGAGCCGGCGGCGATTGAACCAAAATAACATCTGATGTTTCCTCCTCCTGGTGATGGCTGTGTTTGATTGGGCAGGTGCGCCGTTCCTACCTTTGATTGGCCAGTGCGAGCCTGGCCTCCATCCGACTGCCCCACCACGAAAGTGGCCAGCAGAGGATGAAATACATTGCGCCGACCACGCCGAAGACGAGCAACGGCTGGAAGGTCTGGTTCGAGACGATCTGACCGGCGCGGGCGAGTTCGATGAACCCGACGATGGCGGCGAGCGAAGTGCCCTTGATGAGCTGAACGAGATAACCGATCGTCGCCGGCAGCGAGATGCGGATCGCCTGCGGCAGCACGATGTCGCGCATGCGGGACGAATAGTGCAGTCCAAGCGCCATCGCCGCCTCGGTCTGGCCGCGCGGCACGGCCTGTATCGCACCGCGCCAGATCTCGCCGAGGAAGGCGGAGGCATTCACGGTGAAACCGATCGCCACCGCGGCGAAGGCGTCGAGCTTCAACCCGGTCAGCGCCAATCCGTAGTACACGACGAAAAGCTGCAGCAGCAGCGGGGTGCCCTGGAATATCCCGATGTAAATGCGGGTGATCCATTCCACGCTCCTATGACCACAGGTGCGCAGCAAGGCGACGGCCAGCCCCGCCGTGCAGCCGCCCGCAAACGCGACCAGCGTGAGCAGCACCGTCCATTGCAGCCCGCGCAGCAGGAAGCCGAACTCGGGAAGACCAAAATGCGGTGTCACGATCGCCCCCTCAGCGTGTCGGATATGAGAAGAAGCGGTGAGAGACGACCGCGAAGCCGAGCATCAACAGCCAGGAGATCGCGAGGTAGAGGAAGGTGACGAAGAAGTAGACCTCGAAGCTGCGGAACGTGTCGCTTTCGATGCGCTGCGCAACCGACGTCAATTCGTAGGCCGATACCGCCGAACAGATCGATGAGGTCAGCGTCAGCATGATGAACTGCCCCGTGAGCGAGGGATAGATCGCGCGAAGCGCAGGCTTGAGCACGATGAACCGGAATACCTGTCCTTTGTGCAGGCCGAGCGCGTAGCCGGCCTCCACCTGGCCCTTGTGAATGGATTGCACCCCGCCGCGAATGATCTCGATGGCGTAGGCGCCGCCATTGACACCGAGTGCGATAATGGCGGTGGCGGTCGGATTGAGCTTCAATCCGATCAGCGGCAGAGCGAAGAACAGAAAAAAGATCTGCACCAGGAAAGGCGTGTTGCGCACAGTCTCGACGAAGCCGATCACGAGAGCACGCAACCACGCAGCTTTCGAATCGCGCGCCGCGACACCCGCGACACCGATCATCATTGCGAGCGTCATCCCGGCAAGCGCCAGGCCCAGCGTACCCACGCATCCCCACAGCAGCGCGGGCATCGCGTGCCAAACCACCGAGAAATCGAGCGTGTAGCCCATCTTGCGTTTCCTCTCGGGCGTCGTCCGTGCCACTCGCCCATCGGCCGGGTGTCACCCTCCCAGGGATGCAAAAGTGGCGAAGAAGACGTCCGGATCAGGTGAGATGCCCGTGAACAGGCGGAATGCTTCGGTGCCCTGGAAGATCGCCATGCCACCGCCATCGACGGTGCGGCAACCGAGGGCACGCGCCGCGCGCAGCAGCGCGGTTTCCAGCGGGAAGTAGACGATCTCTGCGACCCACAGATCGGGACGCAGCAGGGCCGTCGGCAACGGCGTGCCCGGATATTTGTCCATGCCGATCGGCGTCGCGTTGACAATTCCGTCTGCGGCAGCCACGGCCGCAGCGACATCCTGGCCGGCCTCCAGGCGCCCATCTGCAAATTGAGGGGACAGGCCGTCAACCAGACTCTGCGCCTTGGCCAGGTCGACGTCTATGATAGTCAGTTCCCGCACGCCGAGCTTCATGAGCGCGAAAGCGACCGCCGAGCCTGCGCCGCCCGCGCCGAATTGGACGACCCGTCCGAGTGGTGCACCTTGCATGTTGCGGCGGAAGTTCTCGGCAAAGCCGAACCAGTCGGTGTTGTGGCCGGTCATGCGGCCACTCCTGAGGACCACGGTGTTCACGGCACCAAGCGCCTCTGCGTCAGGCGAAAGCTCATCCAAGAGTGGAATGATCGCCTGCTTGCAGGGATGGGTCACGTTCAACCCGTCAAAGCCCATTCGCCTTGCCGCCGTGAGCAACTCCGGCAATGTCTCCACGCCGAGCTTCAATTCGGCCAGATCAATCTTCTTGTAGATATAGCGGATGCCGGCGGCGTCAGCGGCCGCTTCGTGCATGGGCGGGGTGCGGGAGGCGGCGATGCCACTGCCGATCAGGCCGACGAGAAAGCTGGACTTCGGATGCATGCTCGGCATCGCCTTCAGCTCAATGGGACGGTCAGCTCGGCGATGACCTGAGCCGTGCTCGGTCGAACGCCGCGCCACCAGGCAAAAGCTTCCGCCGCCTGCTCGACCAGCATGCCGACACCGTCGGCCAGCTTGGTGACGCCTTCGGCGCGAGCCGCCCGCAGAAAGGGGGTCAGCCCTTTGCCGTAGGCGAGTTCGTACGCCAGCTCCGCACCGCGGAAGACATTGCCTGGAAGCGGCGGCATCTCACCTCGCAGGCTGGCCGACGTCGCATTGACGACGACGTCATAACCCTCGGCAAGATCGGCCAGTTCAGCATAGCCGCTGACGATCAGGGGGCCACAGCCGGCAAACTCTTCGGCCAATGCCACCGCTTTCGACAGTGTTCGGTTGACCAGAACCAGCTCGGACGGCTCCTGGCGCAGGAACGGCAGCAGCGCACCGCGTGCCGCTCCCCCAGCGCCGAGCATCAGGACGCGCCGCCCGGCCATTTTGACGCCGAGATTGGCGGTGATGTCACGCACCAGGCCGATCCCGTCGAAATTCTCGGCAATGATCCGATCGCCCTCGAACTTCAGGCAGTTTACGGCGCCTGCTCGTCTGGCGCTCTCTGAAAGCTCGTTTGCATAGGCGAAGGCATCGAGCTTGAACGGGGCGGTGATGTTCAGCCCCCTGGCGCCCTCGGTCCGGAATTGATCGACCCGTTCGCTGAAGCCATTGAGGGGACCCTCGATCGCCTCGTAAACAAGGTCCTGTCCTGTCATTCTGGCGAAAGTGCCATGGATGAGAGGTGATTTGCTGAAGCCGATCGGATTGCCTATCACCGCGTAACGATCGCTCATGGCTCACTCCTGCACGGCGGCTTCGTTGTACAGCACGCCATCGCGCACCATCGCCTCGACGAGCTCGGTCGACAGTCCCAGCGACTCTGCAATGCGGCGATTGTCCTGGCCGAGCAGTGGCGCCGGCGTGCGCACCGTGGTGTCGCAGCCGGAGAAGCGGAAGGGCAAGTTCGGCAACGTCACCTTGCCGAGCACCGGATGCTCCTGCTCGACCAGCATGCCACGCGCGTGGATCTGCGGATCCTTCACGACCTCTTCGATGGTCTGCACGGGAGCGGACGGCACACCTGCTTCCTCGAGTGCGGCAAGACAAGCATCCCGAGACGGCTGCGACAGCGTCCAGTCGCGCACGATCTCCATCGCTTCGGCATAATGGGCGTTGCGCGCGGCAGGCGTGGTGAAGCGTTCGTCGGACGACAACCTGCTTCCTCCGATCAGCGTCGCCAATCGCCGCCACGCATCATCGACCTGCGCGGCGATCACAAGATTGCCGTCCCTGGCCGGAAAGACTCCGTAGACGGTCGAATCCGGCTGACCGTTGCCGGTCTGCTTCGGCAGGTCGGTGCCGCCGGAGAGAAAGTAGCGCTGCACCGCATAGTCGTGCATCGACACCATGCAGTCGTACAGCGCGAGATCGATATGCTGGCCGCGCCCGGACGACGTGCGGCCGACCAGCGCCGCATTGATGGCAGCCACACCGTGGATGCCGGTGTACATGTCGGCCAGTGGCATCCGCAGCAGCGGTGGCGCTTCGCCGGGGGAGCCCAGTTGCGCCAGGGCGCCCGACATCGCCTCCGCGATCAGGCCGAAGCCCGGACGGTCGGCATAGGGACCGGTATGGCCATAGGCGGAGACGGAGCAGTAGATCAGTGTGGGATTCCGCGCCGACAGCGCCTTGTAGCCGAGCCCGAGGCGCTCGAGTGCGCCGGGGCGGTAGTTCTCGATGAAGACATCGGCCGTGTCGATGAGCTTCATCATCATGTCGAGGCCACGCGTGTCGCGCAGATCGATGCACAATCCCTGCTTTCCCATGTTCTGCTGCAGGAAGTAGCCGGATTGTCCGTCCTTGAAATAGCCGTGGGCGCGGCCCGCATCGCCTGCCTTCGGACGCTCCACCTTGATGACTTCCGCGCCCATCGCGGCGAGGCAGCGGCCCATGAACGGGCCTGCCAGGAAATGGCTGTAGTCGATGACGCGAATGCCCTTGAGCGGCAGATCTTGCGCGGTCATGCCTGTTCTCCTTTGGCACTGGTCTTCGGGCGCATCGGAATCATCAGCCGATGCTCACCGAGCTGCACCACCTCGCCGCGCTGATTGATCAGCTCCGAGGGCAACACTACGATGCCCCACCCATCACGCTTGGTGGTGCGCATCGAGCCGACGCGAAACTTCACGTGCACGGTGTCGCCGAGCTTGATCGGCAGCTTGAAATCCCACGTCCAGCCCAGCGACATTCCCGGAAAGAAGCGATAGTCGGCGCGGGTCTTCAAACCGTCGGCCAGCGACAGGCCAAACAGTCCATGCGCGACGCGCGTGCCGAATGGTGTGGTTTTGGCGTATTCCTCGTCGACATGGACCGGCGTGAAATCACCCGTCAGTTCGGCATAGGCATTCACCATCGCCTCGGTGACCGTCACCGAAGGGGTGACGCATTCGTCGCCGACCCTGGCATCTTCCCAGTAGCGCTCATCGGTCATCGCGTCTTCCTCTAGGCACGGGGATTGATCGCCAGGGCGGCTTCCACGGCGCCTGCGCTGGCTTGCAAGATTTCGACGTTCAGCCCGCCCGGCAGTTCGAGCCAGTTGGGCCCAGCGGGCAACGCCCTGGCGCCCCACGCGGCCGCACGAGCGAGCACACCTTCGTAATCGTCGACCATGATGCCGAGATGGGCGAGACGCCCTTCCGGACCGGTAAAATTCGGATCCTCGATGAGTTGCACGCTTCCGAGCACCCACACCTGACGCGGGCGTGAACCCTCGGCGGGTTGCTCGTCGCGAATGGCAAGACCAAGCACCTCACGAAAGAAATCGACGTGATGATCGACGTCAGGCACGCGGATCGCGACGTGTTCGACATAAGCGCGGGGCAACGACATTGTCTCAGGCCTTTCCTGGATAATCGCTGCGGGCGTATTCGAGCCCTTTGACCAACGCGACGAGTGTGGAATTGACGGGGGTCGGCACATTGAGCTTGGCGCCCCAACGCACGACGGAGCCGTGGATGTAATCGATCTCGGTCAGATTGCCGGACTGCAAGCTCTGCAACATGGACGTCTTGAACTCGGGCGGTAGACCAGCGGATGCCATCGTCCAGGCACGGCGCGGATCGGCAATCGAGATCTTCACGCCGGCAGCTTGTGCGACCGCGATGCTCTCCGAGATTGCGGCCAAAGCGCAATCTTCCAGGACCGGTAGCGAATAGAGACCACCATAAGTCAGCCCGGTAACGGCGGTAATTCCTCCTCCGGCGACGTTGATGAACAACTTGTCCCACATCGTGCCCAAGATGTTGTCGCTGAGCAGCGTGAGAATGCCGGCACGATTGAAAGTCTCGGAAATTCGCTGTGCGCGCTCGGTCAAGCGTCCATCGAGTTCGCCGATGATGGTTTCCTTGCCGATGACTCCGGAGCGAACATGGCCGGGACCAAGCAGCACGCCGCCAACGTAGGTCTTGCCTGCCATGACGCGGTCACGACCAACCTCCTCCGAAAGGATGTCCTCGTGACCAAGACCGTTTTGAAGCGACATCACGACCGTCTGCGGCCCGATGATCGGCGTGGCCGCCCGGATCGCATCCCGCGTGTGGTAGGATTTGACCAGAACGATGACGAGGTCCGCCACGATGCCGACCTGGTTCGCGGAGGTGCAGGCCGAGACCCTCACAACGGTCTCGGCGTCACCTTCGAGCATCCGTAGGCCGCCCGCATTGATCGCGTCGACATGAGCCTGAAACGGATCGATCAGCCAAACCTCGGCCCCACCGCGCGCCAGCGTCCCACCGATGGTCGAGCCCAAGGCTCCCGCTCCGATAAAGCAGATCCTCATCCGAACGCTTCTCCCTCGCCCGTTTTGGCGTTGGAGGCGTACTAGCAGGCCACCCTGTATCTGGATATGCTATGACTCTTATATCCATTATTGCGGATCGCAATGAAGCACCGGGACCTCTCCGAGACGAACTTTTTGGAGCCGCGCCTGCTCCGGCTCTTCGACGCATTGTTCTCCACGGGCAGCGTCACCAAAGCAGCCGAGAAACTCGGTCAAAGTCAGCCGACCATTTCGATCTGGCTGGCGCGCTTGCGAAAAGAACTGGACGACCCGCTCTTCATTCGGTCGGCTGAGGGAATGCTGCCGACTCCGCGCGCCGAGGCTCTCATCGGCACGGCCAGGCAGGCGTTGGAGATGCTGCGGCGTCTGGCGGAGCTTCGTCCTGAGTTCGATCCGGCGACTGCAAAGCGCCGCTTCATCATCTGCATGACGGATGCGAGCCACATCACGCTGCTTCCGGCCATCCTCGCCTACGTTCGTCGCGTTGCTCCGGGCATCCGCATCGAGGCGGCGCAGATCGGCAGTGATACGCCACGAATGCTGCAGTCTGGCGAGGCCGATCTGGCGCTCGGCTACATCTCGGACCTCGACGCCGGGCACTTCCAACAGGCACTCTTTCCGCAGGACTGGGTCTGCCTGGCAAACGCAAAACATGCCCGGATCCACGAGCGCATCACGGCAAGGGATTTCCGGCGAGAGGCGCACGTCCTCATTCGCTCCGGCACCGGACATCAATTGCTCGCGGATGCGCTACGGGAGCAGCGGATAGTCCCTGACGTTGCGCTCGAGCTACCGGGCTTTTTGGGGTTGCCCGCAATCATCGGGACGACCGACCTGATCGCCACTCTTCCAAGGCACATCGGCGAAACGCTGGCTCACTACTACGGACTGCGCGTGCTCGACTGCCCGCTGGCGATCGCCGGCTTCACGGTGAAGCAATATTGGCACGCCCGCTTTCATCACGACCCGGCAAGCCAATGGTTGCGTGACGTATGCGGGGAGCTTTTTCAACAGCAGGAAGTGCGGGGTCTGCATCGTACCGGCCGGCCAAGGCAACGAAGGCCGCGCGATTTGCAATCGTAACGGTCCCTGGTAGCGCGGCAGCGACCGCCCCGCCACCGATCACGGCTCATTTCGAGGCGCCTTCGGTGCAACGCTCCGCCGCTCTGATGATAGCGAGTCGATCAGCCAAGCGCGCAGCACCGCAAGACCTGGATCGTCCTTGCGGAAGGCGCGATAGAGCAGATACCAGGCACGCTTCTTCGGTACCGTGACCGAGAACGGCGCAACCAGCCGGCCTTTGGCGAGATCTTCTTCGACGTAGGGTCGCAGGCCGATCGCGACGCCAATGCCGTCGACCGCGGCCTGCAGCGCCATCGTGTAATTGCCGAAGGTCGGCCCGACCCCCTTTCCGCGCGGCTTCACCCCGGCGGCGGCGAGCCAGAGATCCCAATCCTCCGGCGAGTGCGCCACCTGCAGCATATCCTGCCGGGTCAACTTTGATGGATGCGGGATCCGTTGGGCGACCGCCTTGGTGCAGACCGGAAACAGATCGGTCGCGAACAGAAGCTCGGCCTCGTAGCCGGGCCAGTGACCGTCGCCGAGCAGGATGCCGCAGGTCCAGTCATCGCGGAACGGATTCAGCGCGCCTCCTGTCGAGAGGCGGACATCGATTTCCGGATGCTGCTCGTAGAAGCCGCGCAGCCGCGGGATCAGCCAGCGCACCGCAAAGGTCGGACCCACGCCGAGCGTCAGCACCGGCGTCGTCCGCATCAGGCTGACCTGTTCGGCGAGACCTGCGATCGCATCGAAGGCCGAGGTGAGTCCAGGCTGCAGCGCCCGGCCCTGTGCGGTGAGATCGAGGCCGTTCGGCCGGCGCTCGAACAGCTGGAATCCAAAACGCTCCTCCAGCAACCGCACCATGCGGCTGATCGCGGCCTGCGTGACGTTCAGCTCGTCGGCGGCAGCGACAAAGCTGCCATGGCGCGCGGCGGCCTCGAAGGCGCGCAGGCCGTTCAGCGATGGCAGGCGGCGGATCGGCATAGACTTAGTTTTCCTTAGCCTATGGCCCAGTTAAAGCCGTTTGCGAGAGGGCTGTCAAATCCGTGATGAAGGGGCAACCGAAATCTGGGGGTTGCCATGATCACCCTACCCTTCGCCGTCGCGCTTGCCGCCTCCGTGCTCTCCACCTCTTTCATCTCGGGGGTGTTCGGCATGGCCGGCGGCATAATCCTGATGGGCTTGCTGCTGTCATTCATGGGGCTGGTGCCTGCGATGGTGCTGCACGGCCTCTCCCAGATCGCGGCCAATCTGGCGCGGGCCTGGAGCTGGCGGCAGCACATCGTGCGGCCGGTGGTATTGCGCTACACCATTGGCGCACTGATCGCGAGCCTCATCGTGGTTTCCGGCGTGGTCGCCCCCAGCAAGCCACTAGCCTTAATTTTGATTGGCCTCGTCTCATTCGCCGGGCTCCATCTGCCGCATCGCCTGACGCCCACCGTGATGGTGCCCAGCCAGGCCGTCGGCTGCGGCACGTTGTGCACCGCCCTGCAACTGATTGCCGGCGTGTCCGGGCCGATCCTCGACGTGTTCTTCGCCAAGACCGAGCTCGGCCGCAAGGAGATCATCGCGACCAAGGCCGCGATCCAGTCGATTGGGCACGTGCTGAAGCTGATCTATTTCGGCCGGCTGCTGCTGATCGAGGGCGGCGCAATCTCGCCGACGGCCGTGCTGCTTGCCACCGCCGCGGCGGTGCTCGGTACGCTGCTGTCGCGGTCCCTGCTCGACGCCCTGAGCGACGCCACCTTCGCGCGGTGGTCGCGGTGGCTGATCGCGGCGATTGCGGCCATCAGCCTTGCCCAGGGCCTCGTCCTCACGTTCGAAGGTATTGGATGAGCACTCGCCCTGAAAGTTCGGCACCAAAGCGCCGCACAAGGAGATTCATCGTGTCTGAGATGTCCACGCAATTTTCCGAGATCGGCGCCATGCCCAACCCTGGTCGCGCGGCTCGGCGCGGTCTTGAACTATCGCATATTTCACGGAATGTGCTCAACGTCTCATCTCTGCACGACATTACGTCGCGTGCCCGCACCACTCTCGAGAAGATCGGCCATCATTTCGATCTGCTCGGCATCGTCCCACTTCACGTGGGGAGCGAACACAAAGCGTGTCAGGAAGTAGCCAATGTGGAAGCAATGCACGGCGCGGGCGAGCACCTCGACGTCTACGTCCTTGCGGATAGCGCCCTCCCCCTTGAGCTCGGTGAGGCTCTCCAGCATCGGCTGCCAGATATACTGCCGCCATACGCGCTCCATGACGTCGCGCAGCTCCTCGTTCTGAACGAGTTCGAGCAGCACAGTGCGGGCAAGCTGCGGATTGCGCGAGACGGTAGCGAGCCGGTCAGTCGCGAGCGCCACGTACCAGCCGCGGAAGCCGGCATCCCTTCCCTTCTCCCGCAACAGCGCCTTGAAGGATTCCCAGTTCTGCACCAGCCCGATCCTGAGCAGCAGCGGAAAGAACACCCGCCTCACCAGATCCTTCTTGGTCGGGAAGTAGCGAAACAGCGTCTTCTCCGTGACATTGGCTTGTTTTGCGATCTGCGCCGTGGTGGCGCCGTCGATACCCTGCTTGCCGAACAACTCGACAGCTGCGTCGATGATCGCTTTCTCCTTCTCGGTTTTCGGCGTGGAGAATTTTTCGGCTTCCTGCTCGACGTCGCGCAGCGACGGACGCGCCTTCCTTGCCATGATTTTGAGAACCTCTGCTTTTCTCGCTTGAGTATAGTGTTCACTATCTTGTGTATAGTGATCACTTTACTCGATTGGTATAGTGTGCACTATACTTTTCATCGATGCAGCGCAAGCCCGCAATCACTCCCATCACCCCTTCGTTAACGGACGGAACACCCCATGATCACGCTCACGCTTTTGATGTTCGCAACCAGGCAAATCCGCAGCCTTCTGAGCTGGGTTCGGAGTTGCGCAGAAAGCCTTACAGCCTACCATGATCGCCGCGAGGCGGTCAGGATTCTCGGCGGACTCGATGATCACATGCTGAGGGATATCGGCCTGTCGCGCGACCAGACTGGGCGGGCGGCACGCGATCGCGTCCCGGCGGAGCTCGGAGATGCGGCCGTAAGGCATCCCCGGAGCTTTTGCTGATCACGCCCGACTGTCTCGTTACATCTTTAGGAGAACTCCAATGTCGCTTCGTCGACAAACGCTGTTGCTTGCCTGCATGCTGCCGCTCGCGGCATGCAACGATACCGCGCCAAACGCGCCGGAAGTAAGGGCCGTTCGCACCGTCGTGATCGATCCCAAGCCGCTCGATGACGACCGCCGGTCCGTCGGCGAAATCAAGCCGCGTTATGAGAGCGAGCTCGGCTTCCGCGTGGCCGGCAAGATGGTGGCGCGCAGCGTCGATGTCGGCGCGGCCGTCAGAAAGGGCGATGTCCTGGCGCGGCTCGAAGAACAGGATTACCACAACAAGCTAAAGTCGGCGGAGGCGGACCTCGCGGCGGCCGAAGCGGTCCTGGTGGAGGCACAGAGCACGGAGGAGCGGCAACGGCAGCTCCTTACCACCGGCACCACCACGCGCGCACTGTACGATTCGGCGCTGAAGAACTTCCGTTCCGCCGAGGCCAGGAGGGATCAGGCGCTGACCTCCGTCGAGCTGGCCCGGGACCAGCTCGCCTATACCGAACTGCACGCCGAATTTGACGGCGTCGTCACCGCCGTTGGCGCCGAAGCCGGCCAGGTCGTGAACAGTGGACACATGATCGTGCGCGTGGCGCGGCCCAGCGACAAGGATGCGGTCTTCGCAGTGGCCGAAGCCGCCTTTCGGCTCGGCAGCGAACGGCGCGAGCCCAGCCGGGTCGTGGTTCTGCTGCTGAGCAACGCCGCAGTGACGGCCGAAGGTGTGGTGCGCGAGATTTCTCCGATCGCCGATCCCGCCACGCGCACCTATCAGGTCAAGGTGACGCTTGCAGACGCGCCGGAGCAGATGCGCTTCGGCGGCAGTGTGGTCGGCCGGATCAAGGCCTCGACCACGCCGGTCGTCGTGCTGCCAGGCAGCGCGCTGTTCGACAAGAATGGGACGCCGGCGGTGTGGATCGTCGATCCCGTGGGTCAATCGGTGCAGCTCAAGACGGTGAGCGTCGAACGCTATGAGACCGACCGGGTCATTCTCAAGGAGGGGCTGAACAAGGGTGACATCGTCGTGACTGCCGGCGTCAGCCGCCTTCGCGATGGCCAGAAGGTTCGTCTTGCTGGGGGAGACGCGTGATGGAGGGCTTCAATCTTTCCGACTGGGCACTGCGCCACAAGAGCTTCGTCATTTACCTGATGTTCGTCGCCGCGGTCGCCGGTCTGTGGGCTTATGGCAAGCTCGGGCGCGAGGAAGACCCTCCCTTCACGATCAAGACCATGGTGGTGAAGACGCTATGGCCGGGCGCCACCACCACCGAGACGCTGGAGCAGGTCACCGACCGGATCGAAAAGAAGCTTGAGGAAGTCCCCAACCTCGACTTCGTACGCAGCTACACCAAGCCCGGCGAATCCGTGGTGTTCGTCAATCTGAAGGACACGGTGAGCGGCCAGGCCGTGCAGCCGCTTTGGTACCAGGTTCGCAAGAAGATCGACGACATCAGGGCTACCCTTCCCTCCGGCATCGCAGGTCCATTCTTCAACGACGAGTTCGGCGACACTTATGCGCTGATCTTCGCGCTGACCTCGGACGGATTCAGCCATCGCGAGTTGCATGATATCGCCAATCGGTTGCGCGCGGACCTCCTGCGGGTGCGCGACGTCGCCAAGGTCGAGCTCGTCGGCGTGCAGGACGAGAAGATCTATCTGGAATTCTCCACCCAGCAGATCGCGGCGCTCGGGCTCGATTCAAATTCGCTGGTGCAGGCCCTGCAGACCCAGAACGCGTTGGTACCAAGCGGCACGGTTGATGCGGGGCCGGAGCGGATCGCCGTACGCGTCTCCGGCAGCTTCACCTCTGAGGAGGCCCTCAAGGAGATCAATTTCCGCTTCCAAGATCGGTTTTTCCGCCTGACCGACATCGCCACAGTCCGGCGCGACTATGCCGAGCCCGCGCAACCCATGTTCCGCTTCGACGGCCAGCCTGCGATCGGGCTCGCCATCTCGATGGCCGCGGGAGGCGACGTGCTGGCGCTGGGGCATAACGTCAAGGAGCGCGCCGCGGAGCTTGCGCGCGACCTGCCTGTCGGCGTCGACCTGCATCTGGTCGCCGACCAACCGGCGATTGTGCATGAGGCGGTCGGCGAGTTCACCGAGAGTCTGATGGAAGCGATCGCGATCGTGCTTGCGGTGAGCTTCCTCGCGCTCGGCTGGCGGCCGGGTATCGTGGTCGCGATCGCGATCCCGCTGGTGCTTGCCATCACCTTCGTTGCGATGAAGTTCGCCGGAATCTCGCTGCAGCGGATTTCGCTCGGCGCGTTGATCATCGCGCTCGGCCTGCTCGTCGACGACGCCATGATCGCGGTCGAGATGATGATCACCAAGATGGAGGAAGGCCACGACAAGATAAAGGCCGCCACCTTCACCTATACGTCCACGGCCTTCCCGATGCTGACGGGAACGCTGGTGACCATCGTCGGCTTCGTGCCGGTCGGCTTCGCGCAAAGCGGCGCCGGTGAATATTGCTTCTCGCTGTTCGCCGTCGTCGGCATCGCGCTGCTCGTCTCCTGGCTGGTGGCGGTGCTGTTCACGCCATTGACGGGTGTCGCCATCCTGCCGGACAAGCTCGCGGGACACGGCCAGCACGGCGCATCGTGGTTCTCGCAGCAGTTCCGCGCCGCGCTCGACCTCGCGCTGCGCCACAAGTGGGTCGTGCTGGGTGCGGCGGCTATTCTCTTCGTATGCTCGGTCGGCGCCATGCGGTTCGTTCCGCAGCAATTCTTCCCGAAGTCGGACCGTGCCGAACTGCTGGTCGACCTGACCTTGCCGCATGGCGCCTCGCTGGAGGCGACCCAGAAGGTTGCGGCCCGGGTTGAAGATCTGCTCAAGGCCGATCCCGACGTCGAGCGCTGGAGCTTTTACGTCGGTCAGGGCGCGATCCGCTTCTATCTGCCGCTCGACCAGCAGTTGGCCAATGATCATTTCGCGCAGGCGGTCGTGGTGACCAAGGGAGCGAAGGTACGGGGCAACGTCGTGGCACGCCTCGAAAAGGCGTTCGCGACCGACTTCGACGCGCTGATGGCGCGCGTGACCGCGCTCGAACTCGGCCCGCCCGTGGGCTGGCCGCTGAAGTTTCGCGTCAGCGGTCCGGATCCGGACAAGACGCGGGAGCTGGCGCAGTCTTTTGCGCAGGTGCTCGGCAAGAACCCGAACACGCGCAACATCAACTACGACTGGAACGAGAATGCCAAGGTCATCAAGGTCGATGTCGACCAGGACCGCGCGCGGGCGCTCGGCATCAGCTCGCAGCAACTGTCGAACAACATCAATGCGGTGCTCTCGGGAACGCGGATCACGCAGTTGCGCGACAGCGTCTACCTGATCGACATCGTCGCCCGCGCCGTGCCTGAGGAACGCGCCAAGCTCGAAACGTTACGCAATCTCATGATCGGCGCGCCGGGCGGACGCCATGTTCCGCTGGAGCAGATCGCGACCCTCTCCTATCAGCTCGAACCGCCCCTGATCTGGCGGCGCCAGCGGTTGCCGACCGTCACCGTGCAGGCCGAGGTCGCGCCGGGCATCGAGGCCGCCGCCGTCGCCAGCCAGCTTGCGCCGGCAATCGAGCAATTCCGCACCCGGTTGCCCGCCGGCTACAAGGTGGCGCTCGGCGGCGTGATCGAGGACAGCGCGAAGGCACGGGCGAGCATTGCCGTCGCTGTGCCGCTGATGCTGTTCCTGATGGCAACCATCCTGATGGTGCAACTGATGAGCATCCAGCGCCTCGTGCTGGTGTTCCTCACCGCGCCGCTGGCGTTGATTGGAGTGGCCGGCGCATTGCTGATCTCGCGGGCGCCGCTGGGTTTCGTGGCGATCCTCGGCATCATTTCGCTGATCGGGATGGTGATCCGCAATTCGGTGATCCTGATTTCACAGATCGACCAGCATATCGCCGACGGCGAGCATCCCTGGTCCGCCGTCATCAGCGCCACGGAACACCGCCTGCGGCCAATCCTGCTCACGGCGGCCGCGGCCATCCTCGGCATGATCCCGATCGCGCCGACGGTGTTCTGGGGCCCGATGGCCTATGCCGTGATGGGCGGCCTCGTGGTGGCGACCCTGCTTACGCTGGTTTACCTGCCGGCGCTTTATGTCGCCTGGTTCAGGATCGAGCCGCAGCGGGACGAAGCCGCCCCGGCGAAGCGTGCCGAGCTCGCACTGGCAACGTCATGAAAAACAACGCAACAGATGCCGGAGACCATCATGAACAACCATCGCGTACATCTCCTGCGCGGGCAATCAAAATCAGTTTGATTATTCAACGATTGCAGTGCGCGTTTGGAAAAAATGCCGGAAATCCGCTCTAGCAGTTTCAATAGGTTGGCAGTCGTTTCCAGATGAGACCAGCTCTCGCAGTAGGAACCGTTCCGGGTAAGGGATGCGGGGGAATAGCAGACACGGCGGTTACCCTTCGCTTGCGGGCAATAGCTCGGCGAGCGTCTGCGCCTCCAACTTGAGCGCGCTCAGTGCGGTCTTCTGCGCCTGCGCGTCGAAGCGGGTCCGGATGGCTGAAACCGACAGCGCACCGCGCAATTTGCCCTGGCCGTCAATGAGTGGCACCGCGGCGGCCGCGACCTCCGGATCGCGCTCGCCGAGCGAGACGTAATAGCCCTGCGCCAGCACCTTCTTCCGGCTCGCCGCTGTGCCATCGCCGTAGGCCGTGAGCACATGCCCGGCTGCGCCACGATCGAGCGGCAGTCGTTGCCCCTCGTCGAGATGATGCCTGACGGCGCGCGGCGAGTTTACGCGGTAAAGGCAGATGCGCTCGTTGCCGTCACGAATATAGAACGACGCCGTTTCTCCAGTGGCCTCGACCAGCCGGCGCAACGTCGGCCGAACGAGATCACCGAGATCCAGGCTCTGGCGATATAGCGAGCCGAGGCGCCAGAGCTCCGGCCCCGGCCGGTACAGTCGATCATCGCCGCGCGTCAGGAAGCCGCCCTCTTCCAGAGTCGCTGCGAGCCGCAGCACCGTGCTCTTGTAGAGATCGGTCGCAGTCGCGAGCTCGGTCAGAGTCATTTCCCGACGCTCAGGCCCGAACGTCTTGAGAATGGCGAGCGCGCGCGCCACGGCATCCACACCAGTCTTGGTCATCTGCCATCCTGTTCTACTGTACAGAACCAGTATTCACAAATTGCGGCCAAGCGCAACAAACGGCGAATTGGATCGGTTCTCTACGACAGAACAGTCTTGACTCCTCGCCCTCGACATGATTTGAAAGTTTCACATAACAGAATTAGTTCTACGGAGTGAAACAATGGAAGGGCATGCAACAGCCGTTGATTTGCGTGACGTGATGATCCGCTTCGGCGAGTTCACCGCAGTCAAAAGCATGGACCTAACGGTCGGCGAGACCGAGTTCGTCGCGGTGGTCGGGCCGACCGGTTGCGGCAAGTCCACCATTCTCAACACCGTCACCGGGCTGCTGAAGCCTGCCGCCGGCGACGTTCGTATCTTCGGCAAGCCGCTCGCCGGGCTGAACGATCAATCCGGCTACATGCTGCAACAGGAAGGATTGCTGCCCTGGAAGACTGCGCAGGACAATGTCGGCCTCGGGCTCGTGTTTCAGGGCAGGTCGGTCGAGGAGGCGCGCGAGCGCGCGCGGCCGTGGCTTGCCAAGGTTGGGCTAAGGGGATTCGAGGAACGCTATCCGCATCAGCTCTCCGGTGGTCAGCGCAAGCGCGTTGCGATGGCTCAGACGCTGATCATGGAGCCGCGGATCGTACTGATGGACGAACCGTTCTCGGCGCTCGACGTCCATACAAGACGGCTGATGCACCGCATCCTGCTCGATCTCTGGCAGGCCGACCGCCGCTCGCTGATCTTCATCACCCACGATCTCGACGAGGCGATCACGCTCGCCGATCGAGTCGTTGTGATGTCGGCGGGGCCTGCGAGCCGCATGGTCGGCGACGTCAGGATCACCCTGCCCCGGCCGCGCGACGTCTCCGCGCTGCAGACCACCGACGAATTCGTCGCCCTCTACCGCGAGATATGGTCGCTGCTCGGCGCCGAAGTGGAGAAGAGCTATGCAACGCAAAAGTAAGATCGTTCTCACCCAGGTCGCGATCGTGCTCGCGTTGCTGCTCGCCTGGGAGCTCGGCGTGCGGGCTGGCCTGATCGATTCATTCTTCTTCCCGGCACCCTCGGCCCTGATCGCACGAATCAAGGAGTGGATCTCGACGCCGGATTTCTGGACTGATGTCGGCATCACGTTGCTGGAGACCGTGCTGTCCTTTGCGGTCGGCATCGGGATCGGGACCGCGCTCGGCATCTGGCTCGGCCTTAGCCCGTTTGCCGCCGACGTCGTGCAACCCTTCATCAAGATGTTCAATGCGATCCCGCGCATCCTGCTCGGGCCCATCTTCGTGATCTGGTTCGGCCTCGGCTTGACCTCGAAGGTCGCGCTCGGCGTCACGCTGGTGCTGTTCGTCGCCTTCTTCAACACCTTCCAGGGGGTGCGCGAAGTCAACCCGATCGTACTTGCCAACGCCCGCCTGCTGCGGGCGTCGAAGTCCGCGCTGCTCCGTCACGTCTATTTGCCGTCGGCCACGACCTGGATCCTGTCCAGCCTCCGCGTTTCGGTCGGCATGGCCGTAATGGGCGCGGTGGTCGCCGAATATCTCGGTTCATCCGCGGGCCTAGGGCACCTGATTGCACAGGCCGAAGGCGTGCTCGACGCCACCGGCGTGTTCGCAGGGATCGTCGTGCTCTCGGTCTTCGTCGTGGCGCTCGACGCCATGGTCGACCGGGTCGAACGCCGCCTGCTGGTCTGGCGCCCGTCCCCCGCTCACGAATCCTGATTTGCACAACAGCTTCCCTGGAGAAATCACCATGCGCGTCCTGACACGACTGATGTTCGGAATCGCCTTCGCCGGTCTCGCGATCGCATCCGCTCATGCTGCGGAGCCCGAGAAGACCAAGCTGAAGATCGCGGTCGGCTCCCAGATCCTCAACTACATGCCGCTGGAGCTCGGCGTGAAGCTCGGCAACTTCAGGCAGGAGGGGGTCGACGTCACCGTCGAGAACTTTCAGGCCGGCGGCTCGAAGGCGCTGCAGGCACTGATCGGCGGCTCGGTCGATGGCACCGTCGGCTTCTACGACCATACCATCCAGATGCAGGCGCAGGGCAAGGAGATCTCCTGCGTGTTCCTGCTCAACGACACTCCGGGCGTGTTGATCGGGGTACGCAGCGACCTCGCCGACAAGGTCAAGACAGGCGCCGACCTGAAGGGGCTGAAACTCGGCATCACGGCACCGGGCTCATCGACCGACACCATGGCGCGCTACTACATCAAGAAAGCCGGGCTCGGCCCGCGCGACGTCAACATCATCGCGGTCGGCAGCGGCGCGCCGGGTATGGTTGCGCTCGAGGCGAAGAACATCGACGCGCTGGTCTACTTCGACCCCATCGCCACGATGCTCGCGCGCAAGAAGGCCGCCGTGCCGCTGTTCGACGCCCGCACCCACGAGGGTTCGAAGCAGGCGTTCGGTGGTACCTATCCGACCGCCTGCCTTTACCTGCAGCAATCCTTCATCGACAAAAATCCGGAGACAGTGCAACGGCTCGTCAACGCCTTGCTGAAAACCCATCGTTGGATCAATTCGGTGCCGACTGAACAATTGGTCGAGGCGATCCCCGCCGGGTACAAGACCGACAATACCGAGATCAGCATGGAGATCCTCAAGGCGTCGAAGGATCTGTTCTCGCGGACCGGTCTGATGGACCCGGAGTCCGCGAAAGTGCCGCTCGCTGTCCTAAGCGACTACGATCCGAAGATCGCTGCCGCGAAGATCGACCTCACCAAGACCTTCACAAACAAGTTCGTCGAGCGGGCGTCACGGCAATTGAAGTGACGCCGCGCCGCGGCTCGCCCTATCTTCCGGAGTTGATCAAATGTCCCTGCCGCTTTCCGGCGTTCGTGTCCTCGACCTTTCAAACGTGCTGGCCGGCCCGTTCTGCGGTTATCACCTCGCCCGGCTCGGCGCCGAGGTGATCAAGATCGAGAATCCCAAGGGCGGCGATCTTGCGCGCCGGCTCGGCGCCGACCCCAGAATGTCGGAGCGCCTCCAGGGGCTGTCGTTCGTCGCCGTCAATGCCGGCAAGCAGTCGGTGGCAATCGATCTGAAATCGAAGGATGGCAAGGAGGTTTTCCTGCGCCTCGTCGCCACTGCCGATGTCGTGCTGGAGAATTTCCGGCCCAAGGTGATGGAGCGGCTCGGGCTCGGATTCGAGACGCTCGCAAAGCACAATTCGCGCCTGATCTATTGCGCGATTTCCGGCTTTGGGCAGACCGGCCCCTGGGCCGGACGTCCCGCTTATGACCAGATCGTGCAGGGCCTGTCGGGCGCGATGAGCGTGACGGGCGATGCGCGCTCCGCGCCGCTGCGCACCGGCTTTCCGATCTCCGACACCATCGCGGGCCTGACCGCGGCTTTCGCCATCGCCGCGGCGCTGGTCGAGCAGCGCCAGACCGGCCGCGGCCGGTTCATCGATGTCTCGCTGCTGGAAGCCACGATCGCGGCGATGGGATGGGTGGTCTCGAACCATCTCAATGCTGGCATCGATCCGCTGCCGATGGGAAACGAGAACTTTACCGCCGCGCCATCGGGCACGTTCACGACCGCGACGGGGCCGCTCAACATCGCCGCCAACGAGCAGAAGCAATATGAGACCCTCTGCAACCTGATCGGGCGGCCGGAACTGAAATCCGATCCTCGCTTTGCCGACCGTCAGGCACGCAAGACCAACCGGAGCGCGCTCAGCGAAGAGTTGAACCGCGCGCTTGCGGCACGGCCCGCCGAGGAGTGGGAGGCAGAGTTCAATGCGGCCGGCGTGCCGGCCGGATGCGTGCTCAAGGTCGCCGACGTCCTCGCCGAAGCGCAGGTTGTTGGACGCCGTTTCATCGAGACGCTGCCGGCCGCACGCGGCGATGGCGAGGCGTTGCGCGTGACGCGGCCGGGCTTTCGCCTGGAAGACGAGTTTCCCTCGCCGCCTGCGCCGCCCGCGCTCGGCGCCGATACCGTGCTCTGGATGGCACGCCTCGGCTATTCGCAGGAGGACACCGAGCGCCTCGTGTTGAACGGGGCCATCGGCCTCCCGTCGACGGCGGACACCGTCCCGAAAAGAAGCGCCTAACGTGTCCCGCACCCCCTCGCCGACCAGGCCGACAGGACAGTGAAATAAAGGATCGACGATGACCGACGCATCGACACTGGAACAGGCCGCCGCGCATTGGTGGCGGACCTCGATCTGCGACATTGCCCCCGGGCGCATCGCTTTTCGAGGCTATCCAATCGAGGAATTGATCGGCCGCATCTCGTTTCCGGCGATGATCTGGCTGATGTTGCGCGGCGAGCTGCCGACGCCGCAGCAGGAAAAGCTGCTGCAGGCCGCGCTCGTCGCATCTGTCGACCATGGACCGCATGCGCCCTCGATCGCGATCGCGCAGATGGCGGTGAGCTGCGGGTTGCCGCTGAACGGCGCGATGGCATCAGCGATCAACACCCTCGATGACGTGCATGGCGGCGCCGGTGAGCAGGCCATCGAACTCTATGACGACGTGCTTCGCCGCAGCCGCGGACAGGATATCGACGCAGCCGCGGCAGCCGCCATCGATGACTTCATCGCGACGCGCAGCAAATACCTGCCCGGCTTCGGCCATCGCTTTCATCCAGTCGATCCGCGCGCGGCGCCGCTTCTGGCACTGGTGGATGCAGCGGTCGCAGCCGGCAGCGTCGACGGGCAGTATGCCAAGACGGCGCGTGCCATCGAAGGCGTGCTGCAGCAACGCAAGGGCAGGCTCATTCCGATGAACATCGATGGCGCCACCGCGGTGATCTATGGCGAGCTCGGATTCGCCGCGCCGCTGGCCCGGGGCATCTTCTGCCTGTCGCGCGCCGTCGGTATTCTGTCCCATGCCTGGGAGCAGACCGGCCGCAAGGACCGCAACAAGGGTCCGATGCCCAAGCTATTCGGCTACGAATATGAGGGCCAGCAGCGCCGCCATCTGGATGTCGCGCCATGATGTATCTGGAGCAGCCACCGAAGCTCGTCCCGACGCGGCTATTCTCGGCCATGCCGGATGAATTCCGTCGCCACGGCGTGCGCTCCGCCTGGGCGGATGCCAACAAGGGCGGCGCACCCGTCGACTGCTTCATCGAGGGGCCGGCGTTCGATGGCCGCGGCAATCTCTACGTCGTCGACATCCCGTTCGGACGCATCTTCCGGATTTCGCCCGAGGGAACCTGGTCCCTCTTCCTTGAGTATGACGGCTGGCCCAACGGGCTGAAGATTGCCCCTGATGGCCGCATGCTGGTCGCCGATTACATGAACGGCTTGATGGAGGTCGATGCGCAAGCGGGCGCGATCCGACCGCTGCTGCGGCATCGCAATTCGGAATCGTTCAGGGGATGCAACGATCTTCACATCGCTTCCAATGGCGACGTCTACTTCACCGATCAGGGGCAGACAGGGTTGCATGATCCGACGGGCCGCGTCTATCGCCTGCGTCCGGATGGTCGGCTGGACTGCCTGATCGCAAATGGACCAAGCCCCAACGGTCTCGTGCTCGATCGCGAAGAAGCGGTTCTTTTCGTCGCGATGACACGCGACAATAGCATCTGGCGCGTTCCACTGACGAATGATGGAGGAGTCGCAAAAGTCGGGCGGTTCAGCTCTTTCTTTGGAACTAGCGGCCCTGACGGGTTGACGATGGACTCCAATGGTCGTCTCTTCGTAGCCCACGCCTCGCTCGGTCATGTCTTTGTCATGCAGGGCAATGGCGAATGCATTGGCCGCATCAAATCCTGCGCGGGTCCGAGCTGTACCAACGTCGGACTGAATGCCGCTGGCGATACATTGGCAATAACCGAATCGTCGACGGGTTCAATACTTCTCGCCGAGATTGCCCATGTTTGATTCTTCTCGGCAGCTTCAGCTTTTTTCTCGTTGCAAGGGCCGGACCGGTGGACCTACCCGAGCGCGCTGTTGGTGAAGCGAAGCGATTGCCGAACGGAAAAGCTCATCATTCGAGTACTTGTCCGTTTTGCTCGCTGCAACATCCTATTCTACGATGGGGACGTAGCGAAACTGCACCGAAAAGTCTGCACGGCATATGCTGAGATGAAAGCCATGGAGATCGGGACCACCCGCAGCGCCATAACCATCTCCGTTTCCAAACGCACCCCAAAGATTGGGCTGGAACGGAGCTACCTACATAACGAACTCAGCAGCTTGAGTGCTGGCTGGGGCGGGAGGGTACTCAGCCAGCCAACGCTCCACCGCAAACCACTGAAAGATCAGACAAATTCGGGCGACATCGAGCTGTGTGTAGCATCCACGTGCGACATCATCAAGAGCGCCAAATGATCCGCGCCATGAACTGCGCGGCCACGATGAAGATCCCGTCAACGACACCGCAATCGGCAACACGACGTGGCGTCGGATAGCTGCGCTTGTTGGCGCTCACAATGATCAGGAAGACGCCGTCAGGCCGATAGCGCTGACGATTGGCGCGGCAGTAGGCTCCGGCTTGCGCCCTCGGCGATGGCCTTGACGTCCGCGGAAATGGGGGCAGGAAGCGCGGGGCCCTCAACCCGAAGGACCCCCTCAGGGAGCGGGACTAGCATGCAAGCGAACGTACACCACGACGTTGGCTGAAGGGCGTCTGGTCAAGCGACTTGCCAGGCGCGCTACGGCTCGAAGACGGTGCCGCGGAAGGCAGCGGCCTGCGCCGGGGTCAGATGGCCGCGCAGTTCGGCGCGGATCAGCTCAATCACCGCATCCGCCAACTGGCCCTGGCTGGCCAGATGCCACATCGCCCGCCCCACTTCGCCATCGCGAATGCCCTGCTCCCGCACCGAAGCGTCGCGCAGGCGGCGCTTGCCAACGGCGAGCTGACGGCGAGTAGCCGCAAGGCGTTCTTCCGCGATCTCGACCCGGCTGCGCGGCCGCTCGGGCGGGTTGGGATCTGTGTTTACCGCGGCATAGCTGAGCGGGCGGGGGGGGAAGGCAGACATGAAGGGCTCCTTGATGGGCTACCGGAGCAGCTCATTATCCAGCTGGACCGGTAAATCGGAAGCCCCCGCGTGAGGGATCATTTTGAAGACAGTGCCGGCGCCATTTCCCGAACGCCTCGACGGGATGGCAGGGCCCGATCTCAGGCTGTGGCGACCATGCCGGCGATCCTTTGGCAGCGGAACAGGCCCTGCCCGCTGCCACGCCAGGCGGGCCTCTACGCAAGGACAAAGGGTTGGCCCCTTGGGAGCAGGCTAGAGCCGATGTCCGACGGTCAGAGGCGCCTCCCCTGCCACTTAAATTGCTGCGTGGTCGGTCCGCTTGGAGCTTGCTGCCGGTTGGCCTAGTTTGCCCGGCACCCAGAAACCGGCTTCATCTATACATCGGGTTGGCACATGATCGGTAGCCTCGGCTTCGATATGAGTTTGGTTCAACGCTCGCGAGGCGGGGATGCGCTGTGGCATTCCGCCTACGTGTTCGGCGGTACGGCGCGCCTCGCCGACGGCTCGGTCGTGGACTTTTCAAAACGAAATGACGTTATCGCCAGCTTCATCGTGAAGCCGGAAGGCATGCCGGCCTGGGCTGCAGAGTATGCGCAACTGTGGAAGCGTGCGGTCGCGGCGGAGAAGCGGGCCGATGCGCAGGAAGCCCGGCTCTTCGAGCTGACGATCCCTCGCGCTCTTCCAAGGAAGCATTGGGTGACGCTTGGTCGACACGTTGCCCGCACTCTTGCCGATCACGGCATGGTGGTACAAGTTGGCATTCACTGTCCGCTTGCATCCGACGGCGACATCAATCCGCACATCCACTTCATGGCCACCATGCGCGAGATCGTGGACGGCGAGTTTGCGCGCAAGAAGGCGCGCCACTGGAACAAGATTTTCCACGGCAATGCCAAAGCTTTCCGCCACAAAATGGCGGAGATCCTGAACGAGTTTTGTCGGATCGCAGGCGTGGACTACCGTGTCGATCCCCGCTCCAATGCCGAGCGCGGTCTGCCCCCGGCCGAAATCCGGCTGCCGCACTGGCATATCCTCCACTACAAGCGCACAGGGCAAAAGACCCGCGCGATGGAGCAGCGCGATGAGGAACGCGCTGCCCGCGCGAATGTCGCTCGCCTGGAAGCAGAGTGCCGCCAATTGGAGCGCGAACTCGAGGCAGCCCGGACGGATGCCTCTGCCGAGGAAATCGCCTCGGCCGCTCGGCCTCAGGTGGCCCGCGCCCTCCCCCAACCGCGCGCAATCCGCCCAGATCAGAATGCGGCATTCAACCGGGAGCCGCTCAGGCTGGTCGAATTTCCAATGGATCGACCCAAAATCCAGTTTGCGCCTGCCCCCATCGGTCTCCAGGAGGAGGTCCATAGCCGTCTGGCGCGCAATTCCAAACGACTTCGCGCATGCGCGTTGCTGCGCGTGTTCGTTGCAGCCGACAATCCGAACCAGGCGCGAAATGTCGATCGTGCGATCCAGTATTGTCATAGTGCCGTGACCAAGGCGCTTGTGCGACAATTTGCGAACGCTCCATCGCGCCATCAGGCGGCGGAAGAACTCCAGGCGCTCGACTTGCTGGAGGCACTGACCGAACTCGATGCCGTCGCATGGTCGGATCTCGAGCTCTCACGGTTCGAAAACGACCTCGACGCACTGATCATTCCGTATGGGCTTCTGTGGCAAGCCAAGGCGTCCAAACACTTGCGCGGTCTTGATCGCGGTGCCCACCAAAATCCGACAATCTAATACTAAGAAGATGAATTCAGACCACACATAGTGGCGATCTGCCGTCGGCGCAGATCGCGATCATGTCAGGGAAAAAGATTTGAAATAGCCGTGGGCGAACATCATCGGCTACTCGCCGGCTCCGCGAACCTTCACGTTGTTACGTTCCAGCACTCCCGGCATGGAATTTCCCTTCTGTGGAGGATTCGGTGGATGCAGCATAGCGCGCCGCGAGCTTGGTATGCTGTCCCGCCCCTGGACGCCCTGACGACGAATATTGGTGCCCATCAGCTGCAGGATCGGCGTCACGGCGGCAACATCGGCCTCCTCGCCGCCGATCATGATCGAGAGTTTGGCATCTCTCGCACCGATATCGCCACCGGAGACCGGCGCATCGATCGCGCCCGCGCCTCGCGCGCGCGCCGCGGCAGCGATGCGCTTGGCCAGCGAGGGACTCGAGGTGGTCATGTCGATCAGGATCGCACCGGGCCGCGCCTGCGCGATGATGCCGCGCGAGCTCAAATAGATCTCTTCCACGTCCTTCGGCAGGCCGACCATTGTGATCACCACGTCGGCTTTGGCCGCCGCTGAACCCGGATCGTCGTGCCAAGTCGCGCCACGCGCCAACAGACCTTCTGCCTTGGCTCGGGTGCGATTGTAGACATGCAGCGGATGGCCGGCGGCCAGGATGTGGCCCGCCATATGCGCGCCCATCAGGCCAAGGCCTATGAAGGCGACAGGGGCGCGGGGGTCGGTCATGTTTGCTCCTTGTTGGTCCTGCCGCGCAACAGCTCGCGCAGATACATTGGGCTTAGGGGCTGTCGATCGACGATGACGCCGAACGGCGCCAACGCGTCATTCACGGCGCTTGGCAGCACACCGAGCGCGCCCATCACGCCCCCTTCGGCCATCCCTTGCTGCCGGTCGCAGTGCGCCGGCTCGGGGTATGTTGCGAGATCACCTCGATCGGGGGAATTTCGACCGCCGTGGCCAAGAGATAGTCGGCAAAACTGCCGGTGCGATTCTGGCCGTCTCGTCGTAGATGACCTCTTCCAACAGCGCGCCGCTAATGCCCATCGCGATGGCGCCCTGCTGTTGACCGCGCACGATCGCAGGGTTGTAGACGGTGCCACAATCCTCAACGACCAGATAGCGATCGATCGCGACATGGCCGGTCTCCATGTCGACCCGCACCTCGCACGCGTGCGTTGAGTTGGAGAAGGTCATCGGCGGCGGATCATAGGCGCGATGCGCTTCGAGTCCCGGCTCCGTGCCCGGCGGCAGGCGCAGCGGATCGAGATATGCGAGGTGGGCAATATCGGCGAGCGAAAGCCCGGCATCCGTCCACACGCCACCGAGCCGACGCTCAACGCATCCTGCGCGCAGGCGCAGCTCGCTCGCGCTGTTGAGACGCAGATTGACGAAAGCAAGAAAGAAGCGTTGGCGGAATATGTAAATCCATCGCAGGAACATAATCGACCTAGTGGAGGCCGCACGCAAATTCCAAGGTGACGGACGACACGCTCCCGAAGATGCAATTCACAATCTTGTATTCAAGCGCTTCAACGACAACGTCTCGTTGAACTACTTCGAGCATAATCTTTGGCTCGTCGATGACGCCCTGGCGTTTATGCCTTACATCTCCAGCGATAGAATTCTGCATGGCGGGCGGCGACGTAGCGGTGACAAAGTCACCGATCTTCTCTTCTTCGATGATAGTATGGTGCTCGGCGACGAGAATGCGACGACTTTGACGTGGTCGAGTTCAAAAGACCGAGCAGAAACGATTATGTCTTCGGGTCGGAAAAGAGCGACCCCGCACTGCAAGTGATCAATACAGTAGCCAAGGCGACCGCTACCGGCGTAGCAAGAACAGGCGGGACACATTTTTCGTTCGCCGGCGTAGTACGTAGGCTGGCGTATGTAGTTGCTGATTTGCGCCTAGCTTAATTGGCGTTCTCCAGCAGCACGATTTTATA
The DNA here is from genome assembly GCF_004114425.1 of Bradyrhizobium vignae. Taxonomy (GTDB): domain Bacteria; phylum Pseudomonadota; class Alphaproteobacteria; order Rhizobiales; family Xanthobacteraceae; genus Bradyrhizobium; species Bradyrhizobium vignae. The sequence goes on along the minus strand of NZ_RDQF01000029.1, from coordinate 4,822 downwards.
AATGATTGGAACCCTAAAGTGTTCGTTCGCTGCCACGCCAATCAACGCGTGTTCATTCAGGCATTCGGATACGAAACCCTGCTTGAAAATGCAAAGAAGCGAAACCAAGCCTTCTTTTCGGTGCTCTTTGGACAATGATGTTTTGCCCGCCGGAGCGAGCGCCTCGGACAAGAGAGAAAGGTTGAGACGTGTCGCTCAAGCATGACCTGCTCCGTATCGGCTATCTCCCTGAAAACCTATCTGGCGCAAGTGAAGGCCACCAGCGTGCGTAGCATCGATACTGTGCCGCCTTCGGTCTTGGGAGCAGCGTGGGGCCGCAGAGGGATAGAATGGCCGCCGCGATCTACTTTCCGCTTTTTCTGGTGCTTGTTAGGGGGAAGCAGTATTCGGTATTCTACCTCTCAGCAGACTTGCAAACCCCCAACCATGTTCAAACCGCGCAAACCACTTTCTCTGACTGCGAGAACGTGCGGGTTGGCGAGGGTTCGTCTATGATTTAACGAGCGTTCAACAGGGCTTCGTGAGACTTAAGTAGGTTCAGGCGGCCTAAGTCAGCAAACGTTCTTGCCGCAGTAGCCAGAGACAACGAGTAGCCGACGCGCACTAAAAACGTCCGGTCTCTATTGGGTGCTATCAGTTTCCACCGCGCGCCAACTTCGCGACAGCTCGACGGAGGTTGACCTCGATGCACCGAGCGCAGATCAGCTCGCCGTCCCCGGCCGGTGGCGCAAGAACGGTTAGCTCTTCTGGCGCGAACTCTTCTTCGCAATGGTCGCAGCGGGGGATTTTGTGCACCCGCGCATTTGCTCACGTAGTTGTGGCGGAATTCGGTAGCGCGGTCCGCACTTGCGCTCGTTCCAAATTCGGAACCGAGGTGAAGTAAACTCGCGGCCGTTGCAGATTTACAACCCGCTTCGCCATTCAAGATACTAAGCTCGTCCCGTCCATTGCGACGATCGAAACATATTTCACGCTTACTTAATGGGAACAGCGGGGCCGCAAAGTGTTTGATGTCTATCGCAATGAGAAACGCGACTTTCTCGTTCTAAGCACAGGCTCTGCGATACCCGCAGTTTGCTCTCAAAATAAGTGGCGCAAGAGTAGAAAACGAGTTCTCAAAGTCAGCGACGAAATCAAGGCGGCCGTTCAGAGACAAGGCTATTACGTTCGCAGCTTGCGCGTTACCAAGGCGGATGATCTAGGTCGGCGACTTAGGTCGTCGCCGCGCCATCCAACTGCGCCAGCCCAGCCTCGATCACTATGATATCTTCCTCGATCTGCTGAATGGTTGTTCGCCAATCAAAGCCGGTGCGTGCCTTCAGCTCCATGGCCTGCTTCCGGCGCTGCATACGCAAATCGTTCAGGCTGACGTATCCGCTCACAATAAGCTCGATTGCGCTTGGCATCCCTCGCCCCTAGTCCCAAGACCCACTTCGCAACGGTTAGTCCGCGACACTCTTCACAACGGCATCCCTTCGCAGATTGTGGCCGGCAGCGGTCAAATGGGACGCTATGATGAGACCGAGCCGCCTTAACGTCTGGAGGGCAACAGGGTCGCACAGTTCAATCGAAAGCCCCGCTCCCAACACCGCAATGGTGCGCTGTTCATCGCTATCGAGATCAGCCCAGGAGATGTCCATCACGCGGCTCCGCGCTAAACAAATTGTCTAAAACCCAAATGCGTGCCTGATTGGCCGCAGCATATCCATGGCCGCGTCTGTATACCGACCGTTGGTGAGGCATCGATCCACTTGCGCTGTGCTAATCAGCGCCACAACTGCCACTGTGAAGCCCTTAAACATTGGGCCTCTCCTGAAAGAGACCGCCAACCGGGCGTGTCGAAATATTCAACCGTTCTCAGAATGCGCTGCCGCATATGACGACGACCTATATGCAAATGGTGACAGCTACTCGTAACCAGTTCCTTAACGGGCGCAATGTCTGGATGCGAGCGCCACGGGATGGGGCGAAGGCGTTGTAGCGGCTTTTGCCGATGAAGCGCTCAAGATTGTGATGCACGGGCAGACAAGGAAGATCGGCGGCAGCGTAGGAGGGCTCCGATGACCAACGTACAGACCTTCATCGTGGAGCCCGGCACACCGGAATTGGCGATCTGCGCACGATGGCGCGCAAATGCCTTTCCAGTACTCCAAGCGTCCTTTGAGGATGAACTGAGGTCGTTGGAGCTATTTGCATCCGATCAAGCACACGGTGTGGCGCTGATCGCCAAGGCCGATGGCAAACCGATCGGAACGTGCCTTCTCGTCGAGACCGAGATCGAGCCTAACCATGATGTGTCGCCATGGCTTGCAGGCTTGTTCGTCGTCCCTGAGTATCGGCGAAAAGGAGCAGGCGCCGCATTGGTCGCAGCGATCGAGGATCAAGCGCGACAGCGAGAGTTTTCGCGGCTCTACCTTTACACCACAGATGCCGCCGGGTTCTATGCGAGGCTCGGGTGGTCGGTCCTTGATCGCACTAACTGGAAGGGGTTTGACACAGCTCTGATGGTTCGCGACCTGTAAACGTCGCTAGGAACGCTGTCAGACGGCATCCATGCTTCGCGCTCCTCGTCCGTCAGGATCGATCTCCGGGACCACCCCGGTGCGGGACCTCAGTCGCCGGAGCGAGGGTACCGGGCAGAGCTACTCGCAATCGTGGGCGTGGATAAGGCGTGAGCGGTCCTACGCCCGGCTGTGTGCTGCACCACCCGTAAATTTCCCAAGTGTTGGCTGCTCGGCACACTGGTTAAGTGGTGCGGATCGAGCGCCGCACCATGAAAACACCGAAGCCGAAGCAATGGGCGACCAAGAGGTCCAACGATTAATGCGACTGGCCCGGCAAGGAGTTAGCACATCGAGGATAGCCGGCGAACTTGGCCGCCACGCCGGATCGTTGAGGCGCATGGCGCGAACGTTGGGATTGCTGTTGAAGAAGTAGTCCCCGAGCGATCTTGAGCGCAGGCGGCGGACTACAGCCCAAAGCCTCGGCCGATCTCCCGGAGCGGCATACTGCTTGTCGTGGGTGTGGATAAAACCCGGCGGCTCGCGTAACATCGGCCAGGGTTCAACGTCTCACCGGGATCAGACAAATGAGCCGTTTCCTGCAGTGCTGTGTAGCTGCTACTGGCTGCGTCGCCGGAGCTTTGGTCTTCCATTCGTCCGAAGCGAATGCTGTCTTTTGGCGCGGCATCACCGCGCCAACAAACATCGTGTTGAGGAGCCGTGCAGCCTGTAATTGCACGACAAGACCGACCGCCGCGCTGCGGGCGGCGGCGCTCCTGGCTGGACCGCTGCTCGATTCGAGATCGATGCCGGCTATTTCGGAATGAAGTCCCACGATGTCGCGCACCAGCGCAAGGAAGAGCGCCGAATTGTCTCTTGCGCCATGCAAGGCCGCGCTTGCATACGCGCGTACGCGGGCATGAATCGCCGCCAGCTGCGCCGCAAGCGCCGGATGATGATTGGGAGCGGACATCACCACGTTGATGGCGGCGATCGAGATGACGCCGACGGCGATGGCGGCGCCACGCTCCAGGCTGGCGTCGAACACATTCTGAGGATGGTCGATCTGCTGGATAGCGATGTTCGCAACGGTATAGCCGGTCAGTACCGCCGCATAGGCACGATAGCCATCCAGCAGCTTCGCCGCAAAGACACAAAGACCGAGCCACACCGCCGACGCCACAAGCATCAGATCTCTCGTCTGTGAGAAGATTCCGGTTAGTGCGATCGACGCCGTCACGCCCACGGCAGTCCCGAGCAATCGAAAGGCGGCTTTCTCGAGGGCCTGACCGCGGGTCGGCTCTGCGAGGATTGCCACCGTCACCGCCGCCGTGAACGGCGCGTCCAGTTGCAGCCAAAGACCGACGAACAGCGCCAGCACGATGGCCAGCCAAACGCGGACGGCGAAGCTCCAGGAACTCGCCGGAATCTTCGCGATGGTGAACGGCTGCTGGGCTATTGTGGCGGCCACGTCGAGTTCCTCATCGGATTGCCTCCTTCGACTTGCGCTTGGTCCTCACGCGGCGGCTTCCGTCTTCGGCCTGCTCAGTTTGCAGTGCATTCACGCGCTCATCTTCCGGATTGCGCCGAGCTTTAGGGATTGCACGTGTCGGGTGCGGCTCTGCTCGTCAGGTTGACGATGGTTGCCAGCAGCGCGAAACGCAGGGCGGCAATGGCGAAGACGGCCAGAGTTAAAAGGTCGCTCATGTAAGCTCCTGTACATTTTCAGGTCGCGCCGAACCGCGCGGCAATGTCCTCACCTTGACCAGGATCGAAGCGATCCGGGCGGCTTGGCTATTCGACAACTATGACATTCGGCGAGGCCCGGCTTCGCAGGGATTGCCGCGCCTTTGTCAGCGATTGCTGTTGCCGGCAGCCGACGTTCACAATCCAGGCTGTTGACGATACCGACCGGGCGCCTGTCCCGTCGCCTGCGTGAAGGCGCGCGTGAAATTGGCCTGGCTCGAAAAGCCGAGCGCGAGCGCAATCTCGACCAACGGCCGATCACCCGCCATCAAGAGGGCTTTGGCGCGATCGAGGCGTCTGGCGCTGACATAGCGATGAGGAGATTGCCCGACGGCTTTCTTGAAGGCACGGGCAAAGTGATAGCGGCTGAGGCATGCAATCGATGCCATCTGGTCCAGGCCGAGTTCACTTTCCAGATTGGCTTCGACGTAATCCAGCACCCGGAAAACCCCATAGGCGTTAAGTTTGTTCTTGAGTGTTGGAATCACACGTGATTCCAAGGCGGGATGGCAGACGAATCGCTTCTGAACGAGGACTGGACGAGAGTGGTTACGCAGCTCGGCGGGGCTGCGCAG
>NZ_RDQF01000028.1 GCF_004114425.1 Bradyrhizobium vignae | reverse complement strand
CGATGCTCAGGCCCACCAAGGGGATGCACGCCACCCCTCTCCGCCGCCGTCGCTCGCCAGCGCTGCGCTTTTGGGCAAGCGAGCGACGGCGGCTCCGAGGGGATGGCTCGGCCGGACCCCATGATCATTTTTGCTGAACTTGACGCACAGAACTTCTGGCTTGCCCCATTTCAATCGGGTGCCGTTGGCTTGCGCGTGGCCAGCCTCTTGCGATCGACTACGAGGACTGAAGGGGTCGGAAGGAGCCCGGCCATCCAGCCCGCGGTCGTGAGCGCATGGACGGAGCTTCAGGATGGCCAGAGGTTCTATCGTCCCTTCCAGACCGGATTGCGTTTTTCGGCAAACGCGCGGGCACCCTCCAGACGATCCTCTGACCCATAGAGCTTGTCGACCGTTGCAAACTCGCGGCGGGTCACCCGATTGATGGCGTCCTGGAAGGAGAGCGTCTCGGCGACCCGCACAGTTTCCTTGATGGCTGCGAAGACCAGCGGCGGTCCGGCGGCGAGCAGCCGGGCGACTTCCCAGACGCGTTGCTCGAGCTTCTATTTCGGTAGCACCTCGTTGACCAAGCCCCATCGATGCGCCTCGGCGGCATCCATCCAGCGCCCGATGAGCAGAAGCTCCATAGCGATGTGCCAAGGAATGCGTTTGGGCAGCTTGATCGTTGCCGCGTCGGCTAGCTGGCCAGCGCGGATCTCCGGCAGCGCGAATGAGGAATGATCGGAGGCGTAGATCAGGTCGCAGGAGAGTGCGATCTCGAATCCGCCGCCGACTGCCATCCCGTTGACACACGCAATCACTGGTTTGTTGAGGTCGCGCAGCCTCTGCAGTCCGCCGAATCCACCAACGCCGTAGTTGGCGGTGATTTCCTCTTCGCTGGCCGCCGCCGCCTTAAGGTCCCACCCGGCGCAGAAGAACCTATCGCCGGCCGTCTTGAGGATGGCAACGCGCAGCTCCGGATCGTCGCGAAAACCCTTGAATGCCTCCCCCATCAGCCGCGACGCATCCATGTCAATGGCGTTGGCCTTGGGCCGGTCGAGCGTGACTTCGAGAATCGAGCCGTCACGGCGCGTAGTGACAGTGTCAGCCATCTGATTGTCTCCAGAGTGAGTTGATCTATTTGGCGTGCGCGGTCCATCTGCGAGAGCTGGCGACGCTGATGCGATTAGCTAGACTCACCAGCGCAACGCTTCAAATGGCGCGACAACGACATTGGCGCCGCGAAGGTACCTCGTGCGATTTACCGAATCGTCGGATGGATAGCGCTCGGCTCGCTCAATCCCCAGCTTTAGTCGGTTGCGTGGATGCTATGTTAGAAGAGGCCCTCGAAGCGCCAGATTCGAACGGCGCAAAGATTGACTCAATCCACTGCGACGCCGCTTTCGCGCCTTCAGTGCGTAGCAACTCGCGGAAGCGCCTGTACTCGGAGTCTGACTTGCTGATAATCATGTCGCTCGCGTAGCTGTATCGCAGAGCAGACTCAAGTCCTGCTGCGTGGAGCGTATTGTTGAGCGCCCTCTTGCTCCATACTAAGGTCGGCAGAGCCACTCGGGATATGCGCTTCGCGATACGCGCGACCTCTTCTTCGAGGCGTTCTTTGGGAAAGACGCGGTTAACGAGGCCGAGACGGAGTGCCTCCTGAGCATCGATCACGTCCCCGGTGTAGACCAGCTCGCGGCAACGCTGGCCGATCACGTGCGACATGATCGGAAGTTCCGTGTCGCCAGCGGCGAACCGGACTTCGATCGCACCGAAGCGCGAATCGTCGGAGCAGTAGCGCATGTCACACCACATGGCCAGATCCAGGCCTCCAGCAAGACAGTGGCCGTTGATCATCGCGATAACGGGCTTGGAGCAGCGAAATACGGAATGTAGGAATTCGCAGGCGTGGTCTAAAAGCTTCTCGAGATGATCGAAGGTCCATTCCGCACGTTCGGGCGGTCCGAACTCTGACTTATCTTCGGCCATGTCGAAGCCACTGGAAAACGACCGATCGCCAGCTCCTTTAATTACAATCACGCGGACGTCCGAATCGCGCTCGGCGATGGCGAGTGCATCGGCGAATTCGTTGCAGAGCTTGATGGAGAGCGCGTTGCGCTTGCTTGGCCGATTCAATGTCATCCAAGCGACACGGTCGTCCGCCTCGTAGAGAATGGTGGTGTACGCCATCAGATGTCTCCAGATACGCTTGACGGTGATGCTGGTGAGCTCGGGCGGCCGGGCAGGCCAAATTGTAAGGCGTATCCGGCGCGAAGAAACCGCCCATTTTCGAGCAAATTGGACGAAATCCTGCGAAACAGGCTGCTGGCGCGCCCTATCGAATCGCAGCTGGACGTCGCATAATGGAAGTGCATTCGCGCCGTCGAATTCCGCGCCGGCGGCAAGGACTGGGCCGCTGCACTATGCTGCCATCTTGCCCAGTCGCAGCATCCTGATCCGAGGATGCCGCTAAGCGGCATTGGCATGACGCAGATGACATCGTCGGCTAGCAAAGTAGCGCTTCCTGGAAGCGGAACGACGAACCCATACTCCTGCTCAAGCTGTCGAAGACGGCAAATCCCGCGGAGCGTTCGATGGCTGCGATGCCGGAGCTTGCTTGCTAGCAGTGCAGGAGGAGTTGAGACCGGTTGCGGCCTTCGTGTGCTATGCGCTCGTGGTCTGCGAGCAACTCGGGATTCACGGCCGAGGGGCTGCGAGGCGCTTACGCGGAGAAGAACGACAGGATATCTCGTTGGAGTGAGACAGCGGACGGCGCAGCTACGGTTTCTTCGATACCCTAAATCGTTCGAGCAATGCAGAACTCGCCCGCGCCAGGAGCATGGTGTCGATGCCGACGGCCACGAACGTAGCTCCCAGCTCAAGATATCTGCGCGCTAGTGTTTCGTCGGGGGTCAGAATGCCGGCCGGTTTGCCGGCAGCTCGGACGCTCCGAAGCGCCTCTTCGATCATCCGTTGGACCTCGGGCCGCGTAGGTTCTCCGAGATGCCCCAACGTTGCAGCCAAATCCGACGGACCAATAAAAATGCCGTCGACGCCGTCAACACAAGCGATCTCCTCGATGTTCGAGAGCGCCTCTTTCGTTTCGACCTGGAGAAATAGACCGATCTCCTCGCGTGCACTCTTCAGATAGTGCTGCACGCGTCCCCAGCGAGTGGCCCGCGTTTGCGTGGCGACGCCTCGCACGCCGTCGGGCGGAAACCGGGTCGCGGCGACCAAGAGTTTCGCTTGCTCGGCCGTATCCACCATCGGGATCAGGAGATTCTGAGCGCCGATATCGAGCAGCAATTTGATTGTCACAGCGTTTCCGGTCGGCGGCCGCACCATTGCCGTAATTGGATAGGCCTGCACCGCCTGCAACTGAGTTAAAATGGTGCGATTGTCGTTCGGCGAATGCTCGCAGTCCAGAAGCAACCAGTCGAAGCCGGCGCCAGCACTGATTTCAGCCGCGACCGTATCTGCAAGGCAGCACCACAAGCCGATCTGTGGCTCGCCCTTGGCAAGGGCGGCTTTAAAGTTGTTGCGGGGGAGATCATTGCTCATGATAGGCCGGGCTGATTGGGAGGCAGAAACTGAGCCCGGCACTCCGAAACGCCGAGCGGCCGGGAAACTAGACGAGACCGGAGCATGTTTCATGCATTACCTTGATGATCCCGCATTATTGGAGCTCCATTTCGCGTAAGACGACGAAAGGCAGCGAAATGAACAGCTTTGACTCCGGTGAAGGTCTTTCAAACGGCGCGGGGTCCATCCGGCTCGTGCCAAAATCCACCGAGCTGCAAAGTTGCATCGGACACCAACGTTGCAGGACGCTGGGCTTGCGCTCTTGCAAGCTCGGTGGAGTGCTTTTGGAAGCGCTGTTCGCTCTTGTGTAGTCGCGTTTTGACTTTGCGCACCGACTTCGCTGCAGGCGGTCGTGGCAGGCCGGCCTGGATCGTCATTGCCTAGTCTTGGTCGCCGGATATGAATTAAGACCGTTCGGCTGATCCTGACGCCTGCAAGCTAGGACTCTGGCTTCTCGCCCGGTCACGTGTTCTCCCCTATCTGCATTGCTGCCGTCGCCGGCTCGACAACTCACTGACGCCACGAGGGATCGTGGCGTACGCGCTGCCCTGGCCTTAAGGTACGCTCGGTTGAATGGAGTGCTAGTCCCGCGGCACGACACCAGTTCGGCCACCTGTACCCCGGCGGCAGTTAACGCCATAGCTTTCTCGGGGTTGTCGCTCATGAGCCGAATAGGAGATATCCCGAGAACAGAGAGCATCTTCGCTGCATCGGAATAGTCCCGCTCATCGTCTGAGTACCCCAGCATGCGATTTGCCGCGAAGGTATCCAGTCCAGTTTCCTAGAGAACATATGCGTCAATCTTGGACGCTAGCCCAATCCCGCGGCCTTCCTAACGCAGGTAGAGGATCCATCCCTGTTCAATATCGAGCTTCGACAGCGCCCGCTTCAGTTGCGAACCGCAATCACACCGCAACCAACCAAAGACATCGCCCGTTACACACTCGGAGTGGAGTCGCACGAGCGGCATGTCCAGAGGATCGCCGACCCTGATCGCGAAGTGATCGGTCCGGGACAGGCCGTCGAAGGTGTAGAACCTGGCTGGCCTAGTAAGGCCTTCGAGCGGGATAAGGGAAATGGCCCGAACGCCTGGTTTACCCGTGTGCATCGTTGCGTCTCGTCAGGTGAACAGGTCTTGCTCGACTGGCCGAACGTAATCGCGGCAGCTGGCATTGGTCGCACGATCCCATTGCAATCCACGAACGACGACCGCCGGAGTACCAGCGTTCTTGAACATTAGCAGTCCTGACGCAGCAGCCAGCTCATCCGCCAAGGCCTGTTCGGATACATTTAGGCGCCGGCCGTAGGCGTCCGTTTTCCCCACCCAGCTGATGATGGGCGGGACATTAGACGTTCCCAAAGCCACGTTGACAAGGGCCTTGCGCCACGGCCGTCCAAATGTGTCAGTCACGATGACGCCGGGCCGTTGTCCAGTGCAGCGGAAAATGCTTTCGGCAATCCGCGAGGCACTCGCGTCCGGATCAATCGGTAGAAGCAACAGCTGGCCCTCCGTCGAACCGAGATTCGACTCGTCGATCCCAGCGTTGGCAGAAACCCAACCGCATTTATGGCGCGCGATGATGATCCCATCGGGGGCAGCATTCGAAACCCGAAGAATGGCCGAACTCTCATCAAGGATTGCCTGAACCTTCCGAGCGTCTTTGCCGCACCGCTTGGCGAGATCCAATGCTTCGGGGGAAGGTATGATTGTCGACAGGACGCGAAAGCGTCCCTCGCTCTTCGAGACGATCTTCTGCGCGATGAGGACGATGTCGGACTCGCGCAATTCGTCACCCGCTGCCTGCGCTGCCTGTGCCAAAATCGCACCGACATCGTCGCCCGGGTGCACCTCGGGAATACCTGAAATGGCGAAGAGCTCGAGTCGCATGTTTCTAGCTGGCGTCCGTCAAAGAGGAGAGTTTCTGGGTCAGGACCAGGCAGTCATCCACCGTGTCGATGTCGTGGCCGAGGAAAGGCCACTGCCTCGCTATCGAGCTTAAGCTCGCGGCAGAAGCGGCCTCGGCGTGGCGTCTGGCCGAATGGACGCCGTAACAAAACTCGAATCGATCCGTTCGGACGAGATTGATCAACAGCGCATTGGTCCCGCCGTCATGTGCGCGTGCTACGACCACGTCAAAGTGCTGTCCGTCGCCGATTAGCTCATCGACCTCTGATCGCAGCCATATTGGGATGTCTGCCGGGACGATCAACAGTCGGTCAAACCCCCGCTTTTTCGCCCAACTGAATGCGCTCTGGGCAGCGTTATTCAAGCCGCGCGTGCTCTCTTCGACCAGGGCCACGGCGCTGCACGCAGTAGCTTCGCTGGCTACGCGCGGTGAAGGTGTGACTACCAGGCGTTCGAAATCAGGAAACTGCGTACCGAAGAAGCTCTGCACCCTGCGAAACAGCGCTAGCACCATCTTCTCGCGCTGAGCGGCCGTTAGCGCGTCTGCAAGCCGGGTCTTTGACTCTGCCGGATCCTTCATTGGGATCGCAACCACGGTCCTCATCCTGCGGCTCCCGTCGTTCTGCGCGTGCTCGCAAAGTCAAGGAGCCGCCTGGCAAGCTCCTCGGCGCGGGGTGCATCTGGAATCAGTGTGGGCATCGCTGCCACCCGCAATGCGCCTTGATGCGAAACGTTGGCCACATCTCGCGAGTCGCCCTCGTCGACGACAAATGCGTCCGCAAAGTCCGAGTAGGACGCAGCGATATCGGAGTTCGATGAGCCGGCCCCGAGATCGCTCATTAGCTTTACAAGCGGCCCCTTGATCGCTCGCCCTCCGATGAGGGGCGACACTGCCACCTTCAATCCAGGTGCCTGTTGCAAGGCGTCTCGCATCCCCCCTATTTCTAGCATGGGAAGGATCGAAAGGTAAGGATTTGATGGCGCCAGCACGACGAGATCCGCGGCAAGAAGTGATGCGCGTACGCGATCCGTGATCCGAGCCTTTCGGGCCGCCTGGAAGCCCAACTGCTTGACAGTGGGACTGGCACGGTCGCGCACGAACCATTCCTGAAATCTGAGAAGCCCGGTCGCCGCCTCCACCATGGTCGGACACTCCTCATCCGAAGCGGGTAAGAGCGCACAGTGGACGCCGAACCGATGACTGACTTCTTCGGTCACCGCGGTGAGGGATGCACCTTGCGCGAGTCGCGAAGTTCGGTAGAGATGCAACCCAAGGTCTGCATCGCCAAGCTTCATCCAGCCGCCTGGAGAGTCAAGCTTGCGAAGAACCTCGAGCGCACGCGTACTATCGTCTGCAACGCCCCAACTTTGCGTCCGATCGACAACCCCGGAAAGCGTATAGAGTACCGTGTCCAAGTCCGGGCAGACATACAGTCCATGGAAGCGATCGTCGTCGCCGACATTCACGATGATACTGAGATCGCCTGGTGGCACGATTTCAGCAAATCCGAGTGCCATGCGCGCGCCCCCCACACCGCCGGCGAGGACTGCTACTTTCATGCTTCGCGCCTCAACCAGCAGCCACGTAGTTGTGGCGAAGGAACTTGATCGGGTCATGCGGCCGCGGTTTGAGAGGACCGATGTCCGCCGGTTCGTGATCCGAGAACTCCTCCAGCGTATCGTAGAGCGTGCTCCGGCGCACCGGCGTGCGGCCGGCGTGGCGGATTAACCTGACCATTTCGGCGGGAGTGAGCTCCTCGCCGAAGTCGGCTCCCGCCGATCGTGAGATTGATTCGTCCATCAGCGTCCCACCGAGGTCATTGACGCCGGCATGCAGCATCTCGGCTGCCATTTTTGCACCAAGCTTGACCCATGAAACCTGAATGTTGTCGATCCAGCCTGCGAGCATCAGCCTCGCAATAGCGTGCATCTTGAAGTTCTCCTCCTGGGTGGCGCCCGGGCGTACACCGGGGATGGCGCGGTCCACGTACAGGGGCGATTCGGCATACACGAAGCTCAGCGGCACGAATTCCGTGAAACCACCGGTCTCCTTCTGGATCGAGCGGATCAAATCGATGTGCGACGCCCAATGGGAGGGGCCATCGATGTGCCCGAACATGATCGTGGACGTGCTGCGAAGCCCGATGGAGTGCGCCGCCCGGATTGTCTCAACCCACGCCTGCGTCGTCAGCTTGTTTCGGGTCAGCATGCGCCGCACGTGGACATCAAGGATTTCGGCCGCGGTACCGGGCATCGAGCCCAGCCCTGCTTCCTTGAGCTCAAGGAGGAACTCCCGCGTCGACATCTTCCGCTTGTGCGCCCCGAACCAGATCTCGAAAGGCGAGAAGGCATGCACGTGCATGCGCGGCACTTGGCGCTTCACAGCGATGAGGAGGTCGCGATAGTAGGTGGGCGGCAGGTCAGGATGAAGACCGCCCTGCATGCAAACTTCGGTCGCGCCACGATCACATGCAACTTGCGCGCGGTGTGCCACCTCTTCCATGCTGTACCAGACCGCGTCAGGGTCTTCCTTGCGCTTGGCGAAGCCGCAGAAGCGGCATCCCATGTAGCATACGTTCGTGAAGTTGATGTTCCGGACGATGACGAAGCTCGCCCTGTCCCCCACCCGCTGCTCGCGGACAATATCCGCCGCCCGTACGATTGCTGGAAGATCCGAAGACGCCGCTCCGAACAGGATCTCACCGTCTTCGCGCGTCACCTCGCGGCCCGAGAGGGCACGCTCAAGGATGTGCCTGACTTCTTTGCTGCTCTGACTAAGGAGGGCCTCTGGGGACTTCGTCCGAAGGGCCGACGGCTTGATTGGTTGGGCGCTCTGCATGCGAACTCCTCTAGCTTGCCTCGGCATGAGCCTGGTTGGCCGCGTAGCCATCTTCGCGCGCGAGACGGCGAAGTGCCGCTGCGGGGACCGGACGTAGATACCGCTCGGGCTGCCGAAGATAGAGCGGATACGTCGTCAGCCGTTCCACCAGGCTCATGCCCTTCTGCTTGGTGCGAGACGCAATTTCCCCGACTGCAGGCCACGCACACTCTGGATTGATGTGGTCCGCAGTGAGCGGAGACACCCCACCCCAGTCATTAATGCCCGCGTCCAGGTATCGCTCGAACGCTTCATTCAGGTTCGGTGGCGCCTGAACGGAGATTTCAGTCGGCAGCATGAGGCGAGCAATCGCAAGAGTGCGAAGCATATCGGTAATGTCTGGCTCGCGATGATTTGCCATCGCGGTCCCGCGCTTCGCCCGGAAGTTTTGCACGATCACCTCCTGAATGTGACCATGCCGGTTGTGAATGTCGACGATGCTCTGCAGGCTATGGATCCGCTCATCCCAGGTCTCGCCAATGCCAATCAGGATTCCCGTCGTCATCGGCAGGCTCGCTTCGCCGGCTGCATCGAGCGTTCGAAGACGCTGCAACGGCACCTTGTCCGGGCAGGCGTGGTGAGGCATCCCCTTGCCCATAAGCCGACGGCTCACATTCTCGAGCATCAAGCCGGCGCTGCCGCTTACTTCCTTGACACGGTTGAGTTCGTCACGGCTCATGGTTCCAGCATTGACGTGCGGAATCAACGAGGTCTTTGAGATGACGAGCTCGCACATCGCGATGACATAGTCGATCGTCGAGCGATAACCCAGGCTTGCGAGCATGTTACGAGCCTGCGGGTATCGGAGCTCGGGCTTCTCTCCTAGAGAGAACAACGCTTCTTTGCATCCGAGCTCTTCGCCACGGCTCGCTGTACGAAGCACCTCTTCTGGGCTCAAGTATCCCGCGCCAGACTCTCCTGGTTGCTTGACGAACGTGCAGTATCCGCAACTGTCCCGGCATAAATTCGTCAACGGAATGAACACCTTTCGGGAGTAGGTCGCAATCGACCCCCAGTATGCGTCCCGCTTGGCCCTCGCCCGGGCGAGCAGCTGCTCGAGTTCAGGACCTTCAACCGCGCCGAGTTCGAGGAAGCTTGAGGTGCCCACTACCAGGCCCCTTCAGTGATGGCCGCCGGGAGATCACTTCCAGGCCGAGGAGATGGGGTCCCTGCGGCGAAACGCTTCATCTTCGAGACCTTCTCATGCGGGATCATACGCCGGGACAACCGGGCCGCCAAATGCGGATGCCGGCGTGGCTGAATGGCACCTTCTTGCTGATGTTCAGTCGGATCAGAAGCGGCGTAATCGCCTCGATGCAGCGAGCGTTCACTGCCGGACCGCAATTGTAGGACTCGACGCCGAGCCGCCTGACCAGCTCGACGACTGCATCCGTCGCCTCTACGTCATCTCCGCATGCGAGGATGTCGCAGTTGATGTTCTCTTCGAGGGCGTTCAGCGTGTGGGCGGAGACGTTATGCAGGGCTCCGACGACCTTGACTTCACTTCCTAACAACGCTTGTGCGGCCTCGGTGGCGGAGCCTTCCTTGGGCATTGCGATGGCCCGGGGATTCCCGGCTGCGAGGGGGACGACTAAGTCGACCAGCACCTTCCCTGCCAAGCGAGTCTTGATAGCGTCAAGTGTTGCGTCGTGACCGGAATACGGCACCGCAAGTAATACGAAGCGTTCTGCTGCATCTATCGCGCTCAGGTTGTTGTAACCTCGAATCGGAGCGACAGATCGGCCCTGAAGCCTCTTGCTCAGTTCTTCGGCGATGGCCGCAGCGCGGTCGCCCTCGCGGGAGCCCAGCGCCACGCTGACGCCCGCAATGGCGAAGCGCATCGCGAGCCCTTGGCCCTGAGGTCCTGTTCCGCCGAGGATGGCGACGGTCGTACCGAAGTTCATTATGGGACCCTTTTGCTCCTAATTGTATTATTATCCACTCGTCAGGATCCGCCACGGCGGCCATGGCTGGCCGAAGCGCCTGCGAGCGGAAGCGTACGATTCCGTTCGCAGAGTAGCTTCATTCTGCCGGTGGACTATTTTGCCTTAGGGTCGTTCGTCCACGAAGAGAAGTCGTATGCGCGTGGGGCTTCGTCGCCCGGCAACTGCCAAAACAGCTGCTTGGTCCATTCTTCACTCGTCCGACTGAAGACACACAGATACTTGGCATCGATCTGGCCTGAGTTGCGGTAATCCGTTCCGTGGCCCTTCGGGATAACCAAAGTATCGTATTGCCCGAGTCGGAACCACTCGAGGTTATTGCCATCGGGTCCGATGCCCCATTCCATCTCGCCCTCCAGCACGAAGACGAAAAGCTCCGTGTCCGGGGTGATATGGAAGGGGCGGGATCGGCCGTAGGGCAACATCAGAGCGCTCATTCTGAAGCTGGTGCCACCGACCGTAGGAGCCAAAAGCGCTCGTTGCCAGCCAACTTTTTCGGGCCTCAATGAGGAGTCCCAGTTGGCCCGTCTGTCTCGCCACGTAACAACGAACGGCTTATCCTGGCCCTCGATCACCGCTACGTTCTTGTTCATCTGCGCATCATTCTTCACAGCTTAACCCTTCTCTGGCTATTAAAGCATGCTCGAACTCAATCTTAAGTACAGAGAGCCGAATCAGCCTTCCCACTTCGTCTCAGGGAACACGATCGGCGCAATCTGCTCTCTGAAGAGCGTGAGCTGATTAATGAAACGCTCCTGCGGGATCCCCGGGACTTTGTTGATAATGAGCTCGCTAAACGGGTAGATCGTCCGGAGCTTCTTCAGGCGAGCGGCGACGTTCTTCGGCGTGTCGATGTACATGCGGGACACCATCTTCTCGGCCCCTGCCTTTTCTGCCTCGTCCCAATCGCGGAACTGGTACGACGCCCCCTTATAATCCTTCCCAACCTTTTCAAACCCATCTTCATATTTGTCCTTGCGATATTTGAAGCCCGCGCCGAGGAATTCGTGCCAATCATCCATGTACTTCTCGGACGCCCACACCGTCATCATCAAAGGCAGCTGGAATTCGGACAGCTTGCGTCCATACTTCTCCAGCGAAGGAGAGAGCCACTCCTTCCAGAATTTTGCGAGCTGTTCCTCATGGTCCATATGGTTGGTAGCGATGTTTCCGTCCATGATGCGGGCGGAGCGGTCCGTGCCTGCCAGCGATTTCGTGCCACCGATGATCGGAATCGGTCGCTGCACAGGTGGCACTGCCAAGGCCATCCCATCCGGCAAAGGTTCGCCTGCGAACCCCTTCTTGATGAACGTGAGGTACTGATCCATCAGTTTTCCGCGCTCCTTGAAAGGCACCCCGAACGCCTTGTACTCAGATTCATATCCTCCGAGTCCAACCCCTAAGGTCACTCGGCCGTTTGACATCTGGTCAACAATGCACGCCTCTTCGAGGAGGCGCCTGGGCTGCATTGTCGGGACCTGAATGATGCCAGTCCCTAGGCGAATGCGTTTCGTTTCCCGGGCGAATGCGGCCAGAGTGGTCAGTGGCGCCGGACAGAAGCCGTCATCCATGCAGTGGTCTTCCGGAACCCACACGGTCTTGTAGCCCAGATCATCCGCGTGCCGCGCCACTTTCATTTGATCATTGTAGTGCTCGGGGGTAATGGGCGTGCCATTAATGTCTCGCATGTCCGTGATGTAGCTGATTGCCATGCCCTATCTCCAAGGTGTGCTTGTAAGTGATCCCAGATCTCAGCTGCCGTAAGATCTACCGTGGCGCGCCATTCCATGTTCTGCCTTCGCGCTGAGCGAGGGATGCTATGCGAATTGCCCACATCCAAATGTAAAGCAGAGCGTCGGGACGAATAGCGGCAAAAACAGACATCGTTGCGCAGAAATTCTGCGGTTCTAGAGGCTCGACGACTCAAACCGAGGTGCTTGATATTGATTGCTCTTAAATCACGGAAGAATAGTGCGCTGCACCAACCGCCTCAATCGAGCTCGGCTCCAGCGCGCTTCGGCACCTTGGGCTGACGCGCTGCGCCTGATCAACAAGCCGGTATCATGTACCCAGTCCGGGAGATTGCCAGTATCCAATGAAGACACGAAATCGTCGGTCGCGGAGTTTGGTGGCCTTTCGGCTCGTTTCGATCGGGATACGCTTCCCGTTGTTCAAGATTTCGCGCCAATTCGACCGCAAGCCCGTATGGCCTCTTATGCTGGCTCTGCCTCGTCCCGGACTCCGTCGACGTGAGTGGTGGCCGCCGGCCACGCAGCAATGCGAGACTCGCGAACTCTCCGCTTAAAAGGAGCAGCGTAAGTTCTAAGAGGGCGTGACTATCGAACCTGACAGCCAGATTTCTTAGCCAGGAGGTCCGGAAGATGAGCGCGCCGGATCGCCGAGGATTGCTTCAGCGCGATCATGAGAGGCTATCGGTCCGCCGGCGATGCCAACTGCTGAGCGTTGCGCGATCGAGCGTATATCGGCCGCCGCGGCCGGCCAATGACGACGATCTGAGCCGATGCGACCGCCCGACCAGCTGTTCACGGGCTGGCAGTTCCTGGGCTCGCGGCAGATGACGGTAATGGACGAGACTAAGGCAGCTGAAACGCGCGTTCCCGCTGATGCAGAACTCAAAACTCTCTACGTTTCCCGAGCGGCTGTCGCCGCGATCTCAACGTTTGGGCCGGTTCGTTCATCTGGGCTGCAACTCGATTTTGTTGAACAGGACCATCGTCTCCTTCTCAGTCGGCGGCTTTGCTCGCCTCGAGGTTGTTCGCCCAATTGGGCAGCGGAACGGCTGAGCTTCGGCCAGCGCCCGGAAAACATGCGCGGCCGCACATTGATAGACATTCGGTATACCCGCGCTTGAAGGGGGCGATTCCCCCCAAGCCGATGCCTAAAGCGCGATGGGGTTAGTCTGAATCGATTTGGGATTCCCAAATCAGTGCGTTTCTGATTCACCATGCTGGCTAGGAGGCCAGCATGGATGGGTAAGCCTTATTCTCTGGATCTTCGCAAGCGTGTCGTAGCCGCGATTAAGGGCGGGATGTCCCGCAAGCAGGCCGCAAAGCAGTTTGGGGGCGCGATCAGCACCGCCATTGGCTGGATGCAGCGGGTCGAGAAGACCGGCAGCGTCGAGCCAAGTCAGATCGGTGGCTACAAGCCGAAGGCAATTTCTGGCGAGCATGCGGTTTGGCTGTCGCGGCGGATCAAGGACGGCGATTTCACCACACGCGGCCTCGTTGCCGAGCTTGCCGGTCGCGGCCTGAAGGTCGACTACCATTCGGTCTGGGACTTCGTGCATGCCGAGAAGCTCAGCTTCAAAAAAAGCGTGGCGGCTGGCGAACGCGATCGACCCGAGGTCGCGCGGCGACGAGCCCAATGGGCAAAGTATCAAGGTCGCGTCGAAGCTGAGCGGCTGGTCTTTATCGATGAGACCTGGACCAGAACCGATATGGCGCCCTTGCGCGGATGGGCGCCGCGCGGCCACAGACTTCACGCCAAGGTTCCCCACGGCCGCTGGAAGACCATGACCTTCTGGCGGCCCTGCGCCATGACCGGATCGATGCGCCATAGTTCATCGAGGGGCCGATCGACGGCGCGAGCTTTCGCACCTATGTCGAGAAGGTTCTTCTGCCGACCCTTCAGCCCGGCGACATCGTCGTCTTGGATAAGCTCGGCAGCCACAGGAGCAAAGCAGTTCGCCAACTCATCCGTTCGATCGGCGCCAAACTCTTCTTCCTGCCAAAATACTCGCCGGACCTGAACCCGATCGAACAGGTCTTTGCAAAGCTCAAGCACCTGCTCCGCAAAGCAGCCGCACGAACCGTCGATGCGGTCTGCGCCGCTATCGGCCAGGCGCTCGACGTCTTCTCGGTCGACGAGTGCGCCAACTGCCTCAGAAATTCAGGATATCGAACGTAATGCCATCACGCTTTAGGTTAGAGGACGCAAACCGGCGCGCCCCTGTCGGAACAGGACGCAATCGATCGAGAGAACCATGTTTCACCTGACAACGGGAGGGAGCGAGCCGGAGCGGCCCACGTGCTCCCTTCGATCTACACCCGAAGCCGACGATTCCGCTCTCCTGCTCCAGCCGATGTCGCGCCGGCATGGTTCCGCTTAACGCGCCCGAGAGCGGCCTGCTATAAGGCCGAGTATCTTTGAAATAAACGCTTACGTCGCTCGCGTAAACCTATTGAGGGATCGCTTGAGGCAGGTTTTCTCGAAAGGATCCGAGCCCATGCCCACGCGAATTGACGTGCCCAACTATTTCGGCCTCGACGCCCGCGCATGATCCACGTTGCGGGAAAAATTTCTATGAAGGCTGGCGCGGGGAGATCCGCGCTATCCGACCCTGCGCGGTCGCGTACTCAAGCGCATAAAGCTTTACCTTCCCGTCAGTCCACGAGCTCCACAGGGGCCTTAGGTTCAGTGCAGCGGACGATCGAGCGGCATCCGAGCCTAACTACCGTTGAGACCAGGGCACGCTTCCGGGCTCAACTTGAGTGTGCTTTGTGGGGCGGCAGGACACTGCACGCACCGAGTTCGTGGGCTGGCGAGCGCACGGTAGATCTCATTGTGCGGGCAGATCATCAAGCCAGCAGGCTGTCGCGACGTGCGGTCGGGAAAAGATTTTGCCGATCTTCTCGGGAACTTTATTCTGATGGTATCGCATATACACGCGGCCATCCTGTCCTACGTCCAATATCTCTATTTTCCCTGTGTAATGAGACATGATGTATTTAAATGTCTTCTCGATCCCGCTCAGACGCTGGTTGATGCCGCGTACAATTTCTAGTCCGCGACGCAGTGCGACTTGGAAGTGCGATGCACCCTTCACCGGCCTGGCTTGAAATAAGTAGTAAGGTCGCACTCCGATTTCGTGGCATTTGGCGAAGGTCGCGGCCAATATCTCGGAATCATCGTTGACTTTGGCAAGAAGCACGGACTGATTAAGGAATTGCACGCCCTGTGCTCGCAAAGCGCGAACTTTGTGCTCCGCGTCGGATGAGATCTCACCTACGTGATCGAAATGCGTGACGATGATTGGGGCTTTTCCCGCGTTGTGGATACGCTGAAATAGCGCCGGTAGAGCGGAATCTTCAAATCGCCTTGGCTGATAGGCCAGCATTTTTGTACCAAATCTGATCGAATTCAAATGATTTATTGGCAGCAGGTGGTCAACGATCTTGTTCAGATTGGCGGTGCTGAGCACGAACGGGTCGCCCCCGGAAAGGAGTACGTTCGTCATCTCAGGATGGCGCGCAATATATTGCGCAGCCTGATCGAAGTCGGGCGCGATTTCATCCGAAATCTTGCCCACAATGCGCTTGCGAAAACAGTAACGGCAATATGAGCCGCAGCGTTCCGTCACCAGCAATAAACCGGTTTGGGCGTACTTGTGCTGGAGCCCCGGCACGACCGTGTTGTCCTGCTCGCCGCTGGTATCTAAGGTGCCCGGGCTTTCGAACTCCTTCAGTGAGGGCTCGACAATGTACTTCAGCTGATCGTAGTAACCGCTTTTGATGATCTGTTCGCGATAGGACTTTGTGGCACGATAAGGTGTGATGTTGTTGACTTGCAGTTCACGCTCGCTAACGACGCGAGTTTCTTCAATGAACTTCAACACGCGTGCTCTGCAATCCAGCGGATTAGCTGTTGTTTCCATTGCCGCACCTTGTGCGCCCTTATCAGCGCGTTTGATTCCTCGTGGACCATACAGCATCAACAGTGGATCGATACCTACCTAGTGTGGTAAGGACTATCGGACTCGAGGGTTGAGAAAGCCGCACTGGTACTCGCCAGATGGCGGCGCGCCGAGGATATCGGCGCGATGGCGAACCTAACTCGCAGCCATTAGATCGTGTTAAGATCGAATTGAATCGCAAGGGGTTCCGAAACAGGCGACGCGTGATTCATCCTCACCGCCGGGAGGAGGGCTGATGGGCGTATGGGGAGACTCTTTCGATTTGGGTGATCAAGGCTTGGTTGAGGCCGGTGCTACGCGGAACGAGGCGGCAAGGATCTTGGTCGGGATCGCGAGCGCGATCGATTGGGTGAGGGGTTCGAGGAAACGCCCCGCACAGCAGCTTTGCCCGACCGGGCGCGAAGCGATGTTCCGCGTTGAAGCGGCACTGGGATTGGCTCCTGGACGATCTGACGCTCGATGCGATCGCCGAGCATGTGCTTCGCACGCAACGCGTGTAAGCCGACAAGTCGATGCTGTCGCGGTCTTTCGCGGCCGAGGAAATCAGCTTCAACTAAAACCGTGCAGGCCAGCGAACTGGACCCGAAGTTGCGGGAGCGCCGGGAAGCGTGCGGCGTGCGAAGGACTTTGGTCGCCTTTGATTTTCTTTGAGACTTGACGACAACCGTGATCGCGCGTCGTTACGCCTGAGCCGATGTCAGCGCACGCGCCATCAGCGATGTGCCGAACGGCCATTGGAAGACGACGATGTTCCTTGCGGCCTCACCTGCGAGGGGTGATCGCATCTTTCGTGCTCGACCGCTAATCAACAGCAAGTGCTTCCTGGAGTCGAGTAAATCCTCCTTCCCGGCGCTGCGTGAAGGCGAGACGGTGATCCTCACAATGTGTCGAGCCAGAGCAACGAAGAGGCCGCGTGCCTCATCGCAGGCGCCGGCGCCCGTACTATTGCAGCCCCGCTCTCAATCCGATTGAGATGGCATTCGCCAAAGTCAAAGAACTGCTGCGGCGAGCCCCAGCCACAACCTGCGACGCCCCCTGGGATCTCATCGGGCGCACCCTGAACATATTCTCTTCTAAAGAATGCGCCAACTACGTCCGTCATTGCGCATACAATCGCTTTGATCCCAACAGGCTTCAGCGAACCGCGCAGCATGCCTAAGACGTGTGACAAGCGCGCCAACGCCTTTCTGTCCGTGCAAACACGCGACCGCCGCCTTCTCAAAATCGAGGTGAGCGCCGTCCCAATTGAAGGACACCCTTGAACGGCCCTCATCGGAATCAGGACATGGTGTGCCTGCGCCCACATTCATGAGTTATATCAGTGTGCGAGGCAGGTTTAGAGGTCGAATAGCGCCTCGACCATCGCCAAGCTCG
Source organism: Bradyrhizobium vignae (assembly GCF_004114425.1). Lineage (GTDB taxonomy): Bacteria > Pseudomonadota > Alphaproteobacteria > Rhizobiales > Xanthobacteraceae > Bradyrhizobium > Bradyrhizobium vignae. The sequence goes on along the minus strand of NZ_RDQF01000028.1, from coordinate 68,870 downwards.
ATTCGCTCCAGCTTTCCAATGCCCGGCACCGATAGGCAAGAGCCGGCTCCCATTGTACCCGGCTCTCGCACGAGAATGGCACCGCCGCTCGCGCCTTCTCGGAAAGTCTTATGGACAAAAAAGAAGCCGATTGCCCGCGCTGGTCAGCCGGTCCTGTCGGGATAAGTTCGAAGGCCCGGCTCCGCTCGACATTGCAGGGCCGCAATTTAGTCATGGGTCTCCCGGCGTCTTACGAAATCCGGGAAATGCGGGACAATGTCAGGCGGCCTTTGCGGCCCTTGATTTTGGCCTCTTCAGGTGCCGTACGCGGGCGTCAATCGCAAGCTGGTCCATGGTCCAGTGAGGACTGCCGGTTTTGTTGACCGGGTACGGCTCAGTCGCGCGATTGTCCCAGATTACGACGTCGCCTGATTTCCAGTTCCAGCACAGCGTGTTCTGCGGCGCGGTGAGATAGGATTGCAGCCGTTCAAACAATTTTTGGCTGGGGTAGGGCTGCAGGCCGACGAAGTTCTTCACGGAGCGGCCGAGCGATAGCATGCGTTCGCCGGTCTCGGGATGAACACGAACAATCGGATGTGTCGTTTCGTAGATCGTCCCAGTGGATACACCCCACCAAGGCCGCTTGTTGGCATCGGTGGCCCTCTCTGTCGCAGTGAGATCAGATGCGACGAGGCTCACAGCCCACAGGTTATCTGCGAGCATCCGCAGGGGATCGGGAAGATCAAGATAAGCGGCCGCCCTGCTCGACCAAGCAATGTCCCCGCCAAAAGGCGGGGCCGCTGCGAGCCGCAGCACCGAAATGGCTGCGCGGACCCGCTCATCGTTCATCTGGTTGAGATGACTGCAGGCGGGATCAGACAGCTCCTGCCGGATTGTTAAACCGTCCATTGTGTCCACCATTGTGGGATTCGGTATCAGCGCGCCGAGCCGGAGCACAAAACGCTGCTGCTGTGCATCGTCGAGATGTCCCTGGTCACGGAAGAAGATGACCTTATGCTCTAGCAGGAGTCGCTTGAACGCTACGATGACATCGTCAGGCAAATCGTCCGACAGCGCAATGTTCTTGATTTCGGCACCAAGCCGCTCCGCGCGCTTCACGATGTCTGCCCGCGGAATGACATTTTCAACAGCCATTATTCCACTCATTACTGAGCCTCTTTCTATGGATGTCTAAACAGACTTGGTGGTGGTCGCGTCGGCGACAAATCCAGCAAAACCATCTTGATCCTACACACCCGAATTGTCCGAGCGTGGCTCACCGCGCCACTCAATTAGGCGGCTGAATTCCGATACACACCACCGGCACCTTAGAATCCGCCCCCCTCTGCATGCCGACGCGGCTAGTGGCGTTCTCATCGAAGGACACTCGCATATGAGGCCACCTGATCGATTTGCAGCCTGATCAACAGTGCAGATCATAGACGCAATCCATGTCCAGTCCATGAAACGAAACCAGCTTTCTTTTTGAGCTCGCGCAACGTTCGCCTCGTCTCAGAACTCATGCTTGGAAAATCCTCGAACAACGACTGCGTCGTGCCTCATCCATCCTGCGCGGCCTGATGCGCACGATGAAGATTGGACGTGGTTCGCGGCATGCACTCGCGAAGCGGAGAGGACCCGCCGTCTCTCAAGCAAGACCTATCTGAAGATGTATATTATATAAGAAACTACTTCAACGGGTCGATCATCATATTTTCGCGACTTCGGGTCGTCCAATGCGCGACTTGTTTCATCGGCTAGTCAGTTGCTGCCACGCGTGGACTAGCGGGAGAAGCGAAAAAGACGAAGCCTGCAACTTGCGAGGCAGCTTAACAATGGACTTAATCCCTCAATTTTCGAAACTTGAACTCGGCAGCAATTGATGCTGTTGCGGCGATGACCTGCGTTTCGTCCGTCTGGAGACGTAAATGCTCCTTACGGACTGCATGCTCCCTTCGTGGCAGTTGAGCACACACAACAGGTACAGAGCGCCAAAGAGACAAGTAAGGCGTCTCTGCGCTTTCGGACTGAAGCCGCAAATTTGGGCTGGCCATTTTTGCGTCCCTATGAGCGACACGCACACTGAATGCCACGCTGCACTACAGATCCTAAGCCCGGATTTCTTTTGCTATGCGTTTGGCTGGCGCCACGGATAAGACGCCGATGCAAGACTCGCCCGAGATCGCCTTGTCTGGTACTCACCGATCTGGCTGGGCTCAACGCTGCCAGTCTCGTCGACCCGCTTGATCCAGCCAACCGCCGTGCTGCTGGCCACTAAACTGTTTGGCGGCCCGATTGCGGGACATCCCGCCCTCAATTGCGACTACCACGCGCTTGCCAAGATCCAGACTATATGGCTTGGCCATCCATGCCGGCCTCTATCCAGCCAGCATGTTGAATCAGAAACGCTCTGACTGGAAATTCCCAAATCGATTCAGACATTCAGACTAACTCCATCCCGCTTTAGGTTGTCACCGGCTCCAGACTGAAAGCCGTAGTACCAACTGAAGCTTTTCCACAAGGGCGCCGCCCAATTCCATATGAACGCATGATCTCAGTTCGGGAGAGCTAGATAACATGACGTATCCTCAATACGTAGATAACGATACGGGGATACGCGTTCAATTGTAGGCAATCGGCCCAACTGATGTTTACATACCTTTGTCGCAAATGCGTGCGAGTATCAGATAATCGCGTGTCTTCACACAGCGGACGGCGCGGACCAGTTGGTTGGGGCATAGTCGCCGCGGCAACGCTGTTGGCCGCTTGCGTGTTCTTCGCGCGGCGCTATGTGTGAGCCTTTGTGCCTCACTCCAGCTCCATCACGGTCGGTGTCAAAGCGCTTTTGGCAAACTTCTTCAGCGGCATCGGCTTGCCGAACCAGATGACCCTGGACGGGGTCAAAACCGAACTCGTTGACGGTAGCCAGATCAGCCCCGCTCTCGATGCCTTCCGCGACGGCGCGCGCGCCGTAGCCCTGAGCGAGCTCGACGATGTGACGGCACACCGTGCGTTTCAGCCGGTCATTGCCGCAGCCAGCGACGAATTGCCGGTCGGCTTTCAGCTTGATGAAGGGAATCCTGTCCAGTCCCATCAGTTCCGGCCAGTTGGCGCCGAGATTGTCGATCGATAGGCCGATATTGTGGAAGCTCATCTCGCGAGCCATCTCGGCCAAAAAATCGAGGGCCTGGATCGCCTCATCGCTGGCGCGGCAGAGGTCGCGGACGGCCTGCGGCTTTCTCAAATATGGCGCCGGCAGGTTGATCGATAGATCGACCGCGCTCTGCCGTTCCAAGAGATAATGCCAGTCCTGCAGGGCGCGCTCGACCACAAACTCGGACAAGTCGCAGAAATATGGATCGCGCTGCTCCGGAACAAAAAAAAGCTGGCTGTACCACGCCCCACGTCGGGTGTCGCACACGCACCTTCGCCTCGGCACCACGGCGAACCAGCGAGCGCGCGTCGATTTTCGACCGATACCAGAGCTCGAGCCAGCGCCCCATGCAGCGGCGTACGCGCGGCGTCCTCTTGCGCCGTCCGAAAGTCTTCAGCCTCGGTTCGGAGATCTCACCAATCACATTGTCCATTGGTAAGCGCTTAGCCGTGGCCCTATTGAGGCTGGCTTGACGTTTTGCGGAATCGCCACGGCATGAGGTCGTCGATTTCGCTTTGGGGATGGCCGGCAATGATCGCCGTGAGCGTTTCGGCGATGTAGGCGACCGGGTTGACGTCGTTGAGCTTACAAGTCGCCACGATGGATGCGAGCAAGGCCCAGTTTTCGGCTCCGACCTCATGACCGGCGAAGAGCGCGTTTTTTCTGGTCAGGCAGATCGGCCGGATCGCGTTCTCAACCGGATTGGTGTCGAGCTCGAGACGCCCGTCATCGAGGAAGCGCGTCAGCCCCTGCCAATGATTGAGCGCGTAGCGGATGTCCTCGGCGAGCGTCGAGCCGCTGGAGATCATCGACAGCTGTTTCTCGAACCACGGCTTCAACGCCTGGACGAGCGGCAGCGAGTGTTCCTTGCGCGCGGCCAGCCTGATATCCGGCGATGAACCGCGTACCATGGCTTCGATGGCGTAGAGCTGTGCGATCTGCCGGACGGCGGCCTCGGCGATCGGCGATTTACTGTTGCGGGCCAATTTGACGAAGCGCCGGCGCAAATGGCTCCAGCAATGTACCAGCGTCCACGGCCCTTGCGGTCGAGCGACTTCGATCAGTCGATCATAACCGTCATAGGCATCGCATTGCAGGAAGCGTCCGGTGAAGCCGTCCAGGAACTGCTCAGCGAAGGCGCCGCTGCGACCGGGAGCATATCGGAACAGCACGATCGGCGGACTTGGGCCGCTATGGCCGCGGTCGTCGGAGACGATCGCCCAGAAGTAGCCCTTCTTGGTTTGACCACGCCCGGGATCGAGCACCGGCGCCGTGGTTTCATCCATGAACAGGCGATCCGCCGCTGCCAGATGGCGCCGCATGTGGTCGGCAACAGGCTGCAGATGGAAGCAGGCGCGGCCTGACCAATTGCCCAGTGTCGCCCGATCAAGCCGGATCCCCTGGCGCGCATAGATCTCGGCCTGACGGTAAAACGGCGTATGGTCGCCAAACTTGGAGACGATCACCTGCGCAATCGCCGCTTCGGTCGGTAGTCCGCCAGGCACGACATGCTCCGGCGCGTGCGCCTGCACGACAGGGCCGGAGCAACGGCGGCAGATGTATTTCGGGTGGCGCGTGACCAGCACGCGCCATTGTGCCGGGATCACGTCAAGGCGCTTGCTGACGTCCTCGCCGATCTTCGTCATCGCGCCGCAGCCGCACGGACAGAGTGTGCTCGCAGGCTCGAGGATCCGCTCCACCCGCGGCAAATGGGCAGGCAAGCAGCTTCGATTGCGATGACGGTCCTGATCCGATCCAGCACGCGATCGGCCCCTGATGACCGCCGCAGCCTTCTCCTGTGCCGCGTCCAAGACGCCTTGCGCGATCTCCACGTCTTCGAGCGGTAAATGGTATTGATCTGGCCGCAGCTTCTCGGACTTCGCTCCGAACTTCTCTCGGCGTAGTTCGCCGAGAATGACCTCCAACCGGCGCCGCGCTTCTTCCGACGTGGCCAGCGCCGCTTGATGTTCGCTCAATGCTGCCTGCGTTTGCGCTAAAAGCGCCTTCAGGCGTTCATTCTCGTCGCGAAGCGTCGCGCGCTCATGCGCCATGTCGAGCACATCTGCGCTGCCGGCGCCATGCCAAACTCGGCACAGAGTCATTCTGCCGCACTTATCCAGCGACCTGTGGACGCCGCGCTTCCTCCGGCCGTACCAACCGCCAATCCAGGCCCTCGAACAGCGCGGCAAACTCGCCGGCGATATCCGCATCACGCCGTCCGCAATCTTTGGCCATACGAACTTGCAGCCCTCAAGGCGCTTGTGCACCAGCACCAAGCCCGTTCGATCCCACACCAAAATCTTGATCCGGTCCGCTCGTTTCGACCGGAACACAAAGGCTGCACCGCTGAACGGATCGAGACCAAGCATCTGCTGCACCTTCGCAGCAAGCCCATCGTGCCCACAGCGGAAGTCGACGGGCCGCGTCGCGACGTAAATCTTCAGCTCGGCGCCGGGGACAATCATCGTGACGCCCGCACCGCGCGGATCACTCGAGATAGCTGCTCCCCATCTATCGCCGCGTCCGTCCGCACGACGACGTCGCCAATCGCAATCTCGAGCTTGACTGTCGGAACGTGACGCTCCTCAAACGGCCCCTCCACAACGAGCGGCGCGAACCGCGGCTGCGGAGCCTCGCTCGACGGCAATTCGCCGCGCTGTCGGAAGCGTCGCCGCCAATCGTAAATCTGCCAGCGCGTCGCCCCGTGCTTGCGCGCCACCTCCGCCACCTGAGCGCCGGGCAGCAGACTTTCGGCGACGATCCGAGCCCGCTCGGCCTCCGAACGCACGCGACGCCCGGACGGTCCCTCAAGCACCTCAAGCCGGCTGACTGCTCCTGACCCAACTGATGAGCTGTCCAAATGGGCGTCCCTTTTGCCGTCCAATCCCATCCCAAACCTCCGCTCAACCCGGAGGCTTCTTCGCACATCTAATCTAACGTCGAACCGAGGGTGCCGGCTTAGCGCTTACGTCCATTGCAAATCACTCCCCGTTTCGGAGCGGTGTGTTCACCGCGCGGCGGGCTTAAATATGGAAACATTCAGCATGATTGTTGAATTGGCCAGGTAACCTTAAAGCGGCCAAATTCGTAAAATTATCTGGAATGCGTTCGGCAAATTTTACGCCTGCAAAAATCATATCCACCCGAAATGGCTTAAATCTCATACGGGATGACCGGCATGATTTTGAAGACAGTCAGCGACTTAGGACTGGCGCTCCGTGAAAGCCGCCATCGGCGGGAGCTGCCCCAGAAGCAACTCGCTCAGACGCTGGGACCACCTAGGAGTGGATCTCGCAGCGAGATGGGCCACCTGGAGATTCCCCAGCCTCGGAACACGGTGCAAAAAGGCTCGCCACGCTCGGAATCGACCTGAACACCGACAGTCAGCCGGGAACCAACGCCGCGGGGCTAACTCACTGGCTTTACTTAATTCGCGCGCATGATTGCTGTTCTAGCTACCTTTGTATTTGTTTCAACGTCGGTAACACCTTCCGCGCTCAAACTGCGCGAACGTCGGCGCTTCGCTGCCCAAGGTCTTGCAGTCGCGTTCGCAACGCATCGAACCTCCGCACGGCGCTGGCAATGGCCTGTTGTTGCGCCACATCGAGTTCATCGTTTCCATCGACAGGCACTTCGACCTCAAGTTCCCGGACCCGAGTCGTGAACAGCTTTGCTTCGTACAAAAAGCCTCCCTTATAGACAGCGGCGCGCAGCGCAACGGCCAAGTAATCGAGATCAATGCCGGGGTCTTTCACGTCGACGATGATGACATCATCGGTGATCCCGCACCGGTCGCGGCGAACAAACACTTTGCCAACGCTCGCGCCGTTAGCATTCACTGTGACAATCGGCTTCTTTTCAACGTCGCCTTTCTTTACCTGCCCGAAGAACTTCTCATCGACCAAGCCCTTAACCTCGCGCTCAGTCTTGAAGCAGCTATAGATGGGCAGCTTGCCAGGATGCTCGCGGATTTCCTTTCCCGTCACCCGCGTCCCGGAGCGGACTGCGAAATACGCCGTGTCATTCATGCTGATCGTGCGCATGTCGCCGGACGTTAGGGCTTCGAGCTCTTTCTTCGCGGCAGCAAGCTCCGTGCTTATCTCCTCGATTTCCGACCGCGTCTCATCAATGAAATCGACCCGCGTTACGGCGCTCTCCTTGTGACCAAGGGCGACCAGCTCTTCCTCGGTCCAGAACCGCCCGACGTCCCAACGATCATTTTCCGTAAACTCAGCGGCAGGGACTACCTTGGCAACCTGCGAACCTTGGACCGCACCGGGTTTTCCCTCCGCGTGTGCAACGAACATTCCCGCGATATCCGCCAGATCGTTTTCGTTTGGGGTCGGAACCCGCTCCCAGCTCAACGTTTCGCCAATCGTTCGAGCGATGCCGCAGAACACATCTGGGCGCTCATCGGCGGCAGTATGGCGCTTCTCCAGGGCGAGGATGTACGTGAGCTGCGCTGTGTTGAAGAATGTGTTTCTAGGCAAAGCAATCGAAGCAATCAGATTACATTCATCCAAGATGCGCTTTTTGGGTCCTGGATCAGTGCGGTTGAGCAGCCCCAAGGGCACAATGACAAACGCACGGCCGCCCGGCTTCAATGCGCCTGAAATGTAGCGGAGAAACAGAGCTTCAACGCCTAGGCCTGAGCGGTCGTAGTAGTCTCTTAGGTCGACGTTGTTCTCGCCCGTGCCTGCCTCTCGAACCTCTTCCTTATAGACTCCGCTGCCTTTGGTGACGTAGGGCGGGTTTGTGAGGATCACATCGACCTTCGCTTCGGGCGGGTTCTCCAATGCGCCAAGCGTCTCGTTCGTATTCATCAGTACGAATGTCTCTGCCATGAGCTGGTTCAGGGCAGCAACAGTAGTCGTCGGGTCACGTACGGCTTCGGCGAAATGGATCAACGTGTTCGCTTTGGCGAGGATGTGTGTACTGGCGTCGACATCGACCCCAATGAAACGTATGCGGCGCTTGGGTTTGCCCTTTGCAAAGGTCACGTTGCCAGCAAGCGCCGGAACGATAAGCGGAGGCTCAAGAACAAATCCGCCCACGCCAGCCGCAGGATCGAGGACCACCGCGCCATCAGGAAGTTGATCAAGCCTCGCCATTCGGATCATCTGACGAACAACATTTCGCGGCGTGAAGAATTGACCGAGCTTTTGCTGCCGAGCGCTACGGCGCAGAAACGTTTCGTAAAGGCGCAGCTTGAACTCTGGATCGATAGTGGTCAGCGGGCCGAATTTCTGGAACTCATCAAGAATATCTAGGAACGTTCGATTGAACCCTGACAGCGTAACCGTGGAGGAGCGTAGAAAGGCGAAGCCGTTGATGATTGATGTTTTGGAGACGACCGTGCTTAGGCCGAACGTCCCAGCTACCTTCTCGTCAACCGCGACTGAATTGTCCGGGAAGATGCTCTTGATGAACGGCCTAATCTTCGTGACGTAGTATTCGATTGCCGTAGTCCCGTGCCGCTCCTGGAATTTCTTGGGTTCTTCCAACAGTGGATAGAAACGGTACGCCTCCGGCAGAGTCTTGAGCGGAAGATTGTCCGACAGAAACTTGAGCACGAAAATCTCGACGAAGGTGAGAAGACATTGCTTCGGCTCCTCCTTAGTGGCGTGCCATATGGTTTGCCAGACGGTCTCGGCGAGCGGCGCCGGGTCCTTCAACACCCCAGCATCGCCGGCTAAAAGGTTCGCGAGTACGCCAGGGCCAAAGTCGCGCTTGTCGGTGAGCCAGACAATCTCGCCCTTATCGAGGGACTTTTTTACGTCGAGATAGCACCAGCGCTGGCCATTCGACGTGACTGCGACAGCAGCACCTAGAGAGGCCGCGGCGAACAGCCCCTGTTCGGCCGCCTTGAGTAGCTCCTTTTCGGAACGGAGCTTCCTGGGTGCTTTATGCTCCGCCGTCGCGACGGCATGGGGCTTCCCATCATGGCGCCGAAGGAACACGCGATCCGGCTTGGCAGCCCCCGGTGTCTTTAGCGGCTTGTACGCGGCAAATGGGAATTTGATTGAGGAAGGAACAATGACCTCGACACCGGCCGCCTTCAATTCCCGGACGCTGGTCGCACCAATATTCAGCTCTTCAAAATCGCCGAACTTCGTCCCCTTGAGTTTACCCGTCGCGAGATAGTTTCTTTGATTGAGTTCTTCGTTCGACATTCCGCCGCCCCGGCAAATCAGTTGCACTCCCTACATCGCAGATAGCCGGCTCGAGGAGAAGCAAGAAACCTCTTGTATAAAAGCTAAACGGGCGATAAGACTCTTTACAGATGACCTTCAGAGGCCACCGTGACGACCGAACGCACCCTCATCACCTACATCCGTGTCTCGACCTCTCGACAGGGGCGCTCACGATTGGGCATAGAAACGCAGCGGCAGACGCTCGCTCACTTCGCTCAGGTTGAGGGGTTCACAGTTGCCCGCGAGTTCGTAGAGGTGGAGACCGACAAGGGTGCTGATGCGCTCGACCGCAGGCCGCAACTCAAAGCCGCTCTCGCTGCCGCAAAGAAGCTCAGATGCCACATAGCGGTAGCTAAGCTGGACCGGCTCAGCAGGGACGTTCACTTCATTTCCGGCCTCATGGCCCACAAAGTGCCCTTTGTGGTGGCTGAACTTGGGCCCGATGTTCACCCGTTCGTGCTCGACCTGTTCGCCGCATTGCCTGAGAAGGAGCGCGCGCTGATCTCAACGCGGACACGGCAAGCTCTGTCGGCCGCCAAGGCCCGTGGGGTCGGGTTAGGCAACCCCAATCTCTCTGTAGCTCGCAAGAGCGCCGTGGAGGCCGTGAAGGCCGAAGCTGACCGCCACGCTGCAAATGTGCTGCCGATCATCCGTGAGGCCCAGAAGGCAGGTGCGAGCACGCTGCGGCAGATTGCTGAGGCGCTGAATGCGCGCGGTGTCCCGACGGCCCGAGGTGGCAGTTGGTACGCGCAGTCCGTAGCTAACGTATTGGAACGGGGCTGAGCGAGCCGCAAATATGTCGCGCGCGATGGAAAACTGCCCCCTCGGCGTCATGAGGAATTGCGCCCTCCTTGGATAGCCGAGGAGAGAGCGAATGAAAGAGGAACGAATCACGGAAGGCTCGTCGTGGGGTTGATCCACGGGGGCAGGTGATGAAGACGCCGGATAACGTCGCGGAGAGTTGCGCATGAGGGCGTGCGAGTGCGCGCGCCAAAACGACAGCTTCTGGCAGCTTGAGCCACTCGGCTTTGCCGGGGCATCGTCGCACGGCACCCGAGAAATGCGATGCAGCTAGGCTGACGGCCGAAAAACGCCTTGGATGCACGACAGGTCGCGCACCGCTATCTGCACATGCGTCTCGCGCTGAATGAAGGCGCCAGGGTAGAGCGGGCCACCCTCGATAAACATACCCCTCACGGTCTGAAACTTTGGCTTCGGCAAGGACTCGTATAGATAGTTGATGACAGCGCAATCGAGCGGCCGACGAAGTTCATCGATATTTTTGGGCAATGCCTGCTTTGCTACCTCGGACACTTTCACAAGTCCGTCATAGGCCGTTCGGATGACGTCCAAAGAGGACTGCGTGGTCAGGTCGAGGCAGAGGCCCAGATCGATGACCGCCCCCACTATGGCCGGGTCTTTTATTTTCCCGTTTTTTCCGGGACGGTCTCGAAGCTTCTCAGCCCATCGCATCGCTCGAAGCGGGTCGTTCTCCCAGAAGTATGCGCCTGCGCCCAACCAATCGTAGTTATTCGTGCTGGCTTCAAAGGGAGAACCCGCGAGGAGCTTTTCTGCGATGGACCTGTCACAACCGTGATAGCCAAGGACAAAGCCGGTAACCGTGCGCCGCACGTCAGCCCTTCGGTTTGGGGCGCTCTTCGGCCCGCGCGATGCCCAGGCGCTCGAGCATCTTCTGCGCCTCGTCCCGATTTCGGGCGGCCCGGTCCGTGAATGCCTCAATCTCCGTTCGGATCGCCTTCACCTCTTGCGGCGTGGCGTTACCGAAAAGCGGCATGCTGGAGGGAGTTTTGTTTGCCATATAAACATTCTAGGCAAGTTGCTCGCAATTTCCAAGCCCCTCGCAGCCTTTTTTTTGGAACATCGGCAAGGGGGCCGGTTTGGATTCAACCTTTGCTTTACGCCAGGGTTGCAGAATGCGCGGCAGTATGCACTTAGTTTACGGAATTCGCGACAGCCACTCGCGGAAGGTAGCCGATGACCCCGCCAGCTTCGGATCCCAACAAGGCCAGCGCCGAGACCTCGATCGTGAAAGTGCTCAACCCAGAATGGGAGAACGCCCGGCGCGTGGACATGCGACAGCTCGGGTTTAAAGGATCGGTGTCCGAGACCGCTCTCGAGCAGATCGAGCAGACGGACGCGCGCGCGCAGCGCGTTGTGACGACCGCGACCCGCTTCGCTTTCCGGTAGATTTTAGGATCCGTTAACCCCTTTTTTGTTCCGCACGGTATAAGTGTGGAATGCGCGTGATTCTAAAGGGCGTAGTGCTTACGCCGCGAGGCGCACAGTCGCTGCGCCAACAGATTGCAGGCGATAGGTCTAACGCCAGCGTGGATGCTCTGCTCGACCACGTAGTCGAGCTCGGGGCAAAATACGCGATTGTAGAATCTCCGTACACAGACCGCGACTATACATCCGACTATCTGAGCTTCTACGCGGGTGCCTTCAAAGCCCATGCGAGGGGCACCAAGCGCATCCATTTTTTTCGGACAGACATCAGCAAACTGTTCGAGCTTCCTCTTTCCAAGCAGGTCGTCGAGCTTGAACGCCTCGCGGCCAAGGACAAGAACTATTGCGGGTTCGCGGTGATCAGGCCTATCGCGCAAGGCCCGATTGGCAGAACCGTTTTGCGCTTTCCGTCGATCGGAAAGCTTACCGTCAGGCCGGCGGCGCGTGCAGATTTCGAATCTCACGTTCTTGGGGTTCGGGTGAAGGTAACCGGAGCACCCTTCATTCAACAGGACATGCGGCTCGGTGCTTGCGCGCAGGCCGCAATCTGGATGGCAGGACGAGCAGTCGAGACTCGGCAACGACGAACGAGCTCATACACAATTGCGGAAATCACCAACCTAGCGATCAACCCGACGGACTCAGAACTTAGCAGATCGCTTCCTGCCGGATCCGAGGGGCTGAATCCCATGCACATGATCCGGGCGTTGCGTGGCATGGGGCACCAGCCACTCCATATGCTCTTCAAGGAGCTCGACAGCGGCCAACAGATTGCTCCGACCATCAATGCCCCGGAAGTCATTCACCGCTACCTTGATTCGGGGTTGCCGGTTGTAATCGCCATGGCGGACATGGGTCATGCGATCTGCGCCGTGGGCTACGTCGAAGTACCTGGCAAAGCCGTCCGCGACGGAGGCACACACGTCGTTTTCGCTCGCGGATTGATCGTACACGACGATCAGAGGGGGCCCTATCGAGTACTGCCTCTCAGCGTAGACGATATCGAACATCTGCCTTCAGCGCGCCTCATGAAGTGGCAGCAAAAAATCCTCACGGTGGAGGAAAACGTCTCTCACATGTTTGTACCGTTGCCGTCACGCGTTTTCCTACGGGCCGAGAACGCTGACATTGTCGTGAGAGACTTTATCAAGAGGGCGAGCTACGTTTCTGAGCAGATCGTGAACGCCGTAGGCAATGGCACCTCCACAGCTGCGGCCAACATCCGAGCGTTCTTCGACGGATTTGCCGCAGGGCGCTGGATACAGCGGACGTACTTGACGACGGCCGCTCGCTACCGACGCCACATCAGCGCAAGCGGGATGAACGAACCGATGAAAAGCGAGATCGTTTCTCGCGCGCTTCCACACTTCATTTGGGTCACAGAGCTGATCGACAGGTCGTCCAAGCAGGAGCGGCGCACCGGCGCTAGGCCTGTAGTCGGACATTTCGTCCTCAATGCAACGAGCAGCACAGACTACAACAACGATCTCTTGATCGCCCAATTTCCGCACTTCATCGTGCACCGCGACGTCAATCCTATCGCGGACAACGGAGATGTCCTAGACGTCCCCGCCGAAAGTATGGTCAGCTTCGATACGAACAACGATTATCTCGGCCGAACCAGGACCGTTGCCTAGCAACCGCTAACGTGCTGGGCAGGCGACGATCGGTGAGACGGGCCGGCCCATGACCTGACTGACTGCTCTGTTTGAGTTGACAAGATCGAAGTCGACCATTTCACAGCAGGAGCCGGTCTCTATCGCGCGGCATAATTGAGCTACCTGCATTGCTGCCGCTGCAAGAGCCGTGCACGGCACGCCGACCGGCTGATTTTCTATTGTGATAGCGCCGCACTCGTCCAAAACCCCAGCTTGAACGAGAGACTGAATATTTCCGCGCTTGACTACATTCCCCTCGCCGACCCGCTCGGAAGGTTCCGCTTCCGGCCAAGCGTCGAGTGGCATTCTCGAGCCAGGAAAGGCATGCAATCGCACGTCGAAGGCCTCGTTCGCCGTCGAGCCAAGTCCGGCATCAATGAGCAGATCAAACTCTGCGGAGGCAGCGAAGCGCCGTGCATTCAAATTGTCGACGCCAACAAGCGCAACTCGCGGCTCGTCTTGATCAGGTCTGGAGGTCGCCAGAAATTTGCGTTCGGTCAGAATCGTACGAAAACCAACGCGTTCAGCCCAATCTGCAGCACACCTGACCTTCGTTCTACCAATCCAGTTCGGCTGCGTAAGAAGCTGGACGCCCAAGTTCTCCCAGCCACAGATATCCGGATCGTTGAGTAACAAGCGGACTTGCGACGTGTCCCGATAGGGCAGCAAGCCCAGCGTAAAGAGCGTCGCTTGCCCCAGGTTTCCCATTCCAAGCAACCATAAATCAGCCGGGAGGTTGCGCAGTTCTGCCGATGCAGGCGACGACTGTCCCTGCGGCTGCCATAGATCATATTCGAGCACTCTTCGGGCTGCGATCGGATCGGACAGGACGGATGCTCGAAATGCAATGGCCGTCGATGCCGCACCGGCGAAAATGCCGCTGAGCTCGTTTCCCGGCGAGGTCCTGGCGACGGGCTTCGGGCCGACGATCGCTTTCCAACCGCTGGCGGACACATAGATGTGGCCCGCCCCCTTCGTGCCTATGCAAATGCGAAAGGCATGGGCGGGAGCCGGCTCCTTCCGACAACCAGCTTCAAGGAGTGCGCGCTTGAACAATCTAGGCAGCCCGTTCCCGACAACCGTCTCACATTCAGGCTGGCGTGAAAGAAAGACACCCCTTCGAAACATCTTGCTACCGCACGCCACGATCGCGATCGCGCAGGCCTGAGCCCATGCCGACTGCTCGACATCGTCGTCGATGATGATTTCGAGCGAGGCGCGATCGAGGGCCATTCTAGCGCCCTGGAGATCCATATCTGGAAGGACCGCCAGGAGCAGTTGGGATCCGCGGTCTGCTTCGATATTTGACGTCATGCAAACCTCCTAACCCGGAAGAGCTTTCGCCCGAGTGAGCTTAGGTCCGACCATCCATCGCGACGGCCTCTGTATTCATGGATGCCAAATTCGCCTGGCATGTAGTCCCGATTGGCATAATTTGGCACGATTAGTGCGAGATGACCGCGCTCGGGTATCATCGGATGGCTCTGATCGACATCGCTTTGGCGATATGACGCGCCTGGATGAGTATGAACGTCAGCGACTACGCTACACCCTTGCTGCTCGCAGATCCGCCACACGTCATCCATCCGCGATCCATCGAAAATGATGATCCCTTGGAGACAATTCGGATCAACCGCGTCGTATGGCAGAAAGGAGGTGATGATTTTCGTCTCACCTTCCACTCTGCCCAAGAGGAAACCTCCGCTCTCGCGACGCCCTTGCCCGCGGACGCGCAGTTCTCGGAGAATCTCACGCCACAAGCGTTCGTCGCAGCGCAGCCGCGGCGTCGGGCGCAGTCGAGACCAAATAGTCCGGATTATTGATAAGACCATGGATGATTTCCAAAAGTGTCACGATGGTTGAGCCGGGCTTCCAGGTGAGTTCTTCGAACTGGTTCGGCCAGTGGTCCCGAGCGATGCGATCGATCGGATGGTAGAGGCATGCGTTCCATGGCGTGAAGGCCACCAGCACACCCGTCCTCCCCATGGGCCGCTGATCAACGCTTAATGCCGTATCGGTCCGGCCGTCCCACAATTGGGAGGTCGGTGCGAGGGCCGGATAACTTCGGCAGTCGACCCGAAGCAGAAACCGCTTCGGTCCTTGCTCGCGCTTCGGCGCCGCAATGGTGAAGTAGGCAATAGGAAACTCGAGAGCTTCTAGTCCCCACTTCCCTCGCTTTGAACCAAGTTTGAACGTGAGGCTGTCGATGTCCGCGCGGAGAGCCGCATGATCCGGCGTCATGAGGCACCTTGCGGCTTGATGCGGAACACGAGCGAAAAGGCGATCTTCTTCTCGCCTTTAGCGATTTGGCCAAGGTGCAGGTCCGGCGGCAGGACTTCTGAGCCGAGCTTCAGCTGGTACTCTGCCGACACGCCTTCGAGGTTGAGTGCCGAAGGCGAGATCGCCCATGCAATGATCGTTTCGATCGTAACGCTTGGAGCGAAATCTCGGTGAACCTGGCGAGAGTTGTAGACCACAGTAACGGTGATCTTGCCTTTGGAGGCGATGTGAATGAGCCGGAATTCCTCGATCACGAGTTCAACAACCCTGCGGTCCTCGGCGAGACACTCTTCCTCATCCTCCAGGAAGACCTCGGTGAGCTCGGGCCGCTTGGTTTCAAGCACGACCGCTTCGATGACCTCCTTGGCGGTCGCGCTGCGTGACACCTGGATCTGACGGGGGCCGCGCTCCCCCTCGATGGCCAGAACCAGTTCGTGCGAATCAACTTGGTTATCCATTTCCGTGCTCCGCGATTGAAGAACGGGCATCTTT
Organism: Bradyrhizobium vignae; assembly: GCF_004114425.1. Taxonomy (GTDB): domain Bacteria; phylum Pseudomonadota; class Alphaproteobacteria; order Rhizobiales; family Xanthobacteraceae; genus Bradyrhizobium; species Bradyrhizobium vignae. The sequence goes on along the minus strand of NZ_RDQF01000028.1, from coordinate 52,866 downwards.
TACGCTTTCATTCCCCGAATGTCAATATTACAAACATTATGAATTTACTTGCATCATAAACCGTTGGTAACACAAACATTTCTTGAAGTTTGCTTTTGATGGTGTAGAATAAGGCATGGATTCAAATCTTTATCGTCTGTTCGGAGACCGAGTCCGGGAGCTCCGAGAGACCCGCAGCGTGACCCAGGAAGAGCTTGCGCGCCGGGTCCAGCTCTCACGCGCGTCGATTACGAATATCGAGAAGGGACGGCAGCGGGTGCTGCTGCATCAGCTGATTGAGATCGCGGATGCCCTGGACGCGAAACCTTCCGAACTCATGCCTTCACCGCAGTCGCAATCGGATCCCACCATGCGACGGGACGTAGCGCGCGTCGTGGAGATGCTAAAGAGCGAGAAATCAAGGTCGGATAAATGAAGCCTCGCATCGGCTACGCACGCGTACGCCGCAAGGCTGCAGAGCTTCTTGAGGGCCAGAATTCTCCACCGGTTTCGCTCGATCTCGTAGCGGACTTGCTGGGTGCAGAGATCCGGGAAGTAGAGCTCGATGACGATGCGTCGGGAATTCTATTTCGGGGGAACGGCCGCAAGGTAATCGCGGTCAACAGGTCGCATCACCCTCTGCGTAAGCGCTTCACAATTGCCCATGAACTAGGCCATCTCGCTCTCCATAAGGGAGCAGAGGTTCATGTCGATCAGGTCTTCAGAATAAACTTGAGAGACGCGCGTTCGGCGACCGCTGAAGACGTCGAGGAGATCGAAGCCAATGCCTTCGCAGCCAATCTGTTGATCCCAGCGCAATGGATTAGGCTTGACGTTGCGGGCTACACTCTCGATCTCGAGAATGAGGCGCGCATCGACCCTTTGGCCGAACGCTACCAAGTCAGCAAACAGGCGATGATAGTGAGGCTAACATCGCTATTTTCGCCGAAGTAGTCTGGGAGGGGGCGACCCCTAGGAGACTGAGAGGATAACGTCCCGGGTTGGGGAATCCGCGTCCGCCAGCTTCCAGCTCGGTCCCATTCAATGTGGCCGTTCCGCCCGAACGACGCTCCGGCAGCTCACAGGCCCGGATATCGCCAAGACCGGCCATTCAGCGGCAGCTATCTGCGTCACGACCAGGCGTGCGATGACCCCATTCAGGGAAGAAGACGGGGCGATCTGAACGATGGAACCTGACCGCTGTCGCGCGTTGCGGAACGAGCAAGGCCGGGTAGCAACAGATCGATCCCTAGGTTCTCCAGCAGCTTGGCGAAGGTTCAGAGAACGTTAAAAAACGACGTATCTTCGGGGACTTACGGCGGCGACTCCGAGTGGGGTGCCGCACACATACGGATTGTACGGAACCGCGCCCCCCAAAAGATCGTTGGACGGGGGACCTCGGATATATTACATTCCGGGTCAGATCGCTGGACATAGGGCGTGCGCACAACCAGCCCCTCCTGATGGAAACATCAGGGCCATCGCATGAGATGGACAGCCCCGAGAGGGATCAAGAGGTTCGCCCCGAGACATCTCACGATGTCGCACAGGCCCGAAAGGCCCTGTTTCCTTTTGTCACCACGGTTTCTTTCGGTTCCGATCATAGTTGCGGCCGGGCCACCGCCCTTCAGCCTCAGATTAACCACGCTGGCGAATTTAACCCGGTGAAGGTTGCGACACCTCCTGCATGCGTCGATGGCTTGATATGTCACACTATGTGTGACATGGTGGAACCATGATTTTGTGGTCTACCCATTTGCCGCTCAACGAGCCAGACGATCGCCGGAACATGCTCCTGCGGGGCGTTTCCGCACTCGACCGATCGGGTCCGGTCGCCTTCAAGATGAAGGCGGATGATGGGAGTAACTTTCTCCTCCTGCTGAAGATTGCCTTCACTCTTCAGATTGACCGAGACAGGAAACGGTTCTGGAAGCTCTACCGCAATACACGTCCACGACCTGCTTCCATTCTGAGTCGCTCCAATCTCGATGTCACCATCTATCGCGATGATGCCTTCATTTCCAAAAAGCAGATTGGCGCGATTTCGGAGGAGCTCTCGGGCCTCGTTGATGAGTTGGATGTCGATATCGTCTTCGGGCTCGCGCCCGAAGAACTGACGTTCGACACCGCCCAACTGTCCCACGAGCAAGTGGAGAGCCTCGAAGCCGCCCTTCATGAGGCTGTCGAACGTCGCGTTCGGTACAGCCGCAGGTTCACATTCAAGCGTGATCGCAAGTCTCTCGCTCTCCAGGATGCGGCGCGCATAAGCATCCACTCCTATCGCATCAAAACGGGCATCTCTCCGCCCGAAATGGCTCGGTTCGACCAACTGAACGGATCCATTTCATCAGGAGAAAGCCATGTCCCCGTTCGCAGACGAACGGTCAGCGGACGTTTTCGCAGGTCGCCACAGGAAGGACGTCCCCGAAAACGTCGCGAAGCGCGCTGCACGACAATTCGACATCCTGCTCGCAGCAACCAAGCTCGAGGATTGTCGAATTGCTGGTCGCGGCCGTATCGCCAAGCGCCCGAATACCGATCCTCCCACATTTTGCTGTTACACAGATGGTCAGTGGTGGGTGACCTTCCAGTGGCAATTTGACCGAGCTGTCAACATCAAGCTTGAAGATACCGGCTAACATGATCGATCGACGACCAAGCACTCCGGGTGAGATTCTCCGCGAGGAGTTTCTCACCCCGCACAACATCACCCAAGATGAGCTTGCCAAGGCCATGGGCGTGTCGCGCTTTCGCGTGAACGAGATTATCAATGGCCGCCGCGCTCTCACATCCGAAACGGCGGTTTTGTTAGGTAAGGCACTTGGCACTTCCGCCCGGTTTTGGATGAACTTGCAGGTGGCAGTCGACCTGTTCGATGCCGAGCGCAAACTCGGTGCTGCGGCGGCGTCGGTTCAGTGCCTGCTGGCTGCGACGCCGTCCGAATTCGTGGTCGAGATGCCGTTAGCGTAGCCACAAGATCTCCGCTGATTACCGTAGCGCGCCAACACGCTAACTCCGGGGTCGAGCAACTCCGCAAGCTCGGCATCCTGAAGGAGATTACCGGCAAACGCCGCGACCGGGTACAAGAGGGACCAAGAGGTTCGCCCGAGACATCTCATGACGTCGCACAGGCGCGAAAGGGCCTATTTCCTTTTGTCACCACGGTTTCTTTCGATTCCTATCGTAGTTGCGGCGCGGCGACCGCCCTTTCAACTCATATCGATCAAGTTGGCTAATTTGACCTGGCCGAACGTTGCGACACGCCTGTTTGAGTCGCGCGTGAAGGCGCTCCTCACTCGCATCTTCAAGCTCGCGCGCTTGTCTCCTTTCCAGCGTTCGAGCGTAAACGGAATGACGTAGTGCGATCCTGGTCTGACCCCGCCATCAACTTGACGACGAGACAACGATCGCTTTCGCCGAGCCAGACCGAACCGCGCAGGGCATGTTCGATATGTGCCCAGATATTCAATGATGCCTGATGCCGTTTCAAACAACAACGGCCATCGTCCCTCGACGAAGGGGCAAATATGGGTCGTGTGTCGCCCTCGCTCGCGTCTTCGCTGAAGCAATGATCGGAAAACTCTATCAAGATCGCGTGCTGCTCGCCGCCGCGAACGATTCTTCGCCGATCTCGAAAACTCCCCAAGTAAGCGCCAAGGCATCCCATCGCTGTCATTTCTGCCCACTTTCCTATAAGAGTTGCGGGAGTCGTCGAACGACCGCGATCGACGGACCAGCTTAGGGAGCAGAGCTGGGTCCAACTGGAAAAGGCGACGATCGCAACAATGGGTGCTGGCCTTGGCGGAGAGCGGAACCGACAGGCCAGCATAAACCTGCTGCGTAGGCACGCGCCCAGAGTCGTGAAGACCGCTTCTAAATCAGCAGCCTGATTTCCCAGCCGCTAGTAGAGCGCTCCGCTAACGCGCCGTCAGCAAGCGTCAGGCGAGCTCGCGGTCACCCCAACGTGTGGAGAAAGCCCCCTAAGCCCTCAATTTGCGACAGCTCGATAACGAGCGAGCCGGAATGGGCATCGAGGTGCAGTTCGCAGTGTGAATACTTTTGCCAGACAATCGGCGAGCTCGATGAAGCGATTACTAATGCCGTCAGAAGACTCATCGGCTATCCAGACTACGCTGTGGGGTGATGGAAAACCGGATTATCCGCAGATGGAAGGTATGGAGCCGTCGGGGCAGCCGCGCTCATCGTTAGGCTTCCCGGGCCCTCCGCGGTCATCCTTGAAATGATGCTATCAAACATTCTACTTCGATGACATCCCAGTCAGTCTCTGGAGGACGGTATCATGGCCGCCGTCACCTTCCGCAACCTCTCCAAGGAGGAGCATCGCGCTCTGAAGAATGCGCGCCATTCTGGAGGCCGCGATGCATCCCGAAGGTCGGCTGCGGCTCGGCACCGCACCGTCGAAGATGAGCAAAAAGATCGGGCTCAACAATGCCGATGTCGAGGCACTTGAACATGGCCGCGACGCGCGTGCCCCTGATCCGATGCGCTTCGAATGATCCTGTTCGGTTCCATGTGGTCTCCGAAGCCCGAACCACATCTATCAGCCCGTGACTGGCTCGAGACTAGGTGGCCGAGACGTTTTTTCTCTCTACCGTAGCGCGTCGGGTCAAGGGCAAGGCTGCTGGTGAGTATCTTTTCCAGGAGCTGCCCGATGCGACAGCCACGAGGCCCCGCTCAGCGGTGGCGTCTCAAGCCTTCACTCGGTACAGGCGCAAGGTTGTGTTGGTGCTGGGAAGGGAGAGCAGTCGGAGTATGATTTCCATTCGTTCCGCCGGTGGTTCACGACGAAGGCCGAGCAAGCAGGACAGCCCCCGTGGATCATTAACTACGTGACGGGACACAAGCGCCCTGGTGAGACGCTAGGGAGATATTCGGAGGGCCTGTCCATGGTCCAGATGAGAAAATGTGTTGAGGCAGTCAGGTTGCCGCGTCAACGCGAACCACGTCCCTTGTAGCCAATCAATATTTCGCCGCCCATGTGGATAAGGCGCGGCTCAGGCATCAGCAGGTAGCCGTCTCCGAGCTTCCTCCAATGATCTGTCGAAACGCGCTGCTCGGGGTAAAACCAATCTTTCTGAGCGGCGGCGAAATGGTTGTGACGGTATTGGCTTAAGTTGCTCGTCTGCGTCTCACGAACCACTCTCCTCCGGACCCGTTGCCCAACCCGCAAGCCATCTGACCGATTCACGCGGGGTATTTTACAACTGCGAATTGAATGAGGAGGAGGAGGTATCGAATGGACACCAACATGTTCCCGCGTCACAGACGCAAAGGGCATGCCGTGGGAGCTGCGCAGCCCCCACGAGGCCAGGCCGGAGGGTGGTGGCACGCGACCCGCGCATGCCGACTAGGAGGGGCGATGGACCAATCACGGGATGATGTCTGGCTCAATCTCTCTCCAGCATGAGCTTCACGGCCGTCGCTGCATAGGGTTTGCCCGACTTAGTGGTGTATCCCGCAGCCGCCAACTCCATGGATATCTCACGTAGTGACCGCTTCCCTCCCTTCGGCCTCGCCCGCGCCAATGAACGCGCAAGCCTGACAGTGGCCCGCCCATCTCTGCCGCCCCGGTCCAACGTCTGCTCTGCGATGGATTTCCGGCCCTCAACCTTCACACCCGTGCGGCGCTTACGGTCCCGAGCACCCCTGAGCTTCGCCACCAACATCGCCTTCTCAAACTCAGAGACGGCACCGAGAACCTGACGGATAAGGCGAGCTGTCGGCGTATCATCCAGGAAGGAGGTGGGGCTGTCGGCCGCAATGAGGTCAATGCCGCGTGACTTCAGCATGGCGAAGCCAACCTCCTGCACCATGAGGTCACGCGCAAAACGGTTGGCCGTCTCGACGATGATAGTCTTGGTCCCGTTAGCCTCTAGCGCCTCCATCATCGCCGCGAAGCCCGGACGGGTATCAATGGGGTCGGAGCCCTTCACTGCCTCATCGTAATACGTGCCCGCCAGTACGATGCCTGCCCGCTTGGCATAGACCTCGATAGCTTGGAGCTGGCGCTGCCCGCTGTCTTTATCTTCACCGATATTCGCGGCTGATGAGGTCCGGAGATAGGCGAATGCCTTCATCATTTTCGCTTGCGCAGACATCGCTTAGCTCCGCCCAGCGTATTCAATTCCCTTAGATTTAGATACAGTCAGTCGTCAGCTTTTTCAACTGTACCTTTTGGAATGGCAGCGATTCGCTTGTGAGGCCTAGAAGCGCCCCGCTGCGACCAGAGCGCCTCTGACTTCCAAGTACGGAGCGAACATTTCTCCGCTGGAGGAGCTAACCCGAGGAGGCCACCGCTTGAGACCTCGCACTCCTGGCGGCGTGTGGTATTCGTCTGAACCGAGCTTGGGAAGAGGCGTTAACGATATTCTTGGCTCCCCCGCCGCAACGAGAGAAAAGACCGAAATGAATGCCGATGAAGATCAGGAGCCGATTGAAGGACTCGATCTGACGTCGAGGCCCGAACAAGGCTCACACTACCCGTTGGACGATGTGATGGTGCGAAATGAAACTCGTACCGTCGGCGAGGTAGTGAAGCGGATCGATCAAGGTCGATACGCGATGAACCCCGACTTCCAGAGAGACTTCGTCTGGCCAAAGGATAAGCAGTCCAAGCTTATCGAGAGCTGCGTCATGAGAATTCCTCTTCCGGTCTTTTACGTCGCGGAAGGTGCAGACGGACGCGTCACCGTGGTGGATGGACTTCAGAGACTGAGTACATTTCGTTCGTTTCTCAACGGCGAGCTTCGACTGCAAGGCTTGGGCAAAAAACATCCATTGGAAGGAAAATCGTTCAAGGCGCTTCCGATCAATTTGCGAGAGCGGATCGAAGATACGCAGCTTACAATGTACATCCTGGACAAAAATGCTCCTGATGCCGCCCGTCTGGATATTTTTGAGCGGGTCAACAGCGGAATTCCGCTCACTCGCCAGCAAATGCGTAACGCGCTTTACAGTGGTCCAGCGACAAGATGGCTTGCTGACTTTTCAGGGAAGGAGGTGTTTCGCAATGCAACTGGCGACTCCCTTCAGCCAAAAACGATGCGCGATCGCGAAGCAATCAATCGCTTTTGTGCGTTCTATCTGCTCGACTGGACAACATACACTGCGGGCGACATGGATGAGTATCTAGCGGGCGCTCTCAAGCTCATGAACCGAAGGAGCTTTGATTTTCAGCAGCTTGAAAAACATCTGCTGCTATCTCTAAATCGCAATTCCACTTTGTTTGGCCGACACGCCTTTCGCAAATCGCTAATCTACGGAGCGAGCGATGTGGGACGAAGCGTGATCAATATTGCACTGTTCGACGTCCTCTCAGTTGCTTTTGCCAAAATTGACAACAACATCTTCACTCGCGATTCACTGCCGATCAAAAATGCAATTATCAATCTCATGCGAGATTCGGAATTTAATCATTACATTACGTACTCCACTAACGCCACCTATCAAGTTCATGGCCGTTTTCGAAAGATGAACGAAGCGCTCGGAAAGTTCTTTAAATGATAGAAAGCCTCAAAATTCAGAAATTTAAGTGTTTTCCTGAGCTGCACTTGCCGCTGGCTCCCCTGACGGTGCTTACCGGCTTTAATGCAGCCGGGAAGTCAACTTCGATGCAGGCCCTCCTTCTTCTGGCGCAGGCGTCAAGGTTCTCGCCCGGAAGCGCTGTGGTAGCGCTTAACGGTCCGCTTACGCGGCTCGGATCGGTTGGCGATGTGGTTGCACGAAACTCAGATGGAATGATGTCCCTTGGCGTGGAAGCTTCCGAAGGCTTTGGAAGATGGGAATTAGCGCCATCCCGAGAACTGGATAGCCAATTCATGAAGCTCGAAAGGGCAACGGTTCGGGATGAAGACGGAGCCACATACGAGTCGACGGAGGAGTTTTGGCCCGATCCTCTGAAGAAGTCAGGCCTCTTGGAAGCGCTACGTCGCCTTCTTTACGTGGGTAGTTCGCGAGACACTCCGAACGAAGCGTTCCCATCCCCATCAGAAACTTCAAGTCCGTATGCTGACGTCGGACCGAGAGGTGAATTCGCGCCTTGGTGGTATACTCGAACTGCAGACGATGAGGTCGACGAACGGCGGCGTCATCCAACTGAAGAGCGTTTGACAGTAAGAGGACAGATCGATGCTTGGCTGAATGATCTTTTTCCCGGAGCCTCGGTAAATGCCGACTCAATAGCAAAGACTTCACTAACGCGCCTTGAATTCCGCATGGGACGAAGTGGAGATTGGCACAGACCTTCGAATACTGGCTACGGCTTGGGGTACGTATTCCCCCTCCTTGTGGCACTTACAACCATGAAGGCCAATCAGGCGATCATAATTGATGCTCCAGAAGGTCACCTTCATCCGAAAGCCCAATCCATAATGGGGACGATTCTTTCCCGGTTCGCAGCTTCTGGTGTCCAAATAATCGTCGAATCTCACAGCGACCACATTTTGTCCGGAGTGCGGATTAGCGTCAAAGACAAAGTCCTACCTCCCAACAAAGTCGCTCTGCATTTCTTCCAGGGACGCAGCGGCGAGCAGGACGCGGTGAGTATTGTCACTCCGAGTCTGGACCAAAATGGCTCTATTGATGCGTGGCCGGAGGGTTTCTTCGATCAAGCGGAGCTCGACTTAGCGAGACTCACTGGCTGGAATTGATTTTTAGATGCGAATTTTTTTGAACGAACTTTCGATGGATGGGGGATTCCCCGATCGAGGGTCGGTAAGAGTCGCTTTGATGGAACTGCTTGCAGCGCGATCTCGCTGCCGACACCTGGCGAAAACGCTGTACTGCTCGTTCACTCTTCCAAATCGAAGGGGCTGGCCTCCAGAGACTCTGCAACAGACCATTGCGAGCTTTAGCAGGGATGAAAAGACTCAAGTTCTGGCGTGGTTGAGTCAGCGGGGGCCATTCCTAGAGCAGGACCGACAGGATGTAGAAAACGATCTTTTCTTCTTCGAAACTGAGGACGTTACCGATCTCGGACTAGGCGAGGCTGCACGGCGTCTTACGCACAGAAGCCAGTCGGCGGTCTACAGCTTTGCAAACGGGTCCACGCGCGACTTCAGACGAACGCCACTGCGAGTGATCCACGGGTTACTGGAAGAACCGTATGGGTCTCTCGATGTTCCGAACTGTTGGACCCTAGAGGACTTACTGAAGCTTTCAGAAACTGCAGTTCCTGATCCAGAATCTTGGCGAGAAGTCCTCACTCGATCCCGCGATCAATTCGATAGACTGATACTAGGGGACCACTGTCTAGCTACCCTTCAAGGAACACCGTTCAGCCCGGCTTTGGCGCGACGAATAGTTGCTCTGCTCGGAATTCTCCAAGCTATTATGCAGGAAATGGATGAGAACGGCGCGCTTTCGAGGAAAGGAGAAGAACTTCGGCAGACGTACTTCGTTGGCGATCGGGCGCTGTTCTCTGATGAGTCCGATACCAACAAGGCACAATTCAAGGAAGAGATGACTTTCGTCGATCCGCGCGATGCGGAGAAGCGTCTCACATGCTTCTGGCATGGGAAGATAAACACGCCAAAATTTCGCGTCCATTTTGATTGGCCTGTTAGCTCGCCTCGGGGAGGGCTGAGGGTTCCTTACATCGGCCCAAAGATTTCGAAGAAATAGACTCGGCTCGAAAACATTTTTGGGACTCCCGAGCGCACCCTGGATGGGGAGTCAACTCTGACGGGCTCCACGTTCACGCGCCCACCGGCAAGGCACATGAGGAGTAGCGCGGCAAACAACGCATCGACAAACCGCTCGTTTTCCATTGGCGGGTTAGATGCAGGCTCGTGCCTCACCATCACCCAACTGCGTTCTGATCTTCGCGCCGAGGACAAGCGCAGAGGATCATCCCCGCAGCAGCACCAAGGCACCATCACCCTCATTTCTTAGCATGCTTCTCGAAGCCCGAGGTAGGGATGCACGCAGTGACGAACAGCTTGCCGAACTCAGTAAGCATCATCTTGCTGTGGCGCTGGATGCCCGTTTGCGGTCCACCGGCAACAGTGAAAGTCGGAGTCTGCTTCTCGATGGGCCAGGACGCGAGATTCAACGATTCGAGGTGAGAGTAGGATAACTCCATGAGGTCGGGGAGAAAGAGTTCGTGCTTCGGCAACTCACTACTCTGCACCACTCGATTCACGAACCTGTTCTGCGCCGTGTCCAAATCGAGATGATCCGTCACACCAAAGCTCTTGTCGCGCAGGCGGTACAGTATCCACGCCTCATCCCGACTCAGCAGCGAGATGATTTGAGCGAATGACGGATGCAAAGTCTTCTGAGCTTCAGCATCCACGGACTTGGTGAGAACCTCCTCATAGAGGTCCCACAATTCAGATCCTTCGTGGACATATTGCAACCGCTCCAGGACCGGCCCGACAATCTCCAACGGCGCCTCCGCACGCCTCTTCTCCGGCACACGCTTGCTGATGCGCTCACATGCCCGCTCCAAGCGGTCCTGATAGGCAGCGGCATATTGTAGAGGCGCAAGGAGCAGACGCGCGGTCTTCACGACGTCCGTGCCGATCTTGCCAACCTCCTTAGCCGAACCGCTTATTGCGTCGTCGTACAGCTTTCCAATGGTCTCCTTCGGCACGAGCTTGCCGAGCGATTCCATAATATCCACCACGACCCCCGCCTTCTGTTTGAGTCGGAACCAACTTTGGTGGGGAGAGCGGAACTCCTCAAGTTCGTGGTTCGACTTACGCACTGCTAGTTTTGCGGGTTGGGACAGGTCTTCGGGACACGACGACGATTTCGGCTGAAAGAGAGGGCTTCACGCAGGTGGTGTGGTCAGAAATCTGGTCAGAAAATGGTTAGGGTGGAATTTGGCAGACGCATCAGCCGGTCGAGGGCGTTCTCAGGCCGGCCGCCCTTTTCCGCCTCGCCGGTCGCGCAAGATCTCCATGAGCCTCTGCGGACGGTCGGTCGATCCAGCTTGTCGACGAATCCCAACTCCGGTCGAGCCCGTAGACGTACTTCACAGCCTGTTTGACGACCCGAGAGTTGACCTCGTGAGCCAATTCCTTGGGCGGCCGGTCTTTGAACTTGCGCTCGATTTCTCCGGTGTTGGTCGCGACGAATAAGCGGTGGGGCCCTATAGGGAGGTCAGGTAGCATCCGGGTTCGCTGAACGTCTTGGACATGGAGAGTGGCCTGTCGGACGTGAGCAACGGTGGTGCATCGTCCGGCGTGACCACGGACGAGCGGCCACGTCCTCGGGCATCCGCATCAGCGACATCACGAAGAGCGACCGGACCGACCGCCGCTCAGCATCGTTGCGGATCTTCTCAACGTCGGCCTCGATAATGTCCAAAGCTTTCGCCAGGAAGTCGTCTGCCGGGCTCATGAACTTGTCATCGCCCCCCTGCGCGATCGATTTGGGTACGCCCGGCTTTTCGTAGAGCCAGTCCTTGAAGCCGGCCTGGATCGGATAGACGCGCTGGCGGTAGGTCTTATTTTTGTAGGGGCGGCTGAACTCGCGGACTTTGGCGTCGTCTCCAGCCCAGCGCCTCAAATAGAACTGCTGAAATAGTCGTGTCGGGTGGACTGCTGGGCCTCGCCGCACAGCCAGATCATGTTTGGGCAAGCGGCCTCCGTCCGCGCGGTGCGGGGCTAGATTTACGGATGACCGCAGAAGCCGCACACGACGGCACGCGTCCGCGTCGGCGGGGCCGGCGGCATGTCATCATCGCCGCTCATTTGCGTAACCAAATCGTTTGTAGTGCCTTGTTCGCGTCGCCTCGCCCCTGGTAGAGGCCGAGCAATTCACCTTGGTCCTCGGTTGTCTCGACGCGAAAAAGCGACCAGCGCCTATCCTTGCCCTGCACGATACGGAAAGTCCGACCATTGCGGCGGCAATGAAAGGCGGCGGAGCCGTCGATCGCGGTCCAACTACAGTCGGCTCCTGAGAGGAAGCACAGGCGAGCCTCGGGTTCCTCCTCGGCCTCGATCCAGCCGTCCTCGGTGACGTCCGACAGCGTGCCGAAGATGTCGAAACGTTTCCGCATGCGTTCGGAGAGCTTGGCATAGTCCTTTGGTCGACGGTCTGCCGCGCCCCCGTGGTAAAGCAGGTCGAGTATGCCGACGCCGTCGCGGCGCTGACCGAAGCGCTTGATGGGGCCGCTGCGCCTCTAACCGGGGCACCGCAACCATACCATCGGGATCGTCCGGCGGATTCAATGGTGATTCATCGCCACTCCACCCGCTCCATCCGGAATCGCCACGCGGACGTTCTGCATCATTCCCTGGTCCTCGTGGTCCAGGATGTGGCAGTGAAGCACGAAGTCGCCCACGTATCGGCGGTACCTCGATCGCGTGACGATGGTGTAGCCGGCTTTGACGAACAGCGTGTCGCGCCACTCGCCCTTAAGATTGGCGTACTGAGGATCGTCCGCTTCGCCATCTACGCTCACATCGACGTTCGAGGGGTTGCGGATCTCCATGATCTGAAACGGGTTCACGTGGATATGGAACGGATGTCCCGGCACGCCAGCGGTCAAGGTCCATTCGTCCGCGGATCCGAGAACGAGCACGCGGGGCGCGCCGGTAGGATCATATGGCACGCCGTTCACTCCGAATCCGGTGCCGCCGATCCTCAGATCAGCCGCCTGACGATGTCCCTTGACCTCGGTGTCCGAGACGTCTGGATGCGGGGCGAAGGACGTCAGGCGCAGATCGTTCGACAGATCGTCGCGGACCTTCTGACGCGAAGCTACGGGTATGTGGCGGTCCGCGGCGGCCAGCAACTGAGCCGTCACGAAGGCCCGGAGGTCGCTACCAGGTGAATTCCCGACGCCGACGTTGACGCTTCCGAGCAGCTTGCGGCTCTTCACGTCTGCGTTGATGTTCGCGTTCGCCGGCGCCTGATCGTCGATCACGCAATAATCTCCGGCTTCGGGGAAGACCAGCAGCAGGTCCTCGCGATAGCCCGGTTGCAGCACTGTCGTCTGACGTTGCGCGATCTTACGGCGCGTAAGACCGTCGCTCGCGATCGCGAACTGCGGCAGTGGATCACCCAGACAATTAGCGGCAACCCAATCCTGCTGCGCCTTGGCATCGGCGAGCTGCCCGTAGACAACGCCCGGACGCATCTTCTTGAACTGAAGCTTGACGCTGTCGCGGACGCCCGCATGAGCGATGCGCCAACGTTCGATGCGTCCGGCCTGGGCGCCGGGGAAAAGCGGCAGAACCTCGCCGTTCACGCTCGTGTATCGGCCGGATTCCGGCCAGGAGCCTGGACCAAACTGATCGTAGCTCTCGATGCCGCCCACCTCGCCGGGCTTGCATGCGTAGGCGCCGTTGGCGTCGACCTCGATCTTGCCGCTCGCATCGCGACAGGCATACTGCACCTGCTGCAGCAGCACCGGCCGTTCGGGGTACGGGGCTCCGGTGGCTTCCTTGAGCAGCGTGTCGATGTCGCCAGGGCTCTGAGACGTCGGCGGACGGTTTCCGCGGACGATGAGCAATCCCGCCATGCCGCTGGACACCTGGAGCGCGGTCGAACCGTGCAGATGGGGATGGTACCAGAACGTTCCGGCCGGATGATCCGGGGGGACGTTGTACTCGTACTGGAAGTCCACGCCGGGATTGATGCTGATCAGCACGTTGTCGCTGTTGCCGGCCGGGCTGATCCAAAGTCCGTGCGAATGCAGGTTGGTCCGGTTGAAGCAATGCGGCGTGTTGATCTTGCCGTCCCGCGAGGGACAGTTCTCGTTTTCCGGCTTCAGCAGATTGTGCAACGTGAGCCGGACGGTCTCGCCCGGCGAGATGTCTATGGTCGGCGCGACGAACGGCACCTTTGCCGGCGCGGTCTGCTTGGCATCCTTGTACGAGCGGAGCCGCACAGCGTCGTAGTCGCCGGTCGCCGGATTGTAGATCTTGGAATCCGTGTAATCGATGTTCAACTCGATGACCGCCTCTCCGGAAACCAGGGGAGGACCGGCAATAATGGGATCGAGCGCAAGGAGACTACCGCTGGACCTGGCACGGAGCACTTGCGCGGCAGGCGGCGGCGTCACAATCCGCTTGATCTGCTGATCCTGCTGGGCCGTAGCCGTATCCATGCACGACAGCATCGATGTCGTGCCCGCGAGCATCGACAGCCCGATGACCATGCGTCTTTCGGCAACACAACCAAATCGAAAAGATCGTCTGCGGAGCATGTGCGCTTTCCCGTCGAAACGCCCGATGATGAAATTAGCTTTGTCGCACCGCGATGAAGGACGCGACGTACCCCGCAGGCGCTCCGTTGTGCGGCTTCGCTCGGATAACCGATCCGATCAGTGCGGGCACCTGATCGACGCCATTGGGCCAGCGATACGCGAGCGCGGCCCGGTAGTCGTATTCCCAACCGTCCGTATCCGTTTTCGGCCTACCCGAGCCCACGATGGCCGCCGAGAGCGGCGCCGTTGCGGTCGCCGGCTGAATCGTTCCCGCCAAGTCGAGGCCACCGCCCTCCCAGTCGATCCCGCCCTTCAACGAGTTGCCTTCGGTCTGGAAAGTGAACACGGCCTCGGCGAAGATCAGGCGCAGCGCCTTTTGAGGATCGCCGTCCACGAGCGCCGGACGATTGTGGAAACTCCGGTACGTCCATTTGCCGGCGAGTTCCGGAGCGTCGGCGGCGGATTGGGCCGATGCACGCCCGCCGACGACAAGACCCGCAGCCCCCAACAACAGCCTACGTCGGTCCATCATATCCTCCCGTTCACGGAATTGGCACGTCGATCCGGCTCTCAAGGCAATTCCACGTCTGCGACCCGGAGAGAGGCGCCCTTGCCGCTCCCGCGCACGGCAACGAGGCGCACGGTGACCGTGAGGGCCTCGCCCGCACCCACGTGGGCCGCGAAATCGGGCGGAAGAGCGAAGCGGAAGCGCTGGGCGTCGGATGGATCGTCGGCGACGAACTCCCGGTCGGGCGTGACGCCGAAGCGCCCGATTTCCCGGTCCGAGCCTCCTTCGACGCGACCGTCGACGACGACCTCAACCGGCGAACCGTCGGCAGATGGATGGTAGCGGCTGATCCCGACGATGACCTCCGGCCGGCCGATGGGGGCAGCGGAGGCGCGCCGCGTCGCCGTGATGATTGCCGGCTTGTCGACGGTGGCGAACAGCGGGTCGTTCTCCTGGGCGTGGCTTGTCGAACACCAGAACGAAAGAACGAGCGTACAGACTGGGGCGATCCGACGCATGCGAGTGTTCGCCATGACGTTCTCCCCGCAGTCATGTACACCACTGACATGGGATCACGCGTTGACGAATGCAATCTCGACGGCACCCGGACGTAAAGTGCCGACGGGATCGTTGGGCGCGATGGGGACCGGAATAAACTGCAGATCGATCTTGCCGGACGGAGGCTGCCCACCTGCATAGACGCGTTGCATGGCGCCGGTCAGATCGAGCGCGAACGAAGGGTTGGCATCTCCACCGCCGTGACCGCCATGTTCGCCATGCACGAAGATTCCGAAGCTGCCCACGTAACCGGGATCGCTCACGGGCGTCTGCGCGTTCAGGCCGGGATGGTCCAGGAATACGCGAAATTCCGTGTTCTGCGGCTGCGTGGTCGCGACGTCGCGGACAAAAGCGAATACGCGCGCGCCCGTCGCTCTCTGTTCGCGCGCCGCGGCGAAGTTCAGGAATTCGGTTCCTGAAGAAACCGGGCGACGTCTGGAGACCGCTGCGATCAGTCCGGCATCGACGCTGACCGGCACAGTGAGCGGATTCGAGATCGTCCCGAAGTCCAGACCACTCGGGGAGGCCGTAAACGTCTTGACGTCAGGAGACTTCGGCACGCCGCTGGCGTGCAAGGTCACGAGCTTGCCCTGCAAGGCAATTAGATTCGGGAACGACGTCGCGACGATCGAGGTGGACGGTAGGCCATACGTGTAGCCAAGCGTCTCGGGGCTCGCGAGCTCCGAGACCTTGGGCGAATACGACGAACCGTCGGGGTTCACAAAGTTGTCCGTGAACGTCATGTCCTTCCAGAAATGATCGTCGGAATTCGAATTGCCGAGCGAATTCCACACGGCCCAGAGCCGGTCTAGGTTGCAGTGATGCATGAAGAAGATCGGATCGCGCGGCGACATGGCCGACGGCATCCAGCCGCCGATGCTGTTGTGCACCATGTTGTGCGGCAGACGCTCGAGCGTGCCTTGAAGTCCGGTCCGCTTGAGCACCCATGAAGCGTCGAGGCTATCCTGCCCGCGCGGCCGGCTCGTTCCGAATGACTCGTAGTCCGGAGCCTGCAAGATGTCCTGCAGGACCGCCGGACCGACGAAGCGCGACGGCATCGGATCGGTCGCCGGCCATGTCCGCTTCCAGTCCTGCTGGAAATCGTTGTCATCGACGTACAGCCAGTTCGGCTTGCCGTCTTTGGTCTTCGGATCGAGAAACACCTCCGGCATCGTCGGATTGGTCGTCCAGTCCCAGTACGGCAGAGCGAAGTCGTCGTTGTTCGTCAGCTGCCGGATGATACGTTCGTAGGTCAGGATGTAGGCTCGATGCCAAGGGAGAAAATACCAATTCCCGTGCGGACAGAACTTGTAGGCGCCCGGGTTCAGGCCATGGATGGCGGCGAGACCCGCCCATCCCGTCTTGTCGGCCGCCGACTTCTGCTTCAGCAATCCGACCGCGTCCCGGTAGGTCGCGACAATCGGATCGTTCCAGGCCAATCCCTCGAGCGTCCGGCGCTCCGGCGGCTGGCCTGCGGCGAGCGCCTTCATTCCTGGGATGCTGCTGGCGATCACACCCGCGCCGATCACGGCGCCCTGCAGCATAACGTTTCGCCTGGAGATCACCACGACCGAACTCCTATCGATGCCAATACTAGAGCAGGCTAAACCATCAACCTCGGTTAGTAAACTTATAAGTGAATTTTCTCGTTGTGCCCCTTTTGCTTGTAACATCCGGGTAGGGTCTTTCGCGCCTGGCCGCGTCGGTCGACGATATGCGCCAATGGAGAACATTGCAGGGCTGCGGCCGTCGAGATCGCCAAATCGAGAGGTCTCGTTTAGACCGCCGTATTTGGAGCTTCGCCTATCGATGCAGCTCGGAAAGGTCGTCCTCGATGACGACGGCAAAAAAACTGCTTGGCATCAACAAACCCGCCGCGCTGGTAGCCCCATTCGAGAACCCCGCAGATCACGAAATCTCGCCCTTCACGGATCGGAATTTTTGCGTGGGCGGCCTTCACGGCTTCTTCCAGGCTATCAGCTACACCCGCATACGTTTGATAATCTGTTGGATTGGCCATTTGCTTCGTCCAAATTGTCCTGCGTGAAACTTTCGTCGATTAAAAATCATCGTCCGCATCCTTGCACACTCTATTGACAAAATCCGAGCGCTGAAAGAGCATCGCACGCTTACGTAGATAAAATTTTTCGGTATGCCGAGTGACCCTTCGGCGCAATTCGTTTCGTCGGATCGTATTGGAGTTCTCATGAGATTGCTCTGGGGCATGCGCGCCTGCGCGCTCGCACTGATGCTCTGTTCGTGTCAGTTCGCAGCGGTAGCTCAGACCGCGTACAAGTATCCGCGCGACGACATCGTCGTGGCTATGGGTGGCGGCCTATTCGACTTCATCGACAACTTGAGCGGCACCGGCTACGACGGGTACTATCACAACAACGGCACCATCTGCACGACGCCTCAGGTTACGGGAGCGCTGTCTCAGTTCGGCGACCATCGAAAGTCACACTACAATTTGCTGACGGGGACCGTACAGACGACGGTCGCGCTATCCGTGTTCGCTGAAGTGCGCGCAGCGCAATGCATCAATCACACGGTCATCGTCGGCGCCGGATGCTTGTCCGGAGACCTGCCGCTCGTCGGTCCTCCGAAGGACGACTTCTTCACCATCCTGTTGTGCGCGCTCAACGTGGACAACTTCTTCCAGATCGCATTACCAGTACCGGTGAGGCTTCCTTATCCTATCATGCTGCCGAAGCAGTACGTCGCAAATTTGCCGAACGTTCCATCGGGCTCGAATCTCTCCGTTCAACTATCCTTCGCCAAATGGGACGGATCGAAGTGGGTGCCGGAGACGAAGCCCGCGGATAAGCAGAAGATCTGGCCGATCTCGGGCGATCTCGCATTTCCGGAATATCTCGTCACCGACACGTCCAATCCTGGCGATGTTCTATTCCAACAAGGACGCTACATCGTAGGCAGAGCGAGCGCGACGCATGCCCGCGTGCTCAATACGACCTCGGACCTAAGAGAAGCCCTGAGCAAGAGCGTCGGCCTGACTTCGTACTTTCCCAACAATCCTTATGGCATCGCCACGATCGTCATCCGCGACACCCTTCTGGCACCTCAAACCATAAACTCTCCCTCCGACGAACGCTTCGGCCTCATCGGTGGCCTCTTCCCAATGATTGTAAGCGCCACCTATCAACCGAACGGGTCGACGGACAAATACGGCATCAGCTTCGTGATCGCCGGCGTCACCGCTCAGCTCGGTGGCAACGGCGGTAAACCCACGATCAATGCCGGTATCATCGTCGAAGACCTGAAAGCATGGGACAGCGCGACCGGACAGAACGTTCCCGCGCGGCTCGTGGGAAAGCCGTCGATCTCCATAGCCGCTCCGTCGGTCAAGGCAAGCGGGTCGGTCGAGATGGAATTCTCCGCGTTGGATAATTCCATTGAGTTGAATCCGGGCGCGAAGCACACCGTGGACTTCGGCTCTCTTCTGAAACTGGCCTTGAACCAAGCAATACCGAAAATCGCTTCGATCGAGCCATCGATCACGATCGGACTGCCGCAATGCGTCAGCATGAACAACAGTCGGTTCGAGGCACTCAGCCCGTGTTCGGATTTCAGCGGCGCCAAGGTTGGTTTCCTGTCGAAGGGAGGAGGGCCTGCGCCGGTCACTCTCTCGATCGATTTCTCCAAGACGCAGATCGTCGGGTCTCCGGGGCAGATCGAGATCGATCTTGAGCGCGTTTGTGTTCCGCGTCCGCACACACAGTGCTGAGGAAGCGACGATGCGTCATATTTTCCTGATTTGCGCCGTTGCTCTATCGTTCGTGATCCACGTCACTTGCGCGCTGGCTACGCCGCTGTCGGATGCCCTGATGTTCTGGGAGCCACCGCAAGCACTCCTCTGCAATGCGACCGGCACGCCCTATCCTACGAAATATTCAGCCGGAGACCCAACTCACTGCGACGACGGCGACATGACCCTGTTCAACGGCCTGCTTTGCGCCGCAGGCGACGGCAGAGGATGCGAGGGTGTGCGTCTGTCTCAGGGAGCTGACGGACGTTGGTGGCGATCGCCGCGCCGAATCGGCTGGACGTATCCCAATCACGACGTTTCGTTCTCGCCTGATCAGGCGCTGGGTGTCATGCTGTACGCGGTTGCGACCAGGGACGTGAAGGCTTTTGATCGATGGCTACAATGGATAGCAGACAATCGTCCCTGCCTCATCAAGGTCGGTTCGAACTGCATCAAGGAAGGTTGGCTCAGATATTGTACCGACGACGCTGCCGACAAGCGCTGCACGCTCCGCCCGGGTGACTGCACATATCTGAAGGCAACCGCAAACTATCTTGGCTCGGCGAGGGCCAGGCTCTGCGAAGATGTCATCGACGACCTAGCCGGCGCCGCACCCTTCCCGAAGAATTTGATCTTGTCGGTGCCTGGACAGGCACTTGCATCCGCCACCGCGAATACGCCAGGCTTTCCATTGCACCTCGCGTCGGTTGGCCTGTTCCTGGCGAGAACGATGGGTCTCCAGGATCCTGACCTCGATGCCGCGGCCAAGGTACTGGTCGCCAAACAAGGCGAGAATCCCTTCTTCCAATTCTTATCGGTGGGCAAGGCCCAGGGCGTGACCGACCAGCTATTGGCTCTTTGCCCCACGCAGGCGAGGCCATCGGGCAACCGAAGTCAATGGGCCTGGGAGCGCGATCAAGCGGAACAGGCCTGGAAAGACAGCATGTATTGGGACTGCATCTTTCTGGGAAAGCTGCAGTAGGCCTGAACGGCGTCGCCGTCTTGCCGTCGCCGTTGGCCCGGCCAAGCTTTCAAGAGCTCAAACGGCGGCTTCGGATCGTTTTCCCAGCCGCGGGTGAGAGCGTCTCCGATCAGCGCGATGGCTTCATGGATCTAGTTCCACAAGACACCGCTCGCCAATCGACGCGCACGCGCGCGCAGCCACGCATACCGCCTTTTTTCGAGCCTCCTTGGCTTCCGCCGACACCGCGTAGCTGACCATGTAGCCCAGGAGGGGCTTGAACAGCTTGCGCATCGCCACGAGCATCCGCCTGAAGCGGTACTCGGACGTGAAACAGGAGACTCCCGCGATGACGAACGAGAGCAAAATCATCATGACGGACTGAAGCAGCTTCCCCGGAAGATCCGCGGCCGAAGTTAAGGTCGGGAAGTTTGGCGAAGAGGTCGCGATCGTCGTCACCCGGTACGACCGCGAGATCGACAAGGACGGCGTCGTCAAACGATTCCACCAGGAAGACATGTGCCAGGCGCTCGGCGTGCATCCCGCCGTCAAGTACCAGAGCGAGGGCGGGCCCTCGATCGAGTAGATCTCCAACGACGTGCTGCGCTACGCTACCGATCCGGAGGCGGACAAGGCGGCGTTCGCCGACATGATCGCCTTCAGCTTCCTGGTGCTCGGTACCGACGCGGCACGCGAAGAACTTCTCAGTCATCCACCTCCCGGGCCGGCGTATGTTTCTTGCGCCACTCTACGACGTCCTGAGCTACGTGCCTTACCACGACGACCAACATGAGCGGCGGCGGCTGCGCATGGCGATGAAGATCGGCGGCTACCAAAGTTCTCAGAGGTCCTGCCGCGGCATTGGCGACGCCAGGCGGAACTGATGAAATGGACCCCGACGCGATGATCGCGCGATTGGTGGCGCTCGGCGAGAAGATTCCCGACGCGCTCAGCGACATCCTGAAGGAGGCGAGGGTCGAGGGCCTGAAAGAACCGGTGCTCGACACCATGCTGGACGGAATCTCGGCGCGCGGCAAAGCGATCGTGCAGCAATACTCGGCGTGAACGGGCCGTGCTTGGGATCGTCGACGAGGTACGCGCGACGCCGACGGACGCCGTCGACGCCCGTTCCGGACGCTGAAATCCGATGACCAAATCACTGTTATGAATCCCGCGGGGCTACCGCGGTCCCCCGGTCGATCAACTACGGATCGCTGGAGCGCGCATCCGCACCTGAAGCGGTGGTTTAATCTGGTCAAGGCCGGTAGACGTGATCCGGGCGCAGCGGGCGTTCATCGTACCATGATGGCCGTTCCGGCGCGACCCGAACGGTTGTCAACTAGCCGGCATATGGTAGCCTTTCGATTACATTCCCCCCATGCGCTCGAAGCATCTTCCCCGGTTGGACGTCTCGAGCTTGTCGCGCTTGTAACGACTTTCGCAACCAGCTCGGAACGAACGACGGCTGGCTGTTTCGCCCGCGAGGAATGTATTAATTGTCGGGATGACGCCTAACTCAAAGTCAAGGAGCACTCTCAATTTCTGGCTCAATGTGCTGGCCCTCCTCGCCTGAGCTCAGCAAACTGGCGCAACATGACGAATAGCGCGATCATTCCAGCGCCCAGCTCAGCGATGGCTTGACTGGCTAACAATCCACTGAAGCCCGATATGACAGGAAATAGAAGTACCGCCGGTATGAAGAGATATCCCTGCCTTGCGAAAGATACGACCGCGCTGAGGCGTGCTCTGCCAAGCGACTGAAGCATTGTCGTCACGAAACTCTGAATACCGTAAAGCCCAAAAAACAAATGAAAGATGATGCAGCTCGAGACGGCAATTTCCGTGACCTTGTCGCTATCGCTGAACAACCTGACCAAAGGCCGGACAAAAAGCATGACGGCTGCGGAATACGCAAAGGAAAGCGCAACCGTGATAGAGAGCATGAACTTCGCAACCTTCAGTACACGGGCAAAGTCGCGGGCGCCCCAACCGAACCCCAGGACAGCTTGAGAGCCGATACAAAAGCCGGTGATAGGCAGCGCCCCGATTGTCAAGATTCTTACAGCTATTCCCACGGCCGCAACGAACTCGTCACCGAACCGGGCAGCGGCTCCGTACAAGAACATACCGGCAAGAGCCGATAAGATACTAGTCATTGTCGCCGGCGCCCCAATGAACGCGAGCTCCCTGATGCGATCTACGCGCAACGAGACCTGAGATATCCTGACGGGCACAGTGCCGAGGCGCTTGGTAAAAAACGTGATGTAGAGGCTTATAGCTGCGATCTGAGATAGCAACGTCGCTAGCGCTGCGCCTCGCACGCCCAAGTCTAGTAAGAATATAAAAAGGGAATCAAGCAAAGCGTTCAATATGAAAGCGCTCAGCATGGTCCACATGCTGAATCGTGTGTTACCTTCAGCTCTTGCGATGAAGCCGCTGACGATGTTCAGGAGCATCAAAGTAGACCCCGGCAAGAGGATCGTGGCGTAGTCGAGCGCGATGGGCAGGATGGTTGGACTTGCCCCGAGTGCGACGAAGATGGCTCGTAGGCTCAGAAGCAGGGCGACGGTGATGATCACCGCGATCGGAGCGGCCAACGCGAGCGCCGTACTCGCACCCCGGCACGCCTCCAACTCATTACCAGCACCAAGATGACGAGATATGAAGGAGGCAGTACCCACCCCGATCCCCTCTCCCACCGCAGCGAGCACTAAAATGAGCGGCATCGTCATGCTGACAGCTGCAATCGCCTGCGCACCAAGTGAGCCAACAAAGATCGCGTTGAGGAGCTGCTGTAACGCGTTGATCGACAAGGCGATAACAGATGGAATGGCAAGACGCAGGAGAAGGCTCGGGAGCTTTTGGTCCGATAGATCGATATGCCGGTTTTTCTTCGGCATCGCATCGCGATCGCTTTTGACGACGAGCTCCGCGTTGCGCTCATCCATGATTTACACCGCCCTCAGCGCTACGAATTCATTGATTGTCTGCAACAGCTCCTGTTGCAAGACCGTGCAAAGATGGCGGGTCACCTCATAACCGACCTGGCTCGGATCATACCTCATTTCGATCTGTAGACGGCCGGATTGATATCCGACATCGAACCAGAAGAGGTGGATCGGGGCCGCTTGATCCATGTGTTCGCCGATCCATAGTGGATAAGGGTCTGTGTCTAGAAAACGGCGTGCGAAATGGCGTTGCAGTCCGGCGCGATAATTCACCCCGATTCTGGGCAGTGGCAGGCGATCGAGCCGGCACCGCACGGCTGGATCTCGGTTTAGGAATTTTAGGGTCCGAAAGCCTATTCCCCCATGCGGCAGCGCATTGCGCTGCCGGTATATTGAACGAGCACGATCGGAACGCGACTCCCTTTCGGTGACATTCAATGGAAGCGGGACCACCTCGCTGATGAGGCCAATGATCTGAGATGAATCGAAATCGTCAAACAGCCGACCTCGTGTCGAAGTCAGGCTATCAATCCAGAGCGAATAGTTGCCGAACAGGGCTCCAAACGCACCGGACAGGGCAGCAAGAAACACATCAAAGTCCTGACAATGCGCTGATCTGGCTCCAATACTGAGGAGGCCCGCGGTCGCTTCGCCGTCGATTTCGACATGGTACTTGGCCTGATCTACCCGAAGCGAACGGCCGTTCGAATCCTCCCGACGACCTCCGAGACTTGGATCGTGAAGCTCTCTCGCGCTTTCTTCGGCAACACTCGTGCCGCGGGATAACGCGTCGCTGACATGCAAGTTGAATTGATCGTAGTCAATGCCCTCCCAGTGCTTGAGTTCGTGTAGTGCTTCGCTGTTCGCGTACTGCTCGAGGCGCTTCAACCAGGGAGAGAGCCTCTGTACGGTCTCAGGACCGTTCACATCATGGCCTGCAGCAAGAGCGTTGTATGCGCCCTCCAAGGCTTCCAGGAATAGCCGATAGCCTATTCCATCCACTACGAAATGATGCATCAGGACCAGCAGATAGTAATCGCCGCTTTCCGAAGTGCGGAAGGCGGTGACGTGAACAAGAGGCGTGTGGCCATCAAACCGAAACACGTGTTGACATCTTGCCGAAACGCTCTCGATTGTCCTGCGCTGGTCTGGGCCGGTCATTCGGACGAGATCAATCTCGTCCACGATGCGCTCGGCGGGAGAAGGCCCAATCCCCAGCCGGAGTCCATCTTGGGTTCGGGCAACGCGCAGCCTGAGGCCCTCATGCCGCTTGATGATATCGGCGAGAGCCCGGTCCAGGATCTCGATGTTCAGGATGCCACCGGGCAAGAAGAACAGATCGCCGATGTTAAAATGCTCGTCAAAGCCGACAAGCGAATTCCAATACGATATTACGGGAGGCACAGGCAGTAAGCCGTCCGCGGAAGCGACGTTGTGGGGTTCCGCCTCCGCTTCTCCGGCGGCCAAGTCCCTGATGGTTGGTGTTCGATAAAGTTGGTTGACGGTGAGATTCAGCCCGGCTTTGCGCGCCAGCGTGACGCAACGTACGCTCAGAAGAGAATCGCCTCCGATATCAAAAAAACTACTGTCGATTCCCACACCCTTGGCGCCTAATAGATCCTCCCAGATCCGAGCAAGAACTCGCTCATTCCTGGTGCGGGGCTCAGCAGATGAATCGGTCTCGATTTCGCGGTAAGGAACGGAGGATAGGCGAGCTCGCTCTATCTTTCCGCTCGTCGTCAGGGGAATACTGTCGACCAACCGCAAGGCTGCGGGAATCATGTAAGATGGCAACTTTTTGCGCAGGTGGGCGAAAATCTCTCCGGAGCTTAGATTCTCTCGAGCGGGCACCACGCTCGCGGTCAAGCGGCGATCGTCATCGATGCCTTCTGCGAAGACCGCGGCCTTTGCGATTGCCGGATGAGACTCAAGGGCAACTTCGACCTCCTCCGGCTCGATGCGAAAGCCCCTCACCTTGATCTGGTTGTCCGATCGGCCGCAAATCTCGAGAAGGCCGCTGGTTGAGATGCGTGCGATGTCCCCACTTCGATAGAGCACGTCGTATTGTCCGCCATCATACGGATTCGGCACGAAACAGCGGTCAGTCCGATCTTGATCCTGCCAGTACCCAGCGCTCAGACAGCGGCCCGCGATGCACAGCTCGCCGGGGGCTCCAACAGGCACTCTCTTCAATCGTGCATCGAGCACGTAGAGTTTGACGTTGTCGATTGGCCGCCCGACTGGGACAAGCGCCGAGTTGTCATCTGCAACCGATGTTTGGTGCACGGCTGCATTGGACGCGCATTCCGTCGCACCATAGAAGTTCCACAACGGCACGCCCGGAAAAGACCCACGCCAGCGAGCGGGCAGCGAGGAAGGCATCGGTTCGGCGCTGCTTGTGACCAATCTCAAGGCGGTCC
The DNA here is from genome assembly GCF_004114425.1 of Bradyrhizobium vignae. GTDB lineage: Bacteria > Pseudomonadota > Alphaproteobacteria > Rhizobiales > Xanthobacteraceae > Bradyrhizobium > Bradyrhizobium vignae. Next base: position 27,544 of record NZ_RDQF01000028.1, on the reverse strand, counting down.
TTTGCCGTTGCCGTTCCTGAGACCCGATGAGACCAGATAGGAGTGGTGGAGAGGCAAAAAAGCGTGTCACGCGATGTTTTGCCAAACTGCACAACAACAAATCTGGAGCCAGCACCTGCCCTTGGGTGAGGATCAGCGTGGGCACACCTCTCAGAAGCCCACCAAAATACTCCCAAGCGGACGCAACAAGGCACGCGGACTTCTGGACAACCATGACGTCGGTGCTGTCAAAGGGAAAGCGTCGCCACATCCAGTTCAGTCGATTAAGAATGGCCGATTCCGGTATAAGAACCCCCTTCGCGCGGCCTGTTGAGGAGGACGTGTATATGAGGTTCGCAATTGGGTGATCTGACGGTGTGTTGCTGGGCGCTAAATCATCCCTCGACACACTGCACGTTTCTAGGGCCAACAGACAAATCGAAGGTATCTCAAAGCCAGGCTCCGTGATATTCGCGTGAACCAAGAGCTTTGCCTGACTATCTCGCAGGATATGTTGGATCCGATCACGCGGATAATCCGGCGCTATCGGCACAACGACAGCATCCAAGCCTCGCGCCGCAAGCATGATAGCGGCAACGTCCGGCGACCGGTCAACAAGCATGGCCACCAGATCGCCGGCTCCCACCTCCATACTCCGCAGTGACGAGCGGATAGCGGCTACGCGCTCACGCAGCTGGCCGAATGTGACCTCCCCGAACTCACCAAAATATGCTAAATTGCTCTGATTGGAGAGGCTGATCTGCTCGAAGGCTTCAACAAGCGGACATTCAGATTCATATCGTTGGGTCGACCCATCCAGCGAATCCAGTATAGTGAGATCTGAGGCGCTGAGGCAGCTTAGTTCCTCAATGGGCACAAGCGGCTTATCAACGCAGGCGGCAATCAGACAGTGCAGATTGTTGGCCATGCGAATAGCCAGATCACTCGAGATTATGTCTTCCGCATACGCGAGCTGGAGTGCAATTTCATCGCCCAGATCTTGCGCGTACAGTGTTAGGTCGAATTTGACATAGCCTGTGTCGTACTCGCGGAATGTCAAAGCCAATTTGTCTTGACCAAGTGGCTCGACGGCTTCGGAGTACATGTTGAACATGACCTGGAAGATCGGTGATCGCCCCGGTTCGCGACATAACCTACTATCCCTGACCATCCATCCGAATGGATAGGCCGCATTTGCGATGGCATCGCTGACCAGGCCCTGAATGCGCGTGGCATGGGCGGCAAAGCATTCACCGCCATCGACTGTGGCACGGATTGGCAGCATATTCAGGAAAAAGCCGACGATGTCGGCGCTGCCAGGTTGATCCCGTACAGCGTGTGGCATGCCGACGACAATATCGTCCTGACCGCTATACATTCGCAGCAGCAGCTTGAAGCACGCCAGCAGTGTTGTCGACGTGGTGCAGCTGTTTCGGCGCGAAAATTCTCTTACGCGACTGGAGAGATCGGCGCCAAGCAGCACTGGATACGAGGCGCCGCGGTATGAATTTGTCTGCGGGCGCGCTCGTCCCGTTCCAAGCGAAAGTACCGGCGGATCATCACCAATCTGACGACGCCAATAGTGACGTTGGCTCTCCAGCGCTTCTGGAGAAGCATGTTGTGTTTCCCACGCCGCGTAGCCCGAGAGTGATGCACGGTTTTCTGGCCAGGGCGCCGCACCATCTAAATATCTTCGCTGAAGATCTCTGAGGAGAACAGAAATCGACCAGGCATCGAGGATGATTTCATGAGCGGTGATCAATATGAGATGGTTGTCGGGACCAGACCGGACCATACGCGCGCGAAACAAGCGGCCTTGTCGAAGGTCAAAACCGTCTTCCACCTCTGTTCGTCGAAACTGCGCGATGAGCTCCTCAGCTTCCGACGAGGTGAGATGAGATACATCGGTCAATCCAAGGCTGGTACATGGCGGAGCATCGAAGCACTGAACCGGACCGTCTTCGTCGATGAAGCGCGACGAAAGTGCCTGGTGGGAATGAATAACCTCGGCCCAGGCGCGAGTGAAGAGAGCTAAATCGATGTTTCCCCTAATTCGCAGGCCCCCTTGAATGATGTAGTTCTTGGCAGTTGGATCGAGCTGCGAGAGGAACCATAGGTGCTCCTGGAGCCGTGTCAGAGACGATCGGTTGAGCTTTCGGTATGTAAAAGCTGCGCGCGAATTGGACTCGGCGCTGGGCCCGATCGAAGCGGCAAGAGATCGAATCGTCCCGTTCAGGACCAGCCTGAAATCAGCTCTCACTCCGAGCAAGGTCTCCAACTGTCCCAATATGAGCATTGCACGGAGAGAATCTCCGCCGAGGCTTATGAATTGGTCATTCACACCTATCTTGCCGATCCGCAAAATACCGGACCAGATTTGACGCAGCCGGATTTCGAGGTCTGTTTGCGGCTCCTCGAATGGCGTTGACAATGGAGGGCGAACAGTGGCCGGGTCAGGCAACGCTGCAAAATCGACCTTTCCGTTCCTGGTCAGTGGAATACTGCTGACGTGGATAATTCTTTCCGGAAGCATGTAGCTGGGGAGTGCCTCAGCAAGAAAATTCTGAAGGTCGCTTTCCGCCAGTTCAGCCGAAGTCGACACATACGCAACCAGCCGCCGCGATTCGGCTTGCGCCTCTGACCCAGCTATATCTCGCGCCGTAAGCTTTACGCCTGCGCAGACAGAGGCGACTGCGACGGCGCCATGCACCAATGGATGAGCGGACAAACGAGCTTCGATTTCTCCCAACTCGATTCTGTGCCCGCGAATTTTGACCTGACGATCGCGCCGACCGAGACATTCCAAAAGACCGTCGGAACGAAGGCGCCCAAGATCACCTGTCCGATATATGCGCCGGAAGGACAGGTCGTTTGAGAACGGGTTTGGCCCGAACGCATCCTTGGTGCGGACATGGTCATTGACGTAACCGGCACCGACACCAACGCCGCTAACACAGATTTCCCCGACTTCTCCTACATTGCACAGCCGTGGTCCGTCCGCGACATAAACCTGAACATTTTCAATTGGCCTGCCGATCGGTACATAAGGCTCAGCCAGCGCAGGCGGCACGGAAACCAGATGATGCGTCACGCCGTCCGCGCACTCGGTCGGCCCGTAGTGGTTGAGAATGGAAACGCGGGGATACAAGGCAAGCCACGCGCGCGCCAATCCGGGTGTTAGAGGTTCTCCGACCGTAGAAATAATCCGCAAACCGTCCATGGCTCGCTCGGCCGCAGCAAGCGACTGCAGATATTCAACAAACACTGCCAGCATGGACGGAACGAATTGCACAACCGTGGCGCCGCATCGTTGAATTTCTTGAAGGAGGGATGACGGCGACCTCAATGTCGCATCACCAATAATCGCTGTAGAGGCTCCGACGCAAAGCCCGGCCAGAAGCTGCCAAAGCGAGATGTCAAAGCAGTGCGATGCCGTTTGCGCGACGCAATCCGTCCGAGTGAGACTTAAAGCGTCGATCTTTGCCGCCAAATGATTGTTTAGGCCGGCGCGCTCGATCATTGCGCCCTTAGGCTGGCCCGTCGAACCAGACGTAAACAGAATGTAGGCAAGTCCATCCTCGTCAGGCGGTGGCACCGCAGACGAAGTTTGGACCCGGCGCAGTGCCGCCTCTATAGCCAGGAATTGCGGGGTGCCTTTGCTGCTCTCCTGGAATAGACTGAGCGGCCCCGGCTGGTCTCGGCCCATCAGCAGAGCGCAGCGGCTCTGCTCGATCATGAATGATGTACGGGAAGCCGGCAGCGATGGATCGAGCGGTAGATACGTTGATCCCGCTTTCAAAATTGCGATGACCGCCGTCGCCCAGTCGAGGTCCCGCTCCCCCCAATAGCCGACAATTGTGCCGCGAGCACCCCGCTCTCTTAGGGTGCTCGCAAGGGCATCCGATCTGGATCGTAGCCCCTCATATGTGAGTTCGTCTGCGCCGTGCCTCAGCGCGACTCTCTCCGGATCCGAACTCGCAAGCCGATTGATCGCAGTGATTGCGTCGACCGGTTGACGTTCCATAGACTGCTTCTTGCCTGTATTTTCCGTAGGCACGCGCCCCGCCATTCGTCGGCTTCTGCGGCGTCCAAATCGGAACGCCGGAGCTCGTCTTGTGCATGCGCAGCCACCCTGACTTTCGCACGTCGTAAGGTTTTGCCCGTATGAGCTTGTCGGTGTTTGCTTCTGGCTCGATGATCAGCAGAAAGACAGGAGGACGCTACGAGCCCGAGTCCACTTTGGCACCTACCTGATGTTGTAGTGGACCCGCCATCGTCTGAATGGCACCCGCAATCAACGCGCCCATAGGCTCGTTACGGCTTGTGATTAGCGTAATTGTCCGATTTCCGCGGCACTTGAGCCGGCACCACCAATCCCGTCGAGAGCGTTTTCGCCACCGGGTATACCGTTAGTCCGGGCGAAAGGCTCTTTCAACGATCCCCAGACCGATGGTGCTCAAGCCTGTGAGCGTCGCATCCTTCTTTGAGTATGGATAACGAGAAGGAGGCCCCACCGGCTCTGTCCACAGGTGCGCCCCATATGCTCACTGAGCTATGGGCAGCGAAGACTCTCGATAATCCGGAGCTTGCGGAAACCGCAATCCGAAAAGCCATTCGTACAGCGAGGGCGACCCAACTCCACCTTCATGCTCATAAGTTTTGTGCCGGTCACGGCGTCGCCGCAATAGCCTGGTCGGCTGAATCGCGCATGACCCTACATACCTGGCCTGAGAGCTCCTACGCGGCCGCCGATGTGTTCGTATGTGGCGACAGTGATCCTGCGAACGCCGCGCCAGTTTTAGTGGACGCGTTTCAGCCCGAGCGGTCTGACGTTCGTCGCTTCCGGAGAGGTGTGTCAAGCAAGCCAACGGGATGAAGGAGTGGTCGGTCACTTGGTATAGCCCCTCCTTTTTTTCCGACTGTAGGCCATCTCCGAACGCGGGTGACGGCGAGAAAAGGCGGCATATCGTATGATCATCCCGCGACGACCTGCGTGAAGAATGCGCAAGTCGGATCGGCCAAACCGATCATCGTCTCAACTGATTTCTCGTTCGCGGCCGCACTGATACTATGTCGCAGCACTCCCTTCTAAAACAGCTTGGTTGCATGCCGAAGTTAGGAAAGCCTTCGCCCGTCCTTGGTGTTCGTTCTTCGTCGATCCAATTGCGGTCAGCTCGGGCACCTCTCCAGCCTCACAATTTGAGCGGTTTCGACAAGGACAGCTCGACAATTGCGTCCATGCGCCGATCTAGACTAGACCGCCCAGATCGCACGCGACGCCGGAAGATACGGCGGTCCAGCTGCTTTTCATCCGACGACGTCTGAACGAGCTGGAAACTGAGATGTCGTGTCATCGCGTAGAGCCCGGAGGCGAGTATAAGGCATAATTCGCGGGCGGCGCAGGCTTGAACGGCTGGCCGTCTGCAGGGTCGAATGGCTCACCGAGACTTCGATCGATAGAGACGCAACCTGCCCATGGGCTTCTGCGTGAGAGGATCAATCCACCGCAATACGCTCGCAAGACTTGCTTGATGAGCTCCTCGACCACTTTTGGCGCTGCGGACTCGGGCCCGGCATATTCCTTTTTCATGTAACCGCTTAAGATCACCTGTGAAATCCGAGCGTCGGTCCTTGCTCCCGATCGGCAGACTTTACCAATCAATCGGTCTAATTTGGCGCTCGCCGCTCTCAGCTACTTGGCCGTAGTTTCAACGCTGCTGGGTTCCATGAGCAGCATCATCTGCACCACAAATCGCAGGCTGCTGATGCTGCTAACGGCGAGCACTAGTCTAGTTCGGCCTTTGCGGTCTACACACCGCATTCTCAGGCGCCATTGTGCAGCCGCCCGGGCAGTCCGCCGGCACTAGTGTGATTGCGACCTTGGTGGGCTGGGGGGAGACTTGACACGTTTGGAGTTGGGCTGAGACTTTGTCCGCCTGCCAAACGCGCAACCTGGTGGCAGGTTTGGTGGGGCAGCGCCAGCTGCTCGCATGGAAAGTGGTCGATGTCACGAGGCCTAAATGCCGCAGCGGGATCTCTCCTGGGCGACCGCGGCAAGGCCCAACATCACGTCGCGGTTGATGCCGAAATGGAGGCGATAGAGCCACCAGATTGCGCAGCACCGGTCGAGATCGGAGATGGCCCGAGCGCGCTTTATTGCTGCGGCTGTCCGCGCTCTCGGTTTCATGCCACGTCTCATCTGGAAACCTGAACGTCTCGGGACCAGTGCTCTAAATGTCGTGAGTTTTCGGTCGGTGACGGCCCGCTGTCGCGCGCGTGCATCGGCAAAGGATTGGGAGCTGAGATTTATGCTTGACATGGGACTGCTTTGCGCGTCTCGAAGCTGGATGGGAACACGCTCATGTGCATCCGAACCTTTCCATAACCTTACGATGCAAGTACTGATTCCCAAACGCCCGGATCTGGTAGTGACATTTGGCAGCGCTTTTATGCGATAAGTACGCGGCGGCGCGCGTCAGCTCGCAGACCGGATGCTGGCGCATCGAATGGATCGGAGTCGGTGGTGTTGGCCGCAGCTCGGAAAAGGGCGTAGGCTCTGGCGGCGCGAGCCCGGAGCCATGCAATATCGCCTCGACTCATCCATGGCCGGTTGACGATGCTGAGCTTTATTCGCGCGTGATGAACCTGCTCCTCGCGACTGGCCGTTATTTGGAGGCGCTGATCCACTGCGACTTCCTGCCGCTGTGGGGGACGGGGTCAATGAATGCCCATTTGTCATTTGAACAACTCGCCGGCCGACCACTGACCGAATGGACACGCGATATAGCCAGGATGTACGGCAAAGCTGCCCGCCTATAACATTGGTTCGGCGCGGTCGACAGCACGTTGCGCAGCTTGATACGGCCTTCACGAATATTGAGGCCAAAGCGAATACGAATCCGTTGCGCACCACCCACTCGCTGAAGCCGCGCCCTTGAACTGATCATATTACCAATGCATTATCATGCTGTGCGCACACGCATGCTCTAAGACCACTTTTCTGGTCACCATGATCGGGATTCGATGAACCCTGTACTTGCGCCGTCTATACCGCAGAGAAGATCCTTTGTGCCAGGCTTGTGAGCGACCGGGTCCATTTTGACTGCGCGCCGATGGGGCGGTTCAGCGGCCGCCCGTGAGCATGGTCGCCACAACAGCTGCTGTTCTTTGTGAATTGCCGCACGGGTTTCATCAGCTTTTGGAAAGCTAGCCTGAGTACAGACCCGCTAGGGTTAGCGACGTGGTAGAGACAGCGCCTTACCAGAATGGGACAGCGCCGAGTCACGTTCCTGCTAACATCAATCCGCAGCGCAGGCGCGGCAGGGACGCGCCGATCTAGCCAACCGACCGGCGCCGAGACGCGCCCGCGCTGCTTCCGGTGACCGAGAAGCGACTCCTGCTGGCAGCACCGTCATGCTCTTTCCGGCATGGACAGCCGGTCAGCTTGTGCCGGGGGAGGCTGACGATGTTAAAGTTTGGGCGCTAGTGGTCTTTCAAGCGATTGCTTCCATGCCTCCCGTCTTACCCGCCACCCTTCTCAACTCTGTCATGAGCGGCGGCGCGTAAGCCCTTTTCATGCAGCTGAGGTGCCGGGCATCTCCAATTTCTTCACGAGGCGGCGGACCAGCTTAAAATTAGCAGACGATCCCACCAATTCAGGTCGGTGATTGGCAGTCGTGCTAAGCCTACAACCTGGGGCACCCTAGGGGGCGAAGTGTCAGCGTTGATACCGAATCGGGCAAGGCTGGCACCAAAGTTAGCGGCGCCTGGCAGGGACAGCGCTTTTCAGAGCCTTGAGCGCCGAGTCATGTCGCCGCTAACTTTTGACGTCGCTGCTCCGGTAGGGACAGCGTCGTCTTTGACGGCTTGCCCACCTCGAGATAGCTGCGCTTGCGGTAGCTCTCAACGATCCGGTTGGTAGCACTGTTGGAGATTGCCCCCTCACGGGAGCAAAGGTGGCGGGCATTGGCCGACCACAGAGGATTGCCGCATCTGTTAGGAACAGCGCGTCCAGGACCAGCGCTTACAGCGGGTTCCACAACGCGAGCGCCGAGCTACCACCGCTGGTTTCGCTGGCATAGTGGGCTAGCAGGACCAGCATCGGATTCTCTCACATGGCGCCAGTCGGCTCGCGCGGCTCCCCGTCTCCTGCAACGTCGGGGAACAGCGATTCGGTGACAGGCACTGAATAATTCGATCAAAACCTATGATTTGGAGGGTTTTTACGTAGATTATAGCCAGTGGTTTGACAGCCAGTGGTTTGATGACCATCGAAATGGCTGCTTTCGCGCATGAGAGCTCGTGCGCTTGTGGCTTACAATGTGCGCCGGATCCGCGTCGAACGCGGTGTTCCGCAAGAGCAATTAGCCTACGATGCAGGTGTTGACCGCTCCTACATGAGCGGTCTTGAGCGCCAACAGGCAAACCCGACAATCGATCTTCTCGATCGCCTGGCCGAAACGCTCGGCGTTGCTGTCTCGGAGCTGTTTGTTCGGCCGTCCAAGGGGGCGCCGCCGCTCGCTACCTTACCTAAAGGTCGCAAGCCGAAATCGGCACGCCGCAAAAGGACATAGCCCCCGTTACAGCACGGAGCTACTGACGCAGATCTTCTGCGATCCCGCATCAGTATGAGTGGCATCGTGCGGACTTTAAGCGCAACCGCCCCCTAATAAGCTGCAATCTCCCTATGGACATCGAGTAATGTGATGAATGTTCATTGTGGCGCCGGAGCAGACAGTGGCGGCTCAAGACGACGAAGTTCCTTTAAACGCCATCCGCGCTTTTGTGACCGTCGCCCGCGAAGGCAGCGTTACGCGCGCCGCCACCGCTTTGGGAACAACACAGAGTTCAGTCAGCCGCTATTTGTCCGTACTGCGGGACTATCTGGGTGCTGACCTGATCGAGCGGCGTGGACGGCGCAGTGACTTAACCGAGTTTGGGAGGCTATTCGCAAACGCAGTCTCTGAACCGATCGAAACGGTCGGCTTCACCGCGAAGAGAATGCGACGCCGTGCAGGCGCAGGAACGAATCGGATTGTGGTCCGCACGTCACTATCGACCTTTGCTTTCTCTCTTCTTATTCCAAATCTGCAGACTTTCTCTGCTGAAGCCGGCGGCGTCATCGTGGACGTCGTGAGCTCGCTCTCGCCACCGACATCTTCGGATGATTTTGATATTCTGATTACACGGGATCTTTCCGTCATCGAGCCCGCCGACAGCTGGGAGATTTACAAAGAGGAGCTGGTGTGCGTCGGCCCGCCAAATCTGGTCGCGGGCCGAGAGCTCTCGATCGTTCGCTCAACCCCGATACTGAACATCACATCACGTCCCGACATCCTGCCGACATGGCTGAGGGCCATGAACCTGTCCTCAAACGACATACGAGCGGGCGCGCGCTATGATCACAATTATCTTGCTCTGCCGGCAGTCATGGCAGGAAAATGCCTTCTTATCGCACCAGAAATCATCGTCAGTGATCTGGTGAGAGGAGGCGCTTTGCAAATCGTCCCCGGCTCCCGCGCTCCAAGCGGCATGCAATATCGCGCCTATGCTGTGGATCGCAGCGCGCACCCCGAGATCGCACGTTCTTTTTGCCGATGGCTGGCCCGTCTTTGCAAGAAGGCAGCACCTGCGCAGGCTGCATAATGCCTAGCAGACGCCCCTCAATCCGGTACCGCGGGAATTCGATGCATTGCTATTCAAGTCGAGAACTCAATTTGAGAAAACCCTCCGGGAAGAGCCGTCAAGCTCTTACGCAGATAGCGCCTCTTCCGTTGCAGCAGTCCCGAGGCCAAAGAGTGAATTCGGAACGCAAAGATTTTATCCTGTCCGCGATCGCACCAGTAGAAGAATAGGCAGCTCACAACTCGGGTATGCCAATGGTCCTCCGCTCATGAACTGTCATTCTTGCGTGTACCCTTGTTGAGCAATGCTCGCCAGCGAAGGCGCATGAGGCGCCGTCCCAGCTTGACAAGTCGAATGGTTCGGCTGCGCAAATCGTCTGTTTTCCAGGCGCGCTCGGCCATACGATGACTTCCAAACAGGCCTTGCGCGATTTGGCGATAGCTATTTCCGTCCAGCCAACCATCCACTGCGCGCAGCGCAAGGATCAGCCGACGCTGCTTCAAAGCAGGCATAGCAAGAGGAGGCTGTCCGAGCGGCCGACGCTCAAGGGCGAGCCAAAATCGACGTGCGGCCCTCAACCGAAGCTCGAAATCGGCGTCGAGCGGCAGATCAACGACGACAGCATACCCGCTCGCCGGAAGCTCTCTTAGCCAAAGGCGATGCTCCGTGCCCCCGAGCGGCACGATCGCATGCCATCCATCCGGCGCACGACGAAGCTCGCCGCCCGGCAGATTGTCGAAATCGAGCTGATAGCTTTTGGGCACAATGCAATTGGCCGCCCGCACGGCCAGTACGGTCGGCAGCACCTCGGGTGCCCAAAAGACTGAATGCTTGTCGAAAGTCTTTTGCGGATCAGCAGGAAAACGAGAGCCCCCACTTGCGTCGGAACTGGCCCGCCGCTGCGCTCGAACGTTCGCGGCGAGATAGCCGCTTATAATCCTCTTGGTAGTCGCGATCCCGGCGCAGCCACTCCCAGGCCAGGTCGGCAGCATCCGCCTTCTTCAGGCCGCTGTACGCTTCCTCAGATCTCCAATCAGTATCCGGCATCGCACCTTTCCCGTACAATTTTCAGACGCGGCGAAATGCATCCGATGATTGTGGCTCTTTCCGGTGGCTTGCTTACCGTGTGCGCGCCTTGCACCCACTTAATCGATGGAATGATCAACTTTTGCGATCGCGACGCATTCCGGCGATCCTGACATCCGCGCTGATCATTGTTTTGGCCAACCGCTACGTAGCAGATCGCGATAGCCGTGGCCCGCTAGCCACTTGGCCCGCGTCAGATGACTTTCGAATGTGCGTCGCGCACGATCCGGTTCAACGGCGGGGTCAAGCCCAAGCACAATTCGCGCGACTTCGCGCCAGTCTGCCTTGTCCGCGTCCGCATCAAGAAGTCGCATGTAGGCAACAGCGTGCTCCTTGTCATATGACGTGAGCTCGTCGACGCTGGGCGCCAATTCTGCGATCTTCGGCTCGGCCGGCACTAGCTGAACTCCTACCAAGCTGAAAAATTTACTGAAATGCGACCAACGATAACCACATTGTGAGCAGTTTGGTACCACCCGAATCGCCGCAGCGCCAAGCTCCCTTTCGCGCCAACAGCGCGGTCGCAGATCGGCTCACAATGACCTGGTGCATCCATCCTGTGACTTTCCTCTTTCGTACCCGTCTTAGGGAACTGATGGCGCTGCTCCCGCGCGAACTTATCGCAATAGATTGGCTATAACCAGTGGTTTCATAAGCATCGGAATGGCTGCCTCTGCGCATGAACGCTCGTGCGCTTGTGGCCTGGAATGTGCGCCGGATCCGCGTAGAGCGCGGCATTCCGCAAAAGCAATTGGCTATGATGCTGTGATCGACCGCTCACACATGGGGGGCATTGAGCAGAAGAAAGAGAACCCGACCATTGATCTCCTGGACCGTATCGCCGCGACCTTGGGCATTCACTTGTCCGAATTCACTGAGCCGGCCAAGGGTGCGATGCCCCCAAGCCGATGTCCAGAGGGCGCAAGCCGGCACGCCCGTATCGGAACAGGACGTAGTCGCCTGCCGCTCTATCGGCAGGCGCAGATTTTTGGATGCCACCCATCGGCGCGCCTGCCGAGCCCTACTATCCGTTCAACCACGATCGCATCCAAGCAATCGACTGGCTGGGTTTCTTGACCAGCGCGTCCGATTCGGTCGCGCGGTGCGTAACGACGTCCTGCCGCTTGAAAAGATAGGTTTCGTCTCCGGAGTCGATACCCGCGAAATAACGTACGCCATCGACGAACGGCGCGGGCACACCGACGTCGACGCGCTGGTTTGTGAGCAAGAAATTTGTGGCTAGCACGATTGGGACGACTACCGGATTGCGGCCAGATCGAAGTTCTATGGCGAACTCTCCAGGCTTCACACATTGCTTCTGAGGATCGCTTGGCGTCGTCTGAACGCTCGCAGGGGCGTCCGGGCTCCTCGACTGCGCTGGCTTTTGGATCGAAGGACCCGATCGCGGCTCGCCAGATGTCGACTGCGTCACCGCAGGCTTCTGCCCGTCACCTTGGGTCGGTTGAGCCTGCTGCGCTCTCGCCGGCGAAGAGAGAAGCACAGTTGTCAGCGCGAAGATGCAAACGGCAAGGATGCGGGATTGAGGCATTTGTTTTCACCGGCGGTAAGCGAACCACCAGATCAATACCCATGGACTGACTCCGGCACGACAAGGGCTTCCGATCAATGCTGCGCATCCTGATTCGATAACAATTGCAGCGGCAACAGGGACGATTTTGCCGGAAATCTGCATCATGCACGTGTTAGCGGATTTGAATCCGAGCTGGCTGCGCCGAAGACATTCGCGACGGAACGCAGCTGCGCCCGAGGCCGGGAGCGACCTTGAATGATCTTTCACTATCTGGTCTCGCCCGAGCCGATGGGGGCCGTCAGTAGGATTTGCATTGCCGACCCCGGTAAGAAGATTTCCCGTGACGAAGAAACCCCAAGACCGCACGCCCCTCGATATTGCTGATTGTCGCCTAATTGGCGATCCGCCGGAAGTGCGCGGCGCATGCGCAAGGGCCGCGCAAAGTAAAGAATCGCGCTTATTCGGGACAGTGGCGACATAGGTCTTTATCACCGGAAGAGCAGGATCCTCGCTCGATCATAAGTTGGAAAGTAGGAGCATGGCCACTTACCGCATTGATTGCGTTCACAAGCCTAATCGGATGAGCCGGCATGAGCACATCACCGATGTCGGTGGACCGAAGCCCGAAGGGGGAAGATGGCGGGACAAAGTGGAAAACGTTGTCCACTTTATCGAGAACAAACATCACCGGTTCTACACGCAAGACGGCAATTCGACGGCCTGGGTTGCTGTGCGAAAAAGCCCCTCGGGACGCAAGTTCATTCAGACTCACGCCGATGGGGTCTGGACTGACAATCTCCTCGCCCTCGACGAGTGCTCGACCTAGCTCAACCGCAGCAGACGCCGACGAGCGAGTTTCTCGTCGATAAGCGCGGGGCAAAGCAATTCTCCAGCGCCAAAAGAGGATCCTTGCGCAGACGCCAACAAAATAGCGGTTCAGCGGGCTCGGCGCGTGGTAACGGCGCCGCGGGACTCAACGTGACCATGCCCCCATATATGGAACGGCCCGCGTGGCAAGCGGTGCGGAGCTCAGCTATGTCGATGTGGAAGTAGCCGATTGGGTAGGTCTTGAACTTGCGTTTGATGCCTTTGCCATCTTCCACTTCCGGCAGCCGCGAAATGCTGTGGCGCTGAAGACATCGATGAAGCGATGAGCGGGTCAGGTGCGGAATCGTGGCCTGAAGAGCGTAGAGACGGTCGTCGAGCGGCAACAGGGTATGCTTTCGAAAGGCCACGATGATGGCCTCGTCCTCTACCGATAGAGAGGTGGACTTTGGCTCCTTGGGTCCGGTCTTCAGATCAGTGACGGAGCCGCGCCTCTTCCACTTGGCGACCGTTTTGGGATTGACCCCATAGCGCTTAGCCAGCGCTCTTAGGCTCTCTTGACTATTTTGTATTGCTCGACGGACCGCCTCCGTCGTGGTGGCTAGCCGTGTAAAATTTGTCCATAGCGCTTCCTTCGAATCGTGCGATAAGGATGCACCATCAAAGCCCGGGACTAAACATTTTAGCTAGCACTTTGATGCTGTTGGAGCGGGCCGTTCCACCACATCAAGTTTTATCCAATCCCGAGTTCGCCCTGACGGTTGGCTTTGCCCGGTTGGGCGGTGGTAGCGACGGGAGCTGGCGCGGAGCCTTCGGCATAGCGCAGCGCCAGATCCCGGCGCGGGTTACAATTGCGAGCAAAATCAGATGGTGTGTTCCACCCGAGCTGCGAGTCGGGTCGGATACCGTTGTAGTCGGCCCGCCAGCATCCGAGCGTGACGCGGGGCCTGGGCCAGCGACGTGAACAGCGTCTCGTTCAAGATTCGTCCCGTAGCCGACCGTTGAAGCTCTCGATGAAGGCATTCTGCATGGGCTTGCCGGGCGCGATGTAGTGCCAGATGACACGGCTCTGATCGGCCCATGCCAGGATGGCGTTGCTGGTGAGTTCGGTGCCGTTGACGCTGACCACCATTTTGGGCTTGCCGCGCTCGACGATCAGCCGGTCCAGTTCGCGGGCCACCCGTGTGCCCGAGAGGGAGGTGTCGGCCACCAGAGCCAGGCACTCGCGGGTGCAATCGTCGACAACGGTTAGGATGCGAAACGGCGGCCATCGGTGAGCTGATCCGACACGAAGTCAAGCGACCAACGGTCGTTCGGTGCCATCGGCACCGTCATCGGCGCCCGGGTCCCGATAGCTCGCTTTCGGCCGCCACGGCGGCGCACCGCGAGCCTCTCTTCCCGATAAAGCCGGAACAGCTTCTTGTGGTTGACCACGTAGCCCTCCCGCTTGAGCAGCACGTGCAGGCGTCGATAGCCGAACCGGTGGCGCTCCTGGGCGATCGCCCTCATGCGCTGGCGAAGGCCAGAAGTCCGCCGGGGTCGCCTAGCGCGGCAGCAGCCAGTGGCTTTACACGCCCGCCGTTCGCTCATCCCATAGGTATCCACGAGATGAGCGACAGCTTTCCGCTTCCCCACGGGCGTCACCACTTCTTTCCCAGGAGGTCCTTCAATACCGCATTGTCCAGCATCGCGTCGGCCAAAAGCCGCTTCAGCCGCGTGTTCTCATCCTCCAGCGACTTCAGCCGCTTAGCCCCAGAGACCTCCATCTCACCGAACTTGGCCTTCCATTTATAGATGCTGGCGTCGCTGACGCCATGCTTGCGGCATAGATCGGCGACCGACACGCCGGCCTCGTGCTCCTTCAAAATCCCGATGATCTGCTCTTCCGAAAAGCGGTTGCGCTTCATGCTATGGGCCAGAACGAACTTCAAACCGGATTAAGCCAAAGGGGCAAGGTCAAACGAGTTCGACTGCGCCGCGATCCGGCGCGACTTGGCGCATATGGGCCGCATTCCTTTGCCGAATGCGCGATAAGAGCAGCGAACGTGACCTCAAATTGTACGAGATTACATGGTCTTTAAGCGACTCTTTTGGGGCTTCAAAATGAAGAGACTTCTGGTACTTTTGCTGCTCGTCCAATCCTTATTGCTTTCCGCCGAGGCTATGGCGCAGGGGCTTCCCGCCCCCTCATACTGGAAAAATGAACGAGGTTCGGAACTGTTTGTTTGGTCTGCCAATAACGGAGCAATACAAGGGATCTTCACAAACCATGCTCAAGGATTTGCATGCCAGGGCATCCCATATCCAGCATCGGGATCCGTTAGTCCAAACGGCTTGTATTTTGTTGTTACTTTCGCCCAGTGCAATTCCTTCACCCGCTGGGTTGGCACAATTAAGGGATCTCAGATGCCAACGTCTTGGACGCTGTCCTACGTCGATAACAAAGGTAAGCCTAGCAAGCTGAAGGGCGCGGACATATTCACCCGCGTATGGTAGTTTTCAATCTTCTTGCGACGCGAGCGACCTCAGATTGGAAGATCGCTCTCGCGACGTTCGCACTCCGAAGCTTCGCGTGATGCTGCTCCCGGCGCGCGCGGGCTACCCTGATTTCCATCGCTGACTGATTTTGACCTTTGGCCAGTCGCCACCAAACGTCACAAACGACAAATCCTCGTCAGCGGCGATTTGATCGATAGGGAGTACTAAGGTGTTATCGCGCCGTCTTCCAACTATGATGCCGGACAACGCCCCCGACTTGGAAATCAACGGAGCACCAATGGCGCTCTTTGCAGCTAACTGACCTCTCCCTCGGCGCGATACGACCCCACAATACGGGTAAGAGACCTTATCGCCGGCGACATCGATCTCGACATCATGTATCTCGCCCAGAACTCGGCCGAGCTTATTGGTCCAGGAAGGTCCCCGGTTCTTCCGAGGCGATCCTGGCGGCTCCAAGATTGCATCGTCATTGACACGCCGAAGCTTCAAAGAACGGCTGTTCCAGAAATTCGAGCTGAACCCCCTCATCGTCGAGAGCTGTTTGGCGCTTCCTACCTCGTTCTTGAACAAAGGCAAATCATCGAGCTGCACAGCACAAAAGCCGAAGTCCTGCCCTCTTTTTCCTATGACAGAGCCGGGATCAACGAAACTGCCAAGCCGCACTCCTTTTCGGCCAGGACCACGCATGAGCTCACAATGCCCGCTCGTGACCCGACCTACCTTGGTATGAGGCAGAGCTAGGGCATAGATTTCCCGCCCACGGCGGACCAGCGCCGACAGCATCATCGAGGCATCTTTGGAGCCATTGATCTTGACCCTGAGAATCGTACCGATTCGCAAGGCATTGCTGCTATGGCTGGTAGGTGCTCTCAGACCAATGCGCTTAGTCATCGATCCCTCGCGAAGGAGCTACATCGGCGATATCTACGGTTGCAGGCCCAATTCTCAACGGAAATATGCCCGCTTGCTCAGCCTTTTCTTTGTCAGAAACAGGTAAAGTTACCGTAATCGGCGCCGAGCCATAGAAGCATTCCGGCCTGATTTCGACATTTGATACCCGGAAACCGTAAGCTCTTGAGACTTGATCCAACGCTTTTCGGACAGAATCGGCAAGTGGCTTCATGCCAATTCCCGCACTTCCAATTTTCCTGTCCTTCCAAGCATAGCGCTTCTCGTCATAGCCTGGGAGCTCAGCGGCGTCAGCAAATTGACCCGCCAGTTCCTTTAGGTGCGCCCCTTCTTCGGGGGTCAACAGTTTAAGTGCGGCGGGGACGGCACCGTGACGCACCACAATCCGATCAAAGCGTCCCGGCGGGTGGATCTGTTCAGGAGTGCCATCGTCGGGGATCATTTCTGTCCCGTTCGTCGATCTCGACAGCTTTCCCTTGACGTGGCTCACACAGCGGGCCGTCCCGTTACTGAAGTGCGCCAGCAACAATTTGTTGATCGGTGCTGCTGCAAACGAGTAGGCGGTCGTGCTTTCGTGGAGCAATGTTACGTGTGGTGCGGGTTTACGCTTGATCATGTTTGCGAAAGCGGCGGCATCCTCGGGCTCGAGCGTCACTGTCGAGTAGAAATGACACGGGTCCGAGCTGTCCTTGCTGCCGGCCAGCACACCATTTCGGCGTGCACTTTCAACCGCGCGAATGTCTTCAACGATCGGCTTATCGGCCAATCGAGTCGCAACAATATGGGCCGCTCTGGTCACATCCTTGCCGAGAATTGGCGACAGCGCATCGATAAGGCCACCGTCACCCGAGCCGCTGACCATGATTTGAGCTTCCTGGTCGGCAATTGCGCCAGGTGACCAATAGCCGGGCGTTTTGATATCTCCGAATTGCACCTCGGCGGCAAAGCCCGTTGCGAGGATGCAGAGATCGGCGCTGAGGCTTCCACCGTTATCGAGATTGATCTGCAAAGGGGACACGGCCCGGTCGATCGAGATGACTTCAGCAGGGACGGTCTCAATCTTCCTCGCGAAAGTCTCCTTCCATTCGGATTTCAGCGCTTCGACGACCTCCGGTACGGAGGCTTGTCCCCAGTTAAGGAACGGCAGGTCCGTGGCCGGCTTCGGCCGTTGGAACGGCCAAAAGATGATGTTTGGATGGAGCTCTCTGTGGGTGGCATTGAGATAATTCGAAAATTCGATTTGGCTCTTGTCGACCAGGATCACACCGACCTTCTGGACGCACAGTGCCGCGGCAACCATGCGGCCTGACACTCCCGCGCCGACGACGCAGACCTTGCGCCGGCCCGGTGCCATGTGACGATCTGTAATTTCTGCCGCAAGGGCCAGCGCCCGTAATTGCTGAGAATAGAAGTTCTGTTGAGGCAGAAATGGATTGAGAACAAAGAGCGTGTCAGCGACTTTGCACGCTTCGTAAACGTGCTGCGACAGCGACTGCGGAATCTGCATAAATCAATTCGGGTTTATCTGGTCGTGCTTCCGCAGGCCTTCGTGCCAGCATGCGGTCACGCGCTCTGATGGAAATTGCGCAATTCAAAGGAGAACGAACCGCTTGAAAAACTCGGGGGATTGTTCGCCCATCCTATCGCCGGCCCTTACGAGCCGGAGCTTCTCATTTTCACCCATGTCACTGTGGCTGCCCCGTCGTTACATTTATGCCGCAATCTTTACAGCGACCATTGGTTGTGTAAAGAGAGATTCTACGAATGAGCCATCAAACCAGATATCCGGCTGTCTCCCAGGTTGGCGTGGCCCCTGCCCAGTCTAGCATGGCTGTGACAAGGGAGTAACGCGATGAAGTCGCTTCCTTTGGGCATCACGTAGCTAGAGGAGCAGTCGTGTTTGTGCTTGAGGTACTCTGACCTCGACGCAGTATTCCTGCGCTTAACTCAATTGGGTGCATTCTTTCAGCGCCGCGAAGGTCTGCGACTCGTTCAGCGCTTGAATATTCCCCGCCCTGACCGAGGATTGGGGAACGACTGTAACCCAATCGATCACGGTGGAAGATCAAACTGGAGTGGCGCCGGGCATCACGGCAGTGACCCCGCTGCCCAAATCGAGTCTTTACGTTTCCAGCGGGAGGAAACGTCACCAGTCCCCAATCCTTTTCGTGAGCCTTGGCGGCACGGCTTCGGCCAACTTCACCGAGGAAATCGCATTTGTTGCAGCCTGCGGCGGATCATTCACGCCACCGTGGAAGCTTGCCAGGATCTCGGCAGGTGCAAGCTCAAATCTCATCGTTGGTCAGCGTACCAATACGAATGATCTGATCATCACCTTGGGGCCGATCAAGACAACGGACAGCAAAGGCAACAGGATCGACTACACGAGCGGAAATACTCCGGTTCAGCTGGAAGACTATGCAGTCAATCAGCATCAAGCCAGGGGGCAAGCCGCGGCGATT
The DNA here is from genome assembly GCF_004114425.1 of Bradyrhizobium vignae. Lineage (GTDB taxonomy): Bacteria > Pseudomonadota > Alphaproteobacteria > Rhizobiales > Xanthobacteraceae > Bradyrhizobium > Bradyrhizobium vignae. The sequence continues at coordinate 8,629 of NZ_RDQF01000028.1, read as the reverse complement.
GCAGTATCCGTAAGCGGCCAATCCCACTAGTCCAGGGAAGCGGCAGGAGCCAACATGCCAACGTCAACTCGCCGAAGATTTGGCGTTTTCCTCATCGGTTGCGCAACAGTTGCAATAGCCGCTTATCCCCATGCCTCGCAGGCTGCTAAGGATACCGCCCTGGCCCCAATCTATAGCAAAGAGGGCGACACTTGCGGGCCGCCGTCCTTGAATATGACATGCCAACGTCAAGGCAATGGTTCAGCGTTGGCATGCAGAGCCAAGCCGCGAACTCAATAGAATTTCGACACTTAGCTCTTCTCGGCGCTCCTCGAGCACGCTCGGAAGAATCCATGTGCGGCGCAGGGCGCTCGGGCGGTTGACCAAATGCGGGAGCGCCTCAACGAGGAGAGCGTATTGCATGGTGCAGCATCTGGTTGCGGCGCGTCCACGAGGCTGCGTAGGAAGTTTATGGCTCGATCCCGAAGTTCGGCCTCCAGTTTGCTCGCCTCGATGCGCTGGATAATAAGATCGCGATCGAATGGCGGCGCCTTGTGATAGCATTTTCCACCTCCTTGTGGATGAGCGTGCGCCAACGGCGCATCGCCTCAACGGAAGATGGCACCCGCAGGAGCGCGAGCAGAGCGACGCCGCAGGCGGTACGCGGGACCGAGTGCAGCGACAAGACCGGTTAGGAGGGTAGGCAAAGCTCTTGACGTGAGATTGACTGGAGCTTCGAAAACGCCAGAAATCGACTCGCGCTCCAAGGCGTGACTCGCTTAGAGTGCACGCTCCGCATAGCGGTTTCTCCCTTCCATCCTGGGCGTACTGTGGATTTTGCGAGCCAGCCTTTGCCCCGAGCAAACCTGACTTTCGATGTCGTCGATGACCTCGTGGGCGCGCACATGCGCGGCCGGCTTAAGGGAACGCCGCAGGTTCATACGCAGCAACGGAGGTCTGTCCGCTCATCGAGCTCATGATGGAGGCTAGCGCTGGCCGAAGCGGCCCGCTGTTGCAGACGCCGTGGCTCGATTCCGTCACGCAGCTGGATTTTAGAGTTGCGCTTAGGAGCAACCAGAATCTATGGCTCGATGGATCTCGGACCCGAGGCTTCATGCGCACGACATTCGATCCGCGCGTCGAGGCCGACGATCTTTAGCGAAACCTCTTTCTCATCGCGCCGCGAATCCGGAATTTTGGCGCGTCAGAGGTGCCCTTGATGCTGTTGAGCCGCTCAATCAAATCGAGCGCGGTCTCTATTCCGGAATTCTCGATATATCCGCCGTCCACGAGGCGCGCCTGCGGATTGGCGGTAATACAATCATTCCGCAAGGAGACCGTCGCTGCCGGAGTCACCCATGGAAATCGCGCGCTGGTAAAGGCCGCAGCGCTAAGCGGGATCCGCAGCGAGTGGCTCTTGACAGTTTGATTGGCTCCGGTGCCGGCACGATCAAGCATCGAGAGAATACAGAGGTCTTTGTCTTTGGCATGAAGCGGGTCGATATCAAAAGGAGAGACGACAACGCGTTTGCCGCTACCGGCATCTGTTGCGTTCAACAATAGCGCCGGCATATTGTTGGAAGGTGTCCAATGTGACTGAAAATCTGCCTTTAGCAGATTGGATTGATCGCCAGCCTCCTTTTGGTTGAGTATTCTGTCTGCAGCATTCTCCAGCGTGTACTCCAGAAAGCGCGCGCGATCAAAACTTGGGATAGCGAGCCGAGAAAACAGCTGGGTGAAGTCAGTAAATAGAAGACCGGCAACCAAGGGCAAGAGAAAATCCGTCTCTAAGACACTTGCAACGCGCTGTTCTACCTCCCCAGGGGCATCGATATCCTCAGCCCGGCCGACGCCGGCCAGAAAGTCGGCGATCTTCGGGCATGTCTTTGCGTCGGGACCGATCGTATCAAGCGGCGCATCGTCGGCATGAAGCGCGGGTGCGAAAATTACTGAGCCGACGCTCCCTCCGGAGACACCGCTTATCGCAAACAGATGCTGCCGAAATGCCGGACAGAGATCCTGCATCCTGGCAAGAAAGCGCGCCGCATTGTTGGCTGCGTAGATGCCGCTCCCCTGGGCAGCCACAATGAATACCGGATATTCTCCGAGCCTCTCGGCCTCGGCCAGGCGCGGTTTTTGCCGAAGCCAATCCCGAAATGCTTCGACTGCAGAAATGTGCATCTCTTCTGATGGGCCGGTTGCTCCGGCCACGCTGCGCAGCTCGTGGTCATCGCCTCCGAACAACGAGGCAACCAGGAACAAGCCGCCAAACACAACCGGTATAAAAGGAAAATTGAACCTGATCGTCAGTAGCGCAAAGTGGGTGGTGAGACCGGCCACGCACATCGCAAAGCGAGCGATTACACCGAACGATCCGACGAATTGTGCAAGCCTGTCCGGAAACAAAACGAACCCGATCGTCAACAGGGCGATGCCGCCGATCGTGAGCGCGAGAAATCTATAGGGGATGAAATAGGCGATGTTGGTCCGGTTCGCGAGTGCGGCCGAGCGATGTTTTGACCCTATCTGCCAAGCGAATACAACAAACGAGGCAAGCAGGATCAACATGGCAAGCGCAAGGATGAGCAGCATGCTCCGCTCAAAGGCAAGCGCTTGGTCCTGAATGCGGAAGATACTTCCGACTTCCTCGACCTCACCGATCTTTTCAGCCGGGCGCGAGGCGAGTTGACCTGCCGTCGCGGCGACGATCGGCAGAGCTCCGAGCACAACGGGTGCAGCTTCGATATAGAAGGCCAAGCGCCCCTTAGCGGGCGGGATATGAGGCAGGGTTGCGGCAGTAAGCTGAAAAGCGACCGCCCAGATCGTTAACGCAATCACGCCGACGGCGACACACTCCTTGAGCGTTACCCACCCAATGTCGTCAGCGGCTATCCGGTAGAGCTCCTGAATCTGATCTGGCAAGTACAGCAAAATTGAAATGGCGACCGAAAGAACGGCAATCTACCGGAAGTTGCGAAACAAAAGAGCTGCTCGCGCACAGTCATCGCCTGAATTTCCTACACTGTTATCGGAGATAGTCCTGAGCGAGCAAATAAGCTTGGATTCTAGAAATTCGTACCAGCCCTCGTCGAAGGCTTGCGTGGTAGATAGCGGGCGGCCCGCAACAAACTGATCGGAGATCTCCTAGCGGGCACCGCTCTGAAAATTGATAACGTAACCTACAGCAGTGGCGCGATCTATCGAACATTCTCTTGAATCGTAAAGAGATTTTCGATGCTGAGGATCAAGACGCGTGATATCGGTGTTTTTCGCTCTGGATCCGCCACCTTGCGCACTTTTTCTTCTCTCATTCGCTTCGAGCGCAACAAAGCCGCATGACCGCACCTCACTCTCGTGATCGGTTGATCCCAGATAGGCATCACTGGACGCGGGCTTCAACGCTTACGGACACGCGAACAGCGTCAGGCAATTCGCTACTGTGGAAGATTTGCGACCTCACGCCGATCGAGCTCGCCGATTTGCAACCTGCTTATCCAGCCACTGGGGACATGTGATCTCGGCTCGTTTGTGTTCCTGCCGTTGCGATCAGCACCCCAGCAGTGCCAGATGTCGGATCTGTCTCGGCCACTGCCCGACTGAACGTTCGAGACTGTTCTTGACGTGACGGTCGCAGGCTGGCGACTCATTCGATCCACCACTCGGCGGAACGAGATCGCAGCCGTACGAGCTCGGCTCTGCTGCACTTACCGGGGTTGAGAAGCCGCCACTCCTCATTTCCTCGACAGCGGCCCAGCCGACTCCCTGATCCTCGGGCTTCAGAATGGCAACTTCCACACGAAATAGAGAAGCCCAGCAATGGCTCCCCAAAAAAGTATGCCGCGCACAATGACAGGGAGCGCCATGTTAATCGCCGTCTCGCCCAAGCCGCTGTGCCATGGTGATTCCATTGATCGCGTCTGCCAGACCTTCTAAGAAAACCCGATACCACGCATCATCGTCGGGAAGCTCCCAATCACGTAGGCTGCCGACGTAACGGGTCAAAGCAATAACGCCGGCGATCGTGGTTGGCGTTGAACGGATGAGTACATTCGCGTGCTCTGCGAGAATCTCATTCCTTCGGACGCTGATTTCGTCGGCGGCATTAAATTCGGCTTCGTCCTCAAGCCTCGCAGATATCGACACGGCCGCATCGTAGTACGCCGACAGCTCGCGATGACGCTCGATCACGACGAAGATCAGATCGCGATCAGCCGCAGCGATCGAGTGGGTGGAAATTTCATGCGAAGACATGTTGAGCCTGGACAAATAGCGGGCCGATACTAGCAACTCAGCCGCGGTGATAATCGGCGTAGAGTGGCTGTGATCCGCTGTCTTTCTGCTCAATCAGCCTGGGATCGGGCGAGGTCGCTTCCGGTCGGCCGGCAACACGGCCGTAGCGCCAATTTCCGCCTTGCCTGCAGCAGCTTACTGTGAGCTGCGAATAAGGGGGCATCCGAGGAAAGATAGACTGCCTTCGGATCAGTCTGCCGCGACAGGAGATATGACAGGATATCCTGTCAGCTCCGGACGTGAGACCTCAAGCGCGTCTCGCTCGAGCTCGGCGGCAAGTCGCCGGACATCATCTTCGCCGATGCCGATCTCGATGCCGCAGTTCCCGGCCGCGATGGCGGTGTTCACCAATTCGGGCCAGATCTGCAGCGCCGGCACCAATGGGCAGCCGTCATCGACTGCGATGAGGTTGGCGTAGATCGGCGCCGAGAAGGACGGGGCGTCGAGCTTGACCGAGTGATAGACTGCTTTATCCTTGTAGGTTCCGCTGCCACGCGGCACCTATCTCGACGTTGCCGGCCATCACGCGCAGGTTAGGGCCTTCTCGTTCGCGGAGGGTTCGGCCGGAAGGGGGAGCGCCTTGATGTTGAGCGAGAGCGTCTTGATGGTGCCGGTATACGAGCCATCTTCGGCCCGGGTGAGGGTGCCAATCTGAGCCATGGTGATCTCCTGTTGCTGTTACAGCTCGCGACCATCGCAACCTTGATGGCGATCTATGAGCGCCGCAACGAGCGACCCGCAGCCTTGGCCCGCAGCGCCAGCGGAGGATGGCGGGCTGAGCGATCTTGTTGCCTCGCGAGGATTGCCGCCGCTTGGCGGCACGGGAAGAAGATCGCGAACGAGCCATCGCGGGTAAAGGTCGGCGAGCGCAGCGAACGTATTGTGGCGCGTGATCCGCCAGCAAAACGCCACTATTCATCCAGGCTATGACCGTCGCGCGCGCCCAAAGATTGGCCCAAACTGAGATTGATAGGCAGGGACAGTTGCGCGCTCTCGCTCGTTTCTGGATGTATTCGATCCCGTGCTGTATGAGCGCGAAGTTGAACTTGGTCGCGGCAACGATCAGATCCGCGGCCGGAGCCATTCCGACGAAAGCTGTCACCGGGCTGCCGGGCGAAACGGCGCCATTGCCAGCGGCAATTCCCATGACATGGCTTCCGTGTGGATCGTCGGGCATGTTAAGCGGGATGGCTCCCGTGGTGACGCCAACAGGTCCGCGATGTCCTTGAGTGGAGCGGGCAAGAGCCACCTATGGCCGAGCCGAGGGGGGCCCAAGGGTGATAAATCGTTCTGCAAGAGTCGACCTTGCCTGATCAGATCGGTCCCATAAACTGCTCTCCTGAACAGTCCTTGGGGGCGTGGCATGCGAGAATATCCGCCGTTCGCACATTTCACGGTCGTGCTGAAGAAGTGCGGGCGAAGCCGCTGGAAATGGGCGGTCAACGCAGCAGCGGGACAAATTCTTATGTCAGGCTCCGAGCATACTCGAGCGGGAGCACGTTACAAAGCTGATCGCGCGCTCTTCTTGCTCCTTTGTTCTAGTGCGACCCATCTTTCCAAAGCGCGGGATGAGGGACATGACCTCTTGGATCGCGCCGCAACGATCATATCAGAGGCTCGCCGGCAGCGAGACGAAAGTCGCGCGGCTATCGCAAAGCTGCGCCGACCGAGGAACGCTCTCTTCGAAAACATTGAGAAGCTCCGTTTGGCTCACCAGACGCTTATTTTGGAGGCTGCGTCTGCACGACTCTTCATGTGGAGCTCTTCGGAGAAACTGTCAAAAGTTGCACGCTATCGGCCGCCTATGGCGATGGAAGATCCTCCCGCAGATCCATGAAATCGATGAAAGCCTCGTGCCGCCAGCGGACCCGCACGGTGCAAGAACACAACAAAAGTTGAGTGACCGCGCGGCTCGCGGCGGTCTTCTTGACGAGCGCTTCGAACCGGTCTCGGGCTATTTTGCTGTGCAGCTGTACGAGCGGCTTACGGATTCATCTGTATGCCCATGTCGTTGAACAGCTCGTTCTAGATAAAAGCTTCATGCGTGCCCCTCCACGGACCAACTACCTGCCAAGAGAGCCCGATAGCTTGCCCAGTACCTTGTCGACGTGAGTAACCCCAAGCTCCTTGCGCTGCAACTCGACAAGGGCAACCCTCTCGATCTCGGGCAGCAACAGACGACAAGTCGAGCGGCCGTAGTCGCTCTTGTGTGCGTTCAAGGCCTCGACGAGGGTCTCCTTGGCTTCGGCATCAACGTCGAACATCTCTGCTCGCTTTTGAACCGCATGGCTGACCTCATCGCAGCTTTCGCGATAGTAAGCTTCCACCCTCTCGCGCAGATCTTCGCCAGCATCGTCTAGCATCTAATGGCGTGGACGCGTGAGGAAGCAAACCAATACGATCGAGAGCCTCCTTGCGCTGGCCCGCAACCAGGAGGGTTTTCGCCAGCCGCTGAAATTCCGGCGAAAGCCTGAAGCTCTCAAGATAGGTCCGCTACGCGAGCAAACTCTTGCTGCAACGGCTGCACAGCGGCTTGAATCCTCTGCTGCAACTCAGTCCAAGGCCTGAAATGCTCTGTGACCTGCCCCTGCGTATTTCCTCCAGATGGAGTTAGAGTCCGGCCCGAAGAAGGACGAACAGATGAAGCTAGCAAGGTTCACGGAAGAGCAGATTATCGCGGTATTGAAGGAGCATGAGGCTGGAGCAAAGACGGCCGACCTGGATCGCAAGCACGGGGTGTCGGAAGCAACGATCTACAATTGGAAGGCCAAATTCGGCCGCATGGACGTTTCAGAGGCGAAGCGGCTGAGGGAGCTGGAGGACGAGAACGCGAAGCTGACGAAGCTTCTAGCCGAGCAGATGCTCGACGCCGCCGCCCTTCGCGAGCTCCTTTCAAAAAAATGGTCGGGCCCGCCGCCAAGCGCGCTGCGGTCGCGCGTCTGCAGGCCGTCATGAGCCTGTCGGAGCGGCGGGCCTGTTCGATTGTCGGAGCGGATCGGAAGATGATCCGCTATCGCTCCAGTCGTCCGCCGGACGCAGTTCTGCCTGGCCGATTGCGCGATCTCGCCAACGAGCGGCGGCGTTTCGGCTATCCCCGCCTGTTCGTCCTGCTGCGGCGGAGGGCGAGCCATCGGGGATCAACCGGATCTACCGGCTTTATTGCGAGGAAGGGCTCACCGTCCGCAAGCGACGGGCTCGCCGCAAAGCTGTGGGGACCCCGATCCTGATCGAGGCGAGGCCCAATGCCCGCTGGTCGCTGGACTTCGTCCACGACCAGTTCGCCAATGGTCGACGCTTCCGCATCCTCAACATCGTCGACGACGTCACCAAGGAATGCCTGGGCGCCATTCCGGATACGTCGATCTCGGGGCGGCGCGTGGCCCGCGAACTCGCGGCAATCGTCGAGCGACGCCGCAAGCCAGGACTGATCGTGTCCGACCACGGCACCGAGTTCACCTGCAACGCCATGCTGGCTTGGTGCAAGGACGCAGCCATCGATTGGCACTTCATCGCACCGGGAAAGCCCGTGCAGAACGGCTTCGTCGAGAGCTTTGATGCGCGATGAGCTACTCAACCAGACGCTGTTCTTCGATCTCGACGACGCCCGCGCCAAGATCGCCAATTGGGTCGCCGACTACAATCTCGAGCGTCCCCACTCGTCCCTGAAATACCTGACACCCGCGGCCTACGCCGCCCACCTCACCGCAACGGACGATCGGCTGCGCAACCCCGACCAGCTCCGCCAATCGTCCGTTGCTCCACCCGCGCCACTTGGCGTACAAAACGCCGAGACTCCAACTGCCACTGGATGAAAATTCAGTGGCAGGTCAACGTGGATCGCCGTGGCCTTTTCCCAGAAAGTGTGCTCCGCCTTCCTGGTTTTTGGCTTGGCGATGGGACACTCGAGGGTCTCAAGATATTCGGCTGCGTCGCAGACCACATCATGAAGCTCGCTAGGCTCCCCGTCGATCGTGCTCCGAAGATCGTGTCCCGTGGCGTGGTGTAACTGGCGGTGGGACACCGCGTTCGCCGGCGTGGCCGGACAGGTCAGCTGGCGATTGCCGGAAGGCTGACGGTGGGCATCGCTCAACGGCGTGATGGTTTCCAGCGTCATGTAACGGGCACGCTGGACGGCCCACTCATCGTCCTGCTCAAGCAGGATGGCGTCGATCAGGCGCGCACGATGGCATCTTCATTGGGGAAGATACCCACTATCTCGGTTCGGCGCTTGATCGTGAGCGTCATCCAGGGACCACGCACTGAGGGCTGATCTGGTCGGCTAAGAATATCTCGCGGAATGGTTTGTCGCGGGGTCACAATGTCCAAGGATAGTCGTAAGGATAGTCGTAAGAATAGCGAT
>NZ_RDQF01000027.1 GCF_004114425.1 Bradyrhizobium vignae | reverse complement strand
CAAGGCCTCGATCTTCCGAAGCTTCTCGCGCAGCTGCGACTCGCTGGTCATTCTGATCTCGTTACCCGCTCCGAACCAGGGTCACCCCATCACCGCGCGCCGGCGGCGTCAATCATCCCGACCGCGCTATCCAAAGCATTCCGCGCAAGTCAAGCCCGGGCACCGGTGATACTATCGTGACGCTCACGGTTGCCATCAGCACCATCTGGGCGATGAAGATCGCCAGCGACGCATGCGTCTCGTCGATCTTGACGAAATTCGTGAGATAGGTCGCGAGGAAGCCGAGCACGAGATAGTTCGACAGCGTGTGGCTCATGAGGATGCTGATGAAGAACAGCATGCGGCGCCACTGGCTGCGGACCACGGCCGAGAGCGGTGGGGCTTCCGTGCGCAGACGCCGGCGTTCTTCTTCCGATGATGATCTACGCGTCGAGCTTCCTGATCCGGCCGCTCGGCGGGATCGTCATGGGACGCGTGGGTGATCGCCTGGGGCGCCGTACCGCCCTCTTCATCTCGGTGAGCGGCATGTGTCTGGTCACTGCGGCGACCGCGTTCCTGCCGAGCTACGCCGTCGCCGGCAGCTTTGCGACCGCGGGTCTCGTGCTCTGCCGCCTGGCGCAGGGCTTCTTCGCCGGCGGCGAGTACACGGCCGCGACCGCCTATATCGTCGAGCAGGGAGACAGCAGGCACCGCGCGCTCCGCGCCTCCTTCTCCCCGGTGGCCGCTTATGCCGGCACCGCGATTGCGGTCGGCATCTTCACGCTCGTCTCGGCCATCATCGGTGCGGAGAGCATGGCGGCCTGGGGCTGGCGCCTGATGTTCGGGCTCGGCGTGCCGCTCGGGCTTCTCGGTCTCTGGATCCGCACCCAGATCGATGAATCGCCGGAGTTTCTGGCGATCGAGTAGAAATCCGAGACCTTTCCGAAAGCAATGGCTGCGGGCTTGGTGAGATTTTGGCTCATCGCACAAAATTTTCTGTTGTGCCTTCTGGCGCGTGTTCGATGGAGAGTCACCCATGAAGCTGGATGGGATCGACATCAAGATCCTCCACGAACTCCAGAAGAACGGTCGCATCACCAATGTCGAGCTTGCCGAGCTGGTGAATTTGTCGCCCACCGCTTGTCTCGTGCGTGTGAAGAGACTGCAGGCCGAGGGCTACATCGAGGGCTACGCTGCCCAGATCAACGCGCGCAAGCTCGGACAGACGCTGACCGTGTTCACCGAGGTGACGTTGAAGAACCATCGACAGGCCGACTTTGCCCGTTTCCAGTCGGCGGTCGACAAGATCGACCAGCTGAGAGAGTGTCATCTGGTCTCCGGAGGTTACGACTACATGCTGAAGTTCGTCACCGCCAGCGTCGGCGAGTACCAGGCGATCATGGAGCGTCTGACCGCCATGGACATCGGTATCGACAAGTATTTCAGTTTCGTCGTCCTCAAATCGCCGATCGTGCGCTCCCAGATGCCGCTGACCAGCCTCTTTCCGGCTTGACCAGCTGCTGCACCAACCGCTTCTACCGTTGGCTATAGGCGCGCAATTCGTCGGCATCCTGTTTCAAATTGTCGAGCCAGTCGGGATCGAGCTTCGGGACCGAGGAGAACAATAGCCGGGTATAAGGGTGCTGTGGCGCCGAGAGCCGGGTCGTCGTGATCTGCTCGACCTTCTGACCGCGATACATCACGATGATTTCGTCGCAGATCGCCTCGACGACCGACAGATCGTGGCTGATGAAGATGTAGGAGATACCAAGCTCGCGCTGAAGCTCCTTGAGAAGCTCGACGACCGCGGCTGCCACGACCGTATCGAGAGCCGACGTGATTTCGTCGCACAGGATGAGCGTGGGCTCGGCGGCGAGTGCCCGGGCAAAATTCACACGCTGCTTTTGGCCGCCTGACAGCTCTCCCGGCAACCGATGGCGCACGGATTTTGGCAGGCGCACGAGATCGAGAAGTTCGTTGACGCGCGCATCGCGCGCCTTGCCCCTCATGCCGTGGTAGAAGGTGAGGGGACGCCTCAGGATGTCTCCCACCGACTTCGCCGGATTGAGCGCGGTGTCCGCGTGCTGGAATACGATCTGGATCTCGCGGAGTTCGTTGCGGGTGCGGTTGCGGCCGGCCTTTCCCAATTCGCGTCCATTGAAGACGATATTGCCCGCATGAGCCGGCAGAATTCCGGCAATCGCCCTGGCGAGGGTCGACTTGCCGCAGCCGGACTCGCCGATGATGCCGAGATTTCGTCCCCGATCCAGCTTGAGGCTGACAGCCTGGACAGCATTGATCAGCGGCTGTCCATCGCGCGAGCGAGGTCCATAGCCGACCGTCAGATTGTCGACCTCGAGCAAGGGGCGCTTCGTCGCGCCGTCGTTGTCAGGCGCCCGCTGCTGTGTCTTCGGCCTGAATGCGGCCAGCAACTGCCTCGTATAGGGGTGCTGAGCGTCTTCCAGGATCTGATCCGTCGTCCCCGTTTCCTGGACCGTGCCGTCCTTGAGGACGACGATCCTGTCGGCGATCTGGGCGACCACGGCCAGATCGTGCGAGACGTAGACACCGGCGATGTTGTGCTGCGCCGTGACGGACTTGAATGCGCGCAGCACCTCGACCTGGGTCGTGACATCGAGCGCCGTGGTGGGCTCGTCGAAGATGACGACCTTCGGCTGGCCGATCAGGGCCATCGCGGCGGCGAGCCGCTGCAACTGGCCACCGGAGACCTGGTGCGGATAGCGGTTGCCGATCGTCTCGGGCTCCGGCAACGATAGCGCTTTGAAGAGTAAGAGCGCTTTCGCCTGCGCCTCGGCTGCGGACATGAGCCTGTGGATCCGCGCCACCCCGGTGACCTGGTCCATGATGGTCAGTGCGGGGTTGAAGGCGGCTGCAGCGCTCTGCGGCACATAGGCCACGCACGTCCCGCGAATCTTGGCGCGTTCGGCTTCCGACAGGCTCACCATGTCCATACCGGCCACGCGCACCTCGCCGCCGGTGATCGCGCAGCCTTGCCGCGCGTAGCCCATGAGCGTCATGGCGATGGTGGTCTTGCCCGAGCCGCTCTCGCCGATGAGAGCGACGATCTCGCCTCTGGCGATGTCGAGGTCGACACCCTTGATGATCTCGACCCGCCTGCCGGCATCGGTCGTTGCCTCAACCCTGAGGTTGCGGATCTCGACGAGATTTACTGTCATTCGGCGCCCCGGTCGCGGATCCTGCGTGGCAAATTGTCGATCAGGAGGTTGACGCTGATCGTGAGGCTCGCGATGGCGAGCGAAGGAAAGATGACGGCCGGTGCGCCAAAGGGCAGGCCGGCGATGTTCTCGCGAACAAGCGCGCCCCAGTCCGCGTAGGGCGGTTGCACGCCGAGGCCGAGAAAGGACAGGCCGGAGAGCAGCAGCACAATGAAGACGAAGCGCAGGCCAAGATCGGCAAGCACGGGCCCGAGAATGTTGGGAAGAATCTCGGAGGCGATGAGATAGGGCAGGCGTTCGCCCCGGATGCGGGCGACGACGATGAAATCCATCGTATTGACGTTGACGGCAAGCGCACGGGCGAAGCGATAGGCGCCTGGCGTGTAGATCACCGACAGCGTCCCGATCAGTGCCGGGATCGACGAGCCGACGGCGGCGACCACGACGAGGCCGAACAGCTTGCTCGGTATCGAGTTGAGCGCATCGAGAAAGCGGCTCAGCATGCTGTCGTACCATCCCCCGGCGACGGCTGCGGTCATGCCGAGCGCGACGCCGCTGAAACAGGCGATGGTGACGGCGGCGAGGGAGATGCCGAGCGTGTAGCGGGCGCCCATCAGGATGCGCGAGAAGATATCCCGGCCGAGATAGTCCGAGCCGAACCACAGGTCCCGGCTCATGGGTCCAAAATAGTCGGTATCGACGATCTCGCCGACGGAATGCGGGATGATGCGCGGAGCGAACAGGGCGATGCCGGTCCAGAGAAGGATGATGCCGACGGCCGACATGCCCACGAGGTTGAAGCGATAGCCCAATCGCATGCCCAGCCGCTCAGTCGAGGTTGAATCCGTCATCGCAGCCTCGGATTGGACAGGACGGCGACGATGTCGGCAGCCGTGATCAATGCCAGGTAACCCAGGCAGAAGATCATCGCGCATGTCTGGATCAGCGGGAGGTCGCGGGTCGAAACGGCATCGACCATCAGTTTTGCGACGCCGGGATAGTTGAAGACGGTCTCCACGATGATCACGCCGCCGAGCAGATAAGACAGCGAGAGCGCGACCGCGTTGACGATCGGACCGAGCGCATTGGGCAATGCATGTCTCAGCACGATCCGGGGACGCGAGGCGCCCTTGAGGAGCGCCATCTCGACGTAAGGGGTGTTCAATGTCTCGACTACCGCGGCGCGGGTCATGCGGATCATCTGCGCCGAAACGCCGAATGTCAGCGTCATAACCGGCATGGCGTAGATCCGAACCAGGTCATGGACCGACTTGACCTCGTTGGTGAGCGACAGGGCCGGGAGCCATTTGAGATAGACCGCGAAGAGTAGCACCGCGAGCGTCGCGATCATGAACTCCGGCACCGAGATGATGCCGATGGTCCCGACGGTCACGATGCGGTCGTACAGCGTGCCGCGCCATATCGCAGCAGTGATGCCGAGCGTGAGCGCGAGGGGCACCGCGATCGAGGCGGTCAGCCCTGCAAGCTTCATCGTGTTGACGAACCGGCCGCGTATCAGAGTGGCGACCGGGACATTGTTCGCGTAGGACGTGCCGAAATCGCTCTGGAAGAGGCCGGCCATCCATTTCAGGAAGCGAATGATTGCGGGATCGTTGAGATGCATTGCCTTGCGCAGGCCCTCGACGGCTTCCGGAGTCGCGGACTGCCCGAGCAGGATCGTGGCGGTATCGCCGGGCAGGAGCGCGGTCGCAAAGAAGACAGCAAAGGAAACGATCACGAGCGTGATCAAGGCGATGAGAAGTCGTCTCACCACGAGGAAGGAAACCTGTTTTTTCACATTCGTGCTCCGATGCCACACCGATCATTCCTGTCAGCTCGGGCTGCCACCCCGGCATACCGAGCGGTGATCTCGCTTTTGCGCCGCTCAGGCGGTCAGCCAGACGTATTCGGCGAAGGCGTAGCCCATCATGCCGCCGAGCGGATTGGGCTCGAGTCCCTTCAGCTTGGCGGTGATGGCATCCACGTTGGAGATGTAGGCTGGGATGATGGTGCCGGCTTGTTCCGACACCAGGACCTGCATCTCGTTGTAGATCTCGTGACGCTTGGCCTGATCGAGCGAGCCGCGAGCCTCGACCAGCATCTTGTCGAATTTTTCCGAGGTGAAGCGGCTCTCGTTCCACGGCGCATCCGACTTGTAGAGCAGGGAGAACAGGATGTCGGGTGTCGGACGCGGGTTGATGTTGCCGAAATGGATCGGCGCCTTCAGCCAGTAATTGCTCCAGTAGCCATCGGGGGGCACGCGCTTCATATCGAGCTTCATGCCGATCTGGGCGGCGCTGGCCTGGATGATCATGGCCATGTCGATCGCCGAACCGGGTGCATCCGAGGTGATGACCTCGACGGTCTGACCGAGCACACCGGCCTTCTGGAAATGGAATTTGGCCTTGTCCGGGTCGAACGATTTCGGCTTGAGTGCGGCATTGTGGTAGACGTTGGCGGGCGACACGGGTTGGTCGTTGCCGACGACGCCAAAGCCGCGCAGCGCCGATTTGACAATCTGCTCGCGGTTGACGACGTATTTCATGCCCTCCACGAAATCCCTGTTGTTGCCGGGCGCCATGTCCATGCGGATGTTCAGGTTGGTGTAGGTGCCCGACGTGGTCGCGGACAGCGCGAAGCCGCTCTGGCCGTCGAGGAGGCGCACCGATCGCGGGTTGATCGAGGCGGCGAGGTGAATGTCGCCGGACAGCAGGGCATTGATCCGGGCGTTTTCATCGGGAATCGCGAAGAACTCGAATGAATCGACGTTCGGGCCACCTTTGAAGTAGTTCGGGTTCCGCACGCCGATCGAGCGCTCGCCGGGAGTAAACTGCTTGCACTTGAACGCGCCGGTCCCGTTGCCCGAGGAGAAATCGGTCGTGCCGTCGGCCACGATCATGAAGTGATGCATGGACAGGATCGTCGGCAGGTCCGCGTTGGGGCTCGCCAGCGTGACCTCGATGGTCGTCTTGTCGACGGCCTTGAAGTCGGTCATCTGGGACGCGATCGCAGCCACCTTCGATCCGGTGGCCTTGTCCAGATGGCGCTTCAGCGAGAAGATGACATCGTCGGCGCTGAGGTCCTTACCATTATGGAAGGTGACACCTTTCTTCAGCTTGATCGTCCAGGTCTTGGCATCGCCGCTCTCGATTGACTCGGCGAGCTCCATCTGGGGCACGCCGCTCTGGTCGAGAAACGTCAGGCGGTTGTAGAACGAGCAGCAGCGAACATAGTCGGTCGAGAGCGAGGCCTTGGCCGGGTCGAGCGTGTCCGCGGTCGATGACGACCAGGCCGCGGCTTTCAGGGCGCCGCCCTTCACGGGTGTTGCCGCCACCGCCTCCGATGCGCGGCCGAAGATGGTGCCGGCGGCAGCCACGGCCACACCATTTGCGAGCATCATCTTCAGCAGGTCGCGACGCGAGGCTCCGCGGCGGATCGCGTTCTCGATCGTGGCATCGTCTGAACCAGACCAGTTTGTCGTCGTATCGCTCATGTCAATCCCTCGTCGATGGCTAAGGCTACGGCTCGTACTGCGGTGAGCGGCAGATTGTTCTGTCGCGCATTGTGGTGGATGCCGGCGCGGTCCCTTAAAACGACCGTGCCGCGCCTTCACTCAGGATTGCATTCTTTCCCGCGATCGAAGTCTCGCAGGATAGTTCCGCGGCTTTGGCCGAAAAAATCGCGAGCCGCGGCACAAAATTGCGAAGTTGCCGCTGTTTCTAGTATTTCGGACCTGCGTCCAGCCGGCTCATTGTGCATGCCTATTAATGTTGCAGCGAGGCGCGAACTTCGGCATCGGCCAGCGTATCGTCGAGCGTCCTAGCGGTGCGCTCGACGATGGCGTCGATCTCGGACTCGGAGCAGCAGAGGGGCGGAGCACAGCCCAGTACGCCCGTCGGGAAAGCGCGGATGACGAGACCCTGCTTCCAGGCGCGGTCGAGGATGCGTTTTGCCGGCTCGGCCGCAGCGGGAAACGACGTCTTGCGTTGCTTGTCGGTGACGAGTTTGACCGCGGCCAGCATGCCGCGCCCGCGGACGTTGGCTCGGCATAGAATGCGGCGACGCGGAGGCGTCCGTCACGGTCGCTCCCTTGGCTGATCTCAGCACCTTGACGCCGGCCGCTTCGTGACCCCGGTACGAGGCGATCGGGTGGATGGGATGGGCACGATCGCGTTCAATGAGCGAATTGCTGAGCATCAAGTCACCGTTCATCCGAAAGCCTGGCTGGCGAGGGCGAAGGTGGTCAATGGCCCGCAGGATCGCGCAACGATGGGACGCTGCATGGCAATCCCTTCGTCAACCCGGGCCAGTCCCTGGTCCGCGAGCCAGGCGCTCAGTTGAGGGCGTTCAGCCGTATCCACGCGGACGAAGCGTCCTTCGCTTTGGGCCATGAAGAATTCAATCAGCGCTTTCGCGTCATCGACGTTTGCGGCGACCACGGGGCCGATCACCTCACCTCTGCCGAAGGCGCGTGAGGCTGCAAATCCGGCGATTCCCTGGCCGCGATCGAGCACGGCCAGCTGGCCGACCTTCGCAATTGCACGCAGCAGATCTCTTCGATCGGCGGCGTAGGCACTCTTGTCCAGCTCGATGATCCCGAAGATATCGTGCGCCTCGGCCGGCCGAACTTTGGCGGGCGACGCAACATGCCGCACCTGACCCTGGTGCTGGACAATTGCTCCGGTCTGCCAAAAACCGAGCTTCCGATAGAGCGGGGTGCCCTCACGCGTTGCGATCAGCCTCAGCGTACGCGGCCCCGCCAATGAGATGACCGCTTCCATGAGCTGTCGGCCCAATCCGCGCCCGCGGGCTGCTTCATCGACAATGACCATGTTGACGGTCGCGACGTCCCGCTTGTAGGGCGTCATCAGGATCGTTCCGACCACGCTTCTGCTATCGGCGTCGAGCGCGACGAACCCAGCGCTCAGGTCGAGCGCCAATTGCCAGTCCTCGAGGCGGTGCGGCCAGCTGGCCTGACGCGAAAGGCGCAATGCGCCTTCGAGATGCTCAGGCTGGAAAGCGGTGAGCGAGATGGTGCTCTGGGTCATCGACTGGTTTTCCTGTCGGGAGCCAGTGTCGTATCTCGGCGATGGGTAAATCGGCTGAAGGCCGCAGCGCGAACGACATCTTCCACCGCAGCCGGTGGAAAAGCCGCATCTTATGCCGCCTTGGCGCTCTATTGTTGCCGCCCTGACATTGCGCGAGCGCACCAGGACAGGGATGATGAGCCAGTTTCGCCCGAAATACGTAACCTTCGACTGCTACGGCACACTGACCAATTTCCAGATGGCGGAAGCTGCGCAGGATCTCTATCGCGCGCATCTCCCCGAGGCGCAGATGGCTGCCCTCGTCAGGGATTTCGCGGCCTATCGGCTCGACGAGATTCTCGGTGACTGGAAGCCCTATGCGGACGTGATCCACAACGCGCTGGAGCGCGCCTGCAGGCGGAATCACGTCGCCTTCAAGGCCGAGCATGCGCAGATGGTCTACGACCGCGTGCCGAGTTGGGGACCGCATCCCGACGTTCCTGCCGGCCTTGCCAAGGTCGCCAAGGAGATTCCGCTCGTCATCCTCTCCAACGCGATGAATGCGCAGCTGCCGTCCAATGTGGCCAAGCTTGGGGCGCCCTTTCACGCCGCGCTCACCGCCGAACAGGCCCAATCCTACAAGCCGCGCATGAAAGGCTTCGAGTTCATGTTCGATACGCTGGGCTGCGGTCCGGAGGACGTGGTGCACTGCTCCTCGTCCTTCCGCTACGACCTGATGACGGCGCACGACCTCGGCATCAAGAACAAGGTGTGGGTCAATCGGGGGCACGAGCCCGCGAATCCCTATTACGGCTATGTCGAGATCAAGGACATCGGCGGGCTCCCGGCCGTGTTCGGGCTCTGAGCCGGCGGGACCTGCGGTGAAATACGTCTCCTATTGGCACGATACCGCACCAGGCTTCTCAGGTGGCGCCGAAGGTCCGGTCGAGGGGCACTATGACGTTGCGGTGATCGGCGGCGGCTTCACTGGCCTCGGAGCTGCGCGCCAGCTCGCGAAGGCGGGAACGAAGGTCATCGTTCTCGAAGCAGACCGGGTGATCGGCGGCGCTTCGGGCCGGAACGGCGGGCATCTCAACAATGGTCTGGCCCACAGCTATCTCGCTGCCAAGGCGGAATTGGGCAAGGAGCGCGCCATCGCCCTCTACCGTGCGCTCGACGCCTCGATCGACACGCTCGAGGCGCTGATTGCGGAGGAAGGGATCGATTGCAATTTCCGCCGGGCCGGCAAGCTGAAGCTCGCCTCCAAGCCGAAGCACTTCGATGCCATCGCTCGGAACTTTGACGCGGTCCATCGTGAAGTCGATCCGGACACCGCCTTGCTGTCTCCCAAGGGTCTGAGCGGGGAGATCGGCTCGCCGTTCTTCGGCGCGATGCTGTCGAAGAAGAGCGCGATGATGCATATGGGCCGCTATGGCGTCGGGCTCGCCGAGGCGGCCAAGCGCCGCGGTGCGGTCATCTTCGAGAAGGCACCGGTCACGTCGCAAGCGCGAGAAGGATCGCGCCATCACCTGACGACGCCGCGCGGCAGCGTCACCGCCGATCAGGTGCTGCTGGCGACCGGCGCCTACACCACGCCGAACTTCGGCTATTTCCGTCGGCGCATCGTTACCGTCGGCAGCTTCATCATCGCGACCCGTCCGTTGGACGCGGCCGAAATCGCGGCCACCATGCCGGGCAACCGCACCTGCGTTACCTCGATGAATGTCGGAAATTATTTCCGGCTGGCTCCCGACAATCGCCTCATCTTTGGCGGACGGGCGCGCTTCTCGGCGACATCCGATCAGCGTTCCGACGCCAAGAGCGGCGCCATTCTCGCCAATGGTCTCACGCGGCTCTTCCCGCAACTCGCCGGCATACCGATCGACTATTGCTGGGGCGGGCTCGTCGACATGACCAGCGACCGCTTCCCGCGCGCCGGCTATCGGGACGGGCTCTGGTATGCGATGGGCTATTCGGGTCATGGCGCGCAGCTCTCGACCCATCTCGGCATGACCATCGCCGACGCGATGCTCGGACGTGAAGATCAAAATCCGATGAAGGGCCTCGATTGGCCGGCCGTGCCCGGCCATTTCGGCAAGCCATGGTTCCTGCCGCTGGTCGGAATGTACTACAAGATGCTGGATCACGTGCGATAGTTCGAAGCTGGCAAGAGCGCGGTCAGGCGCTCTTGCCGCTCAGTCATCGCTCAGCCCAATCCACCGATATGGAAGGTCTTCATTTCGAGGTATTCCTCGATGCCGACCTGCGCCCCTTCGCGCCCCACGCCGGATTGCTTGACGCCGCCGAAGGGGGCCACTTCCGTCGACACCATGCCGGTGTTGAGGCCGACCATGCCGGCCTCGAGCGCCTCGGCAACGCGCCACGACCGTTTGAGGTTCGCGGTGTAGAAATAGGCCGCAAGTCCAAAGGGCGTCGCATTGGCGATGGCAATCGCCTCCGCGTCGGTCTCGAAGCGGAACAGAGGCGCGACGGGACCGAAGGTTTCTTCGTGGGCCAGCACCATGTCGGTGGTTGCGTTGGTCAGAACGAGCGGAGCGGTAAACTGCGCCCCCTTGGGCAGCGCAACCGTCCGGGTCGCGATACGGCCGCCCTTGGACAGGGCGTCGGCGACATGGCGGTTGATCTTGCTGATCGCCGCCTCGTTGATCATCGGTCCAATCGCCACACCGGGCTCGAGGCCCGAGCCCACCTTCATGTCGTTGACACGGGCGACAAGCTTCTCTGCGAAGGCATCATAAACGCCGGCCTGGACCAGGATCCGGTTGGCGCAAACGCAGGTCTGGCCGCCATTGCGGAACTTTGACGCGATCGCCCCCTCAACCGCGAGATCGAGATCGGCGTCATCAAAGACGATGAAGGGCGCGTTGCCGCCAAGTTCGAGGCTGACGCGCTTGACGCTGTCGGCCGCGCCGCGCATCAGCAGCGAGCCGACCCGGGTCGAGCCCGTGAACGAGATCTTGCGCACCGTCTCGTTGGCCAAGATCTCGGCGCCGATCTCGGTCGGCATACCCGTGACGACGTTGATCACGCCCGGCGGAATTCCGGCGCGCTCGGCCAGCACCGCAAGCGCCAGTGCCGAATAGGGCGTGAAATCCGACGGCTTGATCACGACGGTGCATCCTGCCGCGAGGGCGGGAGCGACCTTGCGCGTGATCATCGCGTTCGGAAAATTCCAGGGGGTGATGATTGCGCAGACGCCGACCGGCTCCTTGAGGACGACGATGCGCCGATCGGCCGTTGGTGAAGGGATTGTGGTGCCGCCGATCCGCCGGGCCTCCTCCGCGAACCATTTGACGAAGGAGGCGCCATACCGGATCTCACCCTTGGCCTCGTCCAGCGGCTTGCCCTGCTCGAGCGTCAGGATGCGCGCCAGGTCGTCCAGATGCGCAATCATGAGGCCATGCCAGGCTTCCAGAAGCGCAGCGCGCTCGGCATTGGTTTTGGCGCGCCAGGCGGGGTAGGCAATCGCGGCGGCGGCAATGGCGGCGCGGGTGTCGTTCCGTCCCATATCCGGTACGGTGCCGAGACTGGCCTGTGTCGCCGGGTCGATCACGTCGATCGTCGCGCCCGAGAGGGCGCCGCACCATTGGCCGCCGATCAGGCCCTGTTGCCGGAAGAGATCCTTGTCACTCAGCTTCTGCATTTGATGCTCCTTGTCGATCAGGAGAGACGGGAAAGTACGGCTGCGGTGATCGCCTCGGTGCGCTCCTTGCCAGGAACCGTACCGATGCCGTGGGACGTGGTGGCCTCGAGAGCCGCCATGACGCGTGCCGCTGCTTTGGTCTCGCCGAGATGCTCGAGCATCATGGCGCCGGACCAGATGGCCGCGATCGGATTGGCGGTGCCGAGATGGGCGATATCGGGTGCCGAGCCGTGGACGGGCTCGAACATCGACGGAGCCTTGCGCTCGGGATTGATATTGGCGGAGGCGGCAAAGCCGAGCCCGCCCTGGATGGCGGCGCCGAGATCGGTCAGGATGTCGCCGAACAGGTTGGAGGCGACGACGACGTCGAGGCTCTCCGGCGCCATCACCATGCGGGCGGCGAGCGCATCGACGTGATAGCTCGTGCATTCGACATCGGGATAGTCGGCGGCCACGAGTCGCGTCACCTCGTCCCAGAACACCATCGAGTATTTCTGCGCATTCGACTTAGTGACCGAGGCAAGCTTCTTGCGCCGCTTGCACGCCTGCTCGAAGGCGAACCGCAGGATCCGTTCGACGCCGGCGCGCGTGAACACGGAGGTCTCGACCGCGATTTCGGCGGAGGTGCCCTGATGCACGCGGCCGCCGGCGCCTGAATATTCGCCTTCGGTGTTCTCGCGGATGCAGAGGATGTCGAATGCGGTCGTCTTCAGCGGACCGTTGACGCCGGGAAGCAACCGATGCGGCCTGACATTCGCATACTGCGTGAACCCCTTGCGGATCGGCAGCAGCAGGCCATGCAGCGACACGGCGTCGGGCACTTCGGCCGGCCAGCCGACGGCGCCGAGCAGAATCGCGTCGAACCTTTCGAGCATCTTGATGCCGTCGGCAGGCATCATCGCGCCGGTCTCCTTGTAGTGCGCGCAGGACCACGGAAATGTCGTGCCGCTGAGCGCAAAGCCGGACTGCTTGGCAGTTGCTTCCAGCACGGTCCATGCGGCGTCGGTCACGTCGCGGCCGATGCCGTCGCCGGGGATGAGTGCGATTGCGTAAGTCTTCATGAGAGCCCTCCGATGTGGATGAGCACGCTCTTCGAGCGGCGGTTGGCGTGATAGGCTTCGCGGCCGAGATCCTTGCCGATGCCGGAGTGCTTGTAGCCTCCCGTCGGCAGGATGTGATCGCGCGAGCGGCCGTAGCGGTTGACCCAGACGGTGCCGGCAGGAAGAGCGCGCGTCATCCGCATGGCGCGCGAGACATCGCGAGTGAAGAGGCCGGCGGCAAGACCGTAGGTCGGGTGATCGGCAAGCGCCATGGCTTCGTCTTCAGTGGTGAATGTCTGAAGCGTCAGCACCGGCCCGAAGATCTCCTCGGTGATGGCGACAGAAGATCGATCCACCTTTGCAAGAAGAGTGGGCGCATAGAAATAGCCCTTGGCCTCGATCGGCTCGCCGCCGGTCAGACACTCGGCGCCCTCAGCGCGGGCTGCCTGCACGATCCTGTGGATCCGCGATCGTTGCTTTTCGGAGATGATCGGGGAGTAGGTCGTCGCAGTATCCCAGGTCGGACCGGCCTGGACGGCCTGCATGCGGACGATGATGGCGTCGACCAGCTGCTCGGCCACCGAGGCGTGAGCGATCAGCCGCGATCCGGCGACACAGGCCTGGCCGGCATTTGCGAGGATGCCGCCGGCAATCGCGGCGGCGGCTTGATCCAGATCGGCATCGGGCAAGACGATCTGCGGGCTCTTGCCGCCGAGCTCGAGCGTCATGGGTTTGATGCCGGTGCGGGCGATGTTCGCCATGATGGCAGCGCCCGCGCCGGTCGATCCGGTGAAGCTCACTTTCGCAATGTCGGGATGTCCGGTGATGGCAGCGCCGGTCGTCGGTCCATCGCCGAGTACGATGTCGATGAGCCCGGCAGGCAGGCCCGCCTTCACCGCCGATTGGGCGAGGAGGATGGAGGAGAACGGGGTCATTTCGGACGGCTTCAGCACGACCGCGTTGCCCGCGGCGAGGGGCGGTCCGAGCTTCCATCCCGCCATGTTCACCGGAAAATTCCAGGGTGTAATGGCGCCGACGACCCCGTAAGGCTCGGTCATGATCATGCCGAGGTGCGCGTCATCGGTGGGCACGAGGTCGCCGCCCTCCTTGTCGGCGAATTCGGCGAAGAAGCGGATCTGCTCGGCGGTGACCGCGATGTCTCCCGCGACGAGCTGACCGACCGGGCGGGTGGATGAAATCGCCTCGACCCTGGCGAGCGTCTCGGCTTCACTCTCGATGAGATCGGCCCAGCGCTTCAGGACGTTGGCTCGCTCGCGTGGACGCGCGCCGCCCCAATTGCTCGTCTTCAACGCCTTTCTGGCGGTTTGAGCGGCCTCGTCCACGGTCTCGGCGGAGGCGACCGGACATGCGGCGTAGTGCGCGCCGTCGGACGGCCGGTGCAGCGGAAGCAGACCGGGCGACTCCAGCAGCCGATCGCCGATGAAATGGCCGATCGGCAGCTGAATCTGATCGGGATCGAAGCTCTGGCTCATGACACCGTGACGTAGATCTTGCGAACGGTCTCGATCGTCTTCCACAGGCCCGTGAATCCGGGCTTCATGACGAAGCTGTCGCCGGCTCTGAACGTGATCGGGGCGCCGCCCTCCGGCGTGATTTCGATCGTGCCGGCGAGGATGTGACAGAACTCGAAGGTCTCTCCCTTGATCGAGCGCGTCTCGCCGGGCGTTGCTTCCCAGACGCCTGTGTGCACGAGTTCGCCCTTGGCCTCGTCCTGCGCCCAGGTCTTGAAGTGGGGCGCGCCGGCAACGAGCCGCTCCGGCATCGGGCCGGATTCTTTCGGGGCGAAAGTCGGATTGGGGTCGATCCGTTTCAGCAGCAAGTTGGGCTCCTCTCAGTAACCACGGGTCGATCGACGAGCCCGACGAGGTCGAGGCCCGCTTCATACCGCTTGATATTGTCGATGACCGCGCGAGCGGCGGTATCCGCCTGGGTCACGCCGGCAACATGCGGGGTCAGCAGCACCTTCGGGTGGGCCCACAAGGCATGATCGCCGGGCAGAGGCTCCGGTTCGGTCACGTCGATGACCGCGCCGGAGAGCTGACCCGCATCGAGAGCAGTGAGGAGCGCATCGGAATCGAGCTGCGCGCCGCGCCCTGCATGGACGAGGCTCGCGCCTTGAGGCAATTGCGCAAGGAGTTCGCGGTTCAGGATTCCGCGCGTGGCTTCGGTGAGGGGCAGCAGGCACACGAGGATGTCCGTTTCGCCGAGCATCTGGCCGAGACCTGCATCGCCGCTATATGTTGCAACGCCATCGATCGTCTTGCCCGACCGGCTCCAGCCGCTCAGGCGGAAGCCGAAGGGCCTCAGGCTTTCCAGCACGGCGCGGCCGAGCACGCCAAGTCCAAGGACCCCGATCCGCCGGTCGGCGGCCTGCTTCTGCGGCAGAGCCCGCCATTCGCGGCGTCGCTGCAAATCGAGGTAGGCGGGAAAGTTGCGGTGAAGCGCCAGCACGGCGAGAGTGACATATTCCTGCATCATCCGGGTGATGCCGTCTTCCACCATTCGTATCACCTTCACCTGCGGCGGGATCGCTGTCAGCCGAAGTTGATCGACGCCGGCGCCGACCGAAAACAGGATCTCGAGGTTACGGTATTGTTCCAGCGCCTCCGGGACGGACCAGGTGATGATGTAGCGTATGTCGACTGGAGAGACCGTGGCCGGACCGATGGCGAAGGGCAGGTGTGGGAGGTCGCGCGTGAAGGCCTCACGAAAAACAGCCCCGCGCTGTGCGTCGGAATTGAAGAGAAAGGTCATTGTCGAATTCGGACGCGCTGGGAATGGCGAGCTTGCCGGATTGAACCAAGCTATCGGAACCGCAATTTCGCCCGGTGCCGAATGTGGTTGCGATTTGGTGCAATGTTTTGTTGGGCGGCTGTTCCGGAACGCAATCTGCGGCGGAGCCCGGTATATGCTGGGCCTGGCCGAACTCGCATTGCACGTCGTACCGTGCCTCGCGAGATATACTTTCGGGCGCCGGGAGGAGTTGTGCGGCGTGGATGTCGATGACGTTCTCGAAGAGGATGGAATTCCTTACATCTTCATTCGGCCGAACGAGCACCGAACGCTAAAGAATCCTCAATCGATGCGCCGAGTGCCGCTCATAGGTGACGTTGTCCGGCTTGGGTTTCTTCAATATCACGCCCTCAAAAAGCTGGGACACAAGCTCTTATTTCCGAAGCTTCGAGCGGCCAGCGATCGGACACCACTTGGCGACACGTTTTACGGTGACTGGACCAAGGTACAGAGCGTCGCAGGCCCAACGCCGCCGAGCAGAAGAAGGTTTTCCATTCGTTTCGCAAGAGCGGAGGCGCCCGGCATCGTTCGTGTTGAATTGGGTCAACCGCCGGGTCGTTTTCTGTCACGTCCATCAGGCCGCGAGATGGAAGAACAGTCTTAACCTTTCATCCCGGGTCGTTGGCCATGTGCGCGACGGTCTGGAAGCAATCGCCGCATAGAAGTCGCTCGGAGCCATCAGCTCGGCATCGCGTGGCAGCACATCATCATTGAAGACCTCCTCGCTCATGCGCAGGGCGTTGGCTAGGTGGTCATCTTCGGCGAGATCGAGCTGGAAAGGGCGGTTTGTTTTAATTTGAGTGGCTTCTTTGCGAGAAGACATGATCGAAGGCTCCGGGAATTGAAACCGGCTACGCAGCAGTCCAGCCCCCATCCATCGAGAGGTTGGCGCCCGTCATCTGAGCGGCGTCGTCGCTGCACAGGAACAGCGCGAGGGAGGCAACCTGCTCGACCGTGACGAACTCCTTGGTCGGCTGGGCGGCGAGCAGGACATCGTTGATGACCTCATCCCTCCGCATGCGACGGGCTGCCATCGTGTTCGGAATTTGCTTCTCGACGAGCGGCGTCCAGACGTAACCGGGGCTGATGCAGTTGCACGTAATTTTCGAGCGGGCGAGCTCCAGCGCCACCGTCTTGGTGAGGCCCGCGATGCCGTGCTTCGCTGCGACATAGGCGGATTTGAATGGGGAGGCGACCATCGAATGGGCCGATGCCGTGTTGATGATGCGACCCCAACCGCGCTTCTTCATGCCTGGCACCACCGCGCGGATGGCATGGAAGGCGGCAGACAGATTGATGGCGATGACCGCATCCCATTTCTCGGCGGTAAAGTCCTCGATCGGCGAAACGTGCTGGATGCCGGCGTTGTTCACGAGAATGTCGACGCTGCCGAAGCTCGCCTCTCCGAGCGCGATGAGCGCGGCGATCTCGCTCGGCTTCGTCATATCCGCAGGCGAATAGATCGCCTCGACTGCGAAGTCGCGCTTGATCGCAGCGCGCGCCGTCTCGATATCGGCTGGGACGCCCATGCCATTGATCACCACGTTGGCACCGGCGCCGGCGAAGGCTCGCGCGCACGCGAGACCAATGCCGCTGGTCGAGCCGGTGACAACTGCCGTCTTACCGTTCAGAATTCCCATCTCGTACACTTTCCTTATAAATGCGAACAATTGTCGCCGCGCCGCTGATCGCGATGCGGATTTGAAGTCAAAAGACCAGAGCTCGCTCGCCGGCTCGAATCGAGCCGCGCGTCGGCTGTTGTAGATAGTCGTGCACCACCGTCCCGAGGCCGAGCGTGAGGTCGGCGAGGATGTGGACGGCGGAGATGATTTCGAGTACCGGCAGTTCGGCAACCGGCGCCAAGGCGTGCGGCGTCAGGGCCAGGGCTGCCGGTCCGGTCCATGCACCTTTCAGCACGATGTCCTCGAGACGATATTGAACGAGTTCGCAGATCCGTGGGTTGCCGTCCACGTGCGGGATAATCTTGAGCAGGAAGTTCGGCTCGTTAAGCGCAGCCTTGATCTTGGTCAGATCGGCCTCGCGGTGCTTGTAGCCCATCGTCCCCGTCGCGACGCGCAGCGGGCCGTAATCCAGTGTGCCGATCAGCGTATCGATCTCGGTTCTCAAGGTCGGCTGTGCAAGCTTCTTCGGAAAGCCCCATAGCTCGCGGCCGCCCGCAATAGGTCCCTCGTCATTGAGGAACATGCAGTGTGTGTAGCCTCCCTTGCGTCCGCGAAAGGAGACGGGAATGACCTGACCGCTTTCCGTGTAGTCGCCAAAGCCATTGGAATCGGGCATGCGGATGAACTCGTATTTGACGAGAGCCTCTCGTTCGTCGACCTCCAACGGCTCCGGCACCACGGCCCGCAGCTTGGCTGGATCGGTACGATAGGTGATGATCAGGTATTCGCGATCGACGAACCGATAGGGCCCGGGAGGATAGGCCGGGCTCGTCAGCGGCATGGCAAAGGCTCGTCGTTTCACGTCAGCCTCACGCATAAGCGTTCTCCTTGTCGTCAGGGTGACCGCTACTCGCGGCCGTCGTGTTCGAGATCGAAAGTGAAGACCCCGTCGGGGCTCGAAGGCCGGGTAAGCACCTCGGGATGGCGTAGGGTGCGCAATGCATCGTGGTAGCCGGCCTGCCAATGGTCTTGCATGGATAGCCGCGAGAACTCGTAGTCCTTGGAGTGGCCCTCGTGATTGCGCGCACGATAGATCAGATGGACGATGTTGTAGACGTTGCGGGAGACCGCCGTGCTGAGTAGCTTCACGTCCTCGTGCTGGCTGAGATCGTCGGGCAGCCGGCTGAGCAGATCGGTGAGTGCGCGCCGCAGGCGCTGCACATGCTTGAACTGGTCCGTGCTGGCGCGCGTGCGGCTCGAATACTGGATTTCCTTATGCCGCGTGACGACCTCAGCCATGTTGCGGGGAAGTTGACCGCGCGCACTCCAGAGGTCGACCTGAAATGCAAGCATGTCCTGCGGGGCATCCGATTCGATCACCCATTGCAGCGGCGTATTGGAGACGAGACCGCCGTCCCAATAGTGCTCGCCCTCAATCTCCACCGCGGGAAAGCCCGGCGGCAGCGCGCCGCTGGCCATGATGTGCTCCGGCCGGATCGTATGGGTCGTGTTGTCGAAATAGACGAAATTTCCGGTTCGGACGTTGACCGCGCCGGCGCTGAAGCGCGTCAACCCGGCATTGATACGATCGAAGTCGACCAGGCGCTCTAGCGTGATCTTGAGCGCGCGTGTGTCATAGATGCTGGTCGCATCGCTGGCTCCGCCAGGCTGCAGCCAGGGCAGGACGGGGCGGGCGGAGAAAAATCCTGTGGCGCCACAGGTGGCCGCCAGACCGGCGCTCATCTGGTTGATGAGGTTGCGCGTATTGTCGCTCCGCGTCCAGTCCAGGAAAGGATTGCCGGACCAATCCCAGGGCGCGGTCGAGGTCACCTGGGTCCAGAAATCGCGCAGGCGGTCGACACGAGACTCGGGCGGATTGCCGGCGATAATGGCGGCATTGATGGCTCCGATCGAAATGCCGGCGACCCAGTCGGGATGAATGCTGGCTTCGGCCAAAGCTTCGTACACGCCCGCCTGGTAGGCGCCGAGCGCACCGCCCCCTTGCAACAGCAGCGCGATGCAGTCGAAGGGAAGCTGCCGTTGTGCGGATGAGAGTTGTGATCGAGGCTGGAAGTTCATGGCGAGTGTGCTCTTTGATTGCTGATGAACATGTTCGTGTTAATCGCGGCTCGTGCCTTGCTTTCCGACGTTGGGCGGCTCGAGCAGCACTTCCTTCAGATGATCGCCGGCGGCGACGACGATCACGAAATTGAGCTTGCCGTCCTGTCGGATCAGTCCGCCGGCCAGCGCGCTGCCGGCCGCAGCCCTCTCGGCGACCTGCACCGCGTCCGACAATTCCTGCTTGATCCACTTCAGGGCAAGCATCTTGGCGAGGTCTTCCCGATCGAGCTCCTTCAGCGACGACGTCAGCTCCTTGCCGGTGACGTTTCCGGTGTTGGCATCGATGGCGTTTTCCCACACGTGTTCGTTTCGGATGGTACGGACGCGGTAGAGGGGTGCGTTGTCGACCTCGAAGCTGATGTCGGCGGTCTTCGAGCCGTCATGCAGGTGCTCCGCGATTGCCATGGCACGGCTGAGCGGGACGCGTATGGTGCGGAATTCAGAGAGCACGCGGCGGATAGCGACGTCCTCGGTCTCGCTTTGCGCGCTCGCGCTGCGGCTGTCCGTCTCGGTGGAATTTTGGACGTCCGCCACGGCGCCGGTGGCGGCGAGCGTGGCGGACCACATGATCAGGGCGAACAAATGCTGTCTGGACATCGGATCAGTCTCGGTCTGGCTGGTCGCCTGCAACGGGTGAGTGGGCGACGACGATCTCCTTGTCGGAGGGCGCGGGCAGCGACTGATTGGTATCGATTACCACGCGCTCCGGTGGCTTGACGTCGGAGTGGATGCGGATCGGAGGCCGCGCAGGATCCGGCTCGGAAAAGCGACCCGACAATTGCGCCGGCAGCGACCAGTTCGCCAACCAAAGCAAGCAGACCAGCATTCCACCCACCGACAGGAAGTAGCCGCGCAACGGAAGGGCGCTATCGATCGGCTGCCTCGCGCGCATGAACATTGCGGATCGTCGGCTCATGGCGCCTCGCTCCCGGCAACGAAATGAATCCGTCTCATCATCAGATACTCCAGGGGCGCGGGTGCCGGCGGGCGAGCTCGGCGTCGAGATAGCCGCGCTCGTCGAGCCACTCCGCCGGACAATAGGCGCCAGCTTTCGGATGGATCATGAATCCGTCGCGCTCGAGCGCCGTCCGTGTTCCGGTGACGCCGGTCCACAGGGTCTCTCCGCTGGACGGATTCACTTCCATTACGTCAAAGACTTCGACGAAGTTCAGCATGTCAGGATACTCGTCGTCGCCTCACGCCGCCTGCGACAGGCGGTCGAATTCCTCAAGCGCAAAGCCTCTGCGGGCGAGCTCGGACTCGATCATGTCGAACACGCATTCGACCCGCGCGATCCAGACGTTGACCCAGTAGATGATGCAGTTACGGGCGATCAGCAGGGCGGGCGTCATGCGATCGTCCTCCGCTCCAGCCGGACTGGGCTGGGCCGGCGTTCGCTGAGCGCATGAGCCCAGGCCATCATCGCGATCGTGATCCCCAGCAGCAGGCTCAAGGCCACGAGGCACAGGGCGACGACGACATTCAGCGTTGCGACAGCGAGCCCGGATATCGGGTTTTCGCGCATCAAGGCGAACAGCAGGCTTGACATTCCGCGCCTCCTTAATAAAATACACCGTATAGTTCATATAAATCATGCGCCGTGACCGAAGTCAAGACGAAGGCCTCACAAGCGCGTGTGCGGATCGGGCGGTCAGCGTCCGCCAGCAAACCAGAGTTTCACGCAGAGAAAGGAACGGACATGACGAGATTGATGGCGGCGCTGTTCGCAGCGGTCGTGGTGGCGTTTGGCAGCACAGCTGCATCCGCGCAGGAAAACCAGGGCACAGCAGAGCAGAGGGCTGCGTGTACGCCCGACGCCTTTCGTCTGTGCAGTGCCTACATTCCCGATCCGTCGGGAGTCGAAGCCTGTTTGCGACAGCGCAAATCGGACCTGAGCAAAGCGTGCAAGGCGGTGTTCGAGCAGGCCAGCACCGGATCCGTGCGGAACCGATAAGGCGCGACGTCGCGGCGGGCGCCACCTGCGCAGTTCCGTCCTGATGCCTCCGCACCGTGACCGGCGAAAGGAAAGATCGATGACCACGATGTATATCCCGGCCCTTGCCGCCTTCGGCGGCTCCGCGTTCGGAGCGGTCTCGACTATCATGAGTGGATGGTTCAGCCGCCGCCGAAAACTTCGAGAGCGTCATCACGCCCGCTCGTTCGAAAAGCGCGAACGATTGTACAAGAGCTTTATCGAGGAGGCTTCGCGGCTGTATGCCGACGCGCTCGTCAGCGACAGGGTGGAAATCCCGCAACTCGTCGGTCTCCATACGCTTGTCGGTCGCATGCGGATCCTATCCAGTGACGACGTCGTTCACGCCGCCGAGCGGACCGGTCGGCTGATCATCGAGACTTATCTGTCGCCAAACCGGTCGTTCGTCGACCTCCCGGACTTCATCGAGGAGATGGATCCCTTGCGCGATTTCGGCGAAGCCTGCCGCAGCGAGTTGCTTAACCTTCCGGCGCGGTGAGAACATGAAGCGAGAACATGCTCCTCACCTTGGAAGGCACGCAGATGTCCGGGACAGAATCGTCCAGGCCGCGGTCGAGCTTTATTGCGAGATCGGTCACAACAAGACCACTGTGGCGGATGTTGCGCGGCGCCTGTCGATGTCCTCAGCCAATATCTATCGCTTCTTTCCGTCAAAGCGCGCGATCGAGGAAGCCGTCGTTGAACGCCTCCTCGACGAAATGGTCGGCGCGGCAGCCGATGCGGCGCGCGGCGGTGGGCCGGCGCTGGGGCGCATCGCCGCAGTCCTCAAGGCGATGGCCGATTGCAATGAATCCCGGCCGGCGAAGCACCGAAGGCTCCAGGATCTGGTGGCCCTGGCCGTTCGTCAGAACTGGCCCGTCGTTCTCGTTTACAGCGATAGGCTCAGAGGACTGGTGCGGCCGATGATCGGTGCCGGGCAAGCACGTGGTGAAGTGCAGGGCGGCAGCCCGATGGCGCTGACCTGCTGCCTGCTTGATGCCATGGACATCCATCTCAATCCCTCGCGAATGGGCGCTGCGACGCTGCGGCCGAGCTTCGAGGAGATGTCGAAATTTTGTATGGGCGCCCTGAGCCGCATGCCATCGCGGCAGCCGGTCGAGATGACATCGCAGGTGCATTTGAAGGCCGCCGGCTGACGCTGACGCCTCCAGCCCAATCGCCCAGGGGGGGCAGGCCGCGATGCGCCTATGACCAGTCCGTCTCGCACGCCGCCAGGAAAAAGCCCACGCGCTCGCGCACGAAGCCGGGAAGCTCCTTCTTCAGGTCCTTCGGTGTTTCGCCGACGAGCGACCGGAACAGCATCGGCAGCAGGATCAGGTCGAGGAAGATCTGGGCAGTGGCGCGGCTTCGTTTGGCGCTGAACGGCCCCCTTGCAGTGCGGGCAAGCTTTTGCGTGGCTTCGTCCAGCAGCTGCGACACCGCGTTCACGGAGCGATCGCGCGCAGCGTCGTGGACGTTGCGGCTCAGTTCGGGGAACCGCTGCGATTCCGCGATCGTCGCGCGCACCATGCCCAGTGACTCCTCGATAACCCTGTCGACGATGGCTGTGCCGAGGCTCATCAACTTGTCCTCGATGGTGCGGCCTTCAGGCGAGAAACCCTCGAAGTCAGTCAAGCCGTCGATGGTGCGGGCCACCACCGCCGCGAACAGCGCTTCCTTGCCAGGGAAGTGGGCATAGATCGTCGGCTTGCTCGCCGGCGCGAGCTCGGAAATGTCGTCGATGCTGGCGCTGCGAAAGCCCTTCTCCAGAAACAGCTGCTGAGCTGCATCGAGAATGCGCGCCTGCGCGTCGCCGGCCAGATCCTTGGGCGGTCTACCTCGCTTCGTCTTCTTCATTCTTGCCTCCGAGTTCACGAGTCTGTGCGTTTCGCTTTCCCGCTTGACACGGTCCGCCAAGAAAGGCAAGAAAAAGAAAATATACGGTATAGTTTATTAAGTGCCTGGCAGGGCCTGGCGAGAGCTCCGGACGAATCTGGACCGCAAAGGTGGGGTGTTCGGCCCCGATCGTTCGAGCCAAATGAGGAGAATGTCGTGACTCCGTTGAACCGAGAACCACCCGGCTTGCAGGAAGGCACGTTGCTGCGCGAGCTGCATCACAGGGTCACCAATGGCGTCGCCTTCGCCATCGACCTGGTCTCTGCCGCGGCCATCCGCGTCGAGGGGACAGAAGCCAAGGGCGCCCTCAGCGATGTCGTCGAGCTGCTGCATGGCTATGCCGACGTGCACCGAGCGCTGTCCATGCCCACGGGCGACACGCTGATCCACGCCGGGACCTACATTCGCAAACTGGGCTGTGGCATGCGCCGGGCGCTTCTGGACCGGATGAACATCCAACTGGCATTCGCGACGCAGTCTCTCGCGCTTCAGCCGGAGCGCTGCTGGCACCTTGGGCTGATCGTCCATGAACTCGTGATGCACGCGGCAAGGCACGCATATTTCGACGCGCGGTCCGGGCAAATCAGGATCAAGCTGACGCGCACGGGCGCGCTGGCGAACTGCGTGATCCTGGACAACGGCTCGCGTCCCGAGAGGGAGACTTCCGACCGCGAATTGCGAATTGCCAGGGATATCGCGCGGGCGCTCGGCGGCCGGATCGAGCAGGGTTTCGGCGCCGACTTCACCTCGATTGTCCTCTCGTTCCCGCTGACCGAGCGCGAACGGGGCGCAAACTGGTCGATCGCAACGCGCCAGATGAGGGCTCCGCGCCGCACGAGAGCCACCGCTTCAAACGAAGCGGCGCTCACGGCAAGCGCAGCGGCCAATCAACGCGGGCCCACCGCCGAGACCGGTCCCTTCGCGGGACTCCTGCGCCAGCAAGAACGCGAAATGGTCGTCCCCCGCCAATCCGCCGATGCGCTTGGCGGGCTGTTGTCACCCTCCCATCGTGTGGACGCGCCATGACAAATCAACCTTCCGACCCGGTTCGAACGCCACATGTGGGGAAGGCCTTCGCCACAGCGGCCGTGCTTGCGAGCATGGTGTTGTCCGGCTGCAACGATCACGCGGCGCAGACGACCACACGGGCGACGCTGGTCCGGACCACGGTCGTGCAGCCACGCGACCGGCAAGCCGCCATCACGTTGACTGGCGAGGTTCAGGCGCGCTTCCGCGCCGATCTTTCGTTCCGTGTGAGCGGACGTGTGATCGCTCGCACCGTGGACGTCGGTGCTCACGTCAACAAGGGCGCAGTCCTCGCCCGGCTCGATCCCGCCGAGCAACAGGCCGATGTCGACGCTGCGACCGCGGCAGTAGCCTCCGCCGAAGCCCAGCTGCGCGTGGCGAAGGCTACGTTCGAGCGGCAGAAGGCGCTGATAGCAAGCGGCTTCACCACCCGGACCGTTTATGACCAGGCCCAGGAGGGCCTGCGAACGGCGGAGGGCGTGCTGGAAGCTGCCCGGGCGCAGCTCGGCACCTCGCAGGATGCGCTCGGCTATACCGTGCTTCGCGCCGAAGCCGACGGCGTCGTGACCGCGCGAAATCTCGAGGTCGGCCAGGTCGTGCCGGCCGCGCAACCCGTGTTCTCGCTCGCGCAGGACGGAGAGCGTGATGCCGTCTTCGAGGTCTATGAATCCGCCTTCCTTGGCCAGACCGACAGCCGCCGCGTCACCCTGGCGCTGGTCTCCGATCCCGGCGTGACTGCAACGGGCGAGGTGGGAGAGATTTCACCTGTTATCGATGCGAAGAGCTCCACGATCCGCGTCAAGGTGTCCATCGAAAATCCGCCCGCCGCGATGACGCTGGGCAGCGCCGTCGCCGGAACGGTCAAGGCGAAGCCTCAGAGCGAGATCGCCCTGCCGTGGAGCGCACTGATGGCTGCGGGCAGGAAAGCCGCCGTCTGGACCGTCGATCCCAGGACGCAGACGGCCTCGCTGAAGCCGGTCACGGTCGGCGCCTATGAGGCCGGACAGGTACTGATCAAGGCAGGCCTCGAGCCCGGCGAGCGCGTCGTTGTCGAAGGCGGCAAGCTTTTGAGTGTCGGCCAGTCGGTCGCTGAGGAAGGAGGCCGGTCATGAAGCGACAGGTCATGATGATTGCCGGCACGCTCGCGGCGGCCTCGTTGCTGACAGGGTGCCAGCAGGAGGCGAACGCGCCGGAGCCGGTGCGCCCTGTGCTCTCACTGGTGGCCAAGCCGAACAGCGGTGACAGCACGATTGCCGTGGGCGTCGTCGAGCCGCGCTACAAGACCAACCTTGGCTTTCGCGTGCTCGGACGGCTGACTTCGCGTCCGGTCGACGTTGGCGACATCGTCAGCAAAGGCCAAATCATCGGCACGATCGATCCCACTGCACTCGATCTCTCCGTTCGCGCGGCCAAAGCCCAGCTTGCGAAGGCCGAGGCGCAGCTTGCGACGGCCAAGGCGACGGAGGCGCGGCAACGGACGCTGATCACCAGCGACGCGACCACGAAACAGACACTCGACAATGCCGAGCAGGCGCGCGCCGGTGCCGAAGCGAGCGTCGCGCAGGAGCAGGCGAGCCTGACCAAGGCAATCGAGCAACTCGGCTATGCCCAGATCAAGGCGGATTTCGGCGGCGTCGTCACCGCCGTTGGCGCGGAAGTGGGCCAGGTGGTTTCGCCCGGCCAAACCGTGGTGACGGTTGCGCGGCCGGACATTCGCGAGGCGGTCGTCGATATCGGGGAGGATCTGCCTGTGCCGCTCGAAGTTGGTCTGCCGTTCACCGTCAGCCTGCAGCTCCTTCCCGCTGTTCAGGTCGAGGGCAGGGTCCGTGAAGTCGCGCCGCAAGCGGACGCACTGACGCGGCTGCGACGTATCCGGATTGCGCTCGACAATCCGCCCGAGGGCTTCCGTCTCGGCGCGACCGTCACGGCAAAGCTCGGCAAGGACCAGGGCGAGGTCTTGCGCCTGCCCGCATCAGCGGTGCTCGCCAAGGACGGCGCCAATTTCGTCTGGGTGGTCGATCAAGCCGCCGGCACCGTCTCGCTGCAAAAGATCGATGGCGTCGCCGAACCGGCGGGCATCCGCGTCACCAGCGGGCTTGCCGCAGGCGCCCGCGTCGTCACCGCCGGAATTCACAGCCTCAAGCCCGGACAGCACGTCCGCATCGAACAGGATCAAGAGCCATGAAGTCGTTCAACCTCTCCGACTGGGCGCTCGGCCATCGCTCGCTCGTCTGGTATTTCATGATCGCCTTCATGGCGGCCGGCCTGTTTGCCTATCTTCAGCTGGGGCGACAGGAGGACCCTGACTTCACCATCAAGACCATGGTGATCGGGGCGCAGTGGCCGGGGGCTTCGCCCGAGGAGATGACGCGTCAGGTCACCGACCGGATCGAGAAGAAGCTCGAGGAGCTCGAATCGCTCGACTACACCAAGAGCGTGACGGTCGCGGGCCAGACCACCGTCTTCGTCTACTTGCGCGATTCAACCAAGGCGGCCGACGTCAAGCCGACCTGGCTGCGCGTCCGCAACATGATCGCTGACATCAAGGGCGATTTCCCGCAAGGCGTGATCGGACCCGGCTTCAACGATCGCTTCGGCGACGTCTTCGGCAACGTCTATGCCTTCACCAGCGACGGCCTCAGCCAGCGGCAGCTCCGCGATCAGGTCGAGGATATCAGGGCCAAGGTGCTCACGGTGCCCGATGTCGGCAAGGTCGATATTCTCGGCGCGCAGGACGAGGTCATCTACCTCGAATTCTCCACCCGCAAGGTCGCGGCCCTCGGCCTCGACGTTCACGCCATCATGAACTCGCTCCAGGGCCAGAACGCGGTGGCGCCCTCCGGCGTGTTCCAGGAAGGGCCGGAGCGGATCAGCGTTCGCGTCAACGGTCAGTTCACCTCGGAAGCCAGCCTGAAGGCGGTCAATCTGCGCATCAACGACCGCTTCTTCCCGCTGACCGATGTTGCGACCATCACGCGCGGCTACGCCGATCCGCCGTCGACCCTGTTCCGATACAACGGTCAGCCCGCCATCGCGCTCGCGATCGGCATGAAGTCCGGTGCCAATCTGCTCCAGTTCGGCGAGGCGCTGAAGAAGGAGATGAGCGGAATCATCGCCGACCTGCCGATCGGCGTTGGCGTCCACCTCGTTGCCGACCAGCCCGTCGTTGTCGAACATGCCGTTTCCGGCTTCACCGAAGCGCTGTTCGAGGCCGTGATCATAGTGCTCGGCATCAGCTTCCTGAGCCTCGGCATGCGGGCGGGCCTCGTGGTGGCCATTGCCATTCCGCTCGTGCTTGCGATCACCTTCGTCGTGATGGCCTATTGCGGCATCTCGCTGCAACGCATTTCGCTGGGAGCCCTGATCATCGCGCTCGGCCTCTTGGTCGACGATGCCATGATCGCGGTCGAAATGATGGTGGCGCGGCTGGAGATCGGCGACCCCCTCGAGAAGGCGGCGACCCACGTCTATACCTCAACGGCGTTCCCGATGCTGACGGGAACGCTGGTCACCGTGGCCGGCTTCATCCCGATCGGGCTCAACAGCAGCAATGCCGGCGAGTTCACCTTCACGCTGTTCGTGGTGATCGCGGTGTCGTTGATCGTCTCGTGGATCGTCGCCGTCTTGTTCACGCCGCTGCTCGGCGTCACCATTCTGCCCGCGAAGATGAAGGGACATCACGAGCAGAAGGGCCGCGTCGCGCAGATGTTCGCGCGCCTCCTGCTGTTCTGCATGCATCATCGCTGGAGCACCGTCGCCGTGACCGCCGGCGCCTTCCTGCTCGCCTTGTTCGGCTTGCAGTTCGTGCAGCAGCAGTTCTTCCCCTCCTCCGACCGTGCCGAGCTCGTGATCGACTGGAACCTGCCGCAGAATGCTTCGATCACCGAGACCAACACTCAGATGGCGCGCTTCGAGCGCGAGCAGCTGCAAGGCAACGATTCGGTCGAGCACTGGTCCACCTATGTCGGCACCGGCGCGCCGCGCTTCGTGCTGTCGTTCGACGTGCAGACCGCCAACACCTGGTTCGGCCAGCAAGTGATCGTGACCAAGGGCGGCATCGCCGCACGCGACAAGCTCAAGTCGCAGTTCGAGGATTACTTGCGGAAGACGTTCCCGGGCACCGACACCTACGTCAAGCTGCTCGAGGTCGGCCCTCCCGTCGGACGTCCGGTGCAATACCGCCTGAGCGGCCCCGACATCGCCAAAGTCCGTGACCTCTCGCAGAAGCTTGCCGCCGTCATCCGCAGCAGTCCTGATCTCGGCAACGTGGTGTTCGACTGGATGGAGCCGGCGCGCGTCGTCAAGGTCGATGTGCTCCAGGACAAGGCGCGCCAGCTCGGCGTGACCTCGGAAGACATCGCCACCACCCTGAACTCGGTGCTTCAGGGCTCGGCGATCACACAGGTGCGCGACAGCATTTATCTCGTCAACGTCACGGGACGTGCGACCGCGCCGGAGCGCGCCTCGATCGACACGTTGCGTGACCTGCAACTGACCGGGCTCGGCGGCAAATCGGTGCCGCTCGGGGCCGTCGCCAATCTGCGCTACGAGCTGGAGCAGCCCACGATCTGGCGCCGCGCCAGGATCCCGACGATCACCCTGAAGGCCGCCGTGGTCGGCAACGTTCAGCCCAAGACGGTGGTCGACCAGCTCGCGCCGAAGGTGGCGGAATTTGCCAAGCAGTTGCCCGCGGGCTACGCGATTAAGATCGGTGGCTCGGTGGAGGAGAGCGCCAAGAGCCAGGGGCCGATCATCGCGGTGGTACCGCTGATGCTGTTCGTCATGGCCACTGTGCTGATGGTGCAGCTGCAGAGCTTCTCGCGCCTGTTCCTGGTGTTCGCGGTCGCTCCCCTCGCGCTGATCGGCGTCGTCATGGCGATGCTGCCAAGCGGCGCGCCGCTGGGTTTCGTCGCCATTCTCGGCGTGCTGGCCCTGATCGGCATCCTGGTCCGCAACTCCGTGATCCTGATCGTGCAGATCGAGGATCTCAAAAAGGAGGGCAGACCCGCCTGGGATGCGGTGGTGGAAGCAACCGAGCATCGCATGCGGCCCATCCTGCTCACAGCCGCCGCCGCGAGCCTCGCGCTGATTCCGATCGCGCGCGAGATTTTCTGGGGCCCGATGGCCTATGCCATGATGGGCGGCATCATCGTCGGCACGCTGCTGACGCTGCTGTTCCTGCCGGCGCTGTATGTCGCCTGGTTCAGAATTCATCCTGATTGTAGCGATGGACACGCTGCGCAAGAGACCAGCGCTCCGGAGTCCGCATCGGTTGAACCGACGCCGGCGCACGACGTGCCGGAGCTCGCTCTCGAATCGCAGCATTAGCTGCGCTCCGGTTAGCTATGCGTCGGTTTCACAAATTATGGAAGGCAGACATGACCAAGATTATCGCATCAAGTTCCATCGCAGCGGCGGCGCTGGCTGCTGCAACGTTCTGGGGCACTGCAGAGCCAGCAATCGCAAACAACTATGAGTACTGTCGCGTGGACTACGCGTTGATCACGACGCGGATCTGCAGCTTCGATACCATGGAGCAGTGTCTTGCTACGATTTCCGGACGCGGTGGAAGCTGCACGCGCGATCCATTCTACGAGACCGAGTCTTTTGCGTACGCTCCGAAAAGCACCGGCCGTCGACACAAGCACAGGCAAGCCAGCAGAAGTTGATGGCTTCAAGCATGTGAATGACACGAATGGTCATGCCGAGATGCGTTGCTCCAGCAGTTACTTCAAAACTCACCTCTCGGACCCGAAGAGATCACGCGGCTTTCCACCGCTTATAAGCAGGCCCTCCGCACGATTGGCGTACAGGATCGAAACGATCCCCTCACCGAATTGATAGCCAGGAAGATCATTGAGATCGGGCAGACCGGCCTCAAGGACCCCGTCAAGATCTGCGTCCGAGCCATCGAGGAATTGCGCCTGTCCAACGGACAGCTTTGAGCCAGCAGGTCGTTTGTTCGTCCAGTAGAGCGCAACTTGGACCGAATGTCGGTATCGGTGGTTGCGCCTGCCCGCAACAAGTTGGCAAATAACCTCAGCAGTCCGAAGGACTTGCTGGGGTTATTTTTTTGCCGAATTCGTACAAACGTGTGCAATTTCGGTTAGTTTGGAGTGCGTACGTTGGCTTTTTCTGTGGCTCCGATGATGGATTGGACCGAGAGTTTTAAGTCTTTCAATCGGTTAGAAGGCCTTGTGTGAACGACGTGCATACCGGGAGATAAATCTGTAGCGTCCGACATCAATTGATTGAAGTGGGAGGAACGGTTCATCGCGCCGTAAGTGCGTAGCGCGAGAAGGTGCGCTCCCGAGAAAGGCACAAAGTGCTTGAGACCAGCACCGAGTGATCTTCGCCGGTGGTGGTGCGCCGTGCGATCTGCGCCGACCTGCAATCGGCTGCGCCCGGCTTGATCTGGATCAAGCCTCCGAAGCGAGCGGCCCCCCAGCTACTCTGCAGCGTACGTCCGTCGATCAGAGGGCAACGGCCTTGAAGACGCTTCGCCAGCTTCTGTCCGCAGAGGACATTGTCCAGTTTGTGATTCGGCTCGGCCTGCTCGGGCTGCTGATCCTGTGGACCTTCATCGTGATCCGCCCCTTCGTGCCGATCTTGTGCTGGAGCGCAGTGCTGGCAGTGGCGTTTCATCCCGTCTTCGCCTGGCTCGCCGGACGCCTCGGCGGCCGTCCCCGGACGGCCTCGGCCGTTCTCACCCTGGTCACGCTGGGCATTGTCATCGGTCCCGCCGCCTGGCTGGGCCTGAGTGCCGTTGAAGGGATTCGCGACCTTGCGGGCCAGATCGGCAGCGGCGATCTCGTACTTCAGGCGGCGCCGGAGCAGGTCAGGAATTGGCCGTTGATCGGTCCTCAGCTCTACGCGATCTGGAACGAGGCCTACACGAACATCCGCGCGGCGTTGCGCGAGGTGGCACCGTACTTGAAGCCGCTTGCCGGGATGATGTTGTCGTTTGCCGGTAACACCGGAATTGGCATGCTGCAATTCCTGCTCTCGGTGATCGTCGCGGGCTTTCTGCTTCCGCACGGCGCGCAGCTTGTTGCCGCGCTCCGCGGCTTCCTGTTGCGCATCGTGCCCGACCAAAGCGAGCAGTTCCTCGAGCTCGCCGGCGCCACCATACGCGCGGTCTCACAGGGCGTCATCGGTGTCGCCATCGTGCAGGCCCTGCTGGCGGGCATTGGTTTTAAGCTCGCTGGCATCGCAAGTGCGGGGCTGCTCGCCATCATCGTGCTCTTGCTATCGATCGTTCAGATCGGCGGGGCTATCGTTCTTCTTCCCGTGATTATCTGGATATGGATGGACAAGGACGTGACCGTAGCCCTGCTCCTGACCATTTATCTCGTCGTCGTTGGTCTTCTCGACAACATTCTGAAGCCGCTTCTCATGGGGCGAGGCTTGACCACGCCGACGCTCGTGATCCTGATCGGGGTCATTGGTGGCACGCTCGCGCATGGGATCATCGGCCTGTTCATTGGGCCGATTATCCTGTCGGTGGCTTGGGAACTTGCCACGGCATGGATGGGGATTGACCGCGCTGCGTCAGCGCGGGTTGATCAGGCGATGATTGTGGCAAAAGAAGGCGTCGAGGCACGGGTGACCTAGATCAACCGTCAACTGCGGCGATTGACGCGACATCACTGCCGTCCATGCGTGCCGCGTCGTCGATCATAAGGGGCTGAGGCCATCGAAATGAGGTTTGATTCACTCCGATGATGCTCCAATTCCTTGTCGGCACGTTGGTCAGCTTGATCAATACCGGGATCCACGCGCTTGTGACAGTGGTTGCAGTGGCCGTTGCCCGCAGTGCCGTCCCGCGCCATACCATTTGGCCGAGGCTGCACCTCATGAGCGTCATGATCGCGATTGCCGTCGTGTTGAAGTTCGCCCACATGCTCGAAATTCTGGTGTGGGCGGCGACCTATCTCGTCGTCGGGGTCGCTGCCGCCGACGGCGACGTGCTCTACTTTGCTTTCGTCAACTACACCACGCTTGGCTACGGCGATATCACGCCGGTGCGCGAATGGCGGCTGATCGGCCCGTTGACCGCCATGAATGGTGTGCTTCTGTTCGGCTGGTCCGCCGCCATTCTGTTCGAAGTCTTGCTCAAGACGCTCGAACATCTCGGGCTCGCGGAAACACCTGGCCCGCGTCTACCACGCAACTGATGCTGTCGCCTCCGTCAAGCGCGACCATGTGGATGGTGAAAAGCGGCCTTTCGCCGGTTCACGCCTGCAGATCGAGGCTGGCGAGCCGGTGTCGGTCGAGCAGCATGATCTGGCGTTGGGTGTTGCCGACAAAGCCGAGAACGCCGAGTTCATGGAGCCGCGACAGAGCGCGCGAGACGGTCTCCAGCGTCAGGCCGAGATAATCGGCGATGTCGCGCCGCGACATTGGAAGCGCCATGACGCCGGCGGCTGTCAGGCGCTTGTCCATTTCGATCAGGAATGCGGCGACGCGCTCCAGGGAGGTCTTGCGGCCGAGGAGCAGCATGTGGTCTTCCGCATGCTGGAGGTTGCTCGTGGTCATGCTGAGCAGGTTTCTGGCTACCATGGCATCGCTCTCGGCCACGGTTTCAAGGCTTTGTCGCTTGATCAGCCGCACCGTTGTGTCGACGATCGCTTCGGTCGTGAACCGGTGCTCGCAGCCGTTCTCAAGCCCGAAAATGTCACCAACGAGGTGAAATGCCCCGATCTGCCTGCGGCCATCCGACAGCAGCTTGTAACTTCGTACCGCGCCGGACTTGACCTGGTAAACATACTCGGCCGGCTCTTTCTCGCCGTAAATCTCAGATCCCTTGCGGTAGGAGAATTCGCTTAAATTGACCAGCGCATTTGAATGGCCGGTCATGCCGAGGTCGCGGAGGGTGTTGGGGCGCAGGGCGGAATCCGTTGTGATGCGAACAAACATAGGCCAACTCCTCAGCTTGTCGCCGAATTGGTCGGTCGGATGAAAATATCTCAGCCGGAAATGCGCCGCGCTATCCCACTCCCGCCACGGTTGATTTTCGATCAAGTTGGTAGTTCAATCCATTGTCCCAAGGTGCATTGTACCAAAGGACAGCACTGGCGATTGCTGCGCGGGATGAGAAGCTTGCCGCGATGAAAGGTGCGGCATATTGCGAAGCAGACTTTCCCATTTTCGAACGTGAAATGATTTTGAGAATGAGAGCGCCGTTCGAGCGCTGCCTATCAATAGTTCGGTAACAGGTAAAAGGTGCCAGGCCTCGTTCACGTTGTTGACGACGACAAGTCCTTTCGGACCGCGATTGAGCGCCGGCTGAAGCTCGCGGGATATGAGGTCGTGACCTATGCCTCGGCACTGGAACTCCTGGATTCGGCGCCGGATGACGAGCAGGCGGGTTGTATCCTGCTCGACGTCCGGATCCCGGGGCTGAGCGGTCCGGACCTGCAGGCCCGCTTGATCGCGTCCGGTTCGATGCTGCCCATCATCTTCCTGACGGGTCATGCCGACACGCCAACCACCGTCCGCGCGATCAAGGCGGGTGCGGAAGACTTCCTGACCAAACCGATTTCCTCCGAGCAGCTGCTCGACGCGATCGAGCGCGCGTTGGCCCGCCAGAAAATGGCCCGCGCCGAACGCAGCAGGCTTGATGCGTTTCGGGGTCATCTCGCCACGCTGACGCAGCGCGAGCGGCAGGTGTTTGATCTCATCGTGCGCGGCCGGATCAACAAGCAGATTGCACGTGAACTCGGAACCACCGAACGCACAGTGAAGGCGCACCGCCATCAAGTGATGGAGAAGATGCAGGTTCATTCGCTGGCGGAACTCGTTTCGATTGCAGAGCGACTCGGAATACTCGACCCGAACGACCAGTAGCCGCATCGTCACAGCGGTGCGGTTCCCGTTGTGACTGCCCCAAAGGATAATGCTGAGGCCATGTCCGCCCGGAAATGCGGAGCAATCGTATCCAGTATCCCACCCTCGTAATAGTTTCGAATCTTAGGGAAAGGCAGATCTCCTTGCCTTTACGCGAGTCCATCTTTGTCGTCGACGACGATGCGTCCATGCGCGCCAGCATGGACGGACTTCTGCGAGGACACGGTTTCGACACCACGCTGTTCGACACTGCGAGTGCCTTGCTCGAACATGGCAAGTTCTACACCGCGATTTGCATCATTCTCGACATCAATCTTGGCGCAAAGTCCGGCCTCGAGCTGCGGCGAAGACTGGCTGAGAAAGGCGTCATCGCGCCCGTAATCTATGTAACCGGTAATGATTGCGTTGCGAACCGTGCCGCTGCGCTTGCGTCCGGCTGAATTGCCTACTTGATCAAACCCTTTGCGGCGCAGTCGTTGATCGAATCCGTCGAGCGCGCCCGTATTTCGTAACTCCACTCTGGTCATCATTCGTCGATATACTGCTCGAGCGTTCTGGTTGGTGCACCTTTGTGGACGGAGCCGAATTGCGCCAACGGAATCGAAGTCGTAACGGCAAGAAGATTCGAATCGATGAGTTCGAGCACAAGCGCCTTTCCGGTTTCCATCTCTTTGATAACTTGGGGCGCCGCTACGTCGGCGGCGACGCATAGATTGGTGAGACACCAAGTATAGGGCACGCGGAAGGCGTCGCCATGGTCGACGCTCAATTTCGGCGGCTGTTGCAAGTACATCCCCACAGGTACGAAAATTTGCAGGCGGGCCGTGGGAGCGTCCTCCCGCTCGATCAGATCGAGGCGCACGGCCGTCTGTCCGGTTGCGAATTGGCCGGTGATCGAGGTTCGGCACAGGGTGGACGCACCGCCGGCCTTGAAGCAGAGTTTCTGCCAGTCGCCATAGCGGATATCCTTTGCTTCGCGCTGGCCGCGCGTTGCGACCTCGGCAGGCCTGTCGGCTCGCGATGCCTCCGGCGCGGCCAGGGTTGAGCTTGTGGCGGTCCCGACTGCAATCATCAACAGCCCAGAGAGGCAATCAAGAGGGCGAGGCATCGTCGCGGTCTCCGAGATATGAGCTCATTTCTGCGCATCGAGGAATTTCGTAACCAGGGGTGACCAGAGCGGAATCGCGTCCGGCGAACCGATGAAGAAATGTCCCTCATTGCCGAAGGGCGGCATCAGATGATACTCGGCCCGGCCGCCGGCGGCGGTGAAGGCGGCATGCATGCGCTTCGACAGATCGGGTCCGAAGAACGTGTCATTCTCGATGTAGATCCACAGCATCGGCAGTCGCGATGTGCGGCCGAAATCCGCGGTGGCCTCGATCAGCTTGTGGGGCGCGCAATTGTTGTTCGGCTTGCCTCCGACACGGCCGCCGCGGCCGGCAGCAAACGTGATGATCGCCTTCACCTGCGGCGGGTTCACGCTCGATAAGGCGATGGAAGCCCAGCCGCCGGCGGACTGCCCGACCACGATTACGTCCTTTGGGATGATCCGCTTTTCGGCGGCCAAAAAGTCGATGATCCAAAGATCGACCTGGGCGACCGCAAGGCCCGCATCATGAAAGTTCGGATTGGTGCACTTGCCGACTTTGGAGAAGAACGGGCCAAACAGTGCGCGCTCGGGAATGTCGATTGCGGCTGCGCCATAGCCGGTGCCGACTGGAGCCACCACGAGGTAGCCCCGTGTCGCG
Source organism: Bradyrhizobium vignae (assembly GCF_004114425.1). Lineage (GTDB taxonomy): Bacteria > Pseudomonadota > Alphaproteobacteria > Rhizobiales > Xanthobacteraceae > Bradyrhizobium > Bradyrhizobium vignae. The sequence continues at coordinate 52,848 of NZ_RDQF01000027.1, read as the reverse complement.
AACCATTTGGCGGCATCGCGGAATTCGACCAAGGGAAAGAAGCTCCGATCGGTCGGCTTGAGCGAGACGCCATGATTCATGATGACGAGCGGGAAGGGACCATCGCCGACCGGGCGTACCAGATAGGCGAACATGGGCAGCGGCAGCGGGAGGGCCCAGATCTCCTCCTGAATGCGAACCTCGACCTCCGTGCGGGCAGACGATGCGAAGACAAGAAGGATGAGGAGGGTGGTCGCGAAAGAGCGGAGGATCGCAGGCAAACAACGCATCGCAACCTCCCTCAACCTTCAAAAGTTGCGGCGACCACGATCGGACCGAGCACCGTCAGCACGACATTGCCGACCGCATAGGGCACGGCGAGCACCGGCGTCTGACTCTCGGCCACGTCGCAGGCGCCGGTGCAGGAAAATTTCCGGTGCGGTGGCGATGATCCACCCGACGGTTTCCATGGCATTTCCCCGGCGCTTTGGCGTGATTTGATTGCCGACGGCGGGATGTTGCTTGATCCAGATCAAGCCTCAGCGGGGATGAGGCGATGCCTATGGCGCGATGAAATGTTTGCGACAGCCCGTATTGCCGACATGAGTACCTTGGACGTCGCAGCCGGCGCGATCCGCCGCGACGAGACGGTCGGGATCGTCTTGCTGCTCGCCTTCGCGGGCGGCTACATCGACGCCTATACCTGGATCATCCACGGTGTGATGGCGAATGCCCAGACCGCCAATCTGATCTTCCTCTGGGTCTATGGGATGGCCGGCAACTGGGCTAAGGCCTTGCAGTTCGTGCCGCCAATCCTGGCTTTCGCGATCGGAATCGTGATCGCGGCCTGGCTGCGCCGCGTGGCGGGCGAGCGGGCCAGCGCGATCAGCACGCTGATCGAGATCCTGCTCTTGGTAGCGATCGGCATCCTGCACAATCGGTTGCCCGATCTGGCCGGAACGCTCGGTATTTCCGTCGTGGCGGCGATGCAGGCTACAATGTTCATCAAGGTCGAAGGCACGGTATGCAGCACGGTGATGATCACCGGCAATATGCGTCAGGCCATCGAGAACGTCTTCGCGGTCGCGGCAGGGAGCGCCCCACTGGGAACGCTGCGCCGCTCGGGCATTTTCTTCGCATTGTGTGCCGTGTTCGGCTTCGGTGCCGCGGCCGGCGCTTTTGCCGCCAAGAACATTCCCGATCTCGCGTTGGGCCTGCCCGTGGTCGCGCTGTTGATTGTGTTGCTGCGCTGCGAAGCGTCCCGTTCGGAGGACCGTCGATGAACCGGCCACCCGCTCCGACCTGGACGCGATTCTTTCCACCGGCCGAATGGCTTGCGGCCTATCGACGCGAATGGCTGCCATCCGACGCGATCGCCGGCATCACGCTCGCCGCCTACGCCATCCCGGTCTCGCTCGCCTATGCCGCGCTCGCCGGCTTGCCGCCGCAGATCGGCGTCTATGGTTACATGCTCGGAGGCATCGGTTATGCCTTGCTCGGAACGTCGCGCCAACTCGCGATAGGTCCGACCTCGGCAATCTCCCTGATGATCGCCGGGACCGTCGGCGCCCTCGACGGGGGCGATGCGGTCCGCTATGCGCAGGTCGCAAGCCTTGCGGCCTTTGCGGTGGCGGTGTTGTGCTTCATCGCCTGGCTGTTCAAGCTCAGCGTGTTGGTTCGCCTTGTCAGCGACAGCATCCTGGTCGGCTTCAAGGCCGGGGCAGGGCTCACTATCATCATGAGTCAGTTGCCGAGCCTGCTCGGCATCGCCGGGGGCGGGCACAATTTCTTCGATCGCGTCATCAAGCTGTCCGGGCAGCTCGGCGGCATCGATCTGCTTGTGCTGGGCATCGGCGCGGTCGCGCTCCTGTTGCTTCTGCTCGGCGAACGGCTTTTGCCGGGAAAACCCGTTGGCATCACCGTCGTGGCACTCGCGATCGCTCTGGCAACGCTCCTGGGCTTGCCAGCCCTCGGCGTGCCCGTCACCGGGAAGATACCGGAAGGGCTGCCGGCACTGGCGATCCCGACATTCGGCCTGCTGGAATTCGACGACCTGTTCCCGCTCGCCGCAGGCTGTGTGCTGCTGGCCTATATCGAAGGCGTATCGGCGGCCCGCAGCTTTGCCGCCAGGCATGGCTATCCGCTCGATGTCCGCCAAGAGTTCCTGGGACTGGGCGCGGCGAACCTCGCCGCTGCCTTTGGCCATGGCTATCCCGTCGCGGGGGGCCTGTCGCAATCGGCCGTCAACGACAATGCCGGTGCGCGGACGCCGCTGGCGCTGATGATCTGCTCGGTGGCGCTCGGGCTGTGCCTGCTGTTCTTCACGGGGCTGCTGACCAACCTGCCGAAGGCGGTGCTCGCGGCGATCGTCATCGCTGCCGTCTACAGGCTGGTCGACGTTCGAGCGCCGCTGCGAATGTGGCAGGTCAGCCGCATCGATTTCTACGCGGCGGCGATTGCGCTGATCTCCGTTTTGTTGCTCGGCATCCTCCAGGGCGTTCTGCTGGCGTCGATCGCCTCGATCTTCCTGCTGCTGGCGCGGGCCTCGCAGCCCAATGTCGCGTTCCTCGGCCGCTTGCCCGGCAGCGGCCGTTATTCGGATAGCGCGAGACATGAGGGCATCGAGCCGCTGGTCGGGATCATCGCTTTCCGGCCCGAAGCGTCGCTGCTCTACATCAATGCCGAGACGATCCTGGAAACCGTCCTGACCGCGCTCCGGAGGTCGCCCGGCGTCCGGCTGGTGGCCTGCGACCTCTCGGCCTCGCCCTATATCGATCTGGCGGGCGCACGCATGCTGCACGAGCTGCGTGACGAACTTGCGTCACGCAGGGTGACCTTCTGCATCGTCGGCGCGCACGCGCAGCTCCGCGATCTTCTGCGTGCCGAAGGGCTCGCGGATAAGACCGACAGCGCCCAGTGGCTGCGGTCGCTCGATAGCCTGCTCGGCGATGATCAGGCGAACGTCGCACAACGAACGGCCTGATGTCTTCGTGTTGCGCTGCGAACGGCACGGCATCGGCTCGCATAATGCACGCGACCGTTGACTTGGATCAATGGCACGACCCGCGCCGCTCCCACGATCCGCATCACCTTCGGTAAAGGATCGGGAGAGAGAGATGTCCAAAGACACCAAGCCCGCACAGAAGCGTATCGACCAGTTCTTTTCCGGCCCGGGCGCGCGGGCAGACGACTGGCGCGACCTTGTGGAGGCAGCAAAGACCTGGGCGCGCGTGGGCAATCGCGCGGCCTATGATGCGGCACTGGCCGATCTTTCGATCACCGAGGAATTTCACGGCTATCCCGGTCCGCACCTCATGGCGGCGCTGCGGGAAGCTGCGGCCGCCGGCGACGGTGCGTCATCGTTCGCCCTTGCGACGCGAATTGCCCAGGCGCTGGCGACGCGATCCTTCCGCCAGCATGCCGGCGACTGGAACGCCAAGGACGACGGCAATGCTGACGCGCCGGAGCTGGTGCCGCCGGCCTTTGGCGCGCACAGCGCGCGTAGGCCGTATTTCGAGACCCTGATCGTCACCGGCGCATCATCGAGCCAGTGGCCGGCCCTGGCCGCCGAATGGCGCAAGCTGCGGCGCCCGGTCGATGCCTTCGTCTACGAACCTGTCATCGTCGGCAGCCTGGAGGACGCCTTCTGCGCGACGATGCTCAATCCGAACATCGGAGCAGTCATCATCAACGAGGGCTTCGGCCTGCGCTCGCGCCACGATGCGCCGGTGTTGCGCTCGATCATGGCCTCGGCCGGTCTCATCGACGAAACCGACACCTCGGCGCTCCGGCTCGCCCAGATCATCAAGCGCGTCAGGCCCGAGCTCGACCTTTACATGATCTCGAACCGGGACGTGGAAGAGTTGGCAGGCAATCCCGAGGCGGATGTGGTCCGCCGCATCTTCTATTCCGTTGAAGAACTGCTGGAACTGCATCTGTCGATCCTCGAAGGCATCCAGGATCGCTACGACACGCCGTTCTTCGACAATCTCAAGAAATATGCGCAGCGTCCGATCGGCACGTTCCACGCGCTGCCGATCGCCCGAGGCAAGTCGATCTTCAAGTCCGACTGGATCCGGGACATGGGCGAGTTCTACGGCCCGAACCTGTTCCTGGCCGAGAGCAGCGCCACCACCGGCGGCCTCGACAGCATGCTGGAGCCGACCGGCACCATCAAGAAGGCGCAGGAGAAGGCGGCGAGGGCGCTCGGCGCCGACCGCGTCTTCTTCGTCACCAACGGCACCTCGACGTCGAACAAGATGGCGGTGCAGGCCCTGCTCGCGCCCGGCGACATCGCGATCGTCGATCGCAATTGCCACAAGTCGCATCACTACGGCATGGTGCTTGCCGGTGCGCAGCCGCTCTATGTCGAAGCCTTCCCGATGACGGAATATTCGATGTATGGCGCGGTGCCGCTGAAGACGATCAAGCAGGCGCTGCTGGGCGCCAAGGCCGACGGCCGGCTCGACCGCGTCAAGATGGTCGACCTGACGAACTGTACCTTCGACGGCCATATCTACAACACTAGACGGGTGATGGAGGAATGCCTCGCCATCAAGCCCGATCTGATCTTTCTCTGGGATGAAGCCTGGTTCGGCTTCGCGCGCTTCTCGCCGTTCCTGCGCCGCCGGACCGGACTTGGCGCCGCCAACGAGATCGAGGCATGGATGCGCGATCCCAGGTCGGTCGCGGTCTATGAGAAGCAGCAGGCCGAGCTCGGCAAGAACCCGTCCGACGAGGTGCTGCTCAAGACCCGGCTGATCCCGGACCCCAGACAGATCCGGCTGCGCGTCTACCAGACCAACTCGACCCACAAGTCGATGTCGGCGATCCGCCAGGGCTCGATGCTTTCGGTCAAGGACGTCGAATTCCACACCGTCGAGCAGCAGTTCAAGGAGGCGGTGTTCACCCATGCCTCGACCAGTCCGAACCAGCAGCTCATCGCCAGCCTCGACATCTCGCGGCGGCAGATGGAGTTGGAGGGCTATGGCCTCGTCGCCAACGCGATCGAGATCGCGTTCGCGATCCGCCAGGCGGTCAACAACAATCCGCTGATCTCGAAATATTTCCGCATCCTTGGCGCCGACGCCATGGTGCCGGCGCAGTACCGCCAGAGCGGCTTCACCGACTTCCTCGCCCCCGGCGTCAATTGGGCGAATGCGCTGAGGAGTCTGGACGAGGACGAGTTCTGCCTCGACCCGACCCGCATGACGCTGGTGTGCGGCATGGCCGGCTATGACGGCACGCAGTTCAAGGGCATTCTCGCCAACGAGTACAACATCCAGGTCAACAAGACCTCACGCAACTCGGTCCTGGTCCAGTCCAACATCAACAACACCCGCAGCGATGTCGCGCATCTCGTCCGCGTGCTCGCCGAGATCGCGGGCGAGATCGACCGCGGCCTCGCCAGCGGCGCCAATGCGCGGAAGACCTTCGAGGCACGGGTGACGAGCCTCATGAAGGACGTGCCCGACCTGCCGAACTTCTCGCATTTCCACCCGAGCTTCCGCGGCGATGCCGGCACCAGGACCAATGAAGGCGATATCCGCAGCGGCTTCTACGCGGCCTATGACGTCGCCGGCTGCGAGCACATTCGCCTCAACGACCCCGAGATCGACCGGCGGCTGAAGGCCGGTCCCGAGCTCGTCTCGGCCAACTTCGTGATCCCGTATCCGCCGGGCTTCCCGATCATGGTGCCCGGCCAGGTCATCACCCAGGAGACCATCGACTTCATGCGCAAGCTCGATGTGAAGGAGATCCATGGCTACGACGCCAAGGAAGGGCTGAAACTCGTACGGACGGAAGCCTTGGCCAAGCTCGGCAGGCCGAAGCCCAGCGCGCAGCCGAAGCTCAAGGCCGCGTCATAGGGCGGGAGGGGACGAACATGCAGGCATTTTTTCAGTTCTTGCAGCAGTACCCGTATTTGCTGCTGTTCTTCGTGGTCGGTCTCGCCGTCTATATCGGCCGGGCCAGCATCAAGGGTTATGGTCTCGGCATGGTCGCTGGCGCCATCGTGGTCGGCGCGGGCATCTCGGTCTGGGCATCCAGCTATGGCGTGAAGCTGGAGCTGAACAATTTCGCCAAGAGCCTCTTTTACTATCTCTTCATGTACGGTGTAGGTCTGCGCGTCGGTCCGTCCTTCATCAACAGCCTCAGGGGAGATGGCGTCAAGTTCCTGTTCCTCGCGGTCGTGTCCAGCATTCTGGGCCTGACACTGGTCGTGCTTGGTGCGAAGCTCTTCGCGTTGCCGCCCGGTGCGGCCGGCGGCATGCTGGCGGGGTCGCAGACCATGTCGGCGGCGATCGGCTCGGCCGAGCAGGCGGTAACCTCAGGTGTCGTCAAGCTGCCTGAGGGTATGAAGCCCGAGGAAGCGTCCGGCATGATCGCTCTGTCCTACGGCATCACCTATATCTGGGGCACCGTCGGCATCATCCTGATCTGCAAATATTTGCCGCGCTGGTGGGGCGTCGATGCCAAGGCCGCTGCGAAGAAGTACGAGCAGGAGTTCGGCGTCAAGGATCTCGAAGGCGGCGCCCTGACCGGCTACCGTCAGTTCGGTCTGCGCGCCTACCGGCTGGAGAATCCAGCGACGGTGGGGTTGAGCATTGCCAAATTCCGCGCAATGAATCCGGAATACCGGATCGTCAATGTGGGGCGTAAGGGCGAGCCGCAGGGCGCTGATCCTGATCTCGTGCTGCAGAAGGGCGATATCGTCGCGCTGGGCGGATCGACCGAGCATCTGACCGAGAAGATGGGCCTGATTGGTCCGGAAGTCGTCGATGCCAAGACGCTCGGTATACCCATGGACCAGGCTGAAATCGTCGTCTTCAACAAGGACGTCGTCGGGCGTACCTTCGAATCCTTCCGCGACACGGCTATCGCCGGCCAGCTGCAGGTCACCAAGGTCGAACGGGGCGGCGTGCAGATCCCGGCCGGTCTCAAGACCAAGCTGGAACGCATGGACATCGTCTCGGTGGTCGGCCTGAAGTCGGCGGTCAACGAGCTCGGCGAGATGTGGGGGCGCATCGCGCGCGCCAACACCTCGACCGACCTGCTGACTCTGTCTGTCGGCATGATCCTTGGCTTCCTGATCGGCATGGTCGAATTCCCCGCGTTCGGGGCCAAGGTCGGCCTCGGCAATGCCGGCGGCCTCTTGCTGTCCGGCGTGATCGTGTCCTCGATCGTGTCGCGTCTGCGCTTCTTCGGCAATACGCCGAATGCGGCGCGAAACGTACTCGAGGATCTCGGCCTCGTCGTGTTCGTCGCGATCGTCGGCGTCAATGCCGGCGCAGGCCTGTTGGCCCAGCTCACCGGCGCGGTCGCCCTGAAGATCTTCATCGTCGGCTTCATCGCGTGCACGATCCCGCCGTTCATCGTCTGGGCGATCGGATTCCACGTCTTCAAGATCAATCCGGCGGTGCTGATGGGCGGCGTTGCCGGCGCGCGCTCGCATTCCGGCCCGTGCCGCGAGGCTGCGGTCGAGATCCAGAGCTCCGTGCCCTGGATCGGATTCCCGGTCGGCTATGCCGTTTCGGGCATCCTTCTCACCATCTTCGGTTACTTCGCGATGATCCTGGCTCAATAATAAGGGGAAGACACGTCATGAGAAAACTGACCTTCGGCGCCGTCCTGGTCGCCTCGCTCGCAACCGTTGCCGGCTTCAACACGCCGGCCCGTGCCGATACCGGCCAGGTTGCGGTCGTCTTCACCAAGGGTGGCTTCATCATCGGCGCCGGTGGCGGAGAGGGCGTTCTGCTCTACCGGGGCAAGAAATATCCGTTCACGGTGTCTGGCATGAGCGTAGGCCTCACCATCGGGGCGTCGACCACGAAGTTCGTCGGCCGCGCCCTCAATTTGAAGGGGCCGGCATCCATTGAAGGCACTTATGCCGTGGGAGGAGCAGGTGGGGCAGTCGCCGCAGGTGCTGGCGCGGTTCAGTTGCAGAACAGCAATGGCGTGATCCTCCAGCTCAGCGGCCCGCGGGTCGGCGCGGAAGTATCGGCTGCCGTCGGCGGCGTCACAATCCGCCTGAAATCGAGTTGAAGGGGCCACGCAGCGCGCGTGTTCACGCGCGCGCTGCAGGAGCCCACCTCACAAAGCCGTCGTCTTGTTGATTTAAGTCAAGCTCAAATTCGGATCGGTACCCGACCTTACCATCGGGTGCCTATCGCGGTCGTGCGGCGGCATCATCCAAGACCGAGTGATGGCACCCCGATCATAGGAGGAGATGCCATGCTTCGTTATCTTCTGGCTGCTCTTGCGGTCTTTGTCCTGCTCACCGTCAGCCTCGTTCCCGACGATGCTTTCGCTCGTCGCGGTGGTGGCGGCTTTCATGGCGGCGGAGCGCGTGCAGGCGGCTTTCATGGCGGAGGTTTCCGCGGTGGTGCTGTTCATGCTGGCCGCATCCATGGCGGGCATCGCGTCGCCAGAGGTGCGCGCCCTGCTCATCCGATAGCCGGTCGTCCCGGCCGCTATCCAGTCGCAGGTCGCCCGGGCCGTCCCGTCGCCGGTTATCCGGGATATCGTCCTGGTTACGGCTGGGGCCGCGCGGCCTATGGCGCCGCCGCGGTTGGGGCCGCAGCAGCGGGCGCTTACGGCGCTTACGGCTACTACAACAATGGCTGTTATCAGGACACCTACGGCAATTGGGTCTGCCCGCACCAAAACCCGTATCGCTATTGAGCGATCGGCTGCAGCATCAGGCCCCTAGCGGCCTGATGCTGCTCAATAGCGCTGCGCGACGAAATTCATTTCCTTGAGGCTGACCTGGTCGTTGTAGCGTCCCTTGTCGGAGCGGTTCGGCAGCTTGATCTTGTCCTTCTTGATGCGCTTGTAGGGGATGGCGCCGAGAAGGTGGGCGATGCAGTTCAGCCGCGCCCTTCGTTTGTCGTCAGAGCGGACGATGTACCAGGGCGCATCCTTCGTGCTGGTCTTCTTCAGCATCAGGTCGCGCGCGCGCGAATAGTCGTACCATCGGCGGAAGGATTCCAGGTCCATCGGACTGAGCTTCCACTGCCGGACCGGGTCGTCGATGCGGGCCTTGAAGCGGCGCTCCTGCTCGTCCATCCCGACCTCGAGCCAGATCTTGATCAGGATGATGCCGCCGTCGATGACGTATTTCTCCATCTGCGGGCACAGGTTGAGGAAGCGCTCGTGCTCGGCAGGGGTGCAGAAGCCCATGACGTATTCGACGCCGGCGCGGTTGTACCAGCTCCGGTCGAAGATCACGATCTCGCCGCCGGCCGGAAATCGCTCCATATAGCGCTGGAAGAACAATTGCGTCTTCTCGCGGTCGGATGGCGCAGGGAGGGCGACGACCCGGAACACGCGCGGGCTGACCTTCTCGGTGATCGCCTTGATGGTCCCGCCCTTGCCGGCGGCGTCCCGGCCCTCGAACAGGATGATGACCCGGAGCTTGTTTTCCCGCACGTAGTCCTGGAGGTGGCACAGTTCGACCTGAAGCTTCTCGAGCTCCTTCTCGTAATCCTTCCGCTTCATCCGCTCCGCAGCTGCGTCCTTGGCCATCCCGATCCTTCCGTTGCTAATCGTCCCAGGATATGGTCACCCCGATGTCGCCGGGCACGCCGCCGGGAAAATCGATGATCTGATAGGCGATGCGATAGCCGCGCGGTTTCAGGTAATCGGTCCAGAGCTGGAAGATTTCCTTGGGGATGCCGGTCAGGGTGTTCTCCCAGCCCTTCTCCATCTGATTGATGGCGCGGCCCTTGTCAGTGCACAGCGAATTCGGGAAGCGATAGACCAGCACTTCCGTGAGGCCGTTGCGCACCGCGCGCTGGATAATGGTCGAGGCGAGCTTGATCTTCTCCTCCTCGGTCTTGCCCGACGGCTTGCTCAAGCGCTCGATCAGGGCGCGCTTCTCGGCCTCGGCCGCAGCGGCAAGGCGCACATATTCATCCGCCTTTTCGGCCTCCTTGAGGGCTGCTTCCTTACGAATCTGGGCGGCGCTGGGGATGAGATCGTCTAGGCCGGGCATGGCGGGCGGCTCCTCATGATTATGCGATCGGCATGCAGCAGACGCTAGGTCGCCCCAAACGCGCTCCCTTGACTCAAATCAAACAAACGCGAACATACCCGAACACAGTGCTGCACATGCACGTTTTGACCGGGAGAGACCTTTGAGCGAGCAGCTTCATCCGATGGCACCTCATCATCTGCCGTTCTATCTCGCACCGGGGAGCGGGACCGATACGCTGATGGTGGTGATGGGCGTATTCCTGATCGGGGCCGTGCTCTGGGTCGGCACGCTCTATTGGAAACTGCACAGCCTGCCCGAGCGGATGGCGCACAAATCGCAGAAATTGCAGTTCGAGCTCGTTGCGGTGCTCGGCCTGATCTCGCTGTTCACGCACATGCACATCTTCTGGGTCGCCGGCCTGCTCCTCGCGCTGATCGATCTTCCGGATTTTGGCACGCCGCTGCGCAGCATCGCCGGATCCGTCGAGAAGATCGCCGACGCCACGCCGTCCGCCGATGCGAGAGAAATCCAGCCAGAGGCAGCAGCCGCGCCATCTCCTTCTGACAAGCCGGGACCTGCCAAGGAGAGGGAGCACAGTCATGCTTGAGCTGCTGATCTGCTCCCTGGTCACGATCCTCCCGGACTACCTCTACCGTCGCTACGCTCAGGGCAAGCGCTTCGGCAAGGAAATCACCTTCTTTTCAGTCTGGTACGAGCTGCGCTGGGGCATCACCGCCTGCCTGATGCTGACGGTCTCGCTCATCACCATGATCTTCTACTTCCATCCGGCGACGTCGTCGGCGACGCTGTACTTCCGCACAGTGCCGATTCTGCCTGAAGGCTCGGGCCGTGTCGCCGAGGTAAAGATCGGCTTCAGCGCGCCGGTCAAGAAGGGCGACGTGCTGTTCACGCTCGACAGCTCCAAGCAGCAGGCCGCCGTCGAAACGGCCAAGCGCAAAGTCGCGGAGGTCGATGCCGCCATGCAGACCGCGCAGGCTGACGTGGTCAAGGCCGAGGCGCAGCTCGGGGAGGCGAAAGCGAACCACCAGCAGGCCAAGGACGAGCTCGAGGTCAAGACCGAGCTCCAGCGTCGCAACCCCGGCATTGTTCCGCAGCGTGACATCGACAAGCTCCAGGTGCTGGTCGATCAGCGACAGTCCGGCATCGACGCCGCGACGGCGGCGAAGCAGTCGGCCTCCCTGCAGGTCTCAGTTCTGCTGCCGGCCCAAAAGGCCAGCGCCGAAGCCGCGCTCGACCAGGCACAGGTCGAGCTCGACAAGACGTTTGTGCGTGCCGGCGTCGATGGCCGGGTCGAGCAGTTCCTGGTTCGCCCCGGCGACGTCGTCAACCAGCTGATGCGCCCCGCCGGCGTTCTCGTTCCGGAGGGAGCGGGCCGCAAGGCGCTTCAGGCCGGTTTCGGCCAGATCGAGGCGCAGGTCATGAAGGAGGGCATGATAGCGGAAGCGACCTGCATCTCGAAGCCCTGGGTGATCATCCCGATGGTGATCACGACGGTGCAGGACTACATCGCGGCGGGGCAGTTTCGCTCCGGCGAGCAACTAATCGATCCGCAGAATGTCGTCCGCCCCGGCACGATCCTGGTCTTTCTGGAGCCGCTTTACAAAGGCGGCCTCGACGGTGTCACACCGGGCTCGAGCTGCATCGTCAATGCCTACACCAGCAACCACGAGGAGATCTCGGCCAAGGACACCCCGACCAGCCGGAAGATCGCGCTGCACGTCGTGGACGCCGTCGGCCTCGTCCATGCGCTGCTGCTGCGCATTCAGGCCTTGTTGCTGCCGATCCAGACACTCGTGCTGAGCGGCGGCCATTGAATCGCAAGAGGAGGACGGACAAGGCGAGTTCGCCGAAATTCGTCCTCGCCTGCCGTTTCGGTCGCCTGCGCTGGTCCGCGCGGTCGGAATTCTCGCGGCGAGTGTGCAAGCATTGACGCATGTCAAGCAAGACGATCGCCGGCGCATCTCAATGTCCTTCATCCGAGGAGGATATGAGATGAGATCAACACCAACCCTTCGTACCACATTGTCTGGCTTCGGCACGGCTCTGTTGCTGGCGGCGGCCTCGCCCGCGCACGCCGATGATCCGGCCAAGATCCTGAAATCGATGACGGACTATCTGACCAGCCAGAACACCCTGTCCGCCTCGTTCGACAGCGACATCGAGATCATCACGCCCGAACTTCAGAAGATCCAGTTCGCGAGCTCCGGACAGGTCAAGCTGGGCAGGCCCGACAAGCTCCGCGTCAGGCGCACCGGCGGCTATGCGGATGTCGAGCTGGTTTATGACGGCAAGACGCTCTCGCTCTACGGCAACGACGCCAAATCCTACATGCAGGCCGAGATGGCGGGCACGGTGGACCAGATGATCGGCGAGATGCAGGCCCATTCCGGGCTCGGCATGCCCGGCACCGATCTGCTGCTCACCAACGCATTCGAGGAACTGATGGGTACGGCCACCGACGGGAAGCATATCGGGCAGGGGTGGTCGACGGCGTCGAGTGCGAGCATCTCGCATTTCGCACGCCCGACACCGATTGGCAGATCTGGATCGAGACGGGCGCCAAGCCGGTGCCGCGCAAATACGTGATCACCAGCAAGACGGTGACGGGCGCACCGCAGTACACGTTGCGGATCAGGGACTGGAAGACCGACGCATTTGCCGAGGACACCTTCGTGTTCAAGCCACCGGCCGGCGCCACCAGGATCGACATCAACTCGGTCGCGATGGCGGAATTCGACGAACTTCCCCCGGGCACACCGACAGGAGCCAAGAAATGATCATGCTGCGAAAGACTTTGATCGGCGCGGCCGCGATGGTCGCCTTTGCCGCCGGACTGTCCTGGAATGGTGCACCTGGCATCGGCGAGAGCAGCTTCCTTTCGGAAGCGCAGGCGAGGGTTGGACGCCCGCTCACGCCCATGAGCTATGCCGGCGTCGCGCGTCGAACAACACGCCGAGCGGTTGCGGTTGGCGCCGCGGCGGGAGCCGCCGGCGCCTATTATGCGCCCTCCTGCGCGCAGGTCGTGGACGCCTATGGCCGCGTCGTCACGCGCTGCTGAGGCTTCCCGGGGGCTGTCCGTTTGGTGCGATCCCGGCTAAAATTGTCGGAGGTCGCAGTCGGCGAAAGCTGCGGGGAGTGGAGCTGAGCGGGCGCATGTCCACAGATGCGGTCAGGCCGGTTACGGCTGCGTGGCTTTGTCTCGGCCTCTTGCTCGCCGCGTGCACGCTATGCGGCCCTGCGCGCGCGCAATCGGCCACGGCAACGCGCAGCGAGCCCAAGCGTGTGTTGATGCTGCATTCCTTCGGGCGTGATTTCTTGCCCTGGAGCGAGTACGCACGCAGCATCAAGACCAATCTCGAGGAGCGCTCTCCTTGGCCGCTCGATATCCAGGAGCATACGCTTCTTGCTGCCAGGTTCATCGCGCCAGGCCCTGACGGGCCCTTCGTCGAATATCTTGGCTCGCTGTACGAAGGGCGGCCACCTGATATCGTGATGAGCATTGGCGGACCGGCGGCGGGATTCGTGCAAAGGCATCGCGAGAGGCTGTTTCCGAAGGCGCCAATGGTCCTCACGACAGTCGAGGAACGATTGGTCGACCGCGCACGCCTGACCAGGAATGACGCGGTAGTGTCAGTCCGTAACGAATTTGTCACGGCCTTCCGCAACGTTCTGCAGGTGCTGCCGGACACGCAGACGATAGCCCTTGTCATCGGCGCGTCTGCGTTGGAAAAATTCTGGCTCGAAGAGGTTAAGAGGGACGTCAAGCCGCTCGAAGACCGAGTTTCGTTCGTTTGGTACGGGGATCTGTCGTTCGAGGAGATCCTGAAACGGGCGTCGACGCTTCCACCGCACACGGTTCTGTTCTGGGGGTTGATGTCGGTCGACGCGGCGGGTGTCATTCATGATGGAAAGTTTGCCCTGCATCGCCTTCATGCCGTCGCGAACGCCCCAATCTTCTGCTTTGAGGAGTCGTTTTTCGGACGCGACATTGTCGGCGGTCCGATGCATTCAATTCCTGAACTCGGCCAAAAGACCGCCGATGCGGCACTCCGAATTCTGGGCGGCGAAGAGCCTGCAAACGTCAGAATTGAACCGATCGAATATGCCCCTCCTAAATACGATTGGCGGGAGTTGCAGCGCTGGGGCATCAGCGAGAGTCGCCTGCCTCCGGGAAGCACCATTCTGTTTCGCGAGCCGACTATCTGGCAGCGCTATCGCTGGCAGATGCTGATGATCTCGGCCGTGTTCCTGGTCCAGGCCGGACTCATCAGCGGGCTTCTGCACGAGCGTCGCCGCCGGCGGGTTGCGGAAGTCGAATCGCGTCAGCGGCTGACGGAGCTCGCCCACGTGAACCGGTACTCGGCCGTTGGCGAGCTGACGACCTCGATCGCGCATGAATTGAACCAGCCACTCGGATCGATTCTGACCAATGCCGAAACGGCAGAGCTCATGCTCAGGGCTGCCCAGCCTGATCTGGTCGAGATCCAGCAGATCCTCGCTGACATCAGAAGGGACGACCAACGGGCGAGCGAGGTGATCCGCAGGCTGCGCAGCATTCTGAAAAAGACCCCGTTCGAGGTCAAGAACATCGAACTCAACGATACGGTGCGCGAAGCAATCGGTCTCGTGAAGGCGCTCGCCCAGGGGCGCCGGATCACATTGAGTTATCTTCCGGTCATGGCCGCCCTTCACGTCAAGGGCGATCCGGTCCAGCTTCAGCAGGTCATGCTCAACCTGATCATCAACGCGATGGATGCGATCTCCGACGCCGACACCGGAAAGCGGGAGGTCAGCGTCGCGACCCTGCGTGCCGGCAATCAGGCCGAAATCAGGATTGCCGACACCGGGCCTGGAATACCCGCCTCCGACCTCGCAAGCCTGTTCGATCCGTTCTTCACGACCAAACCGCATGGCATGGGCATGGGGCTTGCGATCGCCAGAACCATCATCGAAGCCCATCACGGCACGATCGCCGCGGCGAACCAGCCGGCGGGAGGCGCACTGTTCACGATCCGGCTCCCGGTCGCGCGCTGAGAGATGATCCGCGGGCTGTCACGGCCAAAATCCTCGTCGAATGGTCGTGCGTCCGTGCGCTGCGGCAGCCTCGACGGCCTCGTTTCGTTGATCTCGATCAACAAACGCCTGCGCCCCGGCTCGATCCTCCCACACTGGAAGTCCGGAGGGAGGATGTGATGTTTCGTTGCGGCAACACCCTGATGGCGCTAGTGCTTGTGATGGCGACTTCGGTCGCTGCAACGGCGCAGACCACAACGACACCTGCAGCGCCAGCGCCAGCGCCGCAGGCGCAGCCCGCGAGCCCGCCGATGCCCACGGCCGAGCTCCTGAAGCCCGAGCAGCTTGAGGCCCTGGTTGCGCCGATTGCGCTTTATCCGGACGAGCTCCTCGCCAATGTACTGGCTGCATCGACCTATCCGCTGGAAGTTGTGCAGGCCGATCGTTGGCTGAAGGATCGCAAGAGCCTGAAGGGCGATGCGCTGAAGACGGAAGTGGAGAAGCAGGGCTGGGACGACAGCGTCAAGGCGCTGGCCAGCACCGCCGACGTCCTCGCAATGATGAGCGACCAGCTCGACTGGACCAAGAAGCTGGGCGATGCCTTCCTCGCGCAGCAGCCCGACGTGATGGACGCGATCCAGCGTCTGCGCACCAAAGCCTATGACAACAAGAAGCTCGTCACCACCAAGCAGCAGAAGGTCAGCGTCCAGTCTCAGGAGGGCAAGCAGGTCGTCGTCATCCAGCAGGCCGATCCCGCGGCGATGTACGTGCCGTATTACGACCCGGCGACGGTCTACGGCAGCTGGCCCTATGCGGAGTATCCGCCGTATTATTGGGGCTACCCATCCTATATCGGCGCCGGCATGGTCGCCGCCGGTATCGCCTTCGGCACGGCCTGGGCGATCGGACGCTGGGGCAATTACTGGGGCGGCGGCTGCAACTGGGGCAACCGCAACGTCTATGTCAACCATCGCACCACGAACATCGCCAACGGCTGGCAGCACAATCCGGCGCATCGCGGCGGTGTACGCTACAACAATAGCAATGTTCAGCAGCGCTTCGGCAACAACAATCTGAAGGCCGGCGTGTCGGACCGGATGGATTTCCGCGGCCGCGACGGCAACCAGGTGCTGCGCCCCGATCAGGGTGCCGGGGACCGGGCGGGAGATCGTGCGGGGGATCGCGGCGGCCAAGGTGATCGCGCCGGCAATCGCGGCGACCGTCCGGGCGCAGGTGATCGCCCCAGCGCAGCTACGCGCGACCGGCCCGGCGGCGGCGATCGTGCCGGGGCTGGTGATCGTGCCAAGGGTGCGACCAAGGGCAGCGGCGATCGCGCCAAGGCTGCGAACCGCGCCGGCGGCGGTGCGGCCAACCGTGGCGGCGGCAATCGCGGCGGCGCCATGAACGTTTCCTCCGGCCGTTCGGCTGCCGCAGCATCCGCGCGCGGCCGCGCCAGCATGGCGAGCATGCCGCGCGGTGGCGGCGGCGGACCAAGCTTTGCCGGCCGCGGCGGCGGTGGCGGAATGGCGATGCGTGGCGGCGGTGGAGGAGGCGGCTTCCGCGGCGGCGGCGGCGGCCGGCGTTCCGACATTGCGCTGAAGCATGATCTCGTCCTGCTCGGTCACCTCTCGAATGGCCTTGGCTATTATCGGTTCAGCTATATCGGCAGCCACAAGGCTTATGTCGGCGTGATGGCGCAGGAGGTCGAGCAGGTCATGCCCGATGCAGTGACCCACGGCAGCGACGGCTATCTGCGCGTCCATTACGAAAAACTCGGACTGACGTTCCGCACCTATCGCGACTGGCTCGCCGGCGGCGCGAAGATTCCAGCGGAGGTGATGCCATGACCGGTCTGAAATCGTTTAACCATGCGCTACTGCCCGGCGTCGTCGCGCTCGCGCTGCTCGGATCGCCCTCTCTCGCGCAGGAATCCTACAAGACACCGGAAGAGGCCGCCTCTGCGCTTGCGGCCGCGGTGAAGAGCGGCCCGAAAGACATCTTGAAAGTGCTGGGCAGGAACGCGGAGGACATCGTGTCGTCCGGCGACGAGGTCGCCGACAACGACATTCGGGCGCGCTTCAGCTCCATGTATGATACCAAGCACGTCATCAAGACAGAAGGCAACAAGACTGCGATCCTGATGCTCGGGCCGGACGACTTCCCGTTCCCAATTCCGCTGGTCAACACCAGGACGGGCTGGGCGTTCGACACCGACGAAGGACGGATCGAGGTGCTGCGTCGCCGTATCGGCCGCAACGAGCTCGACGCGATCCAGACCATGCTCGCCTATGTCGATGCGCAAAACGAATATGCCGACAAGGACCGCGGCGAGGGCGCGGGCGTCTACGCGCAGCGCATCGTCTCCTCGCCCGGCAAGAAGGACGGCCTGTTCTGGCGCGACGACAGCGATCCGAGCCCGCTCGGCGCGCTGGCGGCCGAGGCGTCACGGGAAGGCTACAACGCAGCCGATGTCGGGCCTGCGCCGTATCACGGCTACTATTTCCACATCCTGAAGGGGCAGGGCCCGGATGCGCGAGGCGGTGCGCTCAACTACGTTGTCAAAGGCAAGATGATCGGCGGCTTCGGCCTGATCGCCTGGCCGGCGGAATACGGCAATTCGGGCGTCATGACCTTCCTCGTCAATCATGACGGCGTCGTCTATCAGAAGGATCTCGGCAAGCGCACCGAGTCTATCGCGCAGCGCATCACGCTGTTCGATCCCGACCAGACCTGGAAGAAGGTCGATGCCGCAAAACCCTGAGCCGCGCGTGCGCGGGCGCGCATTTCGCCTGATCGCGCTGCTCCTGCTCGCGTTCGGGCTGACCATGCCGGCGACGCCGTCCTTCGCGCAAGCAGCCGGTCAGGTCAGAGTGAAGATCGTCAAGGCAGGCCTCCTGGTCGGCGGTGGCGCCGGCAGCGGCGTGTTGACGTACCGGGGCAAGACCTATCCCTTCAAGATCAGCGGCCTGAGCTTCGGCATCACGATCGGTGCAACGGTCGGCCGTCGGCTGGGCATCCGGTATCCGGGAGATCAGTGATTTCGCCGGCACCTACAGTTCCGTTGGCGGCGGCTTTGCGCTGGTCGGCGGTGCCAACGGTGTGCACCTCCGCAACGAAAAGGGCGTCACGATGGTGCTGCAAGGCCCCAAGGCGGGATTTGAGCTGGCGGCCAATATCAGTCAGATCACGATCGCTTTGAGGTGAGGCTCAGTCCGGCGGCGCGGACCCAAGCGAGAGCGACAGGTGCACCGTTGTCGGATCGTCACTCCGCGCAAGCTTGAAGCCCGCCTTCGCGAATACGCTGCGCATGGGCCTGTTGTCGGACAGAACCTCGGCCGTGAGCTCTCGTACGCCTTGCTCGCGCGCGATGTCTGTCAGGTGCCTCAGCAACAGGGAGCCCACCCCGCGGCCTTGCCAGGCATCCACCACCATGAAGGCCATCTCGGCCCGACCGGGCTCGACGATAACGTACCGGCCGCCGCCGATAACTGTGTCTCGCCCCTGTTCTTCGACGAGAGCGGCCAGCGCAACGTGATTGCTGAAATCCACGTCCATGAAGAAGGTGCGCTCCTTCTCCGAGAAATGCCGTTTCAAAATGAAGAATCGGCTCTGCAGCGACTGCGGCCCGGTACGCGCGATGGCAGCGAGCATATCCGCCTCGTCGCTGCCGCGAAGCGCGCGGATCTGGATCGAAGTGCCGTCCTTCAGGACGGTTTTCACGCTGTAAGTTGCTACTTGTGACATGCCGATGTCATTCGTCCGAAGCCGTCGGCTCAAACCAGACGCGTCTCACGCCTTATAATGCAGGATAAACGCCTCCCAAGCGAGCAGATCATCTTGACCTAGATCAACGTTCGTCCTCGCACAGCGCCGTCAATTGGCGAAAGCGACGGAGAGGTCGAGGACATGTCCATGGACAAGGTACAATTTCCGGGAGGTCCCATGTCGGGGCTGATCGCCTCGGCAGTCGAATACCTGGTCGATGCGGGACAGCGCAGTGTCCTATTCCTGGATATCATGCGCCGGCGCGGGGATCAGTACAGGGAGCATGTCGCGAAAACCGCCCCGCATGTTCTGCAATACGCGGCCGAATTGATCATGGACGGGCGCCAGCTCGCCGAACCTGTCAATTACGCGCTGGTGCGCATCGTTCCGCCTGACAACGTCGAGATCGATATGGAGCGGCGGCCGTTCGTCGTGGTCGATCCGCGTGCGGGCCACGGCCCCGGCATCGGCGGCTTCAAGGCGGATAGCGAGATCGGGGTGGCGATGAAGGCAGGTCATCCCTGCTACTTCATCGGATTCCTGCCTGACCCCATGCCCGGTCAGACCATCGAGCGCATCGCGCGTGCCGAAGCCATCTTTATCGAAAAGGTCATGAGCCTTCACCCAGATGCCGACGGCAAGCCCTGCGTGATCGGCAATTGCCAGGCCGGATGGGCCGTCATGATCCTGGCCTCGCTGCGTCCCGAACTGTTCGGCCCGCTGATCATCGCCGGCGCGCCGCTGGCTTATTGGGCCGGCGTGCACGGAAAATATCCGATGCGCTACTCGGGCGGGCTCTTGGGCGGAAGCTGGCTAACGGCCCTGATCTCTGATCTCGGCGCCGGTAAGTTCGATGGTGCATGGCTGGTGCAGAACTTCGAGAACCAGAACCCCTCGAATACGCTCTGGACCAAGCAGTACAACGTCTATTCCAAGGTCGACACCGAGGCAGAGCGGTACCTTGAATTCGAGCGTTGGTGGGGCGGCCACGTCAACCTGAACGCCGAGGAGATTCAGTTCATCGTCGATGAGCTGTTCGTCGGCAACAATCTCGCCGCCGGCAACATCGAAATGTCCGATGGCCGGAAGGTTGATCTCCGCAACATCA
This sequence comes from Bradyrhizobium vignae, assembly GCF_004114425.1. Lineage (GTDB taxonomy): Bacteria > Pseudomonadota > Alphaproteobacteria > Rhizobiales > Xanthobacteraceae > Bradyrhizobium > Bradyrhizobium vignae. Next base: position 32,986 of record NZ_RDQF01000027.1, on the reverse strand, counting down.
GATCCCCGATCGTGGTGTTCTGCTCCGAGGGCGACAACATCACGCCGCCGCAGCAGGCGCTGCACTGGATCCTCGATTGCTATGCCGATGTCGATGAGATCAGGGCCTATGGCCAGACCATCGTCTACACCGTGCACAAGAGTATCGGCCATCTCGGCATCTTCGTCTCCGGCGGCGTCGCCAAGAAGGAGCACGCGGAATTTTCAAGCAACATCGACCTCATCGACGTTCTGCCGCCCGGGCTCTATGAAGCAACATTCGAGGCGAAGGATGAGGAAACCGCAAGTTCGGATCTGGTCGTCGGCCAGTGGGTGATGCGCTGCGAAGCGCGGACGCTCGACGACATCCGCGCCATGGGCGGCAATTCGCCCGAAGACGAGCGACGCTTTGCCACAGCCAAGCGGATCTCGGAAATCAATCTGGCGGCTTACCAGAAATTCGTCCAGCCATGGCTCAAGCGCGTGGTGACGCCGCAGATGGCGGAATGGGCTCACAACATGCATCCGCTGCGGCTGCAATACGAGCTGTTCAGCAGCCAGAATCCTTACATGGCGACGGTAAAATTATTGGCCGAGAAGGCCGCCGAGGAGCGCAAGCCGGTCGCTGCGGACAATCCGTTCCTGGCGTTCCAGGAGCAGATCTCGAAGCAGGTCGTTCACGCCCTCGACAGCTGGCGCGATTCACAGGAAGCGCTCAGCGAAGCGATGTTCCTCAGCGTCTACGGGTCCCCGACGCTCCAGGCGGCCGTCGGGATCGATCCGACGTCCACGCCGTCGCGTCGGCGTGAGATGTCCGCCGAGCATCGCACCATGCTCGAGAAGCGCATTGCCGATCTGAAGTCGCGGATCGGTGAGGGCGGCCTCCGTGAAGCGGCGCTGCGCGCTTTGCTCTACGTCGGGTCGGCACGGGGAATGGTGGACGAACGCAGCATTGAGGCTCTGCGCCAGATCCGCCGGGATCATGGCGGCGCACGCATGTCTCTTGCCGAGTTCAAGATGCTGGTACGCGAGCAGTTCTTTATGCTGTTGCTCGATCGAGAATGGGCGCTCGCCGCAATACCGAAATTGCTGCCTGAAGACATGCACGTTCGTCGTGCAGCATTTGAAGCGATCGAGCAGGTGCTTTCGGCCAGTGCGGATGTCACGGGCGAGCGCGCAAACCGGCTGCGGCAGATCGCCGGCCTGTTTGGCCTCGACACCGCGGAAGGTTCCGAAAGGGCGTCGAACGTCGCTCCTTTCGATCCCAAGGCGAAGGCGTCGTAACGCGAGTTGTAAGGATCGGGAGCGACATCATGTCAGCAGATGCGACGGCAACGCAGTCTCCCAGCAAGTATGATCGCCTGATCGCCGCGGCCAAGGCAATCCCGCCGACGCCGACTGTCGTGGTGCATCCCTGCGATGAGACATCCTTGCGAGGTGCCGTCGACAGCGCGTCTGCCGGCATCATCCGGCCGCTCCTGGTCGGATCGGAGCGCAAGATCAGGGATACGGCTGCCAGGTTCGGCCTGGACATCTCGGGTTATGAGATCGTGGATGCCGCACACAGTGACGATGCCGCCGCGAAGGGCGTCGAATTGATCCATGCCGCGCGCGGCGAATTGCTCATGAAGGGCAGCCTTCACACCGACGAGCTGATGCGAGCTGTCACGGCCAAGGTTGGGGGATTGCGGACCGATCGGCGCATCAGCCACGTTTTCGTCATGGATGTACCGGCCTACGCCGAGACGATCTTCGTCACTGACGCCGCCATCAACATCTTCCCCGATCTGGACGCCAAGCGGGACATCATTCAGAACGCGATCGACCTCTACAATCAGGCGGGCTTCGGCAAGTCGCCGCGGGTGGCCATCCTTTCCGCAGTTGAAACGGTCACGTCGAAAATTCCGTCCACGATCGAGGCCGCGGCGCTCTGCAAGATGGCGGATCGCGGCCAGATCACCGGGGGCGTGCTCGACGGGCCGCTGGCGTTCGACAACGCGATCGACCTCGAATCGGCGCGGATCAAGGGCATCAAGTCCGAGGTCGCCGGCCGCGCTCAGATACTGGTCGTGCCGGACCTCGAGGCGGGCAACATGCTCGCCAAGAATCTTGCTTATTTCGCCAAGGCCGACGGCGCTGGCATCGTGCTCGGCGCGCGCGTGCCTGTTGTCTTGACCTCGCGCGCCGACACTCCGCGGGCGCGGATGGCGTCCTGCGCCGTCGCTGCGCTCTATGCTCATGCCCGGCGCCAGAAGGCGCCGGCAGTTTCGGCGTGACCGCCATGGACAGCATCCTTGTCGTCAACGCCGGCTCGTCGAGCGTCAAGTTCCAGGTCTTTGCGGTCGAGGGTGAGGGCATGCTGCGCCGCCTGATCAAGGGACAGGTGGATGGCATCGGCAGCCGGCCGCGCTTGCGGGCGAGCAGGGCGGGCAACGACCCCATTGCAGACCGAGCCTATCCGATCGAAACGATCCCAGACGTTCCAGCAGCAATGAACGTTGCGGGCGAATGGCTGCGGAACGAGGTGCGCATCCATCCGATGGCGGTCGGGCATCGCGTCGTCCATGGCGGGCCGGATTATGAACGACCGGTCCTGGTCGATCATGGCGTAGTGGCGCGGCTGGAGCGCTTCATCGCGCTGGCTCCGCTGCATCAGCCGCACAATCTCGCGCCGATCCGCTCGATCCTGACCAATTTCCCCGCGGTGCCGCAGGTCGCGTGCTTCGACACCGCGTTTCACCGCGCGCACGGTTCGCTGGCCGATCATTACGCCATCCCCCACCAGCTCCACGCCGAAGGCGTGCGGCGCTACGGCTTTCACGGCCTGTCCTATGAGTACATCTCCAGGACCCTGCTGCAGATCGCGCCAGACATCGCAAAGCGCAGGGTGATCGTCGCCCATCTCGGCAGCGGCGCCTCGATGTGCGCCATGAAGGACGGACTGAGTGTCGAGAGCACCATGGGATTCACCGCGCTCGACGGACTGCCGATGGGCACGCGTCCAGGCCAGCTCGATCCCGGCGTCGTGCTGTACCTGATCTCCGAGAAGGGGATGACGGCTTCCAAGGTGCAGGATTTGCTCTATCGCGACTGCGGCTTGAAAGGACTCTCCGGCGTTAGCAACGACATGCGCGAGCTGGAGGCAAGCACCGACCCGCAAGCCAAGCTGGCGCTGGACTATTTCGTCTATCGCATCGGCCTCAATGCCGGCATGCTCGCCGCGGCACTCCAGGGTCTCGACGCCTTTGTTTTCACCGCCGGTATCGGCGAGAATTCGAGCAGTATCCGTGGCTGCGTGGCGGAGCAGCTCGGCTGGCTCGGCGTGATGCTCGATACGGCCGAGAATGCGCGCCATGCGCGGCTGATCTCGGCGGCGACAAGTCGTATCCCCGTCTACGTCGTGCCGACCGACGAGGAGCTGATGATCGCGCAGCATACGCTGGCGCTTCTGATGAACGGCCACTCGCCAAACTCCAGACATGAGAGGGTGTCATGATCCCAGCATTTCCGGACAGCAAGGTCGCCCTGAAGGGGAAGAAGGGGCTCGTTGTCGGCATCGCCAACGACCAGTCGATCGCCTGGGGCTGCGCCAGGGCATTCCGGGCGCTCGGCGCCGATCTCGCCGTCACCTATCTGAACGACCGCGCCAAGAAGCACGTCGAGCCGCTGGCGCAGGCGCTGGAAGCACCGATATTCATGCCGCTCGACGTCATGGTCGAAGGCCAGACCGAAGCGGTGTTCGAGCGCATCAAGTCGGAGTGGGGCCAGCTCGATTTCCTGCTTCATTCCATTGCGTTCTCGCCCAAGGAGGCGTTGCACGGCCGGGTCGTCGATGTCGGCCGTGACGGCTTCCTCAAGACCATGGACGTCTCCTGCTGGTCGTTCCTGCGCATGGCGCATCTCGCCGAGCCGCTGATGAAGAACGGGGGCGCGCTGTTCACGATGACCTATTACGGCAGTCAGATGGTGGTGGAGAACTACAACATCATGGGTGTCGCCAAGGCCGCGCTCGAAGCCTCGGTTCGCTACGCTGCCGCCGAACTGGGTCCGAAGGGGATCCGCGTGCACGCGATCTCGCCGGGACCGCTTGCAACCCGCGCGGCTTCAGGCATTCCGGAGTTCGACGAACTGATGGACAAGGCGCAGTCCAAGGCGCCTTCGCGCAGCCTCGTGAGCATCGACGATGTCGGGAACGCCACCGCCTTCCTCGCGCTCGACGGCGCCAAGCTGATCACCGGCGGCGTGCTCTATATCGACGGCGGCTACCATATCATCGATTGATCGCGCAATCGCGCGTTGTCACGCCGCTGGTGCGCCGATGCCGATGCTCTCGAGCAATTCGCGCCAGAGCTTGCGGACGCCGGCGTGACGCTGCTCGAGCGCCGCACTTACCGCATCGCGATGCTGCGCAAGATCTGTGCCCTTGAGAAACAGAATCTGGGCCTGCAACAGCCGGCCGCTCTCGAATTCGATCCGGCGCAGCGCCATGACAAAGGGATCCTGCGCATTGGCCTCGAGCGGTAGCAGCGCAGCCGGCCGGATGCCGGCATGCACGGCGTGGGCTAGCGTTGCGAGGTGTACCGCCTGGTTAAGGTGAGGGTCTGCGATCCCGTCGATCGGCGCAGGCGCCCAGGCCGTCTCCCAGGACGCGACCATGTAGCCCAGGGATAGATCCAGCCCCCAGGATGTGGCGCGCAGCAGCAGTGAGACGATCTCGGCCTCGCGATAGAATTGCGCGTTCAACTCGGTCTGCCATGCCGCGTCGAGCCGCGCCGGCAGCGTGAAGGCGAATTGCCGCGCGAGGGCGCCGTGCGCCGAGATCAGGAATGCTGCGACCCGCGTCTGCTGGTACGGTGGAATGCGGCCGTCCGGCTCGACGGGACCGAGGAAGTCGCTCATGGCAGCGCTCGCTTGACCGGGATGGCGCGCAGATGATCGTAGCCGGCCGGAAACGGCGTGAGCTCGCCGCCGGGCTGGTCCGGCGCCACCCAGACCGCCTGATTGCCTTGCCAGCGGCCGGCCAGCACCTCCTCGGCAAAGCGCGCCAGCAGATCGGCCGTGAGCGCGCCCTTCTCCAGCGTGAAGGCGTGGTAGGCCTTGGGAATGATCACCAATGAACTGTCCGGAATCTCGACACGCAAGGTGTCGTGCAGAGCGCGCGGGGTCAGAAAGTCGAACTCGCCATTCAGGATCATGGTCGGAACCGAGATCGCGGACAGGCGCGGCGTGAGCGGCTGGAAATCCAGGAAGGACTCCATCAGGTTCTGGAGCGCGTAGACATCATTGACCAGCCAGCCCTGCCGCTTGACGCTGTCGAGCTTGTCCAGCAGCGGCTTCAGCCATTGGTCGGACAGATTCATCGGCAGCAGCAGGTCCTGGAGGTAACTTGTGCCGCCAAGGATCAGCCCGGTCCGCAGCGCATTGCCGAGCAGCAGAAGCTGCGGCGTGAGCTCGGCGAAGCAGCTCATCGGCACCAGGCCGGACAGCCGTTCGCCATGCGCGATAGCATAGCGCAGTGCAATCAGGCCGCCGAAGCTGATGCCGCTCAGGAAGATTGGGCCGTTGCCGAGCTCGCCGATCAGGAGGCCCAGCGCGGCGACCTGGTCGTCCTGGCTGATGAACAGCGTCGGCTTGTCGGAGGCACCCTGGCCGAGCAGGTCGAAGGTGGCAACGCGAAAGCCGCGCGCCAGCAGGGCCTCGCGGTATGCGCCCCAAAGCTCGGAATATTGCGTCAGCCCGTTCACCAGGACATAGGCCGGCGCGCCCGCCGGCCCGTCGAGCTCATAGCGGACCCGGTATGACCCATGACTGAGGAAAGGCATTACGCTGGCCGGCGGCGATTTCGATCGCGCGATCCTCAACGTCGGCAAGCACATTCCGTTGAGTTAGATCAAAGCTCGCCCGGTCGTCCTGCCTAGCGTGTCGCCAAAATACGCCAGGGAGGACTCCGCCATGACCGCGAGGGATATCGTCAAGCGCAGCTTGATCAGTCTGGTCCTGCTGCTGGTCGGCACTGCGCTCGCAGTCGCACAACCCTTCACGCGACGTTCGTCGCAGGTGCAGCATGACGGGTTGAAGAAAACCTACGAGCTTGCCAACTTCCGCCTCGGCGGCAAGTACGACCTGTCCGATCCCTCGAAATGGGAGAACGGCGGCGAGGGGGGCGTCACCCTTGAGTCGTTGGGCGCGGGCAAGCTGCACACGGCCTATATCGCCATCGGAAACGCCCGGCGCAATGCAGCCGGCGAGATCACCAATGCCATCGTTATCAACTCCTACTACTCTGGCGATTCCACTGATATGTACGAGCAATGGGTCAAGGGCGCGGCGCTATCAGGCGGCGTGCCGATCATCGGACCCGGCCGCCCCATCGACACCGACCGCTATTACGTGATCATGGTCGATCCGCTCGGCACCTGGGGAGCGAGCAAGCCGTCGGATGGTCTCGGAATCAGGTTTCCGCAGTACAGCTACTACGACATGGTGCAGGCCAATTACCGCCTGCTGCGCGACGAGCTCAAGGTTGCGCGCGTCGCGCTGGTCACCGGCGTCTCCATGGGCGGCACGCAGACTTACGTCTGGGGCGTGATGCACCCGGAATATATCAACGCCCTGATGCCGATCGGCGGCACCACGCAGTCGGATGGCGAGGACCCCGTCGGCAACTGGACCTTCCAGATGATGACGGCGGCAATCCAATCCGATCCCGTCTGGCAGTCCACCAACGGCGATTACTATAAACTGCCCAAGGAGAAGCACCCGGTGCCGGGCCTTGCGTTCGGCTGGTCGATCCTCGGAATGACGGGTTACGATTTTGCCTTCCGCACGAGTCAGAACTGGTCCGCGGTGCAGCCCGAGATTTTCTACTGGGACCCGCCGAACGAGAAGGCAGGCTTGAACGTCACCAACCGCGCCAAGCTTTATGATGCGGTCGACCTCGTCTGGCGCAATCGAGTCGGCGAGACACACAACATCAATGCTTATCTCGGTCGTATCCAGGCCCGCACGCTGGTGATGCACATCACCAATGATCTCTGGCTGAATTTCAAGCTGGCGCAGAAGGCCGTCGACCGCGTGCCGGGCGCGGACCTGATCGCACAGGAAAGCCCGGTCGCCCATTACGGCGTGTTCCCGATCATCAATCAGCGCAAGAACGACCCGAAGTTCGTCGCCTTCATGGACGACGTGGCGGCACTCGATCGCGCTCAGAAATTCGTCGACAAAAATTATCGTGCGCCCAATGTTGCCGACAATATCGATCCGAAGAAGTCGTTCTGGAAGGCGTATGTGACCTATCCCTATCCGGTCAAATTCGCCGACGCCAAGGACAAGCGCGGCAACTCCTGGGAAATCGGCTACATGGACGAGTATGCTGGGACCGACAAGGACCCGAAGGTGCTCGTCATCATCCATGGCAAGGGCGCATTCGGCGGCCATTACGGCAACATCATGCAGTACGCCCTGCGCAGCGGTCTTCGCGTCATCGTGCCGGACCTGCCGCATTACGGCATGTCCGGGCCCGGCAATCTCGACAAGAGCCCGGCGCGGACAATGCAGGACATGCGTGAGGTGATCTACGACCTCGTCGTCAACCAGCTCGGCGTCAAGAAGGCCTATTATCTCGGCCATTCGCTCGGCGGTCAGTTCGTGATGGGCTACGCGCTGACCTGGCCGGATGCGGTGCAAGGCCTAGCCCTGGAAGCGCCGTCCGGTCTCGAGGAATATCCGCGCGAGATCACCATCGCCAAGGACAAGAAGGCGCCGCTGTTCGATCCGACCCTCGGCCGCGACTTCGATAAGTGGAAACAGATCTGGGATCAGACCGGCATTCTCGCAGCGGAGAAGGCGCGCGACGAGCAAAACATCCGCGACTTCTTCTATTTCAAGAAGCGGGACCCCGACACTGGCGTGGTCTCGGCAGCCAAAAGCGGCTACTTCTTCAGTGACAGCGAGTATGCCCGCTTCCACACCGAGCAGCGCGTTGGACTCACCAAAGGCAACCCCAAGGAGCTCGATCAATGGTGCAACGTCTTCATCTTCGACATCTACACCATCGGTGCCGAACTCCAGCAGGATGATCCGAAGAATCTCTATGAGCGGGTTATCCAGATCAAGGCGCCGATCTTCCTTGCGTTCGGCGACAAGGAGCCTTTCATCCCTACACCTGCCTTCAACGGGCTGACTGACCTCGGCCGCGATGTCATTACGCCGTTCATGACGAGGATGACGAATGCCGGCAATCGGCCGATGCTCAAGGTCTATCCGGAGACCGGTCACTTCATCCATACCGACAATCCTGTCGAATATGCCGCCGATGTCGCGGACTTCGTGACCAAGGGAACGGTCGACACCTCGTCGCCGCTCGGCACCGACCGCATGATCAAGGGCGCGGTGGTGTCGGCCTTGCCGGTGGCGCCGACGCCGCCCGGTGCGGCGCCGACGGCCGGTCTCAACAAATAGGGTGCGCTATGCCGAAAGTGCAGGCGGGCGAAGTCCAGCTTGGCTGGCGGGAGTGGGGACAAGGCGACGTGACCGTCGTCTTCATCCACGGCAATCTCGCCAGCAAGGACTGGATCGAGCTCGCCGCACCGATGTTTCCAAGTGGACTCCGCGTCATTGCCATTGACTGGCGCGGCTGCGGCGACAGCGCCCGGCCGAAGCCGGCGACCAACTACGCCAACTACTCCATGCAGCAGCATGCGCAGGACATGCTGGTGGCGCTCGATGCGCTGGGCATCCGATACTGCCATCTTGCGACCCATTCGACCGGCGGCATCATTGCTGCGCGGATGCTGTTGATGCAACCGCGGCGGTTTGGCCGTGTGTTCGCGCTGGACCCGGTGACGCCGCTCGGCATGGCCTTCAATGCCGATCAGATTGGGCTGTTCAGGGCGATGATGGCGAGCAAGGAGCTGACGCGGTCCGTCATGGCGACCGCCGCCTCTTCGTTGTTCGTCCCGGAGAGCCTTGCGCCGAACATGGTGCCGCGCTTTCGCGAGGGGCTCGGCGAGATCCAGGCGCTGTTCGATCGGATCATCGAGCAGACCTTCGTCGTCTCCGAGGGGATCTGGATCGGAACGCCGGTCAACTTGACACACGAGAGGGAGAGCGGCGAGCTGGAGCGGCGCATGCCGGAGATCCGGCATCCGCACCTCGTGTTGTGGGGCGAGCGGGACGGCTGGATCGCCCCGGCCGATCTCCGTGCCATGGCCGAAGCGATGCCGGATTGCCGGCTGGTCATCGTGCCGGGCATTGGGCATTCGATGAACCTCGAATCGCCGGCGCTTTATGCGGGCTATTTTGGTGCCTGGTTCGGAGGACTTGCCGCGTCACAGTCAACGGCGCCAGGCTGACGACCGGCGGTATCCTCGATGTCGACGGCGGCCGTCACGTCATCGATTGATCGGCGCGCCGCCACGCTGAGCGGTCCGGCGACCCATGGGCCGATGGTGACATATTGCCAGTGTTTTGCCCGACGGCGCAACGGCTTCGGAGCGAATCCGGAGTGAACAAGAAACCTCAGTCAATTCAGCCCCATGGCTACTGTGCATGGGGTTGTTTTTCGACTCTTTGAGTCAGCGATAGTGCAGCGCGATCAATTCGGCGACGCAGGCGGGCTTCTTGCCGCCCTCGATCTCGATCACGAGGTGATAGTTGACGCGCAATCCGTTGGGCGGCACGTCCTCGGCTTCGGCCACCGTGACGCGGCCGCGCAGCTTCGAGCCCGCCGGAACCGGCGCCAGATAGCGGATGCGGTCGGCGCCATAGTTGAGCGTGTTGCGCAGGCCCTTCAGGCCGATAACCGAGCGGATGAACAGGGGCGCCAGGGCAAGCGAGAGCAGCCCGTGAGCGATGGTCTTGCCGCCGGGCATCTCCTTGCTCGCGCGCTCCTGGTCGACATGGATCCATTGCTCGTCGCAGGTCGCCTCGGCGAACTGATTGATGCGATCCTGCGTGATCTCGATCCAGTCGCTGGCACCGATCTCGGAGCCGACGGCTGATTTGATCTCGTCGAAGTCGCTGAATATCCGCATGGGCTCAGAGCCTCATCTCCGGAACATTGTCGGGTATGGCGAGCTCGGCCTCCGTCAGCGCCAGGACCTCGCCGACGCTGACGCCGGGCGCGGTCTCCAGCAGCGTCGCCTTGCCCTCGGGGAAGCCGATCACGGCCAGGTCGGTGACGACCAGATTGACAGGACGCGCCGAGGTCAGCGGCAGCGAGCATTTGGCCACGATCTTCGACTTGCCCTTGGCCGCGTGCTGCATGGCGACGATGACCCGTTTGGCGCCGCTGACGAGATCCATCGCGCCACCCATGCCCGGCACCATCTTGCCGGGAATCATCCAGTTGGCGAGATGACCGTGCGCGTCGACCTGGAGGCCGCCAAGCACGGTGACGTCGACATGACCGCCGCGGATCAGGCCGAACGAAATCGCGCTGTCGAAAGTCGAGGCGCCCGGCAGCGCGCTGATCGGGCGGCCACCGGCATCGGTGAGCGTCGGATGCGCCATGCCCTGCTCGGGAATCGGGCCGGTGCCGATCAGGCCGTTCTCCGACTGGAAGAAGACCTTGAGCTCGGATGGGACGTAGTTGGCCACCAGCGTCGGAATTCCGATGCCAAGGTTGACGAGGTTGCCGCTCTTCAATTCCTGGGCAACGCGCCGGGCGATGACGATCTGCGGATCCATGGCTCACCCGTTGGTAATGAGATAGTCGACGAGCGGCGCGGGCGTGACGACATGATCCGGCGCGATCACGCCGACCGGCACGATATGCTCCGCCGTCACAATGACGGTGTCCGCCGCCATTGCCATGACCGGATTGAAATTGCGCGAAGTGAGGGCGTAGGCCAGGTTGCCGAGGTAGTCGGCGAGGAAGGCATGGACGAGGGCGAACTGGGCGCGCAGCGCCGTTTCCAGCAGGAATGGCCGGCCGTCGACTTCGATCTGACGCTTGCCTTCGGCGACGAGCGTCCCGACCCCGGTCGGCGTCAGGACGCCGCCGAGACCGCACCCGCCGGCGCGGATGCGCTCGACGAAGGTGCCTTGCGGCACCAGGTCGACGGCGATCTGGTTCGCCAGCATCTGCTGCTGGGCTTTCGGATTGAGGCCGATATGGGTTGCCGTCAGCTTCGAGACCAGCGTCTTGTCGAACAGCTTGCCGACGCCCTTGCCCGGTGTCGCTGCGTCGTTCGAAATCAGCCTCAGGTCTGTCTTGTTCTGGCGCACGACTTCATCGAGCAGCCGCTCCGGAGTGCCGACGCCCATGAAGCCGCCAACCATCACGCTGGCGCCCGCCGGGATCATCGCAACGGCTTCTTCGACCGAAACGGCCTTCATGATTGAACTCCCGGTCGCCCCACGTTGGCACAAGGGCGGTGCACGGATGATGGGACCCGGCGACGATCCTCCTTTGATCTGCGTCAAGGCTTCCGATCATTCCGTTCCGGGCCGCCACCAATCTCAGTCAGTTCACGATCGCGTTGAGATGAGGCTCACGCGGGATGTGCGGAGCCGAGATCGAGAACCAGCCGCACCGTCTTCGGATCATCACTTCGCGCAATTCTGAAGTCGGACTTTTTCGAACACCCGGCGCGTCGACGCGTTGCCGGACAGAACCTCGGACGTGAGCTCCCAAGCCTGCCTGAGAGTGATGCTCGCGACTGTCCCGCCAAACCAGGCATGAATTTTGTTCAAGGTTATCTGCGCCAATCTACGATTTCGTGTGCTCGGGTCCGTCTCTGGGGCGTCGCGAGCGGCTCGTCCCCTCTGCTAGCCGCCGTAGCCATGGCCGATTATCTGCAGGGTCGCGATCGGCACCGTTGACACCATTCCCCCACGGAGCTTCGCTTCATGGCCTCAGCTCAACGCGTGACCGGCTAGCCCGTACACCCACGGCTCGTTTTCCTTCCGGTTCAGAAATCGCTTTCCTTTCGACATGGTCGAGACGGTGTCGTTTATCCCGAGGCGGCTCTGCTGAAGGAAGTCCGCAAACGGACCCGTCTGCTCCCGCGTATCGACGCGGACGAATTGCCCCGCGAGATCTCTGAGATGCACGGCCGTGAGATGGATCGCGTCACAATCATTGCTGGCGACGATCGGGCCGATCACATGACCGCGCCCGAATTCGCGCTTCATGGAAAAACCGACGGCCTCCCCGCCGCGGCGCAAGACGGAGATTGCGGCACCTTCAGAAAGCAATGCGAGCAGCTTCTGCCGGTTAGCTCCGAACGCGCGTTCATCCAGTGCCGCGATCTCTCCGATGTTCGCAGTGGACAGCGAGCTCAATTCAGCGGTCAGAGCCGGCACCGGCGGAGGTGGTGAGACGGCCTCTCCTTGCCACTGATACACGGTGGCTTCCTTCGTAAACCCCAGCGACAGATACAGATGATAGGCGGCATGGGTTGAGTTGAGGGTCAAATTCCGATCGCCACACCGCTCGAAAACCTGCTCCATGAGCCAGCGGCCAGTACCTTGTGCCTGGGTTCGGGGTGATGTGATCACCAGGCCAATCGTCGCGAATTCGTGGCCATAGGGGAACCACATCGCGCTGCCGAAGACGCGCCCTATGCCATCCACGGCCACGATGCCGTGGCCGGCGCGGCGCAGGAAATCCCAATCCTTCGGGCGGTGCGGCCAGCCGACACCGATCGAAAGCGCGTGGAGCAGCTTCACATCAACGTCGTTGATGTCCTTGGCCACCAGTTCAAAGGACTTCACGCGGACCGTTCGTCCCATTCAGCTCATCCGTTTCTTTGCGGCCCCCAAACCTTGGGGGCCTCGCCGGCCTTCTGCTTCGTGCCGCACAAGCCCTGTTTTGCAGCAGCATAACGCGGAAGGCCAGCAGGTTTCGCCTGTTTGGCAGGCGGTATTCGGAATGTTCCACCGCAAGCGCAACTCGATTCAGCAGGGAAAGCTCCTGATTGCGGCCTATCGATATCCGGCAACAGCAGGCAGGGTGAGCCCCAGTGAATATCGCCGCCTTTCCAGCCCTCAGTGGCCGGCCGGGCCGGTCTCAATGCCCAGCATCCCAGGTGAGGACCTGAGAGGACCCCGTCGATGGCGTTCCTTTTCAATTCCGATGCTGCTCGGGGGGCAATTTTCCGGCAGGCCTTTGCGCGCGAACTCCCTGATCTCGAATTCCATCATTCCGGTGAATGCGTCGATCCGGAAAAGGTACGCTACCTGCTGACCTGGAACGTACCCAATGATGTCGCGCGGTTTCGAAATCTGGAAGTGCTCTTTTCCATCGGTGCGGGGGTCGATCAATTCAAGCCTGAGACGATACCCGAGCGCGTGAAGCTCGTGCGCATGGTCGAGGACGGCATCATACGCATGATGCAGGAGTACGTGGTGCTTGGCGTGCTGACTCTCCATCGGGAGATGCTGGCCTATCGGGAGCAGCAGGGAAGGGGCCTTTGGCAAGCCCTTGCAAGTGTTCAGTCGACCGATCGGCGCGTGGGCTTCCTCGGGCTTGGGATGCTGGCGCAAGCTGCGATCGATCGCCTGAAACCGTTTCGATTTCCGCTTGCCGCCTGGAGCCGCAGCAAAAGAACGGTCGAGGGTATCACCTGCTTTCACGGCGACGATCAGCTTGGCAGCTTTCTGAAAGGAACGGACATCCTCGTCTGTCTTCTGCCCCTGACAAAGGAAACGAGCGGCATCCTGAATGCGAGGCTTTTCTCGCTCTTGCCGACGGGAGCAAGGCTGCTGCACGTCGGCCGTGGCCCGCAGCTTGACCAGGGCGCACTCATCGAGTCGCTGGACAGCGGCCATCTTGCAGCGGCCATGCTCGACGTCACCGATCCCGAGCCACTGCCGGAGAGTCATCCACTCTGGTCCCATCCGAAGGTGATCATCACGCCGCATATCGCGTCCGTGACGCAACCGCATACGGCGGCACAATCGGTCATAGAGAACATCCGGCGCCACCGCGCTGGACAAAACCCGATCGGCCTCGTCGATCGAACACGCGGCTACTAACAGGAAGAACACCATGTCGCTTCTGGTCACCATCGACACCAATCCGGATTTCGCACCGAAGCACGCCTTGCCTGCTCCGGAACGGCTCATTTCTGGCAATCCATCCTTCAAGACCTGGGCGCAGGATGCCTCGAAGGGCGAGAAGGTGCTGACCGGCGTCTGGGAGGCAACGCCCGGCGAGACCCACTCCATCAAGGGTACCACTTTCGAGTTCTGCCACATCCTCTCGGGCCTGATCGAAATCGAGGAAAAGGGTGGCGAGACCAGGAGGTACCGCGCCGGCGACAGCTTCGTGATGAAACCTGGCTTCGTCGGGGTCTGGCGCACGATCGAAACCGTGCGGAAGATCTACGTCTGCCATTATGACTGAGACGATGCTGAGGGCCGCTATTGAGCGGCGCTCAGAATATTCGACTTGCGAGGCCGCGTCTGACCAGCTTCAACGCGGCCAGTTACTTCATTCTCAATGAAAAATGCGGCGTGCGGTCCTGTATTGCTCGCATGAGACGGCTTCGCCTCGCCAATCGCACATCCAGGCCGTGATGGCAGGGCTGGCCCGAAGAAGGAGCAAGCCCATGATTGCATTCGGATCTGCATCTGAAACAAGGAAAGGGGGCGGCTGAACCGCCCCCTTTTTCCTTTGCAGCGCAGATCTCTCTCGAAGCTTTCCAAGAACTGAAGTGCCGCGAGAGATCCTGAAAAGAACTGCGCTCACGCGCTTTTGCGCAGGGGCTCCAGGCCGACTGCCGCAGCAAGCCAGTCGATGCCAGCGACCTCGGTATATTCATAGAAGGGATTGGCGGGCTCGTGGCCGCGGTTCACCCACACCTTGCTCTTGATGCCCAAATCGTAAGCCGTCATCAGGTCGTAGCGGAAGGAGGAGGAAACGTGCGTAATGTCTTCCGGCCCGCAGCCCAGCCTGTCCAGCATATATTCGAAGCCCTTCATGTGCGGCTTGTAGGCGCCGGTTTCCTCTGCCGTGATGACCATGTGGAAGGGAGCGCCGAGCTTTTCGACGTTCGACATGATGAGGTTCTTCATCGAGTTTGACAGGATGACGAGCGGGATTTCCTTTGCAACCCGAGCCAAGCCTGCCGGAACGTCGGGATGCGGGCCCCATGTCGGCACCTCGTCATAGATGCGCTCGGCATGCTCTGGCCGGAATGCGATGCCGTTGCGCTTGCAGGCGCGCTCCAGTGCATTGTGCACGACGTCGAGATAGGGCTTCCACGCGCCGAGAACCTCGTCCAGGCGATAGGCCGAAAAATCCTTGATGAGCTTTTCCATGGCCGTCGACGAGAGCTCGGAGCCATAGACTCTCCTTGCCGCGCCGGCCATGTCGAAGTTGGTCAGCGTCCCGTAGCAGTCGAAGGTGATGTATTTGGGTCTGAACGTCGCCATGGCTTGAATTCTCCAATCCTCACGCACCGCTTGCCGGTACGAGAAGCATCCTAGCGAGCAGCGCGCAAGACAAAGCGCCGATGTCGCGGTGGCCGGGAGCAGATTGTGTCGTATCGGATCGGAGCTGTGGTAGAGAGTTGCGGGAAGAAGGTTCTCCGCGCTGATCCACGCTGCCGTGCGCCGCTCAATCCCGGCATAAGATGTCGAGTCGGTCGTCAATCAAAGTCAAAATGCCTTCCGTCCATGTCCGGCCCGGGAGCAACTGCTGTCTTCGGCACTCTACGTTGAGCCTGAAGACATCGCGGTGGCCGCACAGACGTTGCGGTTGATCTGGAGGACGACATGTTGAGCAACTCGCTGATTGAACTCGATCGTGCGCATCTGATTCACCCGGTCTCATCCTATCGCAGCCACGAGACCACGGGCGTCCGCGTGCTGAAATCAGCGAAAGGCGCGACGCTGACCGATGTCTCGGGGCGTCAGTTGCTCGATGGCTTCGCGGGTTTGTGGTGTGTCAATGCCGGCTACGGACAGGACAGCATCATTGAAGCGGCTTCGAGGCAGCTCCGCGAACTGCCTTATGCGACGGGCTATTTCGGGTTGGGCTCGGATCCCGCCATCCGGTTGGCCGCAAGGCTGGCTGAATTGGCGCCTGGCGATCTGAACCATGTCTATTTCACCTTGGGTGGCTCCGATGCCGTCGATAGTACGATCCGGTTCATCCGTTACTATTATCATGCCAAGGGTACGCCACAGAAGGATCAGTTCATTTCCGTCGAATCCGGCTATCATGGATCGTCGACGGCAGGGGCTGGCCTGACGGCGCTGCCTGCCTTTCATGCGGGCTTCGGAGTGCCTTATAGCTGGCAACACAAGATTCCATCGCACTATGCCTATCGAAATCCTGTCGGGACTCATCCCCAAGCCATCATTGCCGCCTCGGTCGCGGCCTTGCGGGAGAAGATCGCCGAGCTCGGCGCCGATCGTGTTGCCGCCTTCTATGTCGAGCCGATACAGGGGTCCGGAGGCGTGCTCGTTCCGCCGCCGTCCTGGCTGAAGGCCATGCATGCTGTCTGCAAGGAGCAAGACATTCTGTTCGTTGCCGATGAGGTCATCACCGGCTTTGGCCGTGTCGGTCCGCTCTTCGCGTGTGAAGAGGACGATGTCGTGCCGGATCTCATGACTACGGCAAAAGGACTGACCTCGGGCTATGTGCCGATGGGGGCCGTTCTGATGTCCGACCGCGTCTACAACACCATTGCCGATGGTGCCGGCAAGGCGGCCGTGGGTCACGGCTACACCTATTCCGCCCATCCCGTCAGCGCAGCCGTGGGACTCGCGTGCCTTGACCTCTACGAAAACGGCTTGCTCGAGAACGGCCGCAAGGCCGGGCAACGTCTGCTGGAAGGTCTTCGCGCGCTGGCCAATCATCCCCTCGTCGGCGATATCAGGGGTCGCGGCATGCTGGCGGCAATCGAACTCGTCACCGATAAGCAGCGCAAGACGCCTCTGCCGGCGGAAGCCGACGCGGCGCGCCGCATTTTCGACCGCGCATGGGACAACGGCCTCGTCATCCGCGCTTTTGCCCAGGGCGTGCTGGGCTATGCGCCACCGCTCTGCTGCACGGATGGCGACATCGATGCCATTATTGAGCGGACGAGAACTACGCTCGACCAGACGCTCGAGGACAAGGACGTCCGCGCAGCGATGAAAGGATAAGCCACGGCGCCTGTCCCCTAGCCGTTGAAGATGCTTTCGAGCGGCAGATGGGATTTCACGATCGGGGACTTCAGCACGACGAAGCTGAAATATTTGTCGATACCGATATCCATCTCGACCAGGCGCTCCATGATCGCCTGGTATTCGCTGATCCCTGCCGTGATGAATTTCACGAGATAGTCGTACCCGCCCGAGACGAGATGGCATTCGACAACGGAATCGACCTTTTCGATCGTTGTGAGGAAGCGCGCGAAATCGATCTGCCGGTGATTCTTGAGGGTGATTTCGGCGAACACAGTCAGAGTTTGTCCGAGCTTCGCAACGTCGATCTGGGCGGAATAGCCGGTAATGAAGCCCTCCGACTGGAGCCTCTTGACTCGCATCAGGCACGGGCTCGGGGATAGGTTAATCAGCTCTGCGAGCTCGACGTTGGAAATCCGCCCGTTCTTCTGCAGTTCGCATAAAATCCGGATGTCGATCTTATCGAGCTTCATAGCAATGCCACGAGATGGGGTGAGACAACGGCGTCAAGGCTCCGAGGCTTCAGCGTCACGCGCACTGTCATAACATCAACCAGCATCTTTTCCCAACCGGGGCGGAAACTGGATTCTAGAAGTCGCTGACCTTGCCCCAGGCGCTCATTTTCAGCCGCTCCGGCCTGTAGGGGTGAGGGTCGACGATTGGCGCGCTGCCCGTAATGATGTCTGCGATCATATGCCCCGCGCCTGGGCCGATTCCAAAGCCGTGGCCGCTGAACCCCGCTGCCAGGATGAAACCCGGAATCGACTGAACTTCGCCGATTGCGGGGATGCCGTCGGGCGTGCTGTCGATGTAACCGCCCCAGACATTCGAGATTTCGACGCGCTGAAGTTCCGGCACGAGCTTGCAAGCTCGTCGATGCGTTGCCCTAATCTGCCTCATGTCAGGGCGAGGATCGAGCGTTCGGTTCAGCTCCATGGGGGTCACCTCGTCGAGCCGCCATTTCGCCAGGGATTCATGGCCTTGCCGCAGGCCCTCGAAAGCCCCAGGGCTGAGACTTCGCCACCGGCGGGCGAACATCGGCAGGAATTCGCGGCCGAATCTGAATTGCTGCGGCGTGGGGTCAACTCGCGCGCGCCCGCTGATAGCGAGCGTGTATCCGCCATTGCCACGCCGGGTCAGCGAGACGAGCCCGGTGTAAAGGGCATCAGGCAGGCCGGCAGCGCCAGGAGCCAAAGCGAGAATGGACTGGCGCACGGACGCCTGTGGGAAACGAATTCCCAGCTGGTTGCAGAACGAAGATGCCCACGCGCCTCCTGCCATGACCGCCGTCTTCGTCCGGATCGTGCCGGCCTCGGTCACGACCCCGCTGACCCGGCCGCCACTGAGCTCCAAGCCGCGCGCCGCGCATTGCTGGTGCACCGTGCCACCCGCCGCCATGATCGCACGCGCGGCGATGGGCACGGCCTTTGAAGTATCCGCCGTCCCGTCGGTGGGAGAGAAGACGCCACCTTTCCACCTGCGGCCCGTGACCTTGCCTCGCTCGCTGGCTTCTTCCGCACTCAACATGTGCGTCGTAACGCCTACAGTCCTGGCGAAGTCACGCCACTTGGCCCAGCCCTCAAGCTCGCTTTCGTCGTTCGACAAATACAACAGGCCGCAGCGGCGGAAGCCGGTATCTTCACCGGTCTCATGGGCAACTTTCTCCCAGAGATCGAGGCTCTTGGTTGCAATCGGCAACTCGCGCGCGTCGCGGTTCTGTTGGCGGCACCATCCCCAGTTGCGGCTGGATTGCTCGGCGGCGACGCGGCCCTTTTCAAGCAAGGCGACCTTGACGCCTCGACGCGCCAGGTAATAGCTCGCGAACACGCCGACCACCCCGCCGCCGATGACGACGACGTCTGCCTCTCGAGGCAGGGAAGGGCTGGATTCGATGTGCATGAGTGGCGGGTTCATGGGGGCGGGGACTCCGATGCTTGGCGTATCGTATCCGAGCAGCTGCGGCAGGCGCGCTCCGGACTTTCGTGGTTGGGCGGAATTTCCTGCGGTTTACGGCTTGCGGTGCAGGCAGTTATTGCAAAGATATTTGGATTGCACGCCATCTCATGGGCGTGAAAAATGACGAGTGGTCTCTGCAATGAGGTCTGTGTTTTCGTGACTTGCAGGCAAGCCTCAGCCGAACATGTGCGCCGGCAGCCGCAGACCGAAATGCCAAATCGGGCTTCGTTTTTAGAATTTCATGCTGCCTGTCTGGCGCGTTTCGGCGACTCCGGGATGGTTGAAGCGGTCAGAGTTATGAACACCGGATCAATGTCGATCAACGGGCAGAATTCAAAAAGTGACGCGCGATGGGCCTTGTCTGGGAGGAGACCTTTGCCGAAGCGATAGGCGCCAATGGCAGCCTCTCGGACCTCCGCTCATCGTTCGAGCGATCCATTCGACCGCTCGCCCGCGCTCAGCGACGCCTTGCCTGTAGGGCAGCCAGCTCTCAATCATGCCGTATTCACCGCGCGGAGAATGGCAGAATGAGCGACGAGGTGTTGACCTGTCCGAGCGTGGCGGCGGCAAAAGTGGCCGAAGAGCCGATCCGCAACGTCACGGGACGCGCTTGAAAGGGGAGAAGGTTCAGATGGCCTCTGCCCCGCAGCCTCTAGCCTCGGAAGATGTGGCGCTCGCGGTCCGCGACCTGACCGTGAGCTTGCCGGCAGGCATGGAGCGGGCGCACGCCGTCGAGAACGTTTCCTTTGAACTGAAGCGCGGCCAGATCCTCTGCATCATAGGCGAATCCGGATCAGGCAAGTCGGTCACGGCCAACGCGATCATGGGCCTCTTGCCCAAGTCGATCCGCGTGTCCTCCGGAGCAATCCGTCTGCAAGGCATGGACCTCGTAGGACTCTCGCCGGAGAGTCTGCGCGACCTCCGTGGCCGTGTGGTCTCCATGATCTTCCAAGACCCGCTATCCGCTCTCAATCCGCTGATGACAGTGGGCGCGCAGATCGAGGAAGTGATGGCGGCGCACCGCATGGGAACGCCGAAATCCCGCCGTAGCCGCGCCATAGAACTGCTGACCGAGGTGGGCCTGCCGGATCCGCCGCTCATGTATCATCAGTATCCGTTCCGGCTCTCGGGCGGGCAGCGACAGCGGGTGATGATCGCCATGGCTCTGGCTCTGGAGCCTGCGATCCTGATCGCCGACGAGCCGACCACCGCACTCGACGTGACGACCCAGGCACAGATTCTGCAACTGATCCGCGACATTCAACGCCGCAAGGGAATGAGCGTGATGTTCATTACCCATGACTTCGGAGTCGTGGCGGAGATTGCCGATTCCGTTGTGGTGATGGAGAAGGGTCATTGCGTGGAGCAGGGGAGCGCCGAGCAGGTGTTGAAGTCCCCGAGCCATCTCTATACGCGCCGCCTGATCGCGGCCGTGCCGCATCTGACGGGCAAGGACCGCGTCCCGGCGGAAGCTGCGGCCGCGGCCTCCATTCTGAAGGTCGAATGTCTGGTCAAGACCTACCGCAGCGGCAGTGCGCTGTTCGGTAGGCGCCGGATCGTACCCGCGGTCAATGGCGTGTCGTTCGACCTTTCGCCAGGACGCACCTTGGGCGTTGTTGGAGAAAGCGGCTCCGGCAAATCCTCGCTCGGTCGATTGTTGATCAAGCTCCTCGACAGCGACAGCGGCTCTATCCTGTTCGAGGGACGGGACGTTGCCCGGCTCTCCGAAGCCGAGTTTCGGCCGGTTCGGCCAAAGATCCAGATGATTTTCCAGGATCCATTTGCCTCGCTCAATCCGCGATCAACCGTCGGCCAAATTCTGACGGTCGGCCCGATCGCGCACGGAGTGCCTCACAAGGCGGCATGTGAGCAGGCGCGAGAGCTGTTGGCCCATGTCGGCCTGGATGCGGGAACCTTCGATCGTTATCCCCACGAGTTCTCGGGCGGCCAACGTCAGCGCATCGGAATCGCTCGGGCGCTGATGTTCAAGCCGAAGCTGCTGATCGCTGACGAAGCGGTCTCCGCGCTCGACGTATCGATCCAGGCGCAGATCTTGAAGCTTCTGGACCAGATTCAGCGGGAGACCGGCGTATCGATGATCTTCATCACGCACGATCTGCGCGTGGCCAGCCAGATCTGCGATGAAATCGCGGTCATGCATCGAGGGCAGATCGTCGAGCACGGACCGCCATCGCAGATCTTCCTGAATCCGAAATCCGCCTACACGCGAGAACTCGTCGCTGCCATCCCCGGCGAGCAGCAAAGCAGCGCCGGCGCCGTTGGAAGCCAATCGACACTGGCCGGACATAGCCACAAATGAGGAGGGGTCATGACTGAAGCAAAGACTGCATCGATCTATTCGCGGCGTAGCGCACTCCAGCTGATGATCGCCGGCGCGGCCGGCCTTGCCGGATCAAATCTGCTGGACAAACCTGCGCTCGCGCGCACTTCTCCAGCAAAGCCAACCGGTCGCGTGATCGTCGGCCTTGGTCAAGAGCCGACCGTCTTCAATCCGCTGATGGTGCACATTGAGGTCGATGATGGTGTGCATTTCTCGGTTTTCGATGCGCTGTTCCGCATCGATCCCCAAGGCGTCATTCAACCCAATCTAGCCCTGGAAGTGCCGGACCAAAAGAACGGCGGCATTACGGAGGACGGTCTCAAATGGCGCATTCGTTTGCGTGACGATGTCCGCTGGCACGACGGCAAGCCTTTCACCGCCGAGGACGTGAAGTTCACTCTCGAACTCATCATGAATCCCAGCTTCCGCAGTTGGCGCACGGCCGGCCATGCTCTCGTGCGCGACATCACGGTGATCTCGCCCACGGAGATCTCGTGGCGGATGGAAGAGGCCTTTGCGCCATATTTGTCGTTCCTGACCGAAACCTTCATCGTGCCCAAGCACGTTCTCGAGAAAGAGGCCAATCCGAACAGCGCCGCCTTCAACCAGGCGCCGATCGGCACCGGGCCGTTCAAGTGGGGACAGCGGGTCGCCGGCGATCATCTCGAACTCGTGGCGAACCTCGATTACTTCGGTGAAGGCCCTCATATCGAGAGGCTGGTCTTCAAATACATCCCTGACCTCACCGTCCTCTACACCCAGTTCAAGAGCGGCGACATTGACCTCGTGGGTCAACCCTACATCACGCCTGATCACTATGCGGAAGCCAAGACGCTGCCCAACCGGGTGGTGACCCTGGTTCCAAGGACCTCGTTCGAGTCCTTTTACCTGAACCTCGAGCGCCCGCAGTTCAAGGAGCTGGCGGTTCGCGAGGCGCTGTACGCGGCGATCGACAAGGAGGCGATCATCCAGGGGCTCTATTACGGCGTGCCGAGCCCGACGGAGACCTTCATGCCCCGGCAGTCCTTCTTCTTCAACGCCAATCTGCCGCTTCACCAATTTGACGTGAATCGCGCGGGCAAGATCCTCGATCAGGCCGGCTGGGCAAAGGGCGGGGACGGCATTCGCACCAAGAATGGCGTTCGTCTGTCCTTTACCAATTCGACCACGTCCGGCGATCCCCTCCGCGAGCAGGTACAGCAGTTCCTGCAGCAGACGTTTGCGCAACTGGGCGTCGAGATGAAGATATCGAACCTGCCTGCCGCCGTGATGTGGGGCGAGTTCTGGATGCAATCGCAGTTCGATTCCGTAATCGTCGGGAGCTCGTATCTGATCGGCGCCGACCCGGACGTCACCAATCGCCTGCACTCCCGCTCGATCGCAGCCAAGGGCGGCCGCGGCTCGAACAATGCACAATACGCAAATCCGGAGGTTGATGCTTTGCTCGACAAGGGCGCACGCACCTTCGATCCGGAAGCCCGGCGCGCAATCTACTTCCGGGTACAGGAACTCGTGCGTCGCGACCTGCCTTTCCTGCCGCTGTATCAAAGCAACGCGGTCGAAGGTCTCAAGAAGGGAATCAACGGTTTCGTGCCGAACGGCAATACGCGCACGGAATCCTGGAATGCGCTGGCCTGGTATTGGGCGAGCTGACGTGCTGCCGGCCGAGGCCCTGTGGCGAGGTCGGCGCTGGAGTGATGCTGCAACGTCAACATCAACATGGTGACTCGAATGTCCGGGTTCCTGCTCAATCGTCTCTCGCAGAGCATCGTGCTGCTGGTGATCGTCTCGATCATCGGCTTCACGGTTCTCAACCTCATGCCGGGTGGTCCTCTCGCGCAGTTCGGGCTCGATCCGGGCATGACCCAGAAGGATGTGGAGCGACTCGCAACGCAGCTCGGGTTGAACCGGCCGCTGTGGATTCAGTATCTCGATTGGGCCTGGCGGCTGCTCCAGGGCGATTGGGGACACTCATTCCGCGATGGCTCTTCCGTGCTTGCGGTGATCGGTCGCCATCTGCTGGCGACGCTGCTGCTGATGGGCACGTCCACAGCCTTGGCGATCGCGGTCGGCACCTGGATCGGCATCCGCGGGGCAACCCATCGCTATTCCCTGTTCGACTATTGCGCGACGATCGGCGCCATGGTCGCGCTGTCGGTTCCGACTTTCTGGTTCGGCCTGATCGGCATCTACATCTTCACCCTGAAGCTCGGCTGGGTGCCCGCAGGCAACATGTACACGATCGGCGACGGCTCGGTGCTGGACTATCTGCATCACCTGATCCTGCCGAGCCTGGTGCTGTCGCTCGTTCATGTCGCTATCTGGAGTCGTTACATGCGCACGGCGACGCTCGATGCGCTCAGTCAGGATTTCGTCAAGACGGCCCGCGCCAAGGGCGTGAGCGAACGCCGCATCCTGCTGAAGCATGTCGTCGGCAATGCGCTGTTGCCGATGATCACTCTGGCAGGGATGCAATTGCCCAGCATTCTGACCGGCGCATTGGTCACAGAGACCGTGTTTACCTGGCCGGGAATGGGCCGGCTGTTTCTCGATAGCCTCGGCTATAGCGACTATCCGGTCGTGATGGGGCTGTTGATCTTCTCGGCCATCCTGGTCGTGTTGGGCAATCTGATCGCAGACATCGTCATCGCCACCGTCGACCCGCGCATTCGCCTGGGCTGAGTCCGCGGACGGCCGGTAACAGGAGGCAGCAGATATGACCGCCATCGTCGTCCATGCAGCTCCCGTTCGCTGGTGGCGCAGCCGTGCAGTAAACCGCTTCATGCGTCATCATCTGGCGCTTGTTGGGATCGCAATGATCACCCTGCTCGTGCTGGCGTGCGCCATTGGGCCCCATGCTCTGCCTTACGACTCGCTGCACATAGATTTGCGTGCCCGCTTTGCTCCGCCTCTCACCGGTCAGCACTACTTCGGAACGGATCCGTTGGGGCGTGATCTGGCTGTGCGACTGCTAATGGCTGGGCGGGTTTCGCTGCTGGTGGGATTCTCGGCGATGCTATTGTCAACGCTGATCGGAACGCTCGTCGGCGTGACGGCCGGTTATCGCGGCGGCTGGGTCGGGGCAGCGCTGATGCGCATGGTGGACGGCTTCCTCTCTTATCCCTCGATCTTTCTCGTGCTGGCGCTGGCGGCAACGCTGCGGCCGAGCCCAGTGATGATTACCGTGATCATTGCCGTCACCAGCTGGATGGAGACTGCGCGTATCGTGGAAGCCGAGGTCCGCTCACTGCGTGAGCGCGAGTTTGTCCAAGCTGCGCGTATGGTGGGCTTACGCAGAGGCCACATCATGTTTCGCGAGGTCCTGCCCAATGCGGTGGGCCCGATCATCGTCGCCGCAAGCCTGGCGGTCGCCCGCGCGATCCTTCTTGAAGCCTATATCAGCTTCCTCGGCTACGGCATCCAGCCGCCGCTGCCCAGCTGGGGCAACATGCTCAACGGGGCACAGCAATATCTGGCGAGCGCTCCATGGCTCGCCATCATTCCCGGTGCCGCAATCACGATAGCGGTGACGAGTTTCAACTTCATCGGCGACGGCCTGCGCGACGCGCTCGACGTCCGAAACGACCATATCTGATCATTCGACCTGAATGCGATCCGAGCGCAAGGCCAGGCCACCCGTAACACGTGAGAGCAAACCCCATGCACGCGCCGAGAGTTGTCGAGAAGGCGACGCCCTATTGGTGGGAAGCCGCGCGGCATGCATGCGGCGCGCAAGCTCATGGGACATGACGCGCAGGCGCGCACCGCCCTTGACTTCCGGCAGCCGTCCTTCATCCCGTTCTATCGAGGCAATCCCTGGTTCATACCTGCCTTCATCCAGACCTATCGCATGCGTGATCGGATCGCGTTGTGGCGTGCCAGCCGCTGATGGCTGGCGGCATGGCGTCCAATTAGCGGCACCGCCGCCTCTCGAAAGAAGAGAATCGATGTACTACGTCTCCACACGCGGCCATTCGGGCCGCAAGCAGTTCTGCGAGATATTGCTCGAGGGGCTCGCGCAAGATGGCGGGCTCTACGTTCCCGAGAGCTACCCTCGCGTGGACGACGCTACGCTGAAGGCGTGGCGCAACTTGCCGTACGCAAGCCTGGCTTTCGAAATCCTGTCGCTCTATGTCAGCGACATCCCGCCTGCCGACCTGAAGGCAATCTGTGAAAAGACCTATACCTCGGAGGTCTTCGGAAGTCCTGATATCGCGCCGCTGCGAAGGCTGGAGCCAGGGCTTTACCTGCAAGGTCTATCGAACGGTCCCACGCTGGCGTTCAAGGATATGGCCATGCAGTTGCTCGGCAATCTGCTCGAGTACGAGCTGGCGCGCCGGCACGAGGACTTGAATGTTCTTGGCGCGACCAGTGGCGACACCGGGAGCGCGGCGGAATATGCCATGCGCGGAAAGAAAGGGGTGCGGGTCTTCATGTTGTCGCCCCGCGGGCGGATGAGCGCCTTTCAACAAGCTCAGATGTTCAGCCTTCAGGACGACAACATCCACAACATCGCGATAGACGGCGTGTTCGACGACTGCCAGGACATCGTCAAGCGCGTGTCAGGCGACCTGGAATTCAAGCGACGGTACAACATCGGGGCTGTCAATTCGATCAACTGGGCGAGGTTGGTCGCGCAGGTCGTCTATTACTTTTCCGGTTACCTGCAAGCATCCGAAACAGCGCCCGAAGGCGTGAGCTTTGCCGTGCCTTCAGGAAACTTCGGCAACATCTGCGCCGGTCATGTTGCGCGCATGATGGGGCTTCCGATCTCTCGTCTCGTTCTTGCAACCAACGAAAACGACGTGCTTGACGAGTTTTTCCGCACGGGCGTGTATCGCGTCCGAAGCCGGGCTGACACGCGTGAAACATCGAGCCCCTCGATGGACATTTCCAAGGCATCGAATCTCGAGCGCTTTGTATTCGATTTGCTCGGGCGCGATGCACGCCGGACGAAGGCGCTATTTGATGATCAGCTCAGCGAGCGAGGCCTCTTCGACCTGAGTGGAGATCCCGACTTCGCAAAGGCGGCCGCACGGTTCGGCCTTCGTAGCGGCAAGAGCACCCATGCTGACCGGTTGGCGGCGATCCGTGACATTTGGGAGCGCTACAACACCACAATCGACCCGCATACCGCCGATGGCGTGACGGTCGCGCGCATGCACATGTCGCCCGAGGTGCCGATGATCGTGCTCGAAACTGCTCAGCCAATCAAATTTGCTGCCACCATCAAGGAAGCGTTGGGACGCGAGCCGGATCGTCCGAGACGTTTCGAGGGCATCGAAGAGTTGCCGCGCCGGGTTAAAGTCCTTCCTGCGGATGCACAGGCGGTCAAGAACTATATCGCCGAGATCATGCAGGGTACGACCAGCAGAAAGCCCGCTTTCGGATCATGAACTGTTTCGCATGGCGGTATCTGCAGAGTTGTTGATGGGTCGCCGCGATCTGCGCAATCCGTGATCCACACTTACCAATATTGCGGGCTACGGGATCAGTGTCCGGATCGCGCTGTGGCGATCAGCGGCCGGCAGCAGACTGGCCCCTCTGCCGGATCATGAACGGAATACTATGCCGAACTCCGCTCCAATCTGATTGCGTAATGCTGTCGAGCCGAAGGTACGCTGCGGAACGTGCGAGGATCATCTGAGGCTCCATGTATCGCAAGTGCAGCGATAGGCAATCCAACGAGAGACGTCGACCCAGCATGACAACCGCAGCTTATCCAATCGGAGATCTTGTCAATGAAGACGTGGTCCTGCTTCCTTTCGCCAAGGAACATCTGGAAGGCGCCTTAAAGCTCTCGCAGGAGATGTCCTGGCCTTATCGGCTCGAAGACTGGAATGTCGCGCTGCAGTTGGGCCAAGGCTTTGTTCTGGAGCGCGCTGGGACGGTGATCGGGACTGCAGCCTGGTGGCCGTACGGCGACACATATGCTTCCGCCGGAATGATCATCGTCGCGAAGGATGCTCAGGGCCGCGGCTATGGGGCCCGGCTCATGGATGCGTTGCTGACGTCCGCGCGCCCGCGGACCATCGCGCTGAATTCGACAGCCGAAGGCGCCATACTTTACCGGCGTCGCGGCTTTGTGCCGATCGGGGTCATCCACCAGCATCAGGGAATTCCCAGAGGGCGCCATGAGCCGCCGCCGGGGCTCGTCAGGCCAATGGCTGCCTCGGATTTCGAGGCGACCATGCGACTCGATCGCGAGGCTACGGGCTTGGAGAGACGACAGATGCTCGAAAAGCTGCTCCACAGCGGTGATGGCTATGTCCTGCAGCGTGACGGCATGGCCCGCGGCTACGCTATCTCCCGGCTTTTCGGCCGCGGGCAGGTCATCGGTCCTGTCGTCGCCGAAACCGCGACCGATGCACAGGCGCTGATCGAGGCTGCGCTCGCGCGGCTCGGCAGTGTTTTTGTCCGCATCGACACCTCTGCCACATCGCAACTCGGGGATTGGTTCGAAGGCATCGGCCTGGAGCAGGTCGGCGATGCCACCACAATGATTTTGGGCACGCCGGCACCATCGAGCGGGCCCGCGCGTGTCTTTGCGATACCCAACCAGTCTTTCGGCTAGGAGATATCGACGTGCTGCGCGAGGAGATGAACAGGACGGATCCCCAGAACGGCGAGGCGGCCGCAACGATCGGCGCATTGGCAACGCCGGCCCTCCTGCTCGACAAGAATCGGCTCGATCGCAATCTCGCCCGTCTGTCCTCCCGCATGGCCGAGCAGGGCGTCGTGCTGCGTCCTCATATGAAGACGGCGAAATCCATTGACGTCGCCCAACGTGCCTATCCGTCGGGGGCGGGACCAATCACTGTCTCAACCCTGGCGGAGGCGGAGTACTTCGCGCAGCATGGCTTCCGGGACATCACCTATGCCGTGGGACTTGCACCTCACACCGCCGCGCGGGCGATGCGTCTGCGCAAAGCAGGCGTCGATCTTAAGGTGCTGCTCGATTCGCCGGAGCAGGCAAGAATGCTTGGCGCGGCCGGTCGTGCCGCTGGTGTGATACCGTCCGCTTTCATCGAGATCGACTGCGATGGTCACCGCGGCGGGCTGACTGCTGACGATCCAAAGCTCATTGCAGTCGGGGGCGCGCTGGGCGAGGCCGGCGTCAAGCTCGCCGGGATCCTGACCCATGCCGGCGAATCCTACAGCCTCTTCACGCCCGAGGCCCTCATCGCCGCCGCGGAGAATGAGAGGACGGTCGCGGTCGCCGCAGCGAAGGCGTTGCGGGCGACGGGGCACGAATGCCCGGTCGTGAGCGTCGGCTCCACTCCGACGGCGCATTTCGCCGAAGACCTGACCGGCGTCACGGAAATGCGTGCCGGCGTCTACATGTTCTTCGATCTGGTCATGCACGGCGTCGGTGTCTGCACGACCGACGACATTGCCATATCGGTGCTCGCCACCGTGATCGGCAAGAAACCCGAGAAGGGCTGGATTTTGGTCGATGCGGGGTGGATGGCGCTGTCGCGCGACCGCGGCACCGCGGCGCAGCCGGTCGACCAGGGATACGGCCTGGTCTGCGACGTAGCCGGCAAGATCTATCCCGACCTGATCGTTTCGCAAGCAAGCCAGGAGCACGGGATCCTCGCCGTCAGGCCCGGCTCGGCGCACGCTTTGCCCAATCTTCCGATCGGCGCGAAGGTCAGGATTCTCCCCAATCACGCCTGTGCGACCGCGTCGCAACACGAGTCGTACAGCGTCGTCTCCGCCGACAGCGACGCGATCGAAGCACAATGGCCCCGGATGCGCGGCTGGTAGGCCGTCGAAAGGATCGGTTCCAATGACCTCGCCTCTTCGACACCTGACGGAAGCCGGTTTCCTCGGAAAATTCTACATCGACGGAGAATGGCGGAAGCCGATCGGATCAGTCACGGCAGCAGCAACCGTCGTCAATCCGGCGACGGAGCAGCCGATCGCCGAGGTCGCGCTCGGCGATGACGATGACGTGGACTGCGCCATCGCAGCCGCCAGACGAGCCTTCGGCGGCTGGTCCACGACAGCGCCTGCTGAGAGAGCGGCGCTGCTCGACCGGATTCATGCTTTGCTTCTGGAGCGGCTGGAGCTGTTCGCGCAGGCGCTTACGTGCGAGATGGGAGCTGCGATCACCTACGCACGTCGCGCTCAGGTGCCGTTGGCCGCCGAACATATCCGCGTCGCCCGCGACAATCTCGCGAATTATCGATTCGTCGCCGCGCGCGGCAGCACCGCGATCATGCGCGAGGCCATTGGCGTCTGCGGCCTCATCACGCCATGGAACTGGCCACTTTATCAGATCACTGCCAAGGTGGGCCCGGCGATAGCAGCTGGCTGCACGGTGGTGTTGAAGCCGAGTGAATTGTCGCCGCTGAGCGCCTTGCTGTTCGCGGAGCTGATGGACGATGCCGATTGTCCGCCCGGCGTCTTCAACCTCGTCAATGGGACAGGTCCAATCGTGGGCGCCGCTCTGGCGTCGCATCCGAAGGTGGACATGATCTCGATCACCGGCTCGACGCGGGCCGGCGTTCTCGTCGCGCAAGTGGCGGCGCCCACCGTCAAGCGCGTTGCCCAGGAGCTGGGTGGCAAGTCGCCGAATATCATCTTGCCGGACGCCGATCTCGGCCGTGCTGTTCCGCTCGGCGTCGGCGCCGCCTTCCGCAATCTCGGCCAATCCTGCAGCGCACCGACGCGCATGCTCGTGTCTCGCGCACACATGGAAGAGGTCGAGACCTTGGCGGCAGCGGCTGCTTCAGAACTGGTGGTCGGCGATCCCCTTGCGGAAAGCACGACCCATGGCCCGATCGCCAACCGGCCGCAGTTCGAGCGTGTGCAGACCATGATCGGTGTCGGCCTGCATGAAGGCGCCAAGCTCGTCATCGGCGGCCCCGGACGGCCCGGCGACCTTCAGGTTGGCTTCTATGTACGGCCGACCATCTTCTCGAACGTTCGTCGCGACATGAGGATCGCGCAGGAGGAGATCTTTGGCCCGGTGCTGTCGATCATTCCCTACGACTCCGTGGACGAAGCGATCGCGATCGCCAACGACACCGTCTACGGACTCGGCGCCCATGTGCAGGGCACCGACATGGAGATGGTGCGCGCAGTCGCCCGTCAGATCCAGTCTGGTCAAGTTCATCTCAACCATCCCGACTGGGACCCCAATGCTCCCTTTGGCGGATACAAGCGTTCCGGAAACGGTCGCGAATACGGCATCGAGGGCATGGAGGAGTATCTCGAGACGAAGGCGGTTCTCGGATTCTACCGATAGCTCAATATCGGTTCCGAGAAGCTGCGGCATCGCGCTTTAAATGAAGCTCTTGCACTGCTCTTGCAGCCATTGGGCAAGATGGTGTGCTGTCCCTGACAGTTCGGGTTCTCCGGTCCAGATGAGCCCGTAATGGCTTTCGTCAGGATCGAAACCGACAGGGGCTCCGCCGAACTGGGACCCGATCGCACTTGAGCAGCTCGTATCACTCAAGCGCTCAAAAACCCGAACATCTTGCGAAGTCCTGGATGATTTCAGCACATTGTATCGCGCGGACGGTGCGATGAAGGGCTGATCGGAACTTTGCTTTCGCGTTCTTGGCAGCCGAGGTTCGTTGGAACATGTCGCCCCGCGTCGAGCGCATTCACAGCGATGAGCGTCTCCCGGCCGAGGCCGACGTCGTCATCGTCGGCGGCGGCATCATCGGCTCTACGGCCGCCTATTACCTGGCGAAGCGCGGCCTCTTCGTGGCGCTCCTCGAGAAGGGCCACGTCGCCTGTGAACAATCGAGCCGAAACTGGGGTTGGTGCCGCCAGCAGAACCGCGACCGGCGCGAACTGCCGCTCTCGGTGATCTCCATGCGGCTGTGGGACGAGCTCACGCGCAATATCAATCGGGACCTCGGATTTCGTCGCTGCGGTCTCGTCTATGCGACCCACGACGAGGCTGTGCTCGCCGGCTGGGAAAAGTGGCGCGAGGTCGCCAGGGAGTACGACGTCGACACCCGCGTGCTGAGCCGGGCAGAGGTGGCCGAGCGCGTCCCCGAAGCGCGCGATAAATGGGTCGGCGGGACCTATTCGGAGCGGGACGGCAAGGCCGAACCCGCGCTCGCCGCGCCGGCTATCGCCGATGCGGCCAGAGTGCTGGGCGCCACAATCCACCAGGAATGCGCCGCGCGGGCGCTCGACCTGGCCAATGGCAAGATCGCGGGCGTGCGCACGGAAAAGGGCTATATCAGGACCAGCGCGGTGCTGTGCGCCGCGGGCGCCTGGTCCTCGCGCTTCCTTCGGCCGCTCGGGATCAGTTTCCCCCAAGCAAGCATCCGTCAGACCGTGCTGCGTTCTACCCCGACAATCAACATAGGCGAGGCGGTCTCCACACCCTACTGCACGATCACGCGCCGACTGGACGGCAGCTATACGCTTGCGATCAGCGGCAAGGCGAACCTCGAAATCACGCCTCAGGCGATCCGGTACAGCCGGGAATTCATGCCGCAGTTCTTGCGGCGCCTGAAGAACGTCAGGCTCGGCGTCGGCCGATCGTTCGTTTCGGGGCCGGATTCGATGCCGGCGCTGCTGACCAACGACGATCGGATCTTCGAACAGAATCGCGTGCTGGATCCTCCACCCTTGAAATGGCTGGTGAGCCAAGTGGTGGAGAGTGTCCGGAAAACATTCCCCCAGCTCGGCGAGATGAAGATCGATAGCGCCTGGGGCGGCTTCGTCGATTGCACGCCGGACGCCGTGCCCGTGGTATCGCAGGTGGACCGGGTGAAAGGCCTGGTTCTCGCGGCGGGCTGCTCGGGTCACGGCTTCGGTTTGGGTCCGGGACTCGGCTATCTGGCCGCAGAGCTTGTCGTCAACGACACGCCTTGCGTTGATCCCACACCGTTCCGGCTGTCTTGTCTGGTCGATGGCTCCAAGCTGGACATCGCCGCCATCTGAAGATCGAGCCGGATCCGTCGCTCGATCACTGCAACTACAGAATCTCAGCATGCGCCCGGGCGAGGCCGGAAAGACCTCACCGCTTCTGTTCGCTGAACTCGTACTTGCTGTCGTGGCCGCCGACGAAGGCGAGGATCCCGGCGATCAACGGCAGCACCGCGAGCACCAGGAGGCCGGTCGAGGTCTGGCCGGTGGCCTCCTTGACCCAGCCGATCAGATAGGGACCGCCGAAGCCGGCGAGATTGCCGATCGAGTTGATCAGGGCGATGGCGCCGGCCGCCGCCGTGCCGGAGAGCCAGGAGGTCGGCAGGGTCCAGAACACGCCGAAGCAGCAGAACACGCCGACCGCGGCCACCGTCAGCACCACCGTCGTGAGGGTGGGATCGGTGAGATAGGAGGAGACGCCGAGCGCGACGGCGGTGAGCAGCAGCGGGGCGCCGACATGCATGACGCGCTCGCGGCTCGCATCCGAATGCCGCGCCCACAGGATCATGGCGATGGTGCCGAACAGATAGGGAATCGCGGTGACGAAGCCGGTCTGCGCGTTGGTGAGGCCGAACGCCTTG
This sequence comes from Bradyrhizobium vignae, assembly GCF_004114425.1. GTDB lineage: Bacteria > Pseudomonadota > Alphaproteobacteria > Rhizobiales > Xanthobacteraceae > Bradyrhizobium > Bradyrhizobium vignae. The sequence continues at coordinate 104 of NZ_RDQF01000027.1, read as the reverse complement.
ACGATCTGCGGCAGCCAGAACTGCATGCCATAGAGCGCACCGACAAAGCCGAAATAGATCAGGCTGAGCGCGATCACCTTCGGCGAGGACAAGGCTTCGCCCAG
>NZ_RDQF01000026.1 GCF_004114425.1 Bradyrhizobium vignae | reverse complement strand
ACTCGATCTGCGCGCGCCATCCTACGTGCTCCACGGTCGGGACGAAGAGCTGGCCTGCAATCGAACAAAGAGCTGAACAAACCGCCTTGACACACCAAATCCCCATGTGAGCAATCCAGACTGCCTCCGCGGAGAGATTCCTGGATTGCTTCGCTGCGCTCGCAATGCCAGCAAATCAAATCAACCGTGTGTGCTTGATCTGTCCGATCTGGAATCCAGCCCCGAGGCTCCGCACCGTCTGCTCGCAGCGCCAGCCGGCATTGTCCTTCTCGATTCTGAACAGATTATACGCCGCCGCCGGATAGCGTCCGTGCGCGAGCGCGGAGGCCGAGGGCACGCCGAGCGCTGGAATATTGCCCTTGGGGCCTTCGACCCATATCGTCGAATGAACGTGGTCGTGCCCGTGCAGGACCAGCTCGACGCCATGACGCTTCAACAGCGCCAGCAATTCCGGCGCGTCCGTCATCCGCTTCTGGCGTGCGCTGGACTTCAGCGGATGATGCACCAGCAGCACGCGGAAGACGTCCTCCGTCGCGAGCCGTTCGAGGACGTCCGCGAGCGAGGCGAGCTGATCGCGGCCGAGCGTGCCAGTCGCCATCAGCGGCAGGGTCGGCACCGCCGTGGACAGGCTGATCAGCGCGAGCGGCCCGCGCCGGCGCACCGCGGGGAAGGCCGCGGCGCCGGGTGTATCCGCGGCGATGTAGTGCAGGAACGTCTCGCCGAAGCGATGACGCGTCGCGCTGACATAGGCGTCGTGATTGCCGGGAATCGCGGTGACGCGGTCGGGCGGGCCGACGCTCTCGAGCCAGGCCAGCGCCGGCGCGAATTCCGCCTCCAGCGCGAGGTTGACGAGATCGCCCGTCACCGCGATGTGGTCGGGCGCCTGCGCCTTCATGTCGGCGACGAGCGCGTCGAGAACCTCGCGGCGCTGGTACTTGTGGCGGTTGCGCGTCCAGTTGACATAGCCGAGCGCGCGCTTGCCGGCGAGCTCGATCAGCCGCGGCTTCGGCAAAGGCGCCAGATGCGGGTCGGACAGATGGGCGAGCGTGAAGGGGGCCATGACGCGCGATTGCCTCGCTATTGCTCCGCTGTAATGGCAAGGTCGCGAGGAACGCGCAAGCAGGGCCTGAAATGGGGCGGCAAGGAAGCCTGATGGGAGAACGTCTGAACCGGGTCCGACGGAAGTTCGAGCCGTTGCTGCGGCGGATCTTCCACGTCTATTTCCTGCTCGTCCGCGGCATGACGCTCGGTGTCCGCGCCGTGGTGCTGGATGCCGACAACCGCGTGTTCCTGGTCAGGCACAGCTACGTCAGCGGCTGGTATCTGCCGGGCGGCGGCGTCGATTTCGGCGAGGCCATGGAAGAGGCGCTGCGGCGTGAGCTCAAGGAGGAGGGCGATATCGATCTCACCGGCGAGGCGGTCCTGCACGGCATCTTCCTCAACAGCCACGTCTCCCGCCGCGACCACGTCGCGGTCTACGTGGTGAGGCAGTTCAGGCAGGATCGGCCGCCCGAGCCCAACCGCGAGATCGTCGAATGCGGCTTCTTCGCCATCACCGCGCTGCCCGAGGGCACCACGCCCGGCACGCGGCTGCGGATCGCGGAAGTGCTGGATGGCAAGCCCCTGATTGCGACGTGGCGCTGAGGGCGGCCTGTGCTAAAGCATGATCCGGAAAAGTGCGAAGCGGTTTTCCGGAAAGATCATGCGTAGATAACAAGCTAAAGCGCGATGACGATTCATCCAAATCTCATCGCGCATAGAGCGAGATTTGGTTCACTCGATGCGAGCCAGGAATTCAAGGCACCTCTCCCCGCCGGGGAGAGGTGGACTGGATCCGCGGCTCGAGTAACGCGCCCCAAAGGCCCTTCGGATACTGGATGAATTCCATCGTCAACCTCGGCTTCTTCTTGAGCCATCCGATCTTCACGCCCTATTACATCGTGCCCGATCGCGATGCTTTCCCTGTGGAGCACCGCGTTCGCCTGGCTGATGCAGCAGGAACAGGCACGGCAGGCTGCGCCGCTCGGGCGCGAGCCGACAAGCCTCGGAGTGCCGTCGCGATGACCTCAACGCAACTTCGCATCGCCGTGCTGGTGCCCTGCTACAACGAGGAGGCGGCGGTCGCGACCGTCGTTGCCGATTTCCGCAAGGCGCTGCCCTCGGCGGAGATCTACGTCTACGACAACAATTCGCGCGCCGGACCGCCGCGGTTGCGCGCGAAGCCGGCGCGATCGTGCGCAGCGAGCGCCGGCAGGGCAAGGGCCACGTCGTGCGCCGCATGTTCGCGGACATCGAGGCCGACGTCTATGTACTGGTCGACGGCGATGCCACCTACGATGCGCCGAGCGCGCCGCGCATGATCGACAGGCTGCTCGACGATCATCTCGACATGGTGGTCGGCCTTCGCGTCGATCAGGTCCAGGCCGCTTACCGGCTCGGCCACCGCACCGGCAACCGCATGCTCACCGGCTTCCTGTCGTCGACCTTCGGTTACGCTTTCAAGGACATCCTGTCCGGCTATCGGGTGTTCTCGCGCCGCTTCGTCAAATCCTTTCCCGTCCTTTCCGACGGTTTCGAGATCGAGACCGAGCTCGCGGTCTATGCGCTGGAACTGTCGCTGCCGGTCGCCGAGGTCGAGACGCCCTACTACGCACGCCCTGAAGGCTCGTTCTCGAAGCTCAACACCTGGCGTGACGGATTTCGCATCCTCGGCACCATGCTGAAGCTCTACCGTTCGGAGCGGCCGTTGCGCTTCTTCACGGTGATCGGGATCCTGTTGGCGCTGGCTTCGATCATTCTCGCGATCCCGATCGTGATCACTTTCATCGAAACCGGCCTCGTGCCGCGACTGCCGACCGCCGTGCTGTCGATGGGCCTGATGATCATGGCCCTGCTGTCGGCGTCGTCGGGGCTCGTGCTCGACACGGTCACGCGAGGGCGGCGCGAGATGAAGATGCTGGCCTACCTGTCCCAGCCGGCATTGAAACGGGATGCAGGTTGAGCAAGCCTGCAGCTCGCCCCGCTGGGAGCTGTGAAGCCAGGCACTGACACCGCCCATGGACCTTCGCATGCGCAAGTGCTACTCCGCGAATTGACATGAACGATCTCTCACTGACCATCCTTCCCGAAGCCGCCGGCGACGCCCAGGCGATCGAGCGGCTGCACGAACGTACCTTCGGTCCCGGCCGCTTCGTGCTGAGCGCCTATCGCATTCGCGAGCACGTCGATCATCTGCTCGAACTGTCCTTCACCGCCCGCATCGGCACGCTGCTGGTCGGCTCGGTCAGGCAATTGCCGATCCTGATCGGCGACACGCCCGCGCTGTTGCTCGGGCCGCTCACCGTCGAGCCGCCGTTCCGCGACCGCGGCATTGGCCGTCTGTTGATGGAGCGCGCGCTGAAGGACGCCAGGGAAAAAGGTCATCGCCTCGTGCTCTTGGTCGGCGACGAGCCCTATTACAGCCGCGTCGGCTTCAAGCCGGTCCCCAAGGGCCGCGTCACCATGCCCGGCCCCGTCGACGCCGCCCGCATCCTGGTGTTCGAGCTCGTCGACGGCGCCTTCGAGGGCGTGTCAGGCCCGGTCGGCCCCGATTGGAGCAAGGCGCGAGGGTAGCTGCTAAGTCCGTAGATCCTACCGGTGACGGGTGGTCAGGGGTGAGTTGAGCCTACGACCACCAACTCACCCGGAGGATCGATCAGGCCGTGGATTGGAAGCACGGCGGCGCCTCATCTTCCATCATTGCGAGCGTAGCGAAGCAATCCAGAATCGTTCCGCAGAGGCGGTCCGGCTTGCTTCGTCGCAAGAGCTCCTCGCAATGACGGTGTATGCCGGAGCCCTTTTGGGCCCCGGCACAAGCAACGCTCAGAACTTGAAGTTCGCGAACGCCCTGACGCCGATGCCGGGCATCAGCACCTGGTCCTTGGTGTAGGACACGGAGTTGCGGATGTTCTCGTTGAGGAGATTGTTGCCGACGAGGCCGACCTGCATCTCGCGCGCGCCGAAGGCGTTGGGGTTGAGCTTGGTCTTGTAGCTCACCTCCGCCTTCAGCAAATTGTAGCCAGCCGTCGGCGTCTCCGCGATCACGGCGACGTTGTTCTGCGCAAAGGCGTGCAACAGGTTGATCCGCATCAGCCAGTTGTCGTCGCGCCAGAACACCCCGCCACCCATGCGCACCGGCGGAATCCGCGGCACGTTGGTGCCGTCGCTGAAGGTGGCGCGGACCACGTCGAGCTGGTTCTCGATGCCCCAGATGCCGCCCTGGAACGCACCGATATCGAGCTGCGACTGGAATTCGCCGCCGCGGAAATTGGCATTGCGTTGCGAATAGACCGCCTGGTTCAACTCGGCGCCCGGACTGCCGCATGAGGCGAAGTCGCCATCGCACATCACCCCGGTGAGGCGGCGATAGATGAAATTGTCGAAATGCGTGTAGTAGACGGTCGCTTCGAAGCGGAGCGGTCCCGTCGCCTTGCGCACGCCGAGTTCGACGGACTTGGCGGTCTCTATCGTGAGGTTCGGATTGCCGATGTCGAAGGTCGCGGTCGCATCGTGGCCGCCGCGCGAGAACAACTCGGCCGGTTTCGGTGCGCGCTCGACATATTGCGCGGTGATGCTCCCGACCATGCCGCCGGGCAGATCCTGCAACAGGCCGATGCTGCCGCTCTTGGGCGTGAAGGACGGATTGCGGACGACGCTGGTTTGAGGGCTGCCATCGGGCAGGAAATCCGCCGGGAAATCCGGCGTCGACCCGTGCAGCTCGACATGCTCGATGCGGCCGGCGATCTGCGCTCTCGTCTGTTCACTGAACTTGAACTCGTTGAAGGCGTAGCCGGCAATGCGGTAGTTGCGGTTCGGGTCCCACAATCCGTTGAACAGCGAGCCTGGATCGTCCGGACTCGGCGCTGTCAGCTCCTGATGGCCTGCCTGAAAGCCGAACGCAGTCGTCACCTCGGCAAAGCGTGCATTGAACGGCATCAGCTGCGTCTCGACGCGGATCTCCTCTTCCCGATTGGTGAAGGTCTGCCGGACGCCATCGGTCGTCGGATCGGTGGGATCGGCGAGACCCAGCTCGTTGTGACGGTAGTTGGTGGCGCCGGCCCAGAAGCGGATCGTGTCGATCGCGGCGCCATCCGGGCGATATTCGCCCTTGACGTTGATCTTGGTTTGATGCGCATCGATGCGGGTCTGGTGATCGGCGCCATCGATGCCGGGGATATGATAAAGCGAATCGTTCTGCGTGATCGATGCGCCGATGAAGCCGCCCGTGAAAATGTAGGACCCGCCGATCGAGGCGCCATCCGAGCGCGTCGCCGAGTTCGGCTGGCGATTGCCGACTGGCCGCGTCTGGTCGAACAAGTATGGATAGCTCGGAATGTAATAGTCGGACGTCGTTCGCCCATAGGCATCGGCGTGGAACGCAAAATTGCCGCCGCCGGTATCGAGCAGCACGCCGCTTTCGACGCCACGATCGACCGAGCTGAACGCGGTGCGCGTCTCGGCGGTGACGCAAGGCGAGGTCGCGGCGCTCGCGAGGGGCGCCTTGGTCGGCAGGCCATAGGTCTGGAAAGACGGTGCGCAGGAGGGCAGCGCATCCGGAATCCGGTTGTTGGTGGCGCTGACGACGCCGCCGATCGAGGTCGAGCCGTAGCGCAGCGCCGCCGGCCCGCGCACCACTTCGACCTGGTTGGTTGCGAGCGTATCGATCGGAACGAAATGATCCTCGCCGAGATCGGAGGCGCCGCCGGAATTGGTGCCGTTCTCGACGATACCGACGCGGTTGACGTCGAGACCCCGGATGATCGGCCGGCTGGAGGCGCCAGGCGCAAAGCTCGAGCCGGTGATGCCGGGCTTTGAGAACAGGAGATCGCCGAGCTGGCCGCCGCCCTCGCGGCGGATCTCCTCATTCGGCACCACGGTGACGGTGGCGAACTGGTTGGTCACGATTGGCAGCACGCCTTGCTGAGGCGCGGCCGTCGCGGGCGCGGCCGTCGGTGCCGGCGTTGCTTCCGCGGTGCGCTGCTGGCTGCGCGACCGCCCGGTGCGCGCGACACGGACCGGGCTGCGGGTCGGCACGACCCTGCGCACGATCGGGCTCGGCGCCGTCACGGTGACGGCCGGGATCTCGGTCGAGGATTTGTCCTGCGCCGAGTTTTGGGCAAGCGCAGGTGTGGCGGCGGCGCCGAGCAGGAGCAGGCTGGCTCCGCCAAGGCGCTGCGCGCGTCGCAATTGAAATGACATGGTCCTGATTCCAGTCAGGCGCCGTCCGGATGATGCTCTGCTGATCGGAGGCGGCCTGCCGTCGCAGCGCGACGGAATTCGACTTCAACTTTTCCCGGACGATCGCCTGAAACGGCGAACTCGGGCGTGATCACGTGATGCTGGGAGTCAGGATGCAGGAGGGGCGCGCGGCTGGAACGCCATGCCGGCCGATTTCAGATGGATGAATTCGGCGTCCGTGGTGCGGTAGAGCAGCTCGATCGCTTGCGGCAGCTGCAGAAGCGGCGGCGTCGCGAACAGGACCGTGCCCGCCATCGCGACGACGGCGCAGATGGCACAATTGTCGTCGACCGGCTGCTCGCGGTCGGGGGCAGAGGGCGATTGCTTCTGGACCGCCGCACGGTCGACCGAGGCGACCGACTTGGCGCCGTCCGTCTGCTGGAGCGAGGTGAGGGGGGCGGCCTGTGCGAACCAGTGGCTATGGCCGAAGGTCAGCGCGAATTGCACCAGCATCGCGAACAACGCGAGCCGGGCACCGTGCCTGATATGCGACCGGGCCCACTTCATCTGCAAACGCCACCCCACATCGCGAGGCGCCAAACCCTGACGTCGCGACGTTACAATATAACATCGCGCGATCGGCTAAGGGATGTCAACGGTGGGCGGGCTCACTGACGTGGGCCAGCCTCGCGATGTGTCATTCGGGCAACTAACGCCTGCAGCCATCCTTCGAGACGACCGCTTTAGACGGGTTCCGCAGGATGAGGGCGGAGTGGATGGCGACAGCTTCAACAGGGCGCGGTGTTGCTTGGCCTCATGAGGAGACAGCTGGAAGCGGTCGTCTCGAAGGACGAGGCGTGCGGTGAGGCGGTGCCAAAGGTCATATGCGATTGTCCTCGCGAGGCGAGTCTCATCCGCCTTGTTCACCGCCCCTCGCGGACCCAGGTCGCGGCGAAGGCGCCGAGCAGCAGCAGAAGGCCGATCAGGCCGGCGAAGATCGGCAGCACGCCGACGCCCTTGACGACGCTGGCGTCGCGTATCCGCACGCCCATCCAGCCGTCGCCGGCAAAGACGCTGGCCGAACGCACGGGCAGGATGCGCGGCAGCTCGACGCTGGAGCCACTGGCGACGCGCACGGCGTTGCCGCCCGTTGCCTGTGTCAGCGGCTTCAAGGTATCGACGGTGGAGGTGACTTCCGAAAACTCCTTCGGATTGGTCGGGCCGACATTGATCAGCGCCTTCAGCGTGCCGTCGGTGGCCTGCCACAGGCCGAGCTCGTTCGCCGGCAGGCTGGCGCGCCACTCGCCGGGATCGCCGGGGCTCAGTGTCAAATCGTGCGACACGCCCGACGGCGAGGTCACGCTCACCGGCTGGACGCTGTCCGCCATGGTCTGGCGCACCACGACGAGATCTTTGCCCTGCGCCTGGAGGCGCAGCGCTTCTTCATCGAGGTCCGGCTGCTTCATCAGCCAGTGCGACATCCGCCTGAGCAGATCGAGATGCGGGCCGCCGCCTTCATAGCCGCGCGCCCACAGCCAGATGTGGTCGGAGAGCAGAAGCGCCACGCGCCCCTCGCCGAAACGCGACAGGAACAGCAGCGGCTTGCCATCGACGCCGGTCATGACCGGCGGGTTGACGGCATTGCGGGTATCGACGGTGCGGAAGAAGCGGCTCCAGCGCGGCGGCTCGCTGGCGGAGCCCTCGAGGCCGCGCGTGACGGGATGGCGTTTGCCGATGTCGGAGAGATGCGCATAGAACGGCTTCTCGGTCACGCCGACCGGCTCGGCCGGCAGCACCGAATCCAGTGGCGTGCGCCAGATGCTGGTGTTGGAGGCATAATCGGGGCCCGCCGAGACCAGCACCGCGCCGCCCGCGCGCACGTAACGCGCGATGTTGTCGAAATAGGCGATCGGCAGCACGCCTTGGCGGGCGTAGCGGTCGAAGATGATCAGCTGGAATTCGTTGATCTTCTGCTGGAACAATTCGCGGGTCGGAAACGCGATCAGCGACAATTCGTTGATCGGCGTGCCGTCCTGCTTCTCCGGCGGACGCAGAATGGTGAAGTGCACGAGATCGACGCTGGCGTCGGATTTGAGCAGATTGCGCCAGGTGCGCTCGCCGGAATGCGGCTCGCCCGAAACCAAGAGCACGCGCAGCTTGTCGCGCACGCCGTCGATCGCGACCACGGCGCGGTTGTTCACCGGCGTCAATTCGCGTTCGAGCGGCGAGGCCTCGATCTCGACGATGTTCGGGCCGGCATGCTTGATGTCGACGTCGACGCTGGCGGCCTGGCCGCTCGAGAGCGTGCGCTCGTTGATGACCTCGCCGTCGCGGCGGACCGTGACCCTGGCGCGCTCGCCCGTGACGCCCTGGTCATCGAGGCGGTAGCTGATGGTCTGGGTCTGGCCGACGATGCCGAAGCGCGGTGCGGCGGTGATGTCAATGCGGCGGTCGCGCTCGTCCTTCTGTCCGGTGATCAGCGCGTGCACCGGCGCCTGGAAACCGAGCGCGGCAACGTTCGCGGGAATGTCGTGGACGCGGCCGTCGGTGATCAGGAACGCGCCGGCGACGCGGTCGACCGGCACGTCCGACAAAGCCGAGGCGAGCGCGCCGAACAGCTTTGTGCCGTCGGTCTCGCCGTCGGCCTGTCCGGCATCGACGACGCGCACTTCAAGGCCTTTGATCTTCTTCAAGGCATCGACCAGCGCTTCCTGCGCAGCTGCGGCCTCGCGATTGCGGTTGCCGAAGTTCTGGCTCGGGCTCTTGTCGACGACGATTGCGGCGACCGAGGTGAGGGGATCGCGGTCCTCGCGTGTGAAGGAGGGATTGGCGAGCGCCAGCAGGAACAGCGCCAGAGCGGCCACGCGCACCGCAGCGCCGCGCGCCCGCGCCACCAGCAGCAGAAGCGCGATCACGACGATCGCGGCCAGCGCGAGCCACAGGACGATCGCGGGAACGAGCGGCGTGAATGCGATGCCGTAATTCATGTCGATCCTATTGCCCCAGCCGTTCGATCAGGGCCGGTGCGTGCACCTGGTCGGCCTTGTAGTTGCCGGTCAGCGTGTACATCACGATGTTGGCGCCGGCGCGGTAGGCGAATTCGCGCTGGCGGCTGTCGCCTCCGGTCACCGGCAGCATGGCCTGTCCGTCGGGCCGCACGGCCCAGGCGCCGGCAAGATCGTTCGAGGTGATGATGATCGGCGAGACGCCGTCGCCGCCGCGCGCCGGCCGCTGCGCGCTGTCCTCGTCGTCTTCGCGCGGCAACGTTTCGACCCAGGTCTGGCCGGCGGTGAAGCGGCCGGGGAAGTCGCGCAGCAGATAGAAGGTCTTGGTCAGCACGTGCTCGCGCGGCACCGGCTCGAGCTCGGGCACGTCGAGCGACGACAGGATCTCGCGCAGGGTCTGCATGCCCGGGGTCTGCGACGCGCCGTTCGCGCCGGGCGGCGCCTCGATCGCGTCGCGGGTGTCGAACAGCACGGTGCCGCCCTGCTTCATGTAGGCGTCGATCTTGTTGATGGCTTCATGCGGCGGCTTCGGTGCGCCCGGCACGATCGGCCAGTAGATCAGCGGGAAGAAGGCGAGCTCGTCGCGCGCGGGATCGACGCCGACGGGGTCGCCGGCCTCGAGCGCCGTGCGCTGGGCCAGGAACAGCGTCAGCCCGTTCATCCCCGCCTTGACGATGGAATCGACGTCGGCATTGCCCGTCACGACATAGGCGAGGCGGGTCTGCGACACCGCTTTCATCGCGAACTCGTCGGATACGCCGTCGGCGCGCGACGGCGTCGGCGCGAGCGATGCAAACCCCGCGAGCAAGGCGAGCACGATCATGGCGGGTGCGGCGCGGCGGCGCAGCAGCGCGGCAATCCCGCCGCCGATCACCGCGACGATGATGGCGTCGATCAGGAACAGTGCAAGCGAGGTCGACAGCAGCCAGCCGCGCAAGTCGCGCGGCTCGGCATTGGTGTAGGTGGCGTGCCGGGCGCGGAGGCCCGCGGTGTTCAGGGCCGCGATGCGGTCGGCGCTAGCAAGCGTGTTCACGGCGAGCGGTCCTTCTGCCGGACCATAGAAGCCGGGCGGATGATCTGAGGTGGCGCGGTCGCGATAATCCGCGGCCAGCGGCTTTGCAGTCGCAGGCGGCGGGCCGAAGGCGCCGAAACCGTCGAGGATGTGCAGCGGCGCCACCGTCTCGGTGGTCGCTTCGCTGGCAACGCCGGCGCCGGGCTTGGTGGTGTAGCCGGACATGTCGACCACACGCCTCAGCATTTCGACGAAGATGCCCGACATCGGCAGATCCGACCAGCGCATGTCCGCGCTGACGTGGAACAGGCCGACGATGCCCTTGCCGCGATGCTCGCCGGTGACGAGCGGCGTGCCGTCTTCCAGCGAGGCCCAGCTCTTGGTGGCGAGCACGGCGTCGGGCTCGGCCAGCACCTGCCGGCTCACCGTGACGTCCTTGGGCACCGCGACGCCCGCAAACGGGCCATCGCCCGCGAAGGCGGCGAGATGCTGCGGCTTCTCCCAGGTCAGGCTGCCGCCGAGCGTGCGGCCGCCCTTGCGCAGCTTGACCGGCACCAGATCGTCCTCGGCCTGCGCCAGCCTTGGCCCCGCAAACCGCACCAGCACGCCGCCCTGGTCGATCCAGGCATTGAGGCGCTCGCGCAGCTCAGGCGCGATCGTGCCGACATCGGCGAGGATGATCATCGGCAGCTTCTGGTCCAAAAATTGCGTGATGCCCTGCTGCGGCGAGCCCTTGTCGGCGAGCCTGACGTCGGCGAACGGCGCCAGCGCGCGAGTGAGATAGAAGGTCGGCGCCAGCAGCGGCTGCGCGGTCTCGCTGGTCGAGCCCGAGACGATGCCGACGGCGCGGCGGCGCCAGCGCTTGTCGAGCAGCTGCACCGCGCCGGCGGAGCGCTCGCCCGAGATCTCGAGCCGCGTGATGTCGTTGCGCAGCTCGACCGGCAGATCGAACGAAGCTTCGGTCTCCATGTCCTGCGGACCGAACGAATAGCGGGCTTCGCCGATCGGCGAGGCCTTCTGGTCCAGTGCGCGCACGGTGCCGACGGCGATGCCGCTGTCGGTGCGCAGCACCTTCACCGTCATCTTCGCCGCGGCGTTCTCGGCGGCGACCAGGGCCAGCGGCGAGGAGGTGCCGCCTTCGAACACGGTCAGGCTGCGATCGCCGATGGTCTTGCCGAGGCCCGCCACGAAGTCCTCGCCACGGCCGGTGTCGACGCCGTCGGACAGCCAGGCGATCTCGCAGTCGCCGGTGACTTTGAGGAAACGCTCGACCGCAGCCAGCGTCTCGATGCGATCGACCGAATAGGGCTTCGGCGCGAGTTGCCGCAGCGCGACGCGCGCCGCCCCCGCCGGCATCAGGGTGATGTCGCGGTTCGGCTCGGACAGCGGCACCAGCGCAATGGCGCGGCGGTCGTTGTCGGCATTGGCGATCAGCTCGTCGGCGGTCCTGATCCTGACGTCCCAGTGCGAGGCGGCGCTCCAGCCGTCGTCGAGCATGATCATCAGCGGCGCCTTGCTGCCGGCGAGGCCGGTTTGCGGATTCCAGATCGGGCCGGCGGCGGCGAAGATCACCAGCGCGGCGGCCAAGAGGCGAAGCGCGGTCAGCCACCACGGCGTCCGCGATGGCGTTTCTTCCCTTGGCGCGATGTCGAACAACAGCCGCGTCGGCGGAAACTCGATGCGGCGCGGCCGCGGCGGCATCACGCGGAGCAGCCACCACAGCACGGGCAGGCTGACGAGGCCGATCAGGAGCAGCGGTTGAGTGAAGGCGAGCGGCAATCCCATCATGCGGCCGGCCCCGCCTTGATCGTCGTGGTGCGGGCGCCCGACTTGCTCACCTGCATGCCCGCATGCAGGAACAACAGCAGCTCGGCGGCCGAGCGGTCCGTCGCGTGCGTCGTGAACAGCCAGTCGAGCTTGTTGGTCTCGGCACGGATCTGGTCGCGATGCAGCGCGAGCCGCGCGGTGTAGTCCTGAACCCAGCTCTCGGCGCGGCCGGCGGTGATCACGCCGAAGCCTTCGGGCTCGACGAACTCGACGCGGCCGGAATAGGGGAACGATTCCTCGGCGGGATCGACGACCTGCACGATCGTGCCATGCGCGCCGGAGCCGGAGAGCCCTGAGAGCATCGTCCTGATCTCGGAGATCGGCGACCAGAAATCCGACAGCACGATGATCTCGGCCAGCGCGGCCGGAACGAAGGACGGCGGCAGGCTCAGCCGGTCGGCATCGTCATGCAGCATCGCCTGCGCCATCTTGTCGATGACGGTGCGGCTTGCGGTCGGCGCCATCAACCCGGGAATGCCGACGCGCTCGCCGCCGGCGACGAGCAGCTCGGCCAGCGCGAAGGCGACGATCAGCGTCCGCTCGAGCTTGGATTCGCGCGCGCTCTTCGAGGCGAAGGCCATCGAGGGCGAGCGGTCCGGCCAGATCCAGACCGTGTGCGAGGCTTCCCATTCGAGCTCGCGGACATAGAGATGATCGTCGCGCGCCGAGCGGCGCCAGTCGACGTTCTGCGCCGGCTCGCCCGAGACGAAGCGGCGGTACTGCCAGAAATTTTCGCCGGACCCGGCGCGGCGCCGTCCATGCAGGCCGTGGATGACGTTGGCGGCGACGCGGCGGGCCTCGAGCACCAGGCGCGGCAGCGAAGCGGCGAGCGTGCGGCTTTCGCCATCGGCACGTCGGATCGCCAGTGTCTCCTTCGCTGCGTGCCCGTTCTCTGCTGCCATCAACCGATCCGTGTCTTCAATTGCCGGATCACGTCCGGAATCGTGCGGCCTTCGGCGCGCGCCTGGAACGTCAACGCCATGCGGTGCTTCAGCACGGGTTCGGCGAGGTCGAGCACGTCGTCGACCGACGGCGCGAGGCGTCCGTCGATCAGCGCACGCGCGCGCACCGCCAGCATCAGGGATTGGCTGGCGCGCGGGCCGGGTCCCCAGGCGATGAACTTGCCGGCTTCGCCGGCGTCCGGACCCGGGCGGGCCGAGCGCACCAGCGACAGGATCGCCTCCACGACGGAATCGCCGACCGGGAGGCGACGGATCAGCCGCTGCGCGGTGATCAGCGCATCGGGCGTCATCGCGCCCCTGGCCAGCGTCTCCTCGGCGCCGGTGGTCTCGAACAGGATGCGGCGTTCGGCATCGCGATCGGGATAGTCGACGTCGATCTCCATCAGGAAGCGGTCGAGCTGCGCTTCCGGCAGCGGATAGGTGCCTTCCTGCTCCAGCGGGTTTTGCGTCGCGAGCACGTGGAACGGCTTCGGCAGATCGTGGCGCGCACCGGCGACGGTGATGTGCTGCTCCTGCATCGCCTGCAAGAGCGCCGATTGCGTGCGCGGGCTCGCGCGGTTGATCTCGTCGGCCATCAGCAGCTGCGCGAACACGGGACCGGCAATGAAGCGGAAGGCGCGCTTGCCCGTGGTGCTCTCGTCCAGCACCTCGGCGCCGAGGATGTCCGACGGCATCAGGTCGGGCGTGAACTGGATGCGCTTGGCATCGAGACCGAGCGTGACGCCGAGCGTCTCGACCAGCTTGGTCTTGGCGAGACCCGGCACGCCGATCAAGAGCGCATGGCCGCCGGAGAGGATGGTGACCAGCGTGTTCTCGATCACGCGATCCTGACCGAAGATGACGGAGGCGATCGCGTCCTTGGCCGCGCGAATCTGGCTCGACACCTGCTCGGCCGAACGGACGATCCCGTCCTCGAGTTTCTCGACACTCTCCGCCATTCGTTCGCTCCTTCAGCCTGCCACGCGGCTTGCTTGCATCGTCAGGTCAGCACGTCACGTCAGGTCATCACGTCAGGTCATGGGCCCTATGCTAGACTTGCAGGAAGGCCATGTATTCGTTGAATTAACCTATCCCCACCTTATCGGCTTCGGGGTATGTACGGCATCACGAAGTGGCGACCTCCACACCGGGCTATTCCGGATGGAACCGCACACCCGAGTTCAACGTAGATCTGCACCAATCGTGCCAATCACAAGGTCAAGGCAAACCATGGCGAACCAAGGGCAGAGCGCCGATCGCGGTCTTGAGGGGCTGACTGCCGCCGCCAAAAGCGCTGCCAATGCGGAAGGCGCCAAAAAGGACCTGCCGCCGGTGCATCTGTGGAATCCGCCGTTTTGCGGCGATCTCGACATCCGAATCGCGTCCGATGGTACTTGGTTCTATCTGGGGACGCCAATCGGCCGTCCTGCCTTGGTCCGGTTGTTCTCGACCATCCTCAAGCGCGAGGGCGACAAGCATTTCCTGGTCACGCCGGTCGAGAAGGTCCGCATCCGCGTCGATGATGCGCCGTTCATGGCGGTCGAGATGCAGAAGGACGGCGAGGGCCATCATCACGTGCTGCGCTTCCGCACCAATGTCGATGACTGGGTCACCTGCGATGCCGCGCACCGGCTGCGCTTCGAGCAGGCGCAGGATGGCGGGCTGACGCCCTACTTGCACGTCCGCGCCGATCTCTGGGCCAAGGTCACGCGCGCGCTCTATTACGATCTGGTTGACATGGGCGAGGAGCGGATGGTCGATGGCCAGCCGATGTTCGGTGTCGAGTCGGCCGGCGAATTCTTCGCCATGGCCGATGCGGAGCAGGTGAGGGCCGCGCTTTGAACAAGCCTATCCCCAAGAGTGAGGTTGAGAGCGAGGCTGAGGGTGATCCCGCCATCTTGGGCGCGGCGGATTTCTTCGCGCGCTCCAGGGCGCGGCTCGGCTTCGACGTGCCGCCCGGCCTCTACGATCCAAACATCATCCCCACCTCGGGCGATCCCGGCACCGACAAGATGCTCGAGATCATCGCGCGCGAGCAGCCGGTGCGCCCCGCAGCGGTGCTGATCGCGGTGGTCGACCATCCCGAGCCCACCATCCTCTTGACGCAGCGATCGGCGCATCTCAACGACCATGCCGGCCAGATCGCGTTTCCCGGCGGCAAGATCGACGCGACCGATGCCTCGCCGCTCGATGCGGCGCTGCGCGAGGCCGAGGAGGAGGTCGGGCTGTCCAGAGACTTCGTCGAGCCGCTCGGTTATCTCGATCTCTACGGCACCGCCTTCGGCTTCCGCATCCTGCCGACGGTGGCGAGGGTCAGGCCCGGCTTTTCGCTCACCATCAACCATTCCGAGGTTGATGATGCGTTCGAGGTGCCGCTATCCTTCCTGATGAACCCGGTGAACCACCAGGTGCACAGCAAGGAATTCCGCGGCATGGCGCGGTCCTACTACGCGATGCCGTTCGCGGAGCGCTACATCTGGGGGGCGACGGCGGGAATGCTGCGTGTGCTGTATGAGCGGATCTATTCATCATGATCCGGACGGTTCTGACCGAGATCGGAATCTTCCTCATCCCCTTTGCCGTCTATGCGCTGTTCCTGGCCGCCACGCGCTCCGGCCTGTTCGTGCAAACGTCATGGCCGGTCGCGATCGTCGCGCGTCTTGCGCTGGCGGCGATCGTGCTGGTGATCGCCGGCCTGATCGGCCTTGCGCATTTCTCCGGCGCGCCGCCGGATTCGACCTACATCCCCGCCCATATCGAGCACGGCAAGCTCGTGCCGGGCGTGGAAAAATAGGGACCGATTGATGAGCGCGGAGCCTTTACTTGCCCATGCGCCCTGGCTGACCGCAGGCGGGACCGCGCGTGTCCTGGCGCTGCTCGGCACCGATGGCGAGGAGGCGCGGGTGGTCGGCGGTGCCGTGCGCAATGCACTGCTCGGTCTTCAGCCTGGTGACATCGACATCGCGACCACGGCGCTGCCGGAGGAGGTGATGCGGCGCGCCAAGGCCGCCGGCATCAAGGGCGTGCCGACCGGCATCGACCACGGCACCGTCACGCTCGTCATCGACGGGCACCCCTATGAAGTCACGACGCTGCGCGAGGACACCGAGACCTTCGGCCGCAAGGCCAAGGTCGCCTTCGGCCGCGACTGGGTGAAGGATGCCGAGCGGCGCGATTTCACCATGAACGGCCTATCGGTCGATGCGAGCGGTCTCGTCTACGACTATGTCGGCGGCATCGCGGATGCCAAAGCCCGTCGCGTGCGCTTCATCGGCGATCCCGATCAGCGCATCGCCGAGGATTATTTGCGCATCCTGCGTTTCTTCCGCATCCACGCCGCCTTCGGCGCCGGCGAGCCCGACCGCGACGGCTATCTCGCCTGCATTCGCCGACGCGCGGGCCTTGCGAATCTCTCGGCCGAGCGGGTGCGCATGGAGATGCTGAAGCTGCTGGTGGCCGGCGGTGCAGCCGCGGCCGTGCTGGCCATGGCCGAGGGCGGATTGCTGCAGGCGTTGACCGGCGGCGTGGTCTACACCGGCCCCCTGGCGACGATGATCGCGATCGAGCGCGAGCTCGGCCTGCCGGCAAGCAGCACGCGGCGGCTGGCCGCGCTGACGGTCGCCGTCACCGAAGATGCCAAGCGCGTCGCCGCGCGCTTGCGGCTCACCAACGCGGAAACCAAGGCGCTGGATTCGATGGGCCACCGCTGGTGGCGCTTGGCCGCCAAGGACGAGGCCGATGCGCGGCGTTTGCTCTATCGGCTCGGTGCGGAGCGCTACCACGATCGCGTCTTGCTCGGCTGGGCGCGCGCCGCCGGCGAGGTGCGTTCGCCGCGCTGGCGCGCGCTGGCCGAGCTGCCGCAGCGCTGGACTGCGCCGAAATTTCCGCTGAAGGCCGCCGACTTCATCGCGCGCGGTCTGGCCGAAGGACCCGCGCTCGGGCATGTGTTGACACTCGCCGAGGACGCTTGGCTTGCGGCGGATTTTCCACTAGAGCAAGCCGCGCTCGCTGCCATCGCCGATCAAGCTGCGGCTCGCATCAGCCGCGACGAGAGAACGTGACCATCGTCTCGGGCTTCGCCGACATCTCGATTTTCCAGCTCCTGCTGGTCGCAACGGTGGCGTTGTTTGCTTCGATCATCGGTGGTCTCGCCGGCTACGGCACCGGCGCCCTGATGCCGCTGGTGCTGGTGCCGCTGGTCGGCGCCGAGCCCGTGGTGCCGATCATCGCGATCTCCGCGATGCTGACCAATGCGAGCCGCGCTGTTGCCTATGTCCGCTATGCCGACCGCCGTCGCGTGCTGATCGTGCTGGCCTGCGCGACGCTGACCACCGCGCTCGGCGCCTATGGCTACACGCGCCTCACCAATGCCGGTGCGGCGCTCGTGATCGGCACCATGCTGATCCTGAGCGTGCCGCTGCGCCGCGTGCTCCGCCGCCGCCAGGTCAAGATCGGCGACGGCGGCCTCGCCGCCGGCTCGGTCGGTTATGGTGTGCTGGTCGGCGGCACCTCGGGTTCAGGCGTGATCCTGCTCTCGCTCCTGATGGCGGCCGGCCTCGAAGGTGCCGCCGTGATCGCGACCGACGCGATGATCTCGCTCGGCACCGGCCTGATCAAGATCTCGGTGTTTGGCCTCGCCGGCGCCGTGACGGCGCAGGTGCTCGCCTTCGCGCTGCTGATCGGCGGAATTGCGATCCCCGGCGCGTTCCTCGCCAAGGCTTTCGTGGAGCGGATGCCGGTGCATATCCACACCGCGATCCTGGACGTCGCGGTGATCACGGGAGGGCTGGTGATGATCTCGGCGGCGGCGAGGCAGCTGATCGCTTAGATTGACGTTTGCAAGTGAAGAGTGGTCGGCTCTAGCCTCGGTGGCGGACATCTTCGGCTCATGCGCGCAGGACGGCTTTTGACCCCGTGTTAAAAGCCACGACTCGGCTAGAATATCGGGGAGCTGTTCTTTCACGAGGTGCCGATGGCCACGGGCGCAGACCTTCGCCGCATAGCCCTGTCGCTGTCCGAGACGACGGAGGCCCCCCACTTTGATCGCGCCGCTTTCAAGGTGGCCCGGATCTACGTGACCCTCGCCGCCGACGGCAAGACGGCCAACTTCAAGTTCACACCGGACGAGCAGGAGCTCAAATGCGTCGTGGCGCCGGAGGCGTTCGCTCCGGTACCGAACGCTTGGGGCAAGCAAGGCTGGACCACGGCAACACTGGCGAAGCTGACACCGGGCGAGCTGAAGTCGGCACTTGAGACAGCGTGGCGCCACGCTCTACCGAAAGCGCGGAAGTCCAAACGCGACTGAGCAGTGCTTGTCCCTTAGAATGCGCTGAGACGGCAGACTTGTCGGACACCGTTCGCTTCCAACCGAAGTGGAGAGGCAATGACATCTGATGGTATTGCTCCAGTCTCGGGTTCAAGAACTGACGTCTTGCGTCAGGACGTGTGCCGAGGCTGCCAAATTTGGTGGCTTCATCACAAGATTTGACACATCGAGCAAATCGTAAAAGAGCAAAATCGGCAAAATCGAACAGCCCGCGCTGCACCGGCCGCGCGGGCTTTGCTATGCTGTCGTGAATAATTGGGGCGCTATGCATGAGGCTGGGCTGAAACCGGGCCGCTTGTGGCAACGCAAGCGCTCCGGATGGTCCGTTCGCCTCGTTTCAGGGTACGATCGAATGCGACGAACTCGGACACTCGTTCGACAGAGGCCGGACCTTGTCCGCGCCGGCCGCCAATTTCGTGTCTGCCCCGCCGAAAAGGAGTAGAGTGTCCCAGGGTCACATCCGAGGAGCAGCACCATGATCCAACTCCCCGAGCTGGTTCCCGCCAGGATCGACCGGCATGTCTTCGCGATCATGCCCAACACGATGCCGCCTCGAGATCCTGATGACGATGAAGACGATGAAGAGGAAGAGCAGGACGATGAGGACCAGACCGACGAACCGCCGGTCGTGCGCGAGCCGGACGAGGACTAGGCGGGACGTTTGGACGTAACCTGAGCTTCGGTGGGTGCGATCCCCGGCTTGCGTGCGGCGCGCTGGCGCGTCCGGCGATCGTCAAGTCGATCTGATTCCGAGAGCAGCGGGCAGGCGCTAGCTGCACCAAGCTTCTCGGCGCAGCAGTCCGTCGGCGTTCGCGGGTAGAGGAGGTGAGCATGACTCTCATATGGCTTGGCGTGCTCCTCGTTTTCGGCGGCGTTCTCCAAATGGCGTTTCAACCCATCTGGCGAGGCCGATTCAGCGGCGGAAGGTGGCTTCGCTCCGGGCGTGACACGCTGGAGCCTGAAAGGCCAGGCAGCGGCTTCGGCATCAAATCGAACTGGCCTGGAGTTGCGATGGTCGCGCTCGGCGGCGCTTTCTTGCTGGCCGGAGCTGCCATCTGAGTTGAAACGCATGTTTCGGGCGTTGCCTGTTATCTGCCGCGCCAATGTGCCAGCGCGCAGGTTATGGTGTCTGATTGAGATCGATTTTCCGGCATTGAGGGCAATACAACCTAAGCTTACGATGACCCGACACTCCCGAGCCCAGTGCACGGGATTCAATCCGCAGATCTTTGATCGCATTCAACAACAGCGGGGCCAGTCAGTTAGAAAGCTCCCGGCCTCTAGTGATTATCCTATCTGACCGTGACCGGTGAGACACTGTCCCCATTTTTGTGAGATCTACGAAATGCACGAAGCCATTGTCCGCTCTGCCACTCAACTCGATCTGGCCGGAGTGTTGAACCTCTACCAACACCTTCATCCGCATGAGCCTCCGCTGGAAACGATGAAGGCTGAGCGCGTTTGGAAGACCTTGCTTACTTCCGACTTCATGACCGTGATCGTGGCGCAAACAGCAGAACTGCTTGTATCCTCGTGCACTCTCGCGGTTGTGCCGAACCTTTCTCGGGGCGCTCGATCATACGGGGTCATTGAAAACGTGGTGACTCACGCTCAGTACCGCAACCTGGGGCTTGGCCGGCGGGTTCTTGCATACGCGCTTGATGTTGCCGCGCGCGCCGATTGCTACAAAGTCCATTTGGCGACCGGTTCGAAGCGAGAGACGACGTTACGGTTCTACGAGAGCGCCGGGTTCGATCGTGGGGAAAAAACCTACTTCGAAGTGCGACGTTCCTAGCCTGTGGTGTCATAGACGAGAACGGCAAGCTCGGGCCGGCATGACTTCCGTTGTTGGCCCGAAGGCGAAGATTGCGGCGAATGCCCGCAAGCCATCAATGGAGACGGGATGGGACATTTGCGGAGCCGGGGCCGGCTCGCCGCGATTGGCTCGATGCCGAGTCTACAGGTCGGAACGAACTTGAGCCGTCACGACCCATATTGCCGCCTTGAGTCTGACCCCATCAGGTCCAACATGTGCTGCTGAGGCTCTCGATGCCGGTTGCTATCGCATCCAATGCGGGGTGGGCAGGTTCTTCTTGCGCAGAAATTCCGGGTTGAACAGCTTGGATTGATAGCGTTGTCCGCCATCCGCAAGGATGGTCACGATGGTTTTGCCCGGACCGAGGTCGCGCGCGAGTCGCATCGCTCCAACAATGTTGATGGCGCTGGATCCACCGAGCACAAGCCCTTCGTGCTCGATCATATCGAATAGAATGGGCAACGCCTCCTCGTCCGTGATCTGATACGCTGCATCAATCGGCGTGCCTTCCAGGTTCCTGGTCACACGCACTTGCCCGATCCCCTCAGTGATCGAGTCTCCTTCGGTCGTGAGCTCTCCCTTGGTGAACCAGTTGTAGAGCGCGGCCCCCATGGGATCGCTGAGCGCGATCCTGATCGCCGGATTGCGCTCCTTGAGGGCTCGCGCAACCCCGCCCAAAGTCCCGCCGCTGCCGACAGCACAGGTAAAGCCATCAATCTTTCCGCCCGTTTGTTCCCAAATCTCCGGCCCGGTCGTGCGGTAATGGCCCTCACGATTGGCAACGTTGTCGAACTGGTTAGCCCAGAATGCACCGAGTTTTTCGGCGAGCTGACCGGAATAGCGGGCGTAATGACCCGGATTTGAATAGGGAACGGCGGGGACCAGTCGCAGGTCCGCGCCGCACAACCGCAGCATATCCTTCTTTTCCTGACTCTGCGTATCGGGCATCACGATCACGCTCCGATAGCCGCGTGCATTCCCGACGAGCGTAATGCCGATGCCGACATTTCCCGCCGTGCCTTCGACGATGACGCCGCCCGGCCTGAGCTTGCCACTTCGCTCAGCATCGTTGACTATGGCGAGGGCCGCGCGATCCTTTATCGATCCACCAGGATTGAGAAACTCGGCCTTGCCGTAGATCTCGCAGCCTGTGGTCTCCGACGCCATTCGCAGCCTGATCAATGGCGTATTGCCGATGGAGTCCAAAAATCCCGTTCGGATACCGTTCATCGCTTGCCCGCCTTCGCGCTCCCGCAACTTTAGGCTGCTCAGCGGACAATTCCGTTCTCTAGTTCAGGCGATATCAGCAACGACTTTGGCGTCCCGCCCAGAAAATCGGCAATTGTATTCCCAGTGTTTCATTTCGGCTTGTGACCAAAGGCGAAGATCGCGCGGCGCGCCATTCATTGGCGAGGAAGGACCCCGAGCCTCGCGTCACCGCCAGCGCCGGGACCAATAGCGGGAAGCCCAACGGCATTACGCTCGCGTGTGACGCAAGCACTTCAGTGAGAACCGCGGAGATTCAGAACGTTGCAATCGTCACCAGTGCCGTCGCGCCGGCTATCGGATGAAGAATCTTGGCCATTGTCCAACTCCAGCTCGTGCCGGGCGATCACGCGACGCAGATGTCGGGCACCGCGACCTTTTGGAACAGGTGAGGGGAAGCGACGGCGGAAGAGGGATACGCCGAGATCTTCGATCTGAACTCAGGGTGCGTGAACGCGGCGCGGAAATGGGCGCTCGATTCCCAGACGGCATAGTTCAGGTAGGTCGGGCGATCGCCGATCGCGCGGTGAAGCTGGGTGGAGATGAAGCCGGGCTGCCGCTTCATGAAGGCAGCATCGTCCTGCCAGACCTGGAGGAAGCTCTGCTCGTCGGCATTGTCGAGCGTGAAGACATTCACCAGCACAACGGGACCGGCGTCGATGCCGAGTTGGCGATCGATCGGAAAGGTGGGGTCGAGAGGACGCAGGAATGGCATGAAACCTCCGATATTTGGTTGCATGATGTCAATATGGTACGATACGTCAAATACTAAATTGACATAATGATGTCAATATAACTTTATGGTGACAGATGCTGAAATCCCAACGAACGCCGGCCGGCGATGCTTTGACCGGCCTCATGCTCGACCTGTTCCGGCTCAACAGTCTGCTCTTGACCGCAGGCGACCGCTTGGTGGCGCGGCTTGGGCTGACGAGCGCGCGCTGGCAAATTCTCGGCGCAATTGTTCATGCCGAGCGATCCCAGCCGGTCGCATGGCTGGCCCGCGATCTCGGTGCCAATCGCCAGAACGTGCAGCGGATCGTCAACGACCTGCACGCGGAAGGGCTTGTGGCGTTCGAGGCCAACCCGCACCATCGGCGTGCTCAACTTGTCGTCTTGACCGAGAAGGGACGGCGCGCTTTCGATGCCGCCATGGCTTTGCAGGCGCCTTGGATCAACGGCCTTTCGGAAGGGCTCGCGATCAAGGATCTGCAAGCCGTTCATCGTGTGGTCACGGCTCTTCGGAAGAAACTGGAGAGCAACGATCCAGATGATCTGAAATGATCACTCCGCGACCTCGGGAGTTCCGGGACGTCAGATCCTGGGCCTTTTCTTTGCCATCGCCCGAACCAGGCTCAAGAATTTCTTGAGGACCGGCGACGGATCGTCTCGCCGCCAGGCCAAACCAAGAAAGGCCTTTGCCGAGGCATCTGCAAGAGGAAGATAAGCGACCCCTTTCATGCGCGCGCTCTGCATCGTTGAAGGCACCAGCGCGATGCCCAGTCCGGCCGCTACCAGGCCGAGTGCCGATGTGATTCTGGGGGCCGGCTGGCCAAGACGAGGTGCAAATGCAGCTCTATGGCAAGCTGCGATCGTCTCGTCGTGCAAACCGGTTCCGGCCGGCCCGATCATGATGAACTGTTCGTTTGCAAGGCTCTTCAGGGAAACTGCCTTGGATTTGGTTCTTGCCGCGCGGTGATGGCTTGGTAAGGCGACGACCAAAGGCTCCTCTTGAAGAGGGGCGACGATGACTCCGTCTGCATGGATCTGGGGCGCGCGCACGAAGGCAACGTCCATCTGGTCGTTGTTGAATTGCGCAACGATGTCATTGCTCAGCCCCTCATGCAACACGAGGCAGACCCGCGGATTGGCTTCCCTGAAGCATCGAATCGAGTCTGGAACGAACGGGTTAAAGGGCGCTGTTGGCGCAATTCCGATACACAGAGTGCCCTGTTCGCCGCGTGCCGCACGCCGGGTCGCATCAATCGCGCGATCGAACTGTGCAAGGACCGCCTTGGCTTCGCTAACAGGACTTGACCCGCGACGGTCATTTCGACGCCGCGAGGCGTGCGACGGAAGAGTTGAACGCCCAGATCTCGTTCCATCAGGCTGATCTGTCGGCTGAGAGGCGGCTGCTGGATATCAAGGCGCTCCGCTGCGCGGGTGATATGTCCTTCCTCGGCAACCGCAACGAAATATCTGAGGCGACGTAGGTCCACAGCATACCCTGAAAGTATCAAGATCGGCCTAAGCATATCATAGCGGAATGATGGTCCAAACGTTAGTTGTACGGCCGGCAGCAAGGAGGGCGACATGCAACTGCGCAGGCGCGATTTTGTGAACGCCGCGTTGGCGACGATAGGGACATCAGTTCTGCCTCGGATCGCCTTGGCCGAAGGCTACCCGGCGCGAAGCGTACGGCTTGTTGTCGGATTTCCCGCCGGAGGGCCGGTCGACATCGCCGGTCGCTTGATCGCCCCATGGCTTTCCGAGAGACTCGGTCAGGAGTTCGTCATCGAAAACCAGCCGGGGCAGAGCGGGAATGTGGCGACGAGATCGGTGGTCAAGTCAGACCCTGACGGTCACACGCTTCTCGTTTGTGGACCGGTGAACACTATCAACTCGACCCTTTTCAAAGGGCTCGATTTCGATTTCGCCCGTGATATCGCGCCCGTTGCGTTCTTGTATCGGGTCCCGCTGGTGATCGAGGTGCATCCCTCAGTTCCAGTCCGGACGGTCACGGAATTTATCGCCCACGCCAAGGCCAACCCGGGAAAGCTCAAGATCGGATTCGCGGGTCACGGTACGCCTCAGCACATCGGCATCGAACTGTTCAGGACGATGACCGGCATCGATGTTGCGCTGGTGCCATATCTCGGTTCAACGCCCGCGGTCGCCGCACTGTTGGCAGGAAGCATTGACGCAATGTTCGACCCCATGCCCTCGTCGATTGCGCACATCAGGCGAGGCGAGCTCATTCCGATTGCGGTGACAACTTCGAACAGGTCTGCGAGTCTGCCCGACGTGCCAAGTGCCGCCGAGACTGTCCCTGGCTACGAGGCCGGTTCATGGTTCGGCATAGGTGCTCCCAGAATGACGCCGACAGACATTGTCGAAAGGCTCAACCGGGAGGTTAACGCCGCGCTCGAGAACGCCGCCATGAAGACCAGGATTGCAGAACTCGGGGGAACGAGCATCCTCGGTTCATCCACACAATTCTCCGAGTTCATCGCCCAAGAGACTGAGAAGTACGCCCGCGTCATCCGCTCGGCAGGAATTGAAGTTAATTGAGAAGCCGTTCCCCCTCCTGGCCGCTGCACGACATCCAGCGATGTCCGCTATTGGCAAAAGCGGACATCGGGAGCACCGGAGCGGAAAGCTCCGGCCCGACGTGGATGCGCCTACTCCTCGTCCTCATTCTCGTCTTCGTCGTCCTCTTCCTCATCTTCCTCGACCTGCATCAGCACGGCGAGCGGCAGCGTCTCGCGGAACAGGTCGCCTTCCATGCCCATCCAGAGGCAGAGCGCCTCGTTTTCCTTCACCTCCGCGACGGTCAGCGGCTGGCCGCCGGATTTCAGCATCACGACATCGCCGGCTTTCAGATCCATGGATTGTCCTTTCGGGTTGATCGACGCGGGGGAGGCTAGCAGGCGGTCATGACACGCCGATCACGCGAGGCGCATGCCGGCAAAGCGCGCCGGTGCCGCGCGGCACCTCTCCCTGCGGGACCCTGCGGGAGAGGTGACCCCGAGTCCCGAGCGCGCATCGATTCAACCAAAACTCATCCGCTTTGGCGAACGGGCGCAGCTCGCGCGGAAGCCCTGCCCATCGCATGCATTGCGACGATGGCATTATGCCCCTGTTTTGCCCGACGGGTCAAAGGCGATTCGTAAAATCCGTAAGCCTTTGATTTTGCAGCAGCGCCCTACTGTGCATGGGGTTGTTTTCGCAGTTTTTGTTGTCGTGCCCCGTTACAGCTGGTCCGGCACGAGCTCAGTCAGCGAGCGGATGATGCGGTCGGGCTTGACCGTCGATCCCTCGGGCAGGCCGTCGCCATGCACGTCCATCCAGATCGAATAGATGCCGAGGCGCTGCGGCGTCACGACCTCCCATTCCAGATTGTCGCCGATCATCCAGGTATCCTCAGCGGTGACGCCGAGCGCCTCCATCGCGTGCAGATAGGCGCGCTCCTCGGGCTTGCCGAAGCCGTGCTCGCCTTCGATCTGGATGTGATGGAAGCGGTGCGCCAGCTCGAAGCGCTCGACCTTGGCGCGCTGCATGTCCGCGGCGCCGTTGGTGACCAGTGCGAGCTTGATGCCGAGCGCCTTGAACTGGTCGATCGCCTCATGCGCGCCGGGGAAGACGAACATCTCCTCCTCGCGATAGGCGGTGAAGCGGTCCGCGAGGCGAATGGCGAGATCATCGGGCAGGGCGCGATGGCCGGCGGCCGCGAGCGCGGCAAAACCGCCCTTGACCGTGAGGTGACGGGCCTCGGCGAGCTTCATTCGCCACGCCGGCTCCGCATTGGCCCAGAAGTTTCGCGCGAACGCGAGCACGGCCGTTGCGACCATCGGCGGCGGCAGCGGCGCCAGTTCCTCGGCGAACTCGGCCGTGATCGTGTTCCAGGCGATCTCGGGCCGGCCATAGGCCGACAGGATGGTGTCGTCCATGTCGATCAGCATGGCGCGCGGGAGCGGCTTTGCGGCGGGCTTCATCGCGGTCACGGCCACTTCACCTCCGGCGGCAGCGACGACAGGATCGAGTCCACATTGCCGCCGGTCTTGAGTCCGAAGATGGTGCCGCGGTCGTAGAGCAGGTTGAACTCGACATAGCGGCCGCGCCGGATCAGTTGCTCCTCGCGGTCTGCCGCGGTCCAGGCGCTCGCGAAATTGCGCCGCACGATCTCGGGATAGATCTTCAGGAAGGCGCGGCCGACGTCCTGGGTGAAGGCGAGGTCGGCATCCCAGTCGCCGCTGTCGTGCCAGTCGTAGAAGATGCCGCCGATGCCGCGCGCCTCTTTCCGGTGCGGCAGGTAGAAATACTCGTCGCACCATTTCTTGTACTTGTCGTATTCGGCAACGCCGCTGTGCTGGTTGCAGGCCTGTTTCATCGCGGCGTGGAACGCGATGCTGTCGGCATCGTCCTGCGTCCGCCTTCGCTCCAGCACCGGCGTGAGGTCGGCGCCGCCGCCGAACCAGGCTTTCGTGGTGACGACGAAGCGCGTGTTCATGTGCACCGCGGGCACGTTCGGATTGCGCATGTGCGCGATCAGCGAGATGCCGGAGGCCCAGAATTTCGGATGCTCCGCGGCGCCCGGAATCTGGGCGCGAAACTCGGGCGCGAATTCGCCTTGCACCATCGAGCAGTGCACGCCGACCTTCTCGAACAGGCGGCCATGCATCATCGACATCACCCCGCCGCCGCCAGGCGCGCCAGAGTGGTCGGTGCGCTGCCAGGGCGTGCGCTTGAAGCGGCCGGCTTCGCCCGGATAGAGGCTTTGCGGTGCGTCATCCTCGAGCCGCTCGAAGCTCGCGCAGATGTCGTCGCGCAAGCGCTCGAACCAGGCGCGGGCGCGGGCCTTGCGGTCTTCGATTGTCGAGGCGTCCATATTCATTTGCCGGTCGCGTCCTATCTGATGCCGAGCGATTTGTGCGTCTGCACGCTCAGCCGCCATTGCGGATGGCGCAAGCAATAGTCGATCGCGCGCGCGGTGTTCTCGACGACCTCGGGCCCGTCCATCGGCTGCAGCGAGAAGCGTTCGAAGGCGAGGTCCTCAAATGCTTCGGGCATCGCCAGCGCCTGGGGATAGACCAGCTTCAGCTCGTGGCCGCGCCGCAGGACCAGCTCGCTGCCGCCCTTGGGGCTGACGCAGATCCAGTCGAGCCCCTCAGGAGCCGCGATCGTGCCGTTGGTCTCGACGCCGATCTCGAAACCTCTCGCGTGCAGCGCGTCGACCAGCGCGGCGTCGACCTGGAGCAGCGGCTCGCCGCCGGTCAGAACCACGTAGCGGTTGGCGGCGGATGCCGTCCATTGCGCGGCGATGGTGTCGGCGAGTTCCGCAGCCGAGCCGTAGCGGCCGCCGAGGGTACCATCGGTTCCGACGAAATCCGTATCGCAGAACTTGCAGGTCGCTTCCCCGCGGTCGGCCTCGCGGCCGCTCCAGAGGTTGCAGCCGGCAAAACGGCAGAACACGGACGCGCGCCCGGCATGGGCGCCTTCGCCTTGCAGGGTCAGGAAGATTTCCTTGACCGCGTAACTCAAATCTCTCTCCTCAGTCCTTCTTCGGCGTTCCGGATCTGCCGCAGCGCCTCGCCTGCGGCCATGGCGGCTGCCATCGCCACATTGAGCGAGCGCAGCCCCGCCTTGATCGGGATCACCAGGCGCGCATCGGCGGCCTCGACCACCGCGTCGGTGACGCCGGCGCTCTCGCGCCCGAATAGCAGGATGTCCGAGTTCTGGTAACGAAAATCGCGGTAGTCGGTGGCGGCCTTGGTCGTGAACAGCAGCAGCCGGGAGCCCTGGCCTGCGCGCCAGTCCTCGAATTTCGACCAGGAGTCGTGACGGGTCACGCTGACGTGGTCGAGGTAATCCATTCCCGCCCGGCGGAACAAGCGGTCGGAGAAGGGGAAGCCGGCGGGCTCGATGATATGGGCGGCGAACCCCAAGCAGGCGCAGAGCCTGAGAATCGTGCCGGTGTTCTGGGGAATGTCAGGCTGGAAAAGCGCTATCTGCATGGGCGGCGGCGGGCTGGTTGCGGGCGCAAAATGTCTCAATGAAACATCGCACCCCCGGGAATTCGTGCATTGCACGCTCCCGCGCCGATAGCGGGCTTGCGCTCGCCCGGCAAGGGTGCCAATAGAACGATTCTGGACTGCTGTTTTCCCCGTTTGGGCGTGAGCAAGCAAAGTTCTGCCGCCGCGGGGGGCCGCGGGCGCCGGCAGCCTTTCCGGGGACCTCATGGGCGCCCCCCGGAGCGGTTCCACCGGTCGCATAAGAAGAAAGGGTTGGAATCGTGACGACAGCGTCTTCGGCGGACCATCCGACACGCCGTGATTTCTTATTCGTTGCAACGGGGGCAGCTGCAGCAGTAGGGGGCGCGGCTGCGCTCTGGCCCTTCATCTCCCAAATGAATCCTGATGCCTCGACCATCGCCGCCGGCGCGCCGATCGAGGTCGATCTCAGCCCGATTGCGGAAGGCCAGGACATCAAGGTGTTCTGGCGCGGCAAGCCGATCTACATCAGCCACCGCACCAAGAAGCAGATCGACGAGGCGCGCGCCGTCAACGTGGCGAGCCTGCCCGATCCGCAGTCCGACGAGGCCCGGGTCAAGTCCGGCCACGAGCAGTGGCTGGTCGTGATCGGCATCTGCACCCATCTCGGCTGCATCCCGATCGCTCACGAGGGCAATTACGACGGGTTCTTCTGCCCCTGCCATGGTTCGCAGTACGATTCGTCCGGCCGCATCCGCCAGGGGCCTGCGCCCGCGAACCTGCCGGTCCCGCCGTACCAGTTCGTTTCCGATACCAAAATCCAGATCGGCTGAGCCTCGGACTATCGTCCGAAGCTTCGCGCCGTCTCGTCGTTTTATTTCCTCAGGATCGCATCATGAGCGGACCATCCGACTACCAGCCGAGCAATCCGGCCCTGCAATGGATCGAGCGGCGTCTGCCGATCTTTGGTCTCATCCACTCCTCCTTCGTCGCCTATCCCACCCCGCGCAACCTGAACTATTGGTGGACCTTCGGCGCCATCCTCTCCTTCATGCTGGCGATGCAGATCCTGACCGGCGTGGTCCTGGCGATGCACTACACGCCGCAAGCCGATCTCGCCTTCAAGTCGGTCGAGCTGATCGTTCGTGACGTGAACTACGGCTGGCTGCTGCGCAACATGCACGCGGTTGGCGCCTCGATGTTCTTCGTCGCCGTCTACGTCCACATGTTCCGCGGCCTTTACTACGGGTCGTACAAGGAGCCGCGGGAAGTGTTGTGGATCCTCGGCGTCATCATCTACCTCCTGATGATGGCGACCGGCTTCATGGGCTACGTGCTGCCGTGGGGTCAGATGAGCTTCTGGGGCGCCACCGTCATCACCAACCTGTTCTCCGCCATTCCCTATGTCGGCGAGAGCATCGTGACGCTGCTGTGGGGCGGCTATTCGGTCGGCAACCCGACGCTGAACCGCTTCTTCTCGCTGCACTATCTCCTGCCGTTCGTGATCGCGGGCGTGGTCGTGCTGCACGTCTGGGCGCTGCACGTCGCCGGCCAGAACAATCCTGACGGCGTCGAGCCGAAGACGGAAAAGGACACGGTGCCGTTCACGCCGCACGCGACCATCAAGGACATGTTCGGCGTCGCCTGCTTCATGCTGCTGTACGCCTGGTTCATCTTCTACATGCCGAACTATCTCGGCGACGCCGACAACTACATTCCGGCGAACCCGGGCGTGACGCCGCCGCACATCGTGCCGGAATGGTATTACCTGCCGTTCTACGCGATCCTGCGCTCGATCCCGAACAAGCTCGCGGGCGTCGTCGCGATGTTCGGGGCGATCATCATCCTGTGCTTCCTGCCTTGGCTCGACAGCGCCAGGACCAGATCGTCGAAGTACCGTCCGCTCGCCAAGCAGTTCTTCTGGATCTTCGTCGTGGTCTGCATCCTGCTCGGCTATCTCGGCGCCCAGCCGCCGGAAGGCATCTACGTCGTCGCCGGCCGGGTCCTGACGGTCTGCTACTTCGCCTACTTCCTGATCGTGCTGCCGCTGCTCGCGCGCATCGAGAAGCCGCGGCCGGTGCCGAACTCGATCTCTGATGCGGTGCTCGCCAAGACCGGCAGCCGATCGACACCGATGGTCTCGACCGCGATCGTGCTCGCGCTCGCAGGATCATTGTTCGCGGGCTCGATCGACAGCGCGAAGGCGTCTGAAGGCGGCGACAACCCGCCGGCCAACAAATGGTCGTTCTCGGGCCCTTTCGGTAAGTTTGATCGCGGCGCGCTGCAGCGCGGCCTGAAGGTCTATAAGGAGGTCTGCGCCAGCTGCCACGGCCTGTCCTATGTCGCCTTCCGCAACCTCGCCGAGCCCGGCGGGCCCGGCTATTCGGTGGCGCAGGCGACGGCCTTCGCATCGGACTACAAGATCAAGGACGGTCCGAACGATGCGGGCGACATGTTCGAGCGTCCGGGCCGGCCGGCGGACTATTTCCCCTCGCCGTTCCCGAACGAGCAGGCTGCGCGTGCCGCGAACGGCGGTGCGGCGCCGCCCGACCTGTCCCTGATCACCAAGGCGCGCTCCTATAAGCGCGGCTTCCCCTGGTTCGTCTTCGACTTCTTCACCCAGTACCAGGAGCAGGGCCCGGACTACGTCGCGGCGGTGCTTCAGGGCTTCGAGGAGAAGGTGCCGGAGGGCGTCACCATCCCGGAGGGCTCGTACTACAACAAGTACTTCCCGGGCCATGCCATCAAGATGCCGAAGCCGCTCAGCGATGGCCAGGTGACCTATGACGATGGCTCACCGACCACGGTCGCGCAGTACGCCAAGGACGTCACCACGTTCCTGATGTGGACCGCCGAACCGCACATGGAAGCGCGCAAGCGCCTCGGTTTCCAGGTGTTCGTGTTCCTGATCATCTTCGCGGGCCTGATGTACTTCACCAAGAAGAAGGTCTGGGCCGCCTCGCACTGAGCGGCGCGAGACTCGATGAATGAAAAAGCCCCCGCAGGGGGCTTTTTTGTTGACGCAACTCGCCGTCATTCCGGGGCGCGCGAAAGCGCGAACTATGGTGCGCGATTGTGCACCTGAGAATCTCGAGATTCCGGGTTCGGTGCTGCGCACCGCTCCGGAATGACGGGAGTGTGGATTGCGTCGCGCCCGCCTAGCCGCCACAATAACCTCAACCGCTCCCCCAAATCTCACCGGAGGACACCATGGGAACCACCATCACCTTCAAGCGCCCGGACGGCAAGGACGCCTCGGGCTATCTCGCCAATGCCGCGCGCGGCAATGCGCCGGGCGTGGTCGTGATCCAGGAATGGTGGGGCCTGTCGGACCAGATCAAGGGCCTGTGCGACCGCTTTGCGCTCGCGGGTTTCGATGCGCTGGCGCCCGATCTCTACAAGGGCAAGGTGGTGCCCTATCACGACACGGAGAGCGCCAACAAGGAGATGAACTCGCTCGACTTCATGGACGCGACCACGCAAACCGTGCGCGGTGCCACGCAATATCTGTCACGCAATGGCGCCAAGGTCGGGCTGACCGGGTTCTGCCTCGGCGGCGCCGTGACCATCATCGGTGCGACCAAGATCCCGGAGCTCGCGGCCGGCGTCGTGTTCTACGGCATTCCGCCGGAGCAGGCGGCCAAGCCTGCGGACGTCAAGATTCCGCTCCAGGCCCATTTCGCCAATAAGGACGATTGGTGCACGCCGGAGTTGGTCAGCGGCTTCGAGAAGGCCATGAAGGCTGCCGGCAAGTCACTGGAGCTGTTCCGCTATGATGCCGAGCACGCCTTCGTCAACGAGCAGCGCCAGGCCGTGCACGACCGTGAAGCCGCCGAGCTCGCCTGGGGCCGGGCGACGGAGTTTTTCCGGAAGCATCTGGGGTAATCGCTCGTAGCGCGGACGGAGCGCAGCGCAATCCGGGGACTTTCCAATTGGGCGCGAGCCCCGGATTACGCTGCGCTCCATCGTGCCTCACCCTTGACGCCGCCCCCGCGCCATGGTGAGTATCCGCCCCATGAGCACCGCCGTCCGCCCAGCCCGTCTTTGGTGGCGCACCTCCTGACGAGGTGGCCGGTGCGATTTCTTTTCCCAAAATCGTCGAAGGTCGCCAGCACAGCGCGGCGGCCTGATCGTTTGTCCTGTGTGGCGTTCCCTCGGCAAGTCTCGTAAGAGGACCCCAAGAGGATCACATGAACAGGACCGTCTTTGCCCTTCCGGCCAGAAGTGAGTACGCGACCCGCGCGGGTCTTGCGATCACGCGCGTGGCCGAGCAATTCACCGGCGGCGCCAACAGGCTCGACGATCTCGTCAGCCTGCTCGACCGCCGCCGCGGCGTGGTGCTGTCCTCGGGCACGACCGTGCCTGGCCGCTACGAAAGTTTTGACCTCGGCTTCTCCGATCCACCCCTCAGGCTCGAGACCGCTGGGGTCAATTTCAAGCTGGAAGCGCTGAACGCACGCGGGCAGGTGCTGATCGCCTTCCTCGCCGACGTCCTGCGCGAGCCCTGCGTGGTGATCTCTGAGAAGTCGGCGACGCGCCTTGCCGGTCACATCATCCGCGGCGATGCCCCGGTCGAGGAGGACCAGCGCACCCGCCGCGCCAGCGTGATGTCGCTGGTGCGCGACCTCGTCGCTGCCTTCTCCGCCAATGATGACGGTCTGCTCGGCCTGTTCGGTGCCTTCGCCTACGACCTCGTGTTCCAGATCGAGGACCTCGTGCAGAAGCGCCCGCGCGAGGCCGACCAGCGCGACATCGTGCTGTACGTGCCCGACCGCCTGCTTGCCTATGACCGCGCCACCGGCCGTGGCGTGGTGCTCTCCTACGACTTCGCCTGGAAGGGCAAATCGACGGAAGGCCTGCCGCGCGAGACCGCCGACAGCCCATATCTGAAGACACCGCGCCAGGGCTTTGCCGATCACGCCCCCGGCGAATATCAGGCCACCGTCGAGACCGCGCGCGCAGCCTTCGCGCGGGGCGATCTGTTCGAGGCGGTGCCGGGCCAGCTGTTCGCCGAGCCCTGCGACCGCTCGCCGGCCGAAGTGTTCCAGCGCCTCTGCGTCATCAATCCGTCGCCCTATGGCGCGCTGATGAATCTCGGCGAGGGCGAGTTTCTCGTCTCGGCTTCGCCCGAGATGTTCGTGCGCTCGGACGGCCGCCGCGTAGAGACCTGCCCGATCTCGGGCACGATCGCACGCGGCACCGATGCGATCGGCGATGCCGAGCAGATCCGCCAGCTCCTGAACTCGGAGAAGGACGAGTTCGAGCTCAACATGTGCACCGACGTCGACCGCAACGACAAGGCACGCGTTTGCGTGCCCGGCACCATCAAGGTGCTGGCGCGCCGCCAGATCGAGACCTACTCAAAGCTCTTTCACACCGTCGATCACGTCGAAGGCATGTTGCGTCCCGGCTTCGACGCGCTCGACGCCTTCCTCACCCATGCCTGGGCGGTGACCGTGACCGGCGCGCCGAAGCTCTGGGCAATGCAGTTTGTCGAGGATCACGAACGCTCGCCGCGGCGTTGGTATGCCGGTGCAATCGGCGCGGTGAATTTCGACGGCAGCATCAACACCGGCCTCACCATCCGCACCATCCGCATGAAGGATGGCCTCGCAGAGGTGCGCGTCGGCGCCACCTGCCTGTTCGACTCCGATCCCGCCGCGGAAGACCGCGAGTGCCAGGTCAAGGCGGCTGCACTGTTCCAGGCGCTGCGCGGCGATCCGCCGAAGCCGCTGTCGACCTTCGCGCCCGATGCCACCGGTTCGGGCAAGCAGGTGCTGCTGATCGATCACGACGACAGCTTTGTCCATATGCTCGCCGACTATTTCCGCCAGGTCGGCGCCAGCGTCACCGTGGTCCGCTATGTGCATGCGCTCGACATGCTCAAGCAGAAGAGGTGGGATTTGCTGGTGCTCTCGCCCGGTCCCGGACGTCCTGAGGACTTCGGGATCAAGAAGACCATCGATGCGGCGCTGGAGCAGAAGCTGCCGGTGTTCGGCGTCTGCCTCGGCGTGCAGGCCATCGGTGAATATTTCGGCGGCGAGCTCGGCCAACTCAGCCATCCCGCCCACGGCCGGCCCTCGCGGGTCCAGGTGCGCGGCGGGCGCCTGATGCGCAACCTGCCGAACGAGATCGTCATCGGCCGTTATCACTCGCTCTTCGTCGAGCGCGATAGCATGCCGGAGGTGTTGTCCGTCACCGCCAGCACCGAAGACGGCGTCGCCATGGCGCTCGAGCACAAGACCCTGCCGGTCGCCGGCGTGCAATTCCATCCGGAATCGCTGATGTCGCTGGGCAACGAGGTGGGCTTGCGTATTGTCGAGAATGCGTTCCGGCTGGATGCTGGGACGAATTGAATGAGTGTCGTCATTGCGAGGAGCCCGCGACAAAATTGCGAAGCAATTTTGCGCTGGCGACGAAGCAATCCAGACTGCTGCCGCGGAGAAGAACTGGATTGCTTCGCTTCGCTCGCAATGACGGTGGAGAAGCCAGAGCGAGATAACCATGACCTTTGACCACGACATCAAGGCGAGCGTCCGCACCATCCCGGACTATCCGAAGCCCGGGATCATGTTCCGCGATATCACGACCCTGCTTGCGGATGCCCGCGCGTTCCGCCGCGCCGTGGACGAGCTCGTCAATCCCTGGGCCGGCAACAAGATCGACAAGGTCGCCGGCATGGAAGCCCGCGGCTTCATCATCGGCGGGGCGGTGGCGCACCAGCTCTCGGCCGGCTTCGTGCCGATCCGCAAGAAAGGCAAGCTGCCGCACACCACCGTGCGCATCGCCTATTCTCTCGAATACGGCATCGACGAGATGGAGATGCATGTCGACGCCATCCAGCCCGGCGAGCGCGTGATCCTGGTCGACGACCTCATCGCCACCGGCGGCACCGCCGAAGGCGCGGTGAAGCTGCTGCGCCAGATCGGCGCCAACGTCGTCGCCGCCTGCTTCATCATCGACCTGCCCGAGCTCGGCGGCGCCACCAAGCTGCGCGCCATGGACGTGCCGGTGCGCACGCTGATGACGTTCGAGGGGCATTGAGCGGACAAGAAATACAGTCCGTCTTATAACGCCATTGGCTGCGGCCTCGGTTCACCTCTCCCCGTGGTCGACCGTGGTCGGGAAAGATGGGCACCAAGTCGGCGGCCCAAGAAGCCTACGATCGTTGCAGGATCAGGCTGAGCTCGAGCTCCCGGAAGGCGATGTAATTCCGCCGGGTCCATTGGTGCAGCTCGGTGGAAGAGTCCTTCTCCTGGCGCAGATAGCCGGTGAAGGAGAAGGTCAGCCGGTCGATATAGGTTTTGAGGAAGCCGGGCAGCGCCGGTAAGCGGAACAGCCGGCCGCCTTCCATCGCGGCCGGCAATTCGCCGCGCACGACATATTCGTTGTCGACCGTGATCAGATTCATCCGCGGGATCTGCCCGCGCAGCATCTCGTGGGCGCGGGCCGAGACGCGGTCTGTGTCCGCGACGAACAGGATCTGCGGCGCGACGTGGCGGCGTGCGGCTTCCTTCAGAAGGCCGATCTCCTCGGTCATCTTGAAGAATTCGTCGAAGGCATGGAAGCCGAGATCGATCACCTTGGCGAGGCCGTCATCGACGATGACGCGGTCCATCAGCTGCATCTTGCCGTAGGTGTCGGTCACGTCGGCGGTCTCGGTGATGCCAGGCAGGTAGTCCAGCAGCGACGGCTCCTTCAGGTTGACGTCGAAGGCCGCGACATTGCCGTTCTTGAGCAGCAGGAATTCGGCGAGCAGCCGCGCCAGCAGGGTCTTACCGACCTGCGGGCGGGGCGAGCAGATGATGTAGACGGGCGTTGCGGGCATTATGGACTATTATTTGAGCCAACTCGTCGCCCAATCCAGCCGTATCCGCCCAATGGCCGCAACTATTTTTCGCTGTTGCGGGTCACCGGCTTCGAACCGACGATGTCGGTCAGGCGGATGCGGTCGAACTCGCTCCAGACGTTCGCCAGCCAGTGCCGGACATAGCCGCGCAGCACGAACGAATAGTTGGCGGCATCGTCGTTGATGCCCTTGTTGGCGACGAATTTCAGGAACGGGACGGAAGACACCTCGACCTGCTCATAGGCCATTTCGTTGAGCTTGGGGATGGTCAGCTCGGTCGCGTCCTTGATGCGGTGGAAATACGAATTGTAAGTCGCCTGGTCCCACTGGAAGAACTGGGTGTCATTGATGAAGTTCTTCACCAGGAAATATTTTGCGCCGCCCATGAAGCCGGCGGTCTCGGCGATCTCCTCCAGCGAGGCGATCGAGGGTCCCAGGATGTGGAACACGGCAAAGGTGATCTGGCCGGCCTTGGCGGCGTCGAGGAACCCGATGTCGCGCAGCGAGGCCAGCGCCGGCGAGAGCAGGCCGGCGCGGACATCGATCACGGTCACCGACGGGCTCACGGTATTGAGCGTGTCGAAGATCTTCATCTGGTCGGCCGTGGTCGTCATGTCGACGATCTCGGTGATGTCGGGGTGGAAGCGCTTCAGGGTTCCGCGCGGAGACTCCGTGTCGAACGCGCGCGTCGGCACGTTGTTGGCTGAGAAATAATCGAGCAAGGTACGCGACACCGTGGTCTTGCCGACCCCGCCCTTGTCCGCGCCCACCACAACCACTGCCGGCTTTGCCATTGCTGTCCCCTAACGCGCCCCCGATCGCGAGGTCGCAATCGGCCAGGCCCCAAATCGATGTCCCAAAAGACGTCCCAGGTCTGCTGTTGGGCGCGAACATGGCAGAAACAAGGGAGAATTCAATTCCTTGCGCCCCTGTTGCGGCAATTCCCGAGGTTTTTCCCTATCGGTGTCAAACCTGCCACGAACGGCGCCCGATCGCGTGGCTCAGTGGCGGCCCCATGGTCCCATCGGATTGGCTGGAAGGACGCCTGAGGGGCTTGGTGTGGGAACGGGCGGCGGATTGGCCGGAGCGGCTGCATCGCCCCATGGCCCGTGCGACAGCGGCGGTGGGGTATCTTGCGCTCCGGGCTGTTCCATCT
This sequence comes from Bradyrhizobium vignae, assembly GCF_004114425.1. GTDB lineage: Bacteria > Pseudomonadota > Alphaproteobacteria > Rhizobiales > Xanthobacteraceae > Bradyrhizobium > Bradyrhizobium vignae. Next base: position 52,572 of record NZ_RDQF01000026.1, on the reverse strand, counting down.
CGGGTTGATCAGTCTCTTCAGTGGGGCCTGGCAGGGGACCAGGGTCACGGCCGCCGGCGAACTTGACCAGCGCATCGACCCGGGACTGCACGGAAGGGTGGGTGGCGAACAAATCGGCAAAGCCTTCGCGCGGATTGTCGACGCAGAGCTCCATCACGGCCGAGGTCGCGCCGGGCAGTTCGCCGCGGCCCTCGATCTTGCGCAGCGCCGAGATCATGGCATCAGGGTCTTTCGTCAGCTCGACCGAGCCGGCATCGGCGAGATATTCGCGCGACCGCGATAGCGCGAGCTTCACCACCTGCGACAGCAGCCAGGCCAGAACGATCAGCACGACCGCGATGATGATGACGATGATCGCGCCGCCGCCGGAGCTCTTGCTGTCGCTCGACGACGAGGACGACCGCGACGACGAGGAGGAGCCCGAGGACCATGAGCCGCCGGAGCTCGGGCTCCAGTCGAAGCTCGTGAACAGGCGGAAGAACAATTCGCCGAAGAAGCCGACCGCACCGGCGATGATGACGGCGACCACCATGAGCTGCACGTCGCCGTTCTTGATGTGGGTCAGCTCGTGGCCCAGCACCGCCTCGATCTCCTTGTCGTTCAGCGCATCGAGGAGACCGGTGGTGACGGTGATCGAATATTGCCGCGGATTGAGGCCCGTCGCGAACGCGTTCAGCGCCGGGCTCTCCATGATCTTCAGCTTCGGCATGGTGATGCCGCGCGAGATGCAGAGGTTTTCGAGCAGATTGTAGAGCCGCGGCTGTTCCTGCCGGGTCACGTCGTGGCCGCCGGTCACGGCGTCGATCATCGACTGGTGGAAGAAATAGGCGATCACGACCCAGGCGGCCGTCACGATCGTCGCAACGGGCGCCGCGACGATCAGGTCGTGGAAGGCGCGTTTCAAATAATAGGCGACAGTCTCGTTGCCGTTGATGACGACCTCGGCGACCAGCGCGCCGGCATAGACCAGCACATAGACCAGCACGAACAGGCCGGCGAGCAGCAGCATCGAACGAAACTTGTTCGAGGCGATGTGCGTGTAGAGACCATACGCGGCCATGGCTGCTTCCGTTGGCTTCCGTCATTCCGGGACACGCCAACGGCGTGAACCCGGAATCCAGAGCTTAGTGTCTCGCTCGAGGTTCCGGGTTCGCGTCTTCGACGCGCCCCGGAACGACGAAGGTGAGGGGTCATGTTGCAATCAGAACTTCACCTGCGGCGCCGCCTCGACCTCGGTGCGGCTCGTGCCGAGATCGAAGAAGTCCTTCCTGGTGAAGCCGAACATGCCGGCGAACAGGGCGGCGGGCATCTGCTGGATGCCGGTGTTGTATTCCTGGACCGCGTTGTTGAAGAAGCGACGGCTGGCCGCGATCTTGTTCTCGAGATCGGAGAGCTCGGATGCGAGCTGCTGGAAATTGGCATTGGCCTTGAGGTCGGGATAGGCTTCCGACAGCGCGATCAGCCGGCCGAGTGCGCCGGAGAGCTGGTTCTCCGCCGCGGACACCTGAGCCGGTCCCTGCGCCGCCATCGCCGAATTGCGCGCCTTGATGACATCGTCGAGCGTGCCGCGCTCGTGCGAGGCATAGCCCTTCACGGTCTCGACCAGGTTCGGGACCAGGTCGTGGCGCTGCTTGAGCTGCACGTCGATATCGGCAAAGGCCTGGCCGACGCGCTGGCTCAGCGCCACCAGGCGGTTGTAGGCGCTGAAGGCGAACAGCACGAGGACGACGATGACGCCGAGAACGATCCAGCCGGTCGACATGAAGAACTCCTGAAGCGGGAAGAAGCAGGCGCTAGGGTAGACCAAATTGGCGCAGGGCGAGAGCCCCGGCATGGAGGGAAGGTAAGGCTTGGTCGGACGAGGAACCGTCCGAGTTCAAGGGAAGCACGGCCGGCGGAATTAACTTTCGGACATGATCGCATCGCCCCAGCGCCAGCGCCGGGCGTCGGCATAGGCCGTCTTGTCGCGCCGCGGGACTTTCGTCAGCGCGACCCCAGCCTCGGTGCAGAGCTTGGCCGTGATCTCGGCCTTGCCGACATCCGGCGGCGCCAGCACGCGCGCGGCGCGCGTCGCCGGCGGCGCGCGTGTCAGGGCGACGTAGATGAAGCGCTCGTCCTCGAACGGCACCTCGGCGCCCTTGATCTGGCGATGCGCCTGGGAGCGCGGCAGGCGTTGGGAGAAATGGCACCAGTCGGGCGGGATGAGCGGGCAGGGTCTGTCGTGAGGGCAGGGGGCGGCGACGTGGGCTCCGGCCGAGATCAGTTGTTGCCGGAGCGCGAGGATGCGGGCATAGCCCGCGGGCGTGCCGGGCTCGATCACGACCAACGCATGGCGCGCTTTCGCCCACATCGCTTCCGCAAGCTTGCGCTGGTCGCCTTCGTTGAGCTCGCCAATGACGTAGCTGGCGACGACGAGGTCGGCTTGCGAGACCTCGGCGAGGTTGCCGCCGGCATCGCCGGGAAGATGGCGACACTCCGCGAGGCGCGTGCTGTTGCGCGCCAGTTCCAGCGCGAGCCGGCTCAGCGTGGCGTTGGCGTCGAGCAGCGTGAAATCGCGCAGCGACGGAAAGGCTTCCGCGGCGGCCCAGCTCGCGGTGCCCGGACCTGCGCCGACGTCGAGCAGCGTTTCAGGCGCAAGGCCAGGCGCGATCTCGGTCAGCGCATTCAGGCTGGCGGCCACGGCCGCGTAGGTCGCCGGCATCCGCGCCAGCGCATAGGCGAGCGCATCGGCCTCCGATTTGATGGTGCCGGAGCCGCCGCCGGCGCGATAGGCGGTCGAGATCTTTTGCGATCGCTGTGCGGCGTCGGTCCGCGAGAAGCCCTGGAGCTTGCCGTCGAGGGCGGCCTTGAGTTCAGCGGGGAGAATGGGCGAGATCATGTTTGCCCACCGTCATTCCGGGGCGCGCGCAGCGCGAACCCGGAAGTTCGAGATTGTAGCGCGAGATTCCGGACTCTCGCCCCGCGAGCCCCGGAATGACGCCGGAGATATCACGCCACGTTCTGGTCGAGGATCTCCACGGCCTCTTGCAGGCTCACCGAGACGAGCTGCGAGACGCCGCGCTCGGCCATGGTGACGCCGAACAGCCGGTTCATCCGCGCCATCGTGATCGGGTTGTGCGTGATGATGATGAAGCGCGTGTCGGTCGAGCCGGTCATCTCATGCAAGAGGTTGCAGTACCGTTCGACGTTGTGGTCGTCGAGCGGTGCGTCGACTTCGTCCAGCACGCAGATCGGCGAGGGATTGGTGAGGAACACCGCGAAGATCAGCGCCATCGCGGTCAGCGCCTGCTCGCCGCCCGAGAGCAGCGACAGCGTCTGCGGTTTCTTGCCCGGCGGCTTGGCGATGATTTCGAGACCGGCTTCCAGCGGGTCGTCGCTCTCGATCAAATGCAGCGCGGCCTCGCCGCCGCCGAACAGCTCGACGAACAGGCGCTTGAAGTGGTTGTTGACGACGTCGAACGAGGTCAGGAGCCGCTCCCGCGCTTCCTTGTTCAGGCTCTGGATACCCTGGCGCAGCCGCTTGATGGCTTCGACCAGGTCGTCGCGCTCGGTGACGAGGCCGGTGTGCTGGGTCTCGACCTCGCGCAGCTCTTCCTCGGCGCGCAAATTGACCGCGCCGAGGCGCTCGCGGTCGCGGCGCATCTTTTCGAGGTCTTCCTCGATGTCGTGCAGCGGCGGCAGCTCCGCGCCCGGCTCGATCTCGGCAAGGCCGGCGACGGCCTGCGGCTCGACTTCGAGCATGTCGCGGATCTCGCGCTCGATGTCCTCGAGCCGGCGCCGCGCGCCTTCCATGCGCTCCTCGGCGCGCGCCGTGGCCTCGCGAGCGCTGGAGAGCGCTTCGAGCGTCAGCTTGGCGACGCGATCGGTCTCCGCCATCGCGCTTTCCGCGGCGGCGAGCGCGTCGGCGGCCATGCGGCGGTCGTTCTCGGCGTATTCGATCTCGGTGATCAGCGCGCTGCGCTTCTCGGCGAACACTTGCGGTGCGTTTTCGAGTTCGCTGCGCTCGATCGTGAGTTCGGCGATACGGGCCTGGATGGTGTCGATGTGGGAGGCCGCGCTCTCCTTGCGGTTCTGCCACTCGGTGCGTTCGGCGAGGATCGCCTGCACGCGCCTGTCGGCGAGCTCGGCCTCGCGTGCCAGCGCCTGCGCCTCGGCGCGGACCTGGGCGGCCATGCGGCGGTGGCCCTCGATGTCGCTGCGGACGGCGGCGAGCTGGGTCTCGGTGTCCTCGCTCGACGGCAGCTCGCTGATGCCGGCCGCGGCATATTCGTAGGCGGCCTCGGCCTCGGCGCGATCGGCGGCGAGACGGCTGTGCGCTTCCGACAGCGTCGCCTTGCGGGCGGCGTGGCGGCTGATCTCGCGCTCGGCATTGGCGTGGCGCTCGCGCGCGACGTTGAGCTCGCGCTGCGCGGCGCGCCAAGCTTCGCGGCTGGCACCTTCGGTGCTCGCGGCCATCTGCAGCTCGGACTCGGCGTTTTCCAGCGCCTGGCGCTTGATCTGCGCGTCGATGCGGGCCTGCTCCAGCTCGTTCTCGATATCAACGAGGCGGGCGCGCTCGGCAAGACGCCGTGCGGCGCCGGTCGGGGCGTGCGCCGCGGCGACAAAGCCGTCCCAGCGCCAGACGTCGCCTTCGGGTGAGACCAGCCGCTGGCCAGTCTTGAGCTGCGAGACCAGCTCGGCGCCGCGCTCGCGCGGCACCACGCCGATCTGGGCCAGGCGGCGCGCCAGCTCGGCCGGCGCCTGCACGTGATTGGAAAGCGGCACGGCGCCCTCGGGCAGCTCCGGATCGCCCTCGGTGTGTCCGACATTGGTCCAGCGCATCGGCGCTGACGGATCGATCGGCGCGTCGAGATCGTCGCCGAGCGCGGCGCCGATCGCCTTTTCAAATCCCTTGTCGACAGTGATGCCGTCGATGATCGGCGGCCACAGGTTCTTGGTCTCGCCGTTGACGATCTTGGAGATGGTGCGCGCTTCGGTCTCGAGCCGCTGCACGCGCTTGTCGGCTTCGACCAGCGGCGCGCGCGAGGATTCCAGCGTCTGACGCGCGGCAACGTGCGCGGCTTCGCTCGCCTGCGCCGCGGCTTCGGAAGCTGCCAGCGTCTGCTCCGCGGTCTCGACCAGTGCGGTCAGCTCATCGAGATCGCCGAAGCCGCCGGTCGCCTCAGTGAGCTTCTGCTCTTCCGCGGCGACGTTCGCGATCTCCTGGTCGAGCCGGGCGAGCTTGTCGCGGTGGGTGCGGACGTTGGCTTCCAACTGGTTGCGCTTGGCGGTGAGGTCGGCGAGCGCGGTGGTCAGCTCGGCGAAGCGCTGCTCGGTTTCGGTCAGCACCGCCTCGGCTTCGGCGACGCGCTCGTCGACGCCGGAGCGCTTCTCGACGCGCGACTTGATCTCTTCCTTCAGCTCGGCGTCTTCGGTGTCGAGCCGCTGCAGCGCGACGTCGGCATCCATGGTCTGCTGCTGGGCGCGCGAGATGTCGCCTTCGAACTGGGCGAGGCGGCGCTCGAGCTCGGCGACGCGCTCCTTGGCGCGCTCTTCCTCGCGGTCGAGCTGTTCGCGGGCATTGGTGAGGCGTTGCAGTCCGGCGGCGGCGCGCGCTTCGGCATCGCGCAGCGCCGGCATCTCGGCGGCGCGGATCGCCTGAATGCGGGCGGCTTCGGCCTGGTGCTGGGTGCGCTCGGCCATCTCGCGGACGGCGAGATCATGGGTCTGGCCGGATTCGTTGACGTCGGCATGGGCGCCGATCCAGCGCAGATGGAACAGGGTGGCCTCGGCCTTGCGAACCTTGGCCGCGACCTCGCGGTAGCGCACGGCCTGGCGGGCCTGCTTCTTCAGGCCTTCCATCTGCCCGGAGAGCTGGCCGATCACGTCCTCGACGCGGGTGAGGTTGGTCTCGGCCGCCTTCAGCCGCAGCTCGGCCTCGTGACGGCGGGCGTGCAGGCCGGCGACGCCGGCAGCATCTTCCAGCACGCGGCGGCGCTGCTCGGGCTTGGCCTGGATGATCTCGCCGATCTTGCCCTGGTGGACGAGGGCCGGCGAACGCGCGCCGGTGGCTGCGTCCGCGAACAGGATCTGCACGTCGCGCGCGCGCACGTCGCGGCCGTTGATGCGATAGACCGAGCCAGCCTCGCGCTCGATGCGACGGGAGATCTCGAGAATCTGGCTGTCGTTCATCGCCGCAGGCGCGGTGCGATCGGCATTGTCGATCGTCATCGTCACTTCGGCATGGTTGCGCGCCGGACGGTTGCCGGAGCCGGCGAAGATCACCGCGTCCATGTCGGCGGCGCGCAGCGACTTGTACGAGGTCTCACCCATCGCCCAGCGCAGCGCTTCGACGAGATTCGACTTGCCGCAGCCGTTGGGACCGACCACGCCGGTCAGACCGGGCTCGATGACGAAGTCCGTAGGCTCAACGAAGGACTTGAAACCGTGAAGGCGCAGGCGGGTGATTTTCATAAGCACGCATCTCTGTTGGCAGGCACGAATCCCCCTGCCGGGACAATACCATGGAAGGCAATGTCGCTATCCGGGCGAGTCGCGCGAGGCGCCTCATGCGGCTGGACAATGGCCGCGGTGCGCCGCGAGGGCAACCGGCGAAAGCCGCTTTTCCCAAGGGATTTATGCCGGGAAAGATACGGCTTTCGAGATGCGAATCAGGATCTTGACGAGCGAATCAGCTCTTCAGGAGCGGATTGATCTTCTTGGCGAACTCCTCGAACGAGGCTTCGCCCTTGATCTTCTCGCCGTTGATGAAGAAGGTCGGTGTCGAATCCACCTTCAACACGTCGCTGGCATATTTCTGGTCGGCGGCGATCTTGTCGAGCAGCGCCTGGTCCTTCAGGCAGGACTCGACCTGCGGCTGGGTGAGGCCGGCCTGCTTGCCGATCCGCGTCAGGGTCTCGGTGGTGTTCTTCACCACCCAGTCGTTCTGCTGGCGGAACAGCATGTCGGTGACCGCGAAGTATTTCGGCGCGTCGTCCTTGGCGATGCAGCGCGACAGCATGGAGCCGGCGGCGGCTTTGATGTCGAGCGGGAACTCGCGGAAGATGTAACGCACCTTGCCGGTGTCGATGTATTCCTTCTTGATCTTCGGGAACACCTGCTCGTTGAAGGCGGCGCAGTGCGGGCAGGTCATCGAGGCGTATTCGGTGATGGTGACGGCGGCGTCCTTCGGGCCGAGCGCCATGTCGGGCAGCGACACCGGCTTGGCCACATCGGCGGCGGACTGCGCCATCGCGTCGGAAATGAACCGCAGCGGCGAGATCCCGGCGAGCGCGGCAAGCCCGGTCAGCGACAGCATCGTGGTGAAGGCGCGGCGGGTGATGATCAAGGTCGGCTCCCGGGATTGGCAAGGTTCGCCCGAGGTTCCCCTTCGGGCGGCCTGTCGCTAGCTTGAAACGTCGCCTGAGGCAATGGCAGGCCGCAGGCACGGGTTCAGTTTGGGCGCGGAATGAGGCTCAATTTCGCTTGATGGCGGCCCCGAGCCGCGCCAGCGCCGTCTTCAATTGCTCATCTTCGATGTCGGTGAGGCTCTCCGCCACCTTGGCGACCGCCTTGGGGTCTGGCGGGCCGGGCCGCTTCCGGCCCCTCGGCCGCGACAGGGGGGCCTGGCGGAAGGCCAGCTTGCCGACCGCGCTCCAGCCGAAGAAGCGGTTGACCCGTTCCAGGATCACGTCGGCCGAGTGCTGGATCTCCAGCGCCATCGGCCCCTCGACCCGCAGCACCAGGGTTGCCGGCTCCTGCGGCTGACCCTCGACCGGGCGTGGCCATTGCATCTTGAGTGGCTCGGCATGGGCCGCGATCTCGGGCCCCGCAATCTGCGCCCACCGCGTCACCAGTTCGCGTGCGGCGAAGCCCTGCTTGGCATAGGCCTCGGCAAAGACGTCATTGAGCAGGATCCCGAGCGGTTTTGCGCTGATGGGACCGGGCTTGAAGATGGGGCCGGATTTGGACATGGCGGGCTTTATAGCACCTCGGGCGGGCCACCACGAAGAAAGACGTGGATGCCCGCGACCAGCGCGGGCACGACGTGGAGAGATTGGCATGGGGCCGTTACAGTGAGCGCATGAGCCGCAGATCCGCCCTGAACCTCAAATCGAAACCAATTCGACCGGAGACCTCATCGCGTCCGACGCTGCTCCTGCAATGGTACGATCGCCATCGCCGCCGACTGCCCTGGCGCGCCGCGCCCGGGGAGGCGTCGGACCCTTACCGCGTCTGGCTCTCCGAGATCATGCTGCAGCAGACCACGGTGAAGGCGGTCGGGCCCTATTTCGAAAAATTCGTCGCACGCTGGCCCGACGTTACGGCGCTAGGGCGGGCCTCCCTCGACGACGTGCTGCGGATGTGGGCCGGGCTCGGCTACTATTCGCGCGCACGCAATCTCCACGCCTGCGCGGTGGCGGTGGCGCGCGAGCACGGCGGCGTCTTTCCCGACACTGAGGAAGGGCTACGAGCGCTGCCGGGGATCGGGCCCTACACGGCGGCGGCGATCGCGGCGATCGCCTTCGATCGGCGCACCATGCCGGTCGACGGCAATATCGAGCGCGTGGTATCGCGCCTGTTCGCGGTCGAGGACGAGCTGCCGCAGGCAAAACCTTTGATCCAGCAACTGGCGGCGACGTTGCTGGCGGATTCCCGCGCCGGTGACAGCGCACAGGCGTTGATGGATTTGGGCGCCTCGATCTGCACGCCGAAGAAGCCGGCCTGCTCGCTGTGCCCGCTGAACGAGGACTGCACGGCGCGCGCGCAAGGCTCCCAGGAGACGTTCCCGCGCAAGGCGCCGAAGAAGAGCGGGACGCTCAGGCGCGGCGCCGCCTTTGTGATCACGCGTGGCGACGAACTGCTCGTCCGCTCGCGGCCCGAGAAGGGCCTGCTGGGCGGCATGACGGAAGTGCCGGGCTCGGACTGGCTGGCCGGCCAAGAGGACGCGGCGGCGAAACAGCAGGCGCCGGAGCTGAAGGGGTTGTCGCGCTGGCAGCGCAAGGTGGGCGTGGTCACCCATGTCTTCACGCATTTTCCTCTGGAGCTGGTGGTCTACACGGCGCAGGTGGAAGCCCGCACCCGCGCGCCCGCTGGCATGCGCTGGGTACCGATCGCGAGCCTCGCGGACGAAGCGCTGCCCAACGTCATGCGCAAGGTGATTGCGCACGCACTGGATGTTTGATCGGCCCGTGCTCCTGACAGCACGCTGGCAGCAGCGCTGCGCTATCACGGCGCGATGGAGCCTCGCATGGTCAAGACCGCGCTCGACGATTTTCCAAGGCCGCCCTGCGCCGAGTTGCTCGGATGGCGCCTGCTCGATGCCCGTCCGGAGGAGGGCTGGATCAGACTGGGCTTCGAGGCCAAACCTGAATTCTGCAACCCCGCAGGTTTCATCCAGGGCGGCATGCTTTCGGCGATGCTCGATGACACCATGGGTCCCGCCGTGCTGGTGATGAGCGAGGGGCGGCTCTACACCACCACCATCAGCATGACCGTGAATTTTTTGGCGCCCGCCAAGCCTGGCCCGATCGTCGGCGAGGCCAGGGTGACGCAGCTCGGCAGGACGATCGCGTTCGTCGAGGGCAAGCTGATGGCGGAAGACGGCACGGTGCTCGCGACGGCAAGCGCGAGCGAGCGGTTGCTGGAAGCGGCGAGGGTGGTGAAGTGAGGCGCGACTCCAGCCGCGTGCTCCACTTCCCTTCTTCTCTCATGTCCGCCGAAGCCTTGGCGAAGGCGGATGTGGGAGAAGGTGGCGCGAAGCGCCGGATGCGGGGCATCTGTCCGCGAATTCAAACTAAGAGAGGAATGCGGAAACAACCCCTCACCCAAGGGAGTCCGCGTCTACTGGCGGCGATGCCGTCTCCCACAAGGGCCGAGGGCACATTCATGCGCATCTCGCTTTGAGCGAGAGCATCATGCTCCCGCGCGCGCATCCTTGCTCACGATCGGCGGCTTCGCATTCAGCGCTTCCACCTGGAAGCCCGCAACGCGCTTGTAGTTGGCGGCAACGTCCTCCAGCTCCTGCTGGGACAACACGTCGGTGACCACCTCGTAGCCGTCAGGCGCGCGCTCCTCGACCAGCTGCATCACCTGCTCGGGGCCGTTCTTGCGGTTGAGCAGGACGAGGTCGGCGGTTGCGGGCCGGCGCTCGGCTTCATAGGCGAGCAGCGCTGCTTGCGTCGGGCCATGCGCCAGAATCTCGCGCGTGATGACGCGGGCATCGAGGATCGCCTGCGAGGCGCCGTTCGAACCGATCGGGTACATCGGATGCGCGGCATCGCCCATCAGCGTGACGCGGCCGAAGGTCCATTGCGAGACTGGATCGCGGTCGACCAGCGGATATTCATAGGCGTGCGGGCAGTTCCTGATCAGGCCGGGCACGTCGAGCCAGTCGAACTGCCAGCTCTCGAACCAGGGCAGGAATTCTTCGCGCCGTGCCGTGCGGTTATAGTCTTCGCGGCGCCACTGATAGGTCGGTGGCATGTGGCGCTCCGCGACCCAGTTGATGAGGTGGTTGCCGTTTGCGTCGGGCTCTTTCGAGATCGGATAGCAGACGAATTTCAGGATCTCGTGGCCGGCCATGATCATTGTGCGGCCGGTCAGGAAGGCCTTTGCCGGCGTGACGCCGCGCCAGAGGATGCGGCCGTTCCAGATCGGCGGGCCTTCATTGGGATACAGCTTTTCTCGCGCGGCGGAATGGATGCCGTCGGCGGCGATCAGGATCGCGCCCTCGAAAGTGCCGGCGGCCTTGCCGGTCGCCTTGTCGATGAAGTCGGCGCGCACGCCGTCCGCCGTCTCGGTCCAGCCGGTCAGATGATGGCTGGTGAGGATGTTCTCGCGGCCGAGCCGCTCGACCGCGGTGTCGAGCAGGAGCTGCTGCAGCGTGCCGCGGTGGATCGAGAATTGCGGCCATTTGTAACCGGCGTCCAGTCCGCGCGGCTCGCTCCAGATCGGCTTGCCGTGCTTGGAGAAATAGGCGAGCTCGCGGGTGCGCACGCCGCTGGCGTCGAGCTTATCCATCAGGCCGAGTTCGATCAGCTCGCGCACCGCATGCGGCAGTACGTTGATGCCGACGCCGAGCGGCTTCAGCTCCGCGACGCTCTCGAACACTTTCACGGGAACGCCGATTTGATGCAGGCTGAGCGCAAGGGTCAGCCCGCCGATGCCGCCACCGGCGACGAGTACCGTCATGAGAAAACTCTCCAGTTGCAGGCGTCTTGGCACAGCCGGGCGGAGGTGGGCAACTGCGAAGAGGATGTTGTGCTATGGACCTTGGGGTCGACAGCCGTTATTTTCCAGCTTTCTCATGAGGTCCGACATGCTCAAGCTCTACTACGCCACCGGCACCTGCGCGCTCGCCACCTACATCACCTTGGAAGAGGCCGGCGCCGACTACACGGCCGAACGGCTGAGCTTCAAGGACAACCAGCAGAACAGCCCGGACTATCTCGCCATCAACCCGAAGGGCCGCGTGCCCGCGCTCGTCACCGATCGCGGCGTCCTGACCGAAACGCCGGCGATGCTGGCTTACATCGCGCAAGTGTTCCCCAAGGCGAAGCTCGCGCCGCTCGACGATCCCTTCGAGTTCGCCCAGGTGCAGTCGTTCAACTCCTATCTCTGTTCGACCGTGCACATCAACCACGCCCACAAGATGCGCGGCGCGCGCTGGGCGACGGAGGAGAGCTCGTTCGCCGACATGAAGGCTATGGTGCCGAAGACCATGGCGGCCTGCTTCAAGCTCATCGAGCAGAAGATGTTTCGGGGGCCCTGGGTGATGGGCGAGCAGTACACGGTCTGCGATCCCTATCTCTACACGCTTTCGACCTGGCTCGAAGGCGACAGCGTCGACATCAATGCGACGCCGAGGATCGCTGATCACTTCAAGCGCATGTCGGATCGCCCGGCGATCCGCAAGGTGATGGACGCGCAGAAGGCGTGAAGGCAGCGCGGCTCTCGGGCAAAGACGCAAAGCGCCGTGCCCACCATCTTCGTCCGGCGACAACAGATGGTGGGCAGGCTTCGCTTTGCCCACTCCTTACGAGAGCTACCCAACGCGCCGCTCCTTCTTCGCTAGCTCCCGTCCGGTCTCCAGCATCAGCCGCCGCAGCCAGATCGAGCCCGGGTCCATCTGGGCCCGCGTCGGGTGGAACATGAACTGCTCGTCGATCCCGGGGTCGAGCGGCGGCGTCACCGTGACGAGGCCGAGCTGCTTCGACAGCGCCGCGATCAGCCGGCGCGGCACGAAAGCGACGAGGTCGGTGCGCGCGGCGACGTGCAAGGCTTCGAGATAGCCCGCCACCACCAGCGAGATGTGTCGCTCGATGCCTTTGCTGCGCAGCCAGGTGTCGATCAGGTCCTCAGCGCTGCCGCGGATGATCACGCCGACATGGCGCGCGGCCAGGAACGCCTCGCGCCGTTTCAGCTTCGCTCCAATGGGATGGCCGCGCCGCACCGCCAGCGCGTCGCTGTCAGTGTAGAGCAGCTGGCGGTGAAAGCCCTTGAAGGCATTGCCGATCGAGATCACGAGGTCGATGGTGCGGGCGAATTCGGCGTGGAAGATCGCCGATCCCCGCCAGGGCACGACGTCGATGCGGACATTCGGTGCAGCCCGCGTCACCTTCTCCATCAGCGGGGGCATCAACAGCTCGACCGCGAGGTCCGGCATCATCAGACGGAACTGCCGCTCGCTGCGAGCGGCATCGAATTCGTCAGGGACGAACAGCCCGCGCACCTGGTCGAGCGCCTGCGCCAGCGGCGCGCGCAGGGCTTGCGCCCGCGGCGTCAGCTCCATCCGCGCGCCGGTGCGTACCAGGAGCGGATCGCCGAAGATGTCGCGCAGGCGCTGGAGCGCATGGCTCGCCGCCGGCTGCGACAGCCCGAGCCGTAACGCCGCGCGGCTGACATTGGCCTCGCGCAGCAATGCGTCGAGGGCGGTCAACAGATTGAGGTCAAGCGCATTCAAATTCATGGTGTGAATATATATCATATCTACTATCGATTTGAAGAATTCTGATCGACCAGCGATGATCTTCGCGATGTCACACCACGGAGATGCCGCCATGAACGCGACCGCCAACAAGAAACTGATGCAGGATATCTTTGCCGCTGCCGCCGATCCCGATCCAGCCGCGCGCGATCGCGCGCTGTTCAGCGCCAGCCTTGCCGACGACGCCAAATGGATCGTGACCGGGCAATATTCCTGGTCCCGCACCTTTTCGGGCAAGGAGGCGATCCTCAACGATCTGCACGGCTATGTGCGCACGCGCCTGCGCGACCGCACGCGTACAATCGCCCATCGCTTCATTGCCGATGGCGACGTCGTCGTCGTCGAAGCCAAGGGTGACAACGTCACACCCGAAGGCGTGCGTTACGACAACGACTATTGTCTGGTGTTTCGCCTCGAGGACGGCAAGATCAAGGAGATCCGCGAGTACTGCGACTCTGTTCTGACCGAGAAGGCGCTCGGCCCGTTTCCACAAACGGCCGCGAGAGCCGCGGGCTGACGGCTTGAGCCCGATCTGGTCTGCCGGCCGGCGCCATTCGTTACGGCCTGCGAGGGTCGTATCGGTCTGGCGCAAGCTGGCGGAGATCATCCGGCTGCGGCGAGAGCGCGCGCGGATGCACTGCCAGCTCGCCGCCATGAGCGAGCGTGAGCTTCTGGATTTCGGGATGACGCTGTCGGAGATTGCGTACGAGCTGAAAAAGCCTGTCCGGCGGAAATAGAGAGATCCAAGATGCAGCCTCTATTTATGGGCGCCCGATCGGTACTCATCCTGGCAAATGCATGCACCACGCTGCATGCGGCTGCTGGTCTGCGCGAAAGCCTTGCTCGATTGCCGATAAAATCAGCAAATTATCGTGCGCTGATGCGCATGCCCGCGAAGAATTTGAAGGTTCAATTAAGAAGTGTCCCCCATTGTGTCGCGGTGCAGCGTGGGTCGCCAGGGCGCGGCGTGCGGCTGCCGGAGTGGCCGTGACGATCGCCGGAGCTGTCCGACCCCTCGAATTCAAATGCATCTGGGTGGACAGTGGGAATGCCGAAATTTCGTTTGCGGATCAGGGGACGCCTGTACGCAGGCTTCATGGCCCTGGTGGCGGTCGGTCTCGTGATGGCAGTGGTTGCCGTCTGGAATTTGCGGTACGTGCAGGATCAGGTCGCAAGACAATCCGCCCTCTCCGACAGCACGGCACGGGTGCTGGAAATATCAGCCCATTTGCAGGCGATCCAACGGGCCAACCTGCGCTACGTCTACGACGCCAACGAGCCTGCAATGAAGGAGGCGCAAGAGCGGGAAACCGCGGCGACCGAGCTGCTGCGGGTGGGCGCGCAGGGGACGCTCTCCGAGGAGCGGCGAGCGCTCTACAACGGCCTGATCGACGACATCGCCAAGATGCGACGCCTGCGTGACAATCTCGGGGACGCCGTCAACGAGGTGAGAACCGGCAAGGCGACGCTGCTCCCCAGTGGAGAGGAGCTGGCCGTCAAGATGGGCAAGCTGGTCGACGCGGCGCGGGCTGCCGTCGATGAAGACACGGCGGCCCTGGTCGCCGACCTCGAATCCAGAATCCTTCTTGTTCGGGTCGCAACCTGGCGTTTCCTAGCCGTGCGTGATGTCCAGGGGCCTGCGAATTTCAGGGCGAGTGTGGACAGGGCAGCGCAACGGCTCGCGGCCATCGAAAAGAGCCCGCAGGCGGCGGAGTTGCGCGCCACGCTCACGCCGGTGAAGACCTCGCTCGGAATCTACAAATCGGCATTCGAGACGACGTCCGCCGCGATGCTTCAAGCCGACGAGATCTACCACAAGAACCTCGCGCCCCTCATCGTCGACAGTATCGGCAAGCTCAAGGCCGCGGAAACGACCCTGAAGAAGGACTACCGGGACTCGCGCAACAATGCCGAAGCCGTGATCGCCAGCACGACGACCGTTCAGGAGATCGCCGGCGGGCTCGCCATCTTGTTCGGTGGCATCGTCGCCTTCCTGATCGGGCGCAGCATCGTTGGTCCCCTGACCTCGATGACGCACGCGATGGGGCGGCTTGCCGGCGGCAATCTCGAGGTCGAGATTCCCGGCCGCGGCAGGGCTGACGAGGTCGGCGACATGGCCAAGGCGATCCAGGTGTTCAAGGACAACATGATCGAGACCGAGCGCATGCGGGCCGAGCAGGCCGAGCTCGAGGCGCGGCAGGCCGAGAGTCGCAAGAAAGAAATGGTCCGGCTTGCCGATCAGTTCGAGCAGGCGGTCGGTGAGATCGTGAACACGGTATCGTCGGCGTCGAGCGAGCTCGAAGCTTCCGCAGGCACCTTGACCACGACCGCCGCGCGGGCCCAGGACCTCTCGACGGAGGTCGCCAGCGCGTCGCAGGAGGCTTCGGCCAATGTGCAGGCGGTCGCCTCGGCGACCGAGGAGCTCTCCTCCTCGGTATCCGAGATTGCCCGTCAGGTGCAGGAATCCGCCCGCATCGCCACCGAGGCCGTCGGTCAGGCGAGCAGGACCAACGAGCGCGTCGGCGCGCTCTCCAAGGCCGCCGCCCGGATCGGTGACGTGGTCGAGCTCATCAGCACCATCGCCGGCCAGACCAACCTCTTGGCGCTGAACGCCACGATCGAGGCGGCGCGTGCGGGCGAAGCCGGCCGCGGCTTTGCGGTGGTCGCTTCCGAGGTCAAGGCGCTCGCTGAGCAGACTGCGAAGGCCACCGGCGAGATCGCCCAGCAGGTCTCCAGCATCCAGGCCGCGACGGAGGAGTCGGTCGGCTCGATCAGGGAGATCAGCGGCACCATCGAGCGGCTGTCGGAGATTTCGTCCACGGTCGCCGCCGCCGTGGAGCAGCAGGGCGCGGCGACGCAGGAGATCTCCCGCAACGTCCAGCAGGCGGCCCAAGGCACGCAGCTCGTGTCGTCCAACATCAGCGACGTGCAGCGCGGCGCCTCCGAGACCGGCTCGGCCTCCTCGCAGGTGCTGTCGGCGGCGCGCTCGCTCTCGGCCGACAGCAACCGCCTCAAGCTGGAAGTGGCCAAGTTCCTGAGTTCGGTCCACTCCGCCTGAAGTCTCAAACGCAAGAGGCCACGCGCATGCGCGTGGCCTCGAAGAGCGGCGCGCTCAAGCCACCTTGGTCGTCATGTGCTTGAACATGTTGCTGCGCGCTTCGTCGTCCATCTCGGCCTTGAAGGTGAACTTGTCCTTCAGGGCGATGGCGCGTGCCGCCGCCGGGCGTGCCGAAATCTCGTCGACGAGCCGCTTCACATTCGGGTATCGCGCAAAGGCGTCGTCGCCGAGCTTGAACGGCACCATCCGCGCCCAGCCCCACAGCGCCATGTCGACGATCGAATAGCTGTCGCCCACCATGTAGCGGCGGTCTTTGAGGTGACCGTCGAGAATCTTGTAATGGCGATCGGTCTCGTACTGGTAGCGGTTATGGGCGTAATCGTGGTTCTGGTCCTTCGGCGCAAAATGCTTGAAGTGCACGGCCTGGCCCGAATAGGGCCCGACGCCGGTGGCGATGAACATCAGCCAGGACAGCAATTCGGCGCGGTTCGTGGGCAGGAACTTGCCGGTCTTCTCGGCGAGATAAAGCAGGATGGCGTTCGAGTCGAACACGATGGTGCCGCCATCGTCGATCGCCGGCACCTTGCCGTTCGGGTTGATCTTGAGGAACTCCGGCGTGAACTGCTCGCCCTTGCGGGTGTCGACCGCGACCGGCTGAAACGGCAGGCCGGACTCTTCCAGATAGAGCGCGACCTTGGTCGGGTTCGGCGATCCGTTGAAATAGAATTTGAGCATCACACATCTCCTCGGTGTCTGTTGCCGCGTGCGCACGAGGCGTCGTTGGGCGGGCCTTGTCTTGCCTGAGCCCGTTGCGGGAGAGCAACCGGCGAGTTTGCCGGGCGGTGTCTGCGCGTGGCGCAGATCAGGCGGCGTAACAGAGGCCGATTGCCGCCGTAATGACCATGGCCGTGCCCACGGCCTCCAGCCGCAGGCCGAGCCGCGCGGCGAGATGCATGTCGGAGGCCCGCGCCGCGCGCTCCGATCCGCGCGCGTAGCCGTGAACGATGACGTCATGGTTGAAATTGTCGTGCGCCTCGTTGCTGCTGGCGAGCCCGACGCAGATCACGAGCACGCCGAACAGCGCCAGACCGAAGAAACCGAGAAGCGCGATCAGGAACATCGGAAACATGCCGACCAGGAAGATCGGCAGCAGCGGCACCAGCAGCAATGTCTCGGACTGTCGTCGCATGGAGCCCAACCGGTCAGGACGGGGCTGATCGGGCGAATCTAGTCCTGGCAGGGGCGGCTTTCAACCATCCGCCGCCGTCATTCCGGGCCGCGCCTCTTGGCGCGAGCCGGGATCCATTGGGCCGGATGTGCTGTAGCAGGATGGATTCCGGGTTCGCGTTTTGCGCGCCCCGGAATGACGGAGGGAGGGCTACTCCGCCGCCATGCCGGCGCGGATCTCGGCACGCAGCTCGTCGATCAGCTTGAGACCCTTCTTGGTTTCGACGTGCCAGAAGGTCCAGCCGTTGCAGGCCTGCGCGCCTTGCGCGACCGCGCCGATGCGGTGGATCGAGCCGACCTTGTCGCCGAGCATGATGGCACCGTCGGCGCGCACCAGCGCGCCCAGCTTCTTCTTGGCGTCGAACAGTTTCGTGCCGGGCATGATCATGCCGCGCTCGATCAGCTCGGAGAACGCGACGCGCGGTGCCTCGCGCGCTGTCATGAACGGGGCAAGGCTTGCCTCAGGCAGCGGCTCCACCGCGGCGATGCGTGCTTCCGCGGCTTTCGCATAGGTCTTGTCGCGCTCGAAGCCGATATACGAGCGGCCGAGGCGCTTGGCGACAGCGCCGGTGGTGCCGGTGCCGTTGAAGGGATCGATCACGAGATCGCCTGGTTTCGATGACGACAGCAGCACGCGCGCGAGCAGCCCTTCGGGCTTCTGCGTCGGATGCACCTTCTTGCCGTCGGCGCCCTTGAGACGCTCCTCGCCGGTGCAGAGCGGGATCAGCCAGTCAGACCGCGCCTGCACGTCCTCGTTGGCGGCCTTCAGCGCCTCGTAGTTGAACGTGTAGCCCTTGGCCTTCTCGTCACGCGCGGCCCAGATCATCGTTTCGTGCGCGTTGGTGAAACGGCGGCCGCGGAAGTTCGGCATCGGATTGGTCTTGCGCCAGACGATGTCATTCAGGAGCCAGAAGCCGAGATCCTGCATGATCGCGCCGACGCGGAAGATGTTGTGATAGGAGCCGATCACCCAGATCGTCGCGGATGGCTTCATCGCGCGGCGGGCGGCAAGCAGCCAGGCGCGGGTGAAATTGTCATACGCAGCAAACGAATCGAACTTGTCCCAGTCGTCATTGACGGCATCGACATGGGATTCGTCGGGGCGCTTGAGATCGCCCTTGAGCTGGAGATTGTAGGGCGGGTCGGCGAACACCAGGTCGACGCTGCCTGCCTGAAGCTTCGACATCTCGGCGACGCAATCGCCGACGATGATGCGATGCGACGGAGACTCGAAATTTGTGCGGGGCGCCCTTGCAGACGCCCCGCGACGCGACTCTACCATGACTCAAGAACTCTGACTCAGGCGACGCTGTCGGCGACGCGGGACCAAACAACCGACTGACCGCTACATTGAAGCGGCAAAGTAAAAATCGACTTAACCCGCTACTTTTGTGAGCAGGCCGTGCATCGCCGCTTGTGCGCGTGTTGTCGCGCGCATGCGCCTTGTTTTACAGTGTATTTCGCGTTTGCTCGGCTCGCGGCCGCAATCATGGCTGCAAGATGGCTGCAAATTTCCCTCGGAAAAAATTGCTCGACCCTCGGAAAAAATTGCTGGCACCGACATGCTGTCGCACTAGGCAATTTTTGCCGGCCACGATATTGATAAACGCAACGGAAATTTTACGTGTGTGGCGCGTTGAGCTTTCGCACCATTGTGCGCCGTCGAAACTGAATCAGGGACCCCAGAGGAAAGGCCGCCATGCGCTACGATGACTTCCGCCGCAGCGACGACATCGAGGATCGTCGCGATGAGGGTGGTGGCTTTGGCGGCGGTGGAGGAGGCGGGTTCGGTCTGCCGATGGGCGGCGGCGGGCTCGGCATCGGCACCATCATCGTGCTCGGCCTGATCGGCTATGCCTTCGGCATCGACCCGCGCATCCTGATCGGCGGCGCCGAGATCCTCAGCGGCGGCGGCCATGCGCCGACCTACCAGACCGACCGTCAGGCGTCCTCGGGCAAGCGCGGCGCGCCGACCGACGAGATGGGCAGCATGATCTCCGGCATCCTCGGCGAGATCGACGACCGCTGGAGCGAGATCTTCCAGGCCAGCGGTCAGTCCTATACCGGTCCGAAGATCGTGCTGTTCCGCAACGCCACCAATGGTGGCCGCTGCGGCATGGCGCAGTCGGCGATGGGGCCGTTCTACTGTCCACCTGATCGCACCATCTTCCTCGACACTTCGTTCTTCCGCGAGGTCGAGACGCGCTTCCGCGGCTGCTCCGGCAAGTCGGCGTGCAATTTCACCACCGCCTACATCATCGCCCATGAGGCCGGCCATCACATCCAGAACCTGCTCGGCATCATTCCGCGCGTGACGCGGCTGCAGCAGCAGGCCGGCTCGAAGGCCGAGGCGAATGCGCTTCAGGTGAAGGTCGAGTTGCAGGCGGATTGTCTCTCCGGCGTGTGGGTCAATCGCGAGGCGAAGAAGCGTCCGAACTTCCTCGAGCCCGGCGACATCGACGCCGCGCTGACCACGGCGAGCGCGATCGGCGACGACACGCTGCAGCGCCAGGCCACGGGCCGCGTCGTGCCTGACTCCTTCACCCACGGCTCGGCGGCGCAGCGCAAGCAGTGGTTCATGACCGGCTACCAGCAGGGCACGGTCCAGGCTTGCAACACATTCGGTGCGGGAGCGTTGTAATTCTCGACACCTTGCCCCGGACGCAGCGCAGCGCTTCTTCAGCGGTGCGCTGCAGAGCCGGGGGCCCACAATGCCGGTCTCCCAAGTCTCCGAACTGGGCCCCGGCTCTGCGGCGCGGCGCTGATGCGCCGCACCTTGTCCGGGACACGAAAGACGCAACATGACCTCCATCGACGAAACAAAGCAGTTCATCCCGCTGAATATCGCGGTGCTCACCGTGTCCGACACGCGCGCGCTTGCGGATGACAAGTCCGGCCAGACCCTGGTCGACCGTCTCCTGGCTGCGGGCCATCATCTCGCCGCGCGCGAGATCGTCACCGACGACGTCGAGGCGATCCGTGCCGTCATCCGCCGCTGGATTGCCGATAGCGGCATTGACGTCGTCATCACCACCGGCGGCACCGGCTTTACGGGACGCGACGTGACGCCGGAGGCGATCGAGCCGCTGTTCGAGAAGCGCATGGACGGTTTCTCGATCGCGTTCCACATGCTGAGCCACGCCAAGATCGGGACGTCGACGATCCAGAGCCGTGCCACCGCCGGCGTTGCGGGCGCGACCTACATCTTCTGCCTGCCGGGTTCGCCCGGCGCCTGCCGCGACGGCTGGGACGGCATCCTCGCAGCCCAGCTCGACTACCGCACGCGCCCCTGCAATTTCGTCGAGATCATGCCGCGGCTGGACGAGCATTTGCGCCGCCCGAAGGCGCAAGGCGCGACGGTGTGATGATTGTTGCTTGAATGCTGAGCTAAATGCTGAGCTAAAGCATGATCCGGAAAAGTGCGAAGCGGTTTTCCGGAAAGATCACGCGCAAACAATAACCTAGAGCGCGATGACGATTCATCCAAATCTCATCGCGCTTTAGGGGCGGACCGCTTCCTTCTGCGCTTGTGGGAGAAGGTGGCGCGAAGCGCCGGATGAGGGGTATCCATCCGCATCGGTGAGATATCCCTCACCCGAGCGAGCTTGTGTTTGCTAGTTGACATGCCCTCTCCCGCAAGGGGAAGAGGGCACAGCAACGCGCATCTCGCTCGCTGCGAGATCGTCAGAGATCCCGTTCCCACGTTTCCCCAATCAAATCTTGCCCGAAGCTGTGATGCGGCTCGGTCGCGACCAGGTTGAATCCCGCACTCTTGTAGATCCCGCGCGCGGCGACCAGGATGCTCTGCGTCCACAGAGTCATCTTGCTGTAGCCCCTCTCGCGGGCGCCCTGGATGCATTGCTCGACCAGTGCGCGGCCGACACCGAGTCCGCGTGCTTTCTTCTCCACCTGCAACAGGCGCAGCTTCGCAATCTCGTCCGTGGCCTTGACCAGAAAGATCGAGCCGATCGGCTCGCCTTCCATTTC
Source organism: Bradyrhizobium vignae (assembly GCF_004114425.1). Taxonomy (GTDB): domain Bacteria; phylum Pseudomonadota; class Alphaproteobacteria; order Rhizobiales; family Xanthobacteraceae; genus Bradyrhizobium; species Bradyrhizobium vignae. The sequence continues at coordinate 31,333 of NZ_RDQF01000026.1, read as the reverse complement.
CGCGATCCAGCAGTGCTCGCGCGCGGCGTCGTAGTTCTTGATGAACTGTGCGCAGATCTCGGCGACCAGCGCCTCGTAGCTGATGTCCCAGTTGTAGTCCGCGGCATAGGCGGCGCCTTGCCGTGAGATGACCCAGCCCATGTCGCCGACGCGATGGCTGCGCAGCACGAAAGCCGCGGGCCGGCTTCGACGCTGCCCCAGCACCGCCTCGATGGTTGCCATGGCCTGCGTGAGCCGCGTTGCATCGTCGGCCGAAAGCTGAGCCAGCATCGCAGCGACCTCGTTTTGCGAGCTCAGGTTCAGCTTGGCGAAAGCCTGGCGGCCCTTGGCGGTGAGGCTGAGCTGGTATTGCCTACGATCCGCGGCCAGGGGTGTTCGCGTGATCAGCCCTTTTTCGTCAAAGCTCTGGACGATGCGGCTGAGATAGCCGGGGTCGAGACCAAGCTCGTTTCCGATTTCTTTTGCCGCAAGGTCGTCGCGATGCGCCAGTTCATAAAGAACGCGCGCCTCGCTGAGCGAAAACGGGGTCTTGCCAAGGTGCTGGTCGAGCACGCCGAGCTTGCGGGTATAGAAGCGGTTGAAGGCGCGGACCGCTGCGATGTGGTCGTCGGAGACCTGTTCGGTCGATTTGGACAGCATGGGATCACCTCGATATTTGCCATTGTCAATTAATTATTTGACGTTGGCAAGTATCTCAGCCGACCATGACGATCCGACTGCGCAGCATGGTCCGGGACGACCGGCCGAGCCGCCGGAGCAGCCGCGCTTCGGAATGGCGGGCGTGGGGCGGGTAGCCGCCGATCCGGTCGTAATGCTCACGCGCGATCAACAGCCCTTGATCGCCGAGTGGACCGACGAGCTTGCGCGCCACGGCCCAGAGAATGTCGCGCAATGCGGTATTTGCGTAGGGCGAACGCGCATAGCGGAACACCGCCGCCCGATCCCGGCCGCTGGTGGCGACGGCCTGGATGAACTGGGTGGTCTCCTCGATCCAGCCGGTTTCCAGCACGGCGCCTGCAGGCAGGAACATGAGCCATGGCGATCGGGCCTGCCGTGCGCCGGCGGCGAGCGCGGCGCCTTGCGAAGATCCCTCGAACCCGATGAAACGGCAGCCCGCCACGTCGGCAACGCGCTCGATGACACCGTTGCGAGTGCCGTCGACCAGCAGAACCTCACGGATGACACCGGCGGCGGCGCCGGGGACCAGCGCGGCCAGGGTTGCGACCGCCGTCTGCTCGACACCGTCGGTCGGAATGATGACGCTCAGCATGATTGAGGCTTCAGGGTCGGCACTTCGGGAGAAGCGTAGCGTTCTAATGATGTTGTCATAAACCCGTAGCGTTGCCGAGTGCAACTTTCCGGCGGCGCTTCGGCATGCGATGGTAAACCCGCAGCCAGTCATCGCAGCCAAATGTGTCATGTGCGGGGTGGAAATATTGCCGAATGTTTCGGCACAAGCTGATTCCGGCGGTATTAAACCGAAGCTTCATGGCGAGATTCGCTGCGCGCGGGCAGTCGGTCCCTCTCAGAGGAGACTTCAGCTTGCAAGAAAGGGCGAATGAAGATGTGCGATCTCGGTCCCGGGAGAGGCCTCACATGAACGCCGATCAACCCGCCGTCAGCATGGTGCCAACGTCGCCGAAGCAGGGGACTGCGCCGACCTTGCGGATCCGCGCGCTGATGCTCGGCGAGCGCATCAATGCTTCCAGCCTGGAGATCGGCACGCTGGTGTCCTCGACGCCGGCCGCCTTCCGCGTCCATGCCGGCCTTGCCGCAATCTTCCGCTACGGCGTCGTGGTGCTGATCGGGCTGCTTCCGTCCGAGGAGAAGGTCCTCGTCGATAATCTGAAGTCGCGTGTGACCGGAGAGCTCAGCCCGTACGAGGAGGAGATCGCACAGGTGCAGCTCTGCAACGATGAGGCCGCCGAGACGATCCAGCCGGGCGGGCCGATCTGCCTCGCCAAATTCTCCGACGACCGGCTGCTGCTGGTCGCGGATGCGCTCGCCAAGAGCACGTCGCTGGCGCGCGACGAGCGCCGCGTCGCCGCGGTCTTCGACGTGATCGAGCCGTTCGCACGGGAGCTCGCCGAAGGCGGCCGCACACCGCGCCGGCGCAAGGGCATTCTGCAATTGATCGGTAATGCACTGCTGGTGCAGCAGCGCGTCGCGGGCCGCGTCGCGGTCGCCGAGAAGCCCGACGTCCTCTGGGAGAAGCCAGAGCTCGATCGGCTCTATTCCCGTCTCGAGGACGAGTACGAGTTGAAGGAGCGCCTCGACACGCTCGAGCGCAAGCTCACCGCGGTGTCGGAGACCGCCAACGCACTGACCGACATCATCGACACCCAGCGCTCGCTCCGCCTGGAGATCGCGGTCGTGGTCCTAATCGTGATCGAGGTCGCGATCGGGTGTTTTCAGATATGGTCGGGGACTCATTAGTGCTCGATGAATTTATCCGCGAGCGAGATGCGCGTGACTGTGCCCTCGCCCCTTGTGGGAGAGGGCAGCGATACCAGGAGACACAAATTCGTTCGGGGTGAGGGGTCTGGCTCCGCGAACTCATTGCTTATGCGAACGCGGACAGAACGCTTCGCCCACCTGGAGTCGCCATCGCTCGCAGCACCCTTGCGCAGTGCCGTGCGATCGTCAGTTCCTCATTCGTTGGAACGACGAACACCTCGACGCTGCCATCGCCCCGGCTGATGCACTCGCGTGCGGCATCATTCGCAGCAGCATCGATGCGCACGCCCATCCAGGCGAGACACTCGCCGATCGCGCCGCGGATCTCCTTGGCATGCTCGCCGATGCCGCCGGTGAAGATCAGACCGTCCAGCCCTTCGAGCGTGGTCGACATCATCGCAATCCCCTGCGCCGCACGGAAGACGAAGAGATCGACCGCCTCTCGCGCCGCAGCCTCGCCGCTCGCCAGCAGCGTGCGCATGTCCGCGGAGGTGCCGGAGACGCCGAAGAGGCCTGACTCGTGATAGAGCAGGTGTTGGACCTCCTCGACCGACATGTTCTCGTGTTGCTGCAGATAGAGCAGCACGCCGGGATCGATCGTGCCGCAGCGCGTGCCCATCACGAGGCCGTCGAGCGGCGTCAGCCCCATCGTGGTGTCGACGCTGCGGCCATTGCGCAATGCGCAGAGGCTGGCGCCGTTGCCGAGATGCGCGATGACGATGCGCCTCGCCGTGAGCTCCGGCGCGATCTCGGCCAGGCGTCCTGCGACATATTCGAAAGACAGGCCGTGGAAGCCGTAACGCCTGACGCCACGCGCCTCGAAGCGCCTGGGAATGGCGAAGCGGCTCGCCGGCGGCGCGAGGCCGTGGTGGAAGGCGGTATCGAAACACGCGATCTGCGTCAGCCCGGGCCGGAGCGCCGCGAGCGTGCGGACTGGCGCAAGGCAGCGCGGCTGGTGCAGCGGGGCCAGCGGTGTCAACGCCTGCAGCTTCGCGGTGAGATCGTCCGTCAGGACGACAGGGCCTGAATAATCCGGCCCGCCGTGAACGATGCGATGGCCGACGGCACGGAGGCTGCGTTCGCCGAACCGGTCCTCGACGAAGGCGAGCACGTCGGCGAACAGATGACCGTCCTCGGCATCCGATGCGTCTCTCCGCGTCTCGACCAGGTCCTCCCCCGCGGCGCTCCTCACGATGAGCCGGGGTTTTGCCTCGTGTTCGTCGAGCTGGCCCTTGCACAGCAGGATGGGATCGGCCGCCGCAATCTCGAACAGGCCGAACTTGATGCTCGACGATCCCGAATTGAGGGCGAGGACCGTGTTCGACATGGCTAGTCGCCGGCTTCGGCCGGCGTGTTGCCGCCGGCGCTGTTCGGCCAGACCCAGTCGCGGATCTCAGGCATATCCTCGCCATGCTCGCGGATGTAGCGGGAGTGCTCGATCAGTCTGTCGCGGAATCGCTGCTTCACTTGTGCGGCCCTGGTCGCGAGCCCGGGCACGCGCTCGATCGCCTCGATGGCGAGGTGGTAGCGATCGAGCTCGTTGAGAACGACCATATCGAAGGGCGTCGTCGTGGTGCCTTCCTCGGCAAAGCCGCGCACATGCATGCCGGCATGATTGGTGCGGTTATAGGTCAGCCGGTGAATGAGATGAGGGTAGCCGTGATAGGCGAAGATCACCGGCTTGTCGCGCGTGAACAGGCTGTCGAAGTCGCGGTCGGACAGGCCGTGCGGATGCTGCTCCTTGGGTTGCAGCGTCATGAGGTCGACGACGTTGACGACGCGGATCTTCAGATCCGGCAGTGCCTTGCGCAAGAGATCGACGGCGGCGAGCGTCTCCAATGTCGGCACGTCGCCGGCGCAGGCCATCACCACGTCGGGCTCCTCCTTTTCGTCCTCCGTTCCGGCCCAGGTCCAGATGCCGATGCCGGCATCGCAGTGTGTCGCCGCGTCCTGCATCGACAGCCATTGCGGCGCCGGCTGCTTGCCGGCGACGATCACGTTGATGCGGTTGTAGGTGCGCAGGCAATGGTCGGCGATCCACAGCAGCGTGTTGGCATCCGGCGGGAAGTAGATGCGGACGATGTCGGACTTCTTGTTGGCGACAAGGTCGACGAAACCGGGGTCCTGATGGCTGAAGCCGTTATGGTCCTGCCGCCAGACATGCGAGGTCAGAAGATAGTTGAGCGAGGCGATCGGGCGCCGCCACGGCAGGTCGCGCGTAACCTTCAGCCATTTGGCATGCTGGTTGAACATGGAATCCACGATGTGGATGAAGGCTTCGTAGCAGGAGAAGAAGCCGTGCCGTCCGGTCAGCAGATAGCCTTCCAGCCAGCCCTGGCAGAGATGCTCGCTCAAGACTTCCATCACGCGCCCATCCTGCGCGAGATGCACGTCGTAAGGCTCGATCGGTTCCATCCAGACGCGTTCGGTCGCTTCGAACACGGCGTCTAACCGGTTCGACGCCGTCTCGTCCGGGCCCGCGATGCGGAAATTGCGTTGTTGCGCATTGAGGCGAATGACGTCGCGCAGGAATTTGCCGAGCTCGCGCGTCGCTTCCGCCACGGTGCCGCCGGGCTGCGGCACCTCGATTGCGAAGCTGCGAAAGTCGGGCAGCTTCAGCTCTTTCTTCAGGAGGCCGCCATTGGCATGTGGATTGGCGCCCATGCGCCTGACGCCTTCGGGCGCGAGCGCCTGGAGCTCGGGAATGAGCGCGCCGTTCGCGTCGAACAGCTTTTCGGGCTCATAGCTGCGCATCCAGTGTTCGAGCAGCTTGAGGTGCGCCGGGTTCTCGCGGCAGCTCGCGACGGGCACTTGATGCGCGCGCCAAAAACCCTCGACCTTCTTGCCGTCGACTTCCTTCGGGCCAGTCCAGCCCTTCGGGCTGCGCAGCACGATCATCGGCCAGCGCGGCCGCCCGACGCTCGTGCGCCCGTCACGGGCGTGCTGCTGGATCGAGCGGATACTGGCGAGCGCGACATCGAGCGCATCCGCCATGGCGTGGTGCATCAATTTGGGATCATCGCCCGCAACGAACAGCGGCTCATGGCCGAACCCATGGAAGAGATCGCGGATCTCCGCATCTTGCATCCGCCCGAGCACGGTCGGATTTGCGATCTTGTAGCCGTTGAGATGCAGGATCGGCAGCACCGCGCCGTCATGGGCCGGGTTCAGGAACTTGTTCGAATGCCAGGACGCAGCTAACGGGCCGGTTTCCGCCTCGCCGTCGCCGACGACGCAGGCGACGATCAAATCGGGGTTGTCGAATGCCGCGCCATAGGCGTGCACCAGCGCGTAGCCGAGTTCGCCGCCTTCGTGGATCGAGCCCGGCGTCTCCGGCGCCGCATGGCTCGGAATGCCGCCGGGGAAGGAGAACTGCCTGAACAGCTTGCGCAATCCGTCGGTATCCCGCGCGATGTCGGGATAGATCTCGCTGTAGCTGCCTTCGAGGTAGGTGTTGGCGACCATGCCCGGTCCACCATGGCCGGGACCGCAGACATAGATCACGTTGAGGTCCAGCGCGCGGATGACGCGGTTGAGATGGGCGTAGATGAAGTTCAGGCCGGGCGTCGTGCCCCAATGGCCGAGCAAACGCGGCTTGATGTGCTCGGGTCGTAACGGCTCGCGCAGCAGCGGATTATCGAGCAGGTAGATCTGCCCGACGGAGAGGTAGTTGGCGGCGCGCCAATAGCGATCGAGCAGACCGAGGTCGCTGCTCGCGGCGGCCGTTTTTTGTTGAATTGTCATGTTCCTGTCGGCTTTCACCCAGCGATCGTCACCAACTTTGTTCCGGCGCGATCGATCCCTGTGCGGGATCAAACGAAATCGTCGCGACCGGCGTGTTGCGTGATGTCAAAGGCGCGCGCCCGAAATTTGGGTGGCTACTTTGCATGGGGTTGTTTTCGCGTTTTTTGTTCTTGTTCTTGATTTGTTCCGTTTGCGTGCTATGTTGGGCTCATGAGTCGAGCATCCTCTCGTGCCCTCAAGCACCCGCCGGTCACGGCGCCCTCCGAGCCGGCGGGTGCGCCTTCAGATTTCCCCGAGCTTGGCGTCGCCATCGACCGCGCGCGCCGGCGAGGGCGGGGAGCACAATCCAATGCCACCGGCCGCTACGAGGCCGAGGCGCGCGTCGCTTTCGATGACGGCTGGCAGAGCCTGGAAGAGCTGCCGCCGTTCAGGACCACGGTCGGTGTCGACACCTCGCGCAAGGTCATCACCCGGAACGACTCCCCCGACATCGGCTTCGACCGCTCGATCAATCCGTATCGCGGCTGCGAGCATGGCTGTGTCTATTGCTTCGCGAGGCCGACACATGCCTATCTCGGCCTCTCGCCGGGGCTGGACTTCGAGTCAAAACTGTTCGCGAAGCCTGAGGCACCTTCGCTGCTGGAGAAGGAGCTCGCCGCACCCGGCTACGAGCCGCGGATGATCGCGATCGGCACCAACACCGATCCCTATCAGCCGATCGAACGCGAGCGAAAGATCATGCGCGGCATCCTCGAGGTGCTGGAACGCGCTAGCCATCCGGTCGGCATCGTCACCAAGTCGGCGCTGGTCGTGCGCGACATCGACATTCTCGCGCGGATGGCCAAGCGCAACCTCGCCAAGGTCGCGATATCCGTCACCTCGCTCGACCCGAAGCTGGCGCGCACCATGGAGCCGCGGGCCTCGACACCACCGAGGCGGCTGGAGGCGCTGAAGCAGCTCTCTGATGCCGGCATTCCCACCACGGTGATGGTTGCGCCCGTGATTCCGGCGCTGAACGATTCCGAGATCGAACGAATCCTCGATGCCGCCGCCCACGCCGGCGTCAAGGAGGCCTCGTACGTGCTGCTGCGGTTGCCGCTGGAGGTCCGCGATCTCTTCCGCGAATGGCTGATGGCGAACTATCCGGACCGCTACCGCCACGTCTTCACCCTGATCCGCGACATGCGCGGCGGACGCGACTACGATGCGAAATGGGGCGAGCGGATGAAGGGCACCGGCCCGATGGCCTGGACCATCGGCCGCCGCTTCGAGATCGCCTGCGACAGACTCGGCCTCAACAAGCGGCGCTCCAAGCTGACGACGGACCACTTTGCGCGGCCGAAGCGGAACGGCGACCAGCTCAGCCTGTTCTGACCGGACAAACGGAAGAGGCATAGCGTGGTTAAGGAACTCGCCGTGCCGGTGCCACGACTGACCGTCATTACGTTGGGTGTCAGCGACATCCGCGCGAGTATCGCGTTTTACGACGCACTCGGCTTCTCGCGCCGCCTGAAGGCGACCGGCGAGGCGGTCGCCTTCTACGACACCGGAGGTCCGGTGCTCGCGCTTTATCATTGGGATCGGCTCGCGGCCGACGCATCGGTGCCTGACCGGCCGAGGCCCACGACCTTTCGTGGCACCACGCTCGCCTGGAATTGCGCGACGCGCGGGGAGGTCGATCAGGTGCTGGCCTTCGCCATCGGGAAGGGAGCCGCCTTGCTGAAGGCGGCGCACGAGACCGATTACGGTGGCTATTGCGGCTATTTTGCTGATCCCGACGGCCATGTCTGGGAGGTCGTGGTCGCGCCTGGCATCGAGGTGGGCGAGGACCGACGGGTGCATCTGGCGGAATAGGGGCGGCCAGCCTGAATAACGGGAATTATCCTGGGTTCCAGGTTGCGCTGGCGAAGCCCCTTGCGCACGATCCCGGCCATGATTCGGGACAAGTCCGCCAAGAATCCAGCCAAAGACGCGCCCAAGAAGCAGGCCGCGAAGAAGGCCGCGCCTGACAAGGCGGTCAAGACGCCTGCGGCTGGCGCTCCGCAGGTTGCTGCCGGCAAGAAAGGTATCATTGCCATTGCTCCCCCCAGCTTTCGTCGCGAGCGCGCGTTGATCAAGCGCGGCGTCTGGCCGGTCGCCGGTTGCGACGAGGCCGGCCGCGGCCCGCTCGCCGGCCCCGTGGTGGCGGCGGCGGTGATTCTCGATCCCGACCGCATTCCGCGCGGCATCGATGATTCCAAGCGCCTGACCGCCGAGGAGCGCGAAAAACTGTTCGACAAGATCTGCGCCACCGCGCAGGTCTCGGTTGTCGTCGCCTCGCCCGCGCGCATCGACCGCGACAACATCCTGCGCGCCTCGCTATGGGCGCTGAAGCGCGCCGTGGTGGCACTGCCCGAGACGCCCAGGCACGTCTTCGTCGACGGCCGCGACCGGCTCGACACGGAATGCGATTGCGAGGCGGTGATCGGCGGCGACGGCATCGTGCTGTCGATCGCCGCGGCATCCATTGTCGCCAAGGTTACCCGCGACCGGCTGATGTGCGCGCTGGCGCAGGACTGCCCCGGCTACGGCTTCGAGCAGCACAAGGGCTATGCCGTCCCCGAACATCTCGAGGCGCTCGACCGTCTCGGCCCGTCCATCCATCACCGCAGCTTCTTCGCCCCCGTCGCCGCCGCCCGCGCCAAGCACATGCCTTGGACCGTCGCGCCGGAGCGGGACTTGTTCTCGGTGACCGAGGTCGAGGTACAGATGGACGCGCAAATTGAGATCGACGGATCGGCAACTCTCTAGGACGACGGCCCCGCCGCACCCTCATCCGTCATGGCCCGGCTTGATCCGGCCATCCGCGTGTGGATCTTCGGGCCTTCGCCGCGCCGGCTTCGACCGCGCAGGCGGGATAAGCCCGGGCATGACGAGCACACCAAAGTTGCCACGACGCGCAGCGCCCATTATCAAATCGAATGTGAGCGAATAGGGCCGGCTGGACTGGCTGCATCATTCGGACGTTGCATGCGGTTTACCTCCCTGGTCATCGAGCTCATTCGCGCCCGGCCGCGGCTGATCGTATGGATCGCCGTGCTGCTTCAGGCGGCGATGTGGCTGTTCGTGGCGCTGGTGTTCTACCGCAGCCCGCCCGGCACTCTTGCGACGCTGCTGGCCTTCGGCCGCGAGTACCAGGTCGGCACCGACCTCGGCCCGCCGCTGCCGGTCTGGCTCGCCGACATCGCCTATCGCGCGGCCGGCGGTCATATGTTCGGCGTCTATGTGCTTGCCGAGGTGTGCGAGATCGCGACCTTCATCGCGCTCTTTCATCTGTCTCGCGCCGTGGTCGGCTCCCAGCACGCGGTGCTCGCCGTGCTCCTGACCATGACCGCGCTGGCGTTCTCCTCGTCCGCGCTCGACTTCGGGCCGCTGGTCCTGGCGCGGCCGCTCTGGGCGCTATTGCTGCTGCACTCCTGGCAGATCATCGGCCAGCGCCGCGGCAATGCCTGGTTCGCCTGGTCGATCGAAGCGGGACTCTTGCTGCTGACGACGCCTGCGGCGATCTTTCTCCTCCTGCTGATCATCATCTTCGCGATCTCGACCGCAGCCGGGCGCAGGACGCTGCGCGGGCTCGATCCGCTGTTTGCACTGATCGTCGTCGCCGTGCTGGCGCTGCCCTATGCGGTCTGGCTGATGCGCGCCGAGACGTTGACGCTGCCGGCCTTGCCGCAAGTCACCGAGCTCAGCGCCCGCGCGCTGCATGCGGCCTGGCTGCTCGGAGGATTGGTGCTCGGGGCGGCGACGATTCCGGCGCTGACCTTTCTCAATACCGGGCTGTTCGCCGACAAGGGCGAGGAGCCGCCGATCATCTATCGCCCGCCGGTCGAGCCGCTCGCGCGCAGCTTCGTCTACTTCTTCGCGCTGGCTCTGCCACTCGGCGCGGTGCTGATCTCCGGCTTGATGGGGCTCGACTCCGTCGTCGGCGGCGCCGGTGTCGTGCTGGTCATGTCGGGGCTCGCCGCGGTCGTCGCGGCCGGCGATCTCATCGCGATGCGCCGCGCGCGGATGCTGCGCATGGTCTGGGCTGCCGCCGTCGTCGCACCCGCCGCCGGTGTGGTGCTCGCCGTGCTGTTCCTGCCCTGGACCGGTGCCAACGAGATTGCGACCTCGATGCCGGCGCGTGCGATCTCAGACTTCTTCGACGAGAGCTTTGCCCGCCGCACCAACCATCGCTTGCGTGCCGTCGCCGGCGAGCCCCAGCTCGCCAGCCTGATCGCACTGCATTCCGGCCGGCCGCATCTCTTCATCGACGCCGATCCGGCACGCACGCCGTGGATGAATCGGTCCAAGTTCAGCGAAACTGGCGGCGTCGTGGTCTGGCGCGCCTCCGATACCGCCGGAACCCCGCCGCCGGACATCCTCAAGCGCTTCCCCGGCATCGTGCCTGAAGTCCCGCGCGCCTTCGAATGGCTGGTGACGGGCCGCCAGCCGCTGCTGCGCATCGGCTGGGCCATCGTGCGGCCGAAGGGGACGTGAGGTGCTCTCTCCGCCGTCATTGCGCGGAGCCCTTGCGACGAAGCAATCCAGAGTCTCTCTCCGGAAAGATTCTGGATTTGCTTCGCTGCGCTCGCAATGACGGGGAGAGAGCGTTCTGCCCCTCGCTATCCCGACAGCACCTTCGCGACTGCGCGCAAATCCTGCCAGGCCAGCCGCTTGTATGACGGCGAGCGCAACAGATAGGCCGGATGGAAGGTCGGCAGCGCGCGGATGGTGCGTGCGCCGGTGTCATAATCGAACCAGCGCCCGCGGGTGCGCATGATGCCTTCGCGCGTTCCCAGCAGCGTCTGGGTCGAGGGATTGCCGAGCGTCACCAGCACATCCGGGTTCACCAGCTCGATCTGGCGCTGGATGAAGGGCAGGCAGATCTGCGTCTCCTGCGGCGTCGGCGTGCGGTTGCCGGGCGGCCGCCAGGGAATGACGTTGGCGATGTAGGCTGTGGTGCGGTTGAGCCCTATGGCCCCCATCATCAGATCGAGCAGCTTGCCGCTGCGCCCGACGAAGGGCAGTCCCTCGATGTCCTCGTCGCGCCCTGGCGCCTCGCCGACGAACATAATGCGCGCCTTGGGATTGCCGTCGGCGAACACCAGCCGTGTCGCGGTGTGCTTCAGCGCGCAGCCCTCGAAAGTTTGCATCAACTCGCGCAATGCCTCCAGCGTCGGGGCGGTGCGCGCGGCCTCACGCGCCGAGGCGATGGCGACGTCCGGTGCAGGCGCGGCTTCACCACGTATGACCGCGGGCGCGGCGACCGGCCGCGGCGCCTCGAGCGGTGCCGTGCGCGCGGAAGGTGGCGGAGCGTCGATTTCCGCCAGGCGGTCTATCGGTTCCTCCGCAAGCGCGCAGTCGACACCGGCCTCCAGATAGAAGGCGAGCAGCTCTCGGACGGTGGGTGCGGGTTCGGGGATCATGGGAAAGTCTGACTTTTATATCACCTTGGATGGCCTTGCATCCCGGCGGAACGCGATTCCGAGGTTGTCCTACCCGGAAAAATCGGAAACAAGAGGGCGCAAACGACCGAGGACCGTCTCAAGGGCTGAGATCAGATGAGCACCGAAGAACTTCCCCCGCGCGAATCCATGGAATTCGACGTCGTCATTGTCGGCGCCGGCCCCTCGGGTCTGTCGGCCGCGATCCGGCTGAAGCAACTCAATGCCGATCTCAATGTGGTCGTGGTGGAGAAGGGCTCCGAGGTCGGCGCACATATTCTCTCGGGCGCGGTGATCGACCCGGCCGGACTCGACAAGCTCATTCCGGACTGGCGGGAGGATGCCGACTGCCCGCTGAAGACGCAGGTCAAGGACGACCGCTTCTACTGGATGACGGGCGGCGGCGCGATCAAGCTGCCGAATTTCATGATGCCGCCGCTGATGGACAATCATCACTGCTATATCGGCTCGCTCGGCAATGTCTGCCGCTGGCTGGCGCGCAAGGCCGAGGCGCTCGGCGTCGAGATCTATCCGGGCTTTGCCGCGGCCGAGGTGCTCTACGACGAGGGGGGCAAGGTCAGGGGCATCGCCACCGGCGACATGGGAATCGGCCGCGACGGCAAGCCGAAGGATTCCTTTACCCGCGGTATGGAATTGCTCGGCAAGTACACGCTGTTTGCCGAAGGCGCCCGAGGCAGCCTGACCAAGCAGCTCATCAACAAATTCGCACTCGACGCCAAGGCTGAGCCGCCAAAATTCGGCATCGGCCTCAAGGAGGTTTGGCAGATCGATCCCGCCAAGCACCAGAAGGGCTTGATCCAGCATTCGTTCGGCTGGCCGCTCGACATGAAGACCGGCGGCGGCTCGTTCCTGTACCATTACGACGACAATCTCGTCGCTGTCGGCTTCGTCGTGCACCTCAATTACGACGATCCCTATCTGTCCCCGTTCGACGAATTCCAGCGCTTCAAGACCCATCCCTCGATCCGCGGCACCTTCGAAGGCGCCAAGCGGCTCGCTTATGGCGCGCGCGCCATCACCGAGGGCGGCTATCAGTCGGTGCCGAAGCTGAGCTTCCCCGGGGGCGCGCTGATCGGTTGCGCGGCCGGGTTCGTCAACGTGCCGCGCATCAAGGGCGTGCACAACGCGATGGGCACCGGCATGCTCGCCGCCGAGCACGTCGCAGCCGCGATTGCCGCCGATCGCGCCAATGACGAACTCGTCGAATACGAGAATGCCTGGCGCACGTCGTCGGTCGGCAAGGATTTGTTCCTGGTCCGCAACGTCAAGCCGCTGTGGTCGAAGTTCGGCACCGTGCTCGGCGTCGCGCTGGGCGGCTTCGACATGTGGTGCAACACGCTGTTCGGCGGCTCGCTGTTCGGCACCCAGTCGCACCTCAAGCCCGACCGCGCCACGCTCGATCCTGCCAAGAGCCGCGCGCCCAGGAATTACCCGAAGCCCGATGGCAAGATCACCTTCGACAAGTTGTCCTCGGTGTTTTTGTCCAACACCAATCACGAGGAGGACCAGCCGATCCATCTGAAGGTGGCGGACATGAACCTCCAGAAGGCCTCCGAGCATGACGTCTTCGCCGGCCCCTCGAATCGCTACTGCCCGGCCGGCGTCTATGAATGGATCGAGGAGGGGGCGGGCCCGCGCTTCCAGATCAATGCCCAGAACTGCGTCCACTGCAAAACCTGCGACGTGAAGGATCCCAACGGCAACATCACCTGGGTTCCCCCGGAGGGCGGCGGCGGCCCGAACTACGAGGCGATGTAAGGGCGGGCTCACTGGTGATCTGACGCACGTTCGCGTGAGAACCCGGCCGCGGCCACCCGCCGCGGCCACGATAAGGCCATAGTAGCGGCGTCTTGGGGCGCGGGTGGCCGGTTTGGGGCGTGCGGAGGCGATCGTCCGGTCCGAATCCTTGCGGCGAAGCGCCAAAAGCGGCATTGTCGGCCTGACGGTTCCGGGTCCCGATGCCACCGGCCGCGTTCGCATGCGATACGGCCTTCTGCTGCAAACCCAGGCAATACCAACTCAAGGCGAGCCCTGATGTTTTCAAATCGTTTCAACCGCTGGACTGCTGCCGCCATCGTCCTCACCGCGATCACGACGGTCCCCGGCGCGGTGCTGGCGCAGACGCCGGATCATCCGGAGAGCACGGCGGCGCAGTTTCCGACCCGAAACGATCTGAAGTCGCTGACCGGTGCCGGCAGCTATCTCGCCGCGCGCCACGCCAGCGTCGAGCGTGACGCGGCGTCCGCCGCCGCATTCTACCGTTCGGCGCTCCGCACCGATCCGAAGAACAACGAGCTGCTCGACCGTGCCTTCATCTCCTCGGTCGCGGACGGCGACATCGACGAGGCGGTCAAGCTGGCCGAGCGCATCCTCACCATCGACAAGACCAACCGTGTCGCGCGTCTCGTCGTCGGCGTGCATGATCTCAAGCTGAAGAAGTACCCTGCTGCGCAGACCAATATCAACCAGTCGATCCGCGGTCCGATCACCGATCTCGTCGCCACGCTGCTGTCGGGCTGGGCCGCCTATGGTGCGGGCGATGCCAAGGGTGGTGTCGCCGCCATCGACAAGCTGGCAGGTCCGGAATGGTATCCGCTGTTCAAGGACCTTCATGCGGGCATGATCCTGGAGCTCTCCGGCAAGGAGAAGGACGCCGGCACCCGCTTCGAGCGCGCCTACAAGCTCGATGATTCCATGCTGCGCGTGACCGAGGCCTATGCGCGCTGGCTGTCGCGCAACAAGGATTCCACCGCCGCGACCAATGTCTACCTGGCCTTCGACAAGAAGCTCGCGCGTCATCCGCTGATCCAGGAAGGTCTGCGCGAGACCAAGGCCGGCAAGAAGATGCCGCCGCTCGTGGATTCCGCGCAGGCCGGCGCCGCCGAAGCGCTCTATGGCATCGGCGCGACGCTGACCCGCCGCGGCGGCGAGGATCTGGCGCTGGTCTATCTCCAGCTCTCGCTCTACCTGCAGCCGAGCCATCCGCTGGCACTGCTCTCGCTCGCCGATCTCTACGAATCGGTGAAGCGGCCGCAGATGGCGATCAAGGTCTATGAGCGCGTGCCCGCGTCCTCGCCGCTCAAGCGCAACGCCCAGATTCAGCTCGCCATCGATCTCGACTCCGCCGACCGCACCGACGAGGCGATCAAGATCCTCAAGGGCGTCACCACGGAGGATCCCAAGGACCTCGAAGCCATCATGGCGCTCGGCAACATCGAGCGCGGCCGCAAGAAGTTCGGCGACTGCGGCGCGACCTACTCGCAAGGCATCGACGTGCTGCCGGCCGGCAACGACAAGGCCAACAGCGTCTGGTACTACTATCGCGGCATCTGCGAGGAGCGCTCCAAGCAGTGGGCCAAGGCCGAAGCCGACATGAAGAAGGCGCTCGAGCTGCAGCCCGACCAGCCGCACGTGCTCAACTATCTTGGCTATTCCTGGATCGACCAGGGCATCAATCTCGACGAGGGCATGAAGATGATCAAGCGCGCCGTCGAGCAGCGTCCCGACGACGGCTATATCGTCGATTCGCTCGGCTGGGCCTATTACCGCATCGGCAATTATGAGGAGGCGGTGAAGAACCTCGAGCGCGCGATCGATCTCAAGCCCGAGGATCCCACCATCAACGACCACCTCGGCGATGCCTATTGGCGCGTCGGCCGCACGCTGGAAGCCAAGTTCCAGTGGTCGCATGCGCGCGATCTCAAGCCCGAGCCGGAAGAGCTGCCGAAGATCGAGGCCAAGATCGCCAATGGCCTCACCGAGGATAATTCCAACTCTTCCGCGGCGCAGGCCGAGAAGAAGAAGGACGACGGCAAGGGCGGCTGAGATCTGGGGCAAGTTGGGGGCTGTCGCCGATGCCGGCGTTGATTGAAGAAGGGCGGGCGAAGGTCAATTTGAGCCTTCGCGTCATCGGCCGTCGTGCCGACGGCTATCATGATCTCGAAAGCGTGGTTGCGTTCGCCGACTGTGCCGACAGGCTCACGCTGGAGCCCGACGGCGAGCTGAAGCTCACCACCACCGGGCCGCTGGCTGCGGCTTGCGGCGACACTGCTGACAATCTCGTGCTCAAGGCCGCCAAGCTTCTGGCCGAGGCTGTCCCTGGCCTGAAGCTCGGCGCCTTCTCGCTCGACAAGGTGCTTCCGGTTGCCGCCGGCATCGGCGGCGGCTCAGCGGATGCCGCAGCGGCGCTGCGGCTCCTCGCGCGTCTCAATGATCTATCGCTCGATGATCCCCGCGTTCAGAAAGTCGCGCTCGCGACCGGCGCCGACGTGCCGGTGTGCCTCCTCTCGCGCGCCTGCGACATGACCGGCGTCGGCGAGCAGCTGTTGCCGCTCGCGCTGCCGAGCATGCCCTGCGTCTTGGTCAATCCGCGCGTGCCGGTTGCCACCAAGGACGTGTTCCAGGCGCTGGGCCTGCGCAACGGCGAGCTTCTGGTTGGCGCTACCTCGGTCCTCGAAGCGCCGGCGTGGCCGGAGGAGGGGGCCTCGATCGCCGATTGGGTCGAGGTTCTCGAAACGGTCGCCAATGACCTCGAAGCGCCGGCGATGCGCATCGAGCCTGTCATCGGCGAGGTGCTGGACGCCTTGCGTACGTCCGCCGGCGTCAAGCTCGCCCGGATGTCCGGCTCCGGCGCGACGTGCTTTGCGATCTACGGCGCACCGGTCGAGACGCACGCCGCCGCCGAAAAGATCCGCCGCGATCACCCCGGCTGGTGGGTGCATGCGGGGACGTTGAGCTAGCTCTGTTCGTCATAGCGAGCGTAGCGAAGCAATCCAAATCTCTCAGCGGTGACAGTCTGGATTGCTTCGCTACGCTCGCAATGACGTGGATATAGTCGAGCTAGCCTAAGCCATCCTCGGCCAATTCCAGAAACCGCCGGATCTCGTCCAACACCTCCTGCGGCTTGTCATGCTGCAGCCAGTGTCCCGCCCCGGCGATGGTCTTGATGCGCGCGTTCTGGAAATAGCGCTCCAGGCCTGCGGCCTTTGCGCCGGCCAGAAAACTTTTGCCGGCATTGAGCAGCAGCGTCGGGCAGGCGATGCGTGACCACAAGGCGACGTGATCGTCGGGCCAGAGCCGGTGCGGCGCGCTGGCACGTTGGTAGGGATCGAACTTCCAGCTATAGGTGCCGTCCTCGTTCCGTCGCGCGCCATGCGTGGCGAGATGCAGCGCGAGGTCGCGCGACAGCCGCCTGTTGTGAAGCACCATCTGCGCGGCCGCGTCCGCTAGAGTCGAATATCGACGCGGCGTCCGGTCGTGCAGCTTGTCGAGTTGGGCCACCCATTTGCCGATGCGCTCATGCACCGGCGGCTTTGGTGCATCCGGCAACATGGTCACGCCGTCGAGGACGACCAGCTTCGTGACCTGCTCGGGGAATGAACCTGAAAAGATCAGGCTCACCATGCCGCCCATCGAATGGCCGATGAGACCGACTTGAGGCGCTGCAATGGTGCGGACGAGCTGGGTAAGATCGTAGACATATTCGGTCAGCGCGTAGCTGCCGCCCCTCGTCCAATCGGAATCGCCGTGACCGCGCAGGTCGGGTGCGAGCACGTGAAAATGCGGCTGCAACGATCGGGCGATGTGATCCCAGCTGCGGCAATGATCGCGGCCCCCATGGACCAGGATCAGAGCGGGCGCGCCCTCGTTGCCCCAGTCGGCGTAATGCAGCCGCAGGCCGTGCGATTCATAGAAGCGGCTTTGCGGGGTGCTAGCCATTTGCCGGCCGCCGCGCCAAGGCAAGCGAGAGGCCGAGGCCCGCGATGAAGACGCCGGAGCCTTGCGTGAGGCGCCGCATCAGCTGCGGCCGTCCGATCAGCTGCGCGCGCGTTGCCGAGGCCATCAGCACCACCACGACGTCGGCGAGTGTGTTCAGTGCCACCGAGATCGCACCGAGCAGGATGAATTGCAGCGTCGGGTTCGATCCCGCGGGATCGAGAAACTGCGGAATGAAGGCGAGAAAGAACGCCGCAGTCTTCGGATTCAGCGCCTCGACCAGCACGCCGTCGCGGAACGCGCGCTTGTCGCCGACGGCTTCGCTCTCGAGCGACTGCGCACGCACGGCGCCGCGAAACGTCCTGATGCCGAGCCAGACCAGATAGAGCGCGCCGACGAATTTCACGGCGGCAAACAGTTCCGCGCTGGCCAGGATGATCGCGGAGATGCCAAGACTGCCGGCCACGACATGGACCATGCCGCCCAGCGCCGTGCCCGCGGTCGAGGCAAAGCCGCTCGCGCGGCCGTCCGAAAGTGTTCGCGCCGCGACGTAAAAAATGCCGGGGCCGGGAATCGCCGCAATTAGGAATGCTGCGGCCAGGAACAGCCAGAAATTGGTTTCGGTCATCCTGTTTTCGTAGCTGAGCGAGCGGCGATTGCAAGGCCTCTCGCTTAGCCCATCCGGCGGAAGATCACGCTCGCATTGACTCCGCCGAAGCCGAACCCGTTGGAGATCGCATGCTGCATCGGCATCGGCCGTGCGGCACCGGCGACAATGTCGATGCCGTCAGCGCCAGGATCCGGGTTTTCGAGATTGAGCGTCGGCGGCGCGATCTGATCGCGCAGAGCGAGCACGGCGAAGATTGCTTCCAGCCCACCGGCCGCGCCGAGCAGATGGCCGGTGGCCGATTTGGTCGCGCTCACCGCAATGCCCCGATTGCGGCCGAACAGCGTGGCGATGGCGCCGAGCTCGCTCTCGTCGCCGGCCGGAGTCGACGTCGCGTGCGCGTTCAGGTGCTGCACATCCGGGGGCGCGAGCTTCGCCTGCCGTAGCGCGATCTCCATGGCGCGGCGGGCGCCGTCGCCATCCGGTGGACCCGATGTCATGTGATAGGCGTCCGCCGTCGTGCCGTAGCCGACGATCTCCGCGATCGGCTTCGCACCGCGCGCGAGCGCATGCTCCAGCGCCTCGATCACCAGGATGCCTGCACCTTCGCCCATGACAAAGCCGTCGCGGTCGCGATCGAACGGCCGCGAGGCGCGTGCGGGTTCGTCGTTGAAGCCGCTCGACAGGGCTCGCGCCGCCGCAAAGCCGCCGAGGCTGACGATATCGATGCAGGCCTCGGCGCCGCCGCAGATCGCGACATCGGCCTCGCCGAGGCGGATCATGCGTGCGGCATCGCCGATCGCCTGCACGCCGGCCGCGCAGGCCGTGACCGGCGTGCCCAGCGCGCCCTTGTAGCCGTATTTGATCGAGACGTGGCCGGCGGCGAGATTGGCGAGGAAGGAGGGAATCGTGAACGGCGACAGCCGCCGCGCGCCGCGCTGCTCGGTGGTGCGCACGGCCTCCGCCATTGCGGGAAAGCCGCCGACGCCGGAAGCGATGATCGTCGCGGTGCGCTCCAGCGCGGCTGCGTCCTGCGGCGTCCATCGGGCTTGCGCGACCGCTTCTGCCGTGGCGAGCAGTGCGAACAGAATGAAGCGGTCCATCTTGCGTTGGTCTTTGGGCGCCGCGGCCTGCGCCGGATCGAAGCCGCCTTCGGCATCATCGGCCTTGTCGGGCACGAGCCCGGCAATGCGCGCCGGCAGCGCCTGCGCCCATTCGGGCAGCGGCCGCAGCCCGCTTTGCCCGGCGAGCAACCGCCGCCACGACAATTCGACACCGCAGCCGAGCGGCGACACTGCGCCCATTCCCGTCACGACGATACGACGCATGTCAGTCTCCGGCCGGCGCGACGGCCGGGTTCATTGCCTTGAGTGAAGCGAGGTGCTTGCGCATGCCGCGGCTGGCGCGTGGCCCGGGAATGGCGATGGTATTGGCGAGCGTGATAGGCTGCATGTTGGCCGCGTCGACCACGACCGGATCGAACGGGCGTGCGCTGTTCCGGTTCGCCAGCAGGATGGATTCGCCTTTGGGCGCGAGATGCTTGTTGCCCCAGGCGAGCAGCGTAGCGATCACGGGAAAGAAATCCCGCGCCTTGTCCGTCAGCACATATTCGTAGCGTGGCGGCCGATCTTGATAGCGGCGGCGCGTGAACATGCCGCTCTCGGTGAGATGGGCGAGCCGCCGCGATAGGATGTTCGGTGCAATGCCGAGGTTTTGCGAGAACTCATCGAACCTCGTCGCCCCCTGAAATGCATCGCGCAGGATCAGGATGCTCCACCATTCGCCGACCGTTTCCACGGCGCGGCCGACGGGGCATTCCAGGATCGAGGGGGATTTTGGCTGCATGGCGGGAAAGTATGGGGGTTACTTGCAAAATGCAAGTGACTGGGTGTGCTAGGATGCGGAGCGAATGAGGCTGGGTTCTGCTGGTGAGACAAAGCGCAGTTGCTGCAAAGCCGGGGCCCATACTGCTGATCGCTGGATGTCGCATGGGGCCCGGCTCTGCGCAGCAGCGTTTCACGCTGCAGCGGGTCGGGGACACGAGAGCGAGCGGTGCCGGACGCGCCACACTCCGTCATTGCGAACGTAGCGAAGCAATCCAGGCCGTCTCCGCGACGGGATTCTGGATTGCTTCGCTGCGCTCGCAATGACGCTGTGGAGACAGCGCACACATATCCATCACCGTCACCCTGAGGTGCTCGCCTCTTCGGCGAGCCTCGAGGGATAGGCTAACAATCGCGCGTCGATCGATAAAGAGTAAGCGCCGTCGCCTAATGCGACCGCGCCAAACAGAACGCCACGACCTGCTCCAGCGCGCTCTTCATCGGTGAGGGCGGGAACAGCGCGAGTGCATCGACGGCCATGTCGCCGTAGTGCTGGGCGCGGCTCAGCGTATCCTCGAGCGCGCGGTGCTTGTTCATCAGGCCGATGGCGTGATCGAGGTCGCCATCGCCGATCTCGCCGCGCTCAAGCGCCCGGATCCAGAACGCGCGCTCGGTGTCGTTGCCGCGGCGGAAGGCGAGCACGACGGGCAGGGTGATCTTGCCCTCGCGGAAATCGTCGCCGGTGTTCTTGCCGAGCTTGGCGCTCTTGCCGCCATAATCGAGCACGTCATCGACGAGCTGGAAGGCGATGCCGAGATTCATGCCGACCGAGCGGCACGCGGTCTGCTCCGCCTTGGGGCGGTTGGCGATGACAGGGCCGACCTCGCAGGCGGCTGCGAACAATTCGGCGGTCTTGCCGCGGATCACGGCGAGATATTCGTCCTCGGTGGTCGCGGTGTTCTTGGCTGCGGCCAGCTGCATCACCTCGCCCTCGGCGATGGTGGCGGCGGCCGCAGAGAGGATGTCGAGCGCGCGCAGCGAGCCGACCTCGACCATCATGCGAAAGGCCTGTCCCAGCAGGAAGTCACCGACCAGCACGCTCGCCTCGTTGCCCCAGAGCATGCGCGCCGACAGCTTGCCGCGGCGCATCTCGCTCTCGTCGACGACGTCGTCGTGGAGCAGGGTGGCGGTATGCATGAACTCGACGGAGGCAGCCAGCTTGATATGGCCGTCGCCGGTGTAGCCGGCGAGATTGGCCATGGCGAGCGTCAGCATCGGGCGCAGGCGTTTGCCCCCGGAGGAGATCAGGTGGTTGGCCACTTCCGGGATCATGGTCACATCCGAACCGGTCCGCGACAGGATCGTGGCGTTGACGCGCTCCATATCGGGGGCGACAAGGGCAACCAGCTCTTCGATCGACGCGCCGGGAGTTTCGAAAGGTACGATGACGGCCACGCCGGTCTCCAATATTTGCCCCGAAAGGGCTATTCTGATGGAAATACAATAGAAACTGGCGGCGGATGCGGCAAGGCCCGCGGAACCATTGACATTTGCCGCTTTAGCGACCTTCAGGCAGGAGACCTGCGTTTTGCGCGAACTGGTTCGGACCAACGATATGGTGCTGGTATCGGCGATTGGCGCGCTGCTCGACGGCGCCAACATCCATCATCTGGTGCTTGACCAGAACATGAGCATCATCGAGGGCTCGCTCGGTATTTTGCCGCGGCGGATCCTGGTTCATGAGGACGACGCCCAGGAGGCTAGGGAGCTCCTCACCGAAGCCGGCCTCAGCCACGAATTGCGCAGCGATGATTGAGGCCACAGATATTACCGAGGACGCCTTTCTCGGCGGGCAGTTGCGCTTGCGGCAGAAGCGATCCGGCCATCGCGCCGGGCATGACGCCATCCTGCTTGCGGCGGCGACCGGCGCCCAGGCCGGAGACCGCGTGGTCGATTTCGGCGCCGGCGTCGGCACGGCGGGGCTCGCGCTCGCTCGGCGCGTAGAGGGGATCAGGCTCAGCCTGGTCGAGATCGATCCGGAACTGGCGGAGCTCGCGCGGGCCAATGCCGCGGCGAACGCGATCGCCGCCGAGACCATCGTGCTCGACGTCACCGCGGATGCGCAGGCGTTTGCAGCAAACGGACTTCCGCCTGACAGTGTCGACGCAGTGCTGATGAACCCGCCCTTCAACGATCCCGCACGCCATCGCGGCTCGCCGGATCAGGCACGTCACGCCGCCCATGTGGCGACGGGGGAGACCCTGCATGCGTGGGTGCATGCAGCGCGGCGTATCCTCCGATCGAGCGGTGCGCTGACTCTGATCTGGCGCGCGGACGGAATCGCGGACGTCATGGCAGCGCTGTCACGCGGCTTCGGCAGCCTCGCGATCCTGCCGGTCCATGGCGAAGCGGGAAAGCCCGCGATCCGTGTTCTGGTCCGCGCAGTCAAAGGCGGCCGGGCTCCGACACGGTTGCTGCCGGGCCTCATGCTCAACGAAGAGTCAAACGTGCCTAAAAAAGAGGTAAGGGATATTCTGGAAGGAAAGGCGGAGGTGACGCTGGCGGAGCCGTGAGGCTTACTGCGGAAGCGATTCCGACTGCTGCTCTTGCGGAGAGGTGAAGCGAATCGCCGTGAAAAGCGCACCGATCAGCAGCATCAGCAGATAAATCTTCATGGCGTTTCCTCCGCTGCCTATTGCAGCTTCCCAACGGAAGATCTGCAAAACACGTTCCAGGCACTTCCAATGACACTCGCGTGATAAGAAATGGTTAATCAGAGGTAACGGCATGGCCGAACATTCGAACGATCGAGAGAGTTCCGGCCTGGCCGACAAGCTCATGCAATATCTCCCGGCGCGCTTCCGCCCCGGTGCGGCGGTGGTGCCGGTGGTGCGGCTGTCCGGCGTGATTGGTGCGGTGACGCCACTGCGTCCCGGCTTGACGCTTGCTGGCGTCGCGCGGGTGCTCGAGCGCGCGTTTTCCTATCGGCACGCCAAGGCCGTGGCGTTGGTGATCAATTCGCCCGGCGGCTCGCCGGTGCAGTCGCGCCAGATCTACTTGCGGATCAAGCAGCTGGCGGCGGAGAAGAAGCTGCCGGTGCTCGTGTTCGTCGAAGACGTCGCGGCCTCCGGCGGCTACATGATCGCCTGCGCCGGCGACGAGATCATCTGCGATCCCTCTTCGATCCTCGGCTCGATCGGTGTTGTCGGCGGCAGTTTCGGTTTTCAGGAGGCAATCAAGCGGCTCGGCATCGAGCGGCGCCTCTACACCGCAGGCGAACACAAGGCGATGCTCGACCCGTTCCTCCCGGAAAACCCCGATGACGTCGTCAGATTGAAGGCGATCCAGCGCGAGATCCACCAGATCTTCATCTCGCTGGTCAAGGAGAGTCGCGGCGCGCGGCTGAAGGGAGCGGACGACGCGCTGTTCACGGGCGAATACTGGGCCGGCGAGAGCGCCATCGCGCTGGGGCTCGCCGACGGCATCGGCGATCTCCGCTCAACTCTTCGTGCCCGCTATGGCGAGAAGGTTCTCACGCCCGTGATCGTGCAGCCGACTGGGCTGCTCTCCGGCCTCTTGGGGCGAAAAGCGCCCGGCGCGGGGCAGCTTTCGGCCCTGGAATCAATGGCCGGCCTGCCGGACGAACTGATCTCTGCGGTGGAGACGCGGGCGATTTGGGCGAAATTCGGGTTCTAGGCTCGGGCCCTCCCGCGCCATTTGGCCCGAGGTGAGCCAATTGCGGCGCAGGTCCATCTGCGCGACAATGTGCGTGGGGGCTGAGCATTGAATAAGGATCGACCGATGCCGCCGTTCGTCGCTTTCGCGGGCGTCCTGGGCGGGCTTGCCGTGGTCCGCTGGGCCTACAAGACCGCTGTCCGGATCAACCAGGAACTGGAGGAGATGCGCCTGTCGCGCGTCGCTGAAGCCGCCCGTATGGGGGATATCCAGACGCTGAAGCGTGACCCCGTGACCGGAGCTTACCGGCCGGGGTAGCCGGCGTTCTTTTTCGCACACCGTCATTCCGGGGGCGGTCGGCGGGACCGAACCCCGGTGCGCGATTGTGCACCTGAGAATCTCGAGATTCCGGGTCCGATGCTCCGGGCGTCCCGTCGCATCGTCCCGGAATGACAGTCATTTCCGCCCCCTTTGCCTTGATTCCCATCCCCGCCGTCGATACGGTCCCGCGCGATTCAAAACCCCCCGCGAGAGCCTGATCTGACGATGGACGCCTCATTGCCCGCCCATATGCGCCCGGAACGCTCGTTCCAGGGCTTCATCCTCGCGCTCCAGCGGTTCTGGGCCGAGCAGGGCTGCGTGATCTTGCAGCCTTACGACATGGAAATGGGCGCGGGCACCTTCCATCCGGCGACCACCCTGCGCGCGCTCGGGCCAAAGCCATGGAACGCGGCCTATGTGCAGCCCTCGCGCCGGCCCAAGGACGGCCGCTACGGCGAGAACCCCAACCGGATGCAGCACTACTACCAGTTCCAGGTGATCATGAAGCCGTCGCCGCCGAACCTTCAGGAGCTGTACCTGAAGTCGCTCGCGGCGATCGGCATCGATTCCGCCGTGCACGACATCCGCTTTGTCGAGGACGATTGGGAGAGCCCGACGCTGGGCGCCTGGGGCCTGGGGTGGGAGTGCTGGTGCGACGGTATGGAGGTCAGCCAGTTCACCTATTTCCAGCAGGTCGCGGGCTTCGAATGCGCGCCGGTTGCGGGCGAGCTCACCTATGGCCTCGAGCGCCTCGCGATGTACGTGCAGGGCGTCGACCGCGTCTACGACCTCAACTTCAACGGCCGTGATGGCGACTCCAAGGTCACTTATGGAGACGTCTTTCTGCAAGCGGAGCAGGAATATTCGCGGCACAACTTTGAATACGCCGACACCGCGATGCTGTTCGAGCAGTTCAAGATGGCGGAGGCTGCCTGCAAGAATTACCTCGACGCCGGCTGGCGCGAAGGCGGCAACAGCAAGCAGCATCTGATGGCGCTGCCGGCCTATGACCAGTGCATCAAGGCGAGCCATGTCTTCAATCTGCTCGATGCCCGCGGCGTGATCTCCGTGACCGAGCGGCAGAGCTACATTCTGCGCGTGCGTGAGCTGGCCAAGGCTTGCGGCGAGGCCTGGATCCACACTGAAGCGGGCGGAGCGGCCTGATGCCCGATCTTTTGCTTGAACTCTTCTCGGAAGAAATTCCCGCGCGCATGCAGGCCAAGGCGGCCGACGATCTGCGCCGCATGGTCACCGACAAGCTGGTTGCCGAAGGCCTGGTCTACGAGGGCGCGAAAGCCTTCGCGACGCCGCGCCGTCTTGCGCTCACCGTGCACGGCATTCCTGCGCGCCAGCCTGATCTGAAGACCGAGCGCCGCGGCCCCAAAGTCGGCGCGCCCGACGCGGCCGTGCTGGGCTTTCTCAAAGCGACAGGATTGAAGTCGCTGGACGAGGCCAAGATCCAGCGCGACCCCAAGGGTGATTTCTACATCGGCTTGATCGAAAAGCCCGGCCGCGACGCAATCGACGTGCTCGCCGAATTCCTGCCCGTCATCATCCGCACCTTCCCCTGGCCGAAATCGATGCGCTGGGGCGCGCGTTCCGGAAAACCCGGCTCGCTGAACTGGGTGCGTCCGCTGCACGCGATCACCGCGACCTTCGGGCTCGAGACCGAAGAGCCGGATGTCGTGAAGTTTGCGGTGGACGGCATCGAGACCGGCCAAACCACCTACGGCCACCGCTTCCTCGCGCCGGCGCCAATTCAGGTGCGCCGCTTCGAGGACTATGAGGCAAAGCTACTCGATGCCAAGGTCGTGCTCGACCCCGAGCGCCGCAAGGACGCCATCCTCACCGACGCCAAGCAGCTTGCCTTTGCGCAAGGTTTCGAGCTCGTGGAGGACCAGACCCTGCTCGATGAGGTCGCGGGCCTGGTCGAATGGCCGGTCGTGCTGATGGGCTCGTTCGAGCCGGAATTCCTGACAACGCCCGGGGAGGTGATCCGCGCCACCATCCGCAATAACCAGAAGTGCTTTGTCGTCAGCGATCCCAAGACGGGCAAGCTCGCGAGCAAGTTCATCCTGGTCGCCAATATCGAGGCGACTGACGGCGGCAAGACCATCGTCGCCGGCAATGAGCGCGTCATCCGCGCGCGCCTGTCGGACGCGAAGTTCTTCTACGAGACGGACCTCAAGACCAAGCTTGAGGATCGTCTGCCGAAGTTCGAGCAGATCGTGTTCCATGAGAAGCTCGGCACCCAGGCCGCGCGCATCAAGCGCATCGAGCGTCTCGCCGCCGAGATCGCGCCTTTGGTTGGCGCCGATGTCGCCAAGGCGACGCGTGCTGCGCATCTGGCCAAGGCCGATCTGCTGACCGAGGTCGTCGGCGAATTCCCCGAGGTCCAGGGCCTGATGGGCAAGTACTACGCCTTGGCGCAGCGCGAGGACGCCTCCGTCGCCGCTGCGTGCGAAGAGCATTACAAGCCGCAAGGCCCTGCCGATCGCGTCCCGACTGATCCGGTCAGCGTTGCGGTCGCGCTTGCTGACAAGCTCGATACGCTGGTCGGCTTCTGGGCGATCGACGAAAAGCCGACGGGCAGCAAGGACCCCTATGCGCTGCGGAGAGCGGCGCTGGGCGTGATCAGGCTGATTGCCGAGAACGCGCTTCGTCTGTCGTTGATGAAGGTGGCGGAGTCCGCGTTCGCCGGCCTCTCGGTGAAGTCCGCCGATGCGCAGAAGCTTCCGAGCGACCTGCTCGCCTTCTTCGCCGACCGTCTGAAAGTCCAGCTTCGCGAGCAGGGCGCGCGGCACGATCTCGTCGACGCCGTGTTCGCCCTCGGCGGCCAGGACGATCTCTTGATGATCGTGCGCCGCGTCGAGGCGCTCGGAAAATTCCTCGACACTGACGACGGAAAGAACCTGCTCGCCGGCACCAAGCGGGCCAGCAACATCCTTTCGATCGAGGAAAAGAAGGACAAGCGGACCTTCGACGGTGCGCCGGATGCTGCGCTTTACAGCCTCGCTGAGGAAAAGGCGCTTGCCAAGGCGATTGGCGAGGTGAAGGCGGGAGCCGGCGCCGCCGTCGCCAGGGAAGACTTTGCTGCCGCCATGAGCGCGATGGCAAAGCTGCGCCCGCCGGTGGATGCGTTCTTCGACAAGGTCCGCGTCAACGACGAAGATCCGAAGGTGCGCGAGAACCGTCTGAAGCTGCTGAACGAGATCCGCAGCGCCACGCGGGCGGTGGCGGACTTCTCGAAGATCCAGGATTGAGGCGAGGCGAGGCCGCGCAATAAGCACCACCGTGCGCGAAGCGCGAACCATGGTGCGCAATTGCGCACCTGAGAATCTCGAGGTTCCGGGTTCGGTCCTGCGGACCGCCCCGGAACGACGGTGCTCCGAAGCACAAAAAAAGCCCCGCCCGGCGGGGGGAGGACCGGGCGGGGCCTGATGTCCGATTAAACACTGCTCGCGCCAGCCTGATGTGACGCGCCGGACATCGAATGGAGCGGCAGCGTTTTAGTCCAGCACCTCGACGATGCGGCGCGAGCGCGGCTCGACCAGCACGGTTTCGCCATTCACGACGGTATAGCGATAGGTCGTGGCGCCGAAGCGTTGCGGCACGTCATAATAGGTGATGCCGCTCTCGGGGAGGATGGCGCCGACCACCACGCGATCCGGAGTGCGGAAGGCTGGCACGCGTTGTTCGATGACGTATTCGCGGAAGGCCGGCCGCTGTTCGACGGCAATCGTCGGGGCGCTGTCGACCACGGCGGGTGCGCGTCCAATGGTGACATCGCTTTGCGCCTGCGCCGCAAGGGGCGAGCCGATCGCGGCCGCGAGCGCTGCAAGAGCAAGAATCCTGTTCCGCATGGATAACTCCTTCGACGTGATTCTGCGGGACGCGCCAGTGGCGCGACTGCTTGCCAATGCGGGCCTTAAGCCAATGTTCCGGGAAAGACCTGCCGCATTCGCGGCAATTTCGGGCAGTTTTCGTGAGTGCCGGGAACTCGCGGCGCGTCTTGCGCATCTCTACTCCCGGAACCTGGCCGGCTATGATCCGCGCGCGATTCGCCTCACCTCCACAGAAAGATTGTTCATGCACATCACCGTCGCCCACATTTCGCCGATCCTGTCGTTGATTGCGGGCGTGCTCATCCTGATCATGCCGCGGCTGCTCAATCTCATTGTCGCGATCTTCCTCATCGTCAACGGCGCGATCGGGCTCGGGCTCCTGAAGTGGCTGCGCTTCTAGGCGTTCACTTTTCGGAACTGTCCGACTTGCGCGGGCGCGCCCAAAATGGTGTAAGGCCCGCGATTTCCCATTCCTCTCGCAGGTTGTGTGCAAGCTATGGCCAAAGCCGCCTCGAAGCCCAAGAAAATCCCAGCGAAAATGCCAGCGAAATCAAAGTCCTCCTCCGTCGCGAAAGCCGCGCCGCCGGCCCGCAAGGCGCTGGCCAAGAGCGCGCCGAAGCCGGTCGCCAAATCTGTTGCCAAGCCCGCTGCTAAGCCGGCGGCAAAGGCCGTGAGGAAGGCGGCTGCGCCGAAGGTCGCTGCGAAGCCTGCACCGAAGAAGGCAGCGCCCGCCAAGGCGGCGCCGGCCGCGGCGAAGGCCGGCAAATGGGTCTACACGTTCGGCGACGGCAAGGCCGAGGGCCGCTCGGAGATGCGCGACCTGCTCGGCGGCAAGGGCGCCAACCTCGCCGAGATGGCCAATCTCGGCCTGCCGGTGCCTCCCGGCTTCACCATCCCGACCTCGGTCTGCACCTATTTTTACGAGCACGATAAGACCTATCCGAAGGAGCTGAAGCCGCAGGTTGAGAAGGCGCTGGACTATGTCGGCAAGTTGACCGGCAAGGTGTTCGGCGACACCAAGAACCCGCTGCTCGTCTCGGTGCGTTCCGGCGCGCGCGCCTCGATGCCGGGCATGATGGACACCGTGCTCAATCTCGGCCTCAACGACCAGACCGTGGAAGCGCTGGCGGAATTGTCTGGCGACCGCCGCTTCGCCTATGACAGCTATCGCCGCTTCATCACCATGTATTCCGACGTGGTGCTCGGCTTCGAGCATCATCACTTCGAGGAAATCCTCGATACCTTCAAGGATAGCCAGGGCTACACGCTCGACACCGATCTGTCCGCCGAGGACTGGGTCGAATTGGTCGGTAAGTACAAGGACGCGGTCGCGCGCGAGACCGGCAGGGAATTCCCGCAGGATCCGCACGACCAACTCTGGGGCGCGATTGGCGCCGTGTTCTCATCCTGGATGAACGCTCGCGCGGTGACCTACCGCAAGCTGCACGACATTCCGGAATCCTGGGGCACCGCGGTCAACGTACAGGCCATGGTGTTCGGCAACATGGGCGAGACGTCGGCGACCGGCGTTGCCTTCACCCGCAATCCCTCGACCGGCGAGAGCAAGCTCTACGGCGAGTTCCTGATCAACGCGCAAGGCGAGGACGTGGTGGCGGGCATCCGCACGCCGCAGGACATCACCGAGGAGGCGCGCAAGGAGTCGGGCTCCGACAAGGCGTCGATGGAATCGGCGATGCCGGAGGCTTTCAAGGAGTTGACGCGGATCTACACGCTGCTCGAGAAGCACTACCGCGACATGCAGGACATGGAGTTCACGGTCGAGCAGGGCAAGCTCTGGATGCTCCAGACCCGCGGCGGCAAGCGTACCGCCAAGGCGGCGCTGCGCATCGCGGTCGAGCTCGCCAATGAGGGCCTGATCTCGAAGAAGGAAGCGGTGACGCGGATCGATCCCGCTTCGCTCGACCAGCTCCTGCATCCGACCATCGATCCCAACGCCAAGCGCGACGTGATCGCGACCGGCTTGCCGGCGTCCCCGGGTGCTGCCTCCGGCGAGATCGTGTTCTCCTCGGACGAGGCCGCCAAGCTTCAAGGCGACGGGCGCAAGGTCATTCTGGTCCGCATCGAGACCAGCCCCGAAGACATCCACGGCATGCATGCCGCCGAAGGCATTTTGACCACCCGCGGCGGCATGACCTCGCACGCGGCGGTGGTCGCGCGCGGCATGGGCAAGCCTTGTGTCTCCGGCTGCGGCACCATCCGTGTCGATTACGGCCGCGGCACCATGAGCATCGGCTCGCGCACCTTCAAGACCGGAGATGTCATCACCATCGACGGCTCGCTCGGCCAGGTGCTCGCCGGCCGGATGCCGATGATCGAGCCGGAGCTGTCCGGCGAATTCGGCACGCTGATGAATTGGGCCGACCAGGTCCGCAAGATCGGCGTCCGCGTCAATGGCGACACGCCTGATGACGCGCGCACCGCGATCAAGTTCGGCGCCGAAGGCATCGGCCTCTGCCGCACCGAGCACATGTTCTTCGAAGAGACGCGCATCCGCACGGTGCGCGAAATGATCCTCTCCGAGGACGAGCAGTCGCGCCGCGCAGCGCTCGCAAAGCTGCTGCCGATGCAGCGCGCCGACTTCGTCGAGCTGTTCGAGATCATGAAGGGCCTGCCCGTCACGATCCGCCTGCTCGACCCGCCGCTGCACGAGTTCCTGCCGCACACCCATGCCGAGGTCGAGGAAGTGGCGCGCGCCATGAACACCGACCCGCGGCGTCTCGCCGACCGCGCCCGCGAGCTCTCGGAGTTCAATCCGATGCTCGGCTTCCGCGGCTGCCGTATCGCGATCGCCTATCCGGAGATCGCCGAGATGCAGGCGCGCGCGATCTTCGAGGCGGCGGTCGAGGCGCAGAAGCGTACCGGCAAGGCCGTCGGCCTCGAGGTGATGGTACCGCTGATCGCGACCAAGGCCGAGCTCGATCTCGTCAAGGCGCGGATCGATGCCACCGCGCAGGCCGTGATGCGCGAAACCAACACCAAGCTGGCCTATCAGGTCGGCACCATGATCGAGCTGCCGCGCGCCTGTCTGCTCGCGGCGGAGATCGCGGAAAGCGCCGAGTTCTTCTCGTTCGGCACCAACGACCTGACGCAGACGACCTACGGCATCAGCCGCGACGACGCGGCGAGCTTCCTCGGTCCGTACGTCGCGAAGGGCATCCTCTCGGTCGATCCCTTCATATCTTTGGATCAGGAAGGCGTCGGCGAGCTCGTCAAGATCGGTGTCGCCCGCGGCCGCAAGACCCGCGCCTCGCTCAAGGTCGGCATCTGCGGCGAGCACGGCGGCGATCCCGCCTCCGTCGCCTTCTGTCACCATATCGGTCTCGACTACGTCTCCTGCTCGCCCTACCGCGTGCCGATCGCCCGCCTCGCCGCGGCGCAAGCCGCGCTCGGGAAGGAGATCGCGAGCCAGGCGTGAGCAACGCACAATTTGAATGCGAGAGAGGCGGGGCCAAAACCCCGCCTCTCTCATTCTACGCAACGCTCTCTCCACACCGTCATTGCGAGGAGCCCTCGCGACGAAGATTCCATGGGGAGTGGATAGCGACCAGGTCTGAGGCCAGACTGAGGGTTGCTGAATCCATTCAACCTGGAGACGACGATGTTGCTCGATCATCCTTCCGACGGACTGGCCGCTATCCG
>NZ_RDQF01000025.1 GCF_004114425.1 Bradyrhizobium vignae | reverse complement strand
CGGGCTCGCAGCCCTTGCAACTGTTCGGGTTCAGGAAGACACCGGAGCTGTCCCTTGCTCTTTAGCAGGCTCTGTCGCCTTTGGGCGCAACGGGCTCAGTTCCGGCAACGGGCGGTTCTGATCCAACTGCCCGTTGCCACATTCTGGCAGATTTCGGGGACACAAGGGCGCAAGCCGACGTAACTCGTCGAGATCAGAGCCGCTGTCCATTGGGTGAAAGAGGCGATCTCGGGGCTCTCGGTATCGTTGGGCAGCGCCTCAATTCATGATGACATTGGCCAAAGAACGTGTCGGCCCACTTATGCAGCAGATCGCGATAGTTACGCACCGCAGCGTAACTGGCTGCCAGCCGTCAGCGTCTCGAGGTTCTGGCTGACAGGAATCGACGAGCAGGAATCGGTTACGGCTCACCGGTTAGTGTTTTGAAGTATTCCGAGCCCGGAAGGTCTAGAACTAGAGAGAAGGCAGCGCGGGCCGGCTCTGCGCGCTGTTCAAAGCGGCTGTAACTACCGGCTCCGTGCTGCCAGCGAAGTTAAATGAGGACGTGACTCGGCGCTCGTCGAAGAGGCCCTTGGAAAGCACTGTCCCTATCACGTGCGCCACTAACTCCGCTCGCCAGCGTCACGGCACTGCAACGCTGCCACCTCGCACCCTTGGGCGGCTGCCCCAGGGCGCTCTGCCTTTTACCGTCGAGAGGTCCCGCAAGCCACCTGTCAGACTTAGTCGGTTGCGCTGGTTTACGAAGGAGAAGCTGGAGTGAAAACGACTCGTTGTGCCGACCAACCTGCTCCGATAGGAGGCCGGATCTGATTCGCGACTTCCGCATCATTAGAGGGCACGTGAAAGCCACCCGCCTTCTTTCAGGAAATATCAAAATGTCAGAACCTGAAGGCGTTTCGCAAAATTCGCTATCTGCGCCCTCCATTTGAGACAAAATTCGGCACAAAATCGTACCGCACCGTATACTTATTGCGGTTGCGCGAATCGCCAATGAGAGTCTGTGTAAATATCTCTTCGAAACCGGGGTGCTTCGGAAAAGGAATGACGGCCCGATCATTGTCGCAATCAAACTGCGCCTTTCCAACTCACCAAAACTAGCTTTCACCACATCTATGCCAAGTACCATGGTCGTCCTATCAAGCTGGAAAGCTGCATGCTCACATATCGCTGCCTCTAAGCGGCGGGGCCTGTAGGAATAATGGGCAATCTGGATTGTAGAGTGAAGTCCCGCAAGGCACCTGTCAGATTCATAGCCTCACACGACCTTAGCCCTCATGAGTTGTCGCACCAACATGCGCGTTTACTCCGCCAATCCCGGGAAGTTGAACTTCCCCGCTGCTCCGGTGGGTGCCCGGATGGATTGCTGATTACGGTTTCTCCTCAGCCTAGATTGCCCGCGGTGCTTCTCACCTCAGATAAGCAAGTGATGGGTTCTGGATCTGGCGCTGAGGGTCGATCGTATATCGGTCGTTCAACGCGCACCACGGCTGCCGTGAGCGATACCGCTACGTTGTAAACCGTCGAGAACAGGGCGACAGTCGAGCCGTCCTCCGCGGTGGCGGACGTATTGAGACGCATCAGAGCTCATCGGCACGAGCAGTGCAAACGGAAGTAGGAATGGTCTCATCAAAGTCCCTTAAAAACGAGTTTGGTACGGTCGCCGCTTTTGGCCGTCAGAGAGAGGCATGTAAAGCAAAGGAGGACATCAATTTATCGGACCTTCGGGCCTCATCCTGCGGCTCGCCATTCCCGTCTCTCGTCGGTGCATCTTTCTCTCATGGGACAAGGGCCGCGAAAGGCATCGATTTCGTCAAAGATCGGTAGCTATGGTGCGCTTCGCTTGTTCGAACGCTGTTTCATCGAGAAAGTTATCTGTTGGCGAAAGGCCCACGAGGTAACTTCGTCAAACTTGAAGGTTGTCTCTCGACGTCGGTGACGATTGTGTCGAGCGCGTGGGCGTTACCGTGTGCCGTCGGTCCCTAGACCAAGATGCCGTTCGTAAGCTGTAACTGCAGGGAACAATATAGTTCCCGACGCGCTTGGCTCATCAGGTACGGCGAGATTGTCAGATAAGGCAAGAAACTTCGGGTGCCACGCACGCGGTCGATCGTTGCAAGAGCCGCAAAGTCCATTTCCGCTCGCCTGGATAGACCTGCCTAGGGACATTTGAGCCATCCACCACCTCCTCGCCTACGGTCTAGCTACAGGTCCAATCAGAGCGAACTGGTGGCGAAATCGATAGCTGGAACAGAGCCCCGTGACGGAGCCCGGAGTTTCCACCCTCGTATTCGCTAGATTGAGACGATAGGCCCCTCCGAGGAGTATCAATTAGGCGCAATCAAAGCCGTTCGCTCCTCTCTTTTTCTTCGCTTAAGCATCCGATTGCACGACAAGCTCATAGCGGCCGTTGCACTTAGTTATCATCCGAGCAGGATGCTCGAGATGATCGGTCCCCACCACCTCTTATCGACTGGCGCCCGCGCAGGTGCGTGCACCTCGTTGAGCCGCGCGATGGCCTAGAGGCTCGATCGTGCGGGAAACTGATCGCAAATTTTTCTTGCAGACGAATCCAGACAAGGCGATCTTACGTCTCGCGCGAGTACTTGCTCGTGTGGCCGCGAGGGAAGATCATGAAAGAGAGCTCGCCAATCGAAGAGACGACAAGGAAAAGAGCGACGATCTATGCTCGATTCTCAACCGATCTGCAGAACGAGCGATCGATTGAGGATCAGCTTTCACTTTGTCAAAGCTATGCCGAGCGCGAAGGTTTAACTGTTGTCAGTACCCATGAAGATCGGGCTCGTTCAGGCGGGTCCATAATGGGCCGCGAAGGCCTTCTTCGGATGTTGGACCAGGCGCGAGAGAGATCCTTCGACGTGGTAATCGTCGAAGCGCTCGATCGCCTCTCTCGCGATATGGAAGATCTCGCTGGCATTCATAAGCGGCTGTCATTTCTCGGGATCGAGATCCGGGCGGTCCACGAGGGAGTCGTTAACACCGTGCTGGTCGGCCTTCGCGGTTTGGTCGGACAACTCTATCGTGAGGACAATGCGCACAAAGTGCGTCGCGGCCAAGCGGGGCGGGTCAAGCAAGGTTTGGCTGGCGGCGGCCTGACATACGGGTACGCGGCGGTCACTGGAAGAAGCGGCGAACGAGTGGTTGTCGAGGCCGAGGCACAAGTGATCCGGCGCATATTTCAGGAATACGTGGATGGTCGAACGCCTCGCGAGATCGCACACGATCTCAACAAGGAAAGGGTATCACCTCCGCGAGGGCGCGCATGGAATGCTTCAACTATCAATGGCAACGTTGAGCGTGGCGCCGGAATTCTGCAGAACGAGCTTTATGTAGGACGCCTCGTCTGGAACAAGGTCAGGATGGTGAAAGATCCCGACTCGGGAAAGCGCCTGTCACGACCGAATCCGAAGAGTGACTGGCAGGTTGCTGAAGTGCCGCATCTTGCGATTGTCAATCCAGAACTATTCACTGCTGCCCAACAACGCAAAGGGGAGCGCAGCCACGGCCACCCCAGCCATCAACGTCGGGCCCGGCGGATGTTATCTGGCTTACTCCGTTGCGGTTCATGCGGCTCGGGTATGGCAACGAATGGGCGCGACAAATCGGGGCGCGTGCGTATTCGCTGCTCGGCATCCACAGAGAGCGGCACATGTCCTGATGGCAAGACTTTCTATTTGGACACAGTCGAGAGTGCGGTTCTCAGTGGGTTAAAGGCCGAACTGCGCGCGCCCAAGGTTATTTCGGAATACGTACGCACGTATCTTGAGGAGCGGAAGCGCCTCGCGGCTTCATCAAATGCAAAACGGCACCGCCTTGAGCAGCAGCTTGGGGAACTAAACCGGGAAATCGAACGACTGGTGGATGCGATCGCAAAAGGACATGGCGATCCATCCGTTCTCGGGCCGCGATCGACGGCCTTAGATGCCCAACGAAAGCGGATATCTGAGGAGTTGCAGAGTGAACCGCTCGCCCCGAAGGAAGTCGCGCTGCATCCGGCCATCCTCAAACGATACGAGGAGCAGCTCGGCCGGCTTGAAGAAGCGCTAGCAAAAGGTGCTAGTGCGGGCGACGGAGAGGCCGCCGAAGCCATCAGAGACCTGGTCGACACAGTCACTGTGTTCCGCGATACAGCCCGGCCAGGTGGTGTAGCCGTGGAGATAGCAGGCCGGCTAAATGCCCTGCTCGGGGAAAAGGCCTATCCCAACCAGGTCAAAGGAGTGTGGGGAAAGGTGGTAGCGGGGGAGGGACTCGAACCCCCGACCCCAGGATTATGATTCCCGTGCTCTAACCAGCTGAGCTACCCCGCCACAGGGATCGCGGCGGCGAATAAGGCCGATCTCGCGAACGCGCGGCATATAAGGAAGGGGGCGGCGGGCTGTCAAGCAAAGTAGCCGGCGAGGCCGGCTGATTTAGCGATCGAATTCGCTTGTTTCAGGCTTCAGACTCGCGCTGAGTCCCCTCACCCGAAATCTGTGCAGGATTTCGGCCTCTCCCCGCGCGCGGGGAGAGGCAAAGGACGAGACCCCTATTTCGGTCTCACATTGGGGTCGCCACCGGGGCTGCCGGGGGGCGGGATCACCGGGGTATTGGCGCCGGTGTCGGGGGCCGGGGCGTGCATCTCGGGGTCGATGCCGGAGGGCGGGCAAAGCACGCCCTCCGATTTGGCCAGCTTGTCTCCGAGCGGTTCCCGGGACTGGCCGGTGGTGGTGCCGTCGGACTGGCGATTCGGACGGTCCTGCGGGGTGCAACCCGTCGCATGTTGCGGGGATGGCGGCGCGGTCTGTTGCTGCGGCGTCGCCGGGGCGGGCGGGGCCTGCGCGATCGCAGCGCCTGAAGCGGCGATCAGGAGGCCGACCAGAATGATGTTTGATGTCGTGCGCATGAGAGAAAAACGCGCGCGGTGGGCGGGCTGTTCCGCTCCCAGAACATTACGATTTGCGGTAGCGGATCAGCGAGAAGTGGCCCATCGGCGGCATGGGGCGGCGCTCGGTGAGGGTGATGCCGCCGTGCTTGGCGGCCCAGCCCTCGAGGCGGGCCCACGGGAATTCCGGGCGCCAGCCGAGGCGGCGGGCAATGGGGGCAAAGGCGAGCTCGAACAATTTTCGAGGGCCGTCTTCGGCGCCGATGTGGTTGACGAGGATCAGCTCGCCGCCGCGCTTGAGCACGCGCACGAACTCGTCGAGCGTGCCTTCGGGATCGGGCACGGCGGTGATGACATATTGCGCGACCACCGCGTCGAAGGCGTTGTCGGGGAAGGCGAGGTTCTTCGCATCCATCACCGAGAGCACTTCGACATTGGAGAGGCGCAGCGCGCGCACGCGCGCCTGCGCCTTGCGCAGCATCGGCTCGGAGATGTCGACGCCGCAGATCTTCGTGGTGCGCGCGTAGTCCGATAGCGACAGCCCGGTGCCGACGCCGACGTCGAGGATGCGGCCGCCGATGCGGTCGGCTTCCGCAATGGTCGACTGCCGGCCGGCGTCGAACACCTTGCCGAACACGAGATCATAGACCGGTGCCCAGCGGCCATAGGCCCTCTCGACCCCGGCCCGCGAGATGTCTGCTGCCATGCCCCCTGCCCTTCTTTACCTCTCCCGGAGGGAGAGGTCGGATCGCATCGACGATGCGATCCGGGTGAGGGGTTGCGGTCTGAATGACAGCTGCGGCCCCTCACCCGGATTGCACGGGACGATGCTTCGCATCGCCAGGCGCAATCCGACCTCTCCCCGTCGGGGAGAGGTAAACCCAGCCCAATCAGTTGCGCTAGATTTCGTCATCCCTCAGCCGCGGACTGCTTCCACCAGTGGCCTCGCTGCATCGTTCGTGACCTTCGCCGCGGCGCTCTGGATAAAGCCGCCGCCGAGCACGCGGGCCTGGCCGCCAGGTGCGTCGTAGAACACGCAGGCCTGTCCCGGCGAGACGCCTTCCTCGCCGGCAACGAGCTCGACCTCGTAATGGCCATTGCCGCCGCGCAGCCACGCTGCCTGGGGGCTGCGGGTCGAGCGCACGCGTACGAACATTTCGAGGCCGCCGCCGATGGCGCGGTCGATGTCGCCGCCGCCGATCCAATTGACGTCGCGCAAGCTGATGCGGTGCATCTTCAGCGCATCGCGCGGGCCGACGACGACGCGGCGGTGCGCTGCATCCAGCCGCACCACGAACAACGGCGAGCCGGAGGCGATGCCAAGGCCGCGGCGCTGGCCGACGGTGAAATTGGCGATGCCGTGATGCTGACCGAGCACGCGTCCATCGAGATCGACGATGTCGCCGGGATCCATCGCATTCGGGCGCAGGCGCGTGATGATGTCGGTGTAACGGCCCGTCGGCACGAAGCAGATGTCCTGGCTGTCGTGCTTGTCGGCGACCGCGAGCCCAAAGCGTCGCGCGAGCTCGCGCGTCTCGGGCTTGGTCATGTCGCCGAGCGGAAAACGCAGGAAGTCGAGCTGCTCCTGCGTGGTCGCGAACAGGAAATAGCTCTGGTCGCGGTCGCTGTCTGCCGCGCAAACCAGCGCGCGCGAGCCGTCGCGCTGACGGCGCGAGGCGACGTAATGGCCGGTGGCGAGCGCCTGGGCGCCAAGCTCGCGCGCGGTCTTCAGGAGGTCGCGGAATTTGACGCTGCGGTTGCACTCGATGCAGGGCACCGGCGTCTCGCCAAGAGCATAGGAGTCGGCGAAATTGTCGATGACGGACTCGCGGAAGCGGTCCTCGTAATCGAGCACGTAATGGGGAATGCCGAGCTTGGCGGCGACGTCGCGGGCGTCGTGGATGTCCTGGCCGGCGCAGCAGGCGCCCTTGCGGTGGGTAGCCGCGCCATGGTCGTAAAGCTGCAGCGTTATGCCGACGACGTCGTAGCCCTCAGCCTTCAGCAGCGCAGCCGTCGTCGAGGAATCGACACCGCCCGACATGGCGACGACGACTCTTGTGTCCTCGGGACGGCCTTCGAGATCCAGACTATTGAGCATGGGCCCTAAAGCGTTGTGACGGCGGCGTAGCGCGATCCGCGATTGCTGTGCCTTCTCGCGGGACATCGGCAATCCCCCGGAACTTTAGTTCCCGAAGAGCACGACTGCCCAAGTCGAAAGCGGTTGAGAGTAACCTCTTTAATATAGGCGGCATTCCGGTGAAGCAATCACGCGGGCAGCCGGCTTTGGGCAATTCTTGCCGAGGCGGCAGAAATGGCGGGGCCGCAGAGCGCTGCCCGGCTGCCGCCGCAAATCGTCAAAATGTTGATTTTGCTAGATAAACTGACGCGAAGAGACGCTGGCCCGCTCCTTGCTACCACTTGTCCGAAGTTGCTTCCAAGGGGTTGCCTGTGGTTGGTCGTACGTCAGATGTCGTGGCAAGCGCGCAAGTCCAAAACGCGCAGCAAAAACCTGCCCGCTCACAGGCGCCGAAGGACGCGTCCGCGACAGACTCCTTCGGCTCGCTGGTCGACAGCAACACCCAGGCGATCAGCAACAATGCGCAGGCGCAGGACAGCGCGCCGCGCCGGAGCGATTCCGCGTCATCCTCGACTGCATCCGACCGGAGTTCACGCGACACCTCGTCCACGGACCAGCCTGCGCAGAGCAAGGCGAGCGACGATACCGATACGCCCGCGCCGGCGAAGAATGACAAGAGCGATGCGACCAGCGATCCGGCCAAGGACGCGGGCAAGGACGCCGGCAAGATCAAGAACAAGTCCGAGACATCGGACGCCAAACCGGCGGACAAATCCGACGAGAAGGCCGACAAGACCGAGGGCACCGACGCCCTCACCGCCGCGGCCGATGCGGCTGCCGCCGTGGCGGCCGATGCGGCGCAGACTGCCCTGCCCGATCCCAGCGTCGTCGTTGCCGCGCCGGTCGTCCCAGTCGATCCGAATGCGGCTGCGAGCCAGGCCGGCGATGCCGCCGCCTCACCGTTGACGATCGCCGCGGCAGGTCTAGCCGCCAGTGCCTCCACTGCGGCGCAGATCGCCGGCACCAAGACCGATACCGCCACCGCCGGCGACAAGAGCGCCAAGGCTGCAGGTGCCAAGGCTGCAGGTACCAAGACTGCAGGCGCCGAGGTCGATGCCGGCACCACGACGGCGCTCGGCGAGATCGCGACCGGCACGAGCGAGGCCGCCGCGACCGATGCCAAGGCCAATGGCGGGCTGATCGCCGTCGTCAGCCAGGGCACGCCAAAAACCTCGTTCAAGGCCGCCGCCACCGCGCAGGCTCAGACCGACGTCTCGAATATCGGCCAGGACGCCGGCAAGGCGAACGCCGCGACGACGCAGGCTCCGGCAACAGCGACCGTGACCGCCTCGCATGCCCAAGGCGTCAAGCCACAGGCAGATGGCGGAGCGACCGACGCGAAGGCAGGTCCCGCCGATCCGACACAAGGCGCGCCGGCCGCGCCCGCGCATGCGGGCACGCAAGCCGCTGCCGCCCCGACGGACACCAGCGCACAAGCCGCTTCCGCCGTACAGGCGCCGCTGACCAACACGACCTCGGCTGCCACGGCATCGACCGCGACGCTCACCGCGACCGCGGCGACCCACACCGCCGTGCCGATCAGCGGCGTGCCGATCGAGATCGCAGCCGCCATTCGCGCCGGCAAATCCCGGTTTGATATCAGCCTCGACCCGGCCGAGCTCGGCCGCATCGACGTGCGCATCAATGTCGACCGCAACGGCCAGGTTACCTCGCACCTCACCGTGGAGAAGCCGGAGACGCTGCAAATGCTGCGTCAGGATGCGCCGCAATTGCAGCGCGCGCTCGACGATGCCGGCTTCAAGACCGGCAACAACGGGCTGTCCTTCAGTCTGCGCGACCAGAATTCATCGGGACAGCAGTCCGGCCAAAACAACGACAATGGCAATGCCCGCCGGCTGATCATCAGCGAGGACGACAGCGTTCCCGCGGCGCCCGTCGGGCGCGGCTATGGCCGCATGCTCGGATCGAGCGGCGGCGTCGACATCAGAGTGTGAGGAGTATTCGACAATGACCACCACGAATGCCGCCACCGCCCCGACGCCCGTCTCCGGGACGACCGACATCCCGAAATCCTCGTCGAGTTCGTCGATGAGCTCGACCACGGGGTCGACGCTCGCCGGCAATTTCCAGACCTTCCTGACGCTGCTGACGACGCAGCTGCAGAACCAGAACCCGCTCGATCCGCTCGACACCAACCAGTTCACCCAACAGCTGGTGCAGTTCGCCGGCGTCGAGCAGCAACTCAAGACCAACGATTCGCTGTCGCGGCTCGTCACCCTGCAGCAGACCACGCAGGCGACCCAGGCGCTGGGCTTCGTCGGCAAGACCGCCCTGGTCGACGGCTCGACCGCGACGATGAAGAACTCGTCGGCGACCTGGCATCTCAACGTGCCCACCGACTCCACTGTCGAGATCACCATCGCCAATTCCAGCGGCCAGACCGTGTTCACCGGCAAATACACTGCCGCCGCCGGCACCGACATCCCCTTCACCTGGAACGGCATGGGCAATGACGGCACGCAATGGCCCGACGGCAAGTACACGATCTCGGCCACGGGCAAGGACATTGCGAACGACAATGTCGGCATCGCCGCGCAGGTGCAGGGCGTGGTGTCGTCGGTCGACCTGACCCAGTCGCCGCCGCTGCTCACCATCGACGGCGCCAGCTACACGCTGAGCCAGGTCAAGAGCATCATCGCGAGCAGCAATTGAGGCTCGTAACACCTCTCCCCGACGGGGAGAGGTCGGATTGCGCAGCAGTCCGGGTGAGGAGCCGCAGCGTCCGGTGAGAGCGTAACCCCTCACCCGGATCGCATCTTCGGATGCGATCCGACCTCTCCCTCCGGCCCTCCGGGAGAGGTGGATCAGAGTTCCGGGCTCGCGCCGAGCCCGCAAAAGCCGTTCGGCGTTAGTAAAGTATTTACCTTCTGCATTGCCCGGCCGGCCTTTCAGCGCGCCGGGCCGGCCGCGTTCCCGCAAGTTTCAACGAGAATTGTATTGAAGCCTTAGGCTTAGCGGATTTTTAAGCCGCGAGGCGTAGGGTTACGGCGTGAGTTCAGTGGTTGAGAGTTTGTGAGTACGCCATGACAGAACCCCATCGCCCGAGGGTAAAATACGTCATCGGGCCGGACGGCAGTCCGTTGACGATCGCGGATCTGCCTGCACCCGGCACCAAACGCTGGGTCATCCGCCGCAAGGCCGAAGTCGTCGCCGCTGTCCGTGGCGGACTTCTCTCCCTCGAGGAGGCCTGCAGCCGTTATACCCTGACGGTCGACGAATTCCTCTCCTGGCAGTTTTCCATCGACCAGCACGGTCTGGCGGGTCTTCGCACCACCCGCATCCAGCAATATCGCCAGTAAGCGATCCGGAAATCTGCGGCTTTCGACGAAAATCGGCCTCGCCCTGCGAGGCCGATTTTTTTCATGAGGCAGTTTTGTCCGACCTCTTAATCTTCGTTAACCATATGGAAACCATCACCTAGGCAATAATTGCCCAGTCGGCCTTTCCGGTGAAAGCAGCCGAATCTGTGGGGCGGTTGCTTGCAAGGGCTTGCGGACTTTCTGAAGAGTATCGGTGCCGCCCGGTTCGGGGCGATGATCGCGGTCACTGCCGCGCTCATCGGCTTCTTTGCCTTCGTCATCATGCGCGTCACCACGCCGCAGATGACGACGCTGTTCACCGATCTGTCCGTCGAGGATTCCTCCAGCATCATCAAAGACCTGGAACGCCAGGGCATCCAGTTCGAAATCCGCAATGAGGGCTCCATCATCATGGTGCCCAAGGACAAGGTCACCCGGCTGCGGATGAAGCTCGCCGAGGGCGGCCTGCCCAAGGGCGGCGGTGTCGGCTACGAGGTGTTCGACAAGTCCGACGCCCTCGGCACCACCTCTTTCGTCCAGAACATCAATCACCTGCGCGCGCTGGAAGGCGAACTCGCCCGCACCATCCGCGCCATCGACCGCATCCAGGCCGCCCGCGTCCATCTGGTGCTGCCCGAGCGCCCTCTGTTTGCGCGCGAGGCGCCGGAGCCGTCGGCCTCGATCGTGGTGCGCGTCCGCGGCTCGCTGGAAGCCCAGCAGATCCGCGCCATCCGCCACCTCGTCGCCTCCGCCGTCAACGGACTGAAGCCGCAGCGGGTCTCGATCGTCGATGAGGCCGGCCAGCTGCTCGCCGATGGCGCGGCGACCGATCCGGAACAGGCGGTCGGCGACGAGCGCCGCATCGCCTTCGAAAAGCGGATGCGCAAGCAGGTCGAGGACATCGTCTCCTCCGTGGTCGGCTCGGGCCGCGCCCGGGTGCAGCTCTCCGCCGATTTCGACTTCAACAAGATCACCCAGACCTCGGACAAGTTCGACCCCGAAGGCCGCGTGCTGCGCTCGAGCCAGACCCGCGAAGAGCAGAGCATGACGGCCGACAACAACGGCCAGGTCACCGTGAACAACGAGCTGCCCGGCAACCAGCAGAACAACGGCGTCGCGGCCAAGGACCAGAGCAAGAAGACCGAGGAGACCAACAATTACGAGATCTCCCGCACCACCAAGACCGAGGTGACCGAGGCCGGCCGGGTCAACCGCATCTCGGTCGCGGTGCTGGTCGACGGCATCTACACCAAGAACGACAAGGGCGAGCTGGCCTATCAGGACCGCACCAAGGAGCAGCTCGACCGCATCGCTGCGCTGGTGCGCTCGGCGATCGGCTTCGACCAGAAGCGCGGCGACCAGGTCGAGGTTGTCAACCTGCGCTTCGCCGACGCCCCCTCCACCGCCCCGATCGGTGAACCCTCAGGCTTCCTCGGCATGCTGCAGTTCACGAAGGACGATGTCATGTACTTCGTCGAGCTCGGCGTGATGATGCTGCTCGGCCTCGTCGTCCTGTTCCTGGTGATCCGCCCGCTGGTCAAGCGCATCCTGGCCTCCGACGAGGTCGCCGCCGCCATCTCCGGCGTGCTGACGGGCCCAGCCGCCTCGGAAGAGGCAGCACCGGCAGCTGGCCAGCCGCTGCTGCCGAGCGGCGCCGCCAGCGCCATCGACGTCGCCACCATCCAGGGCCAGGTCCACGCCCAGTCCGTTCATCGCGTCGGCGAACTCGCCGAGCGCAACCCCAACGAAACCGTCGCCATCATCCGCCAGTGGCTGACCGAGCCAGCCAAGTAACAGCCAAGCGAATCAAGAAGTGATCTGACATGGCCGCCTCTTTGCAAAACGCCAACTCCAACGACATCACCAGCGTGATCTCAACGCTCGGTCAGCGCGCCGGCAACCGCGCGGGCGGCGCCAAGACCGAAGGTCTGACCGGGCCGAAGCGCGCCGCGATCCTGATGCTGGCGCTCGGCGAGCAATATGGCGGCAAGATCTGGTCGCTGCTCGACGACGACGAGGTGCGCCAGCTCTCGCTGGAGATGTCGACGCTCGGCACGGTCGAGGTCGACACCGTCGAGGACATGCTGCTCGAATTCGTCTCGCGCATGTCGGCTTCGGGCGCGCTGATGGGCAATTTCGACGCCACCGAGCGCCTGCTCCAGCAATACCTGCCGCCGGAGCGCGTCAACGGCATCATGGACGAGATCCGCGGTCCCGCGGGGCGTAACATGTGGGAGAAGCTCTCCAACGTGCAGGAGGAGGTTCTCGCCAACTATCTCAAGAACGAATACCCGCAGACCATCGCGGTGGTGCTGTCGAAGCTGAAGCCGGAGCATGCCGCCCGGGTGCTCGCCATCCTGCCCGAGGAGCTCGCGCTCGACGTCGTCAACCGCATGCTGAAGATGGAAGCGGTGCAGAAGGAGGTGATCGAGAGCGTGGAAAAAACGCTGCGGACCGAATTCATGTCCAACCTGTCGCAGACCCGCCGCCGCGACGCCCACGAGGTGATGGCGGAGATCTTCAACAACTTCGACCGCCAGACCGAGACCCGCTTCATCACCTCGCTGGAAGAGGACAACCGCGAATCCGCCGAGCGCATCAAGGCGCTGATGTTCACCTTCGACGACCTCGTGAAGCTCGATTCCGGCTCCGCCCAGACCCTGATGCGCAACGTCGACAAGGACAAGCTCGGCGTCGCGCTCAAGAGCGCGAACGAGGACGTCCGCAACTTCTTCTTCGGCAACATGTCCTCGCGCGCGGCCAAGATGCTCCAGGACGACATGGCGGCGATGGGCCCGGTCCGACTTCGCGACGTCGACGAGGCCCAGGCGCTGCTGGTCAACCTCGCCAAGGACCTCGCCGCCAAGGGCGAGATCATGCTGACCAAGAACCGCGCCGACGACGAGCTGGTGTACTGATGGCCGCTCCGGCAAAATTCTTGTTCGACACCGACTTCGCGGCCCCCGAGCGGTCGACGCACGAGAAAGGCGCGACCGCAGCCGAGATCGCCCAGAAGGTCGC
Organism: Bradyrhizobium vignae; assembly: GCF_004114425.1. Classification (GTDB taxonomy): domain Bacteria; phylum Pseudomonadota; class Alphaproteobacteria; order Rhizobiales; family Xanthobacteraceae; genus Bradyrhizobium; species Bradyrhizobium vignae. The sequence continues at coordinate 76,548 of NZ_RDQF01000025.1, read as the reverse complement.
GGAAGCCGAGGCGCGCGCCTATCAGGACGGCTTTGCCGCCGGCCAGCGCGAAGCCAAGGCCGAGAGCGACCGCCGCGTCGCACTCGCCATGGAAGAAATCAACATCTCAATTCGGGGCGTCGCCTCGGGCATCGGCAGCATCGAGACCAAGATGGAGACCGAGGCGGTCGAGGTCGCCGTCGCGGTGGCGCGCAAGCTGTGCGCCGATCTCATCGCGGCCGAGCCGCTCGGCGAGGTCATCGCGCTGGTCAAGGACTGCTTCTCGCATCTGGTCGCGACGCCGCATCTCGTCGTCCGCATCAACGATTCGCTCTACGACAGCGCACGCGAGAAGATCGAGCGGCTCGCCAAGCAGAGCGGCTTCGAGGGCCGGCTGGTGATCCTGGCCGAGCCGGACATTGCCACCGGCGACTGCCGGATCGAATGGGCCGATGGCGGCGTCGTGCTGGAGCGCGGCGCCATCGCGGCCAAGATCGATGAAATGGTCGGACGCTATATCGCGTCCCGCAGGGGGAGCTAAACCATGAGCGACACTGACGGACAGGTCCCGCTGCCCGATCTCAATGGGCCGATGCCGCCTGCCGGCACCGACATCGGCTACAACGAGGACGAATATGCGGCGCGCGCGGCCGCCGACCTCGAAGCGGTGTTCGACGTTCCCGTGCAGGTCTCGGCCGTGCTCGGCCGCTCCAAGATGGACGTCGGCGAGCTCCTGAAGCTCGGACCGGGCACCGTGCTCGAGCTGGACCGCCGCGTCGGCGAAGCCATCGACATCTACGTCAACAACAAGCTGGTCGCCCGCGGCGAAGTCGTCCTGGTCGAGGACAAGCTCGGCGTAACCATGACGGAAATCATCAAGGCCGAACGCGGCTAACACACAAGGACATGACGCGCGGCAGCGCGGACAGACGGACAGGAGACTGACATGCGGCTTCTCATCGTTGGCACATTGAAGGGCCAGCTCACCACCGCCACCAAGATCGCGATGGAGAACGGCGCCACCGTGACCCATGCCGAAGATCACGAGCAGGCGATGCGCGTGCTGCGTGGCGGCAAGGGCGCCGACCTCCTGCTCGTCGATGTCGCGCTCGACATCCGCGACCTCGCGCTGCGGCTCGAGGCCGAGCACATCCACGCTCCGATCGTCGCCTGCGGCATCACCAACGACGCCCGCGCCGCCGTCGCCGCGATCCACGCGGGGGCCAAGGAATACATCCCTTTGCCGCCGGATCCGGAGCTGATTGCCGCGGTGCTGGCTGCCGTCGCCAACGATTCCCGCGAGCTGGTCTATCGTGACGAAGCGATGGCAAAGGTGATCAAGCTCGCCCAGCAGATCGCGGGCTCCGACGCCTCGGTGATGATCACCGGCGAATCCGGCACGGGCAAGGAAGTGCTGGCCCGCTACGTTCACTCCCGCTCGGCCCGCGCCAAGCGGCCCTTCATCTCGATCAACTGCGCCGCGATCCCCGAGCATCTCCTGGAGTCCGAGCTGTTCGGCCACGAGAAGGGCGCCTTCACCGGCGCGGTCGCGCGTCGTATCGGCAAGTTCGAGGAAGCGACCGGCGGCACGCTGCTGCTCGACGAAATCTCGGAGATGGACGTCCGCCTGCAATCGAAACTGCTGCGCGCCATCCAGGAGCGCGTGATCGATCGCGTCGGTGGCACCAAGCCGGTGCCGGTCGACATCCGCATCGTCGCGACCTCGAACCGCAACCTGGCGGAGGCCGTGCGCGAAGGCACGTTCCGCGAAGACCTGCTGTTCCGCCTCAACGTGGTCAATTTGAAGATCCCGCCGCTGCGCGAGCGACCGGCCGACATCCTGGAGCTCGCCCAGCATTTCGTGAAGAAATACGCCGACGCCAACGGCGTGCCGCTGCGCCCGATCTCGGCGGAAGCCCGCCGCGTGCTCTCCACCAACCGCTGGCAGGGCAACGTCCGCGAGCTCGAAAACACCATGCACCGCGCCGTGCTGATGGCGCAGGGCGACGAGATCGGACCCGACGCGATCATCACTCCGGACGGCGACCGTCTCGATCTCGCCAGGACGCCTCCGGCCGTGGCGCATGCGACCATGGCCGCCGAGCAGGTGACGCGCGCGCTCGTGGGCCGCACCGTTGCCGACGTCGAACGCGACTTGATCTTGGAGACGCTGAAGCACTGCCTCGGCAACCGCACCCATGCCGCCAACATCCTCGGCATCTCGATCCGCACGCTACGCAACAAGCTCAACGAATACGCCGACGGCGGCATCCCGATCCCCCCTGCGGGAACGCCGGGTGAGTATCCGCGGATGCCGATGGTGGGGGCGTGACCGGCTACGATCGTCGAGAGGATACGAATGCCCGGGCTGGTCCCGGGCATTTTGTTTCGTGCGTCCACCGGGAAGGTCTCGTAGAGGGGGAGCGGGCGGCCTGGTTGGTCGGCCCGTTACCCCATCTACGGGAGCTGAACACATGGCCGCACCGCATCCGGCGACTATGTCAGGCGTGCGCCAGGCCCTATAACCCCGCTCGACAACCACGCGAGGGACCACATGTCTGAAGCTCAAATCACGCAATGGCTGGCGTCGCAGAAGCAGGCCATGATCGACCTGCTGCGCGACGTCGTGAACATCGATTCCGGGTCCTACGACAAGGAAGGCGTCGATGCGGTCGGGGCACGATTCGAGCGGCATTTTGCCGAGCATGGCATTCCTTTTCGGCGCGAGGAAAACGACAGCTTCGGCGATGCGATCCATGCCGAGGTGGCCAAGCACGGCAGCAACGAGAAGCCGGTGCTGTTGATGGGACATCGCGACACCGTGTTCGGCAAGGGCGAGGCTGGACGGCGTCCGTTCACGATCCGAGATGGCCGCGCCTATGGACCTGGTGTCGCCGACATGAAGTCCGGCCTCGTCATGAACGTGTTCGTCGCAACAGCCTTCCACAAATTCGGCGGCGCACCGCATCCGATCAAGGTGCTGATCACCTCGGACGAGGAGATCGGCTCGCCTTCCTCCCGGCCCGTGATCGAACGCGAGGGACGCGCCGCGCGCGCCGTGTTCAATTCCGAGCCTGGCCGTCCCACCGGGAATGTGGTCACAGGACGTAAAGGCGGCATCTTCATGCATCTCGCCATCACCGGCAAGGCCGCGCATTCCGGCGCGAACTTCGCTGCCGGCGTCAGCGCGATCGGCGAGCTCGCGCACAAGATCGTACAGATCCACGCGCTGACCAATCTGGACAAGGGCATCACGCTCAATGTCGGCCTCGTCTCGGGCGGTCAGTCCGTCAACACGACGGCGCCTTACGCCGAGGGCCAGATCGACCTGCGCTACGTCGATCCGGCAGATCGGGCGACCGTGATGGCCGCGATCGAAAACATCGCCGCGACGTCGTACGTGCCGGGCACGAGCGCGACGCTCACCATCAAGGGCGAGTTCGTGCCGGTGGTGCAGAGCGCGGAGTCGAAGGCGCTGTTCGAGAACTACCAGGCCGCGGCAAGACAGGTCGGCCTCACCACGCTGCAGGGCGAGTTCTCCGGCGGCTGCGCCGATTCCGGCTTCACCGCCGCAGTCGGCACGCCGACCATCTGCGGCCTCGGCCCGGTCGGCGGGCTCGCGCACACGCCGGAGGAATATCTAGATATCGACAGCATCGTCCCGCGTGCGCAGGCGCTGGCACTGGCGATTTTGCGGGGGTAGCCGTTGCGCGCTCGCTCGTCATGCCCGGCTTGATCCGGGCGTGACGGTCGAGAGAGCCGCGCGCCACATTCGCCGCGCGCGGTCACCTCACGAATAACTCGGCGCGTCGGGCTTGCGGAAGATGTGAATGGGATCGCCCGGCACGATCGGCTGGCCCGAGAACATCGTGTAAGCGTAGAGCGCGAGATAGACGATCGCGAGCGCACCAATGGCGTAGAAGAACCAGGTCGCCACGCGCTTCATTGTCCCGCTCCATTGCCGTCCCGATGCGGAAGGCTCTGGGCGCTTCTAGAGCGGTGTCAGGGAAAAGGCCAGCCTCTGCGCCGACAGCCCGCGGCGATCAAATGCCGCGCCGGCTGCGTGCGGGAAGGCTGACATCTGCGAGCCTGGCCGCATCTTCGTCCTGATCGACCGCCACATATTGGCCGTGCCAATAGGCCAGTGCAGCGGTGCGAGCCGAGCTCCTGATGTTCCTGACCTGTCCGATGACGATGCCGTGCGAATGGCGTTCGACGATCTCCTCGACTTCGCAATCGAAGGCCGAGAGCGCGCCGACCAGGAGCGGGACACCCGAGACCGCCGTCACCCACTGACTGCCCGCGAATCGATCGGCACCCTTGAACCCACCCTTGCCGGCAAAGCGCTCGGCAACATCGAGCTGGTCGGCATTGAGGATGTTCACGCCGAAGGCACCATGCCGCTTAATCAGCGGGAAGGACGAGGCGTCGCGATTGATGCTGACCAGCAGCGTCGGCGGCTCGACCGACAGTGACGTCACCGAGGTCACGGTCATGCCGGTGATATCCTTGCCCCGCCCCGCGGTGATGATGCTGACGCCGCCGGTGAGGTGGCGCATGGCGCCGCGGAAATCGGCGGGCGAAACGGGGATTTCAGTCATGAGATCGCGGGGCACTACATTCATGGCATTGCTCCCCGAAATGGGGTTCCCTCTATTTAGGTACGATCGTCCGCCGACAAAAGGTGGCTCAGAATCGAGCCTTCGAGGCCGGCCAGCTCGGCCGAACCACGCTGGCGCGGCCTGCCTGCATTAACCACGACATCGTGGGCGATGCGGCCGTCCTCGATCACCAGCACCCGGTCCGCCAGCGCCACCGCCTCGGAGACGTCGTGGGTCACCAGGATCGCGGTAAAGCCCTGGTCGCGCCAGACCCGCTCCAGGAGGCGCTGCATCGAGATCCGGGTCAGCGCGTCCAGGGCGCCGAGCGGCTCGTCGAAGGCGAGCACGCGCGGGCGGGACACCAGCGCGCGCGCAAGCGCGACGCGCTGCTTCTGGCCGCCCGAGAGCAGCGAAGGCCACTGGTCGCGCTTGTCGGCGAGGCCGACCTCGGTCAGCGCCTTCTCGGCGCGGGCATGCGCATCCTTCGACGCACGGTCGCGGCCGAGGCCGACCTCGACATTGGCCAGCACGCGCGCCCAGGGGAGCAGCCGCGGCTCCTGGAACATCACGCGGATGTCTTCGGGCTGGATGTCCTGGCCGAAGCTGATGCTCCCGGCATCGATTTTTTCCAGACCAGCGATGAGGCGCAGCAGGGTGCTCTTGCCGCAGCCGCTCTTGCCGACGATCGCGACGAACTGGCCAGCGGGAATGTGAAGATCAATGCCGCGCAGCACCTCGTTATCGCCGAAGGATTTGCGCAAGCCCCGGATGCTGAGCGGCAGGCCGCTGGTGTGAACAGGGCGCTCTTCGCGCACCACGCGGGCATGTGGCGCGAAATTGGAGCGGCTGGCGAGCTCGGTCTCGGAAAGGGAGGTGCGAAGCGCTGTCTGCATGTGAGTCCCAGTGTTTCTGCTCAACGTTTCTGGAAGGCGGGGTGCCAGGCGAGCGTCGCCCGCTCCAGCAGGCGGGAGGCGCTGTCGGCGAGCTTGCCGAGCAGGGCGTAGATCAGGATCGAGAGCACGACGACGTCGATCAGCATGAACTCGCGCGCCTGCATCGCCATGTAGCCGAGGCCTGACGAGGCCGCGATCGTTTCCGCGACGATCAGCGTCAGCCACATGATGCCGAGCGCGAAGCGGATGCCGACGAAGATCGAGGGCAGCGCGCCCGGGAAGATGACGCGGCGGAACAGTTCGCCATCGGTCATGCCGTAGATGCGACCCATCTCGATCAGCTGCGGATCGACGGTGCGGATGCCGTGCAGCGTGTTGAGGTAGATCGGGAAGAACACGCCCAGCGCCACCAGGAAGAGCTTGGCGCTCTCGTCGATGCCGAACCACAGGATGACCAGCGGGATCAGCGCCAGATGCGGCACGTTGCGCACCATCTGCAGCGTGGTGTCAGTGAGCTTGGCCGAGAGCTGCGACAGGCCGTTGGCGAGGCCGAAGGCGAAGCCGATGCTGCCGCCGATCAAAAAGCCGACCGAGGCGCGCCAGAACGAGACCCAGATGTTGCGGACGAGCTCGCCGGAGAGCAGCAGCTTCCAGCCGGCCAGCGCGACGTCGCTCGGCGCAGGCAGCACGCGCGTCGGCACGAAGCCGGTGACGCAGGCGATTTGCCAGATCGCGATGACGGCGAGCGGCAGGATCCACTGGATCAGGCCGTCCACGCGCGGCAGGCGGATGCTGCGGGGAAGCGAGATGCTGTCGATGAGGCTCATGATTGCGACACCCGATGCTGCGGACGGAAATCGCTGCCGACGGTCTCGCCGAAGGGGCCGCCGTTGAAATGCAGCCTGGTCACGTTGCCGGGCTGATCCAGCGCGAGCAGCGGAAACACCAGCTCGGCGAAGCGATAGGCTTCCTCCAAATGCGGGTAGCCCGACATGATGAAGGTATCGATGCCGAGGTCCTGATACTCCCTAATGCGCGCCGCCACCGTCTGGGCGTCTCCGACCAGCGCCGTGCCGGCGCCGCCGCGCACGAGGCCGACACCGGCCCACAGGTTCGGGGCGATCTCGAGCTTGTCGCGCTTGCCGCCATGAAGCTGCGCCATGCGCTGCTGACCGACCGAGTCCATGCGGGCAAAGTTCTTCTGCGCCAGCGCGATGGTGTCGTCGCTCATGTGCTTGATCAATTCGTTGGCGGCGCGCCAAGCCTCCTCATTGGTCTCGCGGACAATCACATGAAGGCGGATGCCGAATGACAGCTTGCGGCCACGCGCGGCCGCGACCTCCCTCACCTTCGCGATCTTCTCGGCGACCAGCGCCGGCGGCTCGCCCCAGGTGAGATATTTGTCGACGGTGTCGACCGCGACGTCGATGCCCGCATCGGACGAGCCGCCGAAATAGAGCGGCGGCCGCGGCGACTGCACCGGCGGGAACAGCAACTTGCCGCCTTCGACATGGATGTGCTTGCCTTCGACGTTCACGGTCTTGCCGGCAAGCAGGTCGCTGTAGACGCCCAGGAACTCGCGGGTGACCTCGTAACGCTCGTCGTGAGCGAGGAAGATGCCGTCGCCTTTGTTCTCGACGGGATCGCCGCCCGTGACCACGTTGACGAGAAGCCGGCCATTGGTGACACGGTCGAGCGTCGCGGTCATGCGCGCCGCGACACTCGGTGACTGCAGGCCGGGGCGCACGGCCACGAGATAGCGCAGGCGCTCGGTGAACGGCGCGACTGAGGAAGCGACGATCCAGGAATCCTCGCAGGACCGCCCCGTCGGCAGCAGCACGCCGAAATAGCCGAGCTGGTCCGCGGCCTGCGCGATCTGGCGCAGATAGTTGAAGTTGACCTCGCGCCCGCCGATGCCGGTGCCGAGATAGCGGCCGTCACCGTGCGTCGGCAGGAACCAGAGGATGTTGGCGCTTGCTTGCTTACTCATGACTGTGCTCACGAACCTGACTTCCGAGCCACGTCGGAAATCCTGATGGATTTGGGAATCAAGCCCAGCGCGAAGAATGCGTCGGCAACCTGCTGTTGGTCGGCGATGACAGCGTCGGTGATCGGCTTGATGCCGTAGGCCTGCCGCTTCAGCGCCACCTCGACCACGGGGACCGAAAGACCGATCGACGGCGCGAGCTGCTCGGCCACCGCATGGATGTCGCCCTTGGCCCAATCGTCGACCGTGCTGAGCTCGGCTAACACGGCCTCGACGATCTTCGGGTTGGCTTCTAGGAATTTCTTGGAGGAGAAGTAGAACTGGTAGTTGGCAACGGTGCCGGTGCCGTCGGCCAGCGTGCGCGCGCCGGTGGCCGCTTCCGCCGCCGCCTGGAACGGATCCCAGATCACCCAGGCATCGACAGCGCCGCGCTCGAAGGCGGCACGGGCGTCGGCCGGCGCGAGGAATACCGGCTCGATCTCCGAGTATTTGACGCCGGCCTTCTCCAGCGCCTTGACCAGCAGATAATGGACGTTGGAGCCCTTGTTGAGCGCGACCTTCTTGCCCTTGAGATCAGTGACCGACTTCAGCGGGCTGTCCTTCGGCACCAGGATCGCCTCGCCCTTCGGCGCCGGCGGCTCATAGGCGACATACTGGATCGGCGCGCCGGCGGCCTGCGCGAAGATCGGCGGGGCTTCGCCGGTGTTGCCGAGATCGATCGCGCCGACATTGAGCGCTTCGAGCAGCGGCGGACCCGACGGGAATTCGGTCCACACCACCTTGTAGCCGAAGGCCTCGAGCTTCGGCTCCAGCGTGCCCTTGCTCTTGAGCAGCACCAGCTTGCCGTATTTCTGGTAGCCGATGCGGACCACCTTGTCCTGACCGTAGGAGGTGCCGACAGCGGCCGCGACGATGCCGATCGACAGCACGATGGCTGCGATCACGCGTTGGACGATACGCTTCATGTTCAGACCTCTTTGGATGGGAAGATCGGCCGGCACGATCAGGCCGCCGGGTTGCGCCAGACGATGTCGCGGATCACGATCGGCTTAGGGATCAGGCCGAGCTTGTGGAAGCGGTCGGCGACACCCTGCTGGGTCGCGATGATGTCGTCGGTGACGGGGCCGACCACGAAGTTCGCGCGATTGGCGGCGACGGTCTGGATATCCAGCGGGACGCCGGTGATCGCCGCGAGCGATTTGGCGACTTCGTCGCGATGCTGTTCGGCCCACTTGCCGGCCGCGGTGGTCACATCGACGATCTGCTGCAAGATCGCGCCGTGATTCTTCGCGAACTCGCGATTGGCGATGTAGAAGGAATTGGTCTTGGTGACCTCACGCGCATTGATCAGGATGCGGCCGTTCTGCTTGGTCTCGCCGATCGCGAAATAGGGATCCCAGATCGCCCAGGCCTCGATGCTGCCATTGGCGAAGGCGGGGCCGGCATCCGGCGGCGTCAGGTAGACCGGTGTGATGTCGGCATAGGTGAGACCGGCCTTCTCCAGCGTCTGCACCACGACGTTGTGGGCGCTGGAGCCCTTGGTGAAGCCGATGCGCTTGCCCTTGAGGTCGGCGATGTCGCGAATCGGCGATTCCTTGGGCACCAGGATGCCCTGGCCGTTGGTGATGGGCTGGCCGGCGGCATAGACGATCGCGGCGCCCGCGGCCTGGGCGAACACCGGCGGGGAATCGCCCACCGCGCCGAAATCCACGCTGCCGACGTTCATCGCCTCCATCATCGGGGGACCGGAGGAGAACTCGATCCATTTCACCTCGATGCCTTGCGGCGAGAAATGTTTTTCCAGCGCGGCCTGCTGGCGCGTGATGACCAGCACGCCGGTCTTCTGATAGCCGATACGAATTTCCTTCACCGCGCCTTGCGCGATGGCGGGTGACGCGAAGACAGCGGCGGCCGCTGTTCCAATCGACAGTTTCAGAAAGTCCCGACGCTGCATTCCACACTCCCGGCCGCACGCGGCCGTCATTCGTCTGCGTTCGGGAATGATGGTGCGCCTTATCGGACGTGTCGAGACTCGCGGAAAAATAGCGATGCGAGCACTGCGTGTGCGGCGGACCGCATGATTAATCTTTCAAGCGGTCGCGAGGATTCAGACGGAATTTTTCCGCACGCGAATGTGAGAGCCGCTCGGATTCCGTCCGAGCCCAGACGACCGGAGAATAAAAAGTCGCAAAACAACCCCATGCACCGTAGACGGGGCGTGCGAAAACAACAACTTACGCATTATCCGAAGTTCGTTAGGAGCAGAATGGCATTATCGCGGACTGGGGCTGGAGTGACGCAAGGCCCCTCCCACCTCGCTGTCATTTCCTGCCTTGTGCGCAATTGCGCACTGGGGAATCCAGTACGCCGCGGCCCATCGATTCAGCCACGACTGCCTCGGAGTACTGGATCGCCGGTCAAGCCGGGCGATGACACCGAACGTGTGACGGGTCACGTGCCACAAGCACCACCGGCCTAATGCAACCACATCACCGGCAGATTCTGCAGCCCCCTGAACGCCCAGCCGCCGATTCGCACCGGCTCGTCGTCGGCAATCTCGATGCGCTTTGCACGCGCGAACAATGTCGGCAGCGCGACGTCGGCGATCATCGCGCGCGAGGCGAAGGCGCCGGCGCAGAAATGCGGGCCGGCGCCGAAGGCGACGCTCTTGGTGGTGTCGCGACGCACGTCGAACTGATCGGCGCGGTCAAAATGCTTCTCGTCGCGGTTGGCGGAGCCGAACATCAGGAACACGCGCTCGTCGAGCTCGAACGACACATCGCGAATGGTCCAGGGCTTGGCAATGCGACGGGGCGACATGCCGATCGGCGAGATCCAGCGGGCATATTCCTCGAAGGCCTGCAGCCAGGACACTTCACTGCGCAGGACCAGATCGAGCTGCTCGGGATGGGTGAGCAGCGCCCATACCGTGCCGGCGATCGCCTTGCGCGGCTCGTTCTGGCCGCCCGATATCGCGAGCTTGACATTGGCGCGCACGCTCTCCATCGGCATGCCCGAGGCGAGCAGCACGCCCAAAATGCTCTGGTCGGGATGCTTGCGCATTACCGGCAGGATGTCGTCGATCGCGGCATCGATGCCCGCTGTCGCGGCGTGACAGCGTGCCTCGACCGCGGGATCGCCGGCGTAATTGGCGATGCCCTCGATCATGCCCTGCGACCACGCATCCATGTCCTCAAAGCCGATATTGGTGAGGCCGGTGATCGACTTCAGGCATTCGCCGGAAAACGGCAGCGCGAAGTCGCGCATGAAATCGATCCGCCCCGGCACGATGGCGTCGAGGATGCGATCTGCATGGGCCTGGAACTGCGCAGTCCAGTGCGCCTTCACCGTCTTCGGCGACACCGTCGGAAACATCGCACGGCGCTCGACCTGGTGCGCCTCGCCGTCCTTGCGCATCATGTTGTGGCCCATCAGCCGGTTCATCAGACCGGCCGGCTGGTGCGAGGAGAACACGTCGATCTGCTTCTCGGAGATCGAGATGTCGTCGCGGCTCGTCAGCAGCGTCGAGCCGAGCTGCGGCACGAACGCGATCGGCGCCTCCTTCCGCATCCTGGCGAGCATCGGATAGGGATCTGCCCAGAATGCGGCGGGGTCGATCTCGATGCGCGGCGCCGTGCTCAAGCTTCGCTCCCTTGTTGTCTCCTCAATGCCGAGGCTAGCGCCTTAGGGGGCCGCCGTCTGTCCCCAGCGATTGGGACGGGCGGCTTCGGGACGAGCCTGCATCGATCGCAACCAAAGGAGAAACAATTAAACTGAGCTTTCGGCCGCAATTCGTTCGAGACGTAATCGATGTCGATGGTCGGTCAGCAGATGTGCGCCCCCCAAGACGGCGGCCAGCGTTCCCAGCCCGGTCCCACCGGCGATCAGGAACATGATCAGCAGTTGATATTTTGCTGCATCGACCGGTTCGACGCCCGCAAGGATCTGGCCAGTCATCATCCCCGGCAAGGAAACAAGGCCGATCGCCGCCATGCTGTTAATGATTGGCATGAAACCGCTTCTTAGGGCGTCCCGTATGACTGGCAGCACGGCCTGGTACCGGGTGCCCCCCAGCGCAAGACAGGCTTCTACCGCGGCTCTCTCACGCACCAAGCCATTTGTCAGCACATCCAAGCCCAAGCTTATCCCGGTCATGGTGTTGCCAAGGATCATTCCCAACAGGGGTAGCGCATAGCGCGGATGATACCAGGGATCCGGCCGCAGCTCCGTCAACAGCGCAAAGATCGTAACCGTACCGGCTGCGAGCAGTGTGCATCCCGCGCCCAGGCCGTAGCTCAAAATGCCTGGCAGGCGCCGCTTCTGCCTCGCGACGATTTCCCGTGAGGCGAAGAGAACCATGATGAAGGCCGTGAGGGCAGTCCAAAGCGGCGAAACCGCGGCAAACAGGAACGTCAGTACGTAACCAACGAGGACGAGCTGGAGCACCATCCGCAGGGCTGCGATGGCCAGTTGTCTTTCAAGCTTGAGGCGCAAAACAATCGAGAGGGCGCCGTCCATGACGACGAGGAGCGCGGGCACGATCAAATCACCGTAGGCCAATTGAATGTAAGTCACGACCGATCTTCCCCGAGCACGCCGACGGCACTCATCACCAGGACCCTGGACCCGACGCGACGGGCTTGGGCGTTGTCGTGCGTGCTCCAAATGACGCTCGTTCCATTCGAAATACGTTCAGCGATCAAGGATTCCACGATCGCGGTCGAGGCCGCGTCGAGTGCCGAAGTCGGCTCGTCCAGGAGAAGAACCCGCGATCGCAGCATCAGGGCCCGCGCAAGTGCCAGCCGCTGTTTCTCTCCGGTGGAAAGTCGCTGGATCGACCAAGATCCGCAACCGGGCGGCAATCCCAATCGTTCGACCAGCGGCAATGCATCATTCCAGTCGTTGAAGTGCCCTTGCACCGTATCCGACCACCAGCCTGGCTCCGCAGCGAGGTAGGTCACTCGTTTCCGCCAGACGGGGGCGGGCATGGCCTCCTTCAGCGTTCCGTCCAGTTTGACTGTTCCTTCGTTTGGATCGAGATCTGCGATGGAGCGAAGCAGCAGAGTCTTCCCGGCGCCGGACGGTCCTTGCAGGGCGATGCATTCCCCGTCATGCAAGTCGAATGAGACGCAGATGTGCAAGCGCTTGAGCGCGTCGACCGTCAGCATGTGTCAAAGCTTGTCCCGCAGCCGGTCGGCAACCCCCCTGGCGATCTCCGCCGGCGCCTCGTCCGGGTAAGGATACACGGAGCTGACGTTGATCTCGCCCAGCACGTAGCTGTCGCTCCCGTCCCTCTGCACCGGGCCAAGCATGAAGTCGGCGTCCCAGATCATGGGCAGGTCACCTCGCGCAACATCGAGCGACGAGGTGAGCTGCGGCGTCCACTCGTCTTCCATCAACCGACGCAACCGCTGGAAGCGCGGGTCTGCGTTGGATGTGTACAGCCGCGGTCCAGCCTCTGAACGCGCGGCGGGCGAGTCGACCAGGGCTTTGACTTTGTGGTGGCCGAAACCGGCGCAGCGATCGCCTGCCATATAGCAGCGCACGACACCTTCGCCCAAGCGAGGCAGGTATGGTTGATCGACCACGCTGCCGTTTTCGAAGTACTCGGCGCAGCGGCGGAGAAACTCGTCAAGCGTCAATTCCTCGGATGCGTCCTTGGTCGCGTCCAGCACCCTCAGCATGGCAGAAGTCGGCAGCTTCTCGACCTTCCAAACGCCCTGGCCGCCATTGCCCCGGCTGCGCTTGATCACACGTGGACCGGTGACGAGCCGCTCAGGCAGTTCGTCGCGCATCGCCTCGACGGTTTGATACAGCGCCGTGTCGCTTCCCCAGCCCATCGAGCGGGTACGATAGAGCACCTCCTTGGTGCCCATCTTGAGGATGACGTCCGGATGAGCGCTGACCCACACGCCGCGCGCGGCGACGTCGCGCAGCAAGGCGTCAAGACCGGCGCGGGTTCGGCCGTCCTGGATTGGGTTGACCCAGACGAGCACGCCGTCGACCGCGAGCAGCTGTTCGCGGACCTCCTCGGCGAAACTTTCATCGTAGATCACAGGGCGCGCATCGATGCCGAAGGCAGCGAGCGCGTCGAAGACCTGCACGAAGCGGCTGTTCTGCGCGGTCGCGTCCCGTCGGGCGGAAGCATCGCCCCGCGAGAGAATGGCTACGGAATGTCGGAGAGGGGAACGATGTTCGGTGTCCATGCGCGAGCTCCACGTGGTGCGTGCTGCGCAGAGCTTGGACCGAAGTCTCTAGGGGGGTCTGCTTTCCCCCTTGGGAACACTCTACGGGAGAACGTCTGGATCTTTCAAGACGACGGGTCGGGATTTCGAGTGCTGGACCGCAACTCGGGTCGCATCGCAGGAGCGGTTGGAACCAGGGAAATCTTGGTGACGTTTCCGGCGCGATCTGTCGAGCTCGAGCGGGTTGACAGCCTCCTCATCAGGGGTTCTATTCCGGGCTCGGGGATCTGCGATCTCCCCGCGAGGCGACATGCCCAAGTATCGCGTCCTTAGTCACCGAGGGCGCCGCATGTCTTCAGCATACACCTCCATTTCGCCCGACAAACCGTCTCGATTGGTCGGCACGGCAGCTGCACCGGCGCTGAGCGAAGGAGCGGCGTGGCACCGATGCAGCGACATCGCCACCGAGGACAACGGACGCGGCCGCACGGTGTGGGTCACGCAAGCTCGTCTCAGGATCAAAGGCATCGCCTCCGTATCGCTCAAGATACTGGTCGCGACATTGGCCAGCGTCTTGCTCGCCGGCGTTCCGGCAGGCGCTGAATCGCAAGACGGCGGGCCCTTGCAGTTGGAAGCCAAAATATTGCTCGGCCACGTGCGGGGCCGGATCGATCACATGGCGGTCGATCTGAAGCGTCAACGTCTGTTCATAGCTGAGCTTGGCAACGACAGCGTCGGTATCGTCGATCTCGCCAATCGCAGCGTGATTCACACGATCTCCGGATTGAAGGAGCCGCAAGGCGTCGGCTATGAGCCAACGACCGACACTGTCTTCGTTGCCAACGCCAAGGACGGTACGGTCAAGCTGTTTGACGGCAACGACTACAGGGCGGCGGGGCAAATCGAACTCGGAAGAGATGCCGACAACATCCGCATCGACGTCGCCGCGCGGGTCGTGATTGTCGGCTACGGCAAGGGCTCTTTGGGCTACATCGATCCGGTGACCCGCAGCAAGGTCCGGAGCTCGCCGCTAAAGGCTCACCCCGAGAGCTTTCAGCTCGATCCCGACACGAATCGAATTTTCATCAACCTTCCCGGCGCTCACGCCGTGGCCGTGGTGGATGGAAAATCCGGCAGGCAGCTCGCCAACTGGCCCGTGGAGAAGAGCGGAAACTATGCGATGGCGATCGACCGCGAGCGAAATGCGCTTCTTATCGCGTTCCGCGAACCGCCCGAACTCGGAGTCCTCGAGTTGAGCGGCGGCAAGTCCGTCGCGACCGTCGAGACATGCAGGGACGTTGACGATCTCTTTGTCGATGCCAGGCGCAAGCGCATCTATGTCAGTTGCGGCCAGGGCTTTGTCGACGTCCTCGAGGCAAATGGCGCCGCGTATCGACAAATAGCTCGCGTTCCGACCGTCGCCGGAGCGCGGACGTCGCTGTTCGTTCCGGAGATGGATCGGCTGATCGTGGCCGTCCGAGAGAGCCTCGCCGGGCCAGCGGCGATATGGATATTGAGACCAAGACCTTGACGTATGCGGGTGGGAGGTCGCCATGTCCAAGCGACGTCGTCATTGTGCGAGCATTCCGCAAGAGCTTGTGAAGGGCTGCATCGCGGCGTTGTGCTTCGTGGCATGGTCCCGGCCCGTGCTGGCCTATCGTCCATTCGACGGCACCGATGCCGCGGTCGCGGCGAAGGGCGAAGTCGAAATCGAGCTGCAGCCTGCCGGACGCCTGCGCGATGAGAGCGGGGCGAGCCTGATCGCGCCGGGCACGGTCATCAACTATGGACTGACCGCGGATTGGGAGGCCGTGCTCGAAGGGATCGGCCAGACGCCGCTCTCGCCGCCTGGAGCAACGAACCTCACGGCTGCGGGCGCATTCCTGAAGCACGTCGTGGTTCCCGGCAGCCTCCAGGACAAGACGGGGCCGAGCATTGCGACGGAGTTCGGTGTCCTGCTTCCCGACAGCACCGGCAATTCGGGCGTCGGTGCCAGCCTGGCCGGCATCGTCTCGCAACGCTGGGACTGGGGAACGATCCATTTGAACGTCGAGACGGTGCTGACCCGAAACCATCATGCCGACGTCTTCGTCGGTGCGATCCTCGAAGGTCCGTCGACCTGGACGGTCCGGCCCGTCGCCGAGGTCTTCTACGAAAACGAGTTCGGAAAGGCGGAGACGCTATCGGGACTGGTCGGCTTGATCTACCGGGTTCGCGACAATCTCAGTTTCGACATCGCCGTCCGTCACGCACTGACGAACCATCATCCAGTGAACGAAATTCGCGCCGGCCTGACATTCGGCTTCCCGCTGTCGTCAATCGTGAGCCACGCCGCACACCGGGACGCGTTGCCGGGCCTGCGTTGAAGCTCCAACGATTCCAGGCGATCAGGGTGAGCCCGCCAGTCGCGGCTTACCGTTTCGCGAGCGCTGTACGTGTCGACGTGCTCGCTACGGTCGCGATTGCCTTCGCTTTCCTACGCGTAGACGGAGGACCGAGTTACCGGGCCTCGGCGATCTTCGGGTCAGGTGACAGCATCTGCGCGTTGGCTGCCGAGGTCCGGTTGGACGACGCCGGGTCGGGCGATCGGGAGGCGGCGTCGGCCGGCGCTCCCTGGGACGGCCTGCGGGCAGCATTTGCCGGAAGCACGATCACTTTCGCTCCGACCTTCACCCGCTCATAGAGATCCACGACGTCCTCGTTGGTCAACCGGATACAGCCGGACGAAACCCGCTTGCCGATCGTATCGGGCTTGTTGGTGCCATGAATTCTATATTCGGTCTCGCCCAGATACATCGCGCGCGCGCCGAGCGGGTTGCCGGGACCGCCTGCCATGAACCGCGGCAGATAAGGCTGACGCGAGACCATCTCCGCAGGCGGATGCCAATCCGGCCATTCGGCTTTACGGGCCACGGTCTGCTCACCGGACCATGTGAAACCTTCGCGGCCGACGCCGATGCCATAGCGCATTGCCTGCCTGTCGTTCAGGACGAAATAGAGGAACGTGTTTCCGGTATCGATGATCACGGTGCCCGGCGCCTGGTGACTGGCGTAGTCGACCACCTGCCGAACCAATGCTCCGGGAACGTCAGCGTCGGCTTTTGGTGGTTCGACCAGCGGCGCCGCGGCCGGAATCGGTGCCGGAGCCGGCACGGATGCATGAACTGGAGGTGCCACGTAAACCGGAGTTGACGATGCCTTGGCTTCCTGTGCGGACGGCTTGCGGACCGGTTGCACGCTCGCCGGGCGATACAGCAGACCGTACCCCAATGCGGCGACAGCCACGGCGCCGATTGCGACTCTCGCGGCCATGGGTATTGCGAGGGCCTCTGCCTTTCTGCGTTTGGCCCGCTTGCTCATGTCTTTCCCCAGGTCACCATGCCTGGAAGAGGTACCCAGCAAAATTTAAGAAACTTCGAAGCGATATCGCCCAAGCCGGAACCGTCAGAGATGGTTAACGCCGAACTAGTTCGGCAACTCAGTTGAGGCCGTGAGGCGCCGAGAGCAGCCGCAGCACGATTGCGAACAGCTCGTTCTGCGAGGAGATACCGAGCCGCTCATAGGCGCGCTTGCGGTAGGTCAGCGTCGAATGCAGGCTGATACGGAGCGCTTGCGAGATCGCCTCGGAGCTGAAGCCTGCCAGGATGCGGCGGCAGACGTCCTGCTCGCGCGGCGTGAGAGCGGAGAGCGGCGGGCGGGTCGCAAACAGTGCGGCGAGAGACTGATCCGGCGTTGCCGCCTCCTGAAAATGGCGGGCGACGCTTGCCGCGATCGCCGGCGCGATGGCCTCAAGCCGCTCACGCTGCGCGGCACTGAAACGTCCCTGCGCGGCGATGCGGTAGAAATTGACGTAGAAGCAGGTGTCGCCGGTCCAGATCGCGGTCGCGCATTTGTCGACGATGCCGGAATCCTGGAAGAAGATCTTGCGGTAACGCGCGCCGTACATGCGCGGCGCGAACTGAGGCAGCACGATCGGCGCGCTGCCCTCGGCTTCGAACAATGCATCGCGGTTGGGATCGGATTCGTGGAACTGGCCGGCATAGGCCGCCCCGAGATCGCCACCGATCGGGATGTTGCCGGCATCGAGCAGGCAGCGCGCGGCACCGGCCCGGCTCAGCGCGAACACCATGCAGTGACCGACCTCTGCCTGCCGGCGCAGCGTGTCGATCAGGACTTTTGGGAAATCGGGGCGGCCGATGGCGAGCACCGCGGACGTGACATCGCCAGGTACCGGATTTGCGGGCATCGCCTGAGATTGCATCGTTTCCTCCGCAAGATCTTGTTTTGCGGGAGGATAGCAGCAAGGTGATTTCGGCGGAAGGCAGAGACCTTTCAGCCCCCCGATCGTCATCTGAGCAGTTCAAGCGACGAGTTCGGCTTGTCATTCGACCGCGTGCGACGTTCAGCCCACCGGCCCCAAAGGCCAATCGCCCCCTGAGAGCGGGCTGACTCTCACGTCCTTGATGACTCCGCGCTCAAGGCTCGGATCGAAATGGCGCATCGTGCGCTCGTTGAAGTCGATGATGCGGCCGGGCCTGAGTGGACCCACGTCATTGATCTTGACGATGACCTTCTTGCCTGCGGCCTCGACGAGGGCATATTTCGGCCTCGCGCCAAATTGGACCCCACCAAATTTCTTTCGCAGGCTCGTCTTGATCGCAGCCGTCCAGGCAGAGGGATCATAACGCTCGCCGGAGGCTGTGCGCGGTCCGCCCTCCTCCTTGCCCGGCTTGAATGGATTGTACATGGATGCAGCGCCGACGACCGCATCCCTGGAGGCGGCATCGGCGACGGCGTTTGAGTGGACCCCACGCGTTTCACATCTAGCAACGGTAACAGACACGGCAAGCGCAACCAGGGCGCCGCAAAGTGCGGCGCTCGAGCGGAACGTCATCATAACTCCTGTGATTTTTCGTCGTCCGGTTCCCGGCCCCGCAAAACGCGGGCAAGCGAACGCGAATGCGTTCATGATGCTTGCGCCGATGTTTTGCGGATTCGCGCCAACCCCTTGGCTATGGAACCGGTGTGCGAACCAGGGCGGTTCCCACGCAGTGTTTTAAGTTGTCACCGACTAAGACAGAGATTGCGTCAGCAACATGACTTAACGGACAGCCTAGCCCGCCGCGGCGTTCACCGGGGCGACATTGATCGCGAGCTTGCCGTAGCGATCCGTAAAAGCCCGGGTGTCGATCTCTTCCAGCTTGATCTCGCCGCTCAACACGCCTTGCTTCCAGGCCGCTTGCGCCGGATCGTTCTGGAACTCGGGCATCACCTCGCGGCCGAACAGCTCGAGCGATTCGCAGATGTGCTCGTGCTTGTTCTTGCCGGCCTGGTTGAGCAGGATCACCTGGTCGATATGCGAAGACTGGAAGCGCTTCAGCTTCCTGCGGATGGTCTCCGGCGAGCCGATCAGGCCGCCGCGCAGCGCCGCCTCCTGCGCCTCGGGGTTGTCGCGCTTCCACTTGTTGTACTCGTCCCACATGTTGACGGTGTAGGGCGCGGGACGCTTGCGGTTCTGCGCGGCGCCGTAGAAGCGCAGTGCGAACTGGAAGAAGGTGGCACCGTCGGCGCGGGCGCGCGCCTCCTCGTCCGTCTTGGCGCACATGAAGAACGAGACCAGCGCCATGTTCGGATTGATCTCGTAGTCGGCGAGCTTGTGCAGCCGCTTGGTCATCGCGTTGTAATAGGCGTGCACCCAGGCATGCGCGGCATCGGCGCTGACGAACTGGAAGCCGAGCGCGCCGAAGCCGTGGCGGCCGGCGCGCTCGATGGTCGGCAGCTGCGAGCAGGCCATCCAGAGCGGCGGGTGCGGCTTCTGCACCGGCTTCGGCACGACGTTACGCAACGGAATGTCGAAATACTTGCCGTGATGCTCGCTGCCGGCATCCTTGAACATCGGAAAGATCGCGGCGACCGCCTCCTCGAACACCTCCTTCTTGGTCTCCATGTCGCGGCCGAACGGCTCGAGCTCGGTAATGGATGCGCTCTCGCCCATGCCGAACTCGCAGCGGCCGTTGCTGAGCAGATCCAGCACCGCAACGCGCTCGGCGACGCGCGCCGGGTGATTGGTGGTGAGCTGGAGAATGCCGTGGCCGAGCCTGATCTTCTGCGTGCGCTGGCTCGCCGCGGCGAGGAAGGATTCCGGCGAAGGCGAATGCGAATATTCCTCGAGGAAGTGATGCTCGACCACCCAGGCATGGTCGTAACCGAGCTTGTCGGCGAGCTCCATCTGCGACAGCGCGTTCTGGTAGAGGGCGAGCTCGTCGCCGGCCACCCAGGGCCGTGGCAATTGCAGCTCGTAGAAGATGCCGAACTTCATGGCGTCGCTCTCCCGCATTCTTGTCGTTGAGGTCATCTTAATAGGCGAGGCGGCGCTGTCCACGGCGTTGCAATTTCGCCGCGCGGGAGAACGATTCCGAGCCTGGCATAGCAGCACTCTCCCTGTTGGCTGTCGGGCCGCCGCGTGCTGGAGCACTGACATTCCGGCACCGTGACGCCGCGTGGCCGAGCTGTTCAGAGCTTTCCCCGAGGGCGTGTGCTTGATGCATCCGGACGACGCGCAGGAGGGCCCGCCAGAGGCGGGCGTCCCGAAGGATGGACCGCAGAGAAACGGCCTGCCCTGCGCTTGAACCGGCGGGACGAATGGTTAGTTTTGAGGATTGCGAATCGCCGCCTTTCGCCCTTCATCAAGACAGACATGGCCACTTTCACCCCGCATCAGGATGCCGCTCTGAAGGCCGTCGGCGACTGGCTCAAGGCCAAGCCGGGCCGGGGCGGCACGCCGCCGATCTTCCGCCTGTTCGGCTTCGCCGGCACCGGCAAGACCACGCTGGCGCGGCACATCGCCGATGGCGTCGATGGCGAGGTGAAGTTCGCCGCGTTCACCGGCAAGGCGGCGCTCGTCATGCGCAACAAGGGCTGCGACGGCGCCTCAACCATCCACTCGCTGATCTACCGTGCCCGGGAATCCGGCGAGGAGCAGCCGAGCTTCGAGCTGTGGGACGACGCGCCGGCCTCCAAGGCGAAGCTGATCGTGATCGACGAATGCTCGATGGTCGACGCCGAACTGGGGCGCGACCTGATGTCGTTCGACTGTCCCCTCCTGGTGCTGGGCGATCCCGCGCAGCTGCCGCCGATCCAGGGCGGCGGCTTCTTCACCAATTCGGAGCCCGACGCGATGCTGACCGAGGTGCACCGCCAGGCTCAGGACGATCCGATCGTGCGGATGTCGATGGACGTGCGCGAGGGACGCGAGCTCGACATCGGCCGCTATGGCGAGAGCGAGGTCGTCTCGCGCAAGGAGCTCGACCCCGACCGCGTCATGGGCGCCGACCAGATCCTGGTCGGCCGCAACAACACCCGCCGCGCCTACAACATGAGGGTCCGCCAGCGCCAGAACATCGAGGACCAGTTTCCAGTCGCGGGCGACAAGCTGGTGTGCCTGCGCAACAACCGCAAGAAAGGCCTGTTCAACGGCGGCCTGTGGCGCGTCAAGTCGCGCAACACCTCGCGCTCGAAGTCGCGCATCCTCTCCATGCGGCTGTCGCCGGACGAGGATTTCGGCCACAAGGTGACGAAAGTCTCGGTGCGCGCCGATTGCTTCGAGGGCGGCATCGAGCAGATCGCCTGGGAGCAGCGCAAGCCCTACGACGAGTTCGACTACGGCTACGTGCTGACCGTGCACAAATCGCAGGGCTCGCAATGGGACGACGTCGTGCTGTTCGATGAGAGCTTTGCGTTTCAGGAGTCCAGGGCGCGGTGGCTGTACACGGGGATCACGCGGGCGGCGAAAAGGCTGAGCATCGTAGTTTAGAACCGCTGCGAGGGCCTGGTCGAATTTACGCATCATGCCGTAGGTGACTCAGCGGTTGCCGGCGATCTGCGGCGCGGACGGATCGATCTTCTCGGCCTCGGCGAAATCCGCGATTGCACCGTCGAAATCCTTCATCAGCGTTCGCGCGCGGGCGCGATTGGTCCAGGCGCCGGTCTTCACGGCCTCGTGTCCACCCCGCCGTAACAATCACCGGCGGTGCCCGTATCTCGAATGATGCGAAAACATCCCCGGGCAGACTGTTCGCCCGGTCGCGACCGCCCTAGACTGTCAGCCCTTCCGAAAGAGGATTGCCATGCGCCGAACCGTACTCGCCTCCCTGCTCGCCGCAACCACCGCCCTGACGCTGGCTTTCACCATGCCGTCCCGGGCCGCGGAGGATGCGGTCGTGATCCCCGCCCCCGCCGTGGACGCGGCGCCCGCGAGCGGCATCCAGACCGCCGTGCTCGCCGGCGGCTGCTTCTGGGGCGTGCAAGGCGTCTTCCAGCACACCGCAGGCGTCGTCAACGCCGTCTCCGGCTATGCCGGCGGCACCAAGGCGACCGCCGATTACCAGACGGTCTCGAGCGGCCGCACCGGCCACGCCGAGTCGGTCGAGATCAAGTACGACCCGAAGAAGATCTCCTACGGCAAGATCCTCCAGATCTACTTCTCGGTGGTGCACGACCCGACCCAGCTCAATCGCCAGGGCCCTGACGTCGGCCCGCAATATCGCTCCGCGATCTTCACCACTTCCGACGAGCAGAAGAAGGTGGCGGAGGCCTATATCGCGCAGCTCAACAGTGCGAAGGTCTTCAACAAGCCGATCGTGACCAAGATCGGCGCGCTCGAGGCATTCTATCCGGCGGAGGCTTACCACCAGGACTATCTGACGCTGCACCCGAACCAGCCCTATATCGCCTACAACGACATCCCGAAGGTCGAGAACCTGAAAAAGCTGTTCGCGGACAATTACATTGAGAAGCCGACGCTGGTGAATGCCAGCAAGGCCACCAACTGATCGCGAGATCACCAGAAAACGGGAGACCCATGCCCGACACCAAGACGAAAACCACCGACGACAAGGTCATCAAGAGCGAAGAGCAGTGGCGGCGCGAATTGACGCCGATGCAATACGCCGTGCTGCGCGAGAAGGCGACCGAGCGTCCCTTCTCCGGCGAATATGAGCACGAAGAGCGTGCCGGCACCTACGTCTGCGCCGGCTGCGGCAATGTGCTGTTCGAATCCGACGCCAAGTTCGATTCCGGTTGTGGCTGGCCGAGCTTCACCCAGCCCGCGGTCGAGAGCCATATCGACGAGGAACGGGATACGAGTCACGGCATGATCCGCACCGAAGTGCTCTGCTCCAAATGCAGCGGTCATCTCGGCCATGTCTTTCCCGACGGCCCCGGGCCGACCGGTCTGCGCTACTGCATCAACTCGGCGGCGCTGAAGCTGGAGCCGAAATAAACGCCGCGCGCGCCGGGTTCCCCCGTGGAACCCCGCGGCGTGATGTGCTTTTCTCCTCTGGCGGTGCGGCCGATCATCGCATCTCGGCGACCGCCAGGGAGGATGCCATGACGCTTGGGACCATCCTGATCATCCTGGTGATCATCTATCTGGTCGGCGGCCTGTCCGGCCGGTTCGGCGGCTACGGCTATGGCCTCGGCCATTCCGGCATGGGCATCGGCGGGGTCGTTCTCGTGGTGCTGATCGTGCTACTGCTTCTTGGCAAGATTTAAACCATTTAACACATTGATATTACTCGATTTATTCCGGCTGCGGAGCTGCCATGCGTGGATTCATCATCTCGCATCGCGGGGGTCGCATTTCTGTCAAATCGGCTTATATTAGTGGGCGAAAATGACATGCGGCGGGCCCGCTCGATTGCGGCCCCTGCCCTCCCCAAACCCCACGCGCTTAAAGCCCCAGAGAAGATCACGAGGTCTTTGACCATGCGTCCAATGCGTCCGTTCAACTTCAACACCTCCGCCGAACTCTTCCCCGCCGCGATCCGCAAGAAGAAGCGTGCAGGCTTCACCTATCGGCGGTTCGGCACTGCGGCCGAGGCCGTGCAGTTCGCGATGGAGCAGTTGCCGACGGACTCGCTGAACGGCGCCTATCTCCAGGTCGAGGAAGCGCGCTTCGACCAGAACGGCATTCGCTCGCTGTACGAGAGCGATGCCTTCCCGCTGCCCCGTCGGCCCAAGCCGGCTCCGGCTGCGGAGACTGACGCCGACGCGGCGTAAGCTTTTCGTAAAAACCTTCGATGTGCGCAAAAGGCGCGGTGACCGAGAGGTCATCGCGCCTTTTGCGTTTTGGGTTCTCCCTCTCCCGCTTGTGGAAGCGAGGCGACGACTCTCGTGCCCCGGACGCAGCGCAGCGCTGAAGGAGCGCTGCGGTGCGTCCGGGACACGAGAGCAAGGCAGAGGAACTAGAGAGACGCTACATCCGCGGCTGCTTCTCCAGCCAGCGGCGCAAGAGACGGACGTTGCGCATGTTGGCTCGGAACATCACGTCGAAGGCATCGCCCGCGAACGGGACTAGGCCGACCACGCCGTCGACCGCGACATTGCCGAGCATGCGCGCGGTGATGTACCAGGGCGCTCCCAGCGCGCGGGCCTCGCGCACGAGCCACAGCGAGATCGCGGTGGTGATGATGTCGCCGACGACGGGGATCAGTCCGATCAGCCCGTCGATGCCGTAGCGGATGTTGGTGCCGGGCAGGATGAAGGCGACGTCGAGCAGCTTTGCGATCGCCTCGAAACGCGCGATCCGCTGCTCGCGTGTCAGATTGCCGAACGGGCTCGCTTGCCCGAACTCGAAGCGAAACTCGCGAAACCCCTGCTCCAGGCTTTCCGGCCTGATCTCGTGGCCCTCCTGGTCGATGATCGGCCCGCGCGCCTCATGGCGAGAAAAGGTCGCGCGCGAGCTGCTGCCCGTACGGGATTTGCGCGGAGCAAGGATGTCGTCCTCGGACATGATCATGGCTTTCGGTGAACGCGCCAGCGCGGCGGAGGTTGCTGCCGCGACCTGACGCCGCGCATCAGGTCGACGCCGCCGCCGCTCGCGGCTCCTCGATATAGCGATGCACGAGCCAGGACGACATCACCGCCGGCACGAACCCGACGAGGCCATACAGGATGAACTGCACCGCGCCCGAATCCGGTCCGCGCGAGCTGTAGGTGAGCGAGGCCAGAGCGAAGGCGAACAGGCCGACCAGGAGCATCCGCAAACCCGGGCCGATCCGGCGAATGTGGATCAGGATGTCGTCGACCGCGCCGATCATCAGTGAGGGCAGGAAGCCGAACAGATAGCTGTATTGCAGGGTCTTGAAAAACACGACGAACAGCTTGCCGACCTCGCCGAGACTGGTCTGGGCCCAATAGCCGGACTGGTAGGTCGTCGTCAGCAGCAGCAGGAACCCGCCGACGAACGGGCCAACCAGGGCAAACACCAGATAGCGTTTCATCCAACAACCCTCACACTTCGCCAGCGTTATAACAGCGCCGCGGGAACCTTGAACAGCCGGGGCGCGGGCGCGGCCTAGGGGAACAAGTGGCAGGACGACGAGTTCAGACAGGACCAGAATTTTCCCTGGCGGATTGGAGGGGCCGATGGCCCGCAAACTTCTCCTGGCGACGATCGCGCTGGCAGCCTTGAGCGGCCTGTCCGACGTGCCCGCTCTTGCGCAAGACCATATGGGCACGCCGCAGGAGCAGAAGGCCTGCTCGCGGGACGCCTCGCGCTTCTGCCGCAAGGATCTCGGCAATGACGGCGCGGTGCAGAGCTGCCTGCAAGCCAACCGATCCAAATTGTCGCGCGCTTGCAGCAAGGTCTTTCAGAGCCACGGCATGTGAGGACCGAACCCCATCCCCCGCGAACGGAGTGTGAAGCCATGTTGCGCGACGAACAACTCTCGATCCTGCGGGACATCAGCCAATCCGTTGCGTTTGCCGACGACCGGCAGGGCATGGTGGGGCAGCTTATCGCCGAGGGCTACGTGATGAAGGACGGCGATCTGTTCGAGCTCACGGCCAAGGGCGTCACCGCCATCGAGGAACACGCCGCCGCTCTCGGCGGGATCGATGCGGAACAGATCTGATCGCGCGCGACGTGACTCGCGCGCAACAATTGCGAATTCCTTTGCGCTGACCATTGCAGGTCCGTGACAATGGCGCATACTTCGCTCGGGCGGCGTAGCACTTTCGATTCGAACATCAAGTAATCGAGCGACCACATGCGGGATCAAGATCCCGGCGTGAAGGCTGTGACGTGCGGCAGATCAAGCCGCGTGCGGCGCCCCAAAACCAAGCGGCTCAAGCCCAGGGGAACTCGGGGACCATCCTTCATGACACGCTATCAGACCATCGCTTCGCTGTTCGCACTCGCCAGCACCTTCGCACTCCAGACATCACCCAGTCTCGCCTTCTCGCAGGAAGCCCAGCAGATGTGCTCGGCTGACGCCATGCGGCTGTGCTCCAGCGAGATTCCCGACATCCCGCGGATCACCGCCTGCATGGTCAGGAACAAGGCCCATGTCAGCCCCGGCTGCCGCGCCGTGATGGACCGCGAGCACGCAGCCGCCGCAGCAGCGCGCAAGCGGGAAGCCGCGGCGCAGTAGCCGGCTCAACCTTGGTTGAATGATCGTCGCGAGAGGACTCGCTTCACCTCTCCCGTAGTGAGAGGTGAAGAGTTCAGTCGCCCCACTGGGCGAAGGCGTCGTTGAAGGCGCGCTCGCCGGGGGCGCCCTTCTCGATGGCGATGATGGCGCGGCGCTGGTCGGCGTAGACCAAGGGCACGTCGAACCAGGAGCGCTCCTTCAGGAGCTGCACGTTGCGGCTGCGGTCGGCGTCGACGTTGGAGAGGCCGACCAGGAAGAAGCCGTCGGTGACCTTGACCGCGAGGCCAGCGAGAGGCGTGCCGCGCGCCTGCTCGTTCGACTTCATCAGGATGCCCGGCACGTTGGAGACGCTGCCGCCGGGAAAATCCTGCGGCAGGATGAAGGTCAGCTCCGCGGTGTGGCTCGCCGGCAGCGAGGAGTCGGTGTTGCGGCGGAACGACATCGTCATCTTGAACTTGCGGTCGGGGATCTCGATGTCGGCGCGCACGGCAACGTCGGCCTTCTGGTTGCCGGAGGCCTTGATCGGCTCGAGCCGCCACACCACCGAGCCGACATACTGCTTGCCCTTCGGGTCGGACGGATCCGCGTCATAGAGCACGGCCCTCTGCGCCACCGGTGCGACCGGCTGGTCGCTGGGCTGGCCGACGCGATCGGGAATCTTTGGCTTGCTCTGCGGCTGCGAGGCATCCTTTGGCGCCTCCACCACCTGCGTCGCCGACGGCTTGAACAGATTGGTGGCGGTCTGCACCAGCTGCTTGCCCCAGAGAATGCCGGCCCCGACCAGAATCAGCACGATGCCGACGGCGATCGCGCTCTTGAACGGAAAGCCCGAGCGGGTGCGGGCGCGCTTCTTGGCGTCGCGGTCGGGCGCGATACGCGGACGCGGCGACGGCGGCGCGTAGCGCTCGGCCTCCTCGATCGATTCGTCGTAGGAATAGGGCGCCTCGGACTCGCCGGCGCGGTTTTCCAGGCTCGGCTCCAGCCGGTCGAATTCCGGCGAGGGCGAGGGCACGTTGGCATAGGTGCGCCGCGCGGCGCGGCTGGCCTGCGCGGCAGCGCCGCCGAGATCATTGGCATCGGCCGTGATGTCGCGGAAGCCGCGCACGCCGGGCGACGGCGGCAGCGGCGGTGGCGGTCCCGCGTCGGGCGGACGGCGCGCACCTTGGCGATCGCGCCC
Source organism: Bradyrhizobium vignae (assembly GCF_004114425.1). Lineage (GTDB taxonomy): Bacteria > Pseudomonadota > Alphaproteobacteria > Rhizobiales > Xanthobacteraceae > Bradyrhizobium > Bradyrhizobium vignae. The sequence goes on along the minus strand of NZ_RDQF01000025.1, from coordinate 49,292 downwards.
GGCCGGCGGCTCCGGCGTCGGCGGCGGGGCGGCGGGTCCTCCCTGGCGCGGGGCGTCGAAACGGGGAGCGCGCGGCGGACGCGGGGCCTCCCCCTGATCATCGACGTTGAAGGACGGGCGGTCGGCCCGCGGCGGCGTCGGGGCCGGACGCGTGCGCGGCGGAGCCGCAGCCGGGTTGCCCTCGGTGGCACGGGTGCTGGCGCGGCGGAAGGCATCGCCACTGCCGCCAGGGCGCCCCGCCCCACCTGCCCCACCTGCCCCACCTGGGCGCGAGGCCTCGCGGGCACGCTGGGCGGCCTCCGATTCGACCTTGCGGACGGCCTCTTCCAGCGACAGCCGTTCGCGCGTGATCTCGGATTCGGAAAGCGGCGGCTGCACGCTGCGCAGCTGGGCGATCAGGGCCGTGCGCGCCCGTTCATAGAGCGCGCGACGGCTTTCGCCGGGAGCGTTGGGGTCCAGGGCGGCAATAGCGCGGGCGATCAGCGGGTAGTAATCAGCCATTTCTACTCAACTATACGCGCGTCCCGGTAAGATATCGTTAAGCCTCAAACGGATTTTGCACCAGGATAGTATCTTCGCGTTCGGGGCTGGTGGAAAGCAGCGCGACCGGGCACCCAACCAATTCCTCGATCCGCCGGACATATTTGATGGCCTGGGCCGGGAGGTCGGCCCAGGACCGCGCACTGGCGGTCGGCTCCTTCCAGCCCTCGATGGTCTCGTAGATCGGCTCGACCCGGCTTTGCGCGCCCTCGCCGGCCGGGAAATGGTCGATCTCCTTGCCGTCGAGCTTGTAGCCGGTACAGACCTCGATCGAATCGAAGCCGTCGAGGATGTCGAGCTTGGTCAGCGCGAGGCCATTGATGCCGCAGGTCCGGACCGCCTGGCGGACCAGCACGGCGTCGAACCAGCCGCAGCGGCGCGGACGGCCGGTATTGGTTCCGAACTCGCGGCCGCGCTCGCCGATCTTACGGCCGATGTCGTTGTCCTGCTCGGTCGGGAACGGGCCCTGGCCGACGCGGGTCGTATAGGCCTTGCACAGGCCGAGCACGTAGCCGACCGCGCCAGGCCCGAGGCCGGCGCCGGTCGCGGCCTGCGCCGCCACCGTGTTGGACGAGGTGACGTAAGGATAGGTGCCGTGATCGACATCGAGCAGCGCGCCTTGCGCGCCCTCGAACAGCATGCGTTTGCCGGCGCGCCTCTCGATGTCGAGCAGCCGCCACACCGTCTCGGCATAGGGCAGCAGCTGCGGCGCAAGCGCGGTCAGCTCCTTCAGGATCTCCTTGCCGTCGAACTCCGGCAGATTGAGGCCACGGCGCAGTGCATTGTGGTGAGCCAGGAGCCGGTCGATCTTGTGCGGGAGCGTATCGAGGTCGGCGAGATCCATCAGGCGGATGGCGCGGCGGCCGACCTTGTCTTCATAGGCCGGGCCAATGCCGCGGCGGGTGGTGCCGATCGCGGTCGCGGCGCTGGCGGATTCGCGGTGCGCATCGAGCTCGCGGTGCAGCGGCAGGATCAGCGTGACGTTCTCGGCGATGCGCAAATTGTCCGGAGAGACCGCCACGCCCTGGGCTCTGAGCTTGGTGACCTCGTCGAGGAACGCGGCGGGATCGAACACGACGCCATTGCCGATCACCGACAGCTTGCCCTCGCGCAGCACGCCGGAGGGCAGGAGCGCGAGCTTGTAGGTCTTGCCGTTGATCACCAGCGTGTGGCCGGCGTTATGACCGCCCTGGAAGCGAACGACGATATCCGCCTGCTCCGACAACCAGTCGACGATCTTGCCCTTTCCTTCGTCGCCCCACTGGGCGCCGACGACGACAACATTGGCCATGCGCGGGTAATCCTTCGAAGATTTCTCTGTAAGTGGCATGATCCGAACGGAAAACCGGGACCCACTCTTCCGGGATCATGCCTGCGCCCAGCCCAATTCCCGGCCGAGGCCGGTCGCACGCGAGGCTGCCCAACCGGATAAAGGAAGCGGCCCCTCTAGGCAAGCAAGAACGGGGCTTTTTTCGGGCCCAGCGCGCGCTCCAAGCCTTTGATATCGCCGAAAAATCCAGAAACCTTCGCAGCCGGCGCGCTGGCTTCGACCAAAGCCTGAGAGGCCGCCTCCGCCGCCAGCATGGTCGCGATGCGTCCGCCCCCGTTGATGCAACCTCGTTTTCCGTGTCTTTGGATGCTGCCGGGTGATCAGCCGGCCCGGATCCCGCCGGGCCGGAGGGCTCGGCGTACTCCACGCGGGGCCCGCATCATCACAATGTCCGCCACCGGCCAGACCACGAGCGCGGAAACATCCGGCCACAGCTGGGTCGCCAACCAGCCTTATCTGCTGCTCAGCATCACGGCGCTGTGCTGGGCCGGCAACGCCATCGTCGGGCGGCTCGCCGCCGGCCACATTCCGCCGGTCACGCTGTCGTTCCTGCGCTGGTTCTTCGCCTTCCTGCTGGTGCTGCCGTTCGCCTGGAAGCACCTCGTGCAGGACTGGCCGGCCATCCGCGGCAAGCTCGGCCTGATGGTCACGCTCTCGATCACCGGCATCGGCGCCTTCAACACGCTGCAATATTGGGCGCTGGAGCATACCCAGGCGCTCAACACGCTGCTGCTGCAGTCGGCCGCGCCACTGCTGGTGGCGCTGTGGTCGCTGGTCATCCTCGGCATCCGGCTCACCGCGGCACAGGCTTTCGGCGTGCTGCTGTCGATGTGCGGCGTGCTGACCATCCTGCTGCACGGCGATTTCACCACGCTGTCGAGCATCGACTTCAACAAGGGCGACCTGATCTTCCTCCTCGCGCTCCTGATCTTCGCGCTCTATTCGGTGCTGTCACTGAAGCGGCCGCCGATGCACGGCCTCTCGTTCCTCGCCTTCACCTTCGGCTGCGGCGCCGCCTGTCTCGTTCCGCTGGAGATCTGGGAACTGTCCGCGCGTCCGGTCATGAAGCTCGACGGGCCGAACCTCTTGACCCTGTTCTACGTCGCCGTTTTCCCCTCGGCGCTCGCCTATCTCTGCTTCAATCGCGGCGTGCGGCTGATCGGCGCCAATCGCGCCGCGCCGTTCTTCCACGTCGTGCCGGTGTTCGGTTCGATCATGGCGATGGCATTTCTGGGCGAACACCCGCAGGCGTTCCACTTCATCGGCTTCGCGCTGGTGCTGGCGGGCGTGTTCGCGGCCTCGAGGAAGCAGGCGGCGTAGGCGCCACCAGGAGCGCGGCTCTGCACTTCCTTCCCCCTTGTTGTCCTTGTTGTGGGAGAGGGGAAAAGTGCACGCCGCGCGACGGGTATGCCTATTTGGGCCTGAACTTGCTGTACGCTTCACTTGTCGCGATGATGACGTGCTCGGCGCAGGCGTTGACGCGATGGGGATCGGCTTCACGCTCGTAGGCTTCCGACGTCATCATGTCGAGAAAGGCCGCGACGGACGGGTAATAGACCAGCGCGACGAAGTCCCACTGGTTACCCTGATGCGGGCCGAGCGCGACCGCCTTCGCTTCACCGGTCCAAAGCAGAGTGCCGCCGCGCGCCCTGATCATCGGCACCGTGATCGCGCTGTAGCGCAGATACGCGTCCCATCCGGACCCATCGCCGTCGCGCGAGCGCGCGTGGAAGCGCATCAGGTTCAGCATCACCACCGGCGCATTCGGTTCGAGCTTCTCCAGGCCCTCGATGTTCAACATATTAACCGCCAACGGCACCTCCTCAGCTCATGCGCGCATTGTAGCATTGCGGCCCTGTGACTTGTGTCATCTCGGCGATCCGGCGCAAGCTTGCATGCAACGCCCATGACGATCGCTTCGCCCGCAACACCGACCGCCAGTCCGGCCAGCCGGCTCAACAACCAGCCTTATCTGCTGCTCAGTCTGAGCTCGCTGTTCTGGGCCGGCAACATCGTGCTCGCCCGCCATGTCGGCGCGCATGTGCCGCCGCTGACGATGACCACGATCCGCTGGTTCGGCGTGTTCCTGATCCTGTTGCCGTTCGCCTGGCCGCATCTGAAGCGCGACTGGCCTGCCTTGCGCAAGAGCCTGCCCTTGATGCTGTTCCTGTCGCTGGTCGGCTTTGCCTTCAACAATGCGATCTCGTACTGGGCGATGCAATACACAGAGGCGCTGAACGCGCTGCTGATCCAATCGGCAGGGCCGCTGTTCGTGGCACTGTGGTCGCTGGTGCTGTTCGGCGTGCGGCTGACCGGAGCGCAGCTCGGCGGCATCGCGATCTCGCTGGCCGGCGTGCTGATCATCATCCTGCGCGGCGACCTCGCCGCGCTCGCGAGCATCAGCTTCAACAGGGGCGACATCATGTTCGCCTCCTCGCTGGTGGCGTTCGGCCTCTACTCCGCCTTCATCCCGCGGCGGCCGAAGATCCATCAGCTCTCCTTCCTGGCCTTCACCACCTGCTGCGGCGCGACCATGCTGCTTCCCACCGCGATCTGGGAGGCGGCGAGCGGCCGCGTGCTGCACTTCGACGGGATGACGCTGGCGACGCTGGGCTACATCCTGATCTTTCCCTCCACCCTCGCCTACCTCTTCTTCAATCGCGGCGTGGCGCTGATCGGCCCGAACCGCGCCTCGCCGTTCTTCCATCTCGTGCCGGTGTTCGGCTCGGCGATGGCGATCCTGCTGCTGGGCGAAAAGCTCCAGCCGTTCCACCTGATCGGCTATGCGCTGGTGCTCGCCGGCGTCGTGCTCGCATCGCGCCAGGGCTCGGCGGCGAAGTAATTCCGTGTGACGGACGGGCGCGTGCGATCTCGTGTCCGGACAAGATGCAGCGCCTAAGCGCTGCATCGCGGAGCCGGGATCCAGTGTGCCGCGAATGTGGGCCCCGGTTCGGCAGCGCATCACGCCGCGAAAGCGGCGCGCTGCAGTGCGCCCGGGGCACGCAACTCCCGTCTTCCGATTTCAGCAAACAGACGCTAGTTTCCCGCCAACGAAAAAGAGGGAACGACCACATATGCTTTCAGGGCTGATTCGAAACCTGCGCACCATCGGCGCGGCCGCACTTTGCCTCGCCGCAGCTTCCACGGCTCAGGCCGACACTTATCCCAGCCGCAACATCACGCTGGTCTTGCCGTTCGCGGCCGGCAGCGGCACCGACACCACGACGCGCCTGATCTCGCAGCATCTGTCGCAGGCGCTCGGCGTCGGCATCGTCATCGAGAACAAGGCGGGTGCCAACGGCATGCTCGCCGCGACCTACGTCGCGAAAGCCGCCCCCGACGGATACACGCTGCTGGTGACGACCAACACCACGCATTCGGCCAACCCCTATCTGCTCAAGAGTCTCACTTACGATCCGGTCAAGGATTTTACCCCGATCGCCCGTACCGGCGATCTGCCCTTTATGCTGGTCATCAATCCGGAAGTGCCGGCCAAGTCCGTCGCCGAGCTCATCGCTTATGGCAAGGCCAATCCCGGGAAGCTGAGCTACGCCTCGGGCTCGTCGTCGGCGATCGTGTCGGGTGCGACCTTCGCGCACAATGCCGGGCTCGACCTCTTGCACGTGCCCTACAAGAGCTCGCCGCCGGCGCTCAACGACGTCATTGGCGGCCGCGTCTCGATGATGTTCGTGGACATCCTGACCGGCCTGCCCCATGTCAACGGCAACGCCCTGCGCGCGCTCGCCGTCACCACCAAGGAGCGCTCGCCGCTGGTGCCACACCTGCCCTCGATGCAGGAGGCGGGCGTGCCGGATTTCGACATCTCGTCCTGGCAGGGCTATTTCGGCCCCGCCGGCATGCCGAAGGAGATCGTGACGCGGCTCAACACCGAGATCCGCAAGATCGTCGAGAAGCCGGAAATCAAGGCGCAGCTCGCCACACTCGGCATGGACGCCTTCTCCGGCACGCCGGAGGAGCTCGGCACCTTCGTCAATGAGCAGCTCGTGCTGTGGGAGAAGCTGATCACCAACGCGAAGATCGAAAAGCAGTAGGATCAGTCCCCGTGTTCCGGACAAGATGCAGCGCGTCCGCGATGCATCGCAGAGCCGGGACCCCGACCGCCGCATGCCCCCGGCTCAGCAGCGCATCGCTGAAGGAGCGCTGCGCTGCGTCCGGAGCACGAGACCTCCGCATTCTCCGTCATGGCCGGGCTTGTCCCGGGCAGACGGCGGAGCAGATCGAAGCGTCGGTGCACGCGCGAAAACTACGCCGCGCGCACCTTGGCGAGGAAGTTGTCGACGGCGGTGCGCAGCGCGCCGGATTGGTTGTCCAGTTCGCGGGCATTGGAGAGCACGTCGGTGGCGGCACTGCCGGTCGCTTCCGCGGCCGAGGTGACACTGCCAATATGGGCGTTGATTTCGCTCGAACCGGCCGCGACCGACTGGATGTTGCGCGCGATCTCGCGGGTCGCCTCGCCCTGCTGCTCGATCGATGCGGAAATGCCGGCCGTGATCTCGCTCATCTCGGCGATCGTCTGGGTGATGCCGGAGATGGCCGCGACCGCGTCGCTGGTCGAGGTCTGCATCGCAGCGACCTGGGCGGAAATCTCCTCGGTCGCCTTCGCGGTCTGATTGGCGAGCGCCTTGACCTCGGAGGCGACCACGGCGAAGCCGCGGCCGGACTCGCCGGCTCGGGCGGCCTCGATGGTAGCGTTGAGCGCGAGCAGGTTGGTCTGCGCCGCGATCGAGTGGATCAGCTTGACGACCTCGCCGATCTTCTCGGCGCCGGAGGAGAGCACCTGAACGGTGGCGTTGGTACGCTCGGCGTCATTGACGGCACGGCTCGCCACTTCGGTCGAGCGCGTGACCTGGCGGGAGATTTCCGCAACCGAGCTCGACAGCTCTTCGGCGGCCGCCGCGACCGTCCCGACATTGCCGGAAGCCTTTTGCGAGGCAGCGCCGACCGTTGCCGCACGCGAGGAGGCATCGCTGGCAGTGGCCGTCATCGATTGCGCCGTCGTCTGCATGCCCGCCGCGGCCGAGGAGACCGAGCGGACGATGCCGTTGACGCTGCGTTCGAAGTCGTTGGCGATGTCCTCCATCGCGCTGCGACGTTCCGCCGCGGCGCGCTCCTTGGCATCGGCTTCGGCTCGCTCGATCTCGCGGATGCGGACTGCATTGTCCTTGAAGATCTGTACGGTCGAAGCCATCTCACCGACCTCATCGCCGCGACCGACACCGGGGATGTCGCCTTCGAGCTTGCCCTCGGCGAGATCCTTCATGCGCATGCCGAGCAGCGCCAGCGGACGGCTGATGCTGCGTCCGATCATCCAGGCGACGCTGCCGGCAACGATGACGATGCCGAGCATGGCAAGGCCGAGCAGCCAGTAGGCCGGCCCCATCTTCTCGTCGATGTCATCGAGATAGGCACCCGTGCCCAGATACATGTCGAAGCCGGGGATGGCGACCGCGTAACCGAGCTTGCGGATCGGCTTTGGCTGTCCGGGTTTCACATACTCATAGAAGAGCAGGAGTTCGCCGTTGGCCTTGACGCCGTCCATGATCTCGCGGGACAGCTTGCGGCCATTCGTCTCCACGTCCATGCGGTTCTGGCCGATCTGCTTCGGATCCGGCGCGAGCTGCGTGATGCCGTCATAGGTGGTGCCGAACAGATAGCCGGACCCCTTGTCGTAAGTCATCGCGTTGCCGTAGCGGCGCAGGTCCGCGAGCGCGGCGTCCTTGGTCATCTCGCCGGCATTGACCCGCTTCATCAGCGTCGCGGCGTAGTTGCGGGCCAGCTCGACGATTGCCTTGGTCTGGTCGACGCGCGCATTCACCATTTCGCGCTTCATCAGATAGCCGGCGAGAACACCGGAGGCGCAAAGGCCGAACAAGGTGACGCCGACAAGAATGCCCAGCTTGGGGGCGATCTTCAGATTGCTCAACTTCACAGGTTAGCTCCGGCAAAAGTGGGACACGGGCACGCGACCAGATCGATCATAATCGAATCAATTTTTAGTGGCCGAGCCCTTAGCAAGTTACTTACGTGCCTCCGTAGAAGCCCGGACCGCGCGCGGAAAATCGGAAATATACCTCGCTCACGACAACCGCGAATTGTACGCACCGGCCGCGATTTCGCGTAAAAGACGCAAAGGCCCGCCACGAAGGCGGGTCACAACAAGAAACCAAATCGGGAGCAGGACATGCCGAAATACAGGGTGGTGACGCCGAAGGGTGCGAGCTTCACCGTCGCGGGCAGCGATTATTCCTATGAGCGCGAGGCGCTCGATCCGATCGATGCCGAGATCGTCGAGGCGCCGGCCGACGAGGCCGGGTTCATCGCCGCCGCCAAGAATGCCGACGCCATCTATGCCAAGGGCATCCCGATCACCAAATCGATCATCGACGCGCTGGAGAGCTGCAAGGTCATCACGCTCGGCTCGGTCGGTGTCGACAGTGTCGACGTCAAGGCCGCCACCGCCCGCGGAATTCCCGTCACCAACATCCCCGACACCTTCATCGAGGAGGTCGCCGACCACGCCATGATGCTGCTGCTCGCGGGCTTCCGCCGCCTGGTCGAGCAGGACCGCATGGTGCGCGACGGCCGCTGGGCCGAGGGCCGGCCGGCACTGCTCAAGATCCCGCGGCTGATGGGCCAGACGCTCGGCTTCATCTCGTTCGGCCGCGTGGCGCGGGCGGTTGCGAAACGCGCCGCGCCGTTCGGCCTGCGCATGATGGCCTATGATCCCTTCATCCAGGAAACGCTGATGTACGACCACGGCGTGATGCCGGCGACGCTGAACGAGGTGCTGTCGCAATCCGACTTCGTCTCGATGCACGCGCCGGCGAGGCCCGAGGTGCATCACATGCTGACCGAAAAGCACTTCCGGCAGATGAAGAAGGGCTCGATCTTCATCAACACCGGGCGCGGTGCCACCGTGGACGAGGAGAGCCTGATCAAGGCGCTGCAAGAGGGCTGGATCGCGCATGCCGCCCTCGACGTGCTGGAGAAGGAGCCCCCCTCGCACAACAATCCCCTGCTCGGCATGGAGAACGTGACGCTGACAGCCCACGTCGCCTCGGCCTCGGCACGGTTTGACGAAGCGCGCAAGCGCCGGGTGGGCTACGAATTGTCACTGGTGCTTCAGGGCATGTGGCCGGTAAGCTGCGTCAATCCGTCGGTGCTGCAGAACACCGCACTCCGCCGCTGGCAGCCCGTCAGCATGGACCGCGGACCGAACAGCTAGACGGGCCGGCGTAAAACGCGCCGACGACCGAAACGGCCCTTCACCGGCGATCAACGCCGGGAAGGGAACATCATAGGGAGGTTACTGATGAGGAACGACATCACACGTCGTGATGCCTTGGCGCTGGGCCTGTCCGCTGCAACGCTCGCGGCCACCGGTGCTGCAGCGCAAACACCACCATCAACGATCAAGGCCGCCGACGTTCCGGCGCCCAAGCTGCCGATCGAGAAGGGCGCATCCTTACGCATGCTGCGGCCCGTACGTTTCGTCCAGGCGGATGAGGATGTATTCCGCGCGAATGCAGCGAAGTTCACCAAGGAGACCGGCGTTGAGGTGAAGGTCGACTTCGTCGGCTGGGAAGACATCAACCAGCAGACCGCGGTGACCGCCAATTCCGGCGCCGGTCCTGACATCATCATCGGCTTCTCCGATGCGCCGCACATCTATATCGACAAGCTGATCGAGCTGACCGACATCGCGGACTATGTCGGCAAGAAGTATGGCGGCTGGCTGCCACTGGCGCAACGCTACGGCAAGAAGAACAAGAGCGAGACCTGGATCGGGCTGCCGTTCGGCGCCACCGCGGGGCCCCTGATCTACCGCAAGTCGGTCCTGCAATCGGTCGGCTTCGACAAGGTGCCGGAAGACCATGCCGGAATCGTCGACCTGTGCCAAAAGCTGCACAAGGCCGGCAAGCCGGCCGGTTTCGCGCTCGGCAACGCCAAGGGTGACGGCAACGGTTTTGCGAACTGGGCGCTGTGGTCACACAATGCCGCCCTGCTCGACGAAGAGGGCAACCTCACCATCAACAGCAAGGAGACCATCGCCGCGCTGAACTGGGTCAAGCAGTTGTACCCGACCTTCATCGCCGGCACGACGTCGTGGAACGACGTCAGCAACAACCGCGCCTACTCCTCGCAGGAGATTTCCCTGACCGCCAACGGCGTGTCGCTGTACTTCTCATTGAAGAACGATCCTGCCACCAAGGCGATCGCCGAGGACAGCGAACATCAGCTGCTGCCGAAGGGCCTGGCCAAGGTCTCGCCGATGGCGGGCCTGACCCTGAACGCGATGGTGTTCAAGCACAGCCAGTACCCCAACGCCGCCAAGGCCTTCCTGCAATACATGCTGGAAAAGGACCAGTACGAGCCGTGGCTCAATGCCAATTCCGGCTACTGGGCCCAGCCGCTCGCGGCCTATGCCGAGGCCGCCGTTTGGTCGCAGGATCCCAAAGTGAAGCTGTTCAAGGACACGATGAACAGCACCTATTACGACGGCTACAAGGGCCCGATCTCGACGGCGACGGGGGCGGTCAGCGCAGACTACGTGCTGATTCAGATGTTCTCGTCGGTCGCGACCGGCGCGGCCACGCCAGAGGCCGCGGCCGCGGAAGCCGAGCAGCGCTGCAAGCGGTACTTCCGGCGGCAAAACCGTTAGGCAGCTGAGCGATCGTCATTGCGAGCGAAGCGAAGCAATCCGGAGCGCGTCCGCGGAGACAGTCTGGATTGCTTCGACGCTTCGCTCCTCGCAATGGCGGTGGGATGACGTTCAACGACAGGACAAAAAGCTGATGTCCGTGACCACCCTCCCCTCTCCCGCGCTGGCCCAGCGGCAACCGAACTGGCTGGTGCGATTGTTCGACTACAAGCCGTTCCTGATCATGATGTGTCTGGCACCTGCGATCGGGCTGCTTACGGTCTTCCTCACCTATCCACTCGGCCTCGGTATCTGGCTCGCCTTCACCGACACCACGATCGGCCAGCGTGGCAGCTACGTCGGACTCGAGAACTTCCAGTATCTGCTCACCGATTCCCTGTGGTGGAACGCGGTGTTCTACAGCGTGGTCTACACGGCCATCGCGACGTTCGGGAAATTCGCACTCGGCTTCTGGCTCGCGCTGCTGCTCAACAACCATTTTCCGTTCAAGAGCGTGCTGCGCGCGATCATCCTGCTGCCGTGGATCGTGCCGACCGTGCTGTCGGCGCTGGCGTTCTGGTGGATCTACGATCCGCAATTCTCGATCATCTCCTACCTGCTGGTCGACGTGCTGCATTGGCGCAGCGACAACATCGACTTCCTCGGCTCGCCCTGGCCGGCGCGCTTCTCGCTGATCGCCGCCAATATCTGGCGCGGCATTCCCTTCGTCGCGATCTCGCTGCTGGCGGGGCTGCAGACCATCTCGCCCTCGCTCTACGAGGCTGCGATGCTCGACGGCGCCAGCGCCTGGCAGCGATTCCGCTACATCACCTTTCCGATGATGATGCCGATCCTCGCCATCGTCATGACTTTCTCGATCATCTTCACATTCACCGACTTCCAGCTGGTCTACGCCATCACCCGTGGCGGGCCCGGCAACTCGACTCATCTGCTGGCGACGCTGGCGTTCCAGCGCGGCATCGCCGGCGGCGAGCTCGGTGAAGGTGCCGCGATCGCGGTGTCGATGATCCCGTTCCTGGTGTTCGCGACGCTGTTCTCCTATTTCGGCCTGGCCCGCCGCAAGTGGCAGCAGGGAGAGAGCAATGACTGATACTGTCGCGCAAGCCGCTGTCGCCGACGCGAAGGCAGCGCCCGACACGATGGCCTGGGATTCCGGGCTGCGGCGGCTGATGATGATCTATCTGCCGCTCGGCTGCTTCGTGCTGATCCTGCTGTTCCCGTTCTACTGGATGGCGATCACCTCGTTCAAGCCGAACGCGGAGTTGATGAATTACAAGGAGCACAATCCGTTCTGGATTTCCTCGCCGACGCTGGCGCACATCAAGCACCTGCTGTTCAACACCGCTTATCCGCATTGGCTGTGGACGACGATGCTGGTCGCGATCGGGGCGACCACGCTGTCGCTGATCGCGAGCACGCTGGCGGCCTACGCCATCGAACGCCTGCGTTTCCGCGGCAGTCCTTATGTCGGCCTCGGCATCTATCTCGCCTATCTCGTGCCGCCGTCGATCCTGTTCATTCCGCTCGCCACCGTGGTGGTGCAGTTCGGCCTGTTCGATTCGCCGCTGGCCCTGATCCTGGTCTATCCGACCTTCCTGGTGCCGTTCTGCACCTGGCTCCTGATCGGCTATTTCAAGTCGATCCCTTATGAGCTCGAGGAGTGTGCGCTGGTGGACGGCGCGACGCGGCTGCAGATCCTGCGCCGGATTACGCTGCCGCTTGCGGTGCCCGGGCTGATCTCGGCCGGCATCTTCTCCTTCACGCTGTCCTGGAACGAGTTCATCTACGCACTCGCCTTCATCCAGAGCGGCGCCAACAAGACCGTACCGGTCGCGATCCTGACCGAGCTCGTCACCGGCGACGTCTACCAATGGGGCGCGCTGATGGCGGGATCACTGCTCGGCTCGCTGCCGGTTGCGATCTTCTACTCGTTGTTCGTGGACTATTACGTGTCCTCGCTGACCGGCGCGGTGAAGGAGTAGCCTCGCTCTCTCGCCCTGCCTCTCCCCGTTGTCGTGGGGAGAGGCGAAGAGGGCTGCGGCCTTTGGCCCGGCTTCACAATACTGCAACATGCGATCCGCATAAGGCGTGCGTCCGCCAACAGGAGACGCACATGCGCGCGACTTTTCTCAGCTCCGTCGCAACGATCATTCTCACCGTAAGCACCGCGCTCGCGCAGAGCGAGGGCGAATTCCCGGCCAAGCTCGCCGGCCACGTGGTGATGCCGGCCGCCACCTTCATCGATGCTCCGGCCGATGCCCCCACCGATCTCAAGACCTCCGGCAAATACACCACTGGCAAGCGGGTCGACGCGCTTGGCACTGTCATGGGCAAGTCCTATGAGCGACCGACCGGCGTGTCGTTGCCGTTCAAGGGCCAGCCACTCCAGGGCCATTCCGGCATCAAGACCATGCCCGACGGCAGCTTCTGGGTCATCACCGATAACGGTATGGGTGCGCGCGCCAACTCGCCGGATTCGATGCTGTACCTCAACCGCCACAAGATGGATTGGGCGAACGGCAAGATCGAGCGGCTGGAGACCATCTTCCTGCATGATCCCGACAAGAAGGTGCCGTTCCGCATCGTCCATGAGGACACCGAGAAGCGCTATCTCACCGGCTCCGATTTCGACACCGAGGGTTTCCAGATCATCGGCGACACTTTCTGGATCGGCGACGAGTTCGGCCCCTACGTCCTGAAGGCCGATAAATCGGGCAAGATCCTCGCGGTTTTCGAGACCCTCGCCGACGGCAAGCCGGTGCGCTCGCCGGACAACTGGGCCGTCGCGACGCCCGGCGCACCCGGCGCAACCTACACCAACGTCAATCTCCGCCGCTCCAAGGGTTTTGAGGGCTTCGCCTCGTCGAAGGACGGCAAGTTCATCTACGGCTTGCTCGAAGGACCGCTGTGGGATGCGGAGAAGAAGGACTGGGAGAAGGTCGACGGCAAGGAAGCCTCGCGGATCCTCGAATTCGACGTCGCCGCGGAGAAATTCACCGGCCGCTACTGGCAGTACGTGTTCGAGCAGAACGGCAACGCCATCGGCGACTTCAACATGATCGATCAGGCCTCCGGCCTCGTCATCGAGCGCGACAACGGCGAAGGCACCGCCGACAAGGCGTGCCCGCAGGGTACGCGCGGCGAGAATTGCTTCCCGGATCTTGCCAAGTTCAAGCGCATCTACAAGATCGAGCTCACCGACGCCAATGTCGGCAAGCCCGTGCGCAAGATCGGCTATATCGACCTGATGAAGATCAGGGATCCCGACAAGAAGGCGAAGAAGCCGCTCAACGACGGCGTCTACACCTTCCCGTTCTTCACCATCGAGAACGTCGATCGCGTCGACGACACGCATATCATTGTCGGCAACGACAATAACCTGCCGTTCTCCTCCAGCCGCGATCCCAACAAGGCCGACGACAACGAGTTCGTGCTGCTCGAGGTCGCGGATTTCCTGAAGGCGAAGTAAAGCTCTCTCCCTCTTCCCGCTTGCGGGGAGAGGGTTGCAAATGACAGAGATGCTCATCCTCCGCCATTGTAGCGCAGCGAAGCAATCCAGAATTTTTCCACGGAGACAGTCTGGATTTGCTTCGCTGCGCTCGCAATGACGAGGATAGAACTTCGGTCCTCGATGAGGTCGCGGAGACGGCCCGGGCACGGTCTCTCCCGTAGACGGGGCTTGCGGGGGAGCGTTGGGAGAGGGTGTCTCCAAAACGGGACAATCCCCTAAAGCGCGATGAGATTTGGATGAATCGTCATCGCGCTTTAGCTTGTTGTTTACGCATGATCTTTCCGGAAAACCGCTTCGCACTTTTCCGGATGATGCTTTAGAGGAGTGAGCCCTCACCCCAGCCCGCAAGCGGGAGAGGGAGCGCACTTCGTTCGCGGCTGGCAATCTACCCCGCCGGCACGATCACCATGCTCTTGTCCTTCGGCCAGCGGACGCGCCAGGCGAAGTTGATGTCCCTGATCTCGCCGGGCTTGGCGTCGAACGACCATTCCAGCACGCCGCGCTTGTCGCGGATGTTGGTTGCGGTCGGCTGCGTGCTCGAGGGCAGCATCTCGACCATGATGTCCTCGTTCTCGCTGACCGGCAACTGGTCTTCGATCGCGATCTTGATCGGGAAGTCGTGACCGTTGCGGATCGTGGTCTTGAACGCGCGCTCGTCGGTCTTCGACGTCGTCACGAGCAAGCCGGCCGAGCCCTCGTTGCGCTTGAGCACCGTGCGCTCGATTCTCACCTTGTCGTCGGCGCCGAAGCCGAGCCGCACGATGTCGTCCTTGGCGGACGCCGTGATCTTGCCACGGCCGACGAAGACGCCGTCGCGATAGATCGCGACCTTGCCGGGCAGAAGCGTCGTGTCGTCCGTCTGCTTGAAGCTGGCTTCGAGGAAGGCGGTGGGATCGATCACCGGCGCCGCGCGCACGGCGAGATCGGCGGGCACATTCACCGAAGCGATACGCAAGCTCTTGGCGCCCTCGGCAGCGCCGAGGCTGACGCGGCCGGGAATTTTGAAGGTGGCCTGGAAGTCGCCGATCTCGGCGACGGCCTGCTGCTCGTCGGCGCGCTCGCGCGGCTCGGCCGCTTCTGCGATCTTGGCCATGGCCGGTGATTGCGCCTGACGCGTCATCGGTGCAGGCCGCGCCAGATCCGAGGCCGTGCCGAGCGCCAGCGGCTTCGGCACTTGCGGATATTGCGCCACCAGCGAGCTCAGCTCCGGCGCGCTGCCGCCGCGGCCGAGACGCACGGTGGAGACGCCGAGCGTCACGTTCGACCAGTCCTCGCCGGTCGACTGCGTGACCTCGGCGCGACGGACGAGTTCGAGTTGCGGCTTGCGATCCCTAGCGCCGGTGTCGAGCCGGGCATCGTAGAGCGGCACCCAGCGCGCGTTGCGCACGGTGTAGGTCACGCGCAGCGTCGCCTTGGTCGCGGCGGCCGATGCCACGTCGATCCGCACCTCCAGCATGCTGGGCGGCTTGGCCGAGCGCTCGGCTTCCAATTCGGCGATCTGGCGATCGATCTCGCGCTGTTTTCGCGTGGCATCGCGAATTGCGGTGTCCGCGGTCGCGATCTCCTCGGCAACCGCCGCAAAGGCCGCGCGCCATTCGGTAATCGGGCGCGCCTCGCCCTTCTCGCCGAGGCCGGCCGGCGAGGCTTCGGCAAAGTGCTGCGCAAACTTGCGCCGCGCGTTGGCCGAGTCGATCGCACCCTGCAGGTCGGCCCGTTGATCCCTCAGTGCTTCGATGCGCTTGTCCAGCCCGGAGAGGTTCGCGGGCGGTGCGGCCTTCGGCGGCCGCGCATCGATCGTGCCGATGGTGAGCTTGGCGCCCGCCTCGCCTTCAACGCGGAGGGAAGACGGATCGAGCGAGAGCGGAAAGTCCTTGGCGACCAGCGTCGAATCACCGGAGGCGAGGTCCAACGAAATGACACGGGTGACGGTGGCGCCGTCCGGATAGACGGTGACCGTCTCGATCGTCGACGTGGCGTCCACGTTGGCCGCCCTGACGGCGACGCAATGGCCGTGGTCACCAGGACCAGGCCCGTGGTTGCCAAGTCTCTTGCGGTGATGCGCATGAAGTCCCTCCTGCCTATCGCCGCGCCGCCAGCCGGACGCGCGCGATGAAATGCCTCGCCATCGTGGTTGGACGCGGCAGGGAAGGAACCGGTTCGATTGGGGTTTCCGCGGGCGCCGACGCGGCGGCACCATGGCCGCTGAACGCTTTGAAGTCCCTTTAGGCCTGGGTCGGCGCGCCCTGGCCGAAGATGCGCCGGAGCAGATCGGTCACGTTGCGGGCGCCGGCCTTCTTCAGGATGCTGGCGCGATAACCTTCGACCGTCCGGGCGCTCAGATGCATCCGCCGGGCGATCTCCTTGTTGGTGAGACCAACGGCGAGATGCTCGAGCACGTCGCCTTCGCGCTCGGTCAGGGGCTCGCAACCGGGCAGCCAGCATTGCCGGATCGCTGCGGGCTGGGCGAACTCATCGATGGCGGCATCAATCCGGCCGACGACGTCGTGGGTGCGGAACGGCTTTTCGATGAAGTCGGCCGCGCCGCTCTTGATGGCGTCGACCGCCATGGCAATGCTGCCGTTCGCGGAGGTCACCAGTACCGGCGCCATGCAGTTCTCGCCGCGCAGCCGCTTGAGCACCTCGAGGCCAGAGTGATCGGACGGCAGCTCCAGCAGCACGCAGGCCGGCATCCGCGCCTTTGCTGCAGACAAGAGAGACGCACCGTCGGCGAAACAGATCACCTCATAGGCGTTCTGTTGGAGCGCGGTCGAAAGTTGTTCGCGGGAGGCAGCGTCGGTATCGACGACGAATATCTCACCCTTGGAAAGCATGTTTCCCGGCACGATCCCGATCCAGCAATGTCCTGGTCAAATGGCCCGAGACGGTAGCCGGCTCCATCGCCCTGCCGCACCGTCGTCAACACGGCATTCACGCCCGTGCTTCGGTCTCCCCCTATGTATGTTCCGTCCCGTTCCTGGATTTGACTGACCGGGACAGAAATTTTACATTTCGGGACATCCTTGGGAATGGCTGGCAGGAACGGTTCGCATGACCGACCTCATTCGCAGCTCAAGCCTGAGTTATTATCCGGAGGTTGCCCGGTCAGTCGGGCTCGACCCCATGCAGATGATGCGCAAGGCGAGGCTGCCGCCAGCCTGCCTCGACAAGCCCGACACGCCCATTGCCGTCGCCGCCCTGCGCCGTCTGCTCGAATTGTCGGCGGAGGCGTCCGGCTCCGAAGATTTCGGCTTGCGTCTCGCCGAGCGCGGCGGCCTGATCAATTTCGGCGCGGTCAGCCTGATCGTGCGCGAACAAGCGACCGTCGGTGAGGCCATCGATGCGTTCTCGCGCTTCATCCATATCCATGACGATGGCATGCGACTGGACGTTGCGCGCGGCAAGCAGACCGTGACCGTCGCGATGCATCTGCGTGGCCGGCACCCGAGCGCGTCGCGCCAGTCGATCGACATGGCGCTCGGCAGCGTCCACCGCATCATCCAGTCGCTGTTCGGTCACGACTGGCGGCCGCAGGAGGTGCACCTGCATTATCCACCGCCGCACGACCGCAAGCGCTACCGCGAATTCTTCGGCTGCCGCGTGGTCTTCAACGCGAAGCATGACGCGATCCTGTTGTCGGCGCACGATCTGGGACGCCGGATCCCGAGCGCGCATCCACTGATCGCGAATTACCTACGCAAGCGGATCGAGGCGATTGAAACACGGCCCGCAAGCTGGGAGCAGAAGGTCGACGAGGTCGTACGCCTCCTGCTCGCCGGCGGCGACTGCACGGTCGAGCGCGTCGCCGAGCATCTTGCCTGCACCCGCCGCACCATCCACCGCCGCCTCGCCGCATCGGGCACCAGCTTCTCGGCCATCCTGGATGCGCAACGCGCCGATCTCGTGACCCGGCTGATCGACGACCCCGGCCGGCCGCTGACGGACATCGCGGTGCAGCTTGGCTTCTCCGCGCAGAGCGCCATGGCGCGCTGGTTCCGCGGCCGGTTCGGCTGCACCATCACCGACTGGCGCAAGGGCGTGCGGCCTCTCACCGTGCCGCCCTCGGCGACTGCAGCTTGAGTTCAGCGAGCCGGCGCCGGCACGCCCATCGTGGCGACGGCGCGCCAGCGTGAATCCGGCAAAAGCTTGTCGCAGCGCAAACACTCTTATCGTGATCGGCGCACACTGCACCCGTCATCAAAACCTTTTCAGATGAAGGATGCTTCCGACGTTGACCCGCAGAGCCGCATTGATCAGCGCCGCCCCTGAATCTCTTCGGGACGCGCAGACCGTATCGTCATGCGCGCCCCCTTCGCGAAGCCTCAGGTGTTCTGAAGCCTCAGGTGTTCTTCAGCGCGATGCGGAATTCGGCTTCGGTCTTGGCCTTGACCTCGTCGAGCGAGACGCCGTCGGCAAGTTCGATCAGCGCCATGCCGCCGTCGCCGTGCTTGTCGATGGTGAAGACGGCAAGATCCGTGACGACCATGTCGACCACGCGTTCGCCGGTCAGCGGCAAGTTGCACTTCTTCAGCAGCTTCGGACCATCCTTGGCGGAATGCTCCATCACCACGACGACGCGCTTGACGCCAGCGACGAGATCCATCGCGCCGCCCATGCCTTTGACCATCTTGCCCGGGATCATCCAGTTGGCGAGATCGCCGTTCTGAGCCACCTGCATGGCGCCGAGGATCGAGAGATCCATGTGGCCGCCGCGGATCATGCCGAAGGAATCCGCGCTGGAGAAATAGGACGTCGAGGGCAGCTCGCTCACGGTCTGCTTGCCGGCATTGATGAGATCGGCGTCTTCCTCGCCCTCATAGGGGAACGGGCCCATGCCGAGCATGCCGTTCTCGCTCTGCAAGGAGACGTCCATGCCGTCAGGGATGTAGTTCGAGACCAGCGTCGGGATGCCGATGCCGAGATTGACGTAGTAACCGTCACGCAATTCCTTCGCGGCGCGCGCAGCCATCTGTTCACGGGTCCAGGCCATCTTGGTCTCCTGTCGATTCTTTAGTGGCGCATGATCTGATCGGAAAACCGGCTTCCACTTTTCCGGATCATGCGCTGGGGCGCGGGCGGGTGTTGCGGAATTCGATGCGCTTCTTGGCCGTACCGACCTCGACGATGCGCTTCACGAAGATGCCGGGCGTATGGATGTGGTCGGGATTGAGTTCACCGGCCGGAACCAGATGCTCGACCTCGGCCACGGTGATCTTGGCGGCGGTCGCCATCATCGGGTTAAAATTGCGCGCGGTCTTGCGGTAGATGAGGTTGCCGGCGGTGTCGCCCTTCCAGGCGTGCACGATGGCGAGGTCGGCGAACAGACCGCGCTCCATCAGATATTTCTCGCCGTCGAACTCCTTCACTTCCTTGCCTTCGGCGATCAGCGTGCCGACGCCGGTCTTGGTGTAGAAGGCCGGGATGCCGGCGCCGCCGGCGCGGATGCGCTCGGCCAGCGTGCCCTGCGGGTTGAATTCGAGCTCCAGCTCGCCGGCGAGGAATTGCTGGGCGAACAGCTTGTTCTCGCCGACATAGGACGAGATCATCTTCTTGATCTGGCGGGTTTCGAGAAGGCGGCTGAGGCCGATGCCGTCGACGCCGGCATTGTTGGAGACCACCGTCAGGCCCTTGACGCCGGACTCCCGGATCGCGTCCGACAGCTCCTCGGCGATGCCGCAGAGGCCGAAGCCGCCCGACATGATCATCATGTTGTCTTTTAGAATGCCTGACAGCGCCGACTTGGCGTCGGGATAGACCTTATTCATGCAAAAAACCTCGACTGAACCTTCGGCTTGCAGGCGTCGCGCCTTATTGGCGGCGATTATTAGGCGAAATCGTCCGAAGCCGTCAATGATACGGGGTTCTCCGCTCCGCCGCTGGGTGATAGAAGCTGCCCACGCCGTGGGCATAACCGTGCCGCGGCCTTGAAAGCGTCAAGAAAACCCATCAAGTTGCGGGGGTTGGGCGTGGGCGCGCAGGTTTCCCGGCCCGCCCTTCTGGCTCCAACGACCAACCCGATCAGGACATGCCATTGACCATGGCCCAAGGAATGAAGCGCCTCGGGACGCCGATCGCGGCGCTGCTCGGCGTCGCGCTGATCGCCCTGATCGCGACCTCCTGGCTCATCAACCGCGACGCGCTGCGCAGGGCGGTCGAAGCGCAGATCCGCGACGTCACCGGGCTCGAGCTCAGCGTCGCGGGCAGCATCGACATCTCGGTGCTGCCGGCGAGCTACATCTCCTTCCACGACGTCGGCCTCAAGGGCGGCGGCACCAGCGCTCCCGCGCTCCAGGTCGAGGTGCTCACCGCGAATTTGCGGCTGCTGCCGCTGCTGCTGCAACGATTCGAGATCGCCGACCTGATGCTCCTGCGGCCACGCATCCATGTCAGCCTCAAACCGGACGGCGAAAGCAACTGGACGCCCTTCATCCAGACCATCGCACGCACCATGAAGCCCGGGGCGGAGAACCAGGTCTCGTTCTCCGAAATCCGCATCCAGGACGGCGTGCTCGACTACGAGGACCCCGCCACGCATGCCACCGAGAAGCTCGAGGACATCGACCTGTCGCTGGCCTGGCCTTCGATCTCGCGCTCCTTTGCTGCGACCGGACAGTTCGACTGGCGCGGCGAGCGCGTCGACGGCTCGATCAGCTTCTCCGATTTCGTTGCCGCCCTCTCCGGCGACCGGTCCGGCCTGAAGGCGCGAATCGCCAGCGCGCCGGTCAAGCTCGCCTTCGACGGCAGCGTCGCCAATCGCACCAGCCCGATGATGGAAGGCACGCTCACGGTCGACAGCCCGTCCTTGCGCAACGCGCTGCGCTGGACCGGGCAGCCGCAGCCCGGCAGCGGCGGCTTCGGCCGCTTCGCGCTGAAGGCGCGCGCCAACGTCGTCGGCGCCTCGATCGCGCTCACCAATGTCAATGTCGAGCTCGACGGCAATGCCGCCGAGGGCGTCATGACCTACGCCAACAACGGCCGGCAGACGCTGCAGGCGACGCTCGCCGCCGACGCGCTCGACTTCACGCCCTATATCTCGACGTTCCGCCTGCTCGCGAGCGGCGCGCGCGACTGGAACAGGCAGCTGTTCGATCTCAATGGATTGTCGACCACCGACCTCGACATGCGCCTGTCGGCTGCAAGGCTGACGGTCGGGCCGACGAAGCTCGGCCGCACCGCGATCGGCGCCAATTTGCGCAACGGCACGCTGGCGCTCTCCGTCGGCGAGGCGCAGGTCTATGGCGGGATCGCAAAGGGCTCGTTCGGTATCGCGCGGTCCGACACCGTCGCCGACATCAAGGCGCAATTCCAGTTCACCGACGTCGATCTCCAGGCCTGCGCCACCGAACTGTTCGGTCTCAACAAGCTGTCAGGCCGCGGCAACATCAACGTCTCGCTGCTCGCCTCCGGATCGAGCCCGTTCGGCCTCGTGCAGTCACTCGACGGAAGCGCCACCGTGACCGGGCATGACGGTGCGATCTCGGGCTTCAACGCCGAGCAGCTCCTGAAGCGGCTGGAGCGGCGGCCGCTGTCGGGCGGCGGCAATTTCCGCAGCGGCTCGACGCCCTACGACAATCTCACCATCGCCGTGAAATTCTCCGACGGGATCGCCACCGCCGAGGACATCCGCGTCGAGGGGCCGGCGACGAAGATCACGCTCACCGGCACCGCCTCGGTGCCGGCACGCGAATACGACATGAAGGGCGTGGCGAGCCTCAACGGCGCGTCGGGGTTCGAACTGCCCTTCGTGGTGCAGGGCCCCTGGGACGATCCGCTGATCTTTCCGGATCCGGAAAGCCTGATCCGCCGCTCGCCGGCCTCCGCGCCGCTGCTCGACATGCTGAAGGACCGCAAGGGGGGTGACGCCGTGCGCTCCGCAATCGAGCGCATCACCGGCACCGGAAAGCGTCCCGCACCGGCGGAATCGC
This sequence comes from Bradyrhizobium vignae, assembly GCF_004114425.1. GTDB lineage: Bacteria > Pseudomonadota > Alphaproteobacteria > Rhizobiales > Xanthobacteraceae > Bradyrhizobium > Bradyrhizobium vignae. The sequence continues at coordinate 27,306 of NZ_RDQF01000025.1, read as the reverse complement.
CGACGGCGGAGAACGCCAAAGAGAGCGCCAAGTCCAACTAACGCGCTCTGTCGGGTTCGGCACTTCAGCGCCACGGGCTCGATTGCTTGATTGGACATTGCGAGCGGCTCGATCGCAACGTGCCGTCAAGCGGCCGATTGCGTGGTCGCGATCCAGCTTTTATCCTCCCGCACCGCCGTTGCCTCGCCGGTCTTCATTCCTGCCGCGGGCGTGAGAGTGCTGCCTTGTCCCAGCTCACGGGCCAACACCTCGCGATCACAGGCGTCCTCCCACAGCGAAATGGTAATGGATGCGACACAGTTGCTGATCATGCTGGTCAGCGCCCGCGCCTCCGACATGAAGCGGTCGATGCCGACGAGCAGCGCCACGCCGGTCACGGGCAGATCCGGCATGACAGAGAGGGTGGCGACAAGCGCGACGAAGCCGCTGCCGGTGACACCGGCGGCCCCTTTGGACGTCAGCAGCATCAGTCCGAGCATTGCTGCGATCTGCCCCCACGACAGGTGAATGTCACAGGCTTGCGCGATGAAGATGGACGCCAGGGTGAGATAAATGGCGCTGCCGTCCAAATTGAAGGAATAGCCCATCGGCAACACGAGCCCCGACACGCCTTTCCGGCATCCAAGCTGCTCCAGCTTGCGCAGCGCTCCAGGCAGCGCCGGCTCCGACGACGACGTGCCGAGCACGATCAGCAGCTCTTCCTTGAAGTAGCGGATCGTCTTCCACAGGCTGAAGCCGTTCAGCCGCGCCAGCGCACCCAGCACGACCACCACGAAGACGGAGCAAGCGATATAGAAGGTCAGGATCAGCAGTCCGAGCGACCCGATCGAACGGATGCCGTAGCGGCCCACGGTGAACGCCATGGCGCCGAAGGCGCCGAGCGGGGCGAGCTTCATGATGAAGCCGAAAGACACAAACAGCACCTGTGAGAACGAGGCGACTGCCTTCGTCACCACGACACCCCCATCGCCGGCACGGCTGAGGCCAAAGGCGATCAGGATGGAGATCAGCAGGACCGGCAGCACCTCACCATCGGCGAACGCTCCAAAGAACGAATGCGGGATGATGTGCAGCATGAAGTCCGCGAATCCGGTCGCACCGGCCTGCTTGGTGAATTTCGCGGCCACCGATGGGTCCAGCGTATTGACCGCAACATGCATGCCGGCGCCCGGTTGGATCAGGGACACTGCGATCAGCCCGGCCAGCAAAGCGAGCCCGGTCAGCAGGTAGAACAGCGCCATGGATTTCACCAACGTGCGGCCGACCTCGCGGGAATCGCTGATGCTGTTGATGCCGCTGACGATGGTGCAGAACACGATCGGCGCGATCATCATCTTGACGAGCTTGACGAAGCCGTCGCCAAAGGGCTTCAGCGCGGCGCCAAATTCAGGCCAGAAATGGCCCGTGAGGACACCCAGCATGAGGCCGATCAGCACCTGGACATAGAGAATCCGGTAGAATGGCTTTCCCGCCTCGGTGCTCGGATGCCCAACCGGTGCTTCCTTTTGCATTCTCGTTTCTCCCATGGCTCTGATTGTTCTTGATGGTTTCGGAAGCGGCGGGCTTCAGGCCGCCAGCACCGAATGAGTCACGTGCGACCGACGGGCAAAGACGTGGCCCTCAAAGATTCGCCGAGCTGTTCGCAGCACCCGTGCAACCGGGCCGGGCTCCAGCCTGACCACGAGCTGGCCGGAAGGATGGGCAAGCGTGATCGGCACCGGCGGCGCCAGTGATCCGACCATCTCTGCCGCGATCGTTCCAGGCGTGACGCACGCCGTCGCGATCGCGACGGCGCCGGTCACCGCCAGCGCGTTGTGACAGTCATGCGGCATGAAGTACCTGACGTTCAACGTCGCCTCCCTCGCGGGCGCAATCAGAACCGGTTTCGGGATCACCATCGTTGCGGGATCCGGAAAGCCCATCCGGCGCCCCGCCTCGATGCGCAAGTCTTCAAGACGCGCGCGAAAGCGGCCGTCGATGAAGTCAGAGGGCGCCTCACTGCCGGTCCATCCCAGATCCGCCGCGCGGACCAACATGACGGGCATCGCCGCGTCGAGGCAGGTCACATCGATCCCTTCGATGCGGTCGACCGGACGTCCCGTCGGCAGCAGGCGGCCAGTGCGTGCACCGGCCGCGTTGGGGAACGACAGTTCGATCGGCGCGGCCGTCCCCGGAACACCGTCGATCCGCGCCTCGCCGTCGTAGGTCACGCGTCCTGCGGGTGTCGGAACGGTCGCGTCAATCAACTTGCCGGTATTGACGTTGTGGATGCGCACATGGGTGCGATCTGCCGCGGCGGCGACCAGTCCGGCTTCAATTGCGAACGGCCCCACAGCCGCCAGCATGTTCCCGCAATTCGGCGAGGTATCGACGATCCCCTCTCGAACCCGCACCTGGGCAAACAGGTAATCGACATCGGCGCCGGCCACCGTTGCCGGTCCGACGATCGCGACCTTGTTGATGACGGCATTGCCGCCGCCGATCCCATCGATTCCAAGGTCGTGTCCTCCTCCCATCACGGACAGCAGGACCGCGTCGCGCAGTTTGGGGTCGGCCGGAAGATCACGGGCCAGGAAAAACGGCCCGCGTGAGGTTCCCCCACGCATGACCACACAGGGAATGGCAATCTGATCGTTCATGGAGCTCTTCCGTTTGGCGACATCTTCGCGCGAGCCAGAGCATCCTCCGGCAGAACTCTTTTGTGAAATGCAAATATCTGAGGTATTATTCCGGTTATCGATATAATTGGAGGCTGCCGCCATGAACGCAGAACTGCTCGACCTCAAGGCGTTCATCACCGTGGCGGAGACGGGAAGCTTCGTCCGCACCGCGAGGGCGCTGAACCTGTCGCAGCCGGCGCTGAGCCGACGCATTCAGAAACTGGAAGAAGGCCTCGGTGCGCCGTTGCTCGAACGGTCGACGCGCCACGTCAATCTCACCATGACCGGCCGCGACTTCCTGCCGAAGGTGCGCCGCCTCATCGACGAGTTCGAGACCTCGGTGCTCGCCATCCACGATATCGGCGCGCGCAGTTCAGGCCTCGTCTCGGTGGCTGCGGTGCCGACGGCGGTGTTCTACTTCCTGCCGCGTGCGATCGGCCGATTTGCCGAAGCGTATCCGCGCATTCGCATCCGGATTCTGGACATCGGTGCCAACGAGGGATTGGAAGCGGTCGCACGCGGAGAAGCCGATTTCGGCATCAACTTCATCGGCGCTTCGCATGCGGAAATCGAATTCGAGAAACTGGTCGAGGATCCTTTCGTCCTGGCCTGCCGCCATGACCATCCGCTGGCATCGCGCAAACAGGTCAGCTGGTCGGAAATCGTGTCGCACCGGGTCATCACGGTCGGTCGCAACAGCGGCAATCGCGCGCTGATCGACAATGCGCTGGCGCGACATGGCCTGCAGCTGAACTGGTCCTATGAAGTCGCCCACCTCTCCGGTTCGCTCGGCCTGGTCGAAGCGGGACTTGGCATCGCCGTGCTGCCGAGGCTCGCGACGCCGGCGGCCGGCCACCCCATCATTCACACGGTTCGGTTGGTCGAGCCGGAGGTGTCGCGGACGATCGGAATCGTGCGCAGGCATGGGGCGACACTATCTCCTCATGCCAGCCAATTTCTCAAGATGCTGCTCGAGGCATGGCGCTCGCCTTCCCGGACGAGCGGACAAGGCAGGCCACGATCCCGATCCGCTGACACGAGCCCGAATGCCGCTTCGACCGGCCTCAAAGGGAAACGATGACAAGGCCACGAGGCGAATTGATTGGCATGCATTGATGCGAGCTTTGGATCAATGCGCGAATTCGCCACAGCCCCTCCACCCCCAGGACATTGGTCTGACAAGAAGTCGCTAGATCGGAGGACGGCCATGCGCTAGTGTTTTATACGACCGGTTAAAACACCGGCCGTTTGAGGGAGAAAAACGTGAAATCCAAGGTTATTGGCGCAGTATCATTGGCGGTCGCTGCGGTTGGGCTGTTTGCCGCCACTGCACCCGCCTTTGCGCAGCAGAAGACGATCACGGTCTGGTGGGGCAAGGGCTTCTATCGTTCCGAAGACGACGCGCTGCTGGAGACGATCAAGAAATTCGAAGCCAAGACCGGCATCAAGGTCGAATTGTCGCAATACGCGATCCAGGACATGATCCCGAAGACGGTCGCAGCGCTCGATGCCGGCACCGTTCCCGATGTGGCTTATTCCGATTCCTATGACGTGCAGGCGCAGGGCAAGTGGGCCTATGAGGGCAAGCTCGAGGACCTCACGGACATCATGGAGCCGATCAAAGACCGGTTCGTGCAAAACACGCTCGATGCGTCGATCCTCTACAATGATGTCACCAAGAAGAAGGCCTATTATGGCTTCCCGCTGAAGCAGCAGAGCATGCACGTCCAGATCTGGAACGACATGCTGGAGAAGGCCGGCTTCAAGCAGAGCGATATCCCGAACGACTGGACGGGTTATTGGACGTTCTGGTGCGACAAGGTGCAGCCGGCGATCCGCAAGGCCACCGGCCAGCGCATCTACGCCGTGGGCCAGCCGATGGGCGTGGAATCCACCGACGCCTTCCAGTCCTTCTACACCTTCATGGATGCCTACCACGTCAAGCTGGTCGACGACGACGGCAAGCTGCTGGTCGATGATCCCAAGGTCCGCGACGGCCTGATCAAGGCGATGAAGGACTATACCGACACCTACATCAAGGGCTGCACCCCGCCGTCCTCGACCACCTGGAAGGATCCCGACAACAACGTCGCCTTCCACAACAAGACGATCGTGATGACCCACAACTTCACGATCTCGATCGCTGCGAAATGGTACGAGGATTCCCAGAATCAGAACCTCACGCCGGAACAGCGCGAGGCCGGCAAGAAGGCTTATGAGCAGGACATCATCACGGCGTCCTTCCCGAAGGCGCCGGATGGTTCGACCATCAAGTACCGCTCCGACGTCAAGACCGGTCTGATCTTCACCGCGGCCAAGAACAAAGCCGAGGCCAAGCAGTTCATCAGCTTCCTGCTCCAGGAAGAGAACGTCCGTCCCTATATCGAGGGTGCGCTCGGCCGCTGGTTCCCGGTGACGAAGGAAAGCCAGGAAAGCCCGTTCTGGCAGGCTGACAAGCACCGCAAGGCCGTCTACACGCAGTTCAAGGGCGGCACCGCGGCGTTCGACTTCACCAAGAACTGGAAGTTCACGATTCTCAACAACGAGAACGTGTGGGCGAAGGCGATGAACCGCGTCGTCAGCGAGAAGGTTCCGGTCGACAAGGCTGTCGACGAACTGATCGCCCGCATCAAGCAGGTTGCAGGTTAGTCATCGGCCCCTCTCCCCGCGTTGCAGGGAGAGGTATAAGAACAATACCGGCCGCGTTTCGCGGCCGGCTTCTCTTTGAAGAGTCCGAAAATGGCAATCACGCTCTCTGGCGATCAGGCAATTCCCGGCCCGCCCCTGTCGTCGCGGCTGAGCCCGGCGCAGGTCTGGGGCATCATCCTGCTCGCGCCCTATCTGCTCGTTTTCCTGGCCTTCGTCGTCTATCCCGTCGGCTACGGCTTGTGGCTGGCACGCGCGCCGGAAAACTACGTCGCGCTCTACAACGATCCGATCTTCGCGCGCGCCGCGGTCAACACGCTGATCTTCCTGGTCATCGGCATTAACATCAAGATGCTGATCGCGCTGTTCCTGTCCGGCTTCTTCGCGCAGCAGCGCACCTGGATCAAATGGCTCTCGGTGATCTTCATCCTGCCCTGGGCGGTGCCGTCGATCCCCACCATTTTGTCGGTGCGCTTCATGCTCAATCCCGAGTGGGGCATGATCAACCATTTCATCTTCTCTCTTACCGGCGATGACGGCCCGAACTGGCTGAACGATCCGACAGTGGCGCTGAGCATGGCGATCGCCGTGCACATCTGGAAATCGCTGCCGTTCTGGACGTTGATCCTGATCACCGGACGCCTTGCGATCTCGCACGATCTGTTCGAGGCCGCCGAAGTGGACGGCGCCAGCTGGTGGCAGAAGTTCCGCTACATCACCTGGCCGTCGATGCAGACGCTGTACGTGACCTGCACGCTGCTCTCGATGATCTGGACGCTGGGCGATTTCAACAGCGTCTACCTGCTCACCGGCGGTGGCCCGGCCGACCTCACGCACGTGCTGTCGACGCTCGGCATCCGCTATCTCCGGCTCGACCAGCTCTCGCTCGCGATGGCCTCCATCGTCTGCGCGATGCCGTTCGTCCTGCCGCTCGTGTACTTCATGATGAAACGGTTGTCGCGATGAAGCTTCCCTCTCTCCGTGACGTCGCGACGGAAGCGCGGCTGCTCCTGATCGGCATTCCCGTCTTCCTGTGGACGATGATCCCGATCTATCACATGTTCCTGTTCGCGATCTCCCCGAAGGAGGACGCGTTCTCGGGCAAGCTGTGGCCGGACCATCCGACGCTGCACAACTTCGAGATCGTGTTCAAGCAGCAGCACTATTTCCTGCGCGACTTCTACGTCCAGTTCTGGAATTCGACGCTGATCGCGGCATCCGTCGGCGTGCTGACGCTGTTCATCGCCACGGCCGCGGCGTTCTCGATCTCGCGGCTGAAGGTGCCGGGCGGACGCATGGTGCTGAACCTCGCGCTCTTCACCTACTTCATCCCGGCGGCGTTCCTCGCGGTGCCGATGTATCGCACCATGGGCAATTACGGCCTGCTCAACAATCACTGGTCGCTGATCCTGGCCATGGTGACGATCGCCTCGCCTTACGCGATCTGGGTGCTCAAGCAGGCCTCCGACAAGCTGCCGGTGGAGCTGGACGAGGCCGCGGTGATGGACGGTGCCACGACGCTGCAGATCTTCCGACTGGTCTATCTGCCGCTGATGATGCCCTCGCTGGTCGCGATCGGCACCTATGCGGTGCTGCTGGCCTGGAACGAATATCTCTACGCGTTCCTGCTGCTCTCGAACGATCGCGAGATCACGCTCCCCGTCGCGCTCGGCAACTTCCTCGCCGCGGACGACTCGCCGTGGGAGCTGTTGATGACGACCGGCTTCATCTACGCGCTGCCGCCGGCCGCGGTCTACTACGCCTTCCGCCGCTACATGGTGGGCGGGCTCACGGCGGGTGCGGTGAAGTCCTGAGTGCGTATCGAGGCGGCTTCGGTTCACCTCCCCCCGGCGGAGAGAGGTCGGATTGCTTCGGCGCGCAATTGCGCGCCTGAGCAATCCGGGTGAGGGGCCGCAGCGATCAGCGAGACCTCAAGCCCTCACCCGGATCGCATCTTTGATGCGATCCGACCTCTCCCGTCGGGAGAGGTGATCTGCCTCCTCGGCTCGCATCGTTTCAAGCAAAAACTCATCCTGCTCTAAAGCGGTGCCGCGCTCTCGCCCTGCGAGCTCGACAGCTTCGAGGCGAGCGAGGCAATGACGATGACGACCGCGATCAGGGCGATCACCAGCGTACAGATCGCGTTGATCTCAGGCTTCACACCGAGCCGCACCTCCGAATAGATGCGGATCGGCAGCGTCGCCGAGCCGGGGCCGGTGGTGAAGCTCGCGATGACGAGATCGTCCAGCGAGAGCGTGAAGGCGAGCATCCAGCCTGCGACGATCGCAGGCGCGATCAGCGGCAGGGTGACGGCCATAAACGCCCGAACCGGGTTGCAGCCGAGGTCCATCGCGGCCTCCTCCAGCGAACGATCGAGCGAGCCGAGTCGGGACTGCACGACCACCGCGACGAAGCACATCGTCAGCGTGGTGTGGGCGATCGTCACCGTCCAGAAGCCGCGCTCGGCGTTCAGCGCGACGAACAGCAAGAGCAGCGACAATCCGGTGATCACCTCCGGCATCACCAGCGGCGCATAGAGCATGCCGGAAAACAGCGTGCGGCCGCGGAAGCGTTCACCGCGCGACAGCGCCACCGCCGCGAGCGTGCCGAGCAGCGTGGCGATCGTCGCGGAGGAGACCGCGACCCGCAGGCTCATCCAGGCCGCCTCGATCATGGCGCGGTCCTTGAAGAACTCGCGGTACCAGCGCAGCGACCACCCGCCCCACACCGTCACCAGCCGGGAGGCGTTGAAGGAATAGAGAACGAGGATGAGAATCGGCAAATAGAGAAACGCCAGGCCCAGCGCCAGCGACGCGATGTTGAAGCGTGATAGGCGCGAAACCTTGCGCATCGTCTCAGCGCCTCTGTTCCAGCTGCCGCTTCTGCAGCCGCTCGTACAGCAGCAGCGGCAGCAGCAGCACGACCAGCAGCACGATGGCCGCGGCGGAGGCGACCGGCCAGTCCTTGTTGGTGAAGAATTCCAGCCACAGGGTCTGGCCGATCATCAGCGCATTGGAGCCGGCCAGGAGATCAGGGATCACGAACTCGCCGACGATCGGGATGAAGCACAGCAGCACGCCGGCCCCGACGCCGGGCAGCGACAGCGGAAAGGTGACGAGCCAGAACACATGCCAGGGCGGCGCGCCGAGATCGGAGGCCGCCTCCTCCAGCGCCGGCTCCATCTTGGCGAGCGTGGCGTAGAGCGGCAGGATCATGAACGGCAGATAGGAATAGACGATGCCGATATACATCGCGGTGTCGGTGGAGAGCCACACCACGGGCTGGCTGACCAGATGCAGCGCCAGCAGGATCTGGTTGAGCAGGCCATCATGCTGGAGGATGTTGATCCAGGCATAGATGCGGATCAGGAACGAGGTCCAGAACGGCACGATCACCAGCACCATCGCCACCGCCTGCCAGCGTTTTGGCAATCGCGCCATGCCATAGGCGATGGGATAGCCGAACAGCAGCAACAGTGCAGTCGCGGTCACGGCGACGGTGAGGCTGCGGACATAAGCAAAGACATAGATGTCGTCGGAACCGAGCAGCCTGAAATTGTCGATCGACAGCGCGGCTAAGGCGGCCTTGAGCGCTTCCCATCCCGCCGTCAGGTCGAACACGGGCTCATAGGGCGGCTGCGCGATCGCGGTCTGCGACAGGCTGATCTTGAGGACGAAGGCGAACGGCACCAGGAAGAACAGCGCCATCCAGACATAGGGTGCGATCGCAGCGAAGCGCGCCGGCCGCGCGAAGATGCGGCGGGAGCTCATGACGGCAGCACCACGCAATCGTCGGGCGTGAACCAGGCGACGACATGCTGGTTGAGGCTGTAGGCATCGACGTCGAGGCGCGCGCTGTTGACGACCGAAGCCTGCAGCATCCCGCCGGAATCGAGCTTCACCTTGTAGGTGGTGGTGCCGCCGAGATAGCAGATGTCGGCGATGACGCCGTCCAGCAGGTTGATCGCCGTCTCACGGCCCGCCTCGCTCACTGGGGCGCGACGCGACAGCTTGACCTTCTCGGGACGGATCGCGACCGCGAATTTTCCCGTGCCGAGCGGTTCGCGCGGCTCGGCGACCACCAGCGCACCCGCATCACGCGTGCCGATGACCAGACGATGACCGTCGCGCAATTTTGTCTCACCGTCGAACAGATTGATGTCGCCGACGAACTCGGCGATCCAGCGCGAGCGTGGTGCCTCATAGAGCTCGCGAGGACTAGCCACCTGCGCGAGCTTGCCGGCCTTCATCACGCCGATCCGGCTCGCCATCGTCATCGCTTCTTCCTGGTCGTGGGTAACGATGATGAAGGTCATGCCGAGCCGGCGCTGCAGCTCCATCAGCTCACCTTGCGTGCTCTCGCGCAGCTTCTTGTCGAGGGCCGCAAGCGGCTCGTCGAGCAACAGGAGTTGCGGCCGGCGCGCCAGGGCGCGGGCGAGCGCCACGCGCTGGCGCTGGCCGCCGGAGAGCTGGTCCGGCTTGCGTTTCTCCAGGCCCTCGAGCTTCACCAGAGCGACCATTTCCGCGACGCGGGTGGCGATCTCGGCGCGCGCCATGCCGGCACGCTTGAGGCCGAAGGCGATGTTGTCGCGCACCGACAAATGCGGAAACAGCGCATAGTTCTGGAACATCATGTTGATCGGACGCTCGTGGGGTAGCGCCTGCGCGATATCCTTGCCGCCGAGCAGGATGTGTCCCTCGTCCGGCGCCTCGAAGCCCGCCAGCATGCGCAGCAGCGTGGTCTTGCCGCAGCCGCTCGGCCCCAGCAGCGCGAAGAATTCGCCGGACTTGATGTCGAGCGACACGCCGTCCACGGCCCGGAACGTTCCAAAGCGCTTGGCCACGCCCTCGATGCGCAGCAACGGCTGGCCCGCCGCGGGAAGCGCATCTCCGCCAGTCACATCCGCTTGAACATCCCTTCCGGGCAGCTCTTCCGCCATGATCCCTGCCAACCCCGATTCCGCCGCACGCTAGCGGTCGATCGTGTTTAGCTCAACCGGTTCAGGGCGGATGACCGGAAATTGGCCTTCATGCGACGCGCGTCAAAGGGCGTATGATCAGGACATGACCAAGTTGCCGGATCAGGCCCTGGAGATCGCACGCAGTCTGCCCGCAGACGCGCAGGACGATATTGCCCGCATCGTACTCCAGCTTGCCGGTACCGATGCAGCGCCTCCTGTCATCCTGTCGGATGACGAGAGAACGGCAATTGCCGCATATGCCATCCGCCATGGGGCTCGCGATCCCGGAGGGATGCCGGGTGCGCGAGGTCCCGCCTAAGTCAAATCCGCCATGAACGCCGCCAGCGCCTCACAGTCCGCCGCAGGCATTGTCAGGCCCAGCTTGGAACGGCGCCACAGAACGTCATCCGGAAAACGCGCCCATTCGCGGGTCACGAGATAGCGCACCTCGGCGCCGGTCAGTCGGGGACCGAAAGCCGGACCAAGCTCTTCGCGTGTCCTTGCTTCGCCGAGCACGGCCGACAATCCCGAGCCGTAGGCCGCAACCAGGCGCTGGGCTTCCGACTCCGGCAGAAAGCGCCAGCGGTCGCGCGCAAGCTCGACCTCGGTGTCAAAACGATCCCAGGCGAAATCTCCGCCGGGCAACGCCGCACCCGCGGTCCAGGGCGGCGACATCGGATAGAACGGGGTCAGCTTCGTCACCGCCCACTCCGCGCGCAAGCGCGAGGTGGTGACGTCGCCGCCGAACATCGTGAGCAGCGGCGCCTTGCCCCGGCGCGCGTGGAACAGCGTCGTCTCGTCGCGGCCGCGCGCGGACGCCAGCGTCAGGTTGACGCCCGAGACCGTGCGGACCACGTCGATCGGGGCGACGCGCTCGCGGAAATAGCGGCTGACGGCCTCGCAGAGATAGCTGATGTCGGCTCCTCGCATCGCAACGATGGCGGGATCGCCCGTGAAGGCGTGCGTGACCGTGCCGATCAGCGTGAAATCGCGCTCGAAGGGCCGGGCGAAGATCAGCTGTCCATCATTGTTCTGGAAGACGTAGACGTTTTCAGAATCGAACAGCCTGGGCACGATGATCTGGCTCATCTGAGTAGCCGCCATCACCGGCTGCGGCTGCCGCAGCACGGTCTCCGCGACCATCGAGGTCCAGCCGCCGGTCGCGTTGGCCAGCGCCCGCGCCGTGACGGTACGGCGGTGTCCGCGATCGACCACCGCGAGGCGCCAGATCTCGCTTCGGTCGGCACGGACGCAGCGCGCCCCGGTCCGGATCGCAGCGCCACGCTCGGCGGCATCCAGGGCCGTGAGCACGACAAGACGGGAATCGTCGACCACGCAGTCCGAATATTCGAACGCCGTGCCGAACGGACGTTTCAGCGCGTTGCCCACCGGATGATGCGTGATGTCGAGGGTCGTCGATCCGGGCAGGCCGTTCCGGCTGGCGAGGCTGTCATAGAGGAACAGGCCAGCGCGCAGCAGCCACGGTGGACGCTCGTCCGCATGGGCCGGAATCACGAAGCGCATCGGCCGGACCAGGTGCGGCGCGATGGCGAGCCAGATCCGGCGCTCGGCGAGCGCTCGGCGCACCCGCCAGAAGCCACGGCGCTCCAGCACCGCGAGATCGCCATGGATCAGCCGCGGTGTCGCCGACGACGCGGCGCCGGCGAGATCACCCTGCTCGAACAGAATCACGCGCAGGCCGCGGCCAGCCGCATCGCGCGCGAGGCTGACACCGTTCAGGCCGCCGCCGATGATCGCAAGATCGTAGTCCGCCATGAGGCCGTCGAATGGGAGCGTTGGTAGCGCTCAGCATCACTAGCCGGTCTTGAGCGCGAGCTCCATGACCTCGGCGCGGCCGACGAGATCGGCATATTTCCCGATCGGCAGCGGCTTGCCGAGCAGATAGCCCTGCACGCCGTCGCAGCCCTCCTTGGCGAGGAAGGCGAGTTGCTCCACCGTCTCGACGCCCTCGGCGATGATCGACATTTCGAGGCCGTGGCCGAGGTCGATAACGGCACGCACGATCGCCGCTGATTGCGGGTTGCGGCCGAGATTGATGATGAAGGCGCGGTCGATCTTGATCTTGTCGAACGGGAACGCCTGGAGGTAGCTCAGCGAGGAGTAACCGCTGCCGAAATCGTCCATGGAGATGCGCACGCCGAGCGCCTTGAGGCGGCGCAGCAGCGCAAGGCCCCGATCGAAATCCTCGATCAGCACACCCTCGGTGATCTCGAGTTCGAGCCGGCCCGGTGCAAGGCCCGTCTCGATCAGGATCGAATGGACGAGGCCAACCACGTCACCGTGCATGAACTGCGCCGGCGACAAATTGACCGCGACCTGCAGCGGCTTCGGCCAGGACGCCGCCTCGCGACAGGCCTCGCGCAGGATCCACTCGCCCATCTCGACGATCAGGCCGCTCTCCTCAGCGATCGGGATGAATTCGGCCGGCGAGACCTGACCGCGGACCGGATGCTGCCAGCGCGCCAGCGCCTCGAAGCCGATGATCTCGCTCTCGGCGACGCTGTGGCGGGCGGCCCCCTGCGGCTGGAAGGCGAGCGAGAGCTCGCCGTTCTTGATCGCCATCGAAAGATCCTGGTGCAGCACGCGGCGATTGCGGATCTGCTGGTCCATCTCCGGCTGGTAGAGGCTGATCGTGCCGCGCGACTTCTGCTTGGCGCGGAACAGCGCGGCGCCGGCGTTGGCGAGCAGCGAGGCGCCATCCGTGCCGTTGTGCGGGAAGATCGACATGCCGGTGGTGACGCCGGCACGGACCGGCCGGCCATCGATCTGGAACTCCTCCGCGACGGCTTCGCCGATCTGCTGCGCCAGCGCGAGCCCCGCTTGCGGCTGCTTGCCGTCGATGATGAGACCGAACTCGTCGCCGGACAGGCGCGCCACCACGCCGCCGCGGGCGGAGTCCTGGAGCCGCTGGGCCACCTCGATCAGGAGTTTGTCGCCGAGCGCATGGCCGAAGACGTCGTTGACCTCCTTGAGCCCGTCGAGGTCGACGCAGAGCACGGCGAACTCCTCGCCGGTGCCTTCGCAGGCCTCGATCATCTGAGTCAGCGCCTGCAGGAAGGCGGCGCGGTTCGGCAGATCGGTGAGACCGTCGTGATAGGCCATGTGCGCCATGCGCGACTCGGTCTGCCGGCGATCCGTGACGTCCTCGTGGGTCTTGATCAGATATTGCGGTTCGCCGGCGTCGCTGAGCACGGTGGCGCGGCGGGTCAGGAACAGCCGCAGACCGTCCTTGGTGGAGATCGGATGCTCCTCGGTGATCATCCCGCGTTTCTTGATCGCGGCCTCGTCGCGCGCGATGATCAGCTTCGCTTCCTTGGCGTTGAAGATGTCGGAGGCGGTCAGGCCGGTGGCTTCCTCGCGCCTGCGGTTGAGGATCGTCTCCGCGCTGCGGTTGGCGAGCAGATAGCGGCCGTCCTTGACCTGCTCCACGATCAGCGCGACCGGAATATTGTCGACCACGAGCTCGAGGAACTTCTTGGTGCTCTCCAGCTCCTTCGACAGCGAGCGGCGGTCGGTGATGTCCTCGAACACGATGAGCAGGAATTCGGGCTTGTCGCTCTCGTTGCGGACCACGATCCGGATCGAAGCGACCATGCGCCGTTCTTCGCCCCGCTCGAGCTCGAATTCGTTGCGGAACTCGCCGTCCGGCGAATTGAGCGCCGCCCGGTCGGTCGCCTCGATCGTGGCTGCCGAGACCGGCGCAAACAACTCGCGCGCATTCTTGCCGACGACATGATCCCGCGAGAACCCCCAGAACCGCTCGCAGGCGCTATTGGCGAAAATGTAGCGGCCGTCCTCGATGTTCTTCGCCGCGACGCAGGCCGGCACGTTGTCCAGCACCGTCTCCAGGAACTGCTTGGTCGAGGCGAGCTGCCGTGACAGCCTCCGCTGCTCGCTGACGTCCAGATGCGTCGCAACCGAGCCGCCATTCGGCAGCACGAAATATTTCACCAGGATGGCCCGCCCGTCGGGCAGTTCGGTGATCAGACCATTAGGGCTTGCCGCCTTCTCGTAGAACTCGTTGTCAGAGACGCCGCCGAGGACGCCCCGCTTGCGCCTCAGCTCGAGGATATCATGGGCGGTCATGCCGGTCCAAAGGTCGGAGCGGGTCAGGCCGTAAATATCGAGATAGCGGTCGTTGCAGAAGATGATGCGCCGCTGCGCATCCGTCATCACCACGCCCTGGTTGAGATTGTTCAGGGCCGACGAGATGAAGGCATTGCGCCGCAACTGCAAACGCCGGGTCTGACGCAGCGAGGAATGGATCCACAGCGCGATCGCGCCGAGGAACGCGCAGATGACGATGCCCGCGATCAGGGCTTCCCAGATCACGTTGGGATCAAGCTTGGTGAGATCGCCCGGAACGGTGAACCCGTCCGAAGCCGCAAAGGCGCGCACAGGCGCGGCCGCGCCGGCCAGGCACATGACGGCCTGCACAGCAATCGGAAGCGTGCTGCCCACGTGCCAGTTCTTCTCAGCCATCAGCCACCCGCGATTTCAACGTCGGATTGTCTGGCCTCGCGGGTTTGGATCGGGTAAACGCTTGTACCCACAATAGAAAAATGTGACGCGAAATACGGCAATTGCCCTGACATGATAAATGCTTTCTTAACGGAAAATTCCCCTGCGCCGCCGCTTCCAGGCCTGACGCCACCGGCGCTTCCAGCGGACATCCTGCGCAACCATGGATAGGGTCGACTGCGTCGTCATCGGAGCCGGCGTGATCGGTCTCGCGGTGGCCCGAAAGCTCGCGCAGACCGGGCGCGAGGTGATCGTGCTCGAGGAAGCCGAGGCCATTGGGACCATCACCTCCTCGCGCAACAGCGAGGTGATCCATGCCGGCATCTACTACCGCGCCGGAAGCTGGATGGCGCGCATGTGCGTTGCCGGCAAGCACGCGCTCTACCGCTACTGCGCCGACCGCGGCATCCCTCACAAGAATTGCGGCAAGCTGATCGTCGCGACCAGCCCGAAGGAGACCGAGAAGCTGCAATCGATCAAGGCGCATGCCGAAGCCAACGGCGTGCTCGACATGCAGCTGCTTTCGGGCGAGGCCGCACGCGCGCTGGAGCCGGCGCTCGCCTGCGACGCCGCGCTGCTGTCGCCGTCAACCGGCATCATCGACAGCCACGCCTACATGCTCTCGCTGCGCGGCGAGGCCGAGGACGCCGGCGCCGCCTTCGCGTTTCACACCCCGCTGATCCGCGCCAAGGCGGCGGCCGGTGTCATCGAGATCGATGCCGGCGGCGAGGCACCGATGACTCTGCAATGCGACCTTCTCGTCAACGCTGCCGGCCTCTCGGCGACGAATGTGGCGCGCAACATCGACGGCATGCCGCTGGACCGGATTCCGCCGGCCTACCTCGCCAAGGGAAACTACTTCAGCTGCAACGCCAAGGCGCCGTTCTCGCGCCTGATCTATCCGGTGCCCGAACCCGGCGGATTGGGCGTGCACCTGACGCTGGATATGGCAGGGCAGGCCCGCTTCGGGCCTGACGTCGAGTGGATCGAAACGATCAACTACGAGGTCGATCCTTCACGCGCCGAGCGCTTCTACCCGGCGATCCGCAAATACTGGCCGACACTGCCCGATGGCGCGCTGATGCCGAGCTATTCGGGCATCCGCCCGAAGATCGTGCCGCCGGCCGTGGCCACGCAGGATTTTTTGATGCAAGGCCCGCACGATCACGGCGTCGCAGGGTTGATCAATCTGTTCGGCATCGAATCGCCGGGATTGACGTCGTCGCTCGCGATCGCCGATCACGTCGCCGAGCTCGCAGGCATCTAGAGCGTCTTCGTGCGAAGTGGATACCAGTTCGCGTCAGGGCAACGCGTCCAAACAAAGACCAGCGCCGTGCAAAGATCTTGCACGGCGTGCACCCTGCAGCAGGGATGAGCACGAATGCTCTCACCCCTGCGAAGGATGTGATCAACTCTGCGGTGTTACGGGGTTACTAGTGGAGCGTGTCGCCTTGCTTCAGACGCTCGATCTGGTCCTTGACCATCAACTTCCGGCGCTTCAACTCAACAATTTGCAGGTCGTCTGTTGAAAGGTGCACAAGAGCTTCGTGCAATTCGTTTTCGAGAAGTTTGTGCTTCCGTTCCAATTCAACAAGATGTGCCTGAATTGTCATTCGAAACCTCCTCGGTAGGGTTGAACCTCAGGATTCGATCCGGACAGCCAAGTCTACATCACCGATTCGTCCTGTCGATGGGTATCCGTTGTCGCGCCGTCATTTTTGAAAGTTCATATGTAAGGAAGCGTGACCAAGGGAACCACGCGGGAAAAATCCATGATATCAATGCAGCTGCGCAAGGCCACAGCTCCTCGCAGAAATATGTTGCGGGAGATCGGCGAGCGAGGGTCGCAGATCGCTTGCGATCACGCCGCGCAAGGACGATAATTTCCACAGGGCATCCACAGCCCAGATTCACGGCTATCGGTTTTCGGCCACCGCAGACATGACCAATGAAGATGAGCGTGAGCTCGAAGCCGAGCTCACCCGGTTGCAGCAGGAACACCGAGATCTCGATGCGGCGATCGATGCGTTGCATCAATCGCCCGCGCCCGACCTATTGCGGTTACAGCGGCTCAAGAAGCGCAAGCTGTTGTTGCGCGACCGCATCGCGTTCATCGAAGACCAGATTACCCCCGACATCATCGCCTGAGCCTAAGCCGGTCTTTCGCGGCGCTCGCCGCAGCTGAATCCACTTGACTCAAAAAGAACAAAATAGGAACATTCGAAGGATCCCAGCGGCCCCAGGAAAATGCAAAGACAAGGCACAAGGACAACGCAGATGTCGGCAACGCCTCTTCTCGACAACAGCCATTATGAACAGGCCTGCGATCAGGCGATCGCGATGTGCGACGGCAATCTGCGCAGCACCATCAAGGCGCTGATCATGGCCAACGAATATCTGGAAGCCGAGCTGGAGGAATTGCAGGCGGCGATTTCGGCCGGCTGCATTCCGGAAACCTCGCGGAGCAAGAGCAGCGCCGCCTGAGTTCATCATTGGAGCAACGCCATGTCAGATGTGACCTACTACGTTGCAATGCCCTTCTTGATCGATGCCGACGGCTCGCCGGTCGCGGGCGCCGCGGAGGAGTGTCAGTCCTCGACGGCGGCGCTACGACGCGCAGAGATTCTCGCGCGCGGCGCCGGCCATATCGGCGCGATCGCGTTCAGCCGCAGCGGCGATCCCATGACCGGCGAGTTCGGTGACGCGACGCTGCTGCGCAAATTCGGCAACGTGCCCGAAGATCTTGCGACCCTCTAACGCTCGCCGCTGGCCAGCCTGATCCGCGGCTCGTGCCGGCGGTGCGCCTTGCGGACGTACATGGCGGCATCGGCCTCCTCCAGGGCGCGGCCTGCGTCGGAGTGGGGACCGAGCAACGCGACGCCGGCAGAGGCGCCTGCGGTCACGTGCTGCCCGCGGAAGACGAAGGACAATTCGTCGATCGCCTGCTCCAAGGCCGTGGCCTTCGCCTTGGCATCGGTCTCGCTGAGATTCCAGAGCAGCAGCGCGAACTCGTCGCCCCCGAGCCGGCCGACCACGTCGGAGGCGCGCACCTGTCGCGTCAGCGTGGCGACAATCGCCTTGAGCACCTCGTCGCCGGCGGCATGGCCGAAGGAATCGTTGATCGGCTTCAGCCGGTCGACGTCGAGCACGATCAGCGCCCCGCTGGCGCGGTAGCGCTTCATATAGGCGATGGCGCGCGCGAGCTCGCGCTCGAAGCCGCGCCGGTTGTGAATTTCGAGCAGGAAATCGGTGTCGGCCGCAGCTTCCAGCTCCGCGACCCGGCGCTGCGCTTCCTTGAGCTTGGCCCGCAAGCCCCGGATCGTCGCCCTGACGTTGTCTCTGGCTCCGTCATCATCCAACGCGGCGCGCCGCGACGGCTTCGCCCGACGCTTGGTCGGCCGTTTGGGGGCGGCATTGGATCGGCCGGCGCTGGTCTTCCGGCCCTCTTTGGCCTTCGCGGCGCTAGCCCTTTTTGGTTTCTTCATGGGCATCCTGCTCAATGAAGGCTTGCGGGGATTCACCAAGACAGGATAGTGGATTCCCTTCTCCTTGCCACCGCCTTGCGAGCCGCCGGCCGGAACCTTTAATCTGGCCTATCTTTCTGTTTTTCCGGGCACATTTGATGTCATGACCGCGCCGATCGCCATCATCATGGGAAGCCAGTCGGACTGGGACACGATGCGGCATGCCGCCGACACGCTTGACGCGCTCGGCATTGCCGCCGACAGCCGCGTCGTCTCGGCCCACCGCACTCCCGACCGGCTGTTTGCTTTCGCCAAGGGCGCCAAGGCCGCGGGTTACAAGGTCATCATCGCCGGCGCCGGTGGCGCCGCACATCTGCCCGGCATGGCGGCGGCGCTGACGGAACTCCCGGTATTCGGCGTTCCCGTCGAATCCAAGACGCTGAAGGGCGTCGATTCGCTCTATTCGATCGTCCAGATGCCAGCGGGCATCCCGGTCGGCACCCTCGCCATCGGCAAGGCTGGCGCGATCAACGCCGCGCTGCTGGCAGCCGCCGTGCTGGCATTGTCCGACCCGGCCTTGTCCGATCGCCTCGCCGCCTGGCGCAAGGCTCAAACTGAGGCGGTCGCCGAGCGCCCGGAGGACAAGGCGTGACCGACACCAGGCACGTGAAGCTGAAGCCCGGTGACACCATCGGAATCCTCGGCGGCGGACAATTGGGCCGGATGCTGGCCATGGCCGCGGCCCGGCTCGGCCTGCGCTGTCAGGTGTTCTCGCCCGATCCGGATTCGCCGGCCTTCGACGTCGTGCTGAACGCGACCTGCGCCGAATACGCCGATGTCGAAGCGCTCGAGCTGTTCGCGAGCGACGTCGATGTCATCACCTACGAATTCGAGAACGTGCCTGCCGCCGCCGCGATGGTGCTGGACGCGCGCCGCCCGGTGCTGCCCAATCGCAGGATCCTCGAGACCACCCAGGACCGGCTCGCCGAGAAGGATTTCGTGACGAAGCTCGGCATCGGCACTGCGGCCTATGCCGACGTCACCTCCGTCTCCTCGCTACGCGAGGCGATCCTGAGAATCGGCCTCCCGGCCGTGGTGAAAACCCGCCGCTTCGGCTATGACGGCAAGGGCCAGGCCATCATCCGCGAGGGCGACGACATCGCCAAGGTGTGGACCAGTCTCGGCACCAAATCGGCGATCCTGGAGGCCTTCGTGCCGTTCGAGCGCGAGATCTCCGTGATCGCTGCACGGTCGGCCACAGGCCAGGTCGAGTGCTTCGACGTCACCGAGAACGAACACCGCGACCACATTCTGAAAATCTCCCGCGCACCGGCACCGATCCCGGACGCTCTCGCCGATGAAGCGCGCAGCGTCGCGACCAAAATCGCAAACGCGCTCGATTATGTCGGCGTGCTCGCCGTCGAGATGTTCGTGCTCGCCAATGGCACCGGAGCGAAGGTACTGGTCAACGAGATCGCCCCGCGCGTGCACAATTCCGGACACTGGACGCTCGACGGCGCTTCGGTCTCGCAATTCGAGCAGCACATCCGCGCGATCGCCGGCTGGCCGCTCGGCAAGCCGGTGCGCCATGGCGAGGTCGTCACCATGACCAACCTGATTGGGGACGAGATCAAAGATTACGAGAAGTGGCTCACCGTGCCGGGCGCCACCGTCCACATCTACGGCAAGGGCGCGCCGCGTCCCGGCCGCAAGATGGGTCACGTCACCGAAGTGCGCCCCACCATCGGCAAGTAACGGGACCGCAGCTTCGACCTGCGATCCCGCTCTTTGCGATCACGCGGTCTTCACGCCCGCGACGACGCCGGTAGGCTCCTCGCTGAGCCAGCGATAGATCACCCCACCCAGAGCGCCGCCGATCAGCGGTGCAACCCAGAACAGCCAGAGTTGCGACAGCGCCCAGCCGCCGACGAACAGTGCCGGGCCGGTGCTGCGCGCCGGGTTCACCGACGTGTTGGTGACGGGAATGCTGACGAGATGGATCATCACCAGCGCGAGCCCGATCGCGAGCGGTGCGAAACCCGCCGGCGCGCGGCCGTGGGTGGCACCCATGATGATGAACAGGAACATCATGGTCATCACCGCCTCGGTGAGGAAGCACGCGATCATGCTGTACTGGCCGGGCGAATGCGCATCATAGCCGTTGGAGGCGAAGCCCTTGCCGACATCGAATCCGGGCGCTCCGCTCGCGATGACGTACAGCAGCCACGCGGCGACGATCGCACCCGCCACCTGGGCGATCACGTAGGGCAGGATCTGACCCGCCGGAAAGCGGCCACCGGCGGCGAGACCGACCGTGACAGCCGGGTTGAGATGGCAGCCCGAGATGTGGCCGATCGCATAAGCCATGGTGACGACGCTCAGGCCGAACGCGAGGGAGACACCGACCAGGCCGATGCCGACCTGGGGGAAGCCGGCGGCGATGACCGCGCTCCCGCAGCCTGCGAAAGTGAGCCAGAAGGTGCCGATGCCCTCGGCGGCGTATTTTTTCATGTCCATGGACAGTCCCCTCATTTCAAAGAGGCCGGAACAAAGCCCCGGTCACAGCCCCCCAAATGGCGCCAAATCTCCAAAATCGGGGCCGCATGGAGGTATTTTCGCCGCATTTAATGGCCGAACTTGGCCCGAAAACCCGCTTGGCCGGTGGACATCTCTGGTTTTGTCTGATACATCCCCGCGCTCAAGGTTAAGGGCGCCGGGCTTTTGCCATCCCCTTTGACTTACCAGAATTCAAATCCGATCCACCTGAAGAGGATGCCGCGTGCAGGTTCTCGTTCGCGATAACAATGTCGATCAAGCCCTCAAGGCGCTGAAGAAGAAGATGCAGCGCGAGGGAATTTTCCGCGAGATGAAGCTCCGCGGTCATTACGAGAAGCCCTCCGAGAAGAAGGCCCGCGAAAAGGCCGAAGCCGTGCGCCGTGCGCGCAAGCTGGCCCGCAAGAAGCTGCAGCGCGAAGGCTTGCTGCCGATGAAGCCGAAGCCGGTGTTCGGCGCCGGCCCGGGCGGTGATCGCGGCGCTCGTGGCGGCGCCGGTGCAGGCCCGCGCGGCCCGCGCTGATTTGCCGAACCTGTAAGACCTCAGTTTTCGATGACGCGGGCCCTTGGCCCGCGTCATTGTTTGTGAGCGGTGCCTTTCCGGGACGGGCACTACCGATGCGGCGCTAAAGCGCGATGAGACTGGGACGAATTATCATCGCGCTTTGGTTTTGTTCGAGCATGATCTCTTCGGAAAACAGCTTCAGACTTTTTCCGGAGCATGCTCTAGCGCGAGCGAACCGTAGATGGCCTCTCCCTTCCCCGAGCGTGGCTTGCCGCGGCTACGCCAGATCTGGCGGCAGCCGTTCGCGCTGGCCGTGATGGGGATTGCGCTCTGCGGCTGCTCCTTCGATCTCGGATCGCTACTCCCCGAGAAGGACAAGCCGCAAGAAGCACCCAAGACGGCCGCGCCCACCGAGAGCGCGGTGAGCGCCGGCAACATCGCCGAAGCTCAGGCCCATACCGCAAAGGCCCAGTCGCTGGCGAAGTCAGGCGAGACCGCGGCAGCGCTCGACGAGTTCAATCGCGCGGTCGGGCTCGAC
This sequence comes from Bradyrhizobium vignae, assembly GCF_004114425.1. Taxonomy (GTDB): domain Bacteria; phylum Pseudomonadota; class Alphaproteobacteria; order Rhizobiales; family Xanthobacteraceae; genus Bradyrhizobium; species Bradyrhizobium vignae. The sequence continues at coordinate 5,438 of NZ_RDQF01000025.1, read as the reverse complement.
CCCTACAATGCGCAGGCGCTTTATGGCCGCGCGCTGATCTACCAGGGCAAGAACCAGCACGACTTCGCGATCGCCGATTTCAGCGCTGCGAGCGGGCTCAACCCGCAAAAGGCCGAGCCGCTGCTCGGCCGCGCCAACAGCTATCTTGCGCTCGGCAAGAACAAGGAGGCCGCAGCCGATCTCGATGAAGCCTCCGAGGCCGATCCGCACAACGCCCAGGTCTGGACCACGCGCGGACAGGCCTATGAGCGGCTGGGCGACAGGGCCAAGGCGGCGGCGTCCTACACCAAGGCGGTCGCGCTGCGTCCACGCGATGACGCCGCCCGCAGCGGCCTCGCCCGCGTCGGCGGCTGACGGTTTGGCGCAACGCGGAGCGCAGCTCAGTCGGGGGTAGCGCTCTTCGGCAGAACGGCGTTGAACATCGACTTCATGCCCGACAGCATCTCGTCGGCGACATTGGTCTTCTTCGGCCGCGGCATGGAGGCGCCAGCGTCGGCACGCAGATCGAGCGGTGGCGCGATGACCGGCACGGGAATGTCAGCCGGCGGCGTCACCCGATTCGGATCGTCGCTGCTGACCGAGGCCGTGTAGGGCGGATTGGAGCCACCATTGCCATAGGCCTCAGATGAGGGCGTCGATACAGTGATCGGCGGCGGCAGCGGACGAACCGGGGCCGGCTCCATGCTGACGACCCGCGGAGCCTCCGGCGTGCGGGTGGCTTCCCGCACCACGGGCTCTGCCGGCCGCTCGGCTTGCTTGGTCTCCGACGAGCGAACCTCGGCGGGCCTGGTTTCGGAAGATCTGGCCTCAGCGGCCTTGCCCTCAGGCGACTTGCGCAGGCGCTCGATCGCGGCACGCGCGAGATCGTTGGCGTCGGGGGTGGCGGCTGGAGAAGCCGCAGTCGCGGCAGAATTGGCCTCAACCACGGGAGCAGAGGCAGCCGGAGCGGACTTGGCCGCGGCCTTGTCGCGCGGACGGCCGCGCGGGCTGATTTCGGCGGGAGCCACGTCTGCGGCCTTGGTCTCGACAGGCGCCTGATGATCGGCAGGCTTCTCGGCCGCCGCCTTGTCCGTGACGTTCTTCTCGGAGATGCCCTTGGCTTTGACGCCGGGGGCAGGAAGGTTGGCGGTATCGGTGGGCTTGTCACTGCCGGTCTTGGCAGGCGCGACCGCGGCGGCTGGAGTGTCGGCCGCCGGCTTGGCGTTGATGTAATGATTAACGATGTAGGCCCCGATGATCGTCGCGAGCACCGAGGGGAAAATATCCATCGAAATTTTTGCGAGGTATTTCAGCATTCCGACCACTCCCCGCGCGATCTGATGCGGGAACTTTAGGGCATTGTGAGGGATCAACTGCGACGGATCGATGGCAAACGGTCGCGCCAACTCAACGTTTTAGCTCGACTTCAACGAACACGATCTCAGTTGAGGTTTCGTTAAGTACGTCATGTTGGACGCCCGCCTTGCGGAAGTAGGATTTTCCGGCGGCGAGTTGCGCCTTGGACCGTTCGCCATTGGGCGCCACGATGGTCATCTCGCCGGCGACCACGGGCACGATCACATAGTCCATGCCGTGGGTGTGATGGCCGGTCGCGCTGCCAGGCGGAAGGCGCCATTCCGTGACCCGGACCTCTTCGTTGTCGACCTGAACCTCGGACCTGGCGGCAAGCATCTGGAGTTCCTTTTACGGCACGAAAACCATGAACACGTAGACGGCAAATACCACCATATGGACCAGGCCGAACAGGACATTGGTCCTGCCCGTGCCGAAGGTCAGCATGCTCAGGAAGAAGGTCAGCAGCAAAAGCACGCTGCCCTGGGCGCTGAGGCCGAGTTCGAGCTCCTTGTCGAGCGCGTAGGTGGCGACGCCGACGGCGGGGATGGTCAGGCCGATGGTCGCCAGCGACGAGCCGAGCGCGAGATTGATGCTCTTCTGGAGGTCGTTCTTGCGGGCCGCCGCAATGGCCGCGACACCCTCGGGCATCAGGATCAGCAGCGCGACCAGAAGGCCGGCGAAGGCCGGCGGCGCGCCGATCCTGGCGCCGACGGCATCAACCACCAGCGAGAATTTCTTGGCCAGCAGCACGACTGCCAGCAGCGAGACCAGGAGCAGCGCCACGGTGAGCCCGAACATCCCGGCCGACAGGTGCCCCTCCCCGCCCTCGCCCTCCGTCCGTTCATGAACGAAGTAATCCTTGTGCAGGACGATCTGGGTGTAGAGAAAGACCCCATACAGCGCGAGCGTGACGACATCGACGAAGCCGAGCTGGACCGAGGAATAGACCGGGCCAGGTGTGGTGATGGTGTAGTTCGGCAGGATCAACGTGATGGTCGCGAGCGCGAACAGCACGCTGAGATAGACGTTGGCGCCGGAGAGCTGAAAACCCTGCTCGCGATAGCGCAGGCCGCCGATCAAAATGCAGAGGCCGACGAGGCCGTTGCAGACGATCATGACCACGGCGAACACGGTGTCGCGGGCCAGTTCCGGCGCAGGCTTGTCGCCCAGCATGATCGTGGTGATCAGCACCACCTCGATGATGGTCACCGAGAGCGTCAGCACCAGCGTGCCATAGGGTTCGCCGACCCGCTCCGCGATCACTTCGGCATGATGAACAGCGGCGAACACCGTGCCGAACAGGATAACCAGAAGGACGATGGCGAAGAGAAGCCCGCCAAACGACAGCGTGAACACATAACCGGTCGCGCTGACGGCTGCGAACAACAGCACGGCGAGCGCGGGGAAGATCCAGGCCGACCGGGGCATCGGACTATATGCGCTCATCCACCGCTTCCAGTTGCTTGAATGAGCAGTATCAAATCAGGCGCGAGATTCAATGCCACTGCAGGATCGGGGCGACCGGCAGGAACGTCAGCAGCAGGAACAGCGGGACCAGCACGGCGCCCGCGCGCAGGAGATAGCCGAAGAAGCTCGGCATCTCGACGCCATTCTCGCTGGCAATGCTGCTCACCATGAAGTTCGGCGCGTTGCCGATATAGGTGAGCGCACCCATGTAGACCGCCCCCATGGAGATCGACGCGAGCGTGCCCGAGAGCTCATGCATCAGCACCCGCGGGTCGCCACCGGCGAGCTCGAAGAACAACAGATATGTCGGCGCATTGTCGAGGAACGCGGACATCAGGCCGGTGAACCAGAAATAGGCGGCCTCGCGTGGTGCGCCGTTCGGCTCCGTCACGGCCGACAGCAGCCAGGCGAACGCACCGTCATGGCCGGCCTTGAGCATGGCAATGACCGGGATGATGGCGACGAAGATCCCTGCGAACAGCTTGGCGACCTCGCGGATCGGCTCCCAGGTGAAGCCGTTGGCTTGCCTGTGCTCGTCGGGCGTCAGCCACACCGAGAGCGCCGCGATCACCAGCAGCACCAGATTGCGGACGACATCCTCCAGCTCCAGCTTGGTGCCGAGAATGTCGAAGGCGATGGCCGGCTTCCAGAGCGCCGAGGCGAGCAGGCTGGCGACGATGGCCGCGATCAGCAGCAAATTGAGCAGCCCGCGGACGCGGACCGGCTGTGCCGGGCCGGTGTCATCGAGCGGCGGCTCGCTCCGGAAGCGCCAGACGTCGACAGCGACGAAGATCGCGAGCAGCAGCCCGGCCACGATCACGGTCTGCAACCAGATGGTCCGCGTGGTCCAGAAGAAGTCGACGCCGTGCAGGAAGCCGACGAAGAGCGGGGGATCGCCAAGTGGGCTCATCGCGCCGCCGACATTGGCAACGAGGATGATGAACAAGATGACGACGTGGGTGTTGTGGCGCCGCAGCCGGTTGGCGCGGAGCAAGGGGCGAATCAGAATCATCGCGGCACCCGTGGTGCCGACGACGCTCGCCCCGAACGTGCCGAGTGCAAGGATGCCCAAATTGCTTGCCGGCGTCGCCTTGATGTCCCCTGTGATGAGGATGCCACCGGCCACGACGTAGAGCGAGAACAGCAGCACGATGAAGCCGAGATATTCGGCGAGCATGGCATGAACGAGCGCCGCCAGCGTCGCCATGCCGCCGGCAAAGAAGACGAGCGAGGCGAGCGCCAGCAGCGCCCAAGCCGCGGCGATCTTGCCGTAATGATGGTGCCAGAATTTCGCAAAAAGCAGCGGCCCAAAGGCGATCGACAGCAGCAAGCCGGCAAAGGGCAGCGCATAGGGCCAGCGCATCGCCGCACCATCGAGCCCCGTCGCCGCCAGCGCATTCTGCGGCAGAAGCGTCAGGCAGAAGACAGCGAGTACGAGAACGCAACGTTGCACTAAGCTGTCAGCCGCCAATGAACCCTCTCGCCGTTTCGATCGCGCCATATTGATCGAGATTGTCGTGCCCGCCGCCCACCATGCGAACGAACCGCTTGGGCTCATGGGCGAGTGCGAACAGACGCTCTCCGAAGATGATCGAAATGGCAAGGTCGTTAGTGCCATGCATGACAAGCAGCGGCACCGTGACGCGCGCCATGCGCCGGTCCGAATGGAACGGATCGCGCATCAGAAGGCGGACCGGCACGAACCAGAACGACGAAGCCGCAACGTCGACGGTCGATGTATAAGGCGCCTCCAGGATGAGCTTCCCAACGCGATGTTCCGAGGCGATGGCAACCGCCACGCCCGTCCCCAGAGAGAAGCCCCACGCGACGATTCGTTCCGCTGCATAGCGCGCAGCGGTGAAGGCGTAAGCGGCCGCAGCGTCGTACAGCAGCCCCTGCTCGCTCGGCATCCCGCTCGAGCCCGCATAGCCGCGATAGGACAGGGCAACGAGGCCGGTGCCGTCGGCGGTCATCGCCTTGAAACGGCTGATGCGGCCGGCGAGAAAATCGCCATTACCCGGGAAGTACAGGATCACGGAATGGCCGGGCTTGGCCGGCACGTGCCAGAGGATGACTCTCTCACCGTCCGACGTGGTCAGGACATGCTCTTCCGCCTCGGGAAGGCCGGCGGCATCGGGAGCGGTGCGGCCGACGGGCGGGATCGGAAACAGCATCTCGCGCTGGCGGACATACAGCACGAGGAGACCGGCGCAATAGACGGTCACGAGCACAATGGCGATCCACTTGACGATGGTCATCATTGCACGGCCCGCCCTCGGGTTGAGACCAGGGCTTGCGACGGCTCCGCAGCAAGGCAGCTGCACGCCACCTTGTGGGCAGCGCCATTTGACGCGCCGCTCGCGCATGGCTTTGGGCCGCCCCGGATGGGACGGTCCCTTCCGCGATTACATCGCCTTGACGATGTTCTCGGTGACCTTCTTGGCGTCGCCGAGCAGCATCATGGTGTTGTCGCGATAGAATAGCGGGTTGTCGATGCCGGCATAGCCGGAGGCCAGCGAGCGCTTGATGAACATCACCGTACCGGCCTTCCAGACCTGGAGCACCGGCATGCCGTAGATCGGAGAGGACTTATCCTCTTCCGCAGCCGGATTGGTGACATCGTTGGCGCCGATCAC
>NZ_RDQF01000024.1 GCF_004114425.1 Bradyrhizobium vignae | reverse complement strand
GACACCGGAGCTGTCCCTTGCTCTTTAGCAGGCTCTGTCGCCTTTGGGCGCAACGGGCTCAGTTCCGGCAACGGGCGGTTCTGATCCAACCGCCCGTTGCCACATTCTGGCAGATTTCGGGGACACAAGGGCGCAGGGAAGGCCGCATAGGCGTTAAGGTAGCGCGAGCATCGAAAGGGGGTTGACGGGTTTGGTTGCGAGGTGGGTATTTTGCCCGACGGGTCAGAAGCGTTGCGATCGATCGGCTTTCGGTTCCGCCTCTACGAAAAGGTGCGGTCACACTGTGCGTTGAACACCTAATTTCATGGTGATAGTCTTCTGGCTCGCGGCCTGTCCGGGAGGACACCATGGGATGGTTTGACCGGCTGTTTGGAAGGATGTCGAAGCCTGCGAGCCCCCTCTTTGCGAGATTTAGGCGGAAATCACGGGCACCGACCGACCCTGACCTTCTGAAAATCGCCAAAGACCGGAAGGGGCATGTCTCGCGGAGAGCCGTGAGAGACGAGTACAATCGGCTGGTCCTGGAGAAATACGCGCACGACAAGTCGTGATCGCTGAGTCCCATCGAGGCTTTGCTCAGTGGCGAAACATGATGGTTTCGCAACTGCTCTGTCCCTACGCAACATCATCGCCGTCATCCACCGACAGTGCCGCGAAACGATCGTCCGCCCGGCGCAGCCGCCGGCAAAGCTCGCGATTGATGTTCTGCAGGACGATCACATAGGCATGGATGTCGGCCTTGTAGCACGCGTAAAGCTTCTGGGCCGTGAGTTCGTACAGCACCGTCGTCGCCTCCGCGACCACCGTAGCGGAGCGGTTCTGCATCTCGATCAGCGTCATCTCGCCGAAGAAATCGCCTGGCTCCAGAACAGAGATCGGGATGACGATTCCCGAATTCGCCCGTTTGCTCACGGCCAACCGGCCGGATCGGACGATGAACATCGAACGTCCCGGCTCGCCTTCGACAACGACAGTCGCGCCGGCATCGAAGCGGCGTTCGACGAGCATCGACATCAGGAAGTCGAGGCTTGGGTCGGAGAGACCGCCGAAGAAGGGCGTGGCGAGCAGGAACGCTTTCAGATCGGGAGCGCTGACAGCCATCCCGCAAAGCTACGCCTCATCATCATCTGCGACAAGCTACGCTAACATTCCCATGCGCGGCTCCTATATGTGAACCCCGGCGCGCATCGCGCCCCTCACCGGTTCTCCACATGATCCCCTTCTCCATCCTCGACCTCGCACCGATCCGCCAGGGTGGCGATGCCGCCCAGGCGTTTCGCAATTCGCTCGATCTCGCGCAGCACGCCGAGAAATGGGGCTACAGACGCTTCTGGCTGGCCGAGCATCACAACATGACGGGCATCGCGAGCGCGGCGACCTCAGTGGTGATCGGGCATGTCGCGGGCGGGACCAAGACGATCCGCGTCGGCTCCGGCGGGATCATGCTGCCGAACCATTCGCCGCTGGTCATCGCCGAGCAGTTCGGCACGCTGGAATCGCTCTATCCGGGACGGATTGATCTGGGCCTCGGCCGCGCGCCGGGCACCGACCAGTTCACGGCAAGAGCGCTGCGGCGCGATCTCGCCACCACGTCCGAGAATTTTCCTCATGACGTGCTCGAGTTGCAGGCGCTGCTCGGCGACGTGCAGCCCGGCCAGACGATCCGCGCCGTGCCCGGCATGGGGACGAAGGTGCCGCTCTGGATCCTGGGATCGAGCACGTTTGGCGCGCAGCTTGCGGCGATGCTCGGCCTGCCCTTTGCGTTTGCCTCGCATTTCGCGCCGCAGATGATGATGCCGGCGCTGCGCGAATATCGCGCGCGGTTCGAACCATCGGCGCAGCTCGACAAGCCCTATGCGATGATCGGCGTCAACGTGTTCGCGGCAGACACCGAGGCGGAGGCGCAGCGGATGTTCTCATCGTTGCAGCAGCAGTTCATCAATCTGCGCCGCGGCACGCCCGGGCCGCTGCCGCCGCCCGTCGACGACATGGACGCGCTGTGGTCGCCGGCCGAGAAGGCCGGTGTTGCGCAAGCACTGTCGTGCTCGGCGGTCGGCTCGCCCGATGTGGTGGAAGAGAGGTTGAAGACGCTGATCGCCGAGACCGGCGCGGACGAATTGATGACGACGGGGCAGATCTACGACCACGCCGCGCGGCTGCGCTCGTTCGAGATCGCAGCCGAGGTGCGGGATCGGCTGGCGGCGCAGCCGGCGGGGTGAGCGAAGCACGTCGAACCTTCTCTAAAGATCGTCATGCCCGGGCTTGTTCCGGGCATCCATGTCCTTGTGCCCGAGCCAACACGTGGATGGCCGGGACAAGCCCGGCCATGACGCTGTGGAGGCTTCAGCGCCCAGCCCTCTCAAGTCACCTTGAAGCCAGCCCCCTTCAATCCGCAAACCCGAACAACTTCGCCGGATTGTGCACCAGAATCCTCTCCAGCTCCGCCTGATCCGCTGCGTAGCGGTACATCAGCTCCAACAGGTCGGCGTCGTTCGGCGGCTGCTTCACCGACACCGGATGCGGCCAGTCGCTGGCCCAGACGCAGCGGTCGGGCGCAGCCTCGATATAGGCGCGCGCGATCGGGATCACGTCGTCGTAGGGAGCCCCAGTCTTCGAGGTCTTCTCGCCGAGCGACAGCATGACCCAGAAATTGCCCTTCTGGAGCAGCTCCAGCATCTTGCGCAGATTCGGATCGTTCTTGCCGGCTTCCGGATCGGGACGCGCCATGTGGTCGATCAGCACGGGCACGTCGAGGTTCTCGTACTTGTCGACGCTGGACATGATGCCGTCCTTCTCCGGCTGGATCTTGACGTACCAGCCGAGCTCGCGGATGCGCGCGATGGCGCGGGCGAAATCGGCATCAGACAGCACCGCGCCGAGCTCCTGGCGGAAGCTGAAGCGCGCGCCGCGCACGCCTGAAGCGTGGAGCTTGGCCAGATAGGAATCACTCGCCTCCGCAAACACCAGCGCATTGGCGCAGCCGCGATAGTTCGGACCCATCGCCGCGAGGCCGTCGAGCACGACGGCATGGTCGGCGCCGTAGGTCGTGGTCTGCACGATGATGCCGCGCTCGATGCCGAGCGTCTTGTGCATGCGCAGCGCCGCTTCCCAGGTCGCGGTCGGCATCCGATACGCGGCGCCGGGACGCTCCGGGTATTTTTCGATCGGACCTAACACATGGAATTGGCTGTCGATGGTCTTCGGCGGCGGCGCCTTCAGCGGGCGGCGCGGATTGGGATCGAACGGCAGATAGGTCGGCATGCGCAAAACTCCTCAATCGAGCACGGCGGTGAAGTCGCACTGCACCAGCGCACCGCCGTCCATGTTGTCCATCGGCAGCGCGTGGCGCGCGGGCCGCGAATGCTCGTCCGGAAACATCTTGAGCCACTCGACATTGACCGGGCCGCGCTGCGAGCGATCCTTCAGCCACACCGTCATCTTGATGATGTCGGAGGTCGAGCCACCGGCCGCCTCCACCGTCGCCTTCATATGCGCGAACATGTTGGCGCATTGCGCCTCGAGGCTATCCGGCATCGCATTGGTCGCGGGATCGCGCCCCAAGATGACGCCCGACATCACGAGATTGCCGATGCGGCAGGCGTTCGGAATCGGATTGACGTGCTTGAAGCCGCCAATGTGGATGCTCTTGCGCCGCGTTTGACCATTCATGGTGCGCTCCCTGGTTGTTGATTCAGACGAACTGGCACGACACCGAGCCGAAGGCGCCGTAATCGGCATGAAACGTGTCGCCGCGGCGGATGTCGACCGGACGCGTGAACGATCCCGCCAGCACCACCTCGCCGGCGGCGAGATGCTCGTCATGCGGCGCGAGACGGTTGGCGAGCCAGGCGATGCCGTTGGCGGGGTGGTTGAGCACGCCGGCGGCAAGGCCGGTCTCCTCGATCTCGCCGTTGCGGAACAGCAGTGCGCCGATCCAGCGCAAATCCGCATCCATCGGGCGGATCGGTCGGCCGCCGAGAACCAGCGCGGCGTTCGCGGCATTGTCCGAGATCGTGTCCATGACTTTTCGCGTCTTGCCGGTCTCGGGATCGACGCGATGCATGCGCGTCTCCAGAATTTCCAGCGCGGGTGTGACGTAGTCGGTGGCGTTGAGCACGTCGAAGATGGTGCAGTCGGGACCACGCAGCGGCGCCTTCAGCACGAAGGCGAGCTCGACCTCGATGCGCGGCGCGTGGAAACGATCGAACGGAACGGGCGTGGCGTCGGCATAGAACATGTCGGCGAACAGCACGCCGTAGTCGGGCTCGGCGATGCCGACCGCGTTCTGCATGGCTTTCGAGGTCAGGCCGATCTTGTGCCCTTTGATGACGCGGCCGCGGCCGAGCTGAAGTTTTGTCCAGGCGCGCTGGATGGCGTAGGCGTCCTCGATGCCGAAGTCCGGATAGTCCTTCGAGAACATCGGGATCAGCGTCTTGCTGCGCTCGGCCTCGTCCAGCCGCCCGGCGAGGCGTTCGATCGTGGCGCTATCCAGCATGCTCTATTGCTCCGCGACGACGGTGTTGCGCAGCACGCCGATGCGGCTGGACTCGACCTCGACGACGTCGCCGATCTCGAGCCAGCGCGGCGGGTCGAAGCGCGCGCCCGCGCCGGTCGGCGTGCCCGTCACGATCATGTCGCCGGGCTTGAGCGTGGCGAAGGTGGAGAGATAGGAGATCAGGAAATCGAACGGGAACATCAGCCGTTCGGTGGTGTCCTGCTGCCGCACCTCGCCGTTGACGCGCGTGACGATGTCGTGAGGCCCGCGCGGATCGAGCTCGTCCGCCGTGACGATCCACGGGCCGATGCTGCCGGAGCGGTCAAAGTTCTTGCCCTGCGTGACGTTGAACTTGCCGTGGCGCAGCCAGTCGCGGACCGTGCCCTCGTTGCACAAGGTCATGCCGAAGATGTGCGACCACGCCTTTTCGCGCGGGATGTGACGGCCGCCCTGCCCGATCACGATGACGAGCTCGCCTTCGTAGTCGAGCTGGTCCGAGACTCCCGGCTTCTCGATCGGCTGCTCGGAGCCGGTCATCGAGGACATGCTGCGCACGAACAAGCTGGGATATTTGGGCAGGTCCGAATTGTCTTTATATTCTGCATTGCGCTCGGCGTAGTTGACGCCGATGCACCAGAGCTTCTCCGGCGCCAGCACCGGCGGCAACAGGACGAGCTCGTCCAGCGCATAGTCCGGCTTCTGTCCGGCCACCGCCTCCTGCGCATCCGCGAGCGCATCGGCTGCGATCAGCGCTTTGACATCCGAGAAGTTGCGACCGATGCGGCTGGTCAGATCGACCACGCCGCCTTCCACGGCCGCGCCGTAGCGCAGCTCTCCGTCCAGGAGATAGCTCAGGAGACGCATTGTATTTCCTCCAATTGATCTTGAGGCAGCTTGGCCGACGACTGGCCCGCGCTCAGTCCTTCGATTTGGGAGTCTGGAAGACGGTGTTGAGCGTGACGATCTCACCGAGGCGGGCGTACCGCGGGCCGCCGATACGTGCGATCGGGTCGAGCGCCTTGGTCTCGACCTTGCCGTCGTTCACGAGACCGTCGCGCAAATGGAACATCACGACCTCGCCGACGATGAGCCGGCTCTTGGCCTCGCCGAATTCGAGGCATTGCCGGAAGCGACACTCCATTGCGACCGGCGCGGCAGCAAGCCGCGGTACCTTGATGAGATCGCAAGGCAGTGTTTCGAGCCCGAGATGCTCGACCTCGCTGATCTCAGGCGGATGCTCGACGGAGCTGTCGTGCACCGCCGACATCAGCGGGGTGTCGGCGATATGAATCACATACTCCTCGGTATCGAGGATGTTGTGCGCTGTGTCCTTGTAGTCGGCGCCCTTGCGGCCGACGCTGATGGCGAGCATCGGCGGCTTCTGCGAGACGAAGGTGAAGGCGCTGAAGGGGGCGAGATTGAGCACGCCGCTGCGCGACAGGCTCGTGACCCACGCGATCGGGCGCGGCACCACGATGCCGGTCATCAGCCGGTAGATGCGCTCGGCGCCGAGCTCGGTGGGGTCTATCCGCATCGGTCAATCCGCCCTGATATTGGCCTTGCGCACCACCGGAATCCACTTGGCGTCCTCGCGCTCGAGATAAGCCTTGAACTCGGTCGGCGTCATCGCGGTGGCTTCGCCGCCGAGTTTTTCGAATTTGTCGATCACCGCAGGGTCTTTGAGGATCGCGACGAGCGTTTCGTGCAGCTTGTCGACGATCGGCGCCGGCGTGCCTGCGGGCGCGAACAGGCCGGTAAACGTCTGGCCGTCGAAGTCCTTGTAGCCGAGCTCGGCGAAGGTCGGCACATCAGGCAGCGACTTCAGGCGATGCGGACTGGTGACGGCTAGCGCGCGGAACAGGCCGGCCTTGATGTGCTGCAAGCTGACCGTGAGCTGGTCGAACGCGAATTGCACCTGACCGCCGAGGAGGTCATTGATGGCGGGCGCGTTGCCGCGGTAGTGCGCCGTGACCCATTGCAGATCGAGGCTGGACTGCATCAGCTCGCTGAGCAGATGATTGGTGGTGCCGGGGCCCGGCGAAGCCATGGTCAGCTTGCCCGGCTCGCGCTTGGCGAGGTCGATGAATTCCTTGAAAGTGTTGGCCTGCACCGACGGATGCACCTCGAGCACCAGCGGCGTCATCGAGATCGTCGAGATCGGGAGAAAATCCTTCTTCCAGTCATAGGCGTCGCGCTTGTTGATCTCGGTCGCGAACAGCACCGGGCCGTTGGCTCCGACGAACAGGGTGTAGCCATCGGGCGCCGATTTCGCGAAGGCTTCGCCCGCGATCATGCCGCCGGCACCGGCCTTGTTCTCGATGACGAAGGGCTGGCCGAGCTTTTCCTGGAGCTTGTCGGCGATGATGCGTGCGGCGCTATCGACATTGCCGCCGGCGGGATAAGGCACGATCAGCTTGACGTTGCGCGACGGCCATTGCTGGCCCGACGCCGGCGCAGCCAGCATCGCGGTGGCGGCAGCTATGGCAATCCAGATTGATCTCATGTTGACCTCCCGGCGGCGCTTCCAACTCACGTCGAATCCTTGATGTCGTGCATGACAATCACAAGGCATTCCGATCGGAGCGCAATCTTCAGATGCGCGCTTGCCCTGTCGAGTGAATTGTGGCGTTCTTGTCCATAATATGGACAAGGGACGATCACCTAAATCCGTCCGCAACGCCGTGGAACCGCGACAGGGCGCGCAGGCGATCCGGCGCGCGCTCGCGGTGCTGCGCATCCTTGCCGCAGGTCGTGAAGAAGGTGTGCCATTGGCCGAGGTGATCCGGGCGACGGGCCTCACCCGCCCGACCGTGCATCGCATCGTCCACGTGCTGATCGAGGAAGGCATCGTCGAGCGACATGGCAGGAGCGGCCGCTACGCGATCGGCAACCAGGTGCCGGAGCTGGCACTGGCACGACCGCGGCCGTCGCGGCTCTTGGTCGCCGCAAATCCGTCGCTGCAGCGCGCATCTGCCGAGATCGGCGACACGCTGTTCCTGACGGTGCGCACCGGGAACGACACGCTCTGCGTCGATCGCCGGATCGGCGTTTATCCGATCCAGGTGCTGTCGATCGAGGTCGGCGCGCGCCGGCCTCTCGGCGTTTCCAGCGCCGGCGTCGCCATCCTCGCCGCGATGCCGGCGCAGGAGGCGCGAAAGATCGTCGCGGCGAACGAGAAGCGGTTCGAGCCCTACCGGACCGACGTCGCGACGGTGCTCGGCGAGGTCACCGCTGCCAGGCGGCTGGGCTACGGCATGAGAGAGATCGGCCTGGTGCAGGGGACGAAATCGATCTCGACCTGGATCAAGACTCCCGACGGACAGCCCGCCGCGGCGATGACCGTCTCCGCCGTTCGGACGAGGCTCGGCCCGCGCCGCGAGCAGGAGGTCGCGGAGATATTGCTGCGGGAGGCGCGGATCATCGAGCAGGCGATCGGAGGCTGAAGCGCGGACGGGACCTGTTCGCCTCTCCCCGCTTGCAGGGAGAGGCCGGAACTTGCGGGAGCTTTCCGGGTGAGGGGGAGTCTCCGCGAGTCCAACTGCCACCGTCTTCGCGGAGAGAGCCCCTCACCCCAACCCTCTCCCCGTAAGAACGGGCGAGCGAGCGCACCGGCGATGCGGCGCTGTCAATGGCTGACTTCGTGCGTCGTTTTATGGCACAACGCCCGCCATCGCTGACCGACCAACGAGGCCACGCATGCCCGCGCCAAAGCCGCCTGCCTTCGAGACCCTGAGCCTGCATGCGGGCCAGCATCCGGATCCCGTGACCGGCGCCCGTGCGGTGCCGATCTACCAGACCACGTCCTACGTGTTCCAGGATTCCGATCACGCCGCGGCGCTGTTCAACCTGGAGCGCGCCGGCCACATCTATACCCGCATCTCCAACCCCACCACCGGCGTGCTGGAGGAGCGGCTCGCGGCGCTTGAAGGCGGCGTCGGCGCGATCTGCACCGCGAGCGGTCAGGCGGCGATGCACCTGGCCATCGCGACGCTGCTGAGTGCCGGCGACCACATCGTGGCGTCGAGCTCGCTCTATGGCGGCACCATCAACCTGCTCGCGCACACGCTGCCGCGCTTCGGCATCACCACGACGTTTGTGAAACCACGCGATCTCGACGCGTTCCGCGCGGCGATCAGGCCGAACACGAAACTCGTGATCGGCGAGACCATCGGCAATCCCGGCCTCGAGGTGCTCGACATGCCCAAGGTCGCGGCGATCGCGCATGAGGCAAAGATCCCGCTGCTGATCGACAACACCTTCGCTACGCCCTATCTCAGCCGGCCGATCGAGTTAGGGGCCGACATCGTCATGCATTCGGCGACCAAATGGATCGGCGGCCACGGCATCGCGATCGGCGGCGCCATCGTCGATGGCGGCCGGTTCGACTGGCGCGCATCGGGCAAGTTCGGCGTGCTGACCGAGCCCTACGGCGGCTATCACGGCATCGTCTTCGACGAGCAGTTCGGCACGGCCGCCTTCATCATGCGCGCCCGCACGGAAGGCCTGCGCGATTTCGGCGCCTGCCTGTCGCCGACCAACGCGTTCCAGCTGCTGCAGGGTGTCGAGACGCTTCCGGTGCGCATGGACCGCCACATGCAGAACACGCATCTCGTGCTGGAAGCACTGAAGGGCAACAAGGCCGTCGACTGGGTGCTGCATCCGTCACTGGAGGACCACCCCGACTACCAGCTCGCCAGGACGCTGCTGCCGCGCGGCGCCGGCTCGATCGTGTCCTTCGGCATCAAGGGCGGGCGGCCGGCAGGCCGCAAGTTCATCGAATCGCTGCGCATGATCAGCCATCTCGCCAATGTCGGCGACGCCAAGACGCTGGTGATCCATCCCGCCTCGACCACGCATCAGCAGATGGACGCCGAGCAGCTCAAGGCCGCCGGCATCGGCGAGGAGCTGGTGCGCCTCTCGGTCGGCATCGAGACCGCAAGCGACATCATCGACGACCTCAACCAAGCGCTGCGCATCTCGCAAAAGGCCTGACACCATGAAGCTTTCCGTCAATGGCACCGAGGTATTCGTCGCAACCGGCGGCCGCGATTTCGACAAGTCCCTGCCCGCGGTCGTCTTCATCCAAGGCGCCGGCTTCGATCATTCGACCTGGGCGCTGCATACGCGCTGGTTCGCCCATCATGGTTTTTCCGTTCTCGCGCCGGACCTCCCGGGCCACGGCCGCTCGGCCGGACCTTCGCTCGGCAGCATCGCGGAGATGGCCGACTGGACGGCGGCGCTGCTCGAAGCGGCGGGAGCCGCGAAGGCGCATCTGATCGGCCATTCCATGGGCTCGCTGATCTCGCTGGAGACCGCCGCGCGGCATCCCGACAAGGTCTCCGCGCTCAGCCTGATCGGCACCGCCGCGACCATGACGGTCGGCCCGGATCTCTTGAAGGCCGCCGAAGCCAACTCGCAGGATGCCAACGACATGGTCTCGATCTGGGGCCTCGGCTTCAAGGCCGAGCTCGGCGGCAGCCTCGCGCCGGGCCTGTGGATGCATGGCGGTGCGCAGGCGGTGCTGAGGGCTTGCGAGCCGGGTGTCCTGTTCAAGGATCTGTCGGCCTGCAATGCCTACGCCAATGCGCTGACCGCTGCCGCAACCGTGAAGGTGCCGACGACGCTCATTCTTGGCGAGCGGGACATGATGACACCGGCCAAGGCCGGCAAGGCGCTCGCCGCCGCGATCCCGCACGCAAAGACCGTCGTGGTGAAGGGCGCCGGCCACATGATCATGGCCGAGCGGCCGGATGAGTTGCTCGCCGCGCTGAGGAACTAAAACGGATCGATCTTCTCCCTTGCGCGTTGCGTCAGATATCCCTGCCAATCACGAAGGGGAACTCGACCATGCCAAGACAAGAAGTCATTCGCAAAGCCAGGCGGGACAAGCGTGCCGGCAAGTCGGCCAGCACGCAGGCCGGCGAATTCGTCAAGGACGAGATCGACAAAATTCGCAAGGGCAAGCATGGCGCGCGCTCGACCAAGCAGGCGATCGCGATCGGCCTGTCCGAAGCGCGTCGCGCCGGCGTCGATCTGCCGCCGCCGCGCAAAGGGCGCACCAAGAAGGCGACGCGCCGCAGCGCCAAATATGCCTATGAGGTCGGCCAGGGCAAGCGCACCGCGAAACGCCGCCCGCGCGTGTCACGTGCCGTCGAAGGCGTGTTGAAGAAGGAGCCGCGGTCGACCGCATCGCGCGGCGCGCTGTCGAAGCAGGCCAAGCAGGCTGCAAGCCGGCGAACCGCAGCGTCCCGCTCGGCTGCCGCGCGGAAAGCGAGCCACACCAAGGGATCGAAGGTCCGCTCCGCCGCCGCCAAGAAGGCGGCACGCACCAGGGCGCGCCGCCGGAGTTGATCAGGCGCGCCGGTTCAGGAGCCCGGCGTCCATTTCCAGACGATGTCGGAGATGGTGACCGGCTTCGGGATCAGGCCGAGCTTTGCGAAACGATCAGCGACGGCCTGCTGGCTTGCGACAATTTCGGCATCCAGCGGCACGACGCGGAAGTTGGAGCGATCCACGAAACGCCTGACGGCCTCGATGTCGACGCCGGTCGCGTCCGCCTGCGCTTTGGCGACGTCCTCGTGGTGCTCGTTGGCCCAGACGCCTTCGGACGCGAAGGTCGTGTTGAGCTTCGCGACCAGCGCCGGATACTTCTCCACGAAATCGGTGTTGGCGATGTAGAACGCATTCGGCCTGTGTACGTCCTTGTCGAAGGCGATGACGCGCGCGTTCTCCTTCAATTCGGCAAGCGCCAGATACGGATCCCAGATCGACCAGGCATCGACCGACCCCTTGACGAAGGCGGCCGTCGCATCGGCCGGCGCGAGCGGCGCCGGCGTGATGTCGGACCAGGACAGGCCGGCCTTTTCGAGCGCCGCAACGAGGAGATTATGCGCGCTCGATCCCTTGCCGAAGGCGATGCGCTTGCCTTTGAGATCGGCCAGCGAGTGAATCGGAGAATCCTTCGGCACGATAATCGCCTGGGTATTGCCGTCCGATTTCACCGCGGCGACGTAGCGTATCTTGGCGCCGCCGGCCTGCGCGAAGATCGGCGGGGAGTCGCCGACATAGCCGAAATCGACGCTGCCGACATTGATGGCCTCCAGCAGCGGCGGACCGAACTGGAAATCGACCCACTTGATCTCGATGCCGAGCGGCTTGAAGGCGTTTTCGAGCGTCTGGCGCTGGCGCACCGCCGGGAAGAAGCCGCCCTTCTGCGTGCCGATGCGGATTTCCGCCGGCTTGTCCTCGGCGCGCGCGGCCAAGGCCGTCGCGAGCAGGAGCGTCGTTGCTAGGATGTTTCGTCGGGTGATCATAATGCGGCCCTTTCGGTGAGATCAGTTGGCGAAGGTTGCGAGCTCGCGCGACGGCTACGCTCGGACAACACGGCACGGGCGGCCCGCTCGGCCTCTCGCGCCGAGCGGAACTGGCGGCCCTCGAGGCTGTCGAACAGGCGCTCGGAGGAGAAGAAGCGGAAGCCGCGCTCATCTCTCGTGATGATACCGGCGGCGCGGTCGTGGATTTCGATGATGTAGGCGTTGGATTGGGCTTGGGACATGACTGCTCGCTCGCCGGAATTTCGGCGTTCCTCTTTTGCGTCTTTCGGTGTGCGGTGTTGCCAGGAGACGATCAGCAACAACAACAGGCGCCCGTTGCCACCGAGAAGCAGCACCGCGTCATGCATGCTTGCATGTCGTTCTGATTGCGCTGGCGATCGGTTGTCATGGTGCGGCTTGGGCTCGAGGAGCAGTCTTGACGCTCTGAATATCAAGCGGTTGGCGCGATTGGTCAATGAAATGGCTATCCATATTTGCGACACATGCGCTGGGGCGTTTCTCCCGCCGCAAGCACCGGCAGACGGATTCATCTCGCGATGAGTTCAACGCGCGCGAACTGCAAGCATGATACGATCGATGCACGGCAAGCGGATGATTGGGAGGTTCCAGGCATGGCGGATGCTCTGAAGGGGCGCACGGCGCTCGTGACCGGAGGCTCGCGCGGAATTGGCGCGGCCGTCTGCCGCGCGCTGGCCGAAGCAGGCGCGGCGGTGGCGATCAACTGCCGCGAAAGAATCGGCCAGGCCGAGCAACTGGCGAGCGAGATCGGCAAGCGGGGCGGCCGCGCCATCGTCATCGCCGCCGACGTCTCGCAGCGCGAAGCCGTGACCCGCATGATCGAGTGCGTCACGGCCGGGCTTGGTCCGATCGACATCCTCGTCAACAACGCCGGCATCGCCATCACACGCAGCGTCGACGATCTCACCGAAGACGATTTCGACCGCACCATCCTGGTCAATCTGAAATCCGCCTTTCTGTGTACGCAGGCGGTGCTGCCGACGATGCGCGCGCGGAAATGGGGCCGTATCGTCAACATCTCCTCGGGCGCGGCGCGCGGCGCCGGCGCGATCGGCCCGCATTACAATGCGTCCAAGGCCGGCATGGAGGGGCTGACGCGAGGCTATGCGGCGCGACTGGTGAAGGAAGGCATCACCGTCAATGCGGTGGCGCCCTCACTGATCGAGACCGACATGATGAGCGGCCAACCCGGCCTCGTCAGCCGCATCCCGCTCGGCCGCTTCGGCACGTCCGAGGAAGTTGCGAAAGCCGTGATGCTGCTGGTCGACAATGCCTACATGACCGGGCAGACCGTCGCGCTGAGCGGCGGGATGGCGTTTAACTGAAGCGGAGCGACGGGCTTGCTTCCCCTCTCCCCGCTTGCGGGATCGGATTGCATCGAAGATGCAATCCGGGTGAGGGGATACAGGTCCCACGGCGATCTCACGTGCGGAGAGAGGCCCTCACCCCGCCCTCTCCCCCAAAAGAACGGGGCGAGGGAGACGAGAGAGCGGACGCTCACCACATCGTCGCGGCAGCGCGCTCCGGCCAGATGCGGTCGTACTCCGCGCCGCCGACCTTGTTGTCACTCATCTCGGCGAGAATCTGACCCGGCGTCGGCAGCGTCTTGGGATCGACGCGCTTGTCGGGATTCCAGAGATCGGAGCGGACGATGGCGCGGGCGCACTGGAAGTAGATTTCCTCCACGTTCATCACGATGACACTGCGCGGCGCCTTGCCATCAACCTTGAACGAGGCCAGCAGGTCCGGATCGATCGACAGATGCGCGCGACCATTGGCGCGGACGGCATTGCCGGAGCCGGGGATCAGGAACATCAGCGACACCCTGGGATCGCGCACGATGTTGCGCAGGGAATCGACCCGGTTGTTGCCGCGGCGGTCCGGCAGCATCAGCGTCTTGGGATCGTGAATGCGGACGAAGCCGGGCAAGTCGCCGCGCGGCGAGCAGTCGATGCCCTCCGGTCCGATGGTGGCGAGCGCGGCGAACGGTGCCTTCTCGATGAAGATGCGGTAGAGCGGCGTGACGTGGTCGGCGACTTTCACGGTCGAGGCGTCATTGGTGGCGCCGTAGATGGCCTCCAGCTGTTCGACCGTTTCGATCACCGTCATTCCACTCTCTCCTTGTTGTTGCCCGCAACTAATCTTGCCAGCCTTCATTCCTGATCACGCGCACGAGCTGGCGGCCGTGATAGTCCGCACTGCCGGCATTGAGGATGGTGACATCGGCCTGCGCCGACGAACCATCGACGCTGCGCGACAACCGCTCGGCGATGTCGCCGTCGCTTTGCCGGGCGCGCGCTGCGAGCCGCTGCGCCAGCACATCGGGCGGCGCCGTGATCGCAACCACAACGACATTAGCGTAGGCCTCGCGCAGCGCGGCGATCACGGTGCGTGAGACATTGACGACGACCGCGCGGCCTGCGCGGATGTCATCGTTGATTTCGAGCGGCAGCGCGTAGGCGTGCCCATGCGCCTCCCAGTGCACGGCGAAGTCGCCTTGCTCGCGCGCGCGGCGGAACTCGTCCGGGCTCATCGCGATATTGTCTTCATCGGACGACGATGCACGGGTCACGACCCGGCGCGGGAAGACGATTTCGGGATCGTCGATGCAGGCCGCCTGCGCGAGGCGCAGCAGCGTATCCTTGCCGGCGCCGCTGGGGCCGACCACGAGCACGAGCCGGCCGGGGCCGATCTTACCCGCCTCGCCCTGCGCCGTGGTGACCATCTTGCTCATGCGACCCGGCTTCCCTCGCGCCAGACGCTGCGGACAACGGGAACGTGCCCTGCGACATGCACGCGGATCAAATCGGCACGCTTGCCGGTCGCGACCTCGCCGCGGTCGGTGAGGCCGACCGCCTCGGCGGGCGCCTTGGTCACGGTGCGAACCGCGGCCGGCAGGCTGATCGCGGGTACATGCTCGGGCAGTTGCAGCGCGGCCATGAGAAGGCTGGACGGAATGTAGTCCGACGACAGGATGTCGAGCAGGCCTTCGCGGGCGAGATCGACCGCGGCGATGTTGCCGGAATGCGAGCCGCCGCGCACGACGTTCGGCGCCCCCATCAGAATGTCGATGCCGGCCTGATGCAGGCCGCGCGCCGCCTCCAGCGTGGTCGGGAATTCGGCAACCGAAACACGATCCCGCACGGCGTCGGCGACGTTCTCCTCGGTGGTGTCGTCGTGGCTCGCCAGCGGAATGTTGTACTGATGCGCCAGCGCCACGATCTCGCGCATGTTGGCCGCTGCATATTTCTTCTGGTATTCGAAGCGCTTTGCGAACAGCTCGTCGAGCTCGGCATCGGTCTTGCCGCCGCCCTTGCCGCGATAATAGTCGCGCAGCTTGACCTCGTCGCGGAACTGGCGCTGGCCCGGCGTGTGGTCCATCAGCGACATCAGCTTGACGTCGGGACGGTCGATCAGCTCCCTGGCCTCCTCGACCACGCTCGGCATCGGGATTTCGCAGCGCAGATGCAGGAAGTGGTGGGCGCGCAGCAGGCTGGCCTCGCGCGCGGTGGTGATCGCGGCGGCAAGCACGCCGGCGCGGCCATCGACCTCCTCGGCGCCGTCCTCGCGCCAGACCCGGAGCGAATCGAACACGGTGGTGATGCCTGACGTCGCGAGCTGGCCGTCATAGGAGATGACCGCGGCGACCGGATTCCAGAACACCTTCGGCCGCGGCACGTAATGGGCTTCGAGATGGTCGGTGTGGAGCTCGATCAGGCCGGGCATGATCAGGTCACCGCCGGCATCCTCGGCGCCGGCGGGCGCAGTCCCATCGCCGATCTCGGCAATGCGTCCGTCGGCAAGAGCCAGCCAGCCCTGCTCGATCACCCGGTCGGCCAGCACGATCCTGGCGTTGGCGATCAACGTGTCCTTCGGCTTGGCGTTCATTTCCCTCTTCCTTCAGGCCGCGGCGGCAAAGCTGGTGACGTCGACGATACGGTCGGCAATCAGATGACGGATTTCGTCGTCATGGACAATGGCGACCATGGCGACGCCCCCGCGCTTCTTCTCGGCAACCAGCTCAACCACGACAGCGCGGTTGGCGGCATCGAGCGAGGCGGTCGGCTCGTCGAGCAGCAGGATCGGCAGGTCCGAAATGAAGCCGCGCGCGATGTTGACGCGCTGCTGCTCGCCGCCGGAGAAGGTCGCGGGCGGAAGCTGCCAGAGGCGCTCGGGAATGTTCAGACGATGCAGCAGGCTGCCAGCGCGCTGCTGCGCTTCGGCCCGGCTCATGCCGTTGACGATCAGTGGCTCCGCGACGACGTCGATGGTGGCAACGCGCGGCACCGCGCGCAGGAACTGGCTGACATAGCCGATGGTGGAACGGCGGATGTTGAGAATCTGCCGCGGCTCGGCGGTGGCGAGATCAATCAGCGCGCCGCGATGGCGGATGCCGATGCGGCCGCTATCGCAACGGTAATTGCCGAAGATCATTTTCAGGATCGACGATTTTCCGGCGCCTGACGGGCCTGACAGAACGACGCATTCGCCCGGATTGACGTGGAAGGTCACGCCGCGCACGACAGGCAGTTCGATGCCGCCCTGCAGGTGCATCGTGAACGTCTTTTGCGCATCGGTAACGTCGATCATGACGGTCATTGGAAAACTCATGGCGGCAGAATCGAGGAGACGAGAAGCTGGGTATAGGGCTCGCGCGGGTCGTCGAGCACCTGGTCGGTGAGACCGGTCTCGATGACGCGGCCGCCCTTCATCACCATCACGCGGTGCGACAGCAGGCGTGCGACCGCGAGATCATGGGTGACGATGATGACGGCGAGATGCAGCTCGGCAACGAGGCTGCGCAGGAGGTCGAGCAGGCGCGCCTGCACGGACACGTCGAGGCCGCCGGTCGGCTCGTCCATGAACACCAGGCGCGGCTCGGTGACGAGGTTGCGCGCGATCTGGAGGCGCTGGCGCATGCCGCCGGAATAGGTGCGCGGTGCATCGTCGATGCGTGCTGTGTCGATCTCGACGCGGGTGAGCCAGTCCGACGCGGTGTCGCGGATGCGGCCGTAGTGATTCCAGCCCACCGCCATCAGCCGCTCGCCGACATTGGCGCCGGCCGAGACCGCCATGCGCAGGCCCTGTGCTGGATCCTGATGCACAAAGCCCCAATCGGTGCGGAACAGGAAGCGACGCTCGGCCTCGCCCAGCGTCGAGAGATCGCGGGTGACACCGTCGCGCATCCGATACGAGACATGGCCGGAACCCGGCGCGAGCTGGCCCGACAGCATTTGCAGCAGCGTCGACTTGCCCGAGCCGGATTCACCGACGATCGCCAGCACCTCGCCGGGATAGAGCGAGAACGACACATCGCGGCAGGCGGCAATGCGGCCAAACGACTTGCTGAGGGACTCCGCGACCAGCAGCGGCTCGTCGTTCTCGACCAGATTCTGATCAGCCATTCGAGGCCTCCTGCGCCTTCTCCTTGTACGGCGCGGCGCTGAGGCTGCCGCGATGGCCGGCGGCCTGGCGGCCCTCGCAATAATCGGTGTCCGAGCAGACGAACATCCGCCCGCCCTGGTCGTCGGTGACGATCTCGTCTAGGTAGGAATTCTCCGCACCGCACAGTGCGCAGGGCGCGTTGAAGCGGTAGGGCTCGAACGGGTGGTCCTCGAAATCGAGCGAGACCACTTGCGTATAAGGCGGGATCGCGTAGATGCGCTTCTCGCGGCCGGCGCCGAACAATTGCAGCGCCGGGCAATTGTCCATCTTGGGATTGTCGAATTTCGGCGTCGGCGACGGGTCCATCACGTAGCGCGCGTTGACCTTGACCGGATAAGCGTAGGCGGTCGCGATGTGGCCGAAGCGGGCGATGTCCTCGTAGAGCTTCACATGCATCAGGCCGTATTCGGCGAGCGCATGCATGCGCCGCGTCTCGGTCTCGCGCGGTTCGAGGAAACGCAGGGGTTCCGGGATCGGCACCTGATAGACCAGAACCTGGTTTTCGTTCAGCGCCTTCTCCGGGATGCGGTGGCGGGTCTGGATCACCGTCGCTTCGTCCGTCGCCGTCGTCGTGGCAACACCGGCGGTCTTGGCGAAGAACTTGCGGATCGAGATCGCGTTGGTGGTGTCGTCGGAGCCCTGGTCGATCACTTTCAAGACGTCCTGCGGTCCAAGGAGCGCTGCGGTCACCTGCACGCCGCCGGTGCCCCAGCCATAGGGCATCGGCATTTCGCGGCTGGCGAACGGCACCTGATAGCCGGGAATCGCGATCGCCTTCAGGATCGCGCGGCGGATCATCCGCTTGGTCTGCTCGTCGAGATAGGCGAAGTTGTAGGCGGGCGCGTTCATTCCGCGGCCTCCTTCATGGCATCCGGCGTATTGGCCTCGGCAAACTCCTGGCGCAGCTTGCGCAGGAGGCCGAGCTCGGACTGGAAGTCGACATAGTGCGGCAGCTTCAGATGCTCGACGAAGCCGGTGGCCTGGACGTTGTCCGAATGCGACATCACGAACTCTTCGTCCTGCGCCGGCGCACGCACCTCCTCGCCGAGCTCGCGGGCGCGCAACGCACGATCGACCAGCGCCATCGACATGGTCTTGCGCTCGCTCTGGCCGAAGGCGAGGCCGTAGCCGCGGGTGAAGCACGGAGCCTCCGTCGCAGACCCCTTGAACTGGTTGACCATCTGGCACTCGGTGAGTTCGATCGCGCCGAGCGGCACGGCGAAGCCGACCTCTTCCGCGAGAAATTCGACCTCGACCTCGCCGAAGCGGATCTCGCCGACAAAAGGATGGTTGCGGCCGTAGCCGCGCTGGGTGGAATAGCCCATCGCGAGGAGAAAGCCTTCGTCGCCACGCGCGAGGTTTTGCAGGCGCAGGTCGCGGTCGGCCGGAAAATTCAGCGGCTCGCGGGTGAGATCGCCGACGCTGGCGCCGTCCTCGGCTTCGGGCGAGGATTCGATCAGCCCGTCGCGGCCGAGAATATCCGTTACGCGCGGCGTCGGCGCTGTGGATGCTTCGGCCGTCGACGGAACCTGCGGCACGACGCCTTGCGCGAGCGAGGGATCGAGCAGGCGGTGCGTGTAGTCGAAGGTGGGCCCGAGGATCTGGCCACCCGGAATGTCCTTGAAGGTCGCGGACACCCGCCGCTGCACCTGCATGGCGCCGGTGTCGACCGGCTCGCTGGTGCCGAAGCGCGGCAAGGTGGCGCGGAAGGCGCGAACCAGGAAGATCGCCTCGATCAGATCGCCGCGCGCCTGCTTGATCGCCAGCGCCGCGAGCTCGCGGTCATAGAGCGAGCCTTCGCTCATGACGCGATCGACGGCGAGGCCAAGCTGCTCCGAGATCTGGTCGAGGGAGATTTCCGCAACGCTTTGATCGCCGCGCCGCTTATGTGCGAGCAGGCGATGGGCGTTCTCGATGGCGCGTTCGCCGCCTTTGACTGCGACATACATGCTTCAGATTCCCCTGCTCACGACGCGCGTGGTGCGGGGGATCGCGACCACGGCATCATCGGCGACCAGCACCACATCGATGCCGCGCGGAAACAGTGCTTCGTTCATACGCAGCCGCTCGAACAGATCGAGAGGCTTGATCGACGCCTGCAGCGTCGCGACCCCACCGATGCCGGGGCCGCGCAGCTCGAAGCTGCGCCCCGAGTTCAGGCTATCGACCTGAATGATCACCGTGGTCGAACGGTCCGGATACTCGCTGGTGCCGAGCGCGAATCGCTCGAGCGAAGGCAGCGCATCGCCATCACCGATCAGCGCAAAACTCGCGATCGAGGCGTCCTGCACGACCGGCGCACCGGTGTGGAACTTCAGCCACTTCGTCACATCCGAGCTCTCCGCCATTCGCGCGTCGAGCCAGAGCGGCGTATCGTGGTCGAACAGCGTCAGCGCGATCGCGGCGGTGCCGCGCATCATCGGCCCTGGCGTGCCGACCATCGGCACGATTTGCTGGACGGAGCCCGGCCGCGCCATGGCATCCATGACCGAGCGAAAGGTCGATTGCGCCGACAACACCTTGTCGGCGAAACCCGGCGGCAGCTCCGCAATCGTGGTCATGATCTCACCCCTCACCGCGCACCATGGTGTAGAAATCAACCTTCGTCGCGGCGGTCTCTTCCGCCGCCTGCCTGCGCCTGACCATAAGCTGCTCGCGCAACGGCGCGATAACGCCACGCTCGACGAGCCCGCCGAAATCGCGGGACTGCACCAGCGCATCGCACAGCGCGATCAGCCGCGCCTTCTCACCGTCGCGGCCGAGCGTGTAGCCGAAGCCGACCTCGCCGCTCGCAAGCCGCACCGCCGCGCGCGACACCGTGGCTTCACCGAGATTGAACGGCGCCCCGTCGCCGCCGATCCGGCCGCGCAGCATGACCAGCCCGTTTTCGGGCGCGCGCAGATCCTGATGGGCCGGGAGGGTGAAGTTGCGGAGGCGAGCGGCGATCTCGCCCGCCTCCGCGTGCGCCAGCACGGCCATGGCGGCCTTGCGCTGGGCTTGCTGGTTGTTGTGCTGCGTCACCTGGTCCACCGAACCTTCTAGAAAACTTGCCGGATCGAAGTTGTCTATGATAATAGACAACTTCATACGGACGCGCCATGACTGTTTCGTGACAATGATGTGATTTCTGGAGTAGGTTTCCCGCGACATGAGCATGCAGGACACAGCCTCCTCGGGAGTCGCGCTGTGGCGCCTCGTTGCCGACGGCATCGAGCGCGGCATCGCCGACGGCCGCTTTGCGGCCGGCGACAAATTGCCGGGCGAAATGGAGATCGCGGAAACCTATCGCGTCAACCGCCACACCGTGCGCCGCGCGCTGGCCGCGCTTGCCGAGCGCGGCCTGGTGCGCGCCGAGCGCGGCAGCGGAACCTATGTCGAGGCACAGAAGCTCGCCTATCCCCTGCGCTCGCGCACGCGCTTCTCAGAGATCGTCGGCGCGGGCGGACGCGAGCCGCATGGCCGGCTGATCGAGGCGACCGATGACGTCGCGACGCGCGAGCTCGCGCGGGAGCTGGGATTGAAGACCGGCGGGCCCCTGGTGCGGATCGAGGCGATCCGCCTCGCCGACCGTACGCCGATCTGCGTGTCCACGACCTGGCTGTCGGCCGAGCTGTTTCCGGACGCGGGCGCCGTGTTCGCGGCGACGCGCTCGATGACGAAATTGCTCGCGCATTACGGCATCCGCGATTATCGCCGCGGCGCGACCCGGATCACCGCCGGCATCGTCGACGCGACCGACGCCGCAAGACTCGATCTTGCGCTGGGACGGCCGATCCTGGTGGTCGATGCCACCGACCACGATCTCACGGGCAAGCCGCTGGTGACGAAGCATTCGCGCTTTGCCGCGGAGCGGGTCGAGTTTCTGGTGGAGTCGTAGGCCTCTTCCCCTCTCCCCTTGTGGGAGTGCCCACGATCTTTCTCGATCATCAGAAGCGGTGGGCACGCTACGCGTTGACCACCCTACGGCACTGAGGACACGTACCCCCCATCCGGCGCTTCGCGCCACCTTCTCCCACAAGGAAGGAAGAGAGCCGCCTACGCCACCGCCCGCCGGCCGATGATGGCAAACCGCAGCTTGCCCGAGATGAAATCGATTGCGGCGACGGCGACCAGGATCATCAGGATCAGGAACGACACTTTCTGCCACTCCAGCACGCGAATCTGCTCGGCGAGCTGGAGGCCGATGCCGCCGGCGCCGACGATGCCGATGATGGTGGCCGAGCGGGTGTTGGATTCGATGAAGTAGAGCACCTGGCCGGCGATGACGGGCAGGACCTGCGGCAACAGGCCGAAGCGGATCTCGTGCAGCGCGCTGCCGCCGGAGGCGCGGATGCCTTCGACCTGCTTCTGGTCGGCGCCCTCGATCGCCTCCGAGAACAGCTTTCCGAACGCACCGAAATCCGACACGGCGATCGCGAGCACGCCGGCGAACGGGCCGAGCCCGACCACGTTGATCCACACCAGCGCCCAGATCAGCGTGTCGATGCCGCGGATCGAATCGAGCAAGCGCCGGACGGGAAAGCGCAGGATGTTCGACGGCACGACGTTGCGCGCCGCGAGCAGGCTGATTGGAAGCGCGAAGACCGCGGCGAGCGTGGTGCCGAGCAGCGCGATCGACAGCGTCTCGCCCAGCGCCTTCAGATAGACCGGCAGCGAAGAGCCGGGATCCGGCGGGATCATCATCAGGCTGATCCAGCCGAGCTGGCTGAGGCCGGCGAAGAAGCGCGACGGCGAGAAATCGAGATCGACGAGGCCGTAAGCGAGGATCGCCAACGCCGCGACGATCATCGCCGGCGTGGCGAGCCGCGCCGAGGCGGGCCGGTCGAACACGTCAGGGTAGCGCGCGCGAATTTGCGCGATATCGACCTGCTGCGGCCTCGTCACGTCCGCGCCTCCTCGCCGAACAGGCGGCCGCGCAGCCAGCCGGTGGTGATGTCGATGATGAAGACCGTGACGACGATGGTGAGCAGGATGGCGCTGACGTCGGAGTAATAGAACTTGCGGATGGCGACGACGAGCTCCTGGCCGATGCCGCCGGCGCCGACGAAGCCCATCACCGAGGCTTCGCGGACGTTGATCTCGAAGCGCAGCAGCGCATAGCTGGCATAGCCCGCCGTCACCTGCGGTACGACCGCAAAACGCATGCAGGAGAGCCAGCTCGCACCTGTCGAGCGAATGCCCTCCACCGGCTTCATGTCGGCATTCTCGACGATCTCCGAGAACAGTTTTCCCAGTGCGCCGGTGGAGTGGATAGCAATCGCCAGCACGCCCGCCATCGGCCCCAGGCCGAAGGCAATCACGAACACCAGCGCGAACACGATGCCGGGAACTGTGCGGGCGAATTCGAGCAGGCGCCGCACGACGAAGCGCAGCCATGGCGCGGGCGAAGTGTTCTCGGCCGCGAAGAAGTTGAGAGCGAAGGCGAAGGTCGCGCCGATCAGAGTTCCGACATAGCTGATGAGCAGGGTCTCGCCCAGCATCTTCAGCCATTTGCGCCAGCCCCAGAACCACTCGCCGACATCGGTCCAGACCCGCTGGCCGCTGTCGAGCGTGAGGATGCGGTCGAAATAGCTGACGAAATTGCCGAAATAGGTGAACAGGGTATGCAAATTCACTTCGGCGCCGATCGCGGCGAGCACCAGCGCTGCGGCGAAGACCGCGGCCCCCAACAGGAGACGGAGCCGCCTGCGCGAGACCGCCTGGCGATAGGCGGCATTGAGCGCGGCAAGCTGCTGCTCGGGGAGGATCGAAACCGCTGTCGTCATCGGTCGAAACAGGTCCCGTCAAAGAAAGAGCCGGGTCCTAGGACCCGGCTCGGGTGCATCGTCCCGATGACTCAGGACGCCTTCTTCTTGCGGAGCGCATCGACGAACTTGATCAGCTCGATCGTGCCATCCCAGTCCTTGGTGGTGGCGGGATGAAAGCCCTTCTTCTGGCCGTCCGACAGGCGATCGAACGCGGCCTTGTCCTTGGCCGGCGCGTCGAAGAAAGCCTTGGCGATGGCGGCCTTGGCGTCATCAGGCAGGTCGGAATTGTAGGCATAGGGACCGTTGATGATCGGCGCCGACTTGTGGATGATGCGGAAATCGTCCTTCTTCATCGCCGAGCCGTCGGCGTTCTTCAGCATGCCCTTGGTCAGCATCTGCGCCAGCGTGGAATCGTCGTCGCTGGTCCACTGGTTGGCGGCGACGTCGACCGTGCCTTGCGCCAGCGCGAGCATCGCATTCTCGTGGCTGCCGGTGAAGACGACCTTGCCGAAATAGCCCTCGGCATCGTGGATGCCCATCTTGTCGAGCTCGAAGCGCGGCACGTTGTTGCCCGAGGTCGAGTTCGGGTCGACCAGGCCCAGGTTCTTGCCCTTGAGATCATCGACCTTCTTGTAGGAGCTGCTCGCCTTGACGAAGAACACCGAGTAATAGCCGGTCGAACCGTCGGCATTGATGTCGTTGGCGAACGCGTCGGTCTTGACGCCGGTCAGGCGGGCGCGGGCGAACGAGGCCGAGCCGTAGCTCGCGATGTGGATGTTGCCGGCGCGCTGGCCTTCGATCACAGCGGCGTAGTCGTTGGCGATGCGCAGCGTGACCTTCACGCCCAGCTGCTTCGAGAGGTATTCCACGAACGGGGTCCAGCGCTCGGTGACGCCGGAGGCGTTCTCGGCCGGCACGACCGCAAAGGTCAGTTCGGGATATTTGGCCTTCCAGTCGTTCGCCGAGGCGGACGCCGTGAACGCGAGCGCGGCGGCGCCGGCAAGGATTAATCTGCGAGTGATCATGGTACCCTCTTCATCGGTTGAGGTCGGTTGACGCAAAGACTTGAACTAAACAGGCGAGGCTCAGGCCGCCGCGGCCGTCCCCAGCGCCGGAACGCCCTCGGGCGCCGGTACAGGCATGCCGCCCATGACGTCGGCGGCTTCGAGATCGTAGAGCTCGCGCGCCACATGATCGGTCAGCGCGGACGGCGCACCATCGAACACCACGCGGCCCGCGGCCATGCCGATCAGGCGGTCGCAATAGGTGCGGGCGAGATCGAGCGAATGCAGGTTGCAGAGCACGGTGATGCCGAAATGCTTGTTGATGCGCAGCAGTGCATCCATGACGATCTTGGTGTTGCGCGGATCGAGCGAGGCGATCGGCTCGTCGGCGAGGATGATGTCGGGCTGCTGCACCAGCGCGCGGGCGATCGCGACGCGCTGCTGCTGACCGCCGGAGAGCTGGTCGGCGCGCTGGGCGGCGAGCGAGGCAATGTCGAACTGCTCGAGCGCGGACATCGCCAGCGCCTTGTCCTGCTCGGGCCAGGCCTGCGACAACGAGCGCCAGGCGGGCATCGTCGCAAGCCGCCCCATCAGGACGTTGGTCAGAACATCGAGCCGGCCGACCAGGTTGAACTGCTGGAAGATCATCGCCGAGCGCGCGCGCCACTGCCGCAGCTCCTTGCCGCGCAGCAAGGTGACGTCGACGCCGTCGAACAGGATGCGGCCCCCGGTCGGCGTCACCAGGCGGTTGATGGTCCGCAGCAATGTCGACTTGCCGGCGCCGGATCGCCCGATCACACCGACGAAGCCGCCGGGGGACACTTGAAACGAAGCGTCGTCCACCGCGGCTTTTGCGCCGAAGCGACACGTCAGACCATCCACCACCAGCATGCAGGGACTCCAGAGTAGCTGGGGCCAACCGCTAACGCCGGCGCTTAACACTTGTGTGACAGCGCCGTTGCGGTGCGGCGATCCTACACACCTCATCCGCTGTCATCTCGGCGTCATGATATCGTCATCAAGCCGCTCGAAGAGAGACGCCCGCCCTCGCACCTCGGATGCAACATGGCCGCGAAAGCCCTTTCGGTTCAGCCGACCATCGATCCCTCGGCCAAGCTGCACGAGACCAGGCTCGGCGCCTATACCGAGGTCGGCGCGCGCACGATCCTGCATGAAGTGGCGATGGGCGATTACTCCTATGTCGTGAACGATTCGCAGATCACCTACACGACGATCGGAAAGTTCTGCTCGATCGCGGCGATGACGGGCATCAACCCCGGCAACCATCCGATGCATCGCGCGACGCAGGCGCATTTCACCTATCGTTCGAGCGCCTATTTCGAAGGCGAGAGCGACGATGCCGAGTTCTTCGACTGGCGGCGCCAGCATCATGTCCATGTCGGCCACGACGTCTGGATCGGCCACGGCGCGATCGTGTTGCCGGGCCGCAGCATCGGCACCGGCGCGGTGATCGCGGCCGGCGCCATCGTCACCAAGGACGTGCCGGCCTACACCATCGTCGCCGGCAATCCGGCCCGGATCGTACGGCGGCGGTTCTCGGAGGAGATCGCGGGGCGCCTCGGGAAGCTCGCCTGGTGGGACTGGGATCACGACAAATTGCGCGAGGCGCTGCCCGATTTCCGCAAGCTCGGGATTGAAGATTTTCTTTCGGCATACGAAGCACGGGCGGGCTCTCTCACCAATTCTCCTGCCAGGAAACGAAGCGCAGTCGCGTGACAGACATATTCCTTGAAGGCGGCCGGGCCCTGATCGGCGCCGAGCTCATCGAAACCTCACTTCTCGTGTCCGGGACAGACATCGCGGAGGTGGGCGCTTCTCGCGGCCGGGCGGGGCTGGCGATTGATGCACGTAACCTGCTGTTGCTGCCCGGCATCGTCGACCTGCACGGCGATGCTTTCGAGCGACAGATGATGCCGCGCGCCGGCGTCGATTTTCCGATCGACGTCGCGCTCGCCGACAGCGACCGCCAGGCGATCAGCAACGGCATCACCACCGTGTTTCACGCCGCGACCTGCTCGTGGGAGCCGGGCCTGCGTAGCGCCGACAATGCACGTGGCCTGATGGAGGCAATCGAGCGGCAGCGTCCGCAATTCGCCGCCGACACCCGCTTCCATCTGCGCCACGAGACCTACAATCTCGACGCGGAGGCCGAGATCGCCCAATGGCTCGCCGAAGGCCGGGTCGACCTGCTCGCCTTCAACGACCACATGGACGGCACCGTCGCCGACATGGCCAAACCGCGCAAGCGCAACCGGATGGTGGAGCGCACCGGCCTTTCGAGCGAAGAATTCGACCTGCTGGTCGAGCGCGTGATCTCGCGCGCCGACGAGGTGCCGGCTTCGGTGTCGCGCCTGGCCGCTTCTGCCCGCGCGGCGGAGGTGCGGATGCTCTCGCACGATGACGCAACGCCGGCGATGCGGCATGCGTTTCGCGAGCTCGGCGCGACAATCGCGGAGTTTCCGATCAACGAGGAGACGGCGCGGGCGGCAGCCAGCCACGGCGATGCCATCGTCTATGGTGCGCCGAACGTCGTGCGCGGCGGCAGCCACACCGGCTGGACCAGGGCATCCGACATGATCGCCAAGGGGCTCTGCTCGGTGCTGGCGTCAGACTATTATTATCCCGCACAGCTGCTCGCCGCATTCCGGCTCGCGGCAGATGGTTTGGTGCCGCTGGTACAGGCCTGGGATTTGGTCTCCGCCAGTCCTGCCCGCGCGACCGGCCTCACCGATCGCGGCACCCTCGCGGAGGGACGCCGCGCCGACATTCTCCTCGTCGATGACAGCGTCAAGCTGCGGCCGCGGCTGATCGCGGTGATCTCGGGCGGCAAGCTCGTGCATCTCACCGATGCCACACGGCTGCTCACCGCCGTGGCGGCGCCGCGCGAGGCTGTCGTCGCCGCGTAAAACCGCTATGCTGAGACGATGACAGGATTTCCCCGCTACGCGGTCTATTTTGCCGCAGGCGCCGACAGCGCCCTCTCCCGCTTCGGCGCCGAGCTGCTCGGCTACGATGCCTATACCGGCGACGAGCTGCCGTTCCCGCGCGAGGCGCTGCAAATTGCGCCGGACTGGCGTGACATCAGCGCAGATCCCCGCAAATACGGCTTTCATGCCACGCTGAAGGCGCCCATGACTCTGGCGTTAAGCAAGACCGAAGCCGAGCTGATGGCCGCGTGTGCGGCCTTCGCCGGCAGGGCACGGCCGCTTCCGGTGATCCGTCCCGTCGTCGATACCATCAGCGGCTTCATCGCCGTCATTCCGGCCGAGCCGGTCGATACGCTCCAGGAGCTGGCGGCCGACAGCGTCCGCGATTTCGACGCTTTCCGTGCGCCGCTGACGTCGGAAGATCGCGCACGGCGCAAGCCCGAAAAGCTCGGCGAGCGACAGCGCGACTATCTCGACCGCTGGGGCTATCCCTACGTCATGGAAGAATTCCGCTTCCACATGACGCTGACGGGACGGCTCGATGCGGAGCGGCGCGGGCCGATTCTGCAGATGCTGCGGGGGCGGTTTGCGGCGTTGAAGCTCGATGCGCTTGAGATCGATCGCATCGCGCTGTTCAAGCAGGACGACGCAAAGGAAAGATTCCGCATCATCGGCGAATGGGCTCTGGCACGGTAGACCTCAGCGCCAGCTCGCAAGATTGAAGGCGAGCGCCACCGCGCCGACCAGAACGAGGCTGGTCGCCCAGACTGCATCCAGGTTGAACCAGCTTCGCGAAACGAACTTCAATCCCAAATAGCGGTAGACCAGCCACGCCAGAGATCCGCCGGCGCTGATCATGGCGGCAACGTGCACCAGGGACACCAGCACCGCCATCCCGACACTCGCCTTCATCAACTCGCCCGCCGCCTCATGGCCGGCATCGAGCTCGAAGGCCTGGCAAAGCCCGAGATAGATCGGCACCAGCATCAACGCGGCGCCGTGAGCAATGGCGACGGCAAACGACCAGAGCGCCAATTGCGTCGGCGGGATTCGTGCCAGCGCGCGGGGATGGCGCCGAACGATCAACCGATAGACGCCGAAGCCGATGACGAGAAGGCTCGCGACCAGCTGGATCGGACGCTGCCACTCCGCCAGCACGAGCAGGAACGCGAATGGCAGCAGCACGAGAAGCGTGGCCAGGAGATGCCCGGCCGAGAGGGCCCACAAGGCGCGGAGGAGCGCGCGCGGGCTCTTGTCCATGAGCCCCGCCGAAACGGCGAGCGGCCATCCCATGCCAGGATTGATCCCGTGGTAGAGACCGCTCGCAACAAGAGCGAGCCACAGCCAGCCGAGTGCCGGGCTCGCGTGCCCCCAATCTAGACCGACGGATAGCAAAAGGAGTCCGTCGAACAATCGCCGCCCTCGAGCCTGATCTGGTGCGCACGATATCCGTCGGGGAAGCTCACGAAATAGTTCTTGTCGAGCTCGAGGCCGCCGTTGCGACCGACATTGGCCATGACCTCCACGCCCGGAACGCCATCGGGATAGAACTGGTCGTCCCAGGTGGAATAGAGCGAATTGGTCCAGTAGACGCGCTTGCCGTCGCGGCTGATCTCGACCATCTGCGGACCCGCCGCAAATGGCTTGCCGTTCGGATGGGGCGTGCGGCGCGCGATGCCGCCGATGTGGACGGAGCCCGCAAGCTTCGGCTGGCGCGGATCACTGACGTCATACTGGCGCATTTCACCCGTGCCCCAGCACGAGACGTAGAGAAACCGGTCGTCCATCGACAGGTCGATGTCGGTCACCAGCGGCGGCACGGCGCCAAATCCCTGCAGCAGCGGCGGAAGCTTCTCCTTGGGCGCGGGCTCGGGTGCGATCCTCGCCGTCTTCTCGGCATGGAATGTCCCGCCTTCGCGCCACCAGGTCCAGATAGATGCTTCAAGGTTGGTGGTGTCGACCACGACGCCAACGAAGCCGTACTCGCGAACCGGATCGTGCGCCGGTCGTACCTCCAGCGCCATCTGATGATTGGCGCCGAGGTCGATGGTCTGGACGTTGCGACGGGCGCGAAGATCCCAGAAGTGGAGACGATGGCCATATTTGTTCGACAGCAGATCTTCCGGGACGATCCCGTTCTCGAACTGCGGCGGCAATGCCCATTCGCTCGTCACCATGTAGTCGCGCGGC
Organism: Bradyrhizobium vignae; assembly: GCF_004114425.1. Classification (GTDB taxonomy): domain Bacteria; phylum Pseudomonadota; class Alphaproteobacteria; order Rhizobiales; family Xanthobacteraceae; genus Bradyrhizobium; species Bradyrhizobium vignae. The sequence continues at coordinate 63,928 of NZ_RDQF01000024.1, read as the reverse complement.
AGGTTCCACCAGAAATCATAATGCAGTGTCTGCGGACCGCGGTCGATCTCCCATCGCCCCAGGACCTCGAAGGTCTCGCAATCCATGATGAAAACGCCGGGAGGACCGTTGGTGCCGTCCTTGCCGCCGCCGCCCAGCGTGCTCACGTAAATGCCGTCCGGCCCGCAATGGATCGTGTGCGGCCGCGAGTAGCCGGTCTTCTTGAAGACTTCCTCCGGCTCGATGATTTTGTGGATCCTGGCTTTGGTCGGATCGGGCTTGGTATCGATGATGTAGATTCGCGACGAGCGGAGCCCTGGGATGATGAGATAGCGCCGCTCGATGAAGGCATGTCCCGCGAGCGGCGACAAGGCCGAGGAGCAAGCATTCCAGCCGAAATGATGAAACTCATCGCCCTTGTTGGGCATCGTCACGGTGTGGACGATCTGGCTATAGGTCGGCGATCCCGGCTTGACGTCGATGACCGCGAGAGCATCCGGCTTCGAGAAATCCGGACTGAGCAGCAACGTGTAGGCAAAGTTCTCCGTAGGCGCTTCCATCGCAAGCTTGGGCGATGCGTGAAAGGTGGGATCCGGCCTCATCGTCATGGCACTGCCTCCCTGTTCTGTCGGTTCGCGCCAACTTGGCTCGGGATAACGGCATAATGAAGAGGTGTTGGGCGACGTTTCGAGATTGCTCCGTGGGGCCTGGTTGGCGGGCGTACAATATGCCATCGCGGAGCTGCGGGAAACGGCCTGGGGCCGCGCTAATTCGACGCCTTCAGCCCGGCGGAATACGGCCGGAGCTCGTAGCTCACATCCGGTGTCGTCCCGGCCTGGTGCGCAATTGCGCACGGGAGCCAGGACCCGTATCCGCAGCGAGAAGTTTGGCGCGAGCTGGTAACCCAAAGTCTTCGCCAAACCACTCCCTGTGGATATGGATCCCCGATCTGCGCGCGCTTCTTGCGCGCTTGTCCGGGACGACAATGAATGTCTGGCGCCGCTACTTCCCCCACCGCAGCGCCAGCGCGTCGCGTTCCTTGGCAAGTTCCAGCAGGCCGGCGCGCGTCGCCGGATGCAGCGGCTGCAAGGGATGCCGTACCATCTCGGATTTGATCACGCCGCCGGCCTGCATCATGACCTTGCAGGCGATCAGTCCGCATTGGCGGTTTTCGTAGTTGATCAGCGGCAGCCAGCGTTCGTAGGCGGCCTTCGCCTTCTCGCGATCGCCGGCGAAATAGGGATCGATGATCTGGCGGATGCCGTCGGGATAGCCGCCGCCGGTCATGGCGCCGGTGGCGCCGGCGTCGAGATCGGCCAGCAGCGTGATCGCCTCCTCGCCGTCCCAGGGACCTTCGATATCCTTGCCGCCGGCCTCGATCAGGCTGCGGAGCTTCGAAGCCGCGCCCGGCACCTCGATCTTGAAATAGCGGATGTTGGAGAATTCGCGCGACAGCCGCGCCAGCAGCTCGACCGAGAGCGGCGTGCCCGCCACCGGCGCATCCTGAATCATGATGGGAATGTCGATCGCGCCCGAGAGCACCTTGAAGAACTCGACGATGCCCTTCTCCGGCACGCGGAAGGTCGCGCCATGATAGGGCGGCATCACCATCACCATGGCAGCCCCCGCCGCTTCGGCCTGCTTGCTGCGCGCGGCGCACACGGCCGAGCTGAAATGCGTCGTGGTGACGATCACGGGGACCCGGCCAGCGACATGTTCCAGCACCGTATGCATCACGGTCTCGCGCTCGGCATCGGTGAGCACGAACTGCTCGGAGAAATTGGCGAGGATGCAGAGACCGTGTGAGCCGGCATCGATCATGAAGTCGATGCAGCGGCGCTGGCCCTCGAGGTCGAGCTCGCCGCGCTCGTCGAAGATGGTGGGCGCGACCGGGAACACGCCGCGATACGGGCGCTGGGCCTTGTGGGGGGTGACCGGCATCGAACTCTCCATCCCTGATGTGTCTTACGTCCGTCGCCGCGCTCGCGCGGCGTGGCTGACACATCTACCCGTCGCGCGGACCGGCGGCAATGCCCCGCGCGAGACCTGATGAAGAGACGACGAGATTATGCCGTCTTCACGGCTCCCAAGAAGCCTTCGACCGCGACGCGGAGACGATCGGCATCGGCGGACATCTTCTTGACGGAGTCCGACAGCACCGTGCCGGCGTTGCCGGTCTCCTGGTTGAGCCTCGCGACGCTGCCGATGGTGTCGGTGACCTGGCGGGTGCCCTGGGCTGCCTGCTGGAAATTTCGCGAGATCTCGGTGGTGGCCGCGCGCTGCTGCTCGACGGCGGCCGCGATTGCCGTCATCTTCTCGTCGATGCCACTGATGGCGCCGCCGATCGAGCGGATCGCGGTGACGGCCTGGCCGGTGGCCCCCTGGATCTCCTCGACCTGGCGCGAGATCTCTTCGGTCGCTGTGGCCGTCTGGGAGGCGAGGCTCTTGACCTCGCCGGCGACCACGGCGAAGCCGCGGCCGGCCTCGCCTGCTCGCGCAGCTTCAATGGTGGCGTTCAGCGCCAGAAGGTTGGTCTGGGCCGCGATGGCGTTGATCATCTTCACGACCTCGCCGATGCGGCTCGCGGTCTGATCGAGGATCTCGACGATGGCGTTGGTTTGCTCGGCCTGTGCCACGGCCTCGCGGGCCTCGCGTGCGCTCGACTGTACCTGTGCGGAGATCTCCCCGACGGATGCGGAAAGCTCCTCGGTCGCGGCCGCGATGGTCTCGAGGTTGTTGGTGGCTTGCTCGGCCGCGGACGAGACCGCGGCGGTCTGGCTGCTCGATTCCAGGACCAGCGAGCGTACGCCGGTCGCGGTCGCGTCGAGCTCCCGCGTCGAGGCCACGACGCTCTGGATGACCGCCTGCACGGTATCGTCGAAGCTGCGGCAGGCCGCATCGACGGTGCCGGAGCGGGCGAGCTGAAGCGCCTGCTGCGATTCGCGTTCCTGGCCCAGCCGTTCCGCGGTCGCCGCGCTCTCGCGCAGGCTTTCGAGCGCAGCAGCCATGGTGCCGAACTCGTCGGGATGCCGGGATTGCGGAACCGGTGTCGCATAGTCGCGGGCGCTGATGCGCGCGATCGCGTCGAGGATTGCGCGCACCGGCCGCATGAGGCGATTGCGCACCACGAACACGGCGGCCAGGATCACGGCCAGCGCGAGCAGGAACGCGAAAGACTGCACGATGAGATTGGTCAGGGCCTTCGCCTGCACGGCCTCGGCGTGCGCGATCGACAGGTCGAGCGCTTTGCTGGCGATCGCGACGATGGATGCGAAGGGTGACTGGCACAGCGCATTCCACTCCGCAGCGGGCATCGCGGGCTTGCCGCTGCCGTCGAAATTCCTGGTGATCTCTCCCATCTTCTTGAGCGCGCCGTCGGTCTTTGCCCGCGCCTCCTTCGCCGCCTCGACCAGATCTGCGGCCACGTCGGGCGCGGCCAGCAGTTCGTCCATGCCGGTCCAGCCGACGGCAACGGTTCCGTTCCAGCCGGCCACCGTCTGCTTCTGGTTTTCGTCGAGCGGCTTGCTGGTGTTGACGTTCGGCCGCAGCGTCGAGCACGGGATGCCGTAGCGGTCGCGCACCTGCCAGGCGAGCCGGCGGACCTGAATCATGCGGGCGATGAACGGATCGTTAATCCAGGCGCGGTTCGACACCGCGGTGGAGACCAGGTTGGCGGTATCGATCACCTTGGTGATGGAATCGTACCAGATGCTGGTATGCTCCAGCTTGCGCTCGGCGCGCGGCTGCTTCGCCTCGTCGTAGAAAAGCTGGAATTTCGGTGCAGCCTCGCTCCAGCGCTGCTTCAGCGTGCTGGCGAGCTCGTCGCGCCGGGCGAATTCGACCGTCGCGAGCGCAGCGACAATCGCGTCATAGCCGGCGTGTTCGGCCTTATCGGCGGCATCGAGCTTGGCGCGTGGATCGTCCTCGCCGAGCAACGCACTCTGGGCGTCGCCGCGATTGTTGCGCAGCGCGACCACGCCATGGAAGATCGCCTTGTCGGCGGCGGCAAGCCGGGCCGTCTCGAGACTGTCGCTGTAGCGGCCGAATGCTCCGGCCATCTGGATCGCCGTGCTGGTGAGCGCGCCAGCCGCCAGCAGAGCCATCAAGACCAGGAGAAGCGTGCTTACCGATTTCTTAAGAATTGACATGGACCGAAGACCTGCTTGTCGCGAGCAGTCATCTTGCACGGCAACATGCCAAATTTTCGTTAAGGTTTATCTCAAGTGATATGCCTCCCGGAGTTGCCGCCTTTTTAGGCAGCCGGCTCACGCCACCTTCGTGAAGTCCGGCGGCCGGCGCTCGGCAAACGCCGTAAACGCCTCGCGCGCCTCGGCGGTACGCAGGCGCTGCGCGAACTGCTCGCCCTCGGCCTGCATCTGCGCGACCAGTGCCTCGCCGTTGCGCATCAACCGCTTGGTCGCGATGAGGGCACCGGCCGGCTGGCGGGCTAGACGCTGGGCGAGCGCGAGCGCCTCGGCATCGAGCTTGTCGAGCGGCACCACGCGGTTGGCGAGGCCCCATTCCAGCGCCGACTTGGCAGGAACGGCCTCACCGAGCGCGAACATCTCGTAGGCGCGGGCGTAGCCGATGCGTGCCGGCATCAACAGGCTGGACGCGGCCTCCGGCACCAGCGCGAGGCTGACGAACGGCGTCGACAATTGCGCGTCCTCGGCAAGCACGACGAGATCGCAATGCAGCAGCATCGTGGTGCCGACGCCAACGGCACGGCCCTGCACGGCCGCAACCAGCGGCCGCGTGCAGCGGGCCAGCGACTGGATGAAGCGCACGACGTTGCGGCTGCCTTCGGACTTGCCGGCGGCAACTGCGGCGAACTCGCCGACGTCGTTGCCGGCAGTGAACATGTCGCCCTCGCCGCGGATCAGGATCACGCGAGCGGACGGATCGAACTCGGCGGATTCGATTGCATCCGCCAGCTTGCCGTACATCGCATCGGTCAGCGCGTTCTTCTTGTCGGGACGCGCCAGCGTGAGGGTGAGAATTCGGTCGCTATTCTCGATCCGGACATGCTCGGTCATGGCTCTGCTCCTTCCATTCGTCTGAATGTCTTGCTTCTGAAGATCTTGGAAACTTGTCCTGAATGCTGGTCAGCCAGCGCGCGACGATGTCGATCTCCGCAGCCGTGAATCCGTCCGTCAGCGCCGCGTTGACTTCCGCCGCGGCAGCTTTCGCCTGCGCCAGCACGGTCCATCCCTTCGGCGTCAGCCACACGCGAAAGGCGCGTCCGTCCTCGCGATCGGCCCTGCGCTCGACCAGCCTTGCCGCAGCACTGCGATCAACCAGCCCGGAAATCCCGGCCGGCCCCATGTCGAGCGCCGCGCCCGCCTCGCCCATGAGAATGCCATCCTGCTTGCCGAGAATGAACAGCAGCCCGGCCTGCGCCGGCGTCACCTCATTTTGCGGTTGCGCCGCCATCCAGCGCTGCAAACGCCGCTGTGCGACGTTGAGCAGGTAGATCAGCCGGTGATGCCTCGCCTCTGGCGATTTATTTCGCATGCGAAACATATAGTCGAGCTCCGGCGGATTGTCAAAACCTGCCGTCGCTTAGTTGCCCAACGGCCCGCGACAGCCGTCGAGCAGAATTGCGGCGCATACCTTCGCCCGCTTCTCGATCTCCTTGCGCGAGGGCAATGTCAGGTTCGCATAGATCGCAGCACGCTGCGGCGCCGACACCATCATGCCGATCATCATCCCGGCGGCTTCATCGACGTTTTCGAGCGTGATGCGCTTCTTCTTAACTTGATCGCGGAGCCAGCCCGCGAGCGCCGCCGCGGTACGGGAGATGCCGTCCCTGTAGAAATTCGCGGCAAGGTCGGGAAACGTGGCCGACTGCTGCAGCACCATACGCTGCAGCGCCACGACCTCCGGATCGAGCGCGAGATCGGCACAGGCGACAAGCACGGCAGCCAGGCTCGTTTCGATGTCGGCCTGATTGTTGGCGTGAAGATTGACGTCGGAGAGCAACCGGTCGAGCCGATCTGCGCACATCGCCTCGAACAGCGCCGCCTTGCTCGGAAACAGCCGATAGAGAGTCTTGGTGGAGATGCCGGCGCCACGCGCCAGCTCTTCGGTGCTGGTTGCTGCGTAGCCATCGACGGCGAAGGCGTGCCGTGCCGCCTCGATCACGATCCGCTTCGTCTCGTCGTCGCTGCGCACCGGCGGTCGCCCGCGCGGACGGCCTTCTGATGACGGGTTTGCCTGAGCCATGTTTTTAGATGATGCCTGTCATTCCATTGACTCTCCCCAAGCTAGTCCTATTTTGGAAATCGTCAAGTTTCCTAATTCAGGGACCCGGCCATGACCGTGCACACCAACCCGTCCAAGAGTGAAACCATCGTGGTGCCAACCAGCCCGCCCGAAGGCATCCTGCCCGCCGCGCCGGCCCCCGCTCCGCGCCGAAAGCTGAACCTTCGCAAGCTGTTGCTGGCCGGCGTGGCCGCCATCGCGCTCGCCGGCGCGAGCTGGTACGGCTACGACTACTGGACCGTCGGCCGCTTCCTCGTCTCCACCGATGACGCCTATGTGAAGGCCGACAACACCACCATCGCGCCGAAGGTCAGCGGCTATCTCGACCGCGTCCTGGTCGCCGATAACGAGCATGTGAAGGCCGGCCAGATGCTGGCCCGGATCGACGACCGCGACTTCCGCGTCGCGCTTGATCAGGCCAAGGCCGACGTCGCCGCCGCGAACGCGACGGTGACCAGCAAGCAGGCCCAGCTCGATGTTCAGGAAGCGGTGATCGCGGCCGCAAAGGCGACCATCGATGTCGACACCGCCGCGAAGATTTTCGCGCAGCAGGAGAATAAGCGCTACACCGATCTCGCCAGGACCGGTTACGGCAGCGTGCAGAATGCGCAGCAGGCGCAGGCGCGCGATGCCGGCGCGGACGCCGCGATCGCGCGCGACAACGCCAACCTCATCTCCGCACAGAAGCAGGTCGATCTGCTCAAGGCCGAGATCGTGCAAGCCAGGGCCGCCGCCGCGCGCGCAGCCGCAGTCCAGCAACAGGCCGAGCTCAATCTCGGCTACACCACGATCGTCTCGCCGATCGACGGCGTCGTCGGCAATCGCACCTTACGCATCGGCCAGTATGTGCAGGCGGGCACGCAGTTGATGTCGATCGTGCCAGCCACGGGCGCCTATGTGGTCGCCAATTTCAAGGAGACGCAGCTCACCCACGTCCACGCCGGACAGAGCGTCGAGATCGAGGTCGACACGTTCCCGGGCCAGGTCGTGCATGGGCACGTCGATTCCATCGCGCCGGCCAGCGGCCAGGAGTTCGCGCTGCTGCCGCCCGACAACGCCACCGGCAACTTCACCAAGATCGTGCAGCGCATTCCCGTGAAGATCGCGCTGGACGCCGAGACCGCGCCTGCGATCGAGCTGCGGCCCGGCATGTCCGTGATCCCGACGATCGCAACGCGCTCGGCGCCGACCGCTCAGGCGGCAGCGACGCCCAAAGCAAAACCTGTTTCCGGAGGGTCGTGCCATGTCAAACAGCCTCTCAATATCGATGCCAGCACAAGCAATTCCGGCCGCGACGCCTGAGCGCGTCGCTGCCGACCCCAATCGGGCCAGCGCCACGATCTGGATCGCCGTGTTCGCGGCGATGATCGGCGCCTTCATGGCGATCCTGAACATCCAGATCACCAACGCCTCGCTGCTCAACATCGAAGGCGGCATCGGCACCGGCGCCGACAACGGATCCTGGATCTCGACGTCCTACCTGATCGGCGAGATCATCGTCATTCCGCTGACCGACTATCTGTCGCGGGTGTTCTCGTTCCGCAACATCATCCTGGGTTTCGCGAGCCTGTTCGCCGCCTTCTCGGTCGCCTGCGCCTTCACCCACGATCTGCCGTCGATGATCGCGATGCGAGGTCTTCAGGGCTTCTTCGGCGGCGTGCTGATTCCGATGGCTTTCACGCTGGTGTTCACCAAGCTGCCGAAGGGCCAGCAGCCGATCGGTCTTGCCATGTTCTCGCTCGCCGTGACGTTCGCACCCGCGATCGGCCCGACCATCGGCGGCTTTCTCACCGAGAATTACGGCTGGCAGACCATCTTCTTCGTCAACGTGCTGCCGACCGCGGTGATGGTGACCACGCTGTTCTTCGCGCTGGAGCGCCGACCGCTCAACCTCACTCTGCTGCGCGAAGGCGACTGGTTCGGCATCGCCACCATGGCGATCGGCCTCGCTTCGCTGCAGGCCGTGCTGGAGGAAGGCAACAAGGACGACTGGTTCGGCTCACCCTTCATCGTGCGTCTCGCGGTCATTGCCGCGGTCAGCCTGTCGCTGTTCATCGTCAACGAGCTCGTGGTGGAGAAGCCGCTGCTGCGCCTGCGCCTGTTGACGCAGTGGAATTTCGGCATCGGCACGATCGCGGCTGTCTTCCTCGGCTTCGCGTTGTTCGGCTCGGTCTATCTCCTGCCCGCTTATCTCGGTCAGGTGCAGGGCTACAATGCCGAGCAGATCGGCAACGTGCTGGCCTGGACCGGCCTGCCGCAGCTCCTGCTGATTCCGCTGGTGCCGAAGCTGATGCAGCGGTTCGACGGCCGCTATGTCGCCACCGTCGGCCTGCTGCTATTCGCCGCGAGTTCCTTCATGAACATCCAGATGTCGCTCGATTATTCCGGCGATCAGTTCCTGGTGCCCAATATCGTGCGGGCGGTCGGCCAGGCGCTGACGCTGGCGCCGCTCTCGGCGCTCAGCCTCGGCAGCGTCGCGCCGCAGGATGCGGCGGCCGCCTCCGGCATCTCCAACATGATGCGCAACCTCGGCGGCGCCATCGGCACCGCGGTGCTCGCCACCATCGTCACCAAGCGCGAGCAATTCCACTCCAACATCATCGGCCATTCCGTCACGCTCGGCCGCGAGGAGGTCCGCAGCCGCATTGTGCAGATGACGGACTATTTCATGGCCCACGGCGTCCCCGATCCCAATGCCGCACGCGAGCAGGCCATCATCGCGCTCGGCAAGACGGTGAAACGCCAGGCGCTGGTGATGGGCTATTCCGACACCTTTGCGGTGATCGGCGTGGTGCTGGTGCTCGCCGCGATCGCGGTGCTTCTGACGCGGCGGGTAAGGGCGGCGGGTGCCGGTGGTGGCGCGCATTAGGCTTTTCACCTCTCCCCGCTTGCGAGGAGAGGTGAAAACTCACGGCGCGCAGGCAAAACTCGACGCCTCCGTCACCGGGCCGCTCTTGTAGTGCGGCCAGGCCGGCCAGCGGCACAGCGGCAACGAGCGGGTCACCGCAAAGGACGGCGCCTCGACCTTCTGCTCGCTGACTTCGAGGTCGCCGGGCGCCTTGCCGTTCTCGACCCAGTCGACCAGCACGCTCAGCATGTCGACATTGGCCGGCGCGCCGGAGCCGACATGATCGACGCCGGGCGCGGTGTAGAGCCGCGCGAATTCCGCCGTCTCTGCCTTGCCGATCTTGCGCTCGACGCTTTCGAAATAGCGGATGCCGGCATAGGGGCTCTGCGCATAGTCGGCCATGTGCTCGAGCATGATCAGCCGGCCGCCCCGCGCGCGGAAGCGGCTGAGATCGGGATCGGTCGAGTCCATCAGGCTGGAGACCTCGAGCAGCCGCGCCTTGTGGTCCTCCACCTTATAGGTGGTGACATCAAGCTTCGGATCGCGCGCGAAGACATATTGAATGCCGCCGGCGCCGTAGATCCAGGCGATGCCGTTGTTCGGCGCAGGCGGCTGCGCCGGCGGCGCGGTGCCGAGCCACCACGCAACCCAGCCGCCGGTCGGCCCGACCGCCGGCGTGTCCTCGCCCGACACGCCCCAACCCGGATAATCGTCGAGACCATTGGCGAGCACGAACGGAAATTTGTACGTGGCGTGCAGCGTGTTCACCGCCTTGATCTGCGCATCGGTGAGACACTGGTCGCCGCTCTGGCCCGCCGCGCAGCGCAGCGTCTCGACCTTGAATGCCGCCTTGCAGGCGACGGGGTTCTGCACCAGCGCGTCGTCGGAGCCGTCGGCCTTGTCGCAGGCCGCGCGCACCGCATCGGCGACCAGCTTCACCTGCGCCGGATTGATCCAGCCCTCGCCCATGCTGACGAGGCCCGAGCGCGTGCCGGCATGCTGCAGGCCGACCCAGTTGATGACGGGCACGCGGGCGAAGATGCCGTCGAAATCGTCGGGATAACGCTGCGCCATGGTGAGGCCTTCGCGGCCGCCTTCGGACGAGCCCATGAAGTACATCTTCTCCGGCTTCTTGCCGTAAGCGCGCTGCATCAGCGCGACGGCTGCATCGCGCACCTTCTTGTAGGCGCGATGGGCGAAGTTCTCGAAAGCCTCGTCGTTCAGCGCGAACAGCTGCGGCGGCTCGCCCGGCCTGGATTCGTGGCCGGAGTCCGTGCCGTAGGTGACGAAGCCGCGCGCGAGCGGCGATGGCTTGTCGAAGGGATAGGCCGGCGGCAGCGCGAGGCCCGTGATCAGCACACCGTTGAAGCCGCCGCCGCCATATTGCAGCGAGCGGCCGTTCCATTCGACGGGAAGGTTGACCTGGAATTTGACCGGCGGCGTCTTGGGATCAACGGGGTCGATATGGCCAAGCACCTTGCAAAAGGCTGGATTGACGGGCGTGATGCGCCCGGACGGGGTCGGCCCACGTTCGGCGACGGCGAGCTGCGAGGGTGCCTGCAACGCTGCGGAATCGATCTTCACGGCGTCAGTGCCGCCATTGAGCCCCTTGCAGACGGTCTCCGCGTCCTCAGGCAATGTCGCGGCGAGCGCGGCGTTCGCGCTCAGCGCAGCTGCCGTCCCCACGAGCCATGCGCACAGCTTCGCCCTCGTCAGAGTCATCGTTTCCACCCAGCTGTTGTTCGATCTGTCAGGAGACCACATTGAATGCGACCTCCCGAGGGCCGTCAACAAGCCTCTAGTGCTCGAACACCAGCCGCGCGCCGACGGTGCCGTCGAGGGCGCGGATCTGCTGGAGGAGCTCGCCGGAGTCCTGACCACCGAGATCGGCGTCGAGCACGACATAGCCGAGGTCGCCGGCGGTCTCCAGATACTGCGCGGCGATATTGATGTCGCGCTGGAGGAAAACCTCGTTCAGCCGCCGCAGCATGCCCGGCACGTTGCGATGGACATGGCTGAAGCGCGCGCCGGAGGGACGAAGATGCAACTGCACTTCGGGGAAGTTCACCGCGCCCATGGTCGAGCCGGTGATGAAATAGTCGACCAGCTTGCGCGCCACCTCGCCGCCGATCCGCTCCTGCGCCTCTTCGGTCGAGCCGCCGATATGCGGCGTGAGGATGACGTTCTCCAGACCCTGCACCGGGCTCTTGAAGCGTTCGGCGTTCGACGAGGGCTCGACCGGAAACACATCGATTGCCGCACCGGCAAGATGGCCGTCGCGCAAGGCACGCGCGAGCGCGTCGAGATCGACCACAGTGCCGCGGCTGTTGTTGATCAGGAACGAGCCCGGTTTCATCGCCCGCAGCTCCTTCTCTCCTATCATGCCTGCAGTCTCCGGCGTCTCCGGCACGTGCAGGCTGACGATGTCGCTCTGCGCCAGCAACTCCTCCAGCCTCTCGACCGGCTCGGTGTTGCCGTGACGAAGCTTGTCGGTGCGGTCGAAATAGATCACACGCATGCCCATGGCTTCGGCCAGGGTCGAAAGCTGCGAGCCGATATTGCCGTAGCCGACAATGCCGAGCGTGCGGCCGCGCACCTCGCGGCTGCCGGTCGCCGACTTGTCCCAGCCGCCCGCATGGGCTGACACTGAGCGCGGAAAGATCCGCCGCAGCAGCATCACGATCTCGCCGATCACGAGCTCGGCGACGCTGCGCGTGTTGGAGAACGGCGCGTTGAACACCGGAATACCGCGCTTGCGCGCCGCCGAGAGATCGACCTGGTTGGTGCCGACGCTGAAGCAGCCGACCGCGAGAAGCTGGTCGGCGGCGGCGAGCACCTCATCGGTGATCTGGGTGCGCGAGCGGATGCCGAGCAGCGACACGCCCTTGAGCGTGCGCCGCAGGTCCTCGCCGTCCAGCGCCTTGGTCAGCCGCTCGACATTGCTGAAGCCCGCGCTCCGGAACAGGTCCACGGCGCTGTCATTGACGCCTTCGAGCAGCAGCGCCTTGGCGCTTCGCTCAGGGCTTTGGCCTGGGGCTGGCATGGAATCTCCGTAAATAGCAGCTTTGCCGCAGCTCATAGACCGCGGGCGGTGCGCAGCACAATAGGGCTTGGACACGGGGAGAAGATGGCGAGGCGATGGGTGGGCTTGGCATCCCACCGACTCGGTCAAATCACGTAGAACCCGTGCGTGCCGTCGCGGCGGAGCTGCTCGACGAGGCCGTATTCCCAGTCGAGATAGGCCTGCATCGCAGCTTCGGCAACATCAGTGCCTTCGTAGGGGCGGCGGTAGCGGTGTGCCGGATCCGGCTTTGGCAAGAGTTGCGGCGGGCCGACCTCGAGCGCACCGTCATAGCCGCCTTCGAGCACATAGACTTCCCAGCCCATCTGCGCCAGCCAGGACGCCGTCATGTCGGCGCGGACGCATCTGTCGTCGGTCAGGAGGATGCGCGCACCGCGCACGGGCGCGGCCATGTCGGTTTCCTGGACGAGCTGGCCACCGGGATAATGGCGGAAGCCGGGGAGATGGCCGGCTGCATATTCCTCGGCATCGCGTACGTCGAAGCGATACAGCGTACGATGAGTCTGCGCGGCAAGCGCCGACATCTCGTTCGCTCCGATGTGGCGGACACCGGCGCGATAAGCGACATCGCGGGCATTGGCCGGGCCACCCTCGAACGGACCGATTGCGCCTCGCCTGTCGGCGCCGTGATCGAGAGCATGGCGCGCCAGCGTCCAGCCGATGGTGCCGTTGCGCAGCGCGCGGACCCTGTTGGGCACGCCGGCATTGATCAGCGACTGGGTGCCGATGATCGAGCGGGTGCGGCCGGCACAGTTGACGATGATCGTCGTCTCGGGATCGGGTGCGGCTCGTCCTGCCCGGAGCACCAGCTCCGCGCCGGGCACGCTGACCGAGCCCGGGATGTTCATGGTCGCATATTCGTCGAAACGGCGGACGTCAAGGATGGCGATGTTGGCCTTGTCGGCGATGAGCTTTGCGACCTCGTCGGCGCTCAGCGAGGGCGTGTGGCGGCGCGACTCCACCAGTTCGCCGAACGCTTTCGAGTAGGAATTGACGTCCTCGAACAGCTCAAAGCCCGCAGCGCGCCAGGCCGTCAGCCCGCCGTCGAGTGTGCTGATATTGGTGTAGCCGAGCGCCGCCAGGCGCTCGACTCCGGTCGCGACCAGCCCCTCCCCGTCATCATAGAGCACGATCGGCACATCCTTGCGCGGCAGCCGCACCTGCGCCTCGACCGCGATCCGGTCCGCCGCCATGTTGGCGGCGAACAGCGGATGGCCGGTCGCGAAGGCCGCCTCGCATCTGAGATCGAGCAGCGCGATCTCTTCGCGCAGGAGCAGTACGCGGCGGATATCGGCGGGAGTGACGGTCGGAAGCTTCATGGCGTGGACCCTGGGAAGGACAGGCCATGGGCTTTTGAACGATTGAGAGCGCGTTGGCTAGCCTTGCCGGCTCATTCGCCGGGAACGAGGCGCCCAAGCGGACGCTGTGCCGGGCGCCGCAGCTTGCGGCGCGACAGATAGAGCAGGATGCCCGTGACCGAGAACAGCGGCATCAAGACTGCCGCAATCATGAAAACGAGCTTGCCCGGCCACCCCAGGATCGCGCCGCGATGGATGTCGTAGATCGCCGCGATGATCTTCTCGCCGAACCTCTTGTCGTCGTAGCGCTCGGCGGAGACCAGCTGCCCGGCAGCCGCATCGATGCGAAATTCGTCACGCGTGGCCTCGAGCGTGCGGTCCTTCCCCCACGACCGGATCCGAATCACGGTGCCTGGGCCGGCCGGCAGCGTCAGCAAGGCCCTGGAGAAGCGGTCCCCCTCCTCGCGCTGGAACGTCGTCCATGCCCGATCGAATCCGATCGGCTGAGCCGGCTCGGAACGGTCGGCCCCACGCGGCGGTTTTGGTGGCATCTTGGGCGGCATCTTCGCAGCAGCAACCTGCGGACGCGACAACAGCCAGGTGAGCCCATCCTTGTACCATTCGAAGGAGAACCACAGCCCGGTGAGCGTCATCACCAGATAGACCGGAAGAACCCAGGTGCCGATCACCGCATGAAGCGAGCGGTGCAAGCCGCGGCCGCTGAGCCCGAGATTCGGCTTCAGCCACGTCTTGACGCTGCCCGCGCGACGCGGCCAGCGCAGCACGAGACCCGAAATCAGCATGATGACCAGACCGAGCGCGACGGTGCCGGTGATCGGGCGCCCCCAGCCCCTGGCGTCACCGGGGATCAGCAGCCAGCGGTGCAGCCTGCGCACGGTCGCGAAGAACGCCTCGCCACGTGGCAGGCCCAGCACGCGCGCGTCGTAGGGATCGACATAGAGCGAGGCCGGCCGGCCGCCGTGCTCGTCGCGCGCGAAGCGGACATGGACGGCCGCCGCCGGATCGCTCGACAGCGTGACGGCCGAGACCTTGCCGACGTCTTGCGCTGCCTTCAGTCGCGCGATCAGGTCATCAGGCGTCAGCGGCGGCATCTCGCGCGGTATGACGCGCATGATGTCGGCGTTCAGATGATCGACGATCTCGTCCTCGAAACTCATGATCGCGCCGGTCAGCGCGATCAGGGCGAGCAGCAGCGCGAGCACGAGCCCCGCGATGGAATGGACCTGGAGCAGGACCGCCTTGATCGTGTGCCCACGCAGCCGCATCATCGCTAGAACTTCACAGTTGCCGACAGCGATACGCGTCTTGCATCGCCGATGGCGACGCCCAGATTGTTCTGAGCGGAGGCATAGTAGACGGTGTCGAACAGGTTCTTGACGTTGAGCTGATAGATGACCGGCAGTGCCTGGTGCTTCGTCTCATAAGTCGCGAAGATATCCGCGAGGACATAGGACGGCAGCACGAACGTGTTCGACGCATCGCCAGGCCGGTCGCCGAGATAGCGCGCGCCGCCGCCGAGCCTGAGCTGGCCAGGAAACACCGTGCCAAGATCGTAGACCAGATAGAGCGAAGCCGTGTTCATCGCAACGTTCTGCAACTGCTTGCCCGCATAGGTCGGATCCTCGGTCACACGCGCATCGGTGTAACCATAGCTTCCGATCATGCTCCAATCGTCGGAGAGCCGGCCGGTGACGTCGATCTCGAGGCCGCGCGAACGGACCTTGCCGGCCGCGGTGTACACGTTGAGACCGGCTACGGTGTTGAGCTGGCTGACCAGCACGTTCTGCTTCTCGATGTCGTAGACTGCGACCGTACCCGAGAGGCGCTTGTTGAGATCGAACTTGAGTCCGGTCTCGTACTGCGTGCCCTCTTCGGGCGCGATGTTCGATCCGAGCACGACGCCACCGCCATTGCTCAATGGAGCAATGGTCGAGTTCGGCTTCAGCGACTGGGTGTAGCTCGCGTAAAGCGAGATCTGTTCGGTGAGCTTGAAGATCGCGCCGCCGAGCGGGAGCACCGCATCCGCCGAAACGTTGGTGTTGGTCTTGAACGGCTTTCCGCGCCCGGCGAGCTGATCATAATCCATGTAGCGCACGCCGCCGACCAGCGCGAAACGCTCGGTCAAATTCAACGTGTCCTGGAAGAACAACGACCACTGGCCGAGCTTGTCGGTCTGGGCGCTGTCGCTATTCGAAACCGTCGTGCCCGGCCCGATCAGACCGTAGACCGGGTTGTAGACATTGAACGACGGGGCCGCCTGCCGGATCAGATTATCGCGGTAGATCGTGCGATACTGGCCGTCGCCGCCGAACAGCACCTCGTTGCGCATGTCGCCGAGCCAGAAGCCGCCCGAGATGTAGGATGTGCCGTAGCTCGAATTGCTGAGCGAACCCTGCGTGCCGTCATTGCTGCGCGTTTCGACGCCGGTCTTCGCGTTGACGCCGGTGACGCGGAGCTGGTTGGCGCTGAAGGTCTCGGTGTTGTAGCTGTAGCCGGCAAAAAGCTTCCAGTCCTGATTGAGGCGATGCTCGATGGAGGCCTGAATCAGGTCGGACGTCCCCCACATGTTGTTGTAGGGCTCGTCCAGCCGGCGCGTCGCCGGGATCGCCAGCGGCGCGCCGTTGACGAAGGCCGTGCCGCGGTCGAACGGAGTGATGAACTCGCGATGCTCGTAGTTGAGCTGCACCGTGGTATTCTGGCCGTACCACGCGAGCGACGGTGCAATCAGCATCTCGCGATGGCGGCCGAAATTGCGCCAGTAATCCTCGCTGACGCCATAGCCGATGAAGCGGTAGGCAAGACCCTGATCGCCGATCGGGCCGGTGACGTCGAGCAGGCCGTCGGCGCCGGTTTTGGACGAATTGTAGGCTGAGCCGAGCAGTGTGACGGAGCCGTGCTGATAGAGTTCGGGGCGCTTGCTGATGGTGTTGACGATGCCGCCGGGATCCATGATGCCGTAGAGCAGCGAGGCCGGCCCCTTCAGCACTTCGACGCTCTCGACTGCTGGATTGAGACTGCGGCCCTGCACCAGCGGCATGCCGTTGCGCATGATCGAGCCGTCGCGATTGTCGCCGAAGCCGCGGCGGATCACGGCGTCCTGTGTGCCGGCGAGCGTGTTGGTCTGGGTGATGCCCGAGACGTTGATGAGCGCATCGTCGATGTTGCGCGGCAGCTGGTCCTTCAGCACCTGCTCGGGCACGACGTTGACGGCCTGCGAGGTGTCGAGCGGCGAGGCGCCGCTGCGCAGCGTGGTCGCGCTCGGCATCGCGCGGTAGCCGAGCTTTGCGGCCTGCTGTGCGGCGGCCTCCGCGGCGGCACGCTCCGAGGGCGTCGGCGCTGCGGGGGCGGGATTATGATTGGGCTGGCGCGCGGCTTGCGTGCGGCGTGAAGACTGATCCGATGCGCGCGCTGACTTCGGCCGCTGTGCCGGCGCGTCCACGGTCACCGGCGGCAGAGCTGATTGCGCCTGCGCGGTCGTCGGGGTGGAGGGGCATTCGGCGAGCAGCACCGCTGCTCCGATGAGAAGACCTGCACGGCTCTTGCCGGCACGAATTCGATGGCCGCTGTCGCGACCACCCAGATGAGCACGCACGTTCGATTCACTTCCAGGTCAGACACCGCATTGAAGCTCGCGCGTCTAACAGCCGCCATGCGTGAAGAGAACCGTGAGCGGACTTGAATCGCTCTAGTGTTGAATCGTTCTAAGAATAGGCGGCGCTGAATGGCAATCGCCAATCGCCGTCACGCCGAGAGCAGCGCGATCTTGCGCAGGCTCACGCGAGCGCAGGCGCGATCAACGCGTCGAGCTTCTGCTTGAACGCAGTGCCGTCGGACAACGCGCGGAGCGGCGGGCGCACGCGCAACCAGCCCCTATCGCCGGTCTGCACGGCGAGGATCGCCTTCAACGTCGCGACCAGAGACGGCGTCTTCACCACGACGTCGATCGCCGCCTGCATGCGCGCCTCGACATCCCTGCCATCGAGCATGCCCTTGACCAGCTCCGGCACGACATTGGCCATGCCGCAAATGGTGCCGGCGCCGCCCGCGGCGATCGCGCGGGCGATGTCGGCTTCGTTGCCGACGGTGATGGCGAGCTCGGGCGCGGCATTGCGGAACGCCTGGAACTGTTTGAAGTCGCCGCTGGAGTCTTTCAGGCCGGCGACAATCTTGCCGTAGCGCCGGCGCAGGCTGGCGGCAACTGTCGTCGGGATCGCGACGCCCGAGACCTGCGGGATGTGATAGAGCGAGGCGCGCAGCCGGTCGTCGGCGACACCATCGATGATCGCGGCAAAGGCATCCTCAATGCCTTCAGGCGTGACGTTGCGGTCGAAATAGGGCGGCAGCAGCAGCACGTGACGCAGGCCGAGGCCGAGCACGGCGCGCGTGAGTGCGATGCTGTCGGTGATG
Source organism: Bradyrhizobium vignae (assembly GCF_004114425.1). GTDB lineage: Bacteria > Pseudomonadota > Alphaproteobacteria > Rhizobiales > Xanthobacteraceae > Bradyrhizobium > Bradyrhizobium vignae. Next base: position 46,029 of record NZ_RDQF01000024.1, on the reverse strand, counting down.
GCGGGGAAGCCGCCGCCGATTCCGATGCGCTCCGGCGCGACGCCGGCCTTGAGCATGGCTTCGATGGTTGCGACGCGTTCGCTGGCGTTGAATGAGGTGCCTTCGCCGGTGGTGCCGAACAGGACGACGCCTTCGACGCCCTTGCTGAAGAGGTGCTTGGCATGGCCGGCGAGCCGGGCGTGATCCACACTGCCATCGGCCGCCAGCGGCGTCGCCGACGCCACCCAGAACCCGCGAATTGCCTCCGTCATCACACCGCCCTTTGCTGCCGCCCCGAACTAAGCCGCTGATCCCCAATGATCTTCCGCGCTTCCGAAGCCCTGTTTTTACTTTACTTTTGATCTTGTACCTTACATACAAGGCGGGTGCAAACCCTTTCCACCGTCACGGCGCGCATGAGGCGCAGCCGAATCCAGAGGAGGTCTCGCATGAACATGGTGACCCCCATTGAAGGCCCTGACCAAGTGTTCGGCGCGTTGCGCGACAGGCTCGGCGCGGCCGCGGTACTGACCGGCAGCGAGGTGCCGGCGCGCAATTGCAACGACTGGAGCGCGAGCCTGCCGCAAACCCCGCTTGCGGTGATCCGGCCGCTCGATGCGCAGGGCGTTGCCGATGCCATCGCGACCTGCCGGCAGGCGCGGCTCCCCTTCGTGCCGCAGGGCGGACTGACCGGCCTATGCCGCGGCGCCTCGCCCGAAGCGGGCTGGGTCGCGATCTCGCTGGAGCGCATGACCGGCATCGAGGAGATCGATCGCGCCTCCGCGACGATGACCGTGAAGGCAGGCACGCCGCTGGAGACGATCCAGAAGGCTGCGGACGAGGCCGGCTTCTTCTTTCCGCTCGATCTCGGCTCGCGCGGCTCGTGTGCGATCGGTGGCAATCTCTCGACCAATGCCGGCGGCAACCGCGTGATCCGCTACGGCATGACGCGCGAGCTGGTGCTTGGCCTGGAAGTGGTGCTGCCTGACGGCACCATCATCACCAATCTCAACAAGCTGATGAAGAACAACGCCGGTTACGATTTGAAGCATCTCTTCATCGGCTCGGAAGGCACGCTCGGCATCGTCACCCGTGTGGTGCTCAAGCTGTTTCCGAAGCCGCGTTCGACCATGGCCGCGCTCTGCGCGCTGAAGGATTATGCCGCGGTGATCGCGCTGCTGGATGCCGCGCGCTCGGGGCTCGGCCCGCTGCTGTCGGCCTTCGAGGTGATGTGGCCGGACTATTGGGACGTGATCACGATGCGCGCCGGCGTGAAGCCGCCGGTCGCAGCAGGTCACGGCCTTTACGTGCTGGTGGAAGCGCAGGGCACCGACGAGAGCATCGATGCGCCGCGCTTCCAAAGCTGGCTCGAAGAACTGATGGAGCGCGGGCTGCTCGCCGACGCCGCTGTCGCGCAATCGCTGGCGCAGACGCAAGCCTTCTGGCGCGTGCGCGACATCTGCGCGGAATTCGGCCAGGTGCTGGGCCCGCACATCTCCTACGACATCGGCCTTGCGGTCAAGCGCATGGACGAGTTCGTCACGCGCTGCAAGGCCGCGCTCGCGGACGGCATCAATGGCTGCGAGAGCGTCTATTACGGCCATATCGGCGACGGCAATCTGCATCTCGTCTCCTGGGTCACCGGCCTCTCCGTCGCGCAGCAGCCGAAGGAGGAGATGGACGCGATCATCTACGGTCTGGTGCGCGAGATGGGTGGCAGCGTCTCCGCCGAGCACGGCATCGGCACGCTGAAGAAGCAGTGGCTGGGCCATGCCAGGAGCGAGGCCGAGATCGCGCTGATGCGCACCCTGAAGGCTGCGCTCGATCCCGATCACCTGCTCAATCCCGGCAAGGTGATCTGAGGGCACCATGCGATCGCTCAAGCTCGATACGCCGAAATCGCTGGCGCTGCGCGTGATGCAGCGGCTGCGCCAGGCCATCATCGATGGCGAGTTCGCGCTCGGCGCCGCCATCTCCGAGGAGATGGTGGCAAGTTCCTTCGGCGTCAGCCGCACGCCGGTGCGCGAGGCGATGGGACAGTTGCAGGCGCAAGGCCTCGTCGTGATCCGGCCGCAGGTCGGCAGCTTCGTGTTCACGCCGAGCGCCGAGGACATCAATGCGCTCTGCACCTTCCGCATCGCGCTGGAGCCCAAGGCGGCCGAGCTCGCCTTCCGCCACGACCGCGACGGTACGATTGCGGCGATGAGCGCAGCGATCGCGGCGATGGAGCCCGCGGTCACGGCGAAGGACAACATCGCCTATGGCCGCGCCGATGCCGCCTTCCACGAGGCGCTGTTCGCCCATTGCGGCAACCGCTATCTCGCCGAATCCTATCAGCTCGTCTCTGGCCGCGTCGCCGCGCTCCGCACCAATTTGACCTCACCGATCGACGTGCGCACCCGCACGTCCTTCGACGAGCATCGCAAGCTGCTCGATTTGTTCGCACGCGGCGAATTCGCCGCCTTCGAAGACCTGATGACGACGCATATCACCAATTCGGGCGTGGTCTATGCCAAGGCATTGAAAGTAGAGGCGCTGAAGGTAGAGGCGCTGAAGGTCGGTTAAGCGCCACTACGTCCCATCCTTCGGTCCCGGCCTGTCCAGGAAATCCAGCGCGGTGTTGATCTGTTCGAGTTGATGCTCGATCCTGTCGCGGTCCTCGACGGCTTGCGCCTTCTCGAGTTCCTCAACGAGCTTCTGTTTCCGCGTCAGCAAGTTCTCTATGACCGTGCTCACAATTCCCCCATCGCCAGAGGCGATGTCACGAACGCCGAGATTGAGGGCGCACGCGACCCGGGCTCGTTTCGAACCCTCAAGCAGAATGTTCGCAGGCGCGGTTGGTTCCTCGGACCGCATCGGTCCGTCGCGTTGCGACCGGAACCCCTCGGCTGACCGTCGCACCCGGCGACACATCGATCGGTTGAATTCGTGGCCTCGGGGCCCTATGCGTAGGCGCCATGGACACCCAGATGATCACCGCCGAAAAACCGCTGATGGCCCGGGCGCAGCCGCGCAAGCCGGCGCCGTTCCTCCCGATGAGCCGCGCCGAGATGGATGCGTTCGGCTGGGATGCCTGCGACATCGTGCTGGTGACGGGGGATGCCTATGTCGACCATCCGAGTTTCGGCATGGCGATCATCGGCCGCCTGCTGGAGGCGCAGGGCTTTCGGGTCGGCATCATCGCGCAGCCGGACTGGCACTCGGCCGAGCCGTTCAAGGCACTCGGCAAGCCGCGGGTGTTCTTCGGCGTCACCGGCGGCAACATGGATTCCATGGTGAACCGCTACACCGCGGACCGGCGCCTCCGCAGCGACGATGCCTATACGGCCGGCGGCGAAGGCGGCAAGCGGCCGGACCGCTGCACCATCGTCTACGCCCAGCGCTGCCGCGAGGCGTTCAAGGACACCCCGATCGTGCTCGGCGGCATCGAAGCCTCGCTGCGCCGGATCGCGCATTACGATTACTGGTCCGACAAGGTGCGCCGCTCGGTGCTGGCCGACGCCAAGGCGGACCTCTTGCTCTACGGCAATGCCGAGCGCGCCGTCGTCGAGGTGGCGCATCGCCTCGCCGCCGGCGAAACGCCGCGCGAGCTGGACGACATCAGGGGCGTCGCGCTGTTCCGCAAGGTCCCCCAGGATTACGCCGAGCTGCACGCCGACGATCTCGATTCCGCCGACGAAGGCGCAACGCGCCAGAAGGGCTTGACCGTGATCCGGCTGCCCGCGCTGGAGCAGGTCGAGCAGGACCGCGAGGCCTATGCGCGCGCCTCGCGCGTGCTGCACCGGGAGAGCAATCCCGGCAACGCACGGCCGCTGGTGCAGCGTCATGGCGACCGCGATCTCTGGCTCAACCCGCCGCCGATCCCGCTCACCACCGAGGAGATGGACGCGGTCTACGACCTGCCTTACGCGCGCGCCCCGCACCCGTCCTACGGCGATGCCAGAATCCCCGCCTGGGAGATGATCAAATTCTCGGTGACGATCATGCGCGGCTGCTTCGGCGGCTGCACCTTCTGCTCGATCACCGAGCATGAGGGCCGCATCATCCAGAACCGCTCGGAAGGCTCGATCCTGCGCGAGATCGAACGCATCCGCGACAAGACGCCGGGCTTCACCGGCGTCATCTCCGACATCGGCGGCCCCACCGCCAACATGTACCGGATGGCGTGCAAGGACCCGAAGGTCGAGGCGGCGTGCCGGCGGCCGTCCTGCGTCTTCCCCGAGATCTGCCCGAACCTCAACACCTCGCATGACGATCTGATCCGGCTCTATCGCAAGGTGCGCGAGACCAAGGGCATCAAGAAGGTGATGGTCGCTTCCGGCGTGCGCTACGACCTTGCGGTCGAGAGCCCCGAATACATCAAGGAGCTCGTCACCCATCACGTCGGCGGCTATCTGAAGATCGCGCCCGAGCATACCGAGCGCGGCCCGCTCGACAAGATGATGAAGCCGGGCATCGGCGCTTACAACAAGTTCAAGCGGATGTTCGATGAAGCGGCCGAACGCGCCGGCAAGAAATATTATCTGATCCCCTACTTCATCGCGGCGCATCCGGGCACGACCGACGAGGACATGATGAACCTCGCGCTCTGGCTCAAGAAGAACCGCTATCGCGCCGACCAGGTGCAGACCTTCCTGCCCTCGCCGATGGCGACCGCCACGGCGATGTACCACACCGGCGTCAACCCCTTGCGCGGCGTGCGCCACGGCGGCAGCGACAAGGTCGAGGCGATCAAGGGTCTGCGCCAGCGCCGCCTGCACAAGGCCTTCCTGCGCTACCACGACCCCGACAATTGGCCGGTGCTGCGCGAGGCGCTGAAAGAGATGGGCCGCGCCGACCTGATCGGCTCGCAGCCCCACCAGCTCGTCCCCGCCCACCAGCCGCCCGGCACCGGCAAGGCCGCCGGCACGCGGCGGCCGGTGCGTCCGGGCGGCAAGACGCAGCGGTTCACGACCAAGGGGCTGAGGGTGATGAAGTAGCGGGCGAAGGCCGGATCAGGTCCGGTTCGGCGTGGCGCTTTCGCACCTCCAAACAAAAAGCTCGAAAACAACCCCATGCACAGTAGCCGGGGGCAGCAAAATCAACGGCTTACAGCGCGATGAAATGGGATGGATCGCCACCGCGCCTTCGCTCGTCGATCAAGCATGATCTTTTCGAAAGGCCGCTGCGCATTCTGCTGATTTTACGAAACTGTTGCACCGTCGGGCAAAACAGGAGCAGGATGGCAGCATCGGAAGAACCAGGATAGCGCGAGCCCCGCGCAGCTCCGTATCAAGAGTTTCCAAGGCTACGCGGAAGTCAGCCGCCTTCAGCGTGATAGGAGGCTCGCAATCCATTGCAGACTTGGCGGCTGCAGGTGAGATCGCCTTGCGAGACCGAATGAGAGCCGAGCACTCGCGGCGGAATGATTGATGCTTCGTCGAAGGCGCAGAGTACCGGTGGGGTGACTCCGGGCCGCACACGCTGAGCAAGCTGAGGTCGCCTGTAGCGCTAAGGCGAAGATCGAGATCGCGTCCGGCACGTCAGCAGTTAAGGCCATACCGGACGCGCCGAGGATGTAGCTAAGTCGACGCGATTGACCCGGAGCAGACCAATGCGACTCGCCACACTATCCCGCGCGGGATAGGATGCGTCCAATCCTCATGTGCGGGCTGCCAGGCGCTGGCGTGTTCGGCACCCCAACGCCTCCGCCCCGGAGCGCGGTTGCGCATGACGCCTTGCGGCAGCGAAGGCGACGCAAGGTGAGGATTTGACCATGTTAATTTGCTCGTGCAACGCAATTCATCGACGCGACGTCGTGTGCGGCGGCGGCGCGGCCCTGTTCAGCGCCATTGTGGCCACGCTGATCGGCAGCGGGAAGCCGGTGCGCGCAGAAACGATCACCGGCAAGGTTCCGGAGATCGAGCGCGTGGCAGTGCGCGTCGTCGTCGACAGCTACCAATTCGCTGTGGCACCGAGCCGGAAGATCGCCGATGTCGACATCGAGCACTTCGGCTGGGGCATCGGCGAAGGCAAGCCGCCCGGCAAGACGCTGATCAGTGAGTTCGGCCTGTCGATGCATGTCGAGTCGCGGCGTGGCGCCGAAACACGAAATATCCTGGTCGACTTCGGCTTCACCCCTGATGCGCTGGTGAATAATGCCCATCTCGTCGGCATCGATCCGGCTGCGCTCGACGCCCTTGTCTTGAGCCACGGTCACTACGATCATTTCGGCGGCCTCGCCGGCTTCCTGAAGCAGAACAACGGCAAGTTCAAAGCCAAGCTGCCGATTTACATCGGCGGCGAGGAGGCATTCTGCTCGCGGGAATGGACGGCTCCGCCGGTGCGCGGCGACTTCGGAGCCCTGGATCGAAAAGCACTCGAAGACGCCAATGTTGCGGTGACGTATGTAGAAGGGCCGGCATCGGTTGCCGACCACGGCTTCTCCACCGGCCCTATCGGTCAGACGAGCTTCGAGAAGCTGCTCTCGCCCAGCGCCATGAAGATCGGCGTGGACCACGGCATTGGATGCTATGCTGACAAGCTTCCGGAGGACGAACGGACGAAGGCTGTCATCCCGGACCAGTTCCGGCACGAGATCGCCACCGCGTTCAATTTGAAGGGTCGCGGGTTGATCGTATTGACCTCCTGCAGCCATCGGGGGGTCATCAACGCAATCAAACAAGCCCAAGCGGCTTCGGGTATTAGCAAGGTTCATGCGGTGATCGGCGGTTTCCACCTCGCACCCTACAAGGAGGACTATGTGCGCGAGACGATCGCAGCGCTGAAGGGTCTCGATATCGACTACGTCATTCCACTGCATTGCACTGGTGAGCCGTTCTACGAAATGGCAAAGGCCGAGATGCCGAACAAGCTCCTGCGCTCCTACACGGGCACACGCTTCATCTTCCATGCCTGAGCGATAAGGACACACGCAATCCTCGCGCGCTCGCCGAACGGGGAGCAATTGCTGGCCGCTCGCGGGTACTCAACATTGGCTCGCGCCCTGTGGGATAGCTTTTTGCATTGCAAAAGCCCAGCGTAGCCCGGCGCAAGGCCGCCGCCACTTCTAAAGCGCGATGAGATTTGGATGAATCGTCATCGCGCTTCAGGCTGTTGTTTTGCGCATGATCTTCCGGAAAACCGCTTCGCACTTTTCCGGATCATGCTTTAGGGAACGCCGCGCGGCGCAATGGTTCCACCCATTCACAAAGGGTTTGCGACGGCTTACTTTCCGAGCACGGCATTTTGCCCGGAAATCACGAGCCAAAGATATGAGAACTATGCAACCGAACTTCCGGTCCCCGGAAGCTTTGATGGCTGAAGCACAAGACGCGTGGCATCGGCTGTTCGAGCATTCCCCTGTCCCGGTACTGTTGCTCACGCCGGACTTGAAGATAGTGGATGCCAATGAGAGCTATCTTCGAGAGGTATTGCGTACGCGGGACGCGCTGGCTGGCCTGCACATGTTCGATGCATTTCCCGACAACCCGCATGTCGCACTCGCGGATGGGGTAAGTAATCTGGCCGCATCATTTGAGAAGGTGCTCCACGAAGGGCGCGGGCACGTGATGCCTCTGCAACGGTATGATATCCTACCAGACGGACGGCCTTGGCAGGTGCGCTATTGGCTTCCGAAAAACTGGCCTGTGGTGGATGAAAAGGGATCGATAGTCGCGCTCGTCCATCATGTAACCGACGCGACCGCAGCCGTTCTGATGCGAAAGACCAACGCGACCGCATCCGTTCGGACGAGCTCAGACGCACGTTTCTTAGACCTCTTGCAAAGAGCCGATAAGGCAATTTTGGAAGCGGGAGAGACCATAAGGAAAACGCAGGAAGCCATTTTGAGAGCCCGCGCCGAAATGGACTATGTGCGTTCTAGGAGGTTGTTGAAGCCAATATGATTTCGATTTGATCTGGTCAAACCGGGGCGATCTCCCGCCGGTCCAGTAATTTCCGTTATTGGCCCCCGCCCCCAGCTGCCCTTGTCGCCGGCGGTTCTGCGTCCTGGCAACGGGACCTGGTCGCGCTTCCGCCTGTCACAGGGAACGCCGGGATGGTGTTGCCAGGTCTCCGCTTTTTCCGTCTCTCGTCTCTCGACAAAGAGCACGATGCTCGTCACTTGGCGTCGGGACGCGCGGCTATTGTATTGCGCTGGGCCGCAAAGTGCTATCGGAAAATCCTCGACCCAACATTCCAAAGACCCCGCAGCACGAGATCAAAAAACCATCACCTCAGCAGCCTGATGGCTTTCGGATGCAAGCAGCTGTCGATAGAAAAAGGAAGGCGCAGGAGCGGCAATCTTTTGAGCGGCAACAGCTATCAATTGCCAACAAACACGTAGCGAAAGCTGAACGCGTGATCGAAGAGCAAGTGGCCTTGACCGAGAACCTACGACGCGACGGTCAAGACACGAAGCTCGCGGAGGAAACGTTGCGGGTATTCGAGGCCAATCTCCAAGTAATGCGCGAACACTGAGAACTCATCGTTAGGGCCATCGAGGAGGCCGACGAGGGACTTCAAGGCAACCTCATCAATGGGCCGTCGGTGTTGGCTCCGCATGGGTAAAGAAGGAACCGATTCGGTCGGACCTTGTAAGGTCCAGTGATCAAGCCAGCCCGTTGTCGATCTGCTCAATCGTTCTGACGACTATCTCTCGATGCTCACGCAGTGTCTTTAGATTGTGCTCAAAGCCCGTGAGCATCTCCTCCGCAACTTTGGTGCCGTGACCGTTTCCTCCTCGTCTTCGTCGGGATCCCTGGGTGGCATCACGATGCGCGTCAGCATGAGTAGTGTCCGGCCGACCGCTGCAGTGGAAAATGCTTCGGAGGTGTGTTGCTTCATGTCCGTGTGCTCCTTGAAAAATATGCGCAGTCGCAAAGTCTTTGCCGGCAAACGCCGGTGCCAGGCGCGATCGTCGCCAACGCGATGCGGGTCAGGTTGACTGCGTCATGAGCGGGCGGCAGGCCATGCAGCAGGCAGCGTATTCGGCCACTTGATGCCTCAGGACCCATTAGGCTCTATGTTTACCAAAACCTCGCCGGCAGCGATTTCAGGAACTCCAAGATCGAGGTCAGGTAGACTGGCTTGAACAAATGCCAGTATTTTGGCGTTCGCTGCGTTGGCGCTTTCGCGGTCGTCAAATATCATCACGGCGATACCGACACCATCGCCCGCATCCAGCACATGATAAGATCTGAATCCGTGCGATTGCCTTAGGATCTCACCAACGCCGCTCTTAGCGCGACGAGCGGCGTCCGCTACCGAACGAACCTTGCTGTACTTGCGAATGACCATGTACATGGAGTCACCACGTGCCATACGCCCCTTCGCATCAAACCATTTCGGTCTTAGTCGGACTAGTGCCAACTTCCGGGATGGGCCACGGCGTCCGGTTGGGCGGATCGCAATGCGCCTTTTCCAACGAGCCATCCTCGCCCGGGAAGGGGCGAGGTACTGAGGCTCAGGAGCCCTCGAACTTGAACGATACGTTGAGCTTGGCGCGATAGGCCTCGACTTTTCCCTTGTCATCCAGTTGCATATCGAGCTTGACGACCTCTGCAATGCGAAGATCCCGGAGAGATCTGGCAGCTTGGTCGACCGCATTAGCGGCCGCCTTCTCCCATGAGTCGGTGCTGGTACCGACCAGTTCTATGACCTTGTAGACGCTATCGGGCATGTTCGTCCTCCTAATCGGTAGGAGCAGGAAGTCTAGCACCAGGATCTCGACTCTGATACGTCTCGGGGATGCCGCGGAAAGGGTCCGATTGGCTGTCACTTTCCTGTTCGACCCAAAGAAGAACTCGGGTTGTCCTGTCGTGGATTACGTTCACATTTTCAGCCCGGACCAACGCGGCTGGATCCCGAGTGTAATTTTGCACGCCAACGTCGTCATTGCCGCTAAGGTTCTGATCCATGACGCGATGGCACCGCGGAAGCATCAGCAGCACGGCTGACTCTGGCGTGTGCCGAGACCTCACGGACTACCAACTCGAAGCGGTGCTTTTGAACCCATTGCAGACCATGTAACGCCGATAGGCGTCTCTATCGCTCCACTGCATAGATGCGCCACTCACCGGGGATACCCTTGAGTGAGCGGGTGCCCCGATCGTTGAAGCGCAAACCAGAGCCGGCCACCAGATCTTTGACTGTGCTCGAAACCAAAACCTCGCTGCCGGCGGCAAGCGCGGCGACCCGCGCGCCTATGTGAACAGCAATACCGCCAACATCACTACCGATCATTTCGCACTCGCCTGTATGAAGCCCAGCACGGACCTCGATCCCAAGCGGTCTCATTTCCTCGACAATAGCGCAAGCGCAGCGAACACCGCGGGCTGGGCCGTCAAAGGTGGCGAGAAAACCGTCTCCAGTCGTTTTCACTTCATGGCCTCGAAAGCGCGCGAGGTTGCGCCGGATCGTCGCATGATGGCCGTCGAGAAGGTCGCGCCAGCGTTGATCGCCAAGTGCAGCGGCTTTCTCGGTTGAGCCTACAATATCGGTGAAGAGAACCGTGGCGAGGACGCGGTCAACCGAGACCGGAGATCTTGAGCCAGTTAAGAATTCTTCGATCGCATCGAAAATTTCGTCTGCGTTTTCTCCCACGTAGAAGATGTGGTCGCTTCCGGGCAGCTCAAAAAGACGGGCTCCAGGAATGTGCGCCGCCACATCGCGCCCACCTTCTACACTAACAGTTTTGTCTCCAGTCCGGTGAATCACGAGGGTTGGTACTCGAACGGCCGGAAGAATGCCGCTGATTTCAATTTGACTGTTCATGCTCATGAGAGCCTTCACGGCGGCGGGGCTGGCACCAAGACGCTCGTTGCGGCCCCACCAGCGTTGAAAAGCGGCGTCGTTTGCGCGCGAAGGCGCGAATTTCTGCACGCTTCCGCCCGTACCCCATGCCTGCTCAACGTAGCCGAAGAACGCTTCGAGTGCCTCTTTGGTCGGAAACCAGTAGGAAAATCGTGAAAAGCTGCCGTAAAGTATCAGCGCGCGACACCGGTCGGGATAGGTTGCGGCAAACAGGACCGACAGCGGCGCGCCTTCAGATATCCCAAAGAGTGCCGCTTGCTCCATGCCGGCGGCGTCCATGACGGCTCGAAGATCATCCATACGCTGGTCCAAGCCGGGGAGCTCTCCGCCGCGATCCGACATGCCGGTCCCGCGCTTGTCGAAAGTTACCACTCGGGCGTAGCTACCCAAACGGGTCAAAAAGCGAGCGAGATCGGGCTCGTCCCAATAATTCTCGACGTTCGACACGAACCCCGGAACCATAATCAGATTTACCGGGCCGCTGCCAAACAACTGGTAGGCGATGTGAACGTCACCGCTTTTGGCGTATTGCGTAGCCGGTTGCATTGGTGTCCTCACTGCTTGACCGGATTTACCCTGCCTATTCTGAAGCCTGACCCGACGATTGAAAAGCAGCAAGTCCGCAGTGTCGCCTGTTGGCCCGAATGCAAAGTTCGCGCGGCATTCCGCGTTGTCGGCTCAGGGAGTTAGACCGGAAATGACCGGCCAACCTCCGAACGGCGCTTGTGCCCCATCTCGGACATGACTCATTGCCCGGGCCGCCGGACCTCATCTTCGTTCCTCCGGCTGGTGGAACGCCTTCAATCCTAGAATGGCAGTCGATTTAATCCCAGTACGGAATAGCTGGGCGGGCGATCATCAGCCAGAAGATCACCAGAACGGCTGCGAACGCCGGGAATCCGAAGACGAACCACCAACGGAAGAGCTGATGATAACCGGCTGGCAGCTTGGTGCTGGTCGCGACCGCACCGACGGCAAGATCGCGCATTTGCATCTGCATCCACACCACCGGCAGCCAGAAGGCGCCGGTCACCAGATACAACGCGATGGACGCCGCGATCCAGCCATCCCGAAGCGAATACCCGCTCGACCATGCGAGCCATGTGCCAGTGATGGGCTGCAGGATCACGGCACTCGCCGTAAACAGAAAGTCGGCCAGCACGACGGTCCGCGCAACCCCGGCGATCTCGCGCGGGTCTCCGCGCAGATGTGCCACCAGCATGAAGAAGGCGATGCCGGCACCCGTGCCGAGCAAGACTGCAGCACCGATGATGTGCACCATCTTAACAAGGAGATAGAGCATCAGCGATCTTCCCGGATCGCCATGGCGACCAGATTGAGCATCAGCACCGGCCAGATCTTCAGCATTGGCCCAAGCGGCTCGGCCCACAGCCGCGGCACCAGCGCCGAGCCGATCACGACGTAGGTCAGCGAGATGATCAGTGCTGCCCACAGCCCATAGCGGCACAGAGGCCGCCAAAGAATAGCAAGGCCAATGACGATGTCGGCGAGCGCGCCTGCGAGGACGGTGAGGGCCGCGCCCTTTTCTGGGAGCCCGCCTTCCCGCAGCAACGAGATTCCGATTTCCCAGCCCGGGCCGAGCGAAATGATACCGGTGACGATCCAGAACAGGCTGAAGACGGCGAATATTGCCGGCTTGAGCGCATATAGCCGGGCAAACCAGCGTTCCTGCACCGAGGCGGGTTCGCGTGCGAGCGCGACTTCGAGATCGCGCGGTCTGATGCCGGTAAGCTGACGCCAGGGCTCGGGATCGCCGGTCGCGCCGCGTCGCATTTCTGCCTGCGCGGTCGTGTTGATGGGTGTTGCCCAACCCAGCATCTGCGCGACGTCACCCGCGCGATAGGCGGCCGAGGCCGCCCAAGCCGGCAGGTGCAGGCGGTAAGCGGGCCTCCAGCGCAGCCAGCCGCGAAACAGCGCCACCGCGTCACTGAAGGCCATCCGCGCTGGACCCGCCAGATCAAGTGCGAGGCGGGAGGGCGCGCCCGGTCGCAGGAAGAACACCACCGTCTCAACCACGTCGTCGAGATGCACGGGTTGAACAGCTGCGGTGTCGGGCATGACGGGCAGGATCGGGAGCGACGCCAGACCTCGCAACAGCGCGCTGCCACCATAGGCGGGCCGGCCCACGACGACGGAAGGCCGCAGTATGACCCAATCGAGATCCCTTGCCATCAAGGCGGCTTCGCCTTCCTGCTTGCTGCGGGAAAAATCGGTCAGGGCACCGCGATTGCTGCCGATTGCCGAGAAAAGGATGATGCGGCGCACGCCCGCGCCTTCACATGCCGCATAAAGCGCCGCGCTGCCGGCGACGTGAACGCCTTGAATGTCCTGTCCCTGCAAGGCTCCCGCCGCGTTGATGACGGCATCGATGCCTGCAAGAAGTCTCTTCCATCTCGACGGATCGGTGGTCCGAGCGACGTCCAGGGTGATATGGCGCGTGGCGGGCGCAGCCGCCGGATGGCGCGACACCAATGTGCATTCATGCCCTTCGGAGGACAGCCGCGCGTAGATTGCCGATCCAACAAGTCCTGTACCGCCAACGAGAAGGATGCGCATTGACTCGTCCTTGACCGGCAGCGGGGTAGCGCGAACCGCCGATCAAACTCTGAAGATGCAGACGAATAAAGCGGGGCTGGTGCGATCGTTCCTCGCAGTGGAACTGGTGAATTGAGGAGAGCGGCTGCTCATTTGGCATTTGATGGAACCGGAGTCAGCGCGCGGGGTGGGCCGTCGCGGCGGCCAGGGACGGCCCGTATACGTCAGTATAATCGTCACGAGGCATATTCCTGGCCGATCATTGGGCGCTGCGAGGCCAGGTTCGGCCCGCCGTGCATCGGTAGCGATCGCCAGCGCTGTTTGCCACTCCGGGCAAGAGACGGGCCCGCACTCCGGTAGAAGAAGTGCCTCGACTGATCCATCGCTCGTGAGCAAGAGGTGATCATGCAACATCCGATTCAAGTGCCGTCGGTCGCGCTCGATTCGAATGAGCGCAAGCGCCCCGAGGAGGCGCTGCGCGAGAGCGAGGAGCGCTTTCGCACGCTGGTGCAATTCTCCTTCGATGTGTACTGGGAAACTGACGCGCAGCATCGCTTCATCCGCCAGGAGTTCGCTGAGACACTTGCCGAGCCGCCCGTCTCCGAAATCGGCAGGACACGATGGGAGGTCCCTTATCTGGAACCTGACGCAGAGGGCTGGCGCAAGCACCGGGAGATACTCGATGCCCACCTTCCGTTTCGCGATTTCGAGCTCGCGCGGCCGACGCCCGACGGCGGCAAGCGTTATGTGTCCGTCTCCGGGCTGCCCATCTTCGACGACACCGGGCACTTCATCGGCTACCGCGGTGTCGGGCGCCACATCACGGAGCGCAAGCGCGCCGAACAGGCGCTGATCGAGAGCGAGGCCCGTTTCCGTACCTTCGTGGACCACGCGACCGACATGTTCATGCTCCACAGCGAAGACGGTCGCGTTCTCGACGTGAATCGAAATGCCTGCGAAAGCCTCGGCTACGGCCGGGGCGAACTGGTCGGGGCAACTGCCTCCTTCTTCGATCTGCAGATGGATCAAGCGGCCTGGCGGATCAACCGCGACCGCCTCAAGGCCGGCGGCATCGCTACGCTCGAGAGTCGCTATTGCCGAAAGGACGGCACTGTGTTTCCCGTCGAAATCCGTATGCGGGAATTCTGCGAAGGCGGCCGGTCACAGATCATTTGTCTGAGCCGCGACATAACCGAACGCAAGCGAACCGCCGAGACGTTACGCGAGATGCAGGCTGAACTAACCCGCGCCAACCGCGCGGCGGCAATGGGCCAGGTCACGGCTTCGGTGACACACGAACTAAGCCAACCAATCACCGCGACGCTCTGCAACGCAGAAGCCGCACTCAGCTGGCTGGAAACGCAACCTCCGGATTTCGAAAAGGCACGGCAGGCGCTCGCATCCATCGTCGCGGAAGCCAACCGAGGCGGCGAGATCATCGGCTGGATCCGTTCCCTGATCAAGAAAACTCCGGCACCGAAGGAGAGCGTCGATATCAATGGTGCAATCCTGGACGTGATCACCATAGCCCGGAGCGAGCTGCTCAAGCATGATGTCTCGATCCAGACCGACCTCGCTCCGGGCTTGCCGCTCGTGAAAGGCTATCGCGTCCAGCTGCAGCAGGTCGTTCTGAATTTGATCCTCAACGCGATCGAGGCAATGAACTGCCTCGACGTTGGCGGACGGGAGCTGCGGATCAGCACGGCTGAAGATGCCTCGGGTCGCGTCGTCGTCGCCGTGCGGGATAACGGTCCCGGACTTGACGGGGCATTGGTTGACCGCCTGTTCGAGCCCTTCTACACCACCAAGCCGGATGGCACCGGCATGGGCTTGTCGATCTGCCAATCGATCATCGAGGCGCACGGAGGACGACTTTGGACGCGTGCGAATGAACCGCGGGGGGCCGCGTTTCTGTTTAGTCTGCCTTCGGAACAGGGGTGATCCACGTCGCTTTTCATGAGCGAGCGCTGCGCAGGCCGGAGCCCACGACCTCAAATCCATCCACGCCACGGACGCGTGGTCCTTCGATCACACCTGCCGGAGCAGCGCAACGGGATCGGCGAGTTCGTTCGCGTGTCAGAGCGGGGAGCGTCCGCCGTCGGCGCGAAGCGGACGTTCCGTTCGTCACGCACGTCTCAGAAAGGTGCGAAATGATGGCGCTGTCTGCTTAGGTCCGCTTCCCCCCAAGAAGCCGCCCTCGCGAGTCCACGCCTTTCCAGTCTGCCCAACTTTCCTCCGGGCGAGGTATCGCAAACTCCCGTGATCATGCTTACCTTGGCGCGATGAAAAAGATCGGATTCCTCTCCTTCGGGCACTGGACGCCCTCGCCGCAATCCCAGACGCGCTCGGCCAGCGATACGCTGCTGCAATCGATCGAGCTGGCCGTCGCCGCGGAACAGTTAGGGGCGGACGGCGCCTATTTCCGCGTGCATCACTTCGCGCGCCAGCTCGCCTCGCCCTTTCCGCTGCTCGCGGCCGTCGGCGCCAAGACCAGCAGGATCGAGATCGGCACGGCCGTGATCGACATGCGCTATGAGAACCCGCTCTACATGGTGGAGGACGCGGGAAGCGCCGACCTCATCGCCGGTGGCCGGCTGCAGCTCGGCATCAGCCGCGGCTCGCCCGAGCAGGTGATCGACGGCTGGCGCTACTTTGGTTATCGCCCGGCAGAGGGCCAGAGCGATGCCGACATGGGCCGGCGCCACGCCGAGGTCTTCCTCGACCTCCTGCGTGGCGAAGGTTTTGCCGAGCCCAATCCGCAGCCGATGTTCCCCAATCCGCCGGGGCTGCTGCGCCTGGAGCCGCATGCGCAGGGCTTGCGCGAACGGATCTGGTGGGGCGCCGGCTCGAACGCGACCGCCGTATGGGCGGCCAAGCTCGGCATGAACCTGCAGAGCTCGACGCTGAAGAACGACGAAACCGGCGAAGCTTTTCACGTGCAGCAGGCCGCGCAGATCCGCGCCTATCGTGCCGCGTGGAAGGAGGCGGGCCACGCCCGCGAGCCGCGCGTGTCCGTCAGCCGCAGCATCTTCGCGCTGATCGACGATCGCGACCGCGGCTATTTCGGCGGCGAGCGCGGAAGCGAAGACCAGATCGGCTTCATCGACCCGCGCACGCGCGCGATCTTCGGCCGAAGCTATGCGGCGGAGCCGGATGTGCTGATCGAGCAGTTGCGGCAGGACGAGGCGATCGCGGAAGCAGATACGCTGCTGCTGACGATTCCGAACCAGCTCGGGGTCGATTATTGCGCGCATGCGATCGAGGCGATCCTGACGCATGTGGCCCCGGCGCTGGGGTGGCGGTGAAATAACGGGAAGGATGCCCTTCCCCGCTCTCACCCCGTCTTCGTCCCCGTGATGACGGCCAGCGCCTCGACGAGGCGGTCGAGATCGGTCTCGTCGGTGAAGAGAGCCGGCGTCACACGGATGCACTGGCCCCTGGCGACGCCCGCCCGGCGCACCGTCATGATCTTGTGGCTGTCCCGGAGCTTCGCAACGATGGCCTCGTTGTCGGCCTTGCCAGTCTTGCCGGCAAGACGGAAGGACGTGATCGCGCCATATGAGCCGGCTTCATCCGGCGTCAGGATCTCGATGTCCTTGAATCCGCGGACGCGGCTCACCCAATGGTCGCGCAAATGGCGCAGGCGGGCTTGCTTCGCCGCCGCGCCGATCTGCTGATGCAGCGCCACGGCCGTGGGCACCGTCAGCACCGTGGCGAAATTGACCGTGCCGGTATGCACCCGCGAGCGGATGTCCTCTTGCGGAAAATCCTCGTCGCCCATGTCGCGATCGATGGCCGCGAGGCGATCCTTCCTGATGTAGAGGAAGCCGACGCCGAGCGGCGCGCCGATCCATTTGTGCAGATTGAAGCCGACGAAATCGGCCTCGAGCTCACTCACCCGGAAGTCGATCTGGCCCCAGGAATGGGCGGCGTCGACGATGGCGTCGATGCCCTTGGCCTTCGCCATGCGTGCGATCTCGGCGACCGGCATGACGAAGCCGGTGCGATGGCTGACATGGGTCAGCAGCAGAAGTCTCGTCTTCGGGTTCGCCTCGATGGCGCGGGCATAGGCGTCGAGCACCGCCTGGCGCGTCGCGGGCTCCGGCACGTCGAACTTGACCACGTCGACGCCGCGGCGCGCCTTCAGCGCGTTCATGGCATATTGCATCGAATCATAGTCGAGGTCGGCGTAGAGCACGGAATCGCCGGGCTTCAGCCTGTTGTAGCCGCCGATGAGGAGCTGCAGCGCTTCGGTCGCGCCGCGGGTGAGCGCGATCTCATCGGGCGCGGCATCGACCGCTTCCGCCACCTTGGCGCGCACGGCCTCGAAATCCGTACCCGCACGCAGCCGCGCATAATAGGTGTTCTGATAGTTGACCATGTCGGACTGGCGGATGAACTCGCGCCTCACCGGCTCGGCCATGATGCCCCAATAGCCGTTCTCCAAATTGACGACATCGGGCGTGACGGAATAGAGCCCCTTCACGGCCGCCCAATAGGCCTTGTCGGTGGCGACAGCGGCCGCCGGACCGGTCGGCTGCGCCGGAAGGCCCTCGGCGGCAAAAGCCGGTGCCGCAAGCGGCGCCACCGCTGCTGCCGCGAGGCCCTTGAGCATCGAGCGGCGGTCAGCCGAAATCGTCTTGATCAGTTGCATGTCAGCTCTCCCCAGAGCGTTTTCGAGCGACGTGGCGTCCGGCTCGCATCAAGAAAACGCGTCAAACGATCATCCAGGGCCCCGTTTCGATGTCAACGAAATGGAAGAGGCCCTGGCGCGCGGCGAAAAGAGCAACGGACGATGCAGCTAGGATGACCGGAGCATGACAATGCGATGATCGGGACGGCTCGGCCAATGTCGGGCTTCACTAAAGCGCGATGGAATCAGGATGAATCACCATCGCGCTTCAGGTTATTGTTTGAGCATGATCTGTTCGGAAAACCGCTGCACACTTTTCCGGATCATGCTTTGGGAGCGCCGAGCTATGTCACGGGCTGGTAGCGCGTGATCTGCTCGAGCCCGGCTTCCTCGCCGGCGACCGTCTGCATCCTCACATGGCTGCCGATGACGAGGCCAGCGAGCGAGAGCATCAGGCCCAGCGCGAGAGGCGCGAACAAGGCCTCTTCCTGAAACAATCCATTGAGCAGCACGACCATGACGCCGAAGCCGGCGAGGCCCTGTGTGAGATAGCCTGACGATGCGTAGAGGCGCCAGGCCTTGAGGGCCATCGCGGAATAGAAGGCCAGTGGCACGAAGGCCGCGATGCCCATCTGGTACAGGAGGACGCCGATCGCGCTTTCGACCGCGCCGTCAATCGTCCCGGCCGCCTGCGCGGCGCCCCAATCGATCGAAAAATAGCTCTCCGACAAATTGCCGCCGACGCCGAGACCCCGGCCGAGCGGTCTCTCCACAAATCCGTTCAAGCCGCCCATGAGACCGATGATGTGATAGTCGCCGATCTGCAGGCCGACGCGAATCGCGAGAATCGCGAACGCGATGAGGCCCAGGATGCCGAGCAACAGCGTCACCACGGCGCCGAGCAGGCGGGTCGACATCCAGGCCGCGGCCACGAAGATCACCACGATGAGCGCTCCCTTCACGCTGCAAAAGACCAGGAGCGGCAAGGCCGCGAGGGCGAGGAATGGACGTCCCACCGAGAACAGGAACAGGGCGAGAAAGCCGATCCCGTAGGCGAAGCTGATCGGATGCATGTTCGGGCCGTGGATACGCAGCATCTTCGACAGGCCGAATCCTTCGAGCAGAGGCGTGTTCAGGAAGTCGAAGCTGAAACGGTCCTTCAGGTCGACGGGCACGTTTCCGGTGGCGCGCATCTGGGCCTCCCAGACGCCCGAATGGGTCGCCTTGAGCTCGTCAAAGCCCCAGAAGGCATGACCGTTGGTGATGGCCAGCCAGACGTCCCGGAACGCGAGCTCGACGTAGCCGCACAGAATGAGGATGACCGCGAGCGTCACCAGGAACGGCGTGATGCGCACTTCATAGGTCGCCGCCGTCAGCAGCGAGACCTGAAACAGAAATAAAGGAAGCACGATGTTGCGCAGATAGACCGCGGCGGCCTGTCCGTTCTGGCCGAAGCCGATCGCGAAATACAGCGACACCACGGCGAGCGTGGCGACACCCCAGCGCATGATCCTGTTCACGTCGCTCGACTGCTTCCACCGGCCCAGCACGTACAGAGCGAACGTCGCCAGCCACATGACGGAGCAGACGAGGAAATTGTAGCCCTTGATGAAGTCGAGATCGGACGGGAGCGGGACGAGAGGCGACAGGATCGAGACGAACAGATTCTGGAAGAACAGGACGAAGATCGCGACGGCCGGCGCATAGGTCGGGACCGCAACGACGATGGCGATGCCGATGAGGACCTCGACGGTGATAGCCAGCGCCGGATTGGCGAGGTGCAGAACCGGCGCAAAGCCGATCGTTGCCGTGGCGATGCAGAAGGTCGGGACCAGCTCGCGCCAGGCCGGCGGCGATGGTCCGGCCTGCATACTCCGACCTTGCGGTGAGTACCCGGCGCTCATCAATCGTCCCTCATCATCGCGCAGGAGCACGGTAGCCGGGCGATGCGTAAAGTTTCGTTAACGATCGCGGCGCGCGGCGGGAGCTCGGGACGCGCCGAGCAGCGCCCGCATCACGTCGGGATCGGCCTTGCCGGTAGCGGCGTCGACCAGACCAAAACCCTGCGCCAGCTCCCAATGCGCCCAGCCCCAGCAATGCTCGCGGGCATAGGCCGTGACCTCCGCCAGCCAGCGCAACCGGCTCTCCCTGGGCGCAGCGGCTTTCAGCACGCCGAATTCGTTGACGATGATCGGCCGTGAGAATTGCTGCTGCCAGGCGAAGGCGGGCGCGAGCCAGCGATCGGCGCCCGGCTTGTCCTTGGCGGCCACAATCGCGGTGTCGAGTATGCCGAGCGCCTTGGTCGCGCTTCTGTCCTGCAAGTCCCGGCGAAGCGCCCGCACGGCGGGATCTGCGGCACTGATCGGGTACGGCAGGTCGCGGATGTCGTGCAGCGGATCCCGCTCATCCCAATGGCCCTGGTGGGTGAACACCATCGGATCGTAGAAGTGGATGGCGTAGACGACGTCGGGGTCTGCCAGCGGACGAAACCCCGCCAGCGAATCCGCGCGCTGCCAGTTGACCGGACCGACGATCAGGGTGGTGGCGGGGAGCAGCCGGCGGACGAAGGCGGCCAGCGCCTCGACCTCCCTTTGCCACCTCTCGGCTTCGACATCGGGCTCGTTGAGCAGCTCGGCGAAGACGCGATCGGCAGGATGGAATCGAATGACCTCTGCAAGAGCGCGCCAGGCCTCCTGCATCTCGCCCATCGCCGCAGCCGGATCATCCTTGTGCAGACGGTTGAAGCGCTCGCCGGGATGAAGATCGACGGACGTGGAGTAGCCGAGCGAGGCGAGCTGCTTCAACGCGCTGTCGAGCACGCGCAAGCTCGCCTCGCGCTCGGCCTTCGCGGCAAAGCGCGGCATCACCCGTTCCGCCGGCACCGGTAAGCGAACATGACTCATGCCCGCCCTGCGCAGCTGCTGCAGCAACGCGCGGCTTGGCGGCGCACCGTTGATCCAGCCGTCGGCATTGAAGCCACGCGACAGCGCAGCAAGCCTCTCCGGCGCGACCGTCGACGGCAAGGACACGCAATTGTCGGCGAAGACCGGCGGGCCGAATGAGATCGACAGCAGCATGGCCGCGATCAGCAGACGGCGGCGCGATGCTGTCGTCAAACCGCAAGACCCAATGCGCCCCCCTCGGGGTGAGGCGCCACCGCACCGGCGGGCACATGATTGACGACGAGGCCGGTCGGCACGGCCGCATATTTCGACAGCGCTGCGGTCACCCTGCGCATCGCGGACGAGCCGAGCTCGCCGGCGCGCGCCACCAGGACGATCAGGTCCGCGTGCGCGGCCAGGGCGATGGCGTCGGGCTGCAAGGCGAGATTGCTGGCGTGGACGATGATCAGGTCGAACTCCGAACGAATATCGTCCTCGGGCCTCGCATCGGGTTTGCGGCCGGCGCTCAGGAGCTCGTCGATCGACTGCAACCCCGCCGTGGTCGAGCCGTCGTGCCATTCGGTCACCGGCGGCTGGTGGCCTGCGAATTCCGGCTGGAGCCGGATCAGCACGCTCATCATGCCCCGATTCACGGCGGCGCGATTGAGGGAGCACGCAACCGTGTTGCCGCCTGCGCTCTTGCCGACCGACAACACCAGCGCGACCTTGCAGCCGCGCACCGGCACACGGTCGATGCGTTCGAGCAGCGGCCGCAGATGGAGGCTGAGATCGAGTTCGGCGGCCGTGGTGATCGGTCTTTGCCAGACAGTGTTGGTCCCGGCCCCTGGCGCCAGCTCGGGAATGCGGGCCCAGACAGGAAGGCTTGGCAGCGCCTCGGCCCGGTGCGCGGCGGCCGGACGCTGGACTTCCCGGACGAGCGCCTCCTCCGCTTCCACAGATCCAGGCGCCTGAACGGATTCGGGCTTTTCGGCCGACACGCTCGTCGTCACTGCGACGGCGGCGGTGGAGGTCAACAGCGAGCCGATCGCCAGTGCCGCGAGCAGCAAGGCGAGCGGCGGACGCGTCGAACGCAGCGGCGGAATGGCGATCGAAGCGATCTTGGTCTGGGACGCCTGCAACTGACGCTGCTCATTGGTGGTCTTGAACCGCGACAGGAACTGCTCGTAGATGTTCCTGTTGGCATCGGCGTCGCGCTGCAGCTCCTGCAGCTTCACCAGCGCCTGGCCGTCGACCAGCATCTTGGTCTCGACCGCCTTGAGCTGCTTTTCCAGCGCGTTCTGCTGCTCCAGCTGCGCCTCGTATTCGGATCTGGCCGTGTCGATGTTCTTCTTCCGCTCGATCTCGATCTGCCGGTTGATGTCCGCCAGCTGGCTGTAGGAGATCGCGAGATCGGGATGGCGGTCGCCATACACCGCCTTCTTCTGCGCGATCTGATCGTTCAGGGCCGAGCGCTGCGCGCGCAGCATGCTCAGGAGGTCCTGCTTCACCGGCCCTTCGACATTGGCCTTGACGTCGCGCTGCGCCTGCTCGTAGCGCGCCCTGGCCTCCTCGGTGCGCGCGCGGGCGGCGGAGACCTGCTGCGTGAGGTCGGTCACCCGCAATTGCTGCGTGGTGGATTCCTTGCCGGCATTGACGATGTTGTGCTCGAGACGGAAGGCAGCGACGGCGTCTTCCGACGCGCGCAGGCGCTCGCTCAGCGTCTTCAGCCGGTCCTTCAGCCAGTCGGCGGCCTCGTCCGTCGCCTCGGTGCGGACGCGGCCCTGGCTGGCAACGAACGCCTCGGCGATGGCATTGGCGTAATAGGCGGCCCGGTCCGGGCGGTTCGAGGTGAAGGAAATCGCAATGACGTAGGTGAGCCCGCGCCGGGTGATCTCGAGGCGGTTGCGGAATTTCTCGAGCAGGCGCGTCATGTCGGTATAGCCGCCCGCGACGTCCTCGTCGTCCGCGATCTTGAGCTGCTCGATCAAGGGGCGGAGAAATCCGTCGGATTTGGCGATCTCGATCTGGCTCTGAAGCGCCGCGGCATCCTGGCCGATGCCGGGCAGCACGTCCTGATCCGAGGTCACGCGCAGCTCGCGCGGATCGAGCACGACCAGAGCCGTCGCGGCGTAGCGGACCGGAAGGACCATCAGAACGACGACGCCGAGGGCGAACAGCGCGAGGGCCAGCGTCAGGATGCGCCGGCCGTTCTCGCGCAGAAAGGCGAGCGTGCCGGAGACCGTCAGCGATCCCTTGATCAGTGCCGGCCCGGTGCCGTCAGGCTTCGCCTTCGCAGCCCGCGGTGCTTCCCACGAAGCCGCTTGCTCCGTCGGGGCGATGCTTCGCGGAGATGCGCGGCTACCGAACGCCATGGGGTTGGACTCGAAATCAACTTGACTGTCAAAGCTCAGAGGCTTGTCACACCGTAAATATCCATGGTTAACCGCCGGTTACGGCCGCGCGAAGCCATCATGGCACGCGGCTCGGCCATGCCGGCGCCGGCCATCGCGGCAAATTGCACGATGTTCAATCCGACGCCGCCGGCCCCGAAAACGACGACGGCTTCGCCAATGGCGATCTGCGCATCGTTGTTGACGACACCGAGCGCGGTCGTCACCGCGCAGCCGAGCAGCGGCGCGCTGGTGCGATCGATCGAGGCGGGAACGGGCGTGACGCAATTCTCCGACACCACGGCATATTCGCGGCGGCGCCGCCAAGAACCGGCCACCGAGCGTGAAGACGCCGGTATACGCCGCGGCAACCGGGCACCACATGCCGAGCGGCTGGCGGCGGCCGCGACATGGAGACGCTGGAACGGGAGCGCGCAGCACGGCGTTCGCCCGCAAGGGAGTCGATCATGCCGACCAAACCGACCATCGCCCGCATCTGGCGCGGCCGCACCCGCCGCGACGCCGCCGACGCCTACCAGGCCTATCTGCAAGCGGAGGGCATTCCGCCGCTGCTGAAGACCGCGCTCGGTGTGCAGCAATTGCGCGAGGACCGCGGTGAGGAGACATGGTTCACGACCATCTCCTACTGGCCGGACATCGCAGCCATGACGGCTTTCACCAAGGGCGAGCCGACCAAGGTCCATCATCTCGCACGCGACGCGGAATTCCTGATCGAGCTGCCCGAACGCATCGAGATCCACCGCATTCTGATCGACGAACAGGGCCTGCGGTGAAGGCCGATCACCCGCGGCGAAGGCTCTGGGCAAGCACCGGCATTCCGATCGAAGCGATCAACGCGCCGCCGAGACTACGGATGCAGGCGCAGGCGGCTCACACTCGTGACTGCAAAGGTGATGAACCTTTTGACCCGCGCTGCCACGTATTTCTGCGCAGGGTAGGCGAAATAGAGTCCGGTCAGGGGCGAGCGAAGAGCTGGCAGCACGCGCACTAGCCGTTGTTGGTCTGCGAAAAAGGCCGGCAGGAATCCGATCCCCAGTCCCATCGCGACGAAGGTTCTTACCGTCAACAGGTCATCGCAGGTCAGGTCGCCCGATAGATCGATGCTGACCTTCCGCTTTCCCATCAGCATGGGCAGAGGACGGGCCCAAGGCTTGCCGAATCCAATCAGGTCGTGGTGTTTGAGATCATCCACATGACTGGGGACGCCGCGTCGGTCGAGATAGTGTTGGCTTGCAAACAGTCCCGACGGGCCCGTCACAAAAGACCTGGTCACCAGGCTGGAATCGCGCAGCGGGCCGACCCGGATGGCGAGATCGACGCCTTCGGCGATCATGTCGACGATCCGGTCCGTTACAATCAGCTCGATTTTCACCATCGGGAACGTTTCGCGAAACGTGCTGATGATGGGCGGCAGTAGACTTTGCGCGATGTCGACGGCCGCTGTGAGCCGAAGGAGGCCACTGAGGCTTCCCGCCTCCGACGTAATTGCAGCTTCGGCTGCCTCGATCTCACGAAGCCCGGCGCGGCACCGTTCAAAATAAGCCTGGCCCGCCGGCGTGACGCGGAGCTTGCGGGTCGTACGCCGGATCAGGCTGACACCGAGGCGCTGTTCGAGCGCCGCCACCTTTGCGCTCACCGTGCTGGCGGGCATGCGGAGCCTTCGGGCAGCGCCGGCAAAGCTGCCTGCCTCCAGCACCTGGACGAAGACACTGATCTCATCGATGCGCATTGCCGTTCATTATGCAGAATTATGGACAGTAATTCCAGATTATCCTGACTTGCCGCGAAACGGCTTCTGCGATCTGCTTCGATCGGGGAAGGCCCTAAACCGCGATGGGATCAGGATGAATCACCATCGCGCTTCAGGTTGTTGTTTGAGCATGATCCTTTCGGAAAACCGCTGCACACTTTTCCGGATCATGCTTTAAGGAGCTGAAGGATGACGGGACTGATCACGCCGGTGGCCGACAGCGAACCGATCGACCCGCGCGTCCGCGTCGGGCATGTTCATCTGAAGGTAGCGGACCTCGAGCGATCACTTGCGTTCTATTGCGGGGTGCTCGGCTTCGGCCTGCACGGACTGATTGGCAACGAAGCAGCGTTCCTCGCCGCCGGCGGCTATCATCACCACGTCGCGATCAACACCTGGGAGAGCCGGGGCGGTTCGCCGCCACCTGAAGGATCGACGGGCCTCCACCACGTTGCCTTTGTCTATCCGACGCGAGCCGCGCTCGGCGACGCACTCCGCCGCCTCCGAGCAGCGGCCGTCCAGCTCACCGGTGCGAGCGACCACGGTGGTTCGGAGGCGATCTATCTCCGCGACCCGGACGGCAATGGCGTCGAGCTCTACTGGGATCGACCTGAGGAAGAGTGGCCGCGCAATCCCGACGGCTCGTTGAAGATTGTCAGCAAGCCGCTCGATGTCGAAAAATTGGCGGCGGAGGGATCGTCCGAATCCCCGATCCAGCAAGGATAGATTGAGCCTCGTCATATCGGCTGATCGTCGACGTGACGGTCGCTTTCGTCATGGCCACAATCGCCCACGCGGACCCGGACGTCGCGAGGTCCCTCGTTCGGGATGTCGTGTCGAGCGCATCTTGAACTGGCGGTCCGCCGCAGTGCGCGAACGCGGCGCCCCTGCACAAGGCTTACGATCAGCTCGTCGGCGAAGGGCGGTGGCTTGCGCCCAAAGGCCCCGGAACCTTTCCGATCCGCTTCCCGGCGACGGAATCCCCTGGACTATTGCACCTCGATGTTCGCGTCCTTGACCAGCTTGCGCCAGCGGTCCTCCTCCTGCCCAACATAGCGATCGAGCTGTTCGGGAGCGCTGCCGACCATGATGAGACCTTCGTTGGCCTCCAGCTGCTTGAAGGCGCCGGACTGAACGGCCTTCGCGACCGCCTGGTTCAGGCGCGCAATCACCGGCGCGGGTGTCTTGGCCGGCGCGTACAGTCCATACCAGGACTCGGCGGCGTAGCCGGGCACTCCCGCCTCAGCAACGGTCGGCAATTGCGGGAACGCGGCTGAACGTTCAGCCGATGTGACGGCCAGCGCCCGGAGCTGCCCCGCAGCCACCAGCGAGGCCGCGCTGGCCACGGTTGTGAACATCACGTCGATCTGCCCGCCCAGGAGATCGCTGATCGCAGGCGCCGCGCCTGCGCGCATGTCGTCGCTCATGGCATTGCGCCGTTCCGGCCGGTTGAAGGCGATCGTCGCAACACCGGCCTCGACGGAAAATTCGATGAGCTGATAGGACATGAGCTGATAGGACATGGCAAGCTCCGTGGCTGGCGTCGGATCGATCACCGATAGCGGCTTGCACCCCCCGGACATCCCCTTAATTCCACTGAGTGGAAATGGCGGGGAGGATGGATGTGGCACAGATGCGCAGATATGCGGGCGGGGTTGATGGCAACCGGTCGCTCGAAAGGGGCATCGAGATCATCAGGGCTTTCCGGCCCGGCGTCGACACGCTGGGCAACGGCGAGATTGCGGAGCGAACCGGATTGCCGCGATCGACGGTCAGCCGGTTGACACGAACGCTGGTCAATTCCGGAATGCTCGACGAGGTCCGCAGCCAGCGGACCTACCGCCTTGCGGCGTCCGTCATCAGCATCGGCCATGCCATGCGCACGGGATCACCCGTGCTCAATGCGATCGGCCCGATGATGCGGGCGGAATCGGCCAAGCGCCGGCTGAACGTCGGGCTCGCGACGGCTGATAGAACCATGATGGTTTATCTGGAGTCGATCCGCTACAGCCCGCGCGCGGCGCTGCGCAACGTCGTCGCCGGCCAGCAGGTCCCGATGGAGCTGACCTCGCTCGGCCGCGCCTATCTCGCCGGCATTCCAGAGCCCGAGCGCGAGCGATTGCTGAAACTGTTCAGACGGCGCAGCGCTGCCGCGACCAAGGCGCTGCTTGCGGACATCAGGAGATCGATCAGCTCCGTCCAACGCGACGGCTATTGTGCGGTGTCGTGGCAGCCCGCCGTTCTTGCCGTCGCAACGCCCATCGTGCTGGACGGGCTTCCGGTCTACGCACTCAACATGAGCCTGCAGAACGTCGAGCGCTCCGACGCGCTGGCGAGCGAGCTTGGCGCGTACCTCAACGCGTTCGCGGCCAAGTGCATGGAGGTGCTGCGAAGCGGATGAAGTACATCGGCATCGGTGGGCGCATGCCGCGACTGGAACCTGCAATCGCTTGCGGCTGTGCGGTTTCGCCGCAATGTTTCCAGCGGAATGAATCACTATAGTGCGCATGTCATGGCATATGTCGTCGACATAGATGCGCGCACCGCGCGTTTTGGTCTTCACGCCGGCCGCCTCCAAGCAGGCGGTTAGCCGGACGGTGTTCGCGCCGTCCGGGCTCTTTTCCAGCTTTCGTGGCCTCCACCCGAGAGGTCGTATTGAAGCCGAAGGAGTGTGCCGTGCTCCCTCTTCCAAGAATCGCGCTCATCGCATCTGACTATCCGCGGCTCGAACAGCTTGCGCGCCGTGCCGCCGAAAAAGGGGACTTGGACGGCATCTTCCTCATGGGTGAGATCAACCGGGCCGAGATCGTGCCGGACGAGTCGGACGATCTCCGCTCGCTGGTGACCGTGGGATCGTGGGTCACCTATTGCACGAACCGGGGCGCTCCGCCCGGCATGGTGCAATTAATGTGGCCCGAGGAGTGCTCGTCGGATCCCGCCCGCATTTCAGTCCTGACACCCCTGGGGGCGGCTTTGATCGGACTGAAGGCAGGCGATCAAATGCCGTACGTCGTTGCCGGCTGCCTGAACGTCGTCAGGGTTCAGAACGTGACCCGATCAGGCCCGAACGTCGTGCCCCTCTTCCGGAGGGCTCGGCGAGGCGAGCCGTTCGATGACGATCCTGGACCAACTGCAGCATAGGAGAGTTCAATGCGCAACTTCGACGCCGGGACTCGGCGAGAACAGCCGGCGTTGCCGCCGATCAAGATCGCAGAAGCCGAATCGCGACGCCTCAGCGCGCTGGCGAATTCAACGATGGATCTGTTTCCCCGTGTCGCCCAATTCCTGGCGCGGGAGCTGGAACGTGCGACGGTCACGGAAGAGAACGACTTGCAAGGCGTGATCAGGATGGGGTCGAAAGTGACCTATCGCGATGACGAGACCGGCGCGAGGCGGGAGATCGTGCTCGTCTATCCGCACGAGGCGAATATCGAGCTCAACCGGATCTCGATCCTGACGCCCGTCGGAGCGGCGCTGATCGGCCTCTCGGCCGGACAGCGGATCGAATTCGAGACGCCCGACAAACGCACCAGAGGCCTGACCGTTCTCGCCGTCCACGAGTGAGGGGCTTCGTCCGACCCGATGGCGCCGTCTTGCTTCCATGACAGAATGGATTTTCGACGGCACGTCCCATCGGCCCCCGACGAGAGCCCTGAATAGAGTGGTCGCTCCGCAGGGAAGGCCAACGGGCCGCGGATCGCCAGGGTGCAGCAGCGCAAGAAGTGCAACCGCGCCATAACCGGCGAAGATGGGCACGACACCATAGTGAGGCCCGGGCAGGGCCGCCGTCACCGCCCCTGATATTCGGCCCAGCAGTCCGCCGTCTCGTAGACGCGGACCGCCCACAGCTGCCGTAGGCTCGGCTGCAACCGATCCCAGATCCAGACCGCGATATTCTCGGCGGTCGGGTTCGCGAGCCCATCGACCTCGTTCAGGCAGTGGTGGTCCAGCGCGGCCATGATGTCGGCGAAGCTTTTCTCGATATCGAAGAAGTCCGCGACGAAGCCGGTGTGCGGGTCCACCGGACCGTCCAACTGGACCTCGACCCGATAGGAATGACCATGCAGCCGGCTGCACCGGTGAGTCTCGGGCACGTTTGGCAGCCGATGCGCCGCTTCGAACTTGAACGCCTGCGATATCCTCATCCAGCTCCTCACACGGCGCGGCCATCCGGTCTCGAGCCGGTCTGGCGACCAGATGCTGCCTTGTCCTGACCTTCCGCCGAAGAATGGCGCGCCCGGAACGATTCGAACGTCCGACCCTCAGATTCGTAGTCTGATGCTCTATCCAGCTGAGCTACGGGCGCGTTTTCGCAAACAGCGCGGGCATGACCCGCAAGCAGCCCCCCGGGCGGAGCCGGAGGGGGTGCGAAAGAGCGCTCTGACTAACCGCTCTTGCCGGCGTTGGCAAGGTCCGGGATGGGGAGATTTTGCAGGGCGATAACGGTTTGAATGTCATTCCGGGGCGATGCGCAGCATCGAACCCGGAATGTCGCGCAAAACCTCGGATTCCGGGTTCTCGCTACGCGCGCCCCGGAATGACGCGAGGCTGTAGGCCTCTGGCCGACCTAAAGCGCGATGAGATTTGGATGAATCGTCATCGCGCTTTAGCTTGTTGTTTACGCATGATCTTTCCGGAAAACCGCTTCGCACTTTTCCGGATCATGCTTTAGGCCCTCTGCCGCTCGTTGCGGATGGAGAGCAGTTCCACGGGACGGTCGGGGATGACGATGCGGAAGGTGGCGCCGATGGTGCCTTCGACCAGGTGGATGTCGCCGCCATGGGCGCGGACCAGCTCGGCGGCGATGGCAAGGCCAAGGCCGCTGCCGCCGGGGCGGCCGGAGGTCTGGAAGGCCTCGAACAGGTGCTCCCGAGTCTTCTGGGGAACGCCGGGACCGGTGTCGGAGACCTCGATAATGGCGACGGCGCCTTCGCGCTTTCCGGTGATCCGGATCTGCTGCACCCGGCCCTCACCCGAGGCATGGCTTTCGAGCGCCTGGGCGGCGTTGCGGACGAGGTTGAGCAATACGCGGAACAGCTGGTCGGGATCGGCATCGACCGCGAGCCCGCGCTCGATCGCAGCGACCCAGGCGATCGAGGCGTCGTTGGTGAGGCCTGCGGTCTCGCGCACCTCCATCACCACGGGCTCGATCAGGATCATGCGGCGGTCGGGCGCGGCCTCCTGGGCGCGGCCATAAGACAATGTCGATTGGCAGAAGGCGATGGCGCGCTCGAGCGAGCGCACGAGCTTGGGCGCAAAGCGCTGCACCCGCGGATCCGGCACGCTGGCGAGCTGGTCCGACAGCAGCTGGGCCGAGGCGAGCAGATTGCGCAGGTCGTGATTGATCTTGGAGACAGCAAGGCCGAGCGCCGCGAGCCGGCTCTTCTGGTTCAGCATCGACATCAGATCGCGCTGCATGTCCGACAATTCGCGCTCGGCCACCCCGATCTCATCGCTGCGCTGGCTCGGCACGATGATCCCGGCCGAACTCTCGGGGTTCTCGTGGAAGCCGACCAGGCTCGCGGTCAGCCGCCGCATCGGCCGCACGAAGAGATAATGGAGAGCGAGATAGACGAGGCCCGCGGTCAAGACCGCGATGATCAGCGCGACCACCACGACGTTGCGGGAGAAGCGGTACATCTGCCGCCGCAGCGGCAGCTCGTCGGTGACGATCTCGATGAACTGGGCATTGCCGACCCCGGGACCGACGACGCGGATGGCCTGGTTGCCGGTCTCCAGCATCATCCGGAACGAGCCGGTGATCGCCTCCCAGGCGGTCATGTCGCGCAGGTCGATGTCATGCTCGATGGCGGAGGGAATGTTGTCGCTGGCGAGCAACCGGCGCTGCTGGCCCATCTTGATGGCGACGGCGCGGGCATTGATGCTTTTCAGGATCTGACGCGACAGCGAATCAGGCACCATGCCGAGCGGTGCCGCATCCAGCACCAGCGCCGCCGTGTTGGCCGCCGCAACGCGGTCATTCAGCCGGTTGACCCAGAAATTGGCGATGGCGGGCACGTAGAGCAGCACGGCGGCGATCATCACCAGGGGAATGGTGAGCAGCAGCAGCTTGCCAGATAGCCCGAGCCCGCGCGAGCCGCGGGGCCGCATCGCCGGCTGGTCCGGCTGATCCAGATCCTGGATCGGCTGGCGATCTGTGGATGCCACGAAATTCGCCCCTGTTGGCCTTGGCTGATCGAGGATGCGACCCGTCCGCAGTGCGGTCAAATTACGGATCGCTAATCTACCGAGGTAGGATGTAGGCGCTGATATCGCGAGTCGCCACCTCAAGAGTTAAAAACCCCGCGCAAACAGCGATATTGACGAGAATCGCGCGCTTGTGCGGCGTTGACGAAAAGAAGGCGCTCCCTTATAAGCCGCGCGAATTGTCCGCGATGACCCGGTGCGACACCGGGAGCGGCTCTCTTGGGGCCGAAAAGGGCCCGTTTTGGGCCGCATCTTCCGGACTCTACCATCAATTCTACAGGCAAATTGCCCGGTCAGCGGAGAAAAACCCGTGAAGCGGACTTATCAACCCAGCAAACTGGTGCGCAAGCGCCGTCACGGCTTCCGCGCCCGCCTCGCCACTGCCGGCGGCCGCAAGGTTCTCGCCGCCCGCCGCGCCCGCGGCCGCAAGCGTCTGAGCGCCTGAGCCGGACCCCCTTTTGGGATTTCATCATGGATCGGCTGAGGCAGCGGGCGGATTTCCTCGCCGTTGCCAATGGCGCGCGGGTGAATAGTCCCGCGTTCGTCCTGCAGAGCCGCCGCCGCGATGATCTCGGTCCGATCCGGATCGGCTTCACCGTCACCAAAAAGAACGGCAACGCCCCCGAGCGCAATCGCATCCGGCGCCGGCTTCGCGAATTGGTGAAGCGGCTCGATCCGGTGTCGATGCAGCCCCATCATGATTATGTCCTGGTCGGCCGAAGGGACGCGCTCTCGCGCGACTTCGCCACCATGCTCGACGATCTGCGCATAGCCTTCTCTAAGCCCGCGCGGCATACGGCCAAGGGGACAGACAAGGGCCCGAGCAAAGGTCCCGCGAAAGCACGTGGCCAGAGGCCAGGCGCCCCCGCCAGCCGCAAACCGGATTGATGACGAGACATTAGAGATGACCGACAATCGCAATACCATTCTCGCCGTCATTCTGTCGGGCCTCGTCCTGATCGCCTGGCAATATTTCTACAATGTGCCCCAGATGGAGAAGCAGCGCGCCCAGCAGCAGGCGCAGTCCGAGCTCCAGAAGGGCAGCACGCCGCAGCCGACGGCCTCCGCAACGCCCGGCGCCGCGCCGCAGCCCGGCAGCACGGCACAGCCGTCCACTCCGGCCGCGAACCAGCAGGCGCAGCCGGTCGTCAGCCGCGACGCCGCGATCGCCGCCAGCCCGCGCGTGAAGATCGACACGCCGCGCATCGCCGGCAGCATCTCGCTGAAGGGCGGCCGCATCGACGACATCGCGCTGGTGCAATTCCGCGAAACCGTCGACCCGAAATCGCCGCCGATCGTCCTCTATTCGCCCTCGGGCACCGCCGAGCCTTATTACGCCGAATTCGGCTGGGTGGCGGCGACGGGCGTCACGGCGAAGATGCCCGATGCCCAGACCGTCTGGCAGCAGGAGGGCAGCGGCAGCCTGACGCCGACGAGCCCGGTGGTGCTGAAATGGGACAATGGCGACGGCCTCACCTTCCGCCGCACCATTGCGGTCGACGACCATTATCTCTTCACGGTCAAGGACGAGGTGAGCAATGTCGGCAATGCGCCTGTCACGCTCTATCCGTTCGCGCTGATCTCGCGCCACGGCGCGCCGCAAGTTTCGGGCTATTACATCCTGCATGAAGGCCTGATCGGCTATCTCGGCGACCAGGGCTTGCAGGAATACGCTTACAAGAAGGTGGACGAAGCCAAGCAGGTGAACTTCAACAACGTCATCAACGGCTGGCTCGGCATCACCGACAAGTACTGGGCCTCGGCGCTGCTGCCCGACACCAACGCCAAGCTGCAGGCGCGATTCTCGTCGAACCCATCGGGCAATCTCCACACCTACCAGACCGACTATCTGCTCGATCCCGTCACCATCGCGATCGGCGGCACCGGGACCGCCAATGCGCGGCTGTTCGCCGGCGCCAAGGAAGCCGGCGTCGTCGGCGTGTTCCCGTTTGCGGGTCTCGGCGGCTACAACAAGGCGCTGGGGCTGAACCATTTCGATCTGTTGATCGACTGGGGCTGGTTCTACTTCATCACCAAGCCGATGTTCCTCGGCCTCGACTTCTTCTACCGCTTCTTCGGCAATTTCGGCATCTCGATCCTGCTCGTCACCGTGATCGTGAAGCTGCTGTTCTTCCCGCTGGCGAACAAGTCCTACGCCTCGATGGCGAAGATGAAGTCGATCCAGCCGCAGCTTCAGGCGCTCAAGGAGCGCTACCCTGATG
Source organism: Bradyrhizobium vignae (assembly GCF_004114425.1). Taxonomy (GTDB): domain Bacteria; phylum Pseudomonadota; class Alphaproteobacteria; order Rhizobiales; family Xanthobacteraceae; genus Bradyrhizobium; species Bradyrhizobium vignae. The sequence continues at coordinate 12,595 of NZ_RDQF01000024.1, read as the reverse complement.
ACAAGGTGAAGCAGCAGCAGGAGATGATGGAAATCTACCGCAAGGAGAAGATCAACCCGGTCGCCGGCTGTCTTCCCGTGGTGATCCAGATCCCGGTGTTCTTCTCACTGTACAAGGTGCTGTTCGTCACCATCGAGATGCGGCACGCGCCGTTCATCGGCTGGATCAAGGACCTCTCCGCGCCGGATCCGACCAATTTGTTCAACCTGTTCGGACTGATCCCGTTCGATCCGACCACGATTCCGGTGTTCGGCCATTACCTCGCGCTCGGCATCTGGCCGATCATCATGGGCATCACGATGTGGTTCCAGATGAAGCTGAACCCGACGCCGCCGGATCCGACGCAGCAGATCATCTTCAACTGGATGCCGCTGATCTTCACCTTCATGCTGGCCGGTTTCCCGGCAGGCCTCGTGATCTACTGGGCCTGGAACAACCTGCTCTCGGTGATCCAGCAGAGCTACATCATGCGCCGCAACGGCGTGAAGGTGGAGCTGCTCGACAATCTCAAGGCGACGTTCGCGAGGAAGGCGACGTAATCGTCATTGCGGGCGCAAATGCCTCCACGTCGTCGTGCCCGGGCTTGTCCCGGGCATCCACGTTTAGGAGGGTGCTCGACAGCCAGACGTGGATGGCCGGGACATCTGAACGGGAAGACGCGCTTCGCGCTTTTGCCCGGCCACGACGAGAGGGTAGACCGAGCGGATGAACGACAAGACCGATGAGCGACTGATCGAAGCCGGGCGAAAACTATTCGCCCGCGACTGGCAGTTCATCTGGGCCTCGCCCTCGATCGAAACGCTGCCGCCGATGGCGGGGCTGGAGATCGCCTTTGCCGGCCGCTCCAATGTCGGCAAGTCCAGCCTGATCAACGCGCTCACCGGCCGCAACAACCTCGCGCGCACCTCGCATACGCCGGGCCGCACCCAGGAGCTGATCTTCTTCGAGGTCCCCGGCAAGACCGACCTGCGGCTCGTCGACATGCCCGGCTACGGCTACGCCAAGGCGCCCAAGAGCCAGGTCGCGTCCTGGACCGAGCTGATCCACAAATTCCTGCTGGGACGCGCGTCGCTGGCGCGCGTCTACGTGCTGATCGACGCACGGCACGGCCTCAAGGACGTCGATCTCGAAGTCCTCAAGACGCTCGATCGCTCCGCCGTCAGCTACCAGATCGTGCTGACCAAGGCCGACCAGGTGAAAGCCGCCGAGCTTCAAACGCGCATCGCCGAGACCGAGGCCGCGCTGGCCAAACACCCGGCCGCGTTCCCGACCGTGCTCGCGACCTCGTCACGCAGCTCGACCGGCATGGAGAGCTTGCGCGCCGCGATGGCGAAGCTGTTGGAAGAGCGGGCCCCGTGATGCTCGCGCACCGCCTGTTGCTTGGGCTTGCCGGTTTGACGGGCGCCGCCGGCGTTGCGCTGGCCGCCGCCTCCGCTCATGGCGCCGATGCCGGCCGGCTTGCCTCGGCGAGCGCCATGCTGCTGTTTCATGCAACGGCCATACTCGCGACCGTCGCCTTGCTCGCGCGCGGCCTTCTGCACGGCGGAATTGGACTCGTGGCGGCGTTCGGCTTCGTGATCGGGGCCGCGCTGTTCGCGGGCGATCTCACCTTGCGGCAATATGCCGGACACTCGCTGTTTCCGTACGCGGCGCCGACCGGGGGAACGGTGATGATCTTGAGCTGGCTGACGGTGACATTGGCGGCGCTGGTGCCTAGCAAGTGATGCTTTCTTCCTTCTCCCCTTGTGGGAGAAGGTGGCGCGAAGCGCCGGATGAGGGGTGTCTCTCCACAGGAGTGCTCGCGGAGAGAGGCCCCTCACCCGCCTCGCTTCGCAAGGCACCCTCTCCCACGAGGAGACCCACGAGGGGAGAGGGGAAGAACATCGCTTTGCGCTGCCCCCGCCAATCGGATAGAACGCGCACCGACCGACCCGCCAGCGAGACCGCGATATGACCGACATCTCCCCGCTCGACCAGGCCCGCATCCTGTCCGAAGCGCTGCCGCACATGCAGCAGTATGACGAGGAAACCATCGTCATCAAATATGGCGGCCATGCCATGGGCGATGAGGAGACTGCGAAGAACTTTGCCCGCGACATCGTGCTGCTCGAGCAGACCGCGATCAATCCTGTCGTGGTGCATGGCGGCGGGCCGCAGATCGCGACCATGCTCAAGCGCCTCGGCATCGTCTCGGAATTCGCCGCGGGTCTGCGCATCACCGATGCCGCGACCATCGAGATCGTCGAGATGGTGCTGGCGGGCTCGATCAACAAGCAGCTCGTCGGCTACATCAACGAGGCCGGCGGCAAGGCCGTCGGCCTCTGCGGCAAGGACGGCAACATGGTGAAGGCGTCGAAGACGACGCGCACCATCATGGATCCGGACTCGCATATCGAGAAGGCGGTCGATCTCGGCTTCGTCGGGGACCCCGAGAAGGTCGACCTCACGCTGCTCAACCAGCTGATCGGTTACGAGCTGATCCCGGTGCTGGCGCCGCTCGCGACGTCGCACGACGGCCAGACGCTGAACATCAACGCCGACACCTTTGCCGGCGCGGTCGCGGGCGCGCTGAAGGCCAAGCGCCTGTTGCTGCTCACCGACGTGCCTGGTGTGCTCGACAAGTCCAAGAAGCTCATTCCGGAGCTGTCGATCAAGGACGCGCGAAAGCTGATCGCCGACGGCACCATTTCGGGCGGCATGATCCCGAAGGTCGAGACCTGCATCTACGCGCTCGAACAGGGCGTGCAGGGCGTCGTCATCATCGACGGCAAGATGCAGCACGCGGTGCTGCTCGAGCTCTTCACCAACCAGGGCACGGGCACGCTGATCCACAAGTGATGCGGGAGCGGAAAAGGAAAGCCGTCATGGCCGGGCTCGTCCCGGCCATCCACGATCTTTCGTCCCGCGTCAACAACGTGGATGCCCGGGACAAGCCCGGGCGTGACGAGCGGAGAGAGCAGAGACAACACCACCGCTCGTCCCTCACCCGCTTCATGATGACGGTGCCGGCCGCGGTCGTGTCGTTCCTCTTCTCCTCCGCGCCGGCTTTGGCCGATCTCAAAATCTGCAACCGCATGTCCTATGTCGTCGAAGCCGCGATCGGCATCGACGACAAGGCGGCGACCGCGACGCGCGGCTGGTTCAGGATCGATCCCGCCGCCTGCCGCGTGGTGGTGCAGGGCACGCTGACCGCCGACCGCATCCTGCTCAACGCCCGCGCGCTCGGCGTCTACGGCGCCTCCCCGATCCCGCAAAGCGGCAGCGACATGCTCTGCGTGGCGCAGGACAATTTCGTCATCGCCGCGGCACGACAGTGCCGCAGCGGGCAGACGCAAGTCCCGTTCACGCAAGTGACGCCGACGCAAGGCGCGGACGGCAACCTCGTTGCCTACCTCGCCGAGGATTCCGAATATGACGACGAGCAGGCGCGCCTCGCCGGCATCCAGCGACTGCTGGTGATCGCCGGCTACGACGCAGCGCCGATCGACGGAGTCGACGGGCCGAAGACGCAAGCCGCGCTCGCCGCCTTCCTGAAGAGCCGCGGCCTGTCGTCGGACATCGTGGGCTCACAAACCTTCTTCAAGACCATGGTCGATGCGGTGCAGACGCCCTCCGCGACCGGGCTGACCTGGTGCAACGACACGCCGCACAAGGTGATGGCGGCGATCGCGACCGATGACGGCAAGTCCGTGACGAGCCGCGGCTGGTATCGCATCGATCCCAAGACCTGCCTGCACCCCGACGTGACCGGTCAGCCGAAGCAGATCTTCAGCTTCGCGGAAGCGGTCGATGCCGACAACCGCGTCGTCAAGCTCAAGGACCGGCCGCTGAACTGGGGCGGCGACAGGCAGCTCTGCACGCGCGAGACCAAGTTCGAGACCAGCGAGCAGACCGATTGCGGCGCGCGCGGTTTTACGCCGACGGGCTTTGGCACCGTCGACATGTCGAGCGGCGGCAAGACGCTGCGGTTCGCGGTGCCGTGATCGAGATGGTTGTCATGAAAACTCCCCGCAGCTTCGCGCATGTCGACACCTGGGTGTTCGATCTCGACAACACGCTCTATCCGCATCACGTCAATCTGTGGCAGCAGGTCGATGCGCGGATCGGGGAGTTCGTCTGCAACTGGCTGAACGTCGGCCCGGAGCAAGCGCGCAAGATCCAGAAGGATTATTACCTTCGCTTCGGCACCACGATGCGCGGCATGATGACGCTGCATGGCGTCCGCGCCGACGACTATCTCGCTTACGTCCACAAGATCGACCACTCGCCGCTCGAGCCGAACCCGGCTCTCGGCGCAGCCATCGCAAAGCTGCCGGGCCGGAAGCTTATCCTCACCAATGGCTCGGTCGACCATGTCGATGCGGTGCTGGCGCGGCTTGGCTTCGCCAGACATTTCGACGGCGTGTTCGACATCATCGCCGCCGAGTTCGAACCGAAACCGGCGCCGCAGACCTACCAGAAATTCCTCAGCCAGCATGCGGTCGAGCCGACCCGCGCCGCCATGTTCGAAGACCTCGCCCGCAACCTCACCGTCCCGCACCAGCTCGGCATGACCACGGTGCTGGTGGTGCCGGACGGGACGAAAGAAGTGGTGCGCGAGGACTGGGAGCTGGAGGGTCGGGACGCGGCCCATGTCGATCACGTCACGGATGATCTGGCGGGGTTTTTGGGCAGGCTGTCACCACAATAGCCGCCGCCGTCCCGAGCGAGCATAAGCGCAGACCCGGGCCCCATGACTACGGGATTTGGTCGCAGCGCGAGGTCGCAACTTCCGAGTCTTCGCCAAAAGCGCTCCCTGTGGTTACTGCGCGCGCCTGAGGGCGCGCTTGTGCGGGATGACGGGAGAGTATGCTTGACTCCACCCTTCCAAATCCCGAAAAAGCGCTCCAATCTCGTCAAAATTCCCGCGTCCCCAGAGGAAATCCCGATGTCCCTTGCAGCCCTCGAATCCACCATCAACAGCGCCTTCGAGGCGCGTGACGGCATCTCGACCACGACCAAGGGCGAGGTGCGCGAGGCCGTGGACCAGGCGCTGGAGACCCTGGACAAGGGCGAGGCGCGCGTTGCCGAGCGCGGCGCTGACGGCAAGTGGAAGGTCAATCAGTGGCTGAAGAAGGCCGTGCTGCTGTCGTTCCGCCTCAACGACATGGGCGTCATTCCCGGCGGCCCGGGCAAGGCGACCTGGTGGGACAAGGTGCCCTCGAAGTTCGAGGGCTGGGGCGAGAACCGTTTTCGCGATGCCGGATTTCGCGCGGTGCCGGGGGCAGTGGTGCGCCGCTCGGCCTTCATCGCGAAGAACGTCGTCTTGATGCCGTCCTTCGTCAATCTCGGCGCTTATGTCGATGAGAGCACGATGGTCGACACCTGGGCCACCGTCGGCTCCTGCGCGCAGATCGGCAAGCGCGTCCACATCTCCGGCGGCGCCGGCATCGGCGGCGTGCTCGAGCCGCTGCAGGCCGAACCTGTCATCATCGAGGACGACTGCTTCATCGGCGCGCGCTCCGAAGTCGCCGAAGGCGTGATCGTGCGCAAGGGCGCGGTGCTGGCGATGGGCGTGTTCCTGGGCGCCTCGACCAAGATCGTCGATCGCGAGACCGGCGAGGTCTTCATGGGCGAAGTGCCCGAATATTCGGTGGTGGTGCCCGGCGCGCTGCCCGGCAAGCCGATGAAGAACGGTCAGATCGGCCCGAGCACCGCCTGCGCCGTGATCGTCAAGCGCGTCGACGAGCGGACGCGGTCGAAGACGAGCATCAACGAGCTGCTGCGGGATTGATCGGAGGGCTGGGACCAGAGCCGCGAGATCGAAATTGTCCCGCCCAGCGCTAGCCCACCCGGCGGCATGCATGTTAAGCGGGGCGCATGACCGATGCTCTCTCCATTGCCCGTGACCTCATCCGCTGCCCCTCGGTGACACCGGCCGATGCCGGTGCGCTGGGGGTGCTCGAAAAAGCCCTCGGCGCCGCCGGCTTCACCTGCCACCGCGTGACCTTCAGCGAGGAAGGCACCGCCGACGTCGACAATCTCTATGCGCGGATCGGCACGGAAGGACCGCACATCACCTTTGCCGGCCACACCGACGTGGTGCCGCCGGGCGACGAGAGCGCCTGGAGTGTCGGCGCGTTCTCGGGCGAGGTGAAGGACGGCGTCCTGCACGGCCGCGGCGCGGTCGACATGAAGGGCGGTATTGCCTGCTCGGTCGCTGCAGCGCTGGAGCATCTCGCCGCCAATGGCGGCAAGCCGCGCAGCGACGGCAAGGGTTCGATCTCGTTCCTGATCACGGGCGATGAGGAAGACGTCTCCATCAACGGCACCATCAAGCTGCTCAAATGGGTCGCCGAGCGCGGCGAAAAATTCGATCATTGCGTGCTCGGCGAGCCCTCCAATGTCGAGACGCTCGGCGACACCATCAAGGTCGGCCGGCGCGGCTCGCAATCGGGCACACTTTACGTCGACGGCGTGCAGGGCCATGTCGCCTATCCGCACCGCGCCTCCAATCCGGTGCCGGATATCTCACGGCTGATCGTTGCGATCTCCGACGAGCCGCTCGACCACGGCAGCGCGCAATTCCAGGCCTCCAATCTGGAATTCGTCTCCGTCGATGTCGGCAACAAGGCCTTCAACGTCATCCCGGGCGAGGCCCGCGCGAAATTCAACATCCGCTACAACGACAACCACACCCAGGCGTCCTTGCGCGAATTGGTCGAGACGCGTCTCGCCAAAGCCTGCGGCAACCGCATCAAGGCCCGCATCGTCTGGGAGCCCTCGAACTCCAATGTGTTCGTGACCAAGCCGGGGCCGTTCACCGATCTTGCGGTGTCCGCGATCGAGGAGGTCACCGGTCGCAAGCCCGAGCTGTCGACCTCGGGCGGCACGTCGGATGCGCGCTTCATCTCCAGCTATTGCCCGGTGATCGAGTTCGGCCTGGTCGGGCAGACCATGCATCAGGTCGACGAGCGCGTGCCGGTGGCGGATCTGGAAAAGCTGACGAAGGTGTATCGCGGGATTTTGGCGAGGTATTTTGCTTGAGGCACGATATCGCCGAACATTCCGCCGTCATCGCCCGGCTTGACCGGGCGATCCAGTATTCCAGAGACGGCAGCGATTGAGCCGAGAGGCCGCGGCGTACTGGATGCCCCGGTCAAGCCGGGGCATGACACCGAGGGTTTGGCAAGAGCGTGCCCTGTGCGCCGCTCGCCTAATAGTCCACCTTCATCAGATACAGCCCCTCGGGCGGGGCGACGATGCCGCAGGCGGCGCGGTTGCGGGCTGCGAGTGCGGCGGAGAGATCGTCGGCGGTCCAGCGGCCTTCGCCGACCCAGACCAGCGAGCCCACCATCGAGCGCACCTGGCTGTGCAGGAACGAGCGCGCCGAGGTGATGACCGTGATCTCGCGGCCGTCGCGGATCACGTCGAGCTGGTCGAGCGTCTTCTCCGGCGATTTGGCCTGGCACTCGGTGTCGCGGAACGTGGTGAAATCGTGCTTGCCGAGCAGGCGCTGTGCCGCCGCATGCATCGCGTCGGCATCGAGCTTGCGCGGCACGCGCCAGGCGTGGCCGACGTCGAGCGCGAGATTGGCGCGGGTGTTGATGATGCGGTAGCGATAGTGGCGCTTGACGGCCGAAAAACGCGCCTCGAACGTATCAGGCACGATCTCGGCCTCGAGCACCGCAATCGGATGCGGGCGCAGATGCGCATTGAGGCCGTCGCGAAAACGGCCCGGCGGAAACTGCTTGTCGACGTCGACATGCGCGACCTGGCCACGGGCATGCACGCCGGCATCGGTGCGGCCGGCACCATGCACCCGCAAATCCGCGCCGGTCATCGCCTTCACGGCCGCCTGCAGCGCGCCCTGCACCGAGGGCAGCGTCTCCTGCACCTGCCAGCCGAAGAACGGCGCGCCGTCATATTCGATGGTGAGCTTGTAGCGGGGCATCAAGAAAACCGCATCGGCGGCTTGACCGGCACGCCGCGCAGGAACTCCGCGGCCTGCATGCGCGCCTTGCCCTCGCGCTGCAGCTCGATGATGCGGATGGCGCCGTCGCCGCAGGCGACGGTGAGGAGATCGTCGAGCACCTCGCCAGGGACGCCGGAGCCCTTTGCCAATTCGCAGCGCAGGATTTTAACGCGCGCATTCTCGAGCTCGGCCCAGGCGCCGGGGAACGGCGAGAGGCCATGGATGTGCCGAAGCACCGCGCGCGCCGGCTTGGTCCAATCGATCCGGGCCTCGGCCTTGTCGATCTTGGCGGCATAGGTGACGCCGTCCTTGCTCTGCTTCTTGAGCTGGAGGCCGCCGCGGTCGAGCGCGGCCATCGCGCGCACCATCAGGTCGGCTCCCAACCGGGACAGGCGATCGTGCAGGTCCTGCGCGGTCATACTGTCGGTGATTGCGATGCGCTCGGCCATGGCGACGTCGCCGGTGTCGAGGCCGACATCCATCTTCATCACCATCACACCGCTCTCGGCATCACCCGCCATGATCGCACGGTTGATGGGCGCGGCGCCGCGCCAGCGCGGCAGCAGCGAAGCATGCAGATTGTAGCAACCGAGCTCGGGCGCATCGAGGATCGCCTGCGGCAGGATCATGCCGTAGGCGACGACGACGGCCGCGTCGGCATCGAAGGCGCGGAACTCTTCCAGCGCCTCCGGCGTCTTCAGCGTTTTCGGCGTCAGCACGGGAACGCCGAGCTTTCGTGCAGCTTCCTCGACCGGCGTCGGCTGCAATTGCAGGCCGCGCCGCCCGCCCGGCTTCGGCGCGCGGGTGTAGACCGCCGCGATCTCATGGCCATGCGCGACGAGTTCGAGCAGCGTCGGCACGGAGAAGTCGGGCGTGCCCATGAAGATGAGGCGGAGGGGCATGTGGCTGCGTTCGGTGAGAGCTCTGGTTCTCCGTCATGTCCGGGCTTGTCCCGGGCATCCACGGTCTCGGCGACAAAGCAAGCAAGGCGTGGATGGCAGGGTCAAGCCCGGCCATGACGACGTGAGAGAGGCCTATTCCGCCGCGCGTTTGGCGGCTTTCTCGAACTTCTTCATGACGCGGTCGCGCTTCAGCTTCGACAGATAGTCGACGAACAGCACGCCGTTGAGATGGTCGATCTCGTGCTGGATGCAGGTTGCGTAGAGGCCTTCGGCGTCCTCCTCATGCACCTTGCCGTCGAGATCGGTGAAGCGCACGCGCACCTTCGCGGGGCGCTCGACCTCCTCGTAATATTCGGGGATCGACAGGCAGCCCTCCTCGTAAGTGGAGAGTTCCGCGGAGGAAGCGAGGATCTCGGGATTGATGAAGACGCGCGGCTCGTGCTTGGTCTCGCCGCTCTCGTCGCGCTTGGCGAGGTCCATGGTGATCAGACGCAAAGGCTGCGCGACCTGGATCGCAGCGAGGCCAATGCCGGGCGCGTCGTACATGGTCTCGAACATGTCGTCGGCAAGCTTGCGGATCTCGGCCGTGACCTTCTCGATCGGCTTGGAGACCAGGCGCAGCTGCTTGTCGGGCAGGATGATGATTTCTCGTAGGGCCATGGCGGCGATTTAAGCTGCGCGCCGGGTGCGGTCAATGCGGCCAGGAACCCCGTTAACCCTCCGCTGACCAAAAGCTTCAGGTTTCGTTGACCATAAAAGGTAGGGAGTTGTTAACCGCCGACGTTCCCTCTTCGTTCGTGCCCGACCGCGAATCGGCTAGAAGGGCTGGCATGAACGAGATCATTGTCATGCTCGGCGACTGGCCGGTGCGCACCGTCGATGCGCTGATCGGCTTCGGCGCCCTGGTCCTCATCCTGCTGGTTGTGATTGCGGTGGTGATCGCGCGCTCGGGGCGGCGCGGCGCGGAACTCGCGATGGCGCACGCGATCCGGGCCGACGAGCTCGAGGAGCGCCTCAGCGAGGTGCTGCGCGCCCAGAGCGAAGCCTCGGGCCGGGTCGACGCCATGACCCAGGCGCTGGCCGGCCGGCAGGCCGAGATGGCGCGCGCGGTCAACGAGCGGCTGGATTCGGTCACCCACCGCGTCGGCCAATCCATGGAACATTCGACCCGCAACACCATGGAGAGCCTGCGCGCGCTGCATGAGCGGCTCGGCATCATCGACAGCGCGCATAAGAACCTCACCGACCTCACCACCCAGGTGACCACCCTGCGCGACGTGCTCGCCAACAAGCAGTCGCGCGGCGCCTTCGGCCAGGCGCGGATGGAGGCGATCGTCCAGGACGGTCTCCCCAAGGGCTCCTACGAGTTCCAGTTCACGCTCTCGACCGGCAAGCGCCCGGACTGCGTCGTGTTCCTGCCCGACCAGCGCCCGCTCTGCATCGACGCGAAGTTTCCGCTGGAGGCGATGACGGCGCTGCACGACGCCCGCACCGACGAAGAGCGGCGCGTTGCTACGCAACGGTTGCGCGCCGACGTGATGAAGCATGTCAGCGATATCGCCGAAAAATATCTCGTCACCGGCGAGACCCAGGAGATGGCGCTGATGTTCGTGCCGTCGGAATCGGTCTATGCCGAGATCCATGACGGCTTCGACGACGTGATCCAGAAGGCCTATCGCGCCCGAATCGTGCTGGTGTCGCCCTCGCTCTTGATGCTCGCGATCCAGGTGATGCAGCAGATCATGAAGGATGCGCGCATGCGCGACGCCGCCGACCAGATCCGCACCGAGGTAATCAAGCTCGGCGACGACCTGGGCCGCCTGCGCGACCGCGTGCTGAAGCTGCAAAAACATTTTGCCGATGTGAACGAGGACGTCCGCCAGGTGCTGATCTCCGCCGACAAGATCGAAAAGCGCGCGGGGAGAATCGAGGAGCTCGATTTCAGCAAGAGCGATGCGGCGGCGGAGGGCCCGCGGCTGGTCGCGACGGCTGCGCCGGAACTGTTTCCGCGGAAGCTCCAGGCGGGGGAGTGAGATTAGGGCACACTGTCATGCCCCGCGAAGGCGGGGCATCCAGTACGCCGCGGCGGCTGTGATTGAACCGAGACGCTGGTGATTACTGGATCGTTTGCCTTCGCGGACGATGACACCGAGAGGGCGACGACAGCTCCTTTGTGGCGACAGGAACGACACCCGTCCCCAGAATCTGCTAACACCACCCCATGACCGCACCCGACGCGACTTCCCCTGCCGCGACTTCCGCACCCGCCATCTCCTGGCGCGACAGCCTTGCCGTTTACCTGCAGCCGCGGGTGCTGATCGTGCTGTTCCTCGGCTTCTCCTCGGGGCTGCCGCTGGCATTGTCAGGCTCGACGCTGCTGGTGTGGATGCGGGAGGCCGGGGTCGATCTCAAGACCATCGGGCTGTTCGCGCTGGTCGGCACGCCCTATACGCTGAAATTCCTGTGGGCGCCGCTGGTGGACGCGATGCATGTGCCATTGTTCACCCGCGTCTTCGGGCGGCGGCGCGGCTGGCTTGTATTCTCGCAGTTGCTGCTGATCGTCGCGATCCTGCTGCTGGCGATCACCGATCCGGCACGGTCGCCGTTCTACGTCGCGCTCGGCGCGCTGCTGGTGGCGACGACATCGTCGACGCAGGACATCGTGGTCGATGCCTTCCGCGTCGAGAGCCTGCCCGAGAGCGAGCAGGCCGCCGGCATGGCATCATACGTCGCTGCCTACCGCATCGGCATGCTGGTGTCGACCGCGGGCGCGCTGTTCATCGTCTCCGGCTTCGAGGGCACCGGCATCACCCGCACCTCGGCGTGGATGTGGGGCTATGTGGTGATGGCGGCAATGGTGCTGATCGGGACGATCACGGCGCTGATCGCGACCGAGCCCGAGCAATCGGTGCGCGCCGAAGCCGCGACCAAGGCCGAGACTGCGTTCGCGCGCGTGCTGCACGCGGCGATCGGCGCCTTCTCGGAATTCCTCTCGCGCAAGGATGCGCTCGCTGCGCTCGCCTTCGTGGTGCTGTTCAAGTTCACCGACGCCTTCTCGGGCACGATGACGGCGCCGTTCGTGATCGACCTCGGCTTCTCGCGCAACGACTATGCGGCGATCGTAAAGGGCGTCGGGCTCGCTGCGACGCTGATCGGCGGCTTTGCCGGCGGCTTCGTCGCGCGCCGCTACTCCCTGGCGACCTCGCTCTGGATCGGCGGCGTGGTGCAGGCGCTCGCCAATTTGTCCTTCTCCTGGCTCGCCGTGGTCGGCACCAATCAATGGGCGCTGGCGCTCGCCATCTGCGCCGAGAACTTCACCAGCGCGATCGGCACCGTGATCTTCGTCGCCTATCTTTCGGCGCTGTGCCAGAACCCGCTGCACACGGCGACGCAATATGCGCTGCTCACCGCGCTCGCGGCGGTGGGACGGACCTATCTGTCATCCGGCGCCGGCTTCGTGGCCGATACCACGGGCTGGGCGCTGTTCTTCGTGATCTGCGTGCTGGTGGCGATCCCGAGCCTGATCCTGCTGGCGTACCTGCAGAAGCGCGGGCATTTCGAGGCGCTGGGGCCGGTGCGGGTTTGACGCTCTACCCGCCGTCTTGCGAGCGAAGCGAAGATTCCATGGGGAGTGGATAGCGACCAGGTCTGAGGCCAGACTGAGGGTTGCTGAATCCATTCAACCTGGAGACGACGATGTTGCTCGATCATCCTTCCGACGGACTGGCCGCTATCCGCA
>NZ_RDQF01000023.1 GCF_004114425.1 Bradyrhizobium vignae | reverse complement strand
CAGGCCATCGGCCTCAACTAAGCGAACTTGGAGCAGATGACTTTGAAACCCCGCGACAACCCGATCGGCACGAGGTTGTCACCCATCTCTTAGGTACGTTTCGTTACCCATGTCTCCGGGCCGGACAGCAAAAACCTGGTGCGCGACATGGGATTCGAACACCTGCACATTTGGCCCCGAGCGTTCTTCGGAAATTAGCGCAACGCATGAGGGTGCGAAAGCACCCGGGCGAGCATTGCGTTGTTCTGGCCGCGGTTGGCCAAAACCGTAGCACGCTCGACTGTGCCGTTATTCGGGCTAACGGGCTTCTATGCCGAAATGCGGAAAGTCTCTCGTTTCTTCGGTTTTCCGGCGAAGTCTTGTATGATCACTGTGATCTCTAATGAGATCTTGCCTGAGGCCTACGGCGGCACCTTCGAGTTCGACCGCTAGAGCATACCTGATGCGGCTTGCATTATGTGGCTTTAGACGCAAGCTGAACTCGCGCTGGACAGCCAAACGCCTTGGCACCCGCGGGAATATCCCTATTGACGAACGAGTTCGCGCCTATAATGGCGCGGTCGCCGACGGTTGTACCCATCTGAATCACCGAATTCGGGCCAATATAGACTCCATTGCCGATCCAGGTGGGCGCGTAATCGATGGGATCTCGGCCGAGCGAAATTGAGCGGTTTACAGTGTGATGCGTGTAGATCTGAACGCCAGCAGAGATGGAGCACCAATCCCCGATCTGCAAATCTCCACCTGAACCATCCAGAATACATCCCGGTCCAATCCAGGTATTTCGTCCGACCTTGACACGCCCGAGAACGAGCACGTTGTCGTACATCGTGGTGCCCTCTCCAAAGCCATATGCTGCCGCGTTATCGTCGCGCTCGGTGAGAAGGTCTCCGATCGACACCCTCCGATCGAACTGCTTCCTCTTGCGAACTGCCAGGGCCCGCAAGAACTCGCGCGCGAAGGCGAGCCATTGGTCCAAATTGTGATCAGATATGCTGGGATCGAGCTTTGAATGCATCAGAAAGCCCATTTGCGTCGTCGTGAATTGACTCGCACCGACGGCGTCCATCTAGAACGACGGCTTTCGCGGAATGGAAATGAGTTACTGCCCGGGCGAACCGCCGATTCAAAACTAGAGTTATTTTTGGGGATTTCAATTATTTAAGTATCGCTTTTTTCCAGTCCCGGACCGCCTTCATTAACCGAAAGAACGCTCGGCCGCTAGCCGGCATCGGTTTCCCGGTTCCGCGTGCGCCCGCTCTCTGACCATATCAGAAATTTCCCTGTTATGGATTTGCGCATCCAGTGCCGCAACAGATTGGATTCGCATGCGTTTTCGTACATTCCCTTGGCCAAATAGCCGCGACATGGGGATTTCCCTGTAGAATTCCCTGTTCGCAGGGAATTTGGGCGCACGTGCTTTTCGCAAACGCAACGCTAGTGGCGTGGACCGATGCAAAGGTGGCAATGAAAATGGTTGAATTAACATATTTAACTTGAGGTGCGATAATAGTGGTCTATTTTGAAGATGGGCTGGATTGGAGCAGGACGAGCCGATGACCCATCTCGACGCAGAAGGCGACGATCGTCGCGAATTCCTGAAGAACTGCGGCAGATTTGCCGCCGTTACCCCTCCGACTGTGACGCTGTTGCTCTCGACCTCCCTGACTTCGGCCGCGATCGCCGGTTCAGCCGGTCGCATTGTGCATGGCAACAACGGCTTTGGCAATGGCGGCGATGACGGCAGTAACGGGAAAAAAGAGGACCGCGATCGCTAAGTTCTGCGGTCCAACGAGCGGCCGTGCGGCTATATAGGCCGCCGCAGCGGGGCCGGGGCTCATCCGGTCCGGCGGCGCCTTTGTCCGGACGAGCGATCGATCAGGAGGTCGTTCAGCTTCTTGCCGGCTCGAAGCTGAGCTTTCAGCCATCGGGGCTGCTTACCGCGACCGGACCAAGTTTCGGATGGATTCTTCGGGTTCTGGTATTTCGGCAGCACTGGGGGGTAGGGGCGGCGAGGACGTTCCTCGTTCTGGGTCGGAGCGGCGGTCCCCTCAATCCTGCGAAGCCGCTCTTCGAGCTTGGCTTTTTCCGCGGTCATCCTGCGACCAAGAACAGCCGTGACCTCATCGTAGAGTCGCCACAGCTCGGCTGTGGTCATAGATACCCAGTCCTCATTCCCCATGGAAGCCGTCCCCAACTACCTCCGAAACCCAAACAGGAGGGGGGATTATCAGGTCAAACCAGGGTCCGGCAAGCGCGATCCGCTCGCGCGGCTGCGCCAGCGTGCCACGTGGCGGTTTGAGTTATCGGCTGGGTCCGTGCCTCCGAGCGAGCGGTCGCTTCCCACGCGCCCTCCGCCCGTGGGCTCGTCGCATCGGCGCAAGCAATCGCTGCTCGGCCTTCGACACGCGATTACGTAGGTTCTGCAATTCGGTGAATTGAACGATAAGAGCCTGATGAGTTTGACGCAAAACAGCTGAAGAATACATGGGACCACCTACTCATTGCCCACGATGCTCCCCGTAACCGCTCATTGAAGTTGCTGAATTGACGAAGATGCAGCTCCAACTTGGGTGATCGGTCGTCATCGGTGCTACACGGGCTGCGATCAGATGCAGCCATTTCCGTGGTTGGTTACGCAGTTTCAGTTGGTGAATAGTATTACTTTTCCCTCCCTTTCAAAGGCGAGGCTGTCGAATGGCCTCGCCTTCGCCGAAACTTCGTCGAATGTTAGATTTGAATCGTGAATGTCCCAATATATCCTTCGTAATAACCGCACCAACGAAGTTAATTGGATGTTGACCATAATAACCAAGGCGGCCAAGCCGTGCCGTCGCTCACATTCTCCGAGAGAATGTGCCGATCGAATCTATCAGGCGTTGCCGAAAGAGACGCTGTTTCCGTCGAGGTTCTGCAGTCTTGAATTCTGTGGAGCACCGCATTCTTACGGTGCTGCGCATATTTGCTGCTCAAGTTAGCGTGGCGCAGCCATCGAACGCTGCCCGGCGGTCCGACACTTGAGACGGTGCGAGTCGGGGCCGAGCGGAGTGGTTATCCTCGCGGTTGAAGGAGATTGCTGGATTAAACGGCTGCACGAGGGGTTGTCAGCAATAGGCAGGGGAAGCATGCGCCGCATCAGAATTGTCATCGCGGATCGACACCCGATCGTCTTGCAAGGGATCAGGAGCGTTCTTGCGACGCAGCGTGATTTTGCGATCGCTGCGTCTTGCAGCGATGCTGCAAGCTGCATTGAGGCAATCCGATTTCTAGTGCCGGACGTCGCGCTAGTCGATGCTGCCCTGCCCGATGCCGGCTGGCAGCAGATTCTCGCTGTTGCAAAGGCTGCAGGGCCAGCTCCCGCGGTGGTCTTCTTCGCCGGTATCGCGGCCGATGGTGAGTTGCAGAGGCTGGCTCTGGACGGCGCCTGCGTCGTCCTCTCGAAGGATTCGGATGCCGAGATGCTGGTCGCAACCCTGCGGAAGGCCGCCCAGGGCCAAGCTGCGGCCTCGCCGAGCAACGGGCAGGCCAACGAGGAGTCCCGCGCCGATGAGAAGCCCCTGACACAACTGACGGACCGGGAGCGGCAGATCATGCGGCTCGTGTCGGAGGGGCTATCGAACAAGGAGATTGGGCGTCGGTTGAATCTTGCCGATGGTACGATCAAGGTCCACCTGCATCATATCTTCCAGAAGCTCGACATCAGCAATCGTACGGTTCTCGCGGCGTTGGCCATTTCGCGAAACGAGCTGCATGCCGCGCCACACGGGCTGGATTCCCCTGATCTGTTGCATCAGGATCCGACCAGCGCGAAATGATGAGAACGTCTGGCGTCTTTCGGAGCGTATGCGGGGCTATTGTGGCGCCAGATGCTCAGCCATGTCGCGGCAGGCCCCTTCAGCCTCGGCTAACGTGCGAAAGGGCGAGCCGCCAATCTTGATTGCGGCCTGGTTTTTGTGGAGCGGACGCCAACTCGCCAGATAGCCGGAGCGTCCGTGAAAGCCTGGACCTGTGGGGCTTTCGAAACTGATCACGAACGAGAACCCTTCGCTGGTCGCGCTCCAGATCTCCATGTCCCGGACGGACCGATGGAATTGTAGTGGCATCGCAACAATCCATTATAGCTGATTTTGCACTCGACCCCGTTAAATGAAAATTAACCATAATTAAATCGAGAGCGCAACTCGAAACAGCGCGCGAGCGGCAGGAGGGTGCCAGGAAGTCGCGGCGCGAGCAGGGAAAATGCCGGCGATCTGCCGGCGGTGCACGTTAAACAACCCTAGGGCGGCAGAGAAAATTTTTGGTTGAATGGACATTTAATATATAATACTGTAAATAAAATTTTAAATCGAGGAGAGCGTATCGTGACCCGGGACGGCAACGAAGACGACGATCGGCGGGCTTTCTTGAGAACCTGCGGAAGATTTGCGGCTGTGACCCCCCCAGTGATGACCCTGCTTCTATCCACTTCCCTGACCTCAACGGCCATTGCAGGTTCTGGCGGCCTGCACGGCGTGAAGCAGGACGACAGAGGTCGGTCGTTCTTCGACAACGATCGGTCGTCCGCGGCCGGGCCGGGGAGCTCCAGCGGCGGGTCATCGGGGGGTGGGGGAGCACCTGGCAGTCTCTCCGCAGGATCATCTCGCCCCGGAGGAGCATCCGGCGGCGGCTCCGGCGGTAGCGGCGGGTCTGCTGGTGGCGGAGGCAGTGCCAAAGGGCCTTTCGCAACCGGCGGCGGCGCTGGAATTCCAAGCGCAGATGGTGGGCTCGATTGCGCGGACGAAGAGAATGAGGAGAAGCGCAAGGCCGATTGCCCCGGAGCTAGCACTCGGATTTCGAGCGCAACCGAAACCAGCCGATAGGAGCCTTCCTCGATCCATGCGCAGTCTGTGGGCCGCGGTACCGCTTGGCAAGACCATTCGCTCGACACCTGAACGTCAGCCGAGCGCCCCCTTGACGCACCGCCGCAACGCTTTTGTGGACGCAACATGCCAAATGTTAGTGCGATCGTCCGAGGATTGCATAGTTTTCCCGTCTCTCGAGAGTAGGCGACTTTCTCCCAAAGACCTCGATCAGGAGGCGCGTCATGAATACCCGCGTTCGAGCGGAGAATCCTGCGGCTGTGCTTCAAGAGCGTCTCGACGCGCTGGTCACCCAGCTCGTGGAGCTTGAGAAGCTCAGAGAGCGGGTAGGTCGAGAAGAGAGCCGTCAACGCAAGCTGCGCAAGGCGGGCAGTCGCCAAAGCCGAGTTCGGACCTGCGAGCGGCCGTTCCAGCTTCGCACCGGCAGAGCTCATGCCCGTGCTGCTTGCTTGCCATAAGTCGGGGCTGTCGTAACGAGCATCCCAACACGAATGGATGACGAGTTCGCGAAAGCGAACCTGCTCTACGAGCCTGTCCCGGCTATTCGGCTGCCAGCCGAGCGGGAGGCGCTCCGCGGAGGAGCCCCATGAACGAGCCCGACCGCGCCGTGCGAGACGATCCGATCGATTCTGCGGCTCATGACCTTGTAGCACTCGCATGCCACGGCCTCGAGCCGCGGCCGATCAATCTCAAGCTGGCCGCGTCGATTGGATTTCAGCGCTCGTGATGCGCGCATTGTGCTCACGACGTGAGTGACGGTGGTGCGGCGGACGCCGAGCAATTCCGACAATGTTTCCTGGGTCAGCGGGAGGAGATCGCTGCCATTTGCTCGATCGTGAATGTGAAGCAGCCAGCATGCTAGGCGGGCTTCGACGGAATGTAGTGCATTGCAGGCCGCCACGTGCTGAAGTTGCATCAACAACGATCTCGTGAAGACCTGCACCATGGATGCGATTTGGGTGCTGCGATGTTGGGCTGCCAGGAATCGCGCGGGCGAGATCTGCAGCGCGGCCCCGGATATGCGAACGACCGCCGTCGACGGCGAGTGGGATGTGCCAAGCGCTGACGTCAGACCCACAGCCCCCTCACGGCCGATGATCGCCGTGGCGACCGTCTGTCCGTTCGGCAGCTCCATGATACTGGCGATCGCGCCGGTGAGGGGGAAGAGAAGATGCTCGATCCGATCGCCCGATCGGACGAGCACTGAATCGCGTTCGATCACGACTTTCCGCAGATGAGGTGCAAGCAAAGCAAAATCTGCTGGCGGCAACGCTGCTAACAATCGGTTACCAACTCTGGTCGCGTGGTCCATCATGGGATTGGCCCCCCGACGGATGCCCGGCACTCGAACGCATGCCGGTGTCGAGCTGCTCTGCAGAATCACAGCTCAACAGCAAGCCAACTGGCCACCCCAGATATGGTTCCCGTGATCAATGGGTGAGCATGCCGGGCCGCGACAACCGCACGCTGCGGCGGCCTCCGGCTCCCGCTGGCGCGCGGCAGGACCGCCGCGGGCATGGCGACCGATCGCATCAACGTTGTCGCGAGCAGGCCGCGCGAGGGCTGAAGAGCGTCCAGGGACCGCTCTCCGGACAAGCTCTTCGGTCGCGATTACTGAAGCGCAAGGTGCGGACTGCAAACGCGCTCTGATGCGTTTCGGCGGGGTGCCTCTCACATCTCCGCCCGTTGGGATCAGGCGGGCCTTCGCAAGCTCGCCATGGGGAATTGCCGTTTCGGCTGGGAGAAGGACCCGGATGTCCTGAACACGCTGGAGCAGCAGGATTTCCTGAGCGCCAAAGACGTGCAGATGCGTCGTAAGGAACACTTTCGGCGGCGCTCCGTTAGCGCAGCAAATGCCGGGAGGTTCTCCATGATCGACTATCCGAAGCCACCTTATCCTGCGCAGCGGCAACCGATGCCCGGCTCGACGCGGGCGATGCAGCCTCGGCCGGATCATGGCGAGGAGAGCTACAAAGGCGCCGGGCGTCTGGCGGGAAAGAAGGCGATCATCACGGGCGGCGACAGCGGCATCGGCCGCGCAGTGGCGATCGCCTATGCGCGTGAAGGGGCTGATATCGCCATCTCCTATTTGAACGAGGACGAGGATGCGGCCGAGGTCAAGGCGCTGGTGGAGCGGGAGGGACGCAAGGCCGTCCTGATCCCCGGCGATATCGCCAATCCCGAGCACTGCCGCGCCATCGTGCGTCGCACCGTCGAGGAGCTCGGCGGCATCGACATCCTCGTCAACAACGCGGCCCATCAGGCCACGTTCAAGGACATCGCCGATATCAGCGACCAAGAGTGGCAGCGGACGTTCGAGACCAACATCCACGCCATGTTCTATCTGACCAAGGCCGCCGTGCCCCACATGCGGCCGGGAGCTGCGATCATCAACACGGCCTCGGTGAACTCCGACATGCCGAACCCGATCCTGCTGGCGTACGCCACGACCAAGGGAGCCATTCAGAATTTTACGGGTGGGCTCGCCCAGATGTTGGCCGGCAAGGGCATTCGGGTCAACGCAGTTGCCCCCGGTCCGATCTGGACGCCGCTGATCCCGTCGACCATGCCGGAGGAATCCGTCAAGAACTTCGGCAAGCAGGTGCCGATGCACCGCGCCGGCCAGCCGGCCGAGCTGGCGACGGCCTATGTCATGCTGGCCGATCCGCTTTCGAGCTACACCTCGGGGGCAACGCTGCCCGTCACCGGTGGCAAACCGTTCATGTGATCGGGTGTTCCTTATCAGCCGCCGAGATGAGGACCGTGGTGGTGGCGTCGCGATGGCAGTGGAACGCGGTGCGGCCGCGGCTGTTCCATTCCCATGCAGATCAGGAGAGCCGAATGAGCAATGGAGTGGATCATCTTGCGGGTCTGCTCGGACGTGCCGCGATGGAGGTATGGGGCGACATGCCTCGCGACATTCAGGAAGCGCTGTTCGAGACCGCCATGAAGGGACGCGCGACGGAGCGTGAGGAGCTCGCGCGGTTGCTGCACGAGCGGCATCCGCGCACGCTGCATCCGGCTCGACCGGGATGACGCAGCCGGCGGGAACGATCGCGCGAGCTCCTGATTGGTGAATCGTCTGCCGGCGCTGCCGAACGGCCCAATGAGGCTGCAGTACGCGCATCGCCCAATCGTGATCAAATTTGTGAGCCGACTGACGTGACTGAGATGAATATCGGAGAATGGTACGACCCGATCTCGGAGCGGTGGATCGTGCCTCGCGAAACACCCGCCATCGCTGCGTGTGATCAGTCAAGCGCGGAGAAGGTGCCGGAGACCAACAAGAGGGAAGAGGCGCAGCGGATCTGGGAGCTGCTGGTCGATTGCTGCGCACGCGGATGATTGAGGTGCAGGTTCTTGCGACGCTTGATGTCCGGTGGCCCTGAGGCTGGCTTTGCGCGGGGCAGGCAAGCGTTTCCGTCAACGCTGATCTCGACGACGTCCGGAGCGGATCGGTATATTACACCCCGATTTGCAGGCTGGAGCGGAACAAGGATCAGATGATGGACGATACGATTGGCTTTCCCGACCCCGGTCTCGACCTGTCGGACGGCTTCAGGCCGCACACCTCGCATTGGGGCGTGTTCTCCGCGCGTCAGGGCGCGGCTGGGCTCGAGGTCAGGGCCTATGCGGGTGATCCCGATCCGAACGGCATCATCGACAATTTTCCCGGCGCGCTCCGCCACCAGGCGCGCATCGCCCAGCCGGCGGTTCGCCGCGGCTGGCTCGAGCGCGGGCCGGGCCCCGATGATCGCCGCGGCCGCGACGAGTTCGTCTCCGTCAGCTGGGAGAAGGCGCTCGATCTTCTTGGTGACGAGCTGACCCGCATCCGTGACACGCGCGGGCCGGGTGCTGTGTTCGGCGGCTCCTATGGCTGGTCGAGTGCCGGCCGCTTCCATCACGCCCAGAGCCAGGTGCACCGCTTCCTCAACATCGCGATGGGCGGCTATGTGCGCTCGGTCAACACCTATTCCTCGGGCGCTTCCTCGGTGCTGCTGCCACAGATTCTGGCAGGCTACGAAGACATCACCAAGCGCAACGTCACTTGGGAGCAGATCGCGGCTGAGAGCGAGATCGTGCTGGCGTTCGGCGGCATGGCGCTGAAGAACTCCATGGTGGCCGGCGGCTCGATCAGCAAGCATGTCGAGCGTGGCGCAATGGCAGCCGCGCACCGGCGCGGCTGCGAGTTCATCCTGGTCAGCCCGCTGCGCGATGATCTGCCGGTCGAGGCGGGCGCCGAATGGATGACCTGCGTCCCCGGCACCGATACTGCGTTGATGCTTGGCATCGTCCATACGCTGGTCAGCGAAGGCCTGCACGACCAGGCCTTCCTCGACCGCTACACCGAGGGCTGGCCGGTCTTCCTGCGCTATCTCACCGGCGAGAGCGACGGGCAAGCCAAGCACGCCGAATGGGCCGCAGCAATCTGCGGCGTCGGGGCGGATGTGATCCGCAAGCTGGCGCGGCGCCTTGCCGGAAAGCGCGCGCTCATCACCGTCTCCCATTCGCTTCAGCGCGCCGAGCATGGCGAGCAGCCGGTGTGGATGGGCATGGTGCTCGCGGCGGCGCTCGGCCAGATCGGTCTTCCCGGCGGCGGCTACGCCTATTCGTTGGGGGCGATCGGCTATTACGGACGCCGTGTCAACGACGTGCCGGGCCCGACGCTGGGCCAAGGCCGCAACGGTGTTGCCGATTTCATCCCGGTGGCGCGCATCGCCGACATGCTGCTCAAGCCCGGCAGCACGTATCGCTATAACGGCGAGACGCGTACCTATCCCGACATTCGTCTGGTCTACTGGGCGGGCGGCAATCCCTTCCATCACCACCAGGACATCAACCGCCTGCGCAAGGCATTCGCGCAAGTTGACACGCTGGTCGTGCACGAGCTCGCCTGGACGGCTACTGCCCGTCACGCGGACATCGTGCTGCCCTCCACGATGACGCTGGAGCGGGAGGACATCGGCTATTCCACCAACGATCCCCTGATGGTCGCGATGCACCAGATTGCCGAGCCATTCGGGCTCGCGCGTGACGATTACGACATCTTCGCCGATCTCGCCGAACGGCTCGGAGCGCGCGAACCGTTCACTGAAGGGCGCACGTCGCGAGAGTGGCTGAAGCATCTCTACGAGCCGACCCGCGCCTCGCTTGCCAAGCGTGGCCTCGAGGCGCCGAGCTTCGACGAGTTCTGGGCGCGCGGCAGCCTGGTCGTGCCGCAACAGGCGGACGATGGCGGCCGGCTGCGACGCTTCCGCGAGGATCCCGTCAATCACGCCCTGCCGACGCCGAGCGGGCGGATCGAGATCTTCTCGGCTAAGATCGCGGCTCACGGCGATGCGGATTGTCCCGGTCATCCGGTCTGGCTGGAGAAGACCGACATGCCCAGGCCGGGGGCCCCGTGCTTCCTCGTCGCCAACCAGCCGGTGACGCGCCTGCACAGCCAGCTCGATTTCGGCGGACATTCGCTTAGCTCGAAGCATCGCGGCCGCGAGGTCGCGCGCATGAATCCGGCTGATGCGAACGCGCGTGGCATCAAGGACGGTGACATCATTCGCCTGTTCAACGAGCGCGGCGCGTGCCTGGCGGCGATCCACGTCACCGACGGCATCGCGCCGGGCGTGGTGCAGCTTCCGACCGGCGCCTGGTACGATCCGATGGATCCCGAAGAGGAGGCGCCGCTCTGCGTTCACGGCAATCCGAACGTGCTTACCCGCGACGTTGGCACCTCATCCCTGGCGCAGGGCTGCACCGGCCAGTTGACGACGGTCGAGGTGGAGAAGTTCACCGGCAATCTGCCGCCGATCCGCGCGTTCGATCCGGTGTAGGGCTTTTCAGCGCAGCCCGGATCGAGCGTGTGGGGCGGCGCTCGCCCCACAGCTACGCGGCTGCGCTGGCGATCCAATCGCGCTCCGGAAGCGCGCGCCGCTTCGGCCGCGCTTCGGCCTCGAGCCGTTCGCCGGCGTTGGCGAGGCGCCAGCGCGCCGGAGATTGACCGCTGATGCGCTTGAAGACGGTGGAAAAATGCGCCTGCGTGCTGAAGCCGACGACAAGCGCGATCTCCGCCAATGGCCGCTCGGTGGTCGCGAGCAGCGCCTTCGCATGCTCGACCCGCTGCGTGAGGAGATATTCGCGCGGACGGTAGCCGGTCGCAGCGCGGAATTGTGCAGCAAAGTGCATCCTGGACAGGCCGGCGACATTGGCGAGCTCGGAGAGGCTGATGCAGCGGTCGAAATGTTCGGCGATGTACTGCTCGACGCGCCGCAGCCGCCATTTCGGCAAGGCATTGACCTTGACGCGCGGCAGCTCGATGCGGGTGAGATGCATCGCCAGGGTCTGGCCGATGCAGCGGGTGAACTGCAGGTCCGCGGCGTCACCATGTTCGATCAGCGCCTTGGCGAGCTCCGCAGCGAGCGGATCGCGCAACAGCACGAGGTCATTCAGTCCGTCGGCATGGGCCGGAAGATGATCCGTGGAGATGTGGACGTGAAGGAAGGCGGACGGCGACTGGAATTGTGCGCCGAGAGGCTGCGACGGCGCCGTGACATACAGCGACCCCGCGGGCATGGTGCCTTCGAAGATGATCCGGCCGTTCCGTGTCAGCTTCGCGCGCGTGGTCTTCAGGGCAATGCCGACGAAATAGCGATCCTCCGGCGTGGTCGTCTCGTGCGACGAGGTGCTCCGCGGATCATCCCATCGCGAGATCGTGATGCCCTCACTCGCCTGCTCCGGCGTGCGGTCGATCCGACGCCATTGGCTCTCCCTGGAAATCGCCTGAGTTGCGTGAATCTCATGATCCCGCGAGGTAACCGGAAAATCAATCCAGGCGTGCGCCGCGTGCAAGTTGCTCGACATCGTTGGTCCTCGGGATTCGCTGCCGTTTGCAGCGACCGGCAAACGCGCAAACCGAATGCTCTCCATGCTGAGAGGATAGACGTGAGCTGGCCAGGACGCCCGTTAGTGGTGATTAGGATCTGTTAGATTTTGTGCGCGTGCATCGGGTGCGGCAACTCGTCGCAGACGCTCTGATTCGAGCAAGCGTCGTTCGTTGCGCGCGAGTGTGCAGCGAGGCCGTCTGCTGGTTCGGTAGTATTGCTAGGCGTTGAGGGGCCGTGGCTGCCGTTTTCGCGGGTCCTCGTCCCTACTCGAAGACGGCGTCGAAGATCTCGACATCCATCAAGACGGGCTTGGCGATCACGCTTCCGTCAGGCTGCAGCGTTTGCGCGCGTCGAAGTGTCGGCACAACGATGCCGCCGAAGCTGTCATGAGCCCAGGAGTGGTGTGCGACCTTGATCCCGAAGAGATCGTGGTCCGTCCGCCGTTGCAGGGCGCTCTCGTCGAAATAGAAGATCTGTTCGGGTGCGAGCGTGATCAGGTCCGAGGGGAATTGCGCCCGCAGCCGCCGCCACGTTTCGGCGCCCTCACGCCAGGGCGGCAGCTCCTCCACCACGACATCGGGATGGGCGAGCAGGAATGGGTTGGTCAGATAGTTCCAGATCGCGACGCCGCAGAAGAAGACGAGGTGGAGTTCGTCCGCAAGCGCGGGCAAGCCGATCTCGGGGAACGCGAGGCTCGGGTTGCGCCAGGTCCGCAGGACTTCGCCGTCCAGGCCCTCGATCGTGATCGCGTCGGGTTGAAAGGAGCCGGAATGTTCGCCTCCGGTGATGCCGGTGAAACGGAGCGACTGCGTGCGGGTCGAGCCTTCTGCGGTCACGTCCTTGAATTCCCGGGCGTGTCCGGCGCTGGAGAACAGCGATCCGCCGACGGACAGGTGGAGCGTAAACCGGTCCAAGCTGTTCCAGCGGGCCAAGCCGCCGCTGGCATCGATTACATCGTCAAGAAGCGCCATATTCCGCCACGTCCACCATGAAGTGCGGCCACCATGGCGGGGCGTATGCGGCTTGGCGTGTTAGAAGTTGTTAGGAGTTGCGAGCGCGCACCTAGGCGGCATCCCGTTGAAGATGCTGTCAATTCAGGGTACCCAGCAGCTCCCTTGCAGCAATCAGATCGCGCGTCTGGAGCCCCTCTTGGTAGCGCGCGACGAGTGGAGCGAGCAGGTCGCGTGCGTCGCCGGCTTTTCCGGCCTGGCGCCAGATGCGGCCAAGGCTGATCGCGCCGCGGAGCTCCCAGCCGACCGCGCTTTGTCGCTGCGACAGATCGAGCGATTGCCGCAGGACGTTCTCGGCCTCCGCGAGATGGCCTGCCCATACGAGGATGTCGCCCTTGACCCTCAGCATCTCCGGCATGTCAAAGGACTCCCCGTGACCGGGAATCTCGGCAATCGCCTCGTTGATGGTCTGCAAGGCCTCATCGGGCTGATTCTGGGAAAGGAGACCCTCCGCGAGCGCCGTCGCAAATACGGTCGTCATGATCCGGTGCCGTGTCGCGTATAACGTGGCCCGACTGCGGCGAAGGTGCTCGATGCCCCCGGCAACGTCACCACGGCGCAGCAGGAGCTCGCCCTTCTGGCCGATGCCGACCGCGTGATAGGGGCCGAGGAAGTGCCGCGCCGAATGATCGATCAGCCGCTCGATCAGAAGTTCGGCGTTGTCCCAGTCGCCGACCCAGAGAAACACGTGGATCGTCCAGATCAGGGAGATGCCGAGGGTGAGCGGCTGTTCGAGCAGCTCAGCCTCGCGAACCGTGTATTTCGCCGCCTCGATCGCCCGCTCGGGCCGGCCGGTGAGCCAGAGTCCCCGCGCCAGCGCCACCAGCGCGACGATGCGGTCGTCATACCCGAGATGGCCGATGTTCAACCGTTGCGAGTCGGGATTGTGCACCATCGCGCTCTCGCAGAACCGAACCGCCTTGTCCTGGTTGCCGATCAAATGATGCGCGACGCCAAGCATCCATTCGACGTTCAGCGTGGCGGCGGGATCGTTCAGCTTTCGCGCGACGCTCTCGCCCTGTTCGCCGGTCCCGAGCGCCCCGTGAAAATCTCCGACCCTGGTCAGATAGATGTGCAATCCGCGCAGCAGCCAGAGCTGCCAGTGCAGGTCCTCGAGTTCCCGGGCCAGCTGGAGACCGCGCGTGAACGCCGACCGGACCGCTTCGGTATTGCCCTGCGTGAACATCAAGGAGACGCCGAGCGCGGCCTGCAAGGTCATCTCCTTCCGGCTGTCCACGGCGCTCGTATCGAGTGACGCCAGCGCTTGCTGGGTCCAGCGGCAGCATTCCGTCAGCAAGGTCAATTCCAGGAAGAACTGCGCCGCCGAGGCTGCCAGGTCCACGCCGACAGTCCGATCGCCGCGCTCCGAAAAGCTGAAGGTCAGCGCGGCCCTGACATTCGGCAAATGGTCGGCATAGGGAAGGAAGCCGCCAGCGCCTTGCATGCCCGTGGATTTGAGCGCGATGTCATGCAGGAAGTCGCGGAAATATTCGGCGTGGGCGCGCGCGACGCGGTCCGCTTCCCCGTTCTCGACGAGCTTGTCCGCAACGAAAGCGCGGGTGGTATCGAGCAGGCGATAGCGCAGCCGCCGCTCCGCCGGCGAGGTCGCAATCAGGGATTTGGAGAGCAGGTTCGAGATCGCCTCGACCGCTTCGGGCGCGCTGATTCCCTGGCTGGACGCGACGGCCAACGCGGCCTCCAGCGTGAATGGCCCGACGAACACCGACAAGCCGCGCAGCGTCGCGCTTTCGGCCGGCGGCAGCAGGTCGTAACTCCAGGCCAGCGCCGCGCTCAAGGTCTGGTGCCGCGGAATCGCGGTGCGCCGCCCCCGCCACAGCAGCGAGAAGCGGCTGTCCAGCAGCGAGGCGGTCCCGGCAATGCCATAGGCGTTGACGCGTCCGGCCGCGAGTTCGATCGCGAGCGCAATGCCATCCAGCCGCCGGCAGATCTCGGCGACGAGCGGGGCATCCTCTTCGCGAAGCTCGAATTCGCTCAAAGTTTCGGCAATGCGTTCCACGAAGAGCTGGCTTGCCGGATAGGCAAGGATGTCGGCGATGCCGAGGCCTTCGCGCTCCGGTGGGCAGTCCAGCGGAAACAGCCGATGGACGCGCTCACCTTCGGCGCGAAAGGATTCGCGGCTGGTGGCCAAAATATGCAGTTGCGGCGCCTCGCGGACGAGGCGCTCGGCCAGAGGAGCGAGTTCGTCGAGTATGTGCTCGCAGCTGTCGAACACCAGCAGCATGCGCCGGCTGCGCAGGACCGTCAGCAGGCCTGGTATCGGGTCCTCGGAATTGACGGTCTGGCCCAGCGCGGCTGCAATCGTCCCGGGGACGAGCCGGGCATCGGTCAGCGCGCCGAAATCGACGAAACACACCTGGCCGTCGAACGCCGCGAGCTCGCCCTGCGCGACGGCGAGCGCGACCGACGTCTTTCCGATCCCGCCGGGGCCGACGATCGTGACGAAGCGATGTTCGGCAAGTTCAGTGGAAATCCTCTCGACCGCACCGTCCCGGCCGATCATCTTCGCGAGCGGCAAAGGCAGGGAGGGTGGCGAAGCGGCGGGCGGGCTGCTCCGGCTCTCCGATGCGGCAGGCCGGAGCAGCGGAGCCGCGAAACAATAGCCGCGTCCCGGGACGTTGACGACGTAGCGGGAGCCTTCGCCGGCATCGCCCAAAGCCTTGCGCAGCGCCGTGATGTGGAAGCGCAGGCTGCCTTCGTCGACGTTCACGTCGGCCCAGATGCGCTTGATCAGCTCCCGCTTGTCAACGACCTCTCCGGCGCGCTCGGCGAGAAAAATCAGGATGTCGAGCGCACGGCCGCCGAGGTGAAGCGGGGCACCGTCCTTCTCGAGCAGTCGCGATCTCGCGAACAAGCGGAACGGCCCGAAGGCAATGACCGAATCCTGCTCGCTAGTGTCCGGCACGGGCCAATGATTCCAGTGAACGAGCTGAAGTCTGCAGTTTGATCTACCAGATCAAGACCTTCAGTAAACTGGCCGAAAGTGGCGAAATCGCGTGGCGACGCCCGCGCGCGCCGGCAAGCCCGCCGCAAATTTGGTTTAAACGCGAGCGGTCTACAGGCGACCGCGACAATCCGTCAGCGTGCCTGACCGTCGAGGCGCGGGTCGTCCGCCGCGAGATTGCGGATGCTGCCGATCATAACAGAATCTCGCAACGTCTAACGGGCAAAACGCGCGCGCCGCATCCAGTATGGCCTTCGAGTTCAATCTATTCCAACGGGGAGGCTATGATGTCCGGTATCGGCGCTCGGCCGAACGACCATGTGGCTCGACTTCAGTTCGTTGCCAGTATCGATGATCAGTCGCATGATTGGGAGCTCGTGCTGCGGGAGTCCCACCACCGCATGAAGAACACGCTGACGATGCTGGGTGCGTCGGTCCGCCGCGACTTCACGTGCGCGGCTACACGGGACATGTCGCTGGCGGTGGACCGGCTCGAGCGGCGCATCGTCGCCTTCGGCAGGCTCTATCAGCTCCTGTCGGACAGCCACGATCCATCGGCGGTCGCCGTGGAGCCGTTCTTCGAAAATCTATGCGGGGCCCTCTCCGAAGCGGTGCTGGAGCCGGCAGGGATTCGCTGTGAAGCCGCGATCGAGAGCGGCAGGCTGCCGGCTGCGCAATGTCATCGCCTCGCGCTGATGCTGACGGAGCTGGTCACGAACGCGGCAAAGCACGCCTTCCCCAACAAGAGCGGTGCGCTGATCCGCATCGAATTGACGAGCCGCGACGGCGCCTGGATCTGCACGGTCGCGGACAACGGCGTTGGTGCAACCGGTCCGCTTCAGGGCACCGGCAGCCGTATCCTCGAAGGGATCGCACGCAGCATCGATGCGCGGTTGCACGGCGAGGTGGGCCAGGGCGGCACGCGCGTGACCATCGTGATGCCGGCCATTGCATGAAGGACAGCCTCAACTCACACCACGGGAGTTCGCCATGACGACAATCGAAACCGAACGCGAAACCGGAATCGGGCCCTCGGCATCGCGCAGCATCGATATGAAGCTCGAGGTTGTCGTGATCCCCGTATCCGACGTCGATCGTGCCAAGGCGTTCTACGCGCGCCTTGGCTGGCGGCTGGACGCCGATTTCGCCTCGGGCGACGACTGGCGCGTGATCCAGTTCACGCCGCCCGGCTCGGCCTGCTCGGTGATCTTCGGCAGGAACGTGACCGCCGCAGCGCCCGGCTCGGCGCGAGGCCTGTACCTGATCGTCTCCGATCTGGAAGCGGCCCGGCAGGACCTGCTCGACCGCGGCATCGAGGTCAGCGCGCCATTCCACGGTGCCGGCGACCTTCATGCCGGCCCCGACGAGCCGTATCTGTTCGGCAGCGTTCGGGCCGGCGGTATCGACCCGAAACGCGGCAGCTACAGCTCATTCGCATCGTTCAGCGACCCCGACGGCAATGGTTGGCTGTTCCAGGAGGTCACGACCCGGCTGCCCGGGCGCATCGCCGGCGACGGCGCGACATTCGCGTCGGCGACCGATCTGGCGGCGGCGCTGCGCCGTGCCGCGATCGCGCATGGCGAGCACGAGACGCGGACCGGCGGACACGACGAGAACTGGCCGGATTGGTACGCCGACTATATCGTCCGCGAGCAGGCCGGCCAGGAGCTGCCAACTTGACGCAGCTGCATCCCTGGCCAACGCCGCGCGACGATATGGTCGTCGCGCGCCGGCGACAGGCGGTCACGCCGATGCCGCCTTCCACCGGTACGGTGGGCCGGTGCTGAATTCAAAAGGAGAATTGAGATGATCCGCAAGGCAACGGCAGTCTGGAAAGGCACCGGTCGCGATGGGACCGGTCATCTCTCGAGCGAATCCGGCGTGCTCGCGCAGACGCCCTATTCGTTCAAGACGCGCTTCGAGAACGAGAAGGGGACCAATCCCGAGGAGTTGATCGCGGCGGCGCACGCCGGCTGCTTCACCATGGCGTTGGCCTTCGGCCTTCAGATGGCAGGATTCACGCCGGATGAGCTCTCGACGGAAGCAGCCGTCACGCTCGAGCCCGAAGGCAAGGGATTCAAGATCAGCAAATCCGCGCTGACCCTGCGGGCGAAAGTGCCGAATCTCGACGACGCCGGCTTCGCCCGCTTCGCCGGCGAGGCCGAGAAGAACTGTCCGGTTTCGAAGGTACTCAACGCCGCGATCACACTCGACGCCAAGCTGATTTAGAGGTGATCGCTTTGGGTCCATCCGCTCACAGGAACCGGATGGACGCACGTGCAATGCGTGGCTTTCGGCCGGGCAGCCGAAAGCCTATATGATGCGATGGCTGCAGAATGGGCAGAACGATCATTGGGAGCGGACAGATGACGACAGAACGCGCAGTTTTGGCCGGAGGCTGCTTCTGGGGCATGCAGGATCTCATCCGCAAGCAGCCGGGCGTGATCTCCACCCGCGTCGGCTACACCGGTGGACACGTCAAGAACGCCACCTACCGCAATCACGAAGGCCATGCCGAAGCGATCGAGATCATCTTCAATCCGGCGAAGACCAGCTTCCGGACCATGCTGGAGTTCTTCTTCCAGATCCACGACCCGACCACGCTCAATCGCCAGGGCAATGATATCGGCACGAGCTACCGTTCGGCGATCTTCTACACGAGCGAGGAGCAGAAACGGATTGCCGAAGACACCATCGCCGACGTCGAGGCGTCCGGCCTGTGGCCGGGCAAGGTGGTCACCGAGGTCGCGCCTGCGGGCGAGTTCTGGGAAGCCGAGCCCGAGCATCAGGATTATCTCGAGCGCTATCCCGACGGCTACACCTGCCACTTCATCCGGCCCGGCTGGAAGCTGCCGCGGCGCGCGGCAGCGGTGGCGGGTAGAGCATGATGAAATTGATTCGCCGGTCTGTGCGTGGCTCACTCCCCGAGGGGCTCACCCGGATCGCGTCTTCGACGCGCTCAGACCTCTCCCCATGGGAGAGGTGAACCGAGCCCCGAGCGCGCACTCATTCAACCAAACTCATCCCGCTCCAGATCGCGCGGTCTGCGCGCGGCGTCAGGTGCGCAGTTGCGCCATCAGTTCGTGTGCAGTGCGCATATCCGCGATCTCTGCGCCCTCCCTGAACGACCCCGAGACATTCTCCAGAACGGTCAGAGCGTCCGTGTTCTGGCCGGCCCCCATCTTGAGCCGCGCGAGGCTGATCGCGCAGCGCAACTCCCAGAAGCGCGCGCCCTGCTGGCCGGCAATCTCCATGGCCTCGCGAAAGCGTGCCTCGGCGTCCTCGCAATGCCGCGCGCTCCTGAGCATCAACTCTCCCTTGATGCGGGTCAGCTCCGGCAGATACCAGAGCTCCTGGCGATCGTGGCAGCGGGTCAGGACGTCCTCGATCACGTCGAGGCCGCGGTCGACCTGGTCGGCCTCGCCAAAGCAGGCCGCAAGCTCGCCGAGGAGCGGAAGAAAGCGCGGCAGGTAGCGCGCATCGCCGGCACGATTGAGTTCTTCGCGCAGCAGCGGCAGGCCGGTCGCGACGTCGCCGCGCCTGGCGATGACCGCCGCATTGAAGGCGCGTGCCCACAGTCCCCACAGTCGGATCGCGTGCCGCTCGGTGTGCTCGAGCAGCTCGCTGCCGTGGCGTTCCGCGGTGTCGAGATCGCCGGCCCAGAAGGCGATCGGGCAGGCAGCCTGCCCCAGCACGCTGCAGAAGGTCAGGGCGTGGCCGTTGGCCCGGCCCTCCTCGATGTTTCTTGCCGCCAGCGCCTGGGCCTGGTCGGCGAGACCCTGCAGCCACAGGATGCGC
Organism: Bradyrhizobium vignae; assembly: GCF_004114425.1. Taxonomy (GTDB): domain Bacteria; phylum Pseudomonadota; class Alphaproteobacteria; order Rhizobiales; family Xanthobacteraceae; genus Bradyrhizobium; species Bradyrhizobium vignae. The sequence goes on along the minus strand of NZ_RDQF01000023.1, from coordinate 79,520 downwards.
GCGCGGAAATATTGCGTGGAGATCCTGAGATCGAGCGGGAAGATCTTCGGCCTCCCCACCAGCACGTGCAGCGATGCGTTGACCCGGTCGATGCGCCGCCGGGCGTCGTTCTGGTTGCCGAGATAGTGCAGCGCGACGGCCATCAGCCGGTCGCCCAGCATGAGGTCGGTCTTATCAGGGGAGTTCGCCGCCGCGCTCGCAAAACGATCGGCGAATGCGCGGGCCTTGCCGAATTGCCCGTTGTTGAACTGGTCGATGCACAGGCCCCACAGCGCGCGCAGCCGGAAATCCTTGTCGTCGAGCCTGTCGGCAAGCTCGAGCGTCGTCTCCAGGATCGGGCGCGCCTCGCGCGCGCGGCCCTCGCCATACATCAGTGACCAGCCGAGCGCCGACAGCAGCTGCATGCGGATGCGATCGTCGCCTTCGGTGTCTCCGAGCGCTGCAAGCGCCGTTCTGGTGCGTTCGCGGCATTCGGCGAACAACGAGAGGCGCACCCACAGCGTGACCGCGGCCGCCGTGAGCGCGATGCCGAGCCTTGTATCGCCGTCGGGTGCGAAGGCCCAATCCAGCGCCGCGCGCACATTATCCAGCTCGCCCGCATAGATGCTCAGCCATTCGGGCAGCGGTGTCGATGTATCGGCCTCCGCCTGCTCGAAAAAATCTCGAAAATGCTCGGCATGGCGCCGCGCGAACTGCCTGAGTTCACCGAGCTCGTTCAGCTTCCCGAGCGCGTAGGTGCGCGTGGTGTCGAGCAGGCGATAGCGCAGCGTCCGCGAACCGGATGGCGAGATCAGCGATTTGCTGACCAGGCTGTCGATCGCCTCCAACGTCTCCGAGGTGCTGAGACCCTCGCCGGATGCCACAGCGGCGGCCGCCTCCGGCGCGAATGGACCTGCGAACACCGACAGTCGCCGCAAGGTGGCGCTTTCCGCAGGAGGCAGGAGATCGTAGCTCCAGTCCAGAGCCGCGGCGAGCGTCTGGTGCCGCGGCACGGCCGTGCGCCGTCCCCGCCATTGCAACGAAAAGCGGCTGTCGAGCAGGGAGGCCGTGCCGGCGATGCCGTATGCATTGACACGGCCCGCCGCGAGCTCGATCGCCAGCGCAATGCCGTCGAGGCGCCGGCAGATGCTCGCGACCAGCGGCGCTTCTTCAGCGCTGAGCTGGAACGGACCCGAGCTCTGCGCGATGCGCTCGACGAACAGCTGAGCTGCGGGGTAGGCGAGGACCTCGGCGACATCGAGGCCCTCGCGCTCCGGCGGACAATCCAGCGGAAACAGCCGCAAGATCCGCTCGCCCTCGCTGCGGAACGACTCGCGGCTGGTCGCGAGAACGCGAAGCTGCGGCGCTTCGCGAACGATGCGCTCGACGAGCGGAGCCAGCGCGTCCAGCACATGCTCGCAGCTGTCGAAGATCAGCAGGGCCGGTCCGCTCCTCAGAAATGTCAGAATGGCCGGCGTCGGATCCTCCGCGCTGACGGTCAGTCCGAGGACCGAGGCGATGGTGGTCGTGACGTGACCGGCATCCCGCAGCGGACCGAAGTCGACGAAGAAGACGCGCCCGCCGAAATCCGCGGAGCGGCGATGCCCGACCGTGACGGCGACGGCCGTCTTGCCGATGCCGCCCGGGCCGACCACCGTCATGAAGCGATGCAGCGTCAATCCGGTCGAAATCTTCTCGATGACCTCCTCTCGTCCGATCATCTTTGCGAGCTGAGCAGGCAGGGAGCGAGGCGTGACGATTTCGACTGAGGTTGAGGGGACCGGCGGAGCCGCTTGAGCGAACGGCGCGACAAAGCAATAGCCGCGGCCGGGCACATTGAGGACGTAACGAGCCGATTTGCCGGTATCGCCGAGCGCCTTGCGCAGCGCTGCGACGTGGAAGCGTAGACTGCCCTCGTCGACATTCACGTCGGCCCAGATACGCTTGACCAGCTCCCTCTTGTCGATGACCTCACCGGGGCGCTCGGCAAGCAAGATAAGAATATCGAGCGCGCGGCCGCCGATATGAAGCGGCGCCCCCTCCTTCTCCAGGAGCCGGGACTTTGGAAACAGCCGAAATGGCCCGAATGAAATCTGCGAGTCGTGATTACTTTGAGCTGGCACGTGCCATTGCCCCCTCGACGGGAGTCAAAAGATATGTCGTTGTGGTCTAGCAGAACGACGCGTCCAGTAAACTGGCAGAAAGCCGCATGGCAGACAGACCGGCGCAGATGGATTGGGCTTGCTTCGGCCTGCCAAAATAGTGCCTGTGAAAGAAGGGTTTGGGTCGGCATGCCAGGACGGTGGCCTCCACTCGCGCGCCCGCATGGGACCATTGCGGCTCCTCGCCCTTCCGTCCGTAAATTCGCCGCAAGGCTGCTCACGCATCGACGTGCGATATCTGGCGCTGCTTCGCTGTGACGATCCACGCCGACAGTGTGACGAGACCCATCAATGCGGCCAGCAGCCAAAACGCCATCGGCAATCCGCCAAGATGTGCGACGAAGCCTACGCCGGCAGGGCCGATCAGGACCCCTGCGTAGCCCGCGGTCGTGATCGCCGCGACCGCAAGCCCGGTGGGCATCACCGTTTGCCGTGCCGCCCGCCGAAACAGCACCGGCACGAGATTTGACGCGCCGAGCCCGATCAGCAGGAATCCGCCGATGGCGATCGCTGCAATGGGCGCTGTGAGCAGGACCACGAAACCCGCGATCGCTATCAGGCTGCCCCAGAGCAATGTCGCGCGATCCCCGATACGCGCAACGATCGCGTCGCCGCCGAGCCGGCCTATCGTCATCGCGATCGAGAATACGATGTAGCCGGCTCCGCCTTGCGCCTCGGTGACGAGACCGGCGCCGATCATGAGCAGCGCGCCCCAATCGAGCATTGCGCCTTCGACCAGGAAGGTGATGGCGCCGAGCAGTGCAAGCAGCAGCACCGATCCGTGCGGTAGCACGAACAGTGGACCCTCCTGCACCTGCACCGAGCGAAGCAGGCGCGGCCAGGTCACGAGCATCGCGATCAGCATCAGCATGGAGCAAATCAGCGTGCAGGCGAGGGCACCGAGCTGCAACGAGAGCAGCGCCGTCATCAGCGCGGATCCGGCGAAGCCGCCGATGCTGAACAGGGCGTGGAAGCCGGACATCAGCGGGCGTGCCGCGGCGCGCTCCACTTCCACGGCGTGAATGTTCATGGCGACGTCGATCGAGCCGAGCGCGGCGCCGAACGCAAGGAGCGCCAGCGCCAGCGATAGGGGCGAGCTTGCGATCGCGAGCAGCGGCAGGACCAGCGTGAGACCGAGCCCGCCTGCGATGATGATCGGCCTGCTGCCATAGCGCGCGCTGAGAACGCCGGTCAGCAGCATCGCGACGACCGAGCCGATCCCGAGGCTGAGCAGGAGCAGCCCGAGGACTCCGTCGTCGACGGCGAGCCGCGCTTTCGCGAACGGCACCAGCGGCGCCCAGCACGCGATGCCGAAGCCCGCAACGAGGAAGGCAAGCCGGGTCGCAAGGCGGGTCGCCGGCCGGTCGGCAGAAGACATGAGTACTCCGGGGAAGCAGGGGAGGGGCGGGTGCGGCCGATGAACCCTCGGATTGCCGCGACTTTATGTCGGCAGCGCGCTCATATTGTCGCAGATCGCCTCAGGCGCGGGCAGCTCGTCGCGATTGCAGCAAGCTCCCGTAGCGCGGGTGAGCGTAGCGCGACCCGGGACGGCACCAGCAAAGATCCCGGATGTTGCTTCCGCCTCTCGCTCTTCGAGCTACGGCGGTCAAGTCGCTGACCCGCGCTACGGGACCGGGGTGTGTCGCCCGGCTGTCAACCCACCGGCGCGAAAATAATTCCACATTACCGAAATTCGGATTTGTCGTATGTATCGCGCATCCCGGCTCATTCTCGAGGGGCGATCATGAGGTCGTCATTGTCGCGAGCCGGGCTTGCGGTGGACGCAGCAGCGTCGGGCGCGAACAGCCAGGGGCAGGGCGGATTGCTCTCCGTGAGCCCTAAGGCATCGTGCGGACGAACGGCGCTGTCAGGTTCGTCTCGTCATTTCGATGGCAACGTGCACAACGCCATCGGACCCTGTGGCGAACAAGCGAACCGCGCGTACAGCAAAACCGTGTGGTCCTGGCCGTCGTTGCTACGATCAAGCCGGGGCCCATATCGTCGCGCCGTGCCGCCCTGGGTCCCGGCTCTGCGCCGCAACACTTCGCGCGTTGCAGCCTGTCCGGGACACGGATGCGCTTGTGCCGCGTGCGATCGACCGCCACGGGTCGGCAGCCGCATCCAGCGCTAGCTGCCGAGGATGCGGAGGCAAGCGTCGACGAACACCTCTGCGCCGGTGACGATATCGGCATCCGCCGTGTTCTCGGTCCAGTGATGGCTGATGCCGCCGATCGAGGGCACGAACAGCATGCCTGCGGGCATGACGGTCGCCAGCATCTGCGCATCGTGCCCGGCGCCGCTGGGCATGCGGATCGAGCGGCCGCCGGCGAAGGCTTTGCTCGCGGCTTCGATCGCATCCTGAAAGCCCGCGCTCATCCTCGCGGGTGCGCCGGTGCGCAGCTTCGTGACGGTGACGGTGCAGGGGCCTTTGGCGCTGACCTCCTCCGCCATGGCCCGCAACAATTGCTCCAGCCGCGCGATCACGGCCGGATCGTCGTCGCGGATCTGGAACAGCATCTCTGCGCCACCGGGGATGATGCTCGGCGCGCCCGGATCGAGTGTGATGCGCCCGGTGGTCCAGACCGTGCGCGGGCCGCAGGCAGCCGGAAAGCGCTCGTCGATGGCGACGCAGAACTTCGCCAGCGCAAGGCCGGCATCCTTCCGTACCGCCATGCGCGTGGTGCCGGCGTGGTTCTGCTCGCCGGTAAAATTGATCTGGTACTGCCAGATGCCGACGATGGAGGTCACGACGCCGATCGCGAGGCGGCTGCTTTCGAGCGTGTCGCCCTGCTCGATATGCGCTTCCAGATATCCGACGTGGCGCCCCGGCTCGGCGGTGAGGCGCGGGCGCCCGGCGAGGCCCATTTCGGCGAGTGCATCGCGCATGGTGCGGCCGCTGGTGCGGTCGCGTGCGGCATCGATGTCGGCCTCGGTCACCTGCCCGACATAGGAGCGCGAGCCAAGGAAATGACCGAAATGTCCCTCCTCGTCGCACCAGGCCGCGACTTCGACCGCGCCTTTCACGGAAGGATCGGCATTGAGAACCCGCGCGGCTTCGAGCGCGTAGACGACGCCGAGCGGGCCATCGAGCCAGCCAGCGTAGTTCTGGCTTTCCAGATGCGATCCCGCCAGCAGCTTCGGCCCGGGCTTCGCGCTGGTGCCGAACACGTTGCCGATGCCATCGATTGTGGCGGAGAGACCCGCCTCGGGCAGCTTGCGCATCAGCCAGTCGAGCGACTGTTTGTGCGGCTCGGAGAAGGTCGGCTTGTGCACGCCGGTCTTATGGGCGCCGATGGCGCGCAGCGCATTGAGATCGGCAAGGACGCGATTGCCGTCGGCGCGGAGCTGAGTGTCAGGCATGTTCGGCAACCTTCAGCGCCTCGGTGCGGATCTCCTCGACCAGCCGTTCCTTCAGCTGGACGAATTCCGGCGTGGTCTTGATCTTGTAGGAGCGCGGATGCGGCAGGTCCACATTGATTTCGGCTTTGATGCGGCCAGGGCGTGCGCTCATGACGATGACGCGGCTGCCGAGGAAGATGGCTTCCTCGATATCGTGGGTCACGAACAGCACGGTCTTCTGGTCGCGCTCCCAAATGCCGAGCAGCATTTCCTGCATCAAGGCGCGGGTCTGGTTGTCGAGCGCGCCGAACGGCTCGTCCAGCAGCAGGATCTTCGGATCATTGGCGAGCGCACGCGCAATCGCCGTGCGCTGCTGCATGCCGCCGGAGAGCTGCTTCGGCCAGTGGTTCTCGAAGCCCGACAATCCGACCTGGCGGATGAAGGCATCGGCGATCTTGTTTCGCGCCGCCTCGGCCACGCCGCGCTCGCGCAGGCCAAAGGCGATGTTCTCGCGCACCGTCAACCAGGGGAACAGCGTGTAGGATTGGAACACCATGCCGCGATCGGCGCCGGGCCCGGTCACCTCGCGCCCGTCGAGCGTGACGCGGCCGCTGGTCGGGCGATCGAGGCCCGCAACGATGCGCAGCAGCGTGGACTTGCCGCAGCCGGAGGGACCGAGGATGGTGACGAAGTCGTTGTTGCCGATGGTGAGGTCGGTCGGCTCCAGCGCCCTGGTCGGCGCGTTGCCGTGGCGCGCGGGGAATGTGCGCGAAACCTGTTCGATCCTGAGCGTCGTCATGCGAGCTTCCACGGAAACAGCCAGGCGTTGAACGCCTTGAACAGGAAATCCGAGATCAGTCCGATCAATCCGATCACGATGATGCCGAAGATGATCTGGCCGGTGTTGAGCAACGCCTGGCTGTCGGTGATCATATGACCGATGCCCGAGGACGAGCCGATCAGTTCGGCGACGATGACGTAGGTCCAGGCCCAGCCCAGCACCAGCCGCAGGATCTCTGCGATCTCCGGCGCCGAGGAGGGCAGCAGCACGCGGCGGATGATGCCGCGGTCGCTGGCGCCCAGCGTGTAGGCGGCCTCGACCAGATCGCGTCGTGTGGCACCAACGGTCACCGCGACCATCAGGATGACCTGGAATACCGAGCCGATGAAGATGACGAGCAGCTTTTGCAACTCCCCGATGCCGGCCCACAGGATCAGGAGCGGAATGAAGGCGGACGCGGGCAAATAGCGCGCAAAAGAGACGAATGGCTCGAGGAATGCTTCCACCGGCTTGTAGGCGCCCATCAGCACGCCGAGTGGCACCGCGATGATCGCCGCGAGCACAAAGCCGCCGACGACGCGCCAGATCGTCATGCCGATATCGAGCACGAAGCCCTGCTTCGTCAGCAGCTCAAAACCTTCCTGCACCATGGTCAGCGGGTTGGCGAGAAAGGTCTTCGACACATGGCCGCCGAACGTCGCCCAGGACCAGAGGGCAACGAACAGCACGAAGAACGCAAGGCCATAGGCCGCGCGCTGCCTCGATGTCACGGGATCCAGAGGACGCATCAAACCGTATCCGAATGGTGTGCCGGCTCCGCCTCTCGGCGGAACCGGCAGTTTGCGGAAATCTTACTTGATGAAGCTGGCGTCGTAGAGGTCTTCGACCTTCGGCGCGGACTTGATGATGCCGATCTCGAGCAGGAGCTCGGCGGCCTCCTTGTTGAAGGTCAGGAAGTCGCCGGCGAAGAATTTCTGGTTGGCGGCCTTATCCTGCCAGCGCAGGTACTTTGCCGAGTTGCCGAACTGCTCCCCGGTCTGCTTCACGTCGGCGCCCATGATCTCGTAAGCCTTGGCCTGGTCCTTGCCGATCATGTCGAGCGCCTCGAAATAGCTGTCGGCGAGGGCCTTGGCGGCCTTGGGATTTTCCGTCAGGAATTTCGGCGTGCAGCCGAATGTGTCCATCACGATCGGGTAGTCCAGGGTGGTCGCGATGATCTTGCCCTTATCCGGTGCGGCGCGCACGGTCGACAGATACGGCTCATAAGTCATGGCGGCATCGTTCTGGCCGGAGACGAAGGCCTGCGCGGCCGCAGCCGGCTCGAGGTTCACCACGGTCACGTCCTTCGTGGTGAGACCGTTCTTCTTCAGCATCCAGGCGAGCGCGAAATAGGGAGAGGTGCCGGGCGCGGAGGCGGCGACCGTCTTGCCCTTCAGGTCCTTGATCGCGGCGACGTCGTTGCGCACGGCCATGCCGTCGGCGCCATAGCTCTTGTCGAGCTGGAAGATCTGCTTGGTGGCAACGCCATTGGCGTTCCAGGAAATCCAGGTCTCGACCGTGGTCGCCGCGCACTGGATGTCGCCGGAAGCAATCGCGAGGTGGCGGTCCTTCTGCGGAATCTTCTTGATGGTGACGTCGAGACCGTTCTTCTTGAAGATGCCCGCCTCCTTCGCCAGCGTCAGCGGCGCGAAGCCGGTCCATCCGGAGATGCCGACGCCGACCTTGACGTCGTCGGCGAGCGCCGGAGTGGCGGCCGCAAGAGCAATGATTGTCGCAAATATTGTCGAACTACGCATGATTGTCGTCCTCTTGCCGATCGATGGATTGACGTCCTGATGATCATTGTGGTCCCGCATGGACCGTTGCCCGAAGCGTTGCACGATTTGTGCCGACATATCCTCTCAGCCTCCTTTGAATCGGGCGACAAGGCGGTGAGAGTCACCGGGATAAAGCAGGCGCACGGCGGTGATGGTCCTTGCGCTGCGCCAGGTGTAGCGGTCGATCACGAGGCAGGGCGCGCCGACGGCGATGTCGAGCGTCTCCGCTGTGCGCTCGTCGGCAACGATGGCGCTGATCGTGTGCTCGGCCTCTGTCCATGGGACATGGTGAAGCAGCCACGAGCCGGGCGGCTCGCGCGAGAAATCCGCCGTGGCGGCATTCGGCACGGACGACAGGTCGATCAGCCTGTCCTCCACGGCGAACGGTACGTTGTCGGCGCTGTGCCGGCAGGTGATGGCAACCACCTTGCCGGCTTTCTTGACGCCGAGACGGTCACGGTCGGCGGTGGTCGCAGTGCGCAGCTTGCGATGGATCAGCTCATAGCCGTAAGTGCGGCCGAGCGCGGTGATCTCGGCGCGGATGTCGGCGATCTTGAGCACCGCCGACTGATGTTGCGGCCGGCGCACGAACGAGCCGGCGCGCCGCCGCCGTTCGATCAGGCCGGCCTGCGCGAGCTCCGACAGCGCCTTGTTCACGGTCATGCGCGAGCAGCCGTAGCGCGCGACCAGTTCGTGCTCGAACGGAATGCGATGCCCGGGCGGCCACTCGCCGGTCAGGATGCGCTTCTCGATGTCGGCGCGGATGCGTTTGTAGAGCGTCGGCTGGTCCGCAGCATCGGTGGCGAGGCTCATGCGACGAGCCTCCGTACCACCGTGTTGAAGCGCTCGCGGGCAACCCGGCGCAGCTTATGGCCACCACCTTCGACCACCTTATGGCCGCCGGCCCAGACGCAATCGATTGCGCCGTTGTCTGCGGCAAAGATCCAGCCGTCGATAGCGGCGTCGCCGCTGCGTCCCGCCAGCGACGGATGGGCGCTGTCCAGCGTGACGATGTCGGCACGCGCGCCGGGCGCGAGGCCGACTATCGGCTGTGCAAGCGCTCGTGCGCCACCCGCGAGCGCGTTGTCGAACAGCGTGCGTCCCGTCGAGCGGCCTGCGCCGCCGGAAAGGACATTGCGTTGGCGATGCTTCAGGCGCTGGCCGTATTCGAGCTGTCGCAGTTCATCCGCGATTCCGACGAGCACGTTGGAATCGGTGCCTACGCCGAATGTGCCGCCGGCATCGAGGAATTCACGCGCTGGAAAGATACCATCCCCGAGGCTCGCCTCGGTGATGGGGCAGAGACCCGCGACAGCGCCGGTCCCTGCGAATGCAGCGATCTCCGCGTCTGTCGTGTGCGTCGCGTGAATGAGGCACCAGCGCCGATCGACGGGCGCGTGCTCCAGCAGCCATTGCACCGGGCGTCTTCCCGACCAGGCCAGGCAGTCCTCGACTTCCTTCACCTGCTCGGCGGCGTGAATGTGCACCGGCCCGCCGTCAGCAAGCGGCATGATCGCGCGAAGTTCGTCCGGCGTCACTGCGCGCAAACTGTGCGGGGCGATGCCGATGTTGGCGTCCGGCAGATTTGCTATGGTCTTGCGCGAGGCCGTCATCAATTCAGCGAACTGATCGACCGAGCAGATGAAGCGGCGCTGCCCGGCATGCGGCGCCGCGCCCCCAAAAGAGCTATGCGCATAGAAACTCGGCAGCAGCGTGAGCGCAATGCCGGAGGCCTCGGCAGCTTGCGCGATCCGCGCGGCCATCTCGGCGAGATCAGTATAGGGCGAGCCATCCGGGTCGTGGTGCAGATAATGGAATTCGCCGACTCGGGTAAAACCTTGCTCGAGCATCTCCACATAGAGCAGCGTCGCGACCGCCGCGACGTCGTCGGGGGTCATTGCCAGCGCAAAGCGATACATCGTCTCGCGCCAGGTCCAGAACGTGTCGGTGGAATCGCCGCGCAATTCGGCAAGCCCCGCCATGCCGCGTTGGAACGCGTGGCTGTGCAGGCTCGCCAGTCCAGGAAGCGCGATCGCGTGGCGCTCGTCGCCGGCGGCCGGCGCCACGCCCGGCGTCACCGCCGCGATCGCGCCGGCGGCGACGACCACCTGCACGTCATTGGCCCAGCCCGAAGGCAGGAGCGCGGAAGCGAAATGCAGTCGGGTCATGATTACACGCCGGCTGGACAGAACCGGCTTACGATTATATGTCTAGACATATAAGTCAAGCATCCGACGGCGAATGGATATCCTCATGGCAGAGCGCTTCGACCGGATCTGGCACAATGCCCGCCTCGCGACGATGCGGGCCGACCGTCCCGATCTCGGGGAGATCGAGCATGGTGTGATCGCCGCGCGCGGCGGCCATATCGTCTACGCGGGTGCTCAGGCGGATTTTCCTGTTGATGCGGATGCGATCGAGCGGATCGATTGCGAGGGGCGCTGGATCACGCCCGGGCTCGTCGACTGCCACACCCATCTGGTCTACGGCGGCAACCGTGCGCATGAATTCGAGCTGCGTCTGAAGGGCGCAAGCTACGAAGAGATCGCGCGCGCCGGCGGCGGCATCGTCTCGACGGTGGCGGCGACGCGCAAGGCGAGCGAAGCCGGGCTCGTCGCAAGTGCGCTGCCGCGGCTCGATGCGCTGATCGGCGAGGGCGCGACCACCGTCGAGATCAAGTCCGGCTATGGCCTCAATGTTGAAACCGAGATGCGGCAACTCTCCGCCGCGCGAATTCTCGGTCGCCAGCGGCCCGTTGCGATCCGAACATCCTTTCTCGGCGCGCATGCGCTGCCGGTGGAGGCCGATGGCGACAAGGATCGCTACATCGATCTCGTCTGCAAGGAGATGCTGCCCGCGGTCGCCAAGGCCGGCCTTGCCGATGCCGTCGATGCCTTCATGGAAGGGATCGCGTTCTCGGCCGAGCAGACCGCACTTGTGTTCGAGTCCGCGAGAGGGCTTGGGCTGCCCGTGAAGCTGCATGCCGACCAGCTGTCGAACCTCGGCGGCGCCGCGCTTGCCGCAAAATACGCCGCACTGTCGGCCGATCATTTGGAGCACACCGACGAAGCCGGCGCTGCCGCAATGGCGAAGTCCGGCACGGTGGCGGTGCTGCTGCCCGGTGCGTTCTACTTCATCCGCGAGACGCAGAAGCCGCCGGTCGAGGCGTTCCGCAAGTATGGTGTTCCCATGGCGCTGGCGACCGACTGCAATCCCGGCAGCTCGCCGCTGACCTCGCTGCTGCTCGCCATGAACATGGGCGCGACACTGTTCCGGATGAATGTGGCCGAGTGCCTCGCCGGCGTCACCCGCGAAGGTGCGCGGGCGCTCGGTGTGCTCGACGAGGCCGGCACGTTAGGGGCCGGCAAGTGGTGCGACCTTGCGATCTGGGACATCGAGCGCCCGGCCGAGCTGGTCTACCGCATCGGCTTCAATCCGCTGCACCGCCGGGTTTGGAGGGGGCAATGATGGAGCAGGACACCTCGATCGTCGTCGAGCCGGGGGCGGTGAGTCTCGATGATCTCGCGCGCGTGCTCGACGGTGCGCCCGTCGTGCTCGATCCCTCATTCTGGCCGCGCATCGAAGCAGCGGCGGAGATCGTCGCAAGAGCGGCGCGCGCGGATGTCCCCGTCTACGGCATCAACACCGGCTTCGGGAAGCTCGCATCGAAGCGCATCCCGCCGGACCAGACCGTGCTGCTCCAGCGCAATCTCATCGTCTCGCATTGCTGCGGCGTCGGCCCGGCGACGCCCGAGCCGATCATCCGCTTGATGATGGCGCTGAAGATCATCTCGCTCGGGCGTGGCGCCTCCGGCGTGCGCCGCGAGGTGATCGAGCAGCTGCAGGACATGCTGGCGCGGAATGTCTATCCGCTGGTGCCACAGCAGGGCTCTGTAGGCGCCTCCGGCGACCTTGCCCCGCTTGCACATATGACGGCCGTGATGATCGGGGAAGGACAGGCGATCGTTGACGGAAAAACGGTGTCGGGCGCCGAGGCCCTCAAGGCCGCCGGTCTCGCGCCGCTGACCCTCGGGCCCAAGGAAGGTCTTGCTCTGATCAACGGCACGCAATTCTCGACCGCCTATGCCATATCAGGCGTGCTGCGTGCATTTCGCCTCGCCCGTGCCGCGCTCGTGACCGGCGCATTGTCGGTGGATGCGGCGATGGCCTCGACGGCGCCGTTCCGTCCCGAAATTCAGGCGCTGCGTGGCCATGCCGGGCAGATCGCGGCGGCTGAAACACTCATGGCCTTGCTCGACGGCAGCGACATCCGCCTCTCTCACCTCGAAGGCGACGAGCGCGTGCAGGATCCTTATTGCCTGCGCTGCCAGCCACAGGTCGCGGGCGCAGCGCTCGACCTGATCACGCAGGCCGCGCATACGTTGATCGTCGAGGCCAATGCCGTCACGGACAATCCGCTGGTGCTGGCCGAGACCGGCGAGATCGTCTCCGGTGGCAATTTCCATGCTGAGCCGGTCGCCTTCGCCGCCGACACCATCGCGTTGGCGCTGTCGGAGATCGGCACGATCAGCGAGAGACGCATCGCGACGCTGGTGGATCCCGCGCTGAATTTCGGCCTGCCGCCGTTCCTCACCCCCGATCCCGGCATCAACTCCGGCTTCATGATCGCCGAGGTGACGGCGGCCGCGCTCTATGCCGAGAACAAGCAGCGCGCGCTCGCCTGCTCGATCGATTCGACGCCGACCAGTGCCAACCAGGAGGATCATGTGTCGATGGCCGCACATGCGGCGCGGCGCCTGTCCGATATGGCCGACAATCTCGCCGCAATTCTCGGCATCGAGCTTCTGGTCGCCGCGCAAGGCATCACGCTGCGCGCGCCGCATGCGACCAGCGCGCCGCTGGCCGCCGTCATTTCCGAGCTGCGCGAGCAGGTGCCCGCGCTTGGCGCCGACCGCTACATGGCGGGCGATCTCGCCAAGGCCGCCGCGCTGATCGAAGCCGATGCGCTGCCGACCATCGCGCTCACGGCGCTTCCAACCGATCCGTTTCCAAGACTTGATGAAACGAGACTTGACTGAAGAGGTCTTCCGCATGAACCGCCGACTGGACAACGACCGCACCATCCGCGCGCCCCGCGGCAGCGACATCAGCGCCAAGAGCTGGTTGACGGAAGCGCCGCTGCGCATGCTCATGAACAACCTCGACCCTGAAGTGGCCGAGCGCCCGAGCGAGCTCGTCGTCTACGGCGGCATCGGCCGCGCCGCGCGTGACTGGGAGAGCTTTGACCGGATCGTTGCGGCCTTGCGCAAGCTCGAAGGCGACCAGACGCTGCTGGTGCAGTCCGGTAAGCCGGTCGGCGTCTTCCGCACCCATGCCGATGCTCCGCGCGTCCTGATCGCAAACTCGAACATCGTGCCGCACTGGGCGACGCTCGATCATTTCAACGAGCTCGATCGTCAGGGTCTGATGATGTACGGCCAGATGACGGCGGGCTCCTGGATCTATATCGGCAGCCAGGGCATCGTGCAGGGCACGTATGAAACCTTCGTCGAGGTCGGCCGTCGCCACTACGGCGGCAGCCTTGCCGGAAAATGGATTCTCACCGCTGGCCTCGGCGGCATGGGCGGGGCGCAGCCGCTGGCGGCGACCATGGCCGGTGCGTCGATGCTCGCGGTCGAATGCCAGCCGAGCCGCATCGAGATGCGCCTGCGTACCGGCTATCTCGATCGCCAAGCTGCAACGCTCGACGAAGCGCTCGCGGTCATGACGGAGGCCGCGAAGACGAAGAAGGCGGTCTCGGTGGGCCTGCTCGGCAATGCCGCAGAGATTTTCCCGGAGCTGGTGCGTCGCGGCGTCAAGCCCGACATCGTCACCGACCAGACCAGCGCGCATGATCCGATCAACGGCTACTTGCCGAAGGGCTGGACGCTCGCGGAATGGGGGGCCAGGCGCGCCGCCGATCCGAAGGCGGTCGAGCGCGCCTCGAAGACGTCGATGGTCGAGCACGTCCAGGCCATGCTGGATTTCCATGCACAGGGCATTCCGACCCTCGACTACGGCAACAACATTCGCCAGATGGCGCAGGATACGGGCCTGAAGAACGCGTTCGATTTCCCCGGCTTCGTTCCCGCTTATATTCGTCCCTTGTTCTGCCGGGGCATCGGGCCGTTCCGCTGGGCCGCGCTGTCGGGCGATCCCGAGGACATTTTCAAGACTGACGCCAAGGTCAAAGAGCTGATGCCTGATGACGAGCATCTGCACAATTGGCTCGACATGGCGAAGGCGCGCATCAAATTCCAGGGCCTGCCGGCGCGGATCTGCTGGGTTGGCCTTGGCGATCGTCATCGCCTCGGCCTTGCTTTCAACGAGATGGTGGCGCGTGGTGAATTGAAGGCGCCGATCGTGATCGGCCGCGATCATCTCGACAGCGGCTCGGTGGCGAGCCCCAACCGCGAGACCGAGGCGATGAAGGATGGATCGGATGCGGTGTCCGATTGGCCGCTGCTCAATGCGCTGCTCAATTGCGCCAGCGGCGCGACGTGGGTGTCGCTGCATCATGGCGGTGGCGTCGGCATCGGCTATTCGCAGCACGCCGGCATGGTCATCGTCGCCGACGGCACGCCGGAGGCGGCGAAGCGCATCGAGCGCGTGCTGTGGAACGATCCTGCGAGCGGCGTCATGCGCCACGCCGATGCTGGCTATGCGATCGCGATCGACTGCGCCCGCGACAAGGGGCTCGATCTGCCGAGCCTGTCGAAGTAGCGCCGTCAGTCGCTTTGCAGCAGCCTTGGCATCGTCGTCTCGGCACCGTCCATGAAAGTCTGGACGGCGTCGCGGACGATGGCGCCGAGATCGGGCGGAATCGGCGTCGCGTAGATGAACTTGCGGATCTGCCGGCTTCTTGCGCTATGAAGGCTGTGAGCTACTGCGCGGTCTGACTTTACGCAATGACCTTGGCCTTAGTGCCTTCGAGGCGCAGCTGTTCCTTCACCAGATAGTCTCCAATCGCATCGCCCGGCATGGGCTTGGCGAAATAGTAACCCTGGATGAAGTCGCATCCCAGGCGGCGCAGGCTGTCGAGCTGGGCGCGGGTCTCGACGCCCTCGACGACACAGGCGATCTCCATGTCGTCGCAGAGGCCCGTGAGCGATTTGATGATCTTGTGGCTGACGGGATTCTCGTTGATGTCGGAAACGAAGCTGCGGTCGATCTTGATCTTGTCCAGCGGCAGGCGGTGGACGTGGCTCAGCGACGAATAGCCGGTGCCGAAATCGTCCAGCGAAATGCCGCAACCCATCGCCTTCAGCGTCGCGATCGACTGCTGCGCGCGCACGAAGTCGAAGGTGACGGCGGTCTCGGTAATCTCGAAGTCGATCCGGTGTGGCGCTAGCCCACTCTTCTCGATGATGGAGATCAGCGGCATGTTATTCGATGAGCCGAGAGCTCGAGTTAGTAGCTGGCCGCCTCTGCGACTCGCCCGGTTGCGCTGGGAGCGCGAATCCGTAGTTCTCGTGTCGCCCGCAGCTCCCGTCATATGTCTGGCAGGAGGTGCGAATGCGACGGGTGATTGGCACGACGTCCACCGAACTTTCGGCGAGGTGGTGTTTTGGGAGGACGGCAGGCTCCGACATGCGGGCCGCATCGATATGACGCGGACTGCGCTGGAGGGATTTGGCAAGACCCTGCTGGCCAGTGATGAGGTGGTGGTCGAAGCGACTGCCAACAGCATGGCGGTGTCGCGGGTTCTGGCGCCGTTCGTGGCACGGGTGATTATCGCCAATCCGCTGCAGGTGAAGGCGATCGCCCAGGCTCACGTTAAGACCGACAAGATCGATGCCGGCACGCTCGCCAGTCTGCAGGCGGCCGGGTACCTGCCGCAGATCTGGACGCCTGACGCGGAGACCGAACGCAAGCGTCGGCTGGTGGCGCGGCGCTACCAGGTCGTGCGGCATCGCACGCGGCTCAAGAACGAGGTGCATTCGATCCTGCACGCGCACCTAATCCCGAAGTGTCCGCATGCCGATCTTTTCAACGCCCGCGGCCGGGCGTGGTTGGGGGCCCAACAGCTGCCGCACGATGAGCGCGCGGCCATCGATCGGCATGTCCGTGAGCTTGACCGGCTGGCGGAAGACCTGGCTCTGCTCGACCGTGAGATCGCGCAGGACGCCATCGACGATCTCGCGGTCAACAGATTGATGACGATCACCGGCGTCAATCTGGCGGTCGCCGCCGGCATCGTGGCGGCGATCGGCGACATCAGCCGGTTCAACAGCCCGCAGAAGCTGGTGAGCTATTTCGGGCTGAACCCGCGGGTGCGGCAGTCGGGACTGGGAGCCGCCCATCACGGTCGCATCAGCAAGACCGGCCGCAGTCACGCGCGCGCCATGCTGGTCGAGGCCGCCTGGGCCGCGGCCAAGGCGCCCGGTCCACTGCATGCTTTTTTCGTGCGGATTCGCGCCCGGCGTGGCCATCAGGTCGCCGCGGTGGCCGTGGCTCGCAAGCTCACGGTGCTCTGCTGGCATTTGTTGACGAAGGGCGAGGATTACCTGTGGGCGCGTCCGGCGCTGGTCGCCAACAAGACCCGCGCAATGCAACTTCAAGCTGGACATCCGCAACAGAAGGGCAGCCGGCGCGGACCAGCCTATGCCTACAACATCGCGGCGCTGCGCAACCGTGAGATGTTGATTGCCGCCCAGGCGGAGCGAAACTACGAACGAATGGTGTCGCAATGGAAACCGCGGCGGCCAAAACCCGGCGCGCGGGCGCCTCAGCTCGGCAGGACAAAATAGGCAGTTCGGTGACGCTTTCAGCCGACGCGTCACGCTTCGCCACGAGGTCGCCCGCGCCCGACAACCATAACCGCCGCTGACGGCAAGTGCCAGCCAGGAATGCAGTCCCGTTCCACGCCAGCATGCCGCCGTGCTCGGGCCGGTCAAGGCCAAGCCGTGCGGTGGCCGCAAACGCGGCCAGCCTTGACCGACCCTGCGCGCGGCGGCTGCGAGATCGGTGGCCGGGACGGAAGAATGGCCCCGCCGCGGCCGAACAAAAGAATGGACGCGATTTCCCCAATCGTCATCGGGGCGATCATTAAAAATCGCTTGTCCATCTCATCCGTAGATGAACAGCACCGTCACCATCGCGCCGGAAACCAGGAGATTGTTGACCGCGATCGCCTTCAGCGTCGGCTCGCCTGTGGCGAAGAAGAACAGCACATAGGGCACGTCGACGATCAGCGTCACGATCAACGCGGCCGAGCGCAAATGCATCAACGAGAAGCTGCAGCCGATCACGGTGACCGCCATGTAGAAGGCGACTTGGCTCTTGGCAAAGGGATCGCCGTAGGCATAGAGCGCGAAGGACCAGGCGGTGAAGCCAGCGCCGATCGGCAGGGTCAGCCAGTTGGTGGCGCGCAGATTGCGCAGGATGTCGGCATCGCTGCGCACGAGGTGACGCTGGCGTAGCCACCAGAAGGTCCGCAAGCCTGCGAGCACTGTCAGCACGCTCGGCACGATCATCGTCAACCAGTCCGGCGCCACGTTCAGATAGGTGTAGGCGACTGCGATCGTGTTGCTGATGAGGATGAAATAGAGCAGCGGGATCAGCTTGGAGAACGCGTCGAACTGCGCGCGTGCCAGATCCGGATTGTCGGCGGGAACGCGAAACAACCGCATCGCGGCGGCAAGGTGAGACTTCAAATCGGCAATAGGCATTGAAATACGAACCCCGGAGTCCCTGAAAACGCGGGCGATCTTGCACGGTCCGGGTAAAGGGCGCGTTAGACCGGGGCGTGCGCGGAAGACCAGCACCGGTTGCACGCTACCTCAGGAGGTTCCGGTCGCGTGCATTGGTGAGGTCTCGTTAAGGATGTCCGGCCGGCAAGGGGCCTGTGTCTCAGACACAAGTAGTCGCCCGTTTTCACCGCAGCTACGGCCTGCCAACCATCGTGGCAGCCGGTGGGCTCGGTCCCCCTCACCGTCGGCGAGAGGTGAGGAGCACCATCGATGCAGAGGCCAGATGAGGGCTATTTCGCAGGCTGGAGCGCTGCGGTCTGCTTGGCGAGCTGCTTGTCGAAGTCTTCCGACAGGCCGGTGACGTAGGTTGCAAGCTCTCCCGGTCTGACGAACGGGTTCGGCGCGCCCTCCTTCATCTGCGCGCGCTTGGCCTGCATGCCATAGACCTCCGGATGCGGCCCGAGCAGCACGTCGATCTTCATCGCCTTGGCCTTGGCGAAGCTCGCGCGGTAATCGTCGACGATGCCGGGATAGGTCGGCCGGCCGACCAGCCGGTTCAGCGCAACCGTGCCGCTGCAGAAGAACAGCACCTCGCGGTCTTCCTTGCCGTCCTTGGCGGTCATCTGCCAGCTCGTGCAACCCGGCGAGTGGCCGGGCGTCGCATGCGCCGTCAGCGTGGTGTCGCCGAGCGTGATCTTGTCGCCTTCCTTCACGACACGATCGACCTTCACCGGCGGGAAGGCGAGAGCCTCGTTCTTCTCGTCGCCGGGATAGTAGCCGCCTTCGAGCAGCGGCTTGTCGCGCTCGCCGGCCACGAGCTGCGCGCCGGTCTCCTTCTTGATCTCGGCGAAGCCACCGGTGTGGTCGAGATGCGCATGCGTGTTGAGGATTACCTTGATGTCGGCGACCTTGAAGCCGAGCTTTGCGATATTGTCCTTGATCATGCCGGTCGACTGCGGCATCGCCGTGTCCATCAGGATCAGGCCCTGCGATGTCCTGATGACGTAGACGGCAATGCCTTCGGTCCCGACATAGTAGATGTTGCCGATGAGCTGGAACGGCTCGAACGGCGCCGTCCATTTCTGCATCACCGCTCCGAGGAAATCCTTGATGGTCTGCGCTTGCGCGCCCGTTGCGAACAGAGCCAGTGCGCAAAGCGCGGCCGCGAGTCTTCTCATGATTTGCCTCCCACAGTTTTTGATCGGGCGGTTGCCGGGGCTCCACCGGCGCCGAGGTTACGTTGCGGCCGGCTTCCGGGGCAACTGTTTCATGTCGGAGACTCCGGGTCGGAATGGCGGCATTTCGGCCGAAAGGCGTGCACAACGCCTAGCGTCCGATCGTCACCCCGGCGGTCGAGCGCATCGCGCCTCTCAGGCTCGTCGCGTTCATGTCGTCGAGGACCTGTCGCGTCAGCACGGTGGTCTGGCCGGGCGTGTTCAGGATCGTCTCTCCGCGTGAGGAAGAGAGTCGATCGGCCTTGTAGGGCGCTGCCGGATCGGTGGCGGGAGCAGCCGTGGCTGCAGGACGTGGCCGTTTGCCCGCGGCGAGTGCCGGCTGTGAGATCGCAAAGGCGATCACGACTAGAAGCAACGGCCTTGCGCGCATATGCGACCTCCCATATCGGGACATCAGCCTAGCACATCGTGAATGTGGTCGCAGAAGAAAGGATCAGGCGGGAACGGCCCGGCGCTCCCGCGCCGGTTCGCGGATCCGCTCGACGGTCCGCGGCTCGGCGAGCCGCGTGAAACTGCGATGGCTCGCCTGTGCGGGCGCCTCGACGATGACGCCCTCACAGACGATCTGTCCGCCGAGCATCTTGAATTCCAGCTTGTCGTAGCGCGGCATTGTCTCGCCGGGCGCCGGCGGCAGCAGCCCGACGCTCCCCTGGATGTTCAGCGCGGCCTCGCCGGTGCCGTGAAGCCGCGGATTCCACATCCTGATTCCGCTCTCGGCCCAGCGCTGCCGGATCAACGCGGTGCGATCGGCGGGCTCCGCGGCTCTCGCGCGAACTTTCGGTGCGCTGCGGATCTCTGGAGAAGGACACGCGAGAGCCGGAGTCGGTTCGATGTCGGTGACGTCGCTGGATGGTTCGTCCGCTGCCGTCGCAATGGCTGTGGCGAGCGGAAGATCGTTTCCGGGGGCCGGCGCGATCTCGACGGGGGGCGCTGGGCCGCCGCTGTCGGCAGGGGTTTCAGAGACATTAGCCGGAACGCTATCGGCCTCGCCGAGGAGGACCGGGATTGCTTCGACGGCGACCATTTCGATCCCGGCGGAAACCTCGGGCGAGGGAGCAGCCTCGACGACGGCATCCGAAGCATCAGTCAAAGCGGTCGCGACGTCTGATGATGAAACCACAACCTCTTCTGCAACGACGGAATCGACTTCAGCGGGCGATGCTTCGCCAATGCTGGCGAGGTCAGAACCCGCAACTGGCTCGTTCTCCGCATCGGCCGATGAAACCAACACCGCCTCGGCGACGGGTGCCGTCGCGGGTGCCTCGATTTCCGTTACGCTTTCCGGCGATGAGTCCTCGCTGATGCAGATATCGTCGGACGGATTCTCCGCGATGCCAGACACAGCCGCGTTGTTCTCCGCGACCGGAGCCTGGGTGGCGAGGTCAGCGTCGCCATGTACCAGGTCGGTGCCGATCTCGGCGATTGCCGCTTGAGCAGTGGCCGCGACGTCTTCGACGACGGCGGGCGAAGCATCTGTGGCGATCGGCGTGGCCTCAATGTTGCCGCTGTGCGGCGAGGGCCAAAGTCGGGTAAACGCCCAGTTCACCGCAGGGATGCGGCGCAGCAACGATATCAGTCTCGAAAGCACTGGGAGTTGTCCAAGAGGTACTCGGCGTGAGGCTATCGCTGATTCGCGAGCAATGTGAAAACCTGCCCCGGCCGTCACATCCGTGTCAATGTAGGGAGGACCAATTGCAGAACATCCACGCGTCCACTGTGCGTGGCGAATTTCATCCCGCTTAGCGAATTGGAGTTCGCGCTTCCTCCACACGCGCGCGCATCAATTGTCGTTGCGACCTAAGGTGGGCTTCCCGCCGTCATCGCCAGCGGCTATTCAGGACCGTCATTGTCGGGTCGAGGACGGCGCATGAGGAAGCTTGTCACGATCGGAGCGGTTCTGCTCTGGTCCACCATCGCATTCGCACAGGACCGCACCATCACCGTGGCCTCGACCACCTCGACGGAACAGTCTGGGCTGTTCGGCCATTTGCTGCCGCTGTTTGCGAAGGCTGAGGGCATCAGCGTGAAGGTCGTCGCCGTGGGCACCGGTCAGGCACTGGACATCGGGCGGCGCGGGGACGCAGACGTCGTGTTCGTCCACGACCGGGCGGCCGAAGACAAGTTCATGTCCGAAGGGCAGGGCGTGAAGCGGTTCGACGTGATGTACAACGACTTCGTCATCGTCGGCCCGAAGAGCGACCCCGCGAAGATCGCCGGCAGCAAGGACGTCACGGATGCGCTGCGCAAGATCGCCGCGGCCAAGGCGCCGTTCATCTCGCGCGGCGACAAGTCCGGCACGCACGCGGCCGAGCTGCGATTATGGAAAGAGGCGGGTGTCGACCTCAGTGCCGGCAAAGACAATTGGTACCGGGAGATTGGTCAGGGCATGGGCCCGGCGCTGAACATGGCCTCATCGTCGAACGCCTATCTCCTGTCGGACCGCGGCACCTGGCTGTCGTTCAAGAACCGTGGCGAACTCGCCATCCTGACCGAGGGTGACAAGCGGCTCTTCAACCAGTACGGCGTCATGCTGGTGAATCCTGAAAAGCATCCGAATGTGAAGGCGAAGGACGGGCAGGCCTTCATCGATTGGCTGATCTCGTCGAAGGGGCAGGAAGCGATAGCCGGATACAAGGTCGGCGGCGAGCAGCTATTTTTCCCCAACGCGTCCCACTAACACGAAGGCGACGGTCGACACCGCGACGCTCAGGGCGAGCAGGATCAGTCCGAGCCCGAGCGCCAGCGGCAGATCGCCTTTGCTGGTTTCCAGCGCGATCGCTGTCGTCATCGTGCGGGTGAAGCCGCGGATGTTGCCTCCGACGATGATGATGGCACCGACTTCCGCAATGGCGCGCCCGAACGCCGCGAGAAAGGCCGTCAGCAACGAGGTCCGGCCGAGCGCGAACAGGAGGGCCATGCTGCGCAGCGCTGACAGCCCGTCGATCCGCGCCAGGTCGCCGTATTCCGCCCACAGCAGGCTTGCCGGCCGGTGCACCAGCGCCACCACGATCGGCGTGGCCAGCAGCGTCTGCGCAATCACCATGGCGGCCGGCGTGAACAACAGGCCCGCAGCTCCGAGCAGGCCGGACCGCGACAGCAGCAGATAGAGAGCAAGCCCGACCACGACGGGCGGAAGGCCGAGCAGCGCATTGGTCAGAATGACGATGACCTGACGCCCCCGGAAACGAGTGATCGCAAGCAGGGCCCCGAACGGCGCGCCGATCAGGAGCGCGATGATGCTGGCGCTCAGGCTGACCCGTACGGACAATGCGACGATGCCCAGCAGCTCGGCGTCGGCTTCGCCGATTAGCGTGAAGGCGGCACCGACGGATCGCGCGAAATCGTTCATCCGGCCTGACGCTGTTGCGCCGGCTCGATGCCGGTGACCACGTCTGTCGCGCACTCCTTCATCCTTGGCAGCCCCCTGACAGCTTCGGCCGGCGTCGATGGCGAGCCGGGTCCCCCCCCCTGCACATCCTCGGATGGCAACTGCACCGGTTCTGGCCGCTGCGGCCGCCACAATCAAGGGGTCACAATTCGGGGTGCTCAGGTGAGCTTTGGTCCATATGGATCGGGCGCCCGACGCCGGGCCTTCATCGAGCTGTGCAGGGGCCGCAGGGCACAAGATCCGGCCATTTCGGGCAGGGAGGAGCCCAAATCCTGGCGCGGTGCGGCCGTGGACGGCTTTATTCCGCCCGTGGATGCACTTAGGAAGCGACAGGATCAGGTCGCACCCGCCCGGTGACGGTGCTAGACCCTGATGCAGGAACAATGGGGCCGGCTGCTACTGGCTCGCCCGCAAAGATGAAGGATGTGACGCAATGATCCAAACCGTTGGCATCATCGGGGCAGGGACCATGGGAAACGGCATCGCGCAGGTTTGCGCCGCGGCCGGACTCTCAGTCGTGATGGTCGACATTTCCGATGCGGCCGTGAACCGTGGGCTTTCGACCGTCGGCGGCAGCCTCGACCGCCTGGTCAAGAAAGAGAAGATGTCGGCGGCCGATCGCGAGGCGACGCTGAAGCGCATCACCGGCACGACCGATCGGGCGAAGCTGTCGGATTGTGACCTCGTCATCGAGGCTGCCACCGAGAACGAGGAGCTCAAGGTCAAGATCCTGAAGGATCTCTGTGCCACGCTGTCGCCGCGTACGCTGATCGCGACCAATACCTCGTCGATTTCGATCACCAAGCTTGCAGCGGCAACCGATCGTCCCGACCGCTTCATCGGCATGCACTTCTTCAACCCGGTGCCGGTGATGGCGTTGCTGGAACTGATCCGCGGCTTGCAGACCTCCGACGACACCCACGCCCAGGCGCTGGATTTCGCCAAGCGCGTCGGCAAGGTGGCGATCACGGCGAAGAACAGCCCGGGCTTTGCCGTCAACCGCATCCTCTGCCCGATGATCAACGAAGCGATCTTCGCGCTCCAGGAGGGGATCGCGACGGCGGAAGAGATCGATGCCGGCATGAAGCTCGGCTGCAACCATCCGATCGGGCCGCTGGCGCTTGCCGATCTCGTCGGGCTCGACACCATGCTCTCGGTGATGGAGGTCTTTTACAAGGGCTTCAACGATCCTAAATATCGGCCAGCGCCGCTGCTGAAAGAGATGGTCGATGCCGGCCATCTCGGCCGCAAGACCGGGCAGGGCTTCTACATCTATAGCGCCTGATGAAGGCATTGGCGGCGGGCACTCTGCGTCCGCCGCCACAGACCGCAATTTGCGCTGCGACAAAGACGCCGCGTGCAATCGGCCCGACAACGAATGGACGGCTCGCGGGAACAACAGACGGACAAGAGAGGACATGTCGGATCGATTGAAGGCCGAACGCGAGGCGGCGGCTGCGCGGCGGAACCTGCTGACTCAGGACGCGATCGAGCGCACCGGGATCACCGAGGAGATGATCGGGGAACTGGTCACGCGCTTCTACGGGCGCGTACGCGAGGACGCCCTGCTTGGTCCGGTTTTTGCGATCGTCCAGAACTGGGACGAGCATCTCGCCAAGCTCCGGGATTTCTGGTCGTCGGTCGTGCTGATGAGCGGTCGCTATCACGGCTCGCCGATGCGGACGCACCTGCCGCTGAGCCTGGCTGGCGGCCATTTCGACCGCTGGCTTGACCTGTTCGAACAGACCGCGCGCGAAGTCTGTCCGCCGGCGGCGGCTGCGCTGTTCATCGACAAGGCGCGTCGTATCGCCGACAGTTTTGAAATGGCATCGGCAACTGTTGCGGGCCGCATCGCTTCGCCGCGTCACGTGCTCAGGTCGTGACATGCAGAATGCCTGCTGAAAAACGCGCGGCTCGCGTCGCCGGTGATTGGCGCGTTGCACCAATTCCTACATCGTCGGGCTGATCTGCAAAATCATCATGCCGTCCGCGCATTTCGATATGGAATTCGCGAAAACGCGCTCGCTTTGCGGTCGTTCTCGTTCAATCCACGCGAGCAAAGCCACATTGATGCATTGCGGCGCCAATTCTTCGCCTTCTTTTCGGCAGAGTTCCAGCGCCTGCTAGCGCGTATGGTTTGTGCATCGTTCGATCCCAATTCCTCGTTCTCCGAGGGTCCTGCGGAACCCGACGTTGACGCAGGCACGAGGCAGACGCGACGAATCCTGCTGCTGGGTGCGCTGGCGACCACCGCATGTCTCGGCTGTTCCACCCACGCGCGTGCAGATGATCCGCCCGGCTCCGACGAGCGGCCGCAGAAAGGCGATCTGCTCGTCTTTTCCGAGGGCGACAAGGAAGGGAAACTCATCACTGCGGCCGATCTGACGGCGGGCGGACCGCCGGTTCATGCCTGGCCGAAGGATCCCAACACAGCGGTGGTGCGCAGTGCCTCACGGCTCAACGAGATCCTGATCATCAAGCTCGATCCCGCCGAGCTCGACGAGAAGACCCGCGCGCGGGCCGTCGACGGCATCATCGCCTATTCCGCGATCTGCTCGCATGCGGGCTGCCCCGTCACCGCCTGGGTGAAGAGCGATGTCGGTGACAAGGAGGTGCTCAAGTGCATGTGCCACAACTCCGAATACGATCCCCGCGCGGGCGCGCAGGTCGTGTTCGGGCCGGCGCCGCGACGGCTTGCAGCGCTGCCGTTGGCGCTCGCTGACGGTTCGCTGAGCGTCGCCGGCAACTTCATCGGAAAGGTAGGTGCCGCGCAGCCAGGATGATGGATGGTACGGGCCATTGCCCGCGTCACGAGAGGCCGCCTCCGCCGATGGGCGGACGACGGGACGAACGACAAGAATTCACAAGAATTCAAACGGATGAAAAAGGGGAACGTCCATGACCAGGAAGCAATGGTACCTGTCCGGCTTCGTCGCCTTCACCTGCCTCGCCTCGACGGCCGCCGTGTCGGGCCCGATCGAGAATTATTCTCCGGTCACCGCGCAGCGGCTGGAAAATCCGGAGCCAAGCAATTGGATGCTCTACCGGCGCACCTATGACGGGCACGGCTATAGCCCGCTCGACCAGATCAACACCTCCAACGTGAAAAACCTCACACCGGTCTGGACCTTTGCCACAGGCGTCATCGAAGGCCACGAGGCGCCGCCGATCGTCAACAACGGCGTGATGTTCGTGGCGACCCCGATGGGGCAGGTGATCGCGTTGAACGCCAAGACCGGCGACGAATATTGGCGCTACAAGCGGCAGCTCCCCGATGATCTGTTCCAGCTGCATCCGACCAGCCGCGGCGTCGGCCTCTGGGAGGACAAGCTCTACCTTGCCACGACGGATGATCACGTCGTCGCACTGGATGCCAAGACCGGCAAGGTGGTGTGGGACACCAAGGTGCAGGACTACAAGAAGGGCCAGTACATGACCCTGATGCCGCTCATCGTCGACGGCAAGGTCATCGTCGGCGGCTCCGGCGGCGAGTTCGGCGTGCGCGGCTATGTCGCCGCCTACGATGCCAAGGATGGCAAGGAGCTGTGGCGCACCTTCACCATTCCGGGCGAAGGCGAGCCCGGCCATGACACCTGGCAGGGCGACGACTGGAAGAACGGCGGCGGCTCGGCCTGGATGACCGGCAATTACGACAAGGAGACCAAGACGATCTATTGGGGCGTCGGCAACGCCGCGCCCTGGCCCGGCGACTCGCATCCCGGCGACAATCTCTACACATCATCGGTGCTCGCGCTCGATCCCAACACCGGCAAGATCAAGACCCATCACCAGTATCACCAGAACGATTCCTGGGACTGGGACGAGGTCGAAGCGCCAATGCTGATCGACCTGCAGCGCGATGGCCGCAACATCAAGAGTCTGGTCCATCCGGGACGCGACGCGATTTTCTGGGTGCTCGAGCGGACACCGACCAAGATCAACTACGTCGCCGGCTGGCCGTTCGTCTCCACCGACGTCTGGAAGGGCATCGAACCCGAGACCGGCAAGCCGATCGTCGATCCCGCCCACAAGCCGGTCCTCGGTAAACGCGTGGAGTTCTGCCCCTCGCTTTGGGGCGGCAAGGACTGGCCGTCCGCGGCTTACAGCCAGAAGACCGGTCTCGTCTACGTACCCGCCAACGAGAATTTCTGCGGCGGCTTCACCGGCGAGAAGGTCGCGCTGAAGCCTGGCGAGCTCTGGCTCGGCACCAAGCCGGAGGACATCGGCCTCAAGGCGAAGCCTGGCGCGGATCATTTCGGTGAGCTTCAGGCCTGGGATCCCGCCACCGGCAAGAAGGTGTGGCAGCACAACTTCCCGAAATCGCAGCTGTTTGGCTCGGTGACGGCGACTGCGGGCGATCTCGTCTTCGCCGGCGGTACCAACGACCGCAACTTCCGCGCCTTCAACGCCAAGACCGGCGAGCTGCTGTGGGAGCAGAAGACGAACTCCGGCATCATGGGCATGCCGGTGTCCTACGAGATCGACGGCACGCAGTACATCGCGATCCAGTCGGGATGGGGCGTGGATGCGCAGCGCATCCAGGATGCGCTCGTGACCAACAATATCGGCATCGAAGCCAATGTGCCGCAGGGCGGCGTCATCTGGGTCTTCGCACTGAAGAAATAGCTCCGCAGAAATAGCTCCGCGGGCGGATCGAAAGAAGCGGAGCAGCCGGGGGGTGGCGAATGCGGCGGACGGCAACGCCCGCCGCATTTTTGCTGTGGCGCGCTGTCTTCCTTCTCCCCTCATGTCCGCCGAAGCCCTGGCGAAGGCGGATGTGGGAGAAGGTGGCGCGAAGCGCCGGATGAGGGGTTTTCTCCGCGAGTAACGAGTGCGACCCGTTGTTGCGGAGGCAAACCCCTCACCCAAGCGAGATCGTGGCACCCAGCCTCGCGGCCCTCTCCCACAGGGGGAGAGGGTACATCAATTGGCACCGGCGAGGATGTGGACCGTGGCCATAACGGCGCTGCCTGCAAAGCCTACTTCCCCTCGCGCTCCACCTTGCCCTTCTCTTTCTGGTTCATTTCGCGAACCTTCGGGTCCGGATTGTGCTGCCCCGTGGTCTGGGTGGTCGAAGCGGGCGGGGCATTGGCGTTGGGAAGCGAGTTCTGATCGGGCGCTGTCGGCCGCGTGGCGGTCGTCGGCGGCGTCGTGTTGGTCTGGGCAAACGCACCAGTGGTGGTCAAAAGAAAGGCGCTCGACAGCGAGACTGCGAGCGCCTTGGAGATGTTGGTCATCGATCTGCTCCTGTCAGATCGATGCAAACGGCGCGAGGCCGCTTGTGTTCCGAAGCGCGATAGACATCTATCGCGCTCCCTTGGTTGGGCATGATCTATCCGGAAAACCGGTGTCCACTTTTCCGGATCATGCCCTATGCCTCCAATTGCTTGCCGATCGGAAGCGAGCGGATGCGTTTTCCCGTCGCGGCGAAGATCGCATTGATCAGGGCCGGTGCGAACGGGGGAACACCGGGCTCGCCGACGCCGCTCGGCGGCGTGTCGGGTCCGGGCGGCACGATGTAGACGTTGGTCACCAGTGGGGACTCGTCCATTCGGATGACCTGGAAGTCGTCAAAATTCTTCTGCTGCACCTTGCCGTCCTTGAACGTGATCTCGCCGTACTTGGCGAGACTGAGCCCCATGATCGCCGCGCCCTCGATCTGCGAAGCGATGCGCTCGGGGTTGACATAGGTGCCGCAGTCGATCGCGGTGTCGACCCGAGGCACCGTCAGCTTGCCCTTGTCGTCGACGGCAACCTCGATGATGGTTGCGATGTAGCTGACGAAGCTGCGGTGCACGGCGATGCCGAGGCCGTGGCCCTTCGGCACCTGACGGCCCCATTCGCCCTTTTCGGCGACCAGTTCGACCACCTTGCGCAGGCGCGCGGTGTCGATCGGATAGCTGTCCTGGGGTTCGCCGTAGTTCCACAGGTCCTTCACGTTGGGCTTGACGATGCGCGGCGAGCCGATCAGCTCGAGCAGCATGTCCTTCTGGTCGCGGCCGGTGGCTTGCGCGATCTCGGCGACCATCGACTGCACGGCGAAGGCACGCGGGATGTTCGAGACCGAGCGGAACCAGCCGATGCGGGTATGTGCGGCTGCTTCCGGATTCTCGCAGGAGATGTTGGCGATCTCGAAGGGCATATCGACGAGACCCATGCCGATCTCGAACGGTGCCTGATGCACCGTGCCGGCGGCAAAGGTCGAGGCGATGCTGGGAGCCACGCTGCGGTGGCGCCAAGCGATCACCTTGCCGTTCTTGTCGAGACCGGCTTCGATCCGCTCGACCGAGACGGTGTGCAGGAAGCCGTTGTGGATGTCGTCCTCCCGCGTCCACTGCACCTTCACCGGCGCACCGAGCTCCTTCGACAAGAGCGCGGCTTCGAGCGCAAAATCGCATTTGGACTTGCGGCCGAACCCACCGCCGAGCAGCGTCACATTGACGGTGACGTTGTCCTCGGGAATGCCGAGCGTCTTGGCGACGTCCTCGCGCGTGCCGCCGGGGCTCTGCACCGGCGCCCAGATCTCCGCCTTGTCGCCCTTGACGTCGGCAACCGCCACCGGCGGCTCCATGGCGACATGGGCGAGATGCGGGATGTAGTACTCGCCGACGATCACTTTGTCGGCGCTCTTGAGGGCAGCCTCCGCATCGCCCTCCTGGCGCAGCACGAGGCCAGGCTTGCGCGAGGCCTCTTCGAGCTCCTTGCGGTAGGCGACCGAGTCGTATTTGCCGTTCGGACCGTCGTCCCAGACCAGCTTCAGCGCGTCGCGTCCCTTGATCGCCGCGCCGGTGTTGCGCGCGATCACGGCAACGCCGCCGAGCGGCTGGAACTTCGACGGCCATGGCCAGCCGCGCACCTGCATCACCTTCTCGACGCCGGGGACTTTCAGCGCCGCGTCCGGATCGAACGAGACCAGCTTGCCGCCCGTCACCGGCGGGCGCGCGATCACGGCATATTTCATGCCAGGCAAGCGAACATCCGCGCCATAACGCGCCTTGCCGGTGGTGATGTCGTGAAGATCGACGATGCCGACCTGTCCCTTGCCGAGATAACGGAAGTCCTTGGGATCCTTCAGCTTGAGGCTTTCAATGCTCGGCACCGATTCCTTGGCGGCATCGGCGGCGAGCTCGCCGAAGCCGAGCTTGCGTCCGCTGGCGCTGTGAACGACCTCGTGATTGACGGCTTTGACCTCGGTCGCCGGCACGCCCCAGCGCTTTGCAGCGGCCTGCTCCAGCATGGTGCGGGCGGAGGCGCCGATCTGGCGCATGGGGATCAAATAGTGCCGCGTGCTGCGTGAGCCATCGGTGTCCTGGTTGCCGAACCTGACCTCGTCGCCATGGGCCTGCTGCACCTTGACCCTGGACCAGTCGGCTTCCATCTCCTCGGCGACGATCAGCGGCAGGCTGGTGCGCACGCCGGTGCCCATTTCCGAACGGTGCGCGATGATGGTGACGATGCCGTCCTGGCCGACCGAAACGAACACGCGCGGATCGACCACGACGCCGTGAGGCATCTTGCCGGCACCGGTTTCATAGGCGAGCGCTTGGCGCGACATCACGGGGGCGGCGAGCACGAAGCCGCCGGTGACGCCGAGCCCCTTCAGGATGCTGCGGCGCGAGACCTTCTGGATCCCGATATGCTTTTCGAAGCCGCGAAGCTTGCGGGGATTGTCGATGAAATTCATGTCACACTCCCGTCGATGCGAGATGGACGGCGTTCTCGATGCGCTGGTAGCAGCCGCAGCGGCAGATGTTGCCGGACATCGCCTCGCGGATCTGGTCATGCGAGGGTTTTGGGTTGTCCATCAAGAGGGCTGCGGCCTGCATGATCTGGCCGGTCTGGCAGAAGCCGCATTGGGGCACGTTGACCTGGCGCCAAGCCTTCTGCACCGGATGATCGCCGTTGGGGTGCAATCCCTCGATCGTGGTGACCTCGCGTCCGGCAACGTCGTTGACCGACGTGACGCAGGCGCGAACCGCTTCCTTGTCGACGATGACGGTGCAGGCACCGCACAGGGCCTGGCCGCAGCCGTATTTGGTGCCGGTCAGCCCGGCCTCGTCACGCAGGAACCAGAGTAGCGGGAGATCCGGGTCGCCGTCCCAGCTCTGTTCCTGGCCGTTGATCTTTACCTTGATCATGATCGTCCCTCGCTCTTCATAAGCATGCAAAATTAGCATGCAAAATTCAAAGTCCTCGTCGCCGGTCGGCGACGGTTCTTGCATCGTCTCGCCACATCCTGCCGTCACCCCGCGCGGGCAAATCCCGAAACGTGGCAGGAACACCAATGGCGATGTCTGGATATGCTCGATACCTCCCGTTTTGTTCTTAATTGATTGTAGTTCGCGCGGCATCGTGACGGCGCGATCGTAGCAGAGACCGCTCCGGCCCGGCGTTCACAGCCGAGTGTTCTCACCGGGAAAAGATTGCATCGATGGTTTGTCAAAAGCTGGGCGCGGCTTCATGCCGCGTGCTTACGAAACCGGCGCGAAAAAGGCTTCGTCCGCCAGGAAGACTGCGGACGAAGCAGGATGCCTCAGTCGAGGGAGGGAGAACGCAAGCACCGCGAACTTCAAGCCGGAAGCAGACGGCCCTGCGCAGTCATTCAGAGACCAGGACTGAGGAGCTGATGGCCCTCACATATGCGTGGTGCAGAAACGGCGGCATCGCCGCGGTGGTCCCGGACCGGGGACCCGTGCGGCTCGCGGGTGGCAATAGGCGCCAGCGAGCCGCAGAAGGTCTGGCCAAGGGCTCGGGCCGCCCAGCCAGCTCAGGCAGGCTGCCTAGGCGGCTTTGGCTTTCGCGACATGCGTCGCGATCGCGTCCATCAGCGCCGGCGACAGGCAGTCATAAGGCTCGAGGCCGATCTCCTTGAGCCGCGAGCGGATGCCGGCCATCTGCTCGGGCTTCACGCCCGATTCGATCACCGAGGAGACGAAGGCGGCGAATTGCGGCGCCTGCGAGCCCTGCTCCTGGAACAATTCGGGATGGATGAAATCGAGGCCATAGAACGGATGGTTCTTGTTCTCGATCCGGCCGTACATGTGCGTGCCGCAGGCCTTGCAGGCGTAGCGCTGGATCACCGCGGAGGGATCGACGATCTGGAGCTTATCGCCGTTCTCGAGCACGGTGACGTTCTGGCGCGGGACCACGGCGACGACGGAGAAGATCGCGCCCTGCGGTTTCCAGCATTTGGTGCAGCCACAGGCGTGATTGTGCGCGACGTCGCCTTTGATGCCGACCTTGACCGGATGGTCGTTGCATTTGCAGACCAGCGTGCCGCCGGCAAAGCTGCCGGTGCCTTGTTTGATGCCGTTGTCGATCGAGGGATGGAGTGCAACAGTCATGGGTCGATCCTCCTTGGTGTGATGGCTTTCGAGCTAGTACACGACGACTGAACGAATGGATTTGCCCTCATGCATGAGGTCAAAACCCTTGTTGATCCCTTCGAGCTTGAGCACGTGGGTGATCATCGGATCGATCTGGATCTTTCCGTTCATGTACCAGTCGACGATCTTCGGCACGTCGGTGCGCCCGCGCGCGCCGCCGAAGGCCGTGCCGCGCCAGTTGCGCCCGGTGACGAGCTGGAACGGGCGGGTGGCGATCTCCTTGCCGGCTTCGGCGACGCCGATGATGATCGAAGTGCCCCAGCCGCGATGGCAGGCTTCCAGCGCCTGGCGCATCACGGTGGTGTTGCCGGTGCAGTCGAAGGTGTAGTCGGCACCGCCATCGGTTAGGCCGACGAGGTGCTGAACGATGTCGCCGGTGATCTTCTTCGGGTTGACGAAGTCGGTCATGCCGAACCTGCGGCCCCATTCCTCCTTGGAGTCGTTGATGTCGACACCGATGATCTTGTCGGCGCCGGCCATCTTCGCGCCCTGGATGACGTTAAGGCCGATGCCACCGAGGCCGAACACGACCACGTTGGAGCCCGGCGTGACCTTGGCAGTGTTGACCACGGCACCGACCCCGGTGGTGACACCACAGCCGATGTAGCAGCTCTTGTCGAACGGTGCGTCCTCGCGGATCTTGGCAACCGCGATCTCGGGCAGCACGGTGAAGTTCGAGAAGGTCGAGCAGCCCATGTAGTGGTAGATCGGCTTGCCCTTGTAGGAGAAGCGGCTGGTGCCGTCAGGCATCACGCCCTTGCCCTGCGTCGCGCGGATCGCGGTGCAGAGATTGGTCTTCTGGCTGAGGCAGCTTTTGCACTGCCGGCATTCGGGCGTGTAAAGCGGGATGACGTGATCGCCCGGCTTAACCGAGGTCACGCCCGGGCCGATCTCGCGGATGATGCCCGCTCCCTCATGTCCCAGGATCGACGGAAAGATTCCCTCGCTGTCGAAGCCGTCGAGCGTGTAGGCGTCGGTATGGCAGATGCCCGTCGCCTTGATCTCGACCAGGACTTCGCCGGCCTTCGGGCCTTCCAGATCGACCTCGACGATCTCGAGCGGCTTCTTGGCTTCGAAAGCAACGGCGGCACGTGTCTTCATCTTAGAACTCCTCAGATTCTCGCAGGACGCCAAGAGGTAGTCTCGGCAGTCCTCGTAGCGTTCATTTCTTGCCCATGCAGGCGTCTTCCGCCTTGGTGTAGGCCTCCGTTTTCTCCTCCTTCTTGGAGGGACGCTGCCGGCCCCATGCTTCGGTGGAGCGGGCGCGCAGATAGACGTAGAGATCGTCCATGTAGCATGCGACGTTCGGATTATCGCCGAAGGCCGGCATCACGTTCTCGGAGGCCGTCGAGATGTTCTTGCGGCCGGAGGCAACGACGCCGAGGAAGTCGCCATAGCTCATCGTCTTCAGCGAATCCTTCAGCGCCGGGGCATAGGTCGAGCCCATGCCGTCGGGGCCATGACAGACATGGCAGTCCGAGTGATAGCGGCGGTATCCGGAATAGGTGAACCAGTCCACGGTGCCGTCGGCCGAAATCTTGTAGGTGGGATTTCCCTCCTTATCGAGCCACTTCCCGTCATCTTCCTTCTTCACCGCGGTCGGGTCGCCCGGACCCTCCGCGACCGCTACGCCTCCGGACGCAACGAAGATCATCATCACAGCAACGACAGAGCAGATTTTACGCAAGAGAGTTTTCCTCGAAGGCGTTCGGTGGAGACGACCCGGCGCGTGGAGGTGATTCCACGCGCCGGAGCGATGCTGAGCGAGGCCTAGTTCGGCAACGAGAACACGGTCAGCGTGCCGCCGAGCGCCGTGTAGTTGCTGAGGGCCGCGTAGCCGCCGACGGCGCCGAGACCTGCGGTCGGATCGGTCAGACCTGCCGCCAGACCGATGCCGGCCCAGCCGCCCACGCCGGAGAGCACGGCAACGTACTGCTTGCCATTGTTCTCATAGGTGGTGACGTTGCCGATGATGCCGGAGGGAGTCTTGAACTTGTAGAGCTCCTTGCCGGACTTGGCATCGACCGCCTTCAGATAGCCTTCGAGCGTGCCGTAGAACACCACGCCGCCGGCCGTTGCGAGCGCACCCGACCAGACCGAGAACTGCTCCTTGTTCGACCAGACGATCTTGCCGGTCTTGCCGTCCCAGGCGATGAAGTTGCCCATGTGGCTTTCACCCTGCGGCGGATACATCGAGAGCGTCGCGCCCACATAGGGCTGGCCCGCGGTGTAGCTCACCTTGAACGGTTCGTAGTCCATGCAGACGTGGTTGGTCGGAACGTAGAACAGCTGCGTTTCCGGCGAGTAGGCTGCCGGCTGCTCGTCCTTGGTGCCGAGCGCGGCCGGGCAGATGCCCTTCACGTTGACGTCCTCGCCCGCCTTGTCCGTCGAAGCTGCGTCGAGCACCTTCGGGCGGCCATAGGTCGGAGAGCTCTTGTTCATGTCGACGCCGGAGGTCCAATTCACCTTCGGATCGTATTTCTCGGCGACCAGCAGTTCACCGTTCTCGCGGTCCATGGTGTA
The DNA here is from genome assembly GCF_004114425.1 of Bradyrhizobium vignae. GTDB lineage: Bacteria > Pseudomonadota > Alphaproteobacteria > Rhizobiales > Xanthobacteraceae > Bradyrhizobium > Bradyrhizobium vignae. The sequence continues at coordinate 45,218 of NZ_RDQF01000023.1, read as the reverse complement.
GGCGAGGCCGTTGCGGTCGAAATGAGTCAGCAGCTTGCGCGGCTGGCCGTTGATCTGCTGATCCGTGAGGATCATCTCGTTGACGCCGTCATAGTCCCACTCGTCGTGCGGCGTCATCTGGTAGACCCACTTGGCCGTGCCGGTGTCCGCGTCGCGCGCGAAGATGGTCATCGACCATTTGTTGTCACCCGGACGCTGCTTCGGATTCCAGGTCGAGGGGTTGCCCGATCCGTAGTACACCGTGTTCAGAGCGGGATCGAAGGACATCCAGCCCCAGGTGCAGCCGCCGCCGATCTTCCACTGATCGCCCTGCCAGGTCTTCAAGCTGGAGTCGGCTCCGACCGGCTTGCCGAGCGACATCGTCTTGGCCGGATCGAACTTGATCTGGTCATCCGGACCTTCGGAATAGGCGCGCCAGACCTGCTTGCCGCTCTTGAGGTCGTATGCGGTGACGTGGCACTGCACGCCGAACTCACCGCCGGAGATGCCGACCAGGACCTTGTCCTTCACGACCAGCGGAGCCGATGTGCCGGTCTCGCCCTTCGCCGGATTGCCGTTGGTCACCGACCAGGCCACCTGGCCGGTCTTGGCGTCGAGCGCGACGAGGTTGGTGTCGGCCTGATGCAGGATGATCTTGCCGTCGCCGTAGGAGAGGCCGCGGTTGACCGTGTCGCAGCACATCACCGGAATGACGTTCGGATCCTGCTTCGGTTCGTACTTCCAGATGATCTTGTTCTCGTTGGAAAGGTCAATAGCGTAGACCTTGTTCGGGAACGGCGTGTGGACGTACATGACGTTGCCGATGATCAGCGGGCCGCCTTCATGGCCGCGCAGCACGCCGGTCGAGAACGTCCACGCGACCTGGAGCTTGCCGACGTTCTGAGCGTTGATCTGGTTCAGCTTGGAATAGCGGGTGTTGGCATAGTCACCTGCCGGCATCACCCAGTCCTTCGGGTTCTGCTGCATCTTTATCAGCTCGTCATTGGCTGAGGCGCTGCCGACGGCGAGAGCCGCCGCAGAGCCGAGATAGGTCGCCAGTAGCACCTTGCGCATAGTCATTCCTCCGTTGGTCTCGTTTATTGTTTCCGAAGCATTGCTGAATCGCCGGGCTTCTCGTCCGGCGTCTGCTCGTGCAGGGCGGTCACGATTGGGACCAGAAACGATGCTGTGCTGTTTCCTCCTCCTGATGAGAGCCACGGGTCCACGTGCGGGAGCGGCCCGTTCTTGTTGTTCCTGCCGCAATCACTAACGGCTTCGTCATCGGGAAACTTGCCCAAGAGGGAAGCCGTTTTGCTCGACAGCGCACGGAGGCGAAGATTTTGATTTTGCAGTAGCGAATTCAGCGGCTTCGGTGCGCCTTTGAGACCCCGTCTGCGCGCAGGTTCCCCTTGACGGCGCTGCAACTAAGGCGGAGGATTAAGTTTCAGGAGTGGCAATGGAACGATGATGCTCGTTGCAAGAGACCGCTCAAATTCGAGGTAAACGTCACGCAATCATGGCTGAGGGCTCCGGCAGCGCTGGTTGCGATTCGCGCCGAATCTCCGGATCAAATCAGTGGCTGGATTAATGTCCGACACCATTCACACGCTCTCGACGATGGGAATGACGCCGAAGCGGCAGATCCAGAGCTGGATCGACGGGCTGACGAGCCTGTGCGGTTATTTCGACGTCGATCCACTGGAGGCGTCCTCGCTCGAAGGTCGCATCGATTACACCACGGTCTCGCGTCTGAAGCTCTGCCAGATCGAGGTCAGCCAGCATCGCATCGCGCACACGCTTGCGCGCGCCAAGGGCAACGAGCACCCGTACATAAAAATCCACTTCCAGACCTACGGCGTGTCCTATTTCGAGCAGGAAGGCCGCCACATCGAAATCAATCCCGGCGACATCATCGCCTACGACGTCTCCTGCCCGCATTCGATCATCAGCCCCGCCTTTACCCGTCACGACGTGGTGATCGTGCCGAAAGCGCTGCTGCGCGACCGCGGATTCCCGTCGCAGCGGATGCCTGCCTATAAGCTGACGGCGAAGACGGGCACTGGACGGATCGCCCACGATTTCGTCCATGCCACCTTTGACGAGGCCGCGAAGCTCTCGGCGAACAGCGCTGTCGGCGTCGCCGATTCGCTGATCGATCTGTTACTGCTGCCGCTGCGCGAAGCCGACACGATGTTCGATCGTGTCGGACCCGAAGCGACGTATGTGCGCGCGCAGTTCTTCATCCGCGAGCACTTGCGCGATCCTGACCTGTGCATCGACCAGATCTCGGCCGAGCTCGGCTGCTCCAAGCGCTATCTGCACATGCTGTTCTCGGAGCGCGGCACCACGGTGAGCGACTACATCTGGCAGGCGCGGTTGCAGAACTGCCGCCAGGAGCTCGAGGCCCATGCCGGCAAGACCATCACCGACGTCGCCTTCTCCTGGGGCTTCTCCAGCTCATCGCATTTCAGCCGGGTGTTTCGAAAATATTTCGGCGTGGTGCCGTCCTCGATCCACAAGGCGCAGCAGGGCGCGGCCAGCTCGGGCGAGCATTAGGCGCACGCCTGAGAATTTCCGGCGCGCTTACGTCGTCGCAACATAGGGAATGCCGGCCAGGAGAGCGACGAGCAGCATCGCGTTCACCAGCATTCCGCTCCAATGCAGCCGGCGCAACCGACGTGGGGCGTCGGCATCGCCGGCCTCCGTCGCGCTGAGCTGGTCATCGACCCTTTGCATGAACCAGCGACGTCCCCAGATCGCCAGGGCTGCGATTGTCCCGACGCCGAGCCCGGCAAGCGGGCGACCGTTGAGGAGGAGAGCCATCGTTCCGATGGCAGCGGCGACGCGCATCACCAGGAAATGAGCGTTGAACATTCCGCGCAGCAGCTGGGCGACGGGCTGGATGTCGAGCCTCACCAGCAGGAAGGCGGGCGATGCCAGCGTGAAATAGCCCATCGGAAAAAGCAGGATGATCAGAACGGCGACGGCGACTGCATCCGGTGTCATGCGATCGGCCCTTCTTGTCCGCAGAGGCGCGCAATCATAGGGGAAAATCCGCGACCGGCGCTAGGCTTTGGTTGGACTGCAGGCCGGTGCGCGTCATTGGCTACATGCGCTGCGGCGAATGATTTCCGGGGTCGCCCTGCGGGCGCCCCGGAATGACAGGCAATCACCGCTGAATGATCCTGGTCCAGACATCGCCGAGGATCGCGGGCTCGCGCGGTGGCAGATAGGTGAGGCCGGCCTGCTTGCCGAATTCGGCGATCTTGCCCTCGGCTGCAAGCTCCGTCAGCGCCTTGTTGACGGCCTCGATCAGTGCGCCTTCGCTGGCGAGTCCGACATAGCCGCGATTGGCTCCGATCGGGTAGTAGTACCCGGACGCCGTGACCGCCGTGTCGGGGTGCGCGGCGCGATGGGCATCGAAGCGGGCAAGATCGATCAGCGTCGCATCATGGTCGCCGCGCTGGAGCGCGCCGAGGAGATCGTCGCGACCGGGGACGAGATGGGTGATGTTGTCGATCAGGCGTCCCTTGTCGAAGGTCATCAGGATGGCGTCGCCAAGCGATCCGCTTTCGATGACGAGACGAAGGCCGGCGAGATCGCCGATGTCGCCGATCTTGCGGCCGCGGGCCTTCGGTCCGAGCACCACCGTCATCGGCGAATAGATGTAAGGCTGGCTCGGCGCGAGCACGCCCAGCGGGACGCGGCGGCGCCGATCGTCGCGTGTGGCGCCGGCGAAATCCGGCAAGCGCGCTGTCTTCATCCCGGGCACGACGAGCGAATCCTGCGTCAGCGCGTAGCCGCCGACGAGCGAGCAGCGCCCATCCGAGAGCAGCGCGTTGGCTTCGAGCTGCGGGCTCGAATCCTCGTCCAGTTTGCTCTCGAACCACTGGATCGCCAGCGGTCGTCCGAGCCGCTCCGCAACCGCCTTGCCCAGCAGCAGGTCGAAGCCGGCATCCGGCTTGCCGCGGTGATGCACCGAGAGCGGCGGCCGGTCCTCGTCGAGACAGATCTTCAGAGCATCGTCGGCCGCAGGCGCGACCGACGCCATCATGGAAAGAACGGCCGCAACGCTCCAGGCAAGGCGCCGGCCCGTCATGGCTTTCTCCGGCTGGAGATGAAGGCCCAGAGATCCCCGATCTGGTCGTCGCTGAGGATGTCGCCCCAGGGCGGCATCTTGTTGTTCTTGCCGTTCTTGACCGTGGTGACGAAGCGCGTCTTGTCGTCCGGGAAGACGCGCAGGTCCGGCGTGATGGTGCCGGAGTTCATCAGGTTGGGACCGTGGCAGTGTGAGCATTTCTCGGCATAGGTCGACTTGCCGTGGTCGATCTGCGCCTGCAGTGGATTGCCGGTTGAGTCATCCGCGGCGCGAACGGTCGCCGCAAGCGCGACCGTCAGCATCGCGGCGGTGGCGAGGCTCGCCACCGTCCTGTGTGATACTTCTCTCAGCATCGTGCCGTGGTTACTGCTTGACCGCAAAGACCCACAGCGAGCCGCCGGGCGGCACTTTGGCAAGCCGCTCGTCGCCGGAGAACAACGAGTAGACGCCGCCATAGCCGCTCGTCACCGCAACATATTGCACGCCGTCCTGCTGCCAGGTCACCGGCTGTCCCTCGATGCCGGACCCGGTCTGGAACTGCCAGAGCTTCCTGCCGGTGTCGGCATCGAAGGCCTCGAACTCGCCGGTCAGCTGACCTGAGAACACCACGCCTCCGGCCGTCGACAGCACGCCCGAGAAGCGCGGAATATCGCTCGGCGCTTCCCACTTCGACTTGCCGGTCAGGGGGTCGATGGCCTTGAGGTGACCGCGCGGTCCGTCTCCGAACTCCCAGGGATCGGTCAGATCCATGCCGAGATACCATTCACCCTGCTTGAAGGTGACGGGCTCCGCCTTGTATTTGCCGCCGAAGTTGAGCGTGTTGGCATAGGCGAGGCCGGTCTGCGGGTTGAACGACATCGGCTCCCAGTTCTTGCCCCCGAGGATGGACGGATAGACCGTGACCTTCTTGCCCTCGCGCGCGTCCTTGGAAACGTCGGTCTCGATCGGACGTCCGGTCTTCATGTCGATCCCGGTCGCCCAATTGATCTTCACGTAAGGATTGGCCGCGAGCAGCTTGCCGTTGGTGCGATCGAGCACGTAGAAGAAGCCGTTGCGGTTGGCGTCCATCAGCACCTTGGTCGGCTTGCCCTCGACGTTCATGTCGGCGAGCACCATCTCGGCCACCGAGTCATAGTCGAACGGATTGTTCGGCGAGAACTGATAGTGCCACTTGATCTTGCCGGTCTTGGGATCCATCGCCAGCACGGAGCAGGTGTAGAGATTGTCACCGGGGCGCACCGACGAATTGAACGGGCCGGGATTGCCGATGCCCCAATACACCGTGTTCAGCTCCGGGTCATAAGAACCCGTGATCCAGGTCGAGCCGCCGCCGAGCTTCCAGGTATCGCCCTTCCAGGTGTCGCCGCCGGGTTCGTCCGGCGAGGGGATCGAGTAGGTGCGCCAGAGGTGCTTGCCCGTCGCCGGATCCCAGCCGTCGATGAAGCCCCTTGTGCCGAATTCGGCGCCGGAGATTCCGGTGATGACGACGCCGTCGGCAACCAGCGGGGCGACCGTCATCGAATAGCCTTCCTTGATGTCGGCCGCCTTCTGCCGCCACAGCTCCTTGCCATTCTTGGCGTCGAGCGCGATCACGTGGGCGTCGAGCGTGGTGCGGAACACCTTGCCGTCGTAGAGCGCCGCGCCGCGATTGATGATGCCGCAGCAGACGATGCGCGGGGTCTCGGCGGGATACTCGACCTTGGTCTTCCAGATCTGCTTGCCGGTCTTGGCGTCGACCGCCATGGTCGCGTTGTGCGAGGTCACGTAGATCACGCCCTGGTACACCAGCGGCTGCGATTCCTCGCTGCGATCGTCGTTAAAGGAGTAGTTCCAGACCGGGACGAGGTTCTTGACGGTGTCCTTGTTGATCTGGTTCAGCGTCGAGAAGCGCTGGAGATTGTAGCCCATTCCGTAATTGAGAACGTTCGACGTGTCGGTCGCCCCCTTGACCAGCTGCTCGCTGGTTTGTGCATTTGCACAGGTTGACGCAAGCATGACGAGGCCTGCGGCCATCGCAAAGCGTTTCATCCGTTCCTCCCAATTTGCGCGCCTTTTGACGCTGCGGCAGCAACACTCCGTCGGAAAGCAAAACGCGTCAATACGAAAGTCGCAAGTGTCGTGCCGATATCGCTGGAGGCTGGTCCGGTCACCTCAGGGAAACCTTACGCGAGCAACTCCCACTTGTGCGGACACGCTGAGATAATTCCGCGGTACGAAGCAGTCTCGGGTGCCCGATCGCCGGACGCTCGGCCGGGCTCCCGGGCGGTGACGCGCGCAAGTTGCGTTTCGGGACTTGAACCGGGGTCCGCTTGTGGATTTATGTCGCTTCTGTCCCCATCGATCCGGGACTCTTCGTCAGGGAGGTTTTGATGATTTCGCGTCGTTCAATTGCCCTTGCGCTTACGATTGCATTGTCAGCCGGTCCGGCGTGGTCGGCCTCGGGCAATGCGGTCAAGTTGCTCGACACCGACAATGACGGCACGCTCGATCTTGCCGAGGTGAAGAAGGCGGCCGCCGCATTGTTCGCAAAGCTCGATCGCGATCATGACGGCACGCTCGATGCGCGCGAATTGCGTGGACGGTTGACGGCGAAAGAACTCGCTGCCGCCGATCCCGACCGGGACGGGACCCTTACGCTCGACGAATATCTGTCCGTGGTCGAGCAGCGCTTCAACGCAGCGAATCCCGACAAGGACGGAACGCTGGATGCGAAGGAGCTGAACTCGCGCGCCGGCCGCGCGCTGTTGCGATTGCTGCGGTGAGCGCTGCAATCGGAACGGACATGACGAGCGCAACATTCGCGATCGTTCCGGTCTGACGCTCGGGAACATCGGGCTTCTCTGTAACACCGGCAGCGCCAGCACCGACAAGGATGCTGGTTCTGGTCCGGTCACCGTGGGCTCCGCGCAGTCGCACTCGCCCAGTTCAGCGACTGATACCAATCAGCACCCGCTGACCAGCACGATGAATCGTGCAAGCGGTGAAACGGCGACTTCGTCCGAGGATGCGCAGCGGCAAATGCAGAGTGAGCCGACGGCGGCTCAGCGTGCCGAAGGCGCCAAGCCGAACGCGGAAATGGCCGACAAGGGCTGCTGACCGCGCCATTGTCGATTCGGCGTGCGGTGCGTTGCACAAGGTGATGTCTCGCGGGTCGCTTTTGACCAAGAGGGAACTGGCTTTGTCCGAGAGAGAAATGCAGCCACGAAGAATCGACACAGACGCGCTCGACAGTCGAATCGAGGCTTGAACTGCACCTGACGCAGCCCTAGGTTTTGCGCCGCGCGATGTCGCGCTCAATACCTCGGGAGACCCGAATGGCTTGGAAAGCTCCGAAGATCGTGGAAGTGCCGGTCGGCATGGAAATCAACATGTACGCCTGCGCTTCGCGCAAATAAGACCGACGATCTGCCGCGGCTTCGATGGCGAACGCCGTCGCAGCCGTGGCAGTGTCTTGGCGTCAAAACAGTTCATCTGGCTTCGTAACGTCGTGCCGCGATGGCGGTCGACGAGCGCGCTCGAAAGCCTCAACCGCCAGTGCGTCATCCTACCCAGCGCTGCTGCCGCTTTCCTGACGATGTGGTCGAGGCCGTAACGCGGATCGGCGTTCATCCAGCACGAACCTTGAAACGTGCGTAGCGAAGCGCAAGGGTAGGCAGGACCAGCAGACTAAGTGCCATCGAGGTCATGAGGCCGCCAAGGATGACGATCGCCATCGGGCCTTCGATTTCACGACCTGGTTCCCCTGCGCCAATGGCGAGCGGCAGCAATCCCAAGCCGGTGACGAGAGACGTCATCAGGATCGGGACAAGACGATCCGCCGCCCCCTCGATCGCGGTTTCAGGTCCCCATACACGACCATCGATCAGGACGAGATGTTCGTAGTGGGAAATCATGAGGATCGAGTTCCGCAAGGTGATTCCGAACAGCGTGACGAAGCCGACCATCGACCCGAGCGAAAGCAGGCCGCCCGTCAACGCGAGCGCGAGCACGCCACCGACCAATGCAAACGGTAGATTGATCATCACCAGCAACAGATTTCGCCAATGGCCGGTGACCATCGAGAGCAGAACGACGATGCCCGTCCCTGCCAGTAAAGAATTGACGATGAGATCGCGCCGCGACCGGGCTTGAGCCTCGGCCGCTCCGGCAAATTCAATGCGGGCGCCGGGCGGGAGTTTGACTTCGCGGGCAAGCTTGCGTTTGGCGGCGGCCACGAAGGATTCGAGATCGCGTCCACTGACGTTCGCCGTTACTGTCTGTACGCGCTGCGCATTCTGGTGCTGGATCTGATAGCGGCCCGACGTTTCATAGACGTCTGCGATCTGCTTGAGCAGAATGTAGGCGCCGCTCGGTGTGCGCACCGGCAGGTCGCCGATCTGGGTGAGCCGCGCCCGGGCGGGTGCATCGAGGATGACGATGATATTGAAGACGGCATTGCCTTCATATCCCTGGCCGACGATGTCGCCCTGATAGGCGGTACGCACCAGCTCGAGCACTTCGACCGCATCGAGTCCCCAGCGTTGCAGATCGGTCGGCCGAAGCGTCACATTGACCTGCGGCATGCCCGGAGGCGTGCGTCGCTGCACGTCGGCGGCACCCCCGACTTCGTCGAGTTCTCGTGCGACGTCGCGTGCAGCGCGATCAAGTGAGTCGAGATCAGGCCCGTAGATGTTGATGACCACCGCTGCCGAGAATCCGGAGACGGTTTCCTCGACGCGCTCGGTCAGGTAGGTCTTGCTCGAGAAGGAAACCCCGGGAAAGTCGGCGAAGGCCGCCCTGATGCGCGCTTCTGCTTCGGATTGTGCCCGACCGGAGAGCCCGGGCTCCAGATCGACCTCGAACTCGCTGGAATGCGGACCAACCGTGTCGATGCCGGCCTCGGCCCGGCCTACGTGCTGCGCCACCCTGCGAATGCCCTGGATGTGCCGGAGCGTATCGGCCATCAATTTGCCGATGCGAAGAGATTCGTCGAGCGAGGTGCCTGGGATCGCGGAGACGTGCAGGATCAGATGACCTTCCCGCAGATCCGGCAGGAAGGTTCCGCCGAAGAAAGGCAGCATCGCCGCTCCCGCGATCGTGACGGCCGCGGTTGCCGTCATCACCAGCTTCGGGAAGCGGCCGATACGGCGCAGCAAGGCCTGGTAATAGCGGCGGGACCAGCGCACTGCCGGGGGTTCATGCAGGCGCCGTTCGCCGCTTCTGCCGACGAGGAGCAGCATGGAGAGCGCCGGTGTCACCGTCAGAGCGACCGCGAGCGATGCGATCACCGCGAAGACGTAGGCGATGCCGAGGGGGCCGAACAGACGGCCGGCAATGCCGGAAAGCGCCAGGATCGGAAAGAACACCAGCAGGACCGCAAACGTCGCATAGGCAACTGCGGTGCGCACCTCGAGGAAAGCGTCCAGCACCACGCGGGCTTCGGCTTTCGGCGCCGTCGTTCGGCGATTTTCGCGTAACCGGCGTACGACGTTCTCGACGCCGATCACGGCGTCATCGACGACTTCGCCGATCGCGATTGCGAGGCCGCCCAGCGTCATCGTGTTGAGAGTTTCGCCCATCCATTGCAGTGCGAGCACTGCAGCTATCAACGACAGGGGGATTGCCGTGCAACTGATGATCGAGGTGCGCCAGTCGAACAGAAATAGAAAGAGAACGACGACCACGAGTGCTCCGCCGATCAACAGCGCGTTGAGGACGCTCTCGGTCGCCGCATCGATGAAATCGGCCGGACGAAATATGTCCGCATGGAGCCTGACGCCGTCGGCTTCGAGGCCAGGCCGCAGCTCCTGCAGTGCAGCTTCCGCGCGTGCGGTGACCTCTCGCGTATTCGCGCCATATTGCTGGCTGACCATGAGCATGATGCCAGGCACGCCGTCGATGAGAGCGGCGCCGATCGGCGGCTCGGGAGCGGTCACGACGGTGGCGACGTCGCCGAGAACCACGCTGGCGCCGCCTTCGTGCAGAAGCACGGTGCGGGCCAGCTGGTCGGGCGTCAACGACTGTCCCTGGGTTTGCAGCGTGATGCGCTGATTGGCGGTATCGATGAAGCCGGCGCCGCGAACGCCGGTGGCCTTGCGCGCGGCAGCCAGCACGTCATTCAGACCGACCCGGAAGCGGATCAGATCGTCCGGGCGGACCTGCACTTGGAGAGACCTGACGTCTTTGCCGTAAGTCGAGACTTGGGCCACGCCTTGCACCGCCAGAAGCCGTCTTGCCACGGTCCAGTCGGCAATGGTGCGCAAATCCATCAGCGAACGCTGGTCGGACGTGAGGCCAATCACCAGCACGGTGCCGGCCAGCGGGGTCAATGGTGTCATCGACGGCGGCTGAACGCCCTGCGGCAGCCGCGCGGCCGCGACGGTTAGACGTTCGGTCACCAATTGGCGCGCCCGATAGATATCGCTGCGCGGCTGAAAGACGACGGTCACGACCGAGAGGCCCTGGATCGATGACGAGCGCAGGCTCTCGACGCCGGCCAGGCCGTTGATCGACGTTTCGATCGGTTGCGTGACCAGGATCTCGACATGCTCCGGGCTGAGGCCGGGGGCTTCGGTCTGGATCGTCACCTGCGGCGGTGCGAATTCAGGGAAGACGCCGTATTTGGCTTCACCAAGGGCGAACAGGCCATAGCCCAGGAGGGCAAACGAAAGCGCGAGCACGATGCCGCGGAAGCGGATGGCGAATGCGACGACGGCGGCTTGCGGCCCTGACCTGCCGGAGCCGGTGTCATCAGTCGTCATCGCGACCCCGAAGCTCGCTCTTGGCCTCCTCGGACAACAGGACCTGCGCGCCCCGCATGACGATTTCGGACCCGGATGGGATGTCCCGGACGACGTAGTCGTCATCGGAGACCGGCTGATCCATGCTGATCGGATGCCGTCGGAAGCTGTCGGGACCTACACGCAGGTAGACCCATGATCGACCCTGCCACCGCACGATCGCGGTGTCCTCGATGAACACGCCCTCGTAGGTGTTGCCCGAAGGCACATAGACCGTGGTGTTCATGCCGGGCAGCAAGCCGCTATCGCCCGGCACGGAGAAGAAGAAGCTCAATCCCTGAATACGCGGGTCGGTGCGCGTTGCCGGAGAGATGTAGTGGAGATCGATATTTGCATTCCGCGTCGGCGCCTGCGCCAGTGCCGTGGCCGGAGTGCCGTCGACGGTCACGCCGGGCGGCAGCGTCACCTGAACCAGAAACTGGTCGCGTTCGATCAGCCTGACAACGGCAGGCGAGCGCTCGACGATTCCGCGGCCGATGACCGGGCCCCATTCCTGCCGGGCCGTTGCGACGAGAGTCCTGAGCTGCGATTCCGCCGCGGTCAGCGCCGCCTTGTCGATCCGCAACGTTCCCTCTGCGGTCTCGGCTTCCTTCTTCGGGAGGGCGGCGGAGTCGACGAGATTCTTGATCCGGTCGTATGCGCTCTTGGCGACTTCGAGCTTCGCCTGCGCCGTCTGGAGTTGGGCTTGCGCATTGGCGTAGCTGTTTGTGAGCTCCGTGATGCGGGAGATATCGAGCACGGCGCCATAGGCGCGGAATTTCTCGGGATGTGGAGCTGCCTCCAGCGCCGCGGTTTCGAGCCCGACCTGTGCCTGCTGGCTCGGCGTCAGCTTGACCACCGGCTGGTCGCTTTCTGCGGTGCGGGAAGGCTCAGTGCGGCCCGAATTCGATTTGTCCGGCTGCATCTCCGCCGCGGCAACTCGCCGGGCGTAACCCGTGACAGCCCAGGTGCTGGCGATGAGCATCAGCACGCAGACTGCGGGCGCGACGCCGCGCCGGGAGGTTTCCGTAAGAGCCATCAGCCTGTTAGCAGTTTCAGGAACGAGCTTATTGACGAAATTGGCGGGCGGCAAGGCGCCGGTTGCACGTCCGTCACTGCGGTGACGGTCGAAGCGTGTGGGCGCGAGTGACCATTCCCGCATGGCTCATGCCCGTTTGAAACTTCTGGCTGCCTCAGCCGTAGGTTCTATGGTAATTTCTTCATGATCCCTGAGGATCCCGGCATGAACCCGATTGACCTGGTGGTGACTGTGTGTGCGGTGCTCTCGCCTGCGACTTGCGAGGAGCAGCATCTGGTGTTCAACTATTTCGGGTCGCCCCGCCAATGCGTGATGGCCGCGCCGCCTTATATCGCGCAATGGGTCGGCGAGCATCCGAAATGGCAGGCGGTGCGGTGGCGCTGCGAATATCCGCACACGCATGACAAGGCATGAGCGGCGGCGCTACTTGGTGCAATCCTTCAGATCTTTATCGGCGATTGAGAACACCGCGTCGGCCCTGATCTCGATGCCGCGGACGATGCACTGCCGGCCGTTGGGATAGCTTACTTTGGCATCATACTGGCCCGGCTCGACGCCGATGATGCGCAGCCGCTCGTCGTGGTCGACCTCCTTGTCCTTGTCGTTCAAGCATTGGTTCGGACCCCAATCGGTCCTGCCGGCGGGAGCGAGTTGGAAGCCGGAGATCGTCTCAGTCGTCAGATTCCAGAGCCGGATTCCTTTGCCCTTGGCCTGCGCGGCGGCTTCGCCGGCAAGCGTCAACAACGCGATCAAAGCCAGAATCCAACGCATCAGCCAGTCCTCCCAATGGCGGGCCGTCATTCCCTGATCAGGCGCTCGCGGTTCCTTGCCTTGTCGAAATTCTTGGCGCGGTCAAGGCCGTTCGGAGCGATCAGCTTCGCCGAGACGAGATCGGCGCCGTCGAAATCGGCATCGATGACGATGGCGCCGGTCAGATCGGCGCCGCCGAGTTCGGCGTTTTTCAGTGATGCCCCGCTCAGGTCGGCACCCCTGAGGGTCGCGAATTCGAGGTCGACGCGCGACAAATCGGCGTTGCGCGCGTTCAGCCGTTCCAGATTGGCGGATCTCAGCACCGCGCGCATCAGCCCCATCGACTGGTTGCGCATATCGGCGCCAAGCTTCGCGTCCGCGATCGAGGCGCCAATCATGCTTGCGCCGGTGAGATCGGCAGCGATGCGCGCTCCCGACAGGTTCGCCCCGTCGAGACGTGCGCGGGCCATTTGCGAGGCGAACAGATGGGCGGCCTTCAGGCTTGCGCCGGTAAGATCTGCATCCAGCAGCCATGCCTGATCGAGGATTGCACCGTCAAGCTTGGCGTCCCGGAGTATCGTCCTGTTGAGCCGCGCGGCGCGGAGAACCGCGTTGGACAGGTCCAGGCCCGAGAGATCGAGGCCCGACAGGCGTTTGCCGGTGAAATCGGCAGGCCGCGCAGCGCTGGCTTCGGCCAGCACGGCCTCGACCTCGGGCCTCGTCATTTCGGCCGAGACCATCGCGGGCGAGGTGAGGTCGACGCCACGCATCATGTCCTGCGCGCTCGCGGTCATCGCCACGAGTGCAAGACCAAGCGTCGCGAAGGCGACCGTCCGCGTCATCACCATCTCCGCCGCCGGCCCAGTCTAGCACGTTCGCCAGGCGACCGGCTACGAGACATCTCGCTCAGTGCGGTCGCCTTGAATTCGTTGGGCGAGGCTGGTCTTGATCGCCGCAATCTCGGCCTCGCCGCGTGTGTCGCGCGGGAGACCGATAGGCACCTCGGCCACGATTCGCGCTGGCCGGGGCGACAGGAAGAACAGCCGATCGCCCAGCCGCACCGCATCGTCCAGGCTGTGTGTCACCAAAAGCGTCATCACCGGACGGCTCGCGACGAGCGTTGCAATCTCATCGCGCAGGCGTCCGGCGAGAGCGTCATCGAGCGACGCCAGCGGTTCGTCGAGCACCAGGATATCCGGCTCGACGGCAAAGGCGCGGGCGAGCGCCACGCGTCGGGCCAAACCCAGCGAGAGCTCACCGGGATAGTGGTCGCGGTGCGCTTCCAGCTCGAGGATTTTGAACAGCTCGGCGAGCCTGGCATCAGCGATGTCGGGGGCAGCCAGCCGCACATTCTGCTCGACCGAGCGCCACGGCAGCAGTCGCGGCTCCTGGAACACCATGCCGATCCGCGCCTCCGGCGGCCGCGCGATGCGGCCTGCAAAGTCGTGGTCCAATCCCAGGATGATGCGCAGCATGGTGCTCTTGCCGCAGCCGGACGGGCCGATCAGCACGCCGACCTCGCCGGACCGAAGCGCGAACTTGACCGGCGCCAGCACCTCGTGCGTTCCGCCCGCGGCACTCCTGAAGGTCTTGCCTGATATCTCGACCTCAAGCCGCACGGGGCCGCCACCTGTTTGCGCGGGCTTCGAACGGCTGCACCAGCAAGGTTTCGATGACGAGCACGACGGCAGCGAAGGTCAGGGAATAGGCCAGCAGCCGCGGCGTGTCGAACAGCTGGAAGGCGACGCCGATCTCGAAGCCGACGCCGTTCGGCCGTCCGAGCAACTCGGCAACCAGCACGATCTTCCACACCAGCGACAGCCCGGAGCGCGCGGAGGCTGCGATATAGGGCGCGAGCTGCGGCAGCACGACGTGGCGGAAGGCGCGCCAGCGCGGCATCGCGAACACGCTCGCCATCTCGTCGAGCGAGCGGTCGAGCGCGCGGGTGCCCTCGCGCAAGGTGACGATGGCGGTCGGCAGCTTGTTGATGGCGATCGCTGCAATTGCGGCAGCCTCGGAGAGGCCCGCCCAGATATAGGCCAGCACGATCACGACCAATGCAGGCAGATTGAGCAGCAGGATCAGCCAGGGATCGCCGAGCCGATCGGCGAGCTTGACCCGGCCCATCAGGTAGCCCATCGCGCTGCCGAGCGACATCGCCAGCACGAAGGCGAGCGCGACGCGTGCCAGCGTGGCGCCGAGATGCAGGAACAGCGCGCCGGATGAGGCCTCCGCGATCATGACCTGGAGCACGGCCGGCGGGGAGGGCAGCTTTGCGCCCCCGACGAACAACGCGGCGATCCACCAGATTGCGAGGAACAGGGCGAACGAGAGAAGACGCAGCACCTCAATCTCCGGGGCCTGCGTGATAGAAGGTGCCGGGGTCGAGCTCGGCTGCGGGGCCGACGAGGTCGCGGCCGCCGATCTCGGCCAGCACGCGGTAGAGCACGCGTGCATCGTTCTCCTCGTCGTCGATGCTCCGGCGCGGAATGCCGTCGCGATAGCGATCGCGGTAGGTCTTGAGCACGGCCGGGTCGGTGGCGCCGGTGAGCGGCCCGACCTTGTCCCAGGCTGCATCCGAAGTCGCCAGCAGCTCCTTGGCCTTGCGGGCCATCGCGATGAAGCGCGCCACGGCCTCGCGATGGCTCGCGGCCCAGTTCTCGTCGAAGACATAGCCGACCGCGGCGACGGCGCCCTTGGCGCCCAGCGTCGGCAAAATGTCCTCGATCCCGGTGAGGCGTCTAAAACCCTTGGCTTCGAGCTGGGCGCAGAAGTTCCAGAAGTTGAGGCTCGCATCCATCTCGCCATCGAGCGCCTTGGCAGCGATCAGGGGCGGCGCGCCGTAGACAATGGTTGCTTCCGATTTCAGGTCGATGCCGTCCTGCTTCATCCGCGCCTGGAGCAGCAGCCAGCTCTTGTCGATCGCCCCGCCGGCGACCGCGAACTTGCGGCCCTTCAGATCCGCGAGCGTCTTGATCGGCGAAGAAGCCGGCACCATAACCGCGCCGAGCGCGCTGGAATAGGGATAGAAGGTGAGCTTGGCTCCGAGCGCACGCTCGCGCGACACCCACAGCCAGTCGGACAGGATGATGTCGGCGCTGCCGGCGCGCATCGCGATCTTGCCGGCCTCGGTGCTCGCGAGCTCGGTGACCTGCAGCGACAGGCCGGCCTCCTTGTCGAGGCCGGCGCTGCGGATCGCGGCCAGCTCCCAGGAGAATGTTCCGGTCTTCTGCACCGCCAAGCGGATGGTATCCGCAGCGCGGGCCGGCACGGCTAGCGTCAGCGCCAGCGGCACCGCGAACGCCAATATTCGTCCCCAAACTCTCATCACCTTGTGAGCCGCTTCCTCTGACCGAGTGCTTTTCAGGACAATAGGCATAGCATAGCTTTGGTCGCAACCAGCGGGAGGACGCGCATGAAACTGGCCGGGCAGCTAGGACGGATTGTCGCCGCATTGGCGGTACTGGCCGCTTCCGCATGCGTGGCGCGGGCCGAGGAGGCCAATGACTATCCGACCGCGGCGCGCGCGGAATATGTCTATGGCTGCATGAAAGCCAATGGCGAGAGCCGACAGTCCATCGAGCAATGTTCCTGCTCGATCGACGTGGTTGCCTCGATCGTGCCCTACGAGCGCTATGTTACCGCAGAGACCGCGCTCAGCATGTCGCAAGTACGCGGCAATCTCGGCGTCCAGTTCCGCACCTCGGAGCAGGCGAACGCGGCGGTGAATGATTTGCGCCGCGCGCAGGCGGAAGCCGAGGTGAGATGCTTTTGATTATCGCGCGTAGGCGGTGCCATCCCTTCTCCCTTGCGGCCCCTTGCGGGAGAAGGTGGCGCGAAGCGCCGGATGAGGGGTTCTCACCGCGCGCTCAGCTGTGGAGACATACCCCTCACCCGTCTCGCCGCTAAAGCATGATCCGGAAAAGTGCGAAGCGGTTTTCCGGAAAGATCATGCGTAAACAACAAGCTAAAGCGCGATGACGATTCATCCAAATCTCATTGCGCTTTAGCGCGAGAGGAGAGGGAAGGGCAGCGCAAGCCGCGCGCTAAGTCCCGGGCTTCTCCACGTCCCATTCATTCCGAAACACGTGCCCATCGGTGTCCTTTGCCTCGGCGCGGAAATGCTTGGCGCCGTTGGAGACATAGGTGAAGCGCAGGTTGGGATCTTCCGAGATCGAGATGCCGCCTTCCATCGACAGCACCGGGCTGTCGTCCTGCGTCAGCTTGATCTGGTTGATGAAGAAGGCCGGGATATAGAGCTGCGTGACTTGGTCCATCTGCAGCCCGGAATTGTTGGGATGGCCGATCATGATCTGCGCCTCGCGCACGCGGCTCGCCGGCGCCTCCTCGCGTGCGAACTGCCGGTAGCGCATCTGGCCGAGCCGATTCCTGGCTTCCTCGACATTCTTTGCCGCTGGCGCCGAGCAGCCGCCGGAGGCTTTCACATAGACTTTCGAGACATAGAGCTGGCCGTCGCTGAGTTCGGCCACCGCATGCACGTCGGTGTAATTGTTGACGCGCACGCGTGTCGAGATCTCCGTGACATTGGCGTCCGGCCCGAGCTCGAACTTCGCCGCCATAGGCGCGGGATTGCGATCGATCACCAGTGTGATCGAACGTATACGCCTGCTGTCGCCAGGCGACAGCTTGCTGCGCAAGGTGACCGGCACGATCGCGGCATCCTCGGCGCGATAGGGCATCTCGATGCCGATGACGCCGCTGCCGTCGTTCATCGGACGGTTGCTGAAGATGTCCTGCACCAGGCCCGGCCAGGGATCGTAGGCCTCTTCGGCCTGCGCGGGCGTCGCGAAAGCGAGGCCGAGCAGGAGACCGGTGAGCGTCAGGCGGCGTGTGCATCCCGTCATGGTCATGGTCCTGCGGACGATACATCGTTCGCTGCAGCCTAGCGCGCCAGCTACTCCCATTCAATTTCCGAGAATGCTGCAGTTGCGTTGCGGGCGTTGTAGTCGTCGAACAGCTGCCAATGCGGCCGTTCCGACGCGGCCGCCTTGTCCGCGGCGGCGCGGATCGGCTCGCCGTTCTTGTTCAGCGTGCGGACGTCGGACAGCAGCGTTGACAGGTAACGCCGCTCATCGGTCAGTGCGGCAGGCCAGCCGCTCACCGGGCCATGACCGGGAACGACCCGCAGCGCCGGAATCGCCTCGAGCCGGTTCAATGTGTCGAGCCAGCCGCGGATGCTCCCATCCATGACCGGAATGTGGCGGAGAAAGACCAGGTCGCCCGCAAACAGGGTCTTGGTCGTCTCGTCGTACACGGTCAGGTCGGTGTCGCTGTGTCCGGCCGGCCAGGCGCGCAACGTCAGGCGCCGCGCTCCCAGATCCAGGATCGTCGTGTCCGAAACCAGCAGGCTCGGGGCGATGATCTTGACGGCATCGATCAGCTCGCTGCCCATGATGCGGCGGAAATTATCGAGATAGAACGGCCCGCGCGTCGCCAGTGCCTGCGGCAGCCTGCTGTGGCCGACGAAGCTGGTTCCGTCCGCAACAAAGGCGGCATTGCCGAAGACATGGTCGGGATGACCGTGAGTGTTGATAACATAGCGGATCGGCTTGGATGTATGGGCCCGCACGGCGGCCAGCAGCGTCTCGCCTTCGCGACGGCTGCCGCCGGTGTCGATCACGGCTACGGCCTCATCGCCCACGACGAAGCCGACATTGGCAATGTCGCCCTCGTTCTCGCGGTTCATCAGGGCGATGGTCCCGGAGTGTACGAAGATTCCAGGTGCGACTTCGCTCACAGGCAATTCGGCCGCCCCGGCGCGTGCTAGCGTCGCGAGTCCCAGGGACAAGGCTGCGATCACGAGAGCGATGCGAGACACTTTTCCGCCTCAGTTCAAAGGGTTTGTCTCATTGCACTGCAACAAAGCGAGGCCGGCACAAACATGGCACACATGGCGCGTCATGCGTTGCATGGATAACATTCAACCAAAACGAGGAGGAAGCGCGATGACGCAGGCCGGACGACATCGTCGCTGGATGTTTTCGCTGTGGGTCGTGGTTGCATCCTGTGCGTTCGGCGGTGTCGCCAGCGCGCAGACCAACGAAACCGGCGACCTCTCGTTCGAGCTGGTCGATCCCAAGGTGCTGCGGGTTTGCGCCGATCCGCGCAACCTGCCGTTCTCCAACGAGAAGGGCGAGGGGTTCGAGAACAAGCTCGCCGAATTCCTGGCGGACAAGCTGCAGAAGAAGCTCGACTACGTCTTCTTTCCGCAGGCCACCGGTTTCGTGCGGATGACGCTGGGCGCCCATCGCTGCGACGTCATCATGGGCTTCCCGCAAGGTGACGATCTCGTGCAGGGCACCAATCCCTATTACCGCACGACCTATGCGCTGGTCGCGAAGGTCGGCAGCGGGCTCGAGGATGTCGACACGCTGGAGGACGCGCGCCTGAAGGGCAGGCACATCGGCATCGTCGCCGGCACGCCGCCGGCGACCAACATGGCGTTGGCCGGCCTGATGGGCGACGCCAAGCCCTATCCGTTGATGATCGACACGCGCTTCGACAATTCGGCGCAGGCGATGATCGATGACCTCGTCGCCGGAAAGATCGATGCCGGCGTATTGTGGGGACCGATGGCCGGCTACTATGCGAAGAAGGCCGGTTCTTCGCTTCACGTCACGCCGCTGGTGAAAGAAACCACCGGCCCGAAGCTGGTCTATCGCATCGGCATGGGCGTGCGCCCTGCCGACCAGAACTGGAAGCGGCAATTGAACAAGCTGATCCAGGAGAACCAGGGCGAGATCAACAAGATCCTGCTCGATTTCGGCGTGCCGCTGCTGGATGAGAGTGATCGGCCGCTCGGCGCGGAGACGGCCAAGAAGACGCCGTGAGATGGCCTGTTGCCGCTGCGCTGGCTGCCGCCATCCTGGCGGCGCCGGCATTTGGGCAGCAGCAGGAGCCGTTCGAGCCCGAGGGCTATCGCACCGACAATTATCGCGCGCCGGTGCCGGCGACGCTCGCTGGCGCGCGCGTGCTCACGACGGAGGAGGCGGAGACGATCTGGCGCGCGAACAGCGGCGCCTTCGTCGACGTGATGCCGCGCCCGCCGAAACCGAAGAACCTTCCTGCCGGCACGGTGTGGCGCGACGCGCCGCGCAGGAACATTCCGGGCAGCATCTGGCTGCCCGACACCGGCTACGGCACGCTGCCATCCGCCATGGACGATTATCTCCAGCGTGGCCTCGCGCGCGCCTCCCGCGGCGACAAGGCCGCGCTGCTGGTGATCTATTGTCTGGCCGACTGCTGGATGTCCTGGAACGCCGCCAAGCGTGCATTGGCGTCCGGCTATTCCAATGTCGCCTGGTATCCTGATGGCACCGACGGCTGGGAGCGGGCAAAACTGCCGACCGAGGAAGCGCACCCGGAGCCCCGCCCGGACCAGTAACGATTGGGCGTAGGTTCTCTGCCTGTCCCTGCAAGCGGGAGAGGCAGAGACAGTGCTACGGCTTCTGCTTCTGCAGCTTGGTCAGCGTCCCTGTGCCGTTGGTCTCGGTCGCCGAATACGTCACGCTGTCGCCGGCATGGACGGCGTCCAGCATCGCGGCATCCTTCGCCTTGTACTCCTGGAGCGCGCCGGCGCTGCCTGCGCTGGCGCCGACCGTGCCTTTCTGTGTCTGCTGGATCGAGATCGTGCCGTTGAGCCGATCGATCCGCGTGATCATCCCGGTCATATCGTCAGCAAGGGCGCTCGTTGCGAGCATGCTGAGCGCTGCAGCGCCCGCGAAGACGAATATTTTTGTTCCCATCGAGACCTCCCGACGTCTGGAGTTCATTTCGACAAGCTATCCTGGATCGATTTGGTTCCGGCAGATAGCGCCGCAAAAGAGCTAACGATCCCGTGGCGATCGCGGGAACCCGCCGCGGGCCATCGGCGCGACCGACGCTATTCCATTTCCTGCTGGATCACGCGTCCGAGCGCGAACAGCCGCTGGTCGATCGCGGTTGGAACTTCGCAGACGAAGCGCACCACTTTGTGGCGGTCCTCGAAAATTCGGGTCTTCCAGATCAGCTCGTTACTGAGCGCCTCGACCTTGGCGTCGTCGCGTGGCGTGGCGCCCTGGAGCGCTTGGAGTTCGAGCGTCTCCTCGCGGATCTTGTCGGCGGCATCGCGTTGCTTGCGGCTGACGCGTTCGAGCCCGCTCATGACCTGCGAGCGCTGGGCGTTGAGCGTGTCGAATAGGCCGGCGAACAGGAGCTTTGCATTCGTCGCCTTGTCGCTGCCGGAAGCCGCCAGAAATTCCTTCACCGATTTCTCGGCTTCCTCGAGGGGCGTCTTGCGCGCCGACAGTTTTGCCACCAGCGCGCTGATCTTGGCGTCGTCTTTCCACTTGGTCTCGGCGTCGCCGAGCGGCGGTCCGGCCCAGACCGCCGCGAGCGAGATCTCCGGCACTTTTGCCTGTGTGCACGGCCAGTCGGGGTAGCGCGGGTCGGCCGCGCGCGCCGCCGCGCTCGCAACAGCGAACGCCAGAACAGCCGTCGCCAGAACCCGAAGCTTCATCCTTCGCCTCCCGCAGGCCCGCGTCGCGCCAGCCCGCGCGAGGGATCATAGGCCAAAATCGCGCCGATCATGAAGACGATTGTGCAGATCACGACCACCGCCAGCGAGATCCAGTTGATCTGCCCATAAAGTGCGAAGCGGATCAGCTCGACCGCATGGGTGAACGGATTGGCCTCGCAGACATAGTAGAGATAGGGGCTGCCCTCCTGCACCCGCCAGAGCGGGTAGAGCGCGGAGGAAGCGAAGAACATCGGGAAGATCACGAAGTTCATCACGCCGGCGAAGTTTTCCAGCTGCTTGATGCCGGAGGAGATCAGCATGCCGAGCGAGCCCAGCATCAACCCCGACAGGATCAGCGCCGGCAGCACGGTGAGATAGCCCGATGGCGGCGGGGTGATGTCCCAGAACCAGGCGATGAAGAGGAACGCGTAGACCTGGAGCAGCGACACCGCGGTCCCCGCAAGCAGCTTGCAGAACAACAGGAACCCGCGCGGCAGCGGGCTCACCAGCAGCGTGCGCATATTGCCCATCTCGCGGTCATAGACCATCGACAGCGAGGACTGCATGCCGTTGAAGAGCTGGATCATCGCCATCAGCCCGGGCGCGATATAGACCTCGTAGAGGATGTAGGTCTCGTAGGGCGGGATGATGGAGATGCCTAGCACCTGGCGGAAGCCGGCGGCGAAGATGAACAGCCACACCAGTGGTCGCACCAGCGCCGAGACGAAGCGCTCGCGCTGATGCAGGAAGCGCAATCCCTCGCGCCAGACGATGCCGATGAGGCAAGTCAGGTACTCGGCGCCAGAGAAGCCGCGCGGCGCCTCGCGCGTGGTGATGCTGCTCATGCGCCACCTCCCGGCATCGTTTGCGTGCCGGTCAGACGCATGAAGGCGGTGTTGACGTCCTGCGCGCCGGCCTCTGCGATGACGCGGCTCATCGGCCCCTGTGCCAGCACCTTGCCCTGGTGCAGCACCACGAGATCGTCACCGGGCAGGATCTCGTCGAACAGATGCGTGGCCCAGAGCACGCCGATGCCTTGCTCGGTCACGAGCTGGCGGACATGGCTGATGATGTCGGCGCGCGCCTTGACGTCGAGGCCGACGGTCGGCTCGTCGAGCAACAGCAGCCGCGGCCGGTGCAATAGCGCGCGGGCGATCTCCAGCCGCCGCATCTGCCCGCCCGAGAGGTCGCGCACCTTGCTGCCTGCGCGCTCGGAAAGGCCGATGCGGCCGAGCAGCTCGGCACTGCGCGCGGCGGCCTCGCGGCGGCTGATGCCGTGCAGCGCGGCGTGATAGAGCAGGTTCTGCGTCAGCGACAGATCGAGATCGAGCGTGCGCGGCTGGAACACGACCCCGAGCAGCCGCAGCGCTTCGCCGGGACTCTTGCTGACGTCATGGCCGAAGATGGAAACACGGCCGGACTGGATGCCGAACAGGCGCGTGATCAGCGAGAACAGCGTGCTCTTGCCGGCACCGTTGAGCCCGAGCAACGCGGTGAAGCTTGCGGGTTGCACATTGAAAGACACCTCCATCAACGCGCGCCGCGGGCCGTAAGAATGGCTGATGCCGTCGATCGACAGTGCAGGCACGGTGGCCGGATGCGATCCTGGCGCCTCGCGTGGCTCAGTGATGGGGACAGGGCTGGTCATGGCGCGATCGTGATCCCCCAGGGCAGTTCGCCCACCTGAATGGTCTTGATCACCTTTTGCGCGGCGACGTCGATCACGGACACGTCGTTCGATACGCCGTTGGTGGTGAGCAGATATTTCTCATCGGGCGTGAACGCCATGTGCCAGACCCGCTGCCCGACCAGGAGATATTTCGTCACCTTGCGCGTCGCGACGTCGACCACGGCGATGCGGTTGGCAGGGCCGAGCGCGATGAAAGCGGTCTTGTCGTCCTTGGTCATGCCGATGCCGACCGGCTGGATCGCTTCTTTCCGCAGGCCCGGAATCTCGAACGTGACCTTGCCGATCACCTCGTGCTTCCCGGGGTCGATGATAGAGACGGTGCCGCCGATCTCCGAGGACACCCAGAGCTCCGAGCTGTCGTGCTTGAACTCGGCAAAGCGCGGCCGCGCATCGACCAGCACGTTGGCGACGATCTGGCGCGAGCTGGTATCGATGAAATGCGCCATGTTGGTGGTTTCGGACGTGTTGATCAGCGTCTTGCCGTCCGGGCTGATGGTCATGCCCTCGGGTTCGACGCCGACCTGGATGTCGCCGAGGCGCGCGCGCTTCTCGAGGTCGATCACGGTGACCGTGTTGTCGTTCTCGTTGGCGACATAGAGGATCTTGCCGGCGGCATCTTGCGCGAACAATTCGGGGTCGGGCCCGGAGGGCAGACTGTCGACCACGCTTTGCGTCTTGGCGTCGATCAGCTGGATGGTGTCGTCGTCGCCGACCGCCACCATCACGAACTTGCCGTCACGCGTGAACTCGATGCCGCGCGGACGCTGGCCGACCTTGATGGTCTTGGTCACGGTCCAGCTGTCGGTATCGATCACCGACACTGTGTTGCTCTTCTCGTTCGACACATAGGCGATGAACGCATGTGCAGGTGCCACGGCCAGTGCCAGTGCAGCGAACAGTGATAGGCGCAATATCTGCGTATGCAAGGGAGCTTGCTCTTCGATTCGTTGAAACTGCTCGCGGGCTTGTTTCACCGCAGGCGGGGGAGGGGGCGCAGCGTCGTCGCGGTGCCAGCTCGAACTCATCTCAAATCGCTCACTTCAACTTGCATTTGCTCTCCGGACGATCGTAGCCGAGCGTGTCGAGCTCGGAGACCTGATGCAAGAATCCTTCCTGCGGCGACACCGACACGACCATGCGGCCGTCCACCAGCAGGATGGGCTGGCGCAGCTGCAGATTCCAGTCGCGCAGCGTCAGCCGCGTGCCCTTGAAGGCCGCGACGGAGAAATCCGGGCCCTTGACGAAGTCGGCCACCTTCTTCACGTCGCCGGAATTGGTGCGCGAGGTGGCTTCGCCGATCATGCGCACCGCGGTCCAGGCCTGCATGTCGAGCGCGGTCATGCGCCGCGAGTTCAGCTTGATGAAGCGGTTCTGCATCTGGATCGCGCCCCACTGGTCCTGAGATGCGTCCCAGCTGCGCGGCACCAGGCCGGCCGAGCCCGCGACCGGGCGCGGATCCCAGGTGCGATAGGGCAGGTACGCACCGAATACCTCGCTCTCGTCGGCGACGACCAGCACGTCATAGGCCGGCGCCTGCTGCGTGAACACCGGCATCTGGCGCTGGATCAGCGTGACGCCCGAGTCGGTGCGGCGAGCGCCGCCCTTATCTTCGAACGTGCGCTCCTGCACGATCTTGGCGCCGAACCGCGTCGCGGTGCGCCTCAGCGCGTCGGCGAACAGTTTGTCCTCGTCATGGGAGCCGACCACCAGCAGCCAGCGCGACCACTTCTTCCACACCAGGTATTGGCCGAGCGCATCCGCCAGCATTGCGCGGGTCGGGGCGGTATGGATGACGTTGGCGCGGCAATCGGTCTCGCGCAGCCGTTCGTCGATCGCGCCGACGTTGAACAGCAGCGTGCCGCGCTCGCGCAGGGCATCCGAGACCTTCAGCAGCGCATCGGCCGGCAGGTCGGCGATGATGAAGCCGTTTTTCTCGGCAAGCGCGGTCGCTGCCTGTACCGCGTCCTCACCTTCCTTGATGCGGCGTTCCTCCAGCGTAAACCGCTGGCCTGTGAATTTTCCGGTGGTGTTGTTGTCCTCGATGGCGAGGCGCGCGCCGGCGACGCCGTCATTCTCCGCGGGCTGCTCGACCAGCGACAGCGTCGATCGGGCAGCGGCGACGCCGAGATAGCCGACGCCGATCGCGACAGGCTCGGCCGCGAGCGCGCTCGTCGCGGCAAGACCAAAGCCGATCAGGCCGGCCAACCATCGGATCATGTTTCCTCCAGACGATCTCCCCGGCTTGACCGCCGGTGAAGAATTGTCTCTGCTTCAAGCATGACCAATTTGTCAGGGCATGCAACCCCGCATTTCGTCTCCGCGCGCGCGACGCCGGGAATCAAGATCATGCGAGCATTGATATGTCTCGCCGCTCTGTTGTGGATGGGCTCGGCCGCGCTCGCCGATCCGCCGAAACTCGCGGTGTTCGATTTCGAGCTGATCGACACCAGCCTGCCCGGCGAGTTCTACGGCTCCAAGCCCGAGCAGGGGCGGCTCGAGCGCATCAGCGAGCAGCTGCGCAAGGAATTGGCAGATTCGGGCCGGTTCCAGGTACTCGACATCGCCCCGATACGGGATGCCGCCCGTCACGCGAACTTGCAGGCCTGCGGCGGCTGCGACCTCAAGCTCGCCGGGCAGCTCGGCGCCGATTTGGAAATCACCGGCCTCGTGCAAAAAGTCTCGAACCTGATCATCAATCTCAACGTCTATTTGCGCGACGTGAAGACCGGCAACATGATCACGGCCGCCAGCGCCGACATGCGCGGCAACACCGATGAATCCTGGTCACGCACGATGAGCTATCTCATCCGCAACCGCTTGCTGGCGCCGAACTACGGCAAGCCGTGAGGTCTTCGCCTCTCCCCGCAAGCGGGGCGAGGAAGAAGAGAATCACGCCGTCAATCTTGCCGCGTGCCAGTGCAGGTGATCGCTCATGAAGGTCGAGATGAAATAGTAGCTGTGGTCGTAGCCGGCCTGCCGCCGCAGCGTCAGCGGGATGCCCGCCTTTGCGCAGGCGGCTTC
The DNA here is from genome assembly GCF_004114425.1 of Bradyrhizobium vignae. Classification (GTDB taxonomy): domain Bacteria; phylum Pseudomonadota; class Alphaproteobacteria; order Rhizobiales; family Xanthobacteraceae; genus Bradyrhizobium; species Bradyrhizobium vignae. The sequence goes on along the minus strand of NZ_RDQF01000023.1, from coordinate 19,364 downwards.
GAGCAGCTCCGGCTTGAGCTGTTCCTTCAGGAAATTGTCGGCCTCGCCGACGTCGACCAGGAAGCCGGAGAATTTCGCGCCGTCCTCGACCAGCGCCACGGTGTCGTGATTGCGCCAGGCGTCCTTGTTCGGCCCGAGATAGCCGGTCAGCGCCTTGATGCCCCACGGCACGAGCGAGGGCGCCACGATCGGCGCGAACGCGCTGGCCGCGCGGTAGCGATGCGGGTTGCGCAGTGCCACAGTCAGCGCGCCGTGGCCGCCCATCGAGTGCCCCATCACCGATTGCCGCTTGGCATCGACCGGAAAATTCTCCGCCACCAGCTTTGGCAATTCGTCCGTCACGTAGCTCCACATGCGATAGTTACGCGCGAAAGGCTCCTGGGTGGCGTCGACATAGAAGCCGGCGCCGAGACCAAAATCATAGGCGTTGTTGGCATCGCCCGGCACGTCGGGCCCGCGCGGTGAGGTGTCGGGCGCGACGAAGATCAGGCCGAGCTCGGCGCAGGCTTTGCGGAATTCGCCCTTCTCGGTGACGTTGGCATGCGTGCAGGTGAGCCCGGAGAGGTACCAGACCACGGGCAACTTGGCGCCATCGGCATGCGGCGGGACATAGACCGAGAACACCATGTCGGTTCCGGTCGCCTGGCTGGCGTGGCGATACACGCCCTGCACGCCGCCATAGGATTTATTGGTCGAGACAGTCTGGATCGTCATGCCTGAAAACTCCGTGGCATCTCACCACATCAAGATTGCAACTCTTGTGTGACCGAATTCGTGGCGGCTCGTGTCGTCAGGCGACGCCGCTGTCGATCGCCAGCCGCACCAGCTCGACCGAAGTCTTCACCCCGAGCTTCTGGCGCATGATGGACGAGGTATTGGCCACCGTCTTGTAGGACGATTGCACCAGCCAGGCGATCTCCGACAGGCTCTTTCCGGCACTCAGCAAGCGCAAGATCTCCATCTCGCGCGCGTTCAGCTTCGACAGCGGACTTTGCGCCAGCGCGGGTCCGGCAAAGGCGATGCTGCGCGCGATCGCGGTCGGAAGGTAAGTCCCGCCGCCCCCGACGGCACGGATCGCCTCGACGAGATCGTCGGGATCGCCGGTCTTGGAGACATACCCCTTTGCGCCGCACTCGATCGCGCGCGCGGCGAAGGCGGGGTCGTCGTTCATGCTGAACATGATGATGCGGGCCTCGGGCGCGCGCTCGAGGATGCGGCGCGCGAGCTCGAAGCCGGAGACGGTCGGCAGGTTGATGTCGATGATGCAGAGCTCGGGGCGTTCGACGATGAAGACGCTCTCGCCGTCTTCGGCGTCGGCGGCCTCCAAGATCTCGATCTCGCCCTCGTCGGCCAACACGGCACGGCAGCCGGAGGCGACGATGGGATGATCGTCGACGATCAGAATGCGCATAGGGCGTTCCTCGCGACAGCCCGTTCCCCTGATAGGATGGCCTGTTCTGCGCCGCATGAGATTACCAGGTGAGACGCGCGTGTCTCATGTGGCCTCATGCAACCCGGCCGGGATTGCTGTACGCTTCCGATTAGATATCGGGCGCTTCGTCTCTGTCAACGTCATCGGACAGGCGCGGGCATTCTTCGCGAGGCACAGGCGATACCAATGTGGCAAAATCTATCCTTGCGCGGACGCATCAACCTCTTGCTGGCGCTGCTGCTGGCGCTGGGGCTCGCCGTCAATATCGGCCGCCAGGTCGCGGAAGCAGGTCCCCGCGTGCAGGCCGAGGACCAGAGCGTGATCCGCCTTGCGCGCGAGTTCATCGAGATGATCGTGGCGGACCTGAACGAGGCGCCCGACCCCGATGCGAAGCTGAACCAGATCGCACGCGATCTCAGCCGGCTGCGCCATGTCAGCATCGCGCTTCACGATTCCGGCGGGAACCCGCTGACGCCGCCGCGGCCCGATGCCGACACGCGCGGTCCGCCGGCCTGGTTCGTCAGCCTGGTTCATCCCGAGCAGGCCGCGGTCAGCGTGCCCGTCTCGATCCATGGCAAGCCCGGCTCGCTCGTGATCACCGCGCATCCCGACGACGAGATCGCGGAGATCTGGGACGGCATCGTGACCCAGCTCGAGGTTGGCTCGGTGATCGCGCTCGCGCTGTTTTTCCTGATGATGACAGTGGTCGGCCGGGCGCTGGCACCGCTGCAGTCGCTGGCGGAGGCAATGGGGAAGCTCGAAGGCGGACATTACGAGGCCCGTGTCGCGCCGGGCGGCGCGCCGGAACTCGGCGCGATCTGCACCAAGCTCAACCACCTTGCCGCGACGCTTCATGAGGCGGTCGAGGACAAGCGGCGCCTTGCCGAGCGTGCGGTGTCGCTTCAGGACATCGAGCGCAAGGAGATCGCACGCGAGCTCCATGACGAGTTCGGGCCTTACTTGTTCTCGCTGCGCGCACATGCGAGCGCGCTGGCGAAGCAGGCGGACGGACGCGCGCCGAGTGCGGATGCCGTGCGAAAACATGGCAGCGCCATGCTGGAGCAGATCAATGCACTCCAGCAGTTCAATCGCCGCGTGCTGGAGCGCCTTCGGCCCGTGGGCCTTGCCGAGCTCGGCCTGCGCCAGGCGCTGGAATCGCTGTCGCGGCTGTGGCGGGAGTCGCACCCCGACGTCGCCATCGAGACCGTGATCTCGCCGGCGCTGGGCGCAACCGGTGAGACCGCCGATCTCACCATCTATCGCATCGTGCAGGAGGCGCTCACCAATGTATTCCGCCACGCCGGCGCGACCTCGGTCAATGTCGTCATCGAGCCGGTGGCGCAGGCATCGGACGATGGCCGCGGCTGCGCCCGGGTGCGGGTCAGCGACAATGGCCGCGGCATGGAGCCGGGCCAGAAGCTCGGCTTCGGCCTCGTCGGGATGCGCGAGCGGATCCTGGCGCTGGGCGGCACGCTCAACGTCGTCTCCGGTGACGGGGGCCTGACCGTCGAGGCGCTGATTCCGACGGCATCCCCCTGACCGCGCCCGAAGCGATCGGGAAAAATTCCCGATTTGGTCGGGAAAACGGGTGCGGATATTGCCCGACCTTTTATAGCTGGTGCGCGAACGGCCCCCGATTACACTCCTCTCGACCAAACGGGGAAAATCAAATCGGCCGGTGGTGACGGGTTGGGAAGGCAGGATGGGCGAGCGTCTTCGGTTCAAGCGTCGTTTGTTGGTCGCTTCGGTTTCGACCGGGCTGGTTCTCGCCGGTCCCGCCGAGGCCGCGCAGGATGAAGAGACCAATGTCCAGAACCTGCCGCCGGTCGAGGTCACTGCGCCGCCTCCTTCGCCAGCGAGGCGTACCGCGGCGCCGCGACCGGTCGCGCGCGTCGGGGCGCCGTCGTCCGCCAGCCCGAGGACACGCATCTACGTCTATCCGACCTCGCCGGGTACGGGCAGGGGTCTCGATGTCGACAAGGTCGCATCGGCGATCAACGCGGTCGATGCCAACCAGATCAAGCGTACCGGTTCGCTGAACGTCACAGATGCCCTGCGCGACAACATCGCCGGCGTCAACATCAGCGAAGTCACCGGCAATCCGTTCCAGCCGAATGTCGAATTCCGCGGTTTCGTCGCCTCGCCCGTGACGGGCACGCCGCAGGGCCTTGCCGTGTACCAGAACGGCGTCCGCATCAACGAAGCCTTCTCGGACGCCGTCAATTGGGACCTGATCCCCACCGCCGCGATCAGGTCGGTGACGCTGGTGACCAACAACCCGGCCTTCGGCCTCAACGCGCTCGGCGGCGCCCTCAACCTGCAAATGAAGGACGGCTTCACCTATCAGGGCGCGGAGCTCGACGTGATGGGCGGCTCGTTCGGCCGCATCCAGGGCTCGGCGCAATGGGGCAAGCAGGTCGACAAGAACTACGGCGTCTATGCCGCGCTCGAAGGACTGCGCGACGACGGCTTCCGCAATTTTTCCCAATCGACGGTGCGGCGCTTCTACAGCGATGTCGCCTACAAGGCCGGCGACAGCGAATTCCACGCCAATATGGGCGTGGCCAAGAACGATTTCGGTGCCAGCGCTACCGTACCGGCCGAGCTTCTCGACAAATATTGGGGCGCGACCTACACGACGCCGCAGACCACGAGCAACCGCGTCGGTTATCTCAATTTCACCGGAAAGGTCGATGCGACGCCGACCTGGACGCTGGAAGGCACTGCGCATCTGCGCAGATACGAGCAGAAGCTGGTCGACGGCAATCCGACCGACGTGCAGGAATGCGGTGCGGATCCAACGCTGCTCTGCTTCGGCAATGATACCACGCCCGCGAACGGCACGAACGGCGTGCAGCTCGCCAATCCCTTTGCGCCGGGAACGATCCTCGGCGAGATCGACCGCAGCTCGATACGGTCGACCAGCTTCGGCGTGTCGGGGCAGGCCACCAACACCGATCAACTGTTGGGGCACGACAACCGCTTCGTGATGGGCGCGAGCTATGATGCCAGCGTCACGCGCTACGACGCGACCGCCGAAATCGGCTCGATCGGAGAAAATTACGTCGTCAGCGGCAGCGGCGTGTTCCTAGGAGCGACCGGCACGCCAGAGGTTGCCGGCCCTGTCTCGCTGCGGACCATCAACCAGTATAACGGCCTCTATGCGATGGATACGTTCAACGTCACGGATGCTTTCGCCATCACCGGCGGCGGCCGCTTCAACGTAGCGCGCATCACGCTCGAGGATCAGCTCGGCACCGATCTCAACGGTGATCACACCTTCACCCGCTTCAATCCGGTCATCGGCGGCACCTACAAGATCACGCCGGAGCTGACGGCCTATGCCGGCTATTCCGAGGCCAATCGCGTGCCGACGCCGCTGGAACTCGGGTGCTCCGATCCGATCCGTCCTTGCCTCATCGCAGCGTTTCTCGTCTCCGATCCACCACTGAAACAGGTCGTATCCAAGACCGTGGAGGCGGGCCTGCGCGGCACCAAGGAGCTGAACATCGGCACCCTCGGCTGGAAGGTCGGCGGCTTCCGCGCCACCAATTACGACGACATCGCTGCCGTTCCTGTTCCGGACCGGACTGGATTTGGCTTTTTCGCCAATGTGGGCCGGACGCGGCGGCAGGGGCTCGAAGCCGAGGTCAGCATCAAGTCGCCGGCGCTCCAGTTCCAGGCGAGCTACGCCTTCCTCGACGCACGTTTTCTCGACGCGCTGACCATCGGCTCCGACAGCCCATTTGCTGACGCCAACGGTCACATCCACGTCTCGCCCGGCAATCAGATCCCGGCCATCCCCCGCCACCGCGTCAAGATCGGCATCGACTACGCCGTGACCGACGTCTGGAAGGTCGGCGGCAACGCGCTGTTCGTCTCCAGCCAATATCTCGTCGGCGACGAGTCCAACCAGTTCGCGAAGCTGCCGTCCTATACGGTGTTCAATCTCCACACCTCCTATCAGGTGACGAAGAACATCCAGCTCTACGGCCGCGTCGACAACGTCTTCGACAAGCGCTACGCGACCTACGGACGGTTCTTCGATCGCGAGGCCTTGCCCAACTTCACCAACGGCGGCAATGACTTCGCCGATCCGCGCTCGCTGAGCCCGGCAAGGCCGCGCGCGTTCTATGCGGGGATGCGGGTGACGTTCTAGACCGGCTCGAAAGCGTCAACACTTCGCACGGAAGCTGAGCATGAGATCATGCTCAAACAGCGAGTTGAAGCGGACGATGATTCATCTGGATCTCGTCGCGCTCTAGATCAGTCCGAGGCCGCCATCCACTGCGAGAACCTGTCCCGTTACCCATCGAGAGGCGGGGCTCGCGAACCGCACGATCCAATCCGCGATCTCGTCGGGATCGCCGCGTCGGGCGAGCGGGATTTTTCCGCGCTCCTCCTGCTTGACGGCTTCAGCCTGCTCTGTGGACAGCTCCATCATCCCGGTCAACGAGGGATGATGAGCCATCGTCCCGGCCCCGCGAGCGAAGCGCGCGCGGCCCTCTTAACCCATCAGAAACCATAGCAAATGATCTGAAAAGTTTAACGAAACTGCTCGGTCCTCTCCGCGTCGATGTGTCGGAGGGCCGTCTGATGACAGAACGCCAGTTGAGAGAGCAGGAATTCCTGATCGCGCGTTACCGGCATTTGGAACGCGAAGTGACCGATCCGCTTGCCGCGCATCTGCTTCACAGCATCATCGAGGAGCTCGAGGCCGAGCTGCGCAAGGAAAGAGCGGATTGGCACGGGGCGGGTCATTAACCGTTTCTTGGCGCTAAGATGCCAATTATCGGCGTCGCAATACCAGGGGAGACTGCTCCCATGCTGAAGGACGGCACCTACGCGGCGTGGTACAAGACGCCGCTCGACCAGGGTACCGGGATCGTCCATGTCGCAGACGGCCAGATTTGGGGCCGCGACAGCCTGATGACCTATCACGGCGTCTGCAAGGTCGATGGCGACCGCTTCACGGCGACCGTATCGACGAAGCGTCATACCGATGGGCGGGCAACGGTCTTCGGCGTTGAAGATGAGCTCACGCTCGACATCGAAGGGTACTGCCCCGGCAAGATCGCGAGCTACACCGCGACGGCACTACAGGTGCCGGGAATGATCCTCCATGGCACGCTCATTCTGACGGAACAGCAGCCGCCGGCACGTGAGCGAACCGAGCCGGTGCCAGCGTTCAATCCCGGCAAGCTGCCGAAATTGCCGAAGCGCTCGCGCTGAGCTCGAGGCCGGCACTCCCCTGGGGGCCGCTCGCATATGTCGCGCCCTCGGGTCCCGCAATTCTGCATGCGGCATCCCCAAAGGCCGCTTCTCAAATGGTCCGCGACCCGCCATTGTGCCGCCGCAACGATCGTTTCGGAGGCAGCATCAATGTCGTACAAGGTCTCGCGTCGCCAGCTTGCGAAAATCGCGGGGTTGTCCGCAGCTGCGATGGCTGGTGCGCTCGAGGCTGCCGAAGCCAAGCCGGCAGCCCCGCCGCGCAATGGAGGCGGCTTTCCGGCGGGCTTTGTCTGGGGCACCGCGACCTCGTCCTATCAGGTGGAGGGCGCGGTCAACGAGGACGGGCGAGGGGCCTCGATCTGGGACAAGTTCGTGCGCATTCCCGGCAAGATCGAGGACGGCACCACCGGCGACCGCGCCAATGAGCACTATCACCGCTACAAGGAGGACATCGCGCTCATCAAGGAGCTCGGCTGCAGGGCCTATCGCTTCTCGGTGGCCTGGCCGCGGGTGTTTCCGGACGGCGACGGCAAGCCCAACCCGAAGGGGCTCGACTTCTACAATCGTCTCGTCGACGAACTCCTGAAGAACGGCATCGAGCCGTGGCTGACGCTCTATCATTGGGACCTGCCGCAATCGCTTGAGGATCGCTTCGGCGGTTGGCGTTCGACGGAGACCTGCAAGATCTTCGGTGACTATGCGGCCTATGTCGCCGAGCATCTGACCGACCGCGTCAAAAACGTGTTCACGTTGAACGAGAGCGGCCGCTTCGTCTATTTCGGCTACGGCATCGGCATCGACGCGCCGGGCCTGACGCTGCCGCAGGCCGAGGTCAACCAGATCAGGCACAACAGCGCGCTGGCGCATGGGCTCGCGGTGCAGGCGGTGCGCGCCCATGGCGGCCGCGGCACCAGGGTGGGGCCGGCCGAGAACATCGACGCCTGCGCGCCCGCGATCGACACCCCGGAAAACGTTCGCGCCGCGGAGATCGCGCTGCGCGAGATGAATGCCGGCTATCTCAACGTCATCATGACCGGCGGCTATACCGACGCCTTCCTGAAATATGCCGGGCCCAACGCGCCGAAATTCACCGATGCGGAGCTCAAGATCATTTCCTCGCCGATCGATTTCCTCGGCCTCAACATCTACGCGCCGCAGAACTATGTGGTGGCCTCCGACCAGGGCGCGGGCTTCATGCCGCTGCCGATCCCGAAATCGTTCCCGCACATGAATTCGGACTGGCTGCGTGTCGGGCCCGAGACGATCTACTGGGTGCCGAAGCTGGCGGCAAAGATCTGGAAGACGGATGCGATCTATATCAGCGAGAACGGAGCATCCGGCGACGACATGGTGAGACCCGACGGCAGGATCTACGACACCGACCGCATCATGTATTTGCGCAACTATCTCGCCCAGCTCCAGCGTGCCACAAGTGAGGGCGTGCCGGTGCGCGGCTATTTTCTCTGGAGCCTGATGGACAATTTCGAGTGGGTGTATGGCCTCAACAAGCGTTTTGGGCTGTACCACGTCAATTTCGACACCCAGGTTCGCACGCCAAAGCTCAGCGCCAGCTTCTACCGCAACGTGATCGCGAACAACGCGGCGGGGGTATGATTGCCGTCGCCCCTCCCGCTTGCGGGGAGAGGCGAAGGAGGCGCTGCGCATTGACTCGCCTGTCCCCCTGATTCAAAACCGTCCGCAACGCTCATAACAAGAGGACGACGCCCATGCCTGACGCACTGATCATCGATGCCTGCCGGACCCCGCGGGGCATCGGCAAGGCCGGCAAGGGAGCCCTCTCGGGCATTCATCCGCAGCAGCTCGGGGCAACCGTGCTGCGCGCGCTCGCCGCTCGCACCGGCATCGACACCGCCGATGTCGACGACATCGTCTGGGGCTGCAGCGCGCAGGTCGCAACGCAAAGCGGCGATCTCGGCCGCATGTCGGCGCTCGATGCCGGCTACGACGTGCGCGCCAGCGCGGTGACGCTCGACCGCTTCTGCGGCAGCGGCATCACCAGCGTCAACATGGCCGCAAGCTCGATCATGGCGGGTGCCGAAGACCTCGTCATCGCCGGCGGCTGCGAGATGATGTCTATGGAGGGACGCCGCGGCGGCGGTCCGATGATGATGGACGGCGGCAATCTGCGCCTGCGGGCCAAGCATCCGCAGTCGCATCAGGGCGTCTGCGCCGACGCGATCGCGACGCTGGAAGGCATCACCCGGCAGGACGTCGACGCGCTCGGGCTGGAGAGCCAGAAGCGCGCGGCGCATGCGATCGCGAACGGCCACTTCAAGAAGAGCCTCGTGCCGGTCCACCGCGAGGACGGCAGCCTGGCGCTCGATCACGAGGAGTATCCGCGGCCGCAAACCACGATGGAAGGCCTCAGCAGCCTGAAGCCGGCGTTTCCGGCCATCGCCGACTACGCGCTCGACGACAAGGGCACGACTTATCGCGGCCTGATCCTGCAGAAATACCCCGACCTGAAGATCGACTTCGTGCATCACGCCGGCAACTCGTCCGGCGTCGTCGACGGCGCCGCCGCGATCCTGCTGGCCTCGCCCGCTTACGCCAGGGCGCATGGACTGAAGCCGCGCGCTCGCGTGGTCGCGATGGCCAACATGGGGGATTCGCCGACCTTGATGCTGAACGCGCCGGTCCCGGCGACGCGCAAGGTGCTGGCGAAGGCGGGTCTCACCATCGATGACATCGACCTGTTCGAGATCAACGAGGCCTTTGCGGTGGTGGCGGAAAAATATATCCGAGACCTCAAGCTCGACCGCGCCAAGGTCAACGTCAATGGCGGCTCGATCGCGCTTGGCCATCCCATCGGCGCCACCGGCTCGATCCTGATCGGCACCGTGCTCGACGAGCTCGAACGGCGCGACCTGAAGCGTGGTCTCGTCACCATGTGCGCCGCCGGCGGCATGGCGCCGGCCATCATCATCGAGCGCGTCTAGCTCGTCCTCACCTCTTCCCGCTTGCGGGGAGAGGTCGCAGCTGCGGTGCGATCCAACCCTTGTTTTCCAGGGTGAAACGGCCCCCTCCCTGTCCAAAGGAGCCGGTCGTCGCTTGTCGAAAGCAGCGAATCAGCTTTAGCAAGATGGCGTGCGGGCCTTTGAAACAAGGCAAAAACCGCTGCCCGAGGCTTCTTTCGCTCCGGAAGTCGCTAAAAAGCAGGGTTTTTTGCCACAGGGGGCCAGAAAAGCCCGTAAAATCGCGACAAAACTGTGCAGAAGGCTATAGGCCTTCAACGGTTGGTCTAATATGCAACCGGCAACGAATCAGAGGAGACACGATGCCAACCCAAATGTCCAAATCGCAGTTGATCGAGAAGATTGCGACCGCCACCGAGCTTTCCAAGCGTGACGTCAAGAACGTCATGGAGACGCTGACCGACGTCGGCCACAAGGAGCTCAAGAAGAACGGCCTGTTCCTGGTGCCGGGCTTCGCCAAGTTCGTGGTCATCAAGAAGCCCGCCACCAAGGCGCGCAAGGGCACCAACCCGTTCACGGGTGAAGAGATGATGTTCAAGGCCAAGCCGGCCCGGAAGATCGTCCGCGCCCGCCCGGTCAAGGCCGCCAAGGACGCCGTGTCCTGACAACGCAAAGGCTCCCTCGAAGGAGGGAGCCTTTTGTTTGGGGCAGCCGCGAGGGCCTGAGACGGAGGGCTCAACCCTTGCGGCGCTTCACGCGGACCGGGACCGGCTGAAGCCGCGGCTCAGGCGCCGCGAGCGTGTCGCGAACCCGGTCGATCGCGCGATCGAGCAACTGGCGCAGCCGCTGCGTCCTCCGCGATCTCTTCGCTTTCTCCAGCAGTTTCTTCATCGCCTTCACTCCGCCGCTTCGACCGTGGCTTCAGCCGGCTCGAGCGCCGCGGCGATCGCCTCGTCGACGCGCTCCAGCCAGATGAATTCGAGCTCGTCCCGCGCGCTCTTCGGGATGTCGTCATAGTCCCGCTTGTTGCGCGCCGGCAGCATTACCCGCTTCAAGCCGGCAGCCGCCGCAGCCACCACCTTCTCCTTGATGCCGCCGACGGGCAGCACCAGGCCGCGCAGCGAGATCTCGCCGGTCATGGCGGTGTCGCTGCGCACCGTGCGATTGGTGAGCAGGGAGGTCAGCGCCGTGAACATCGCGACGCCCGCGCTCGGCCCGTCCTTCGGGGTCGCGCCCGCGGGGACGTGAACGTGGATGTCGCTCTTCTCGAACGCTTGCGGATCGATGCCGAGCTGCGTGGCTTTGCTCTTCACCAGCGTCATCGCAGCCTGCACGCTCTCGCGCATGACGTCGCCGAGCTGACCGGTCAGGATCAGACCGCCCTTGCCGGGCACGCGCGTTGCCTCGATGAACAGGATGTCGCCGCCGACCGGCGTCCAGGCAAGGCCGGTGGCGACCCCGGGAACGCTGGTGCGCAGTGCGATCTCGCCTTCGAAGCGCGGCTGCCCGAGGACGGTGGCGATGTCCTTCGGCGTCACCACGACCTTCGTGGCAGTGCCTTCGGCGACCTGCACCGCGGCATGGCGGAACACCTTGCCGATCTCGCGCTCGAGGTTACGCACGCCGGCCTCGCGGGTGTAGCCCTTGACGATCAGCTTCAGCGCCTCCGGCTCGATCTCGGCCTGCTCGGCGGTCAGGCCATTGGCCTCGAGCTGCCGCCGCACCAGATAGCGCCGCGCGATCTCCAGCTTCTCGTCCTCGGTGTAGCCGGCGAGGCTGATCAGCTCCATGCGGTCCAAGAGCGGACCCGGGATCTGGTCCAGCATGTTCGCGGTCGCGATGAACACCACGCGCGACAGGTCGAAGGGCACGCCGAGGTAATTGTCCCGGAACGTCCCGTTCTGCTCGGGGTCGAGCACCTCCAGCATGGCGGCAGAGGGATCGCCCTGCACGCCACGGCCCATCTTGTCGATCTCGTCCAGCATCATGACGCAATTCCGGGCACCCGCCTTCTTGATGCCCTGGATGATGTTGCCGGGCAGCGCGCCGATATAGGTGCGCCGGTGGCCGCGGATCTCGGCCTCATCATGCACGCCGCCGAGGCTGACGCGTACGAACGGGCGCCCCATCGCGCGGGCGATGGACTGGCCGAGCGAGGTCTTGCCGACGCCGGGCGGGCCGACGAAGCACAGGATCGGGGCCTTGCCCTGCGGGGCGAGCTTGCGCACCGCCAGATATTCGATGATCCGGCTCTTGATCTTCTCCAGGCCAAAATGGTCGGCATCCAGGATGGCGCGCGCCTCCTTGATGTCGATCGGCTTCTCCTCGGGCAGCGCCCAGGGCAATTCGATCAGCCAGTCCAGATAGGTGCGGACCATGCCGGCTTCGCCGGCGGCTTCCGGCATGCGCTCGTAGCGGCGCAGCTCCTTCTTGGCATGCGCCTCCGCCTCGGGGGGCATCTTGGCCTTGGCGATCGCAGCCGTCAGCTCGGTGACCTCGGCCGCTTTGCCGTCGCCTTCGCCGAGCTGGCGCTGGATGGTCGCCATCTGCTCGCGCAGGATTGCCTCGCGCTGCCGCTCGTCGAAGCTGGCGCGGGTCTGCTGGCCGATCTCCTTGCTGATGCGCAGCACTTCCAGCCGCTCGGCCAGGTGCTTCGAGACCTTCTCGACGCGCAGAGCGAGGTCGATGGTCTCCAGCACCTCCTGCTTGTCCTGCGGCTTGATGTCCATGAACGAGGTTGCGAGATCCGCCAGCGCGCCGGGCGCGCTGGTGCCTTGGAACATCGCCGCCAGCTCGGGCGGCGCCTGCGGCAACAGCTCGATCGCCTCGATGGCCTGGCGCTGCAGGTTCAGCGCGCGCGCCTCGATCTCGGGGGAGGTCGTGGTCGGCTCGGGGATCTGCTGGAAACGCGCGGCCGGGAACGGCGTCCCCGGCAGGAAGTCGAGGATGCGCGCGCGCTGCACGCCCTGGCAGACGATGTGATGGGTACCGTCGGGCGCGGTGATGTACCGCACGATGTTGGCGATGGTCGCGACCCGATAGAGGTCGTCCGCCCCGGGGTCATTGGTCTCGGGGCTGCGTTGCAGGACAATGCCGATCGGCCGCTGTTCGCGCAGCGCCTGCTGCGCGGCGGCGATGGACTTCGCCCGGCCGATCGTGATCGGCGCGATGGCGCCGGGGAACAGCACCATCTCGCGCACGGGGACGATGATCAGCGCGTCGTCGGGGATCTTCACGTCGTTACTGGTCTGTTCGTTGTTCATCTGTTCGGTGGCCATGATCGACCTCAGGATTTGGCGAGGCGCAGTGCGACGCAGCCGTCCATCACGAAGCGGCTGATGGCGTAGCGGCCAAGGGGCAGCGCGATGCGCCGCTCGAAGCGGCCCTGCGGCAGCTCGAGCCGGTGGATGCGGGCGTTGCGAAGCTCGGGCGGGAGGGTGCGCTGACCGGAGATGATGAGAACGCCGTCATGGATGACGGTCTCGACATTGTCCGGATTGACGCCGGGAAGCGCGACCAGGATCAGGAGCTCACGCTCGGTCTCGAGCACGTCGATCGGCGGCTCCCAGCAGGCTTCCTGGCGGCCGAACTGCTGACGCAGCCGATCGGCGCGGGTCAGCGAGTCCAGGGCTTCGGAGAGCATCCAGTCGAGAGGATTTTTGGGTTGCATGATGCGGGCTCGGGGTGGGAAAGCCTGCATATGGGGCTGGTTCCCGGGAAATCCAGTGCGGCGGCGCCGGTGTGCCATGCGCCGCCGTGCGATCAAAACAAGCGAACGCCGCGGCATGGGCCGCGACGTTCCGTCATTGCCAGGGGCGCGGGTCAGGCCGCAGCGCGGTACTCTTCTTCCGCTTCAAGATTGATCACGGAGGTGGCGAGCTCCGTCAGGGTGCGATCGGTCGCCTCTTCCTCGTCCAGCGTCTCCTGGAGCAGCCTTGCTGCCTCCTGCATGCCGAGCTCCTCGGCCCAGGTGCGCAGCGTGCCGTAGCGGGAGATCTCGTAATGCTCGACCGCCTGGGCGGCCGCGAGCAGTCCCGCGTCGAGCGCCGGCGCTCCCTTGAACTCCTTCATGATCTCGGCGCCCTCGTCGGCAATGCCGTTGATGGCCTCGCAGGGCTTGCCGCGTGCAGGCTTGTCCAGCATCTTGAAGATCTGATCCAGCCGCTTGACCTGCCCCTGGGTCTCGCGCAGATGCTTGTCGAAGGCGGCCACCAGCTCTTTCGACTGCGCTGCCTTCGCCATTTTGGGCAAGGTCTTGATGATCTTGTTCTCGGCGAAATAGATGTCCTTCAGCGTCGCCAGAAACAGATCGCTGAGCATCTTCGGCGGCCGGCGCGGCCGGCGCGCCGCGGTCTTCTTGCTTGTGCGTTTCTTCGCTCGTTTAGCCATACGTCCTCCTCGTGAGGCGATGCGGGAAGGCCTCGCCTTCCTCAATCCTCGGGCGATAAAACCCGTTGGAGAACGAAAGTTCCAAACTGCAACCGGCGCTCGCGGCTCGCTCAGGTCGGGCGCTTGTAGGGGTCTTCCTGGCGCTGACGCTCGTCCGTCGCGCGGTCGAGGCGCGCCCGCTCGCTGCGGCGCAGGTGGCCGGCCTTCATCACCCCGTAAACGAGAACCCCGCCGAGCACGAACGCGCCGATGAACCAGAGCCAGAGCAGGTTGGCCGAGAGGTGGCCGAGGAGCATTCCGATTCCACTGTCGCTCATTGTCGTCTCCAGTGATTTCCAAAGCGGCTTTGCTGGGCTAAGTCTGCCCGGCAGCCATCGTTCCAGCGCCCGGGGGGCCTCGCCGACGCATGCTCGACTTCGCCCTGTCAGCCTTCGTGACGCTGCTCCTGGTGGTCGATCCGGTCGGTCTTGCACCGGCCTTCCTCGCTGCGACCGGGAGCATGCCCGACCCGGTCAAGCGAACGATCGCGCTGCGCGCGCCGATGATCGCCACCTCGATCCTGGTGGTGATCGCGCTGGTCGGCAACTGGCTGTTGCGCCAACTCGGGATCGGCATTCCAGCTTTCCAGATCGCCGGCGGGCTGCTGCTGTTCGGCGTCTCCTATCAGATGATCTTCGGCGATCGTCCGCATCGCGAGGCCCGCGAAGCCGACAAGGCGACCGCGGAGCATGCCTCGGACGTCGCGGTATTTCCCTTGGCCATTCCGATGATGGCCGGCCCCGGCGCGATCGCGACCACGCTGCTGCTGTCGGGCGATGCCGGCTACGGGGCGAAGCTCGCGATCATCATCGCGGTGGTGCTCGCGGTTTGCCTGCTTTGCATGCTGTGCTTCGTCTCTGCGGGCCTGATCGCGCGCACGCTCGGGCGCACTGGAAATGCCGTGCTCTCGCGCGTGCTCGGCATGCTGCTCGCCGCCTATTCGGTGCAGTTCGTCATCAACGGGATCGCGGCGGGTCGGGGCGAGCCTGTCGTAAGGCTGCGGCAATCTGCTAATCTGTTGATTTTGCGGTCTGTTTCGGGAAGCGGGGAATCCGTCGACGAGGCGGGGCGCGATCCGGTCGCTTTCGCTTGCACTGCCGCACGGCTTTGACGTACTTCCATCTAACGTCCATCGCCAAGAAACCGAGAAGAAACCGAGATGTCGATGACTGCGGACGAACTCGACAAGAGGCAAGCCATCATCGACGCCTGCCGCCGCATGAATGCGCTCGGCATCAACCAGGGCACATCAGGGAATATCAGCGTCCGGCATGTGGATGGACTCCTGGTCACGCCCACCAGCGTGCCCTACGAGACCATGACCCCGGACCAGATCGTCTTCATGGCGATGGACGGCGCACACGCGCCCGATCAGAAGCCGTCGAGCGAATGGCGCTTCCATCGCGACATCCTGAAGTCGCGGTCTGACGTCAATGCCGTCGTGCACGCCCATCCGACCTATTGCACCATCCTGGCGATCATGGGCATGGAGATTCCGCCGGTGCACTACATGATCGCGGCTGCCGGCGGCGACAGCATCCGCTGCGCGCCCTATGCGACGTTCGGAACGGTCGAGCTGTCCGATCATGCGGTGCGGGCGCTGGAGGGCCGGCTTGCCTGCCTGCTCGACCATCACGGCATGATCGCGATCGGCAAGACACTGGACAAGGCGATGTGGCTCGCCGTCGAGGTCGAGACGCTGGCACGGCAGTATCACGGCTGCCTTCAGATCGGACAACCGCCGCTGCTTCCGAGCGACGAGATCGAACGGGTCCGCCAGCGCATGGCCGGTTACGGCCTGTCGGAAGGGTAGGGCGGGCAGAAGGTGTTCGTGCGGATCAGACATCTCGTCGATCGCAAGGGGACGAACCGCACCATGGTTCGGATACGCGCCCTGTTGCGCAGCAACGAGTTCTACCTGATCCCGTTCGCGCTGGTGATCGGCACGCTCGCGGGCGCCATCGTGACGCTGATGGCCGAAATCGCCCAGATCGCGCACGTCGTGATCTACGGCATTCCCATCGACGTCCGCCTGTCCTCGAACGCGTATGTCAGTCCTTGGGCAGCGCTGATCGCGCCCGCGCTCGGAGGCCTGGCGCTCGGCATCATGGAATGGTCGCGGCGGCGCATGAAGATCTCGAACGCGGTCGACCCGATCGAGGCCAACGCGCTGCGCGGCGGCAATCTCTCGATGCGGGACAGCGTGGTGGTGTCGAGCCAGACCCTGATCTCCAACGGGTGCGGCGCCTCGGTTGGCCTGGAGGCCGGCTATACCCAGATCGGCTCGGGTATCGCCTCGCTGCTCGGCAAGTTCTTCAACCTGCGCCGCAACGATCTGCGCCTGATGGTCGGTTGCGGCGCCGCGGCGGCGATCGCGGCGGCGTTCGGTGCGCCGATCACCGGCGCCTTCTACGCCTGCGAGCTCATCGTCGGCGTCTATTCGGTCGGCAGCGCCGCGCCGATCCTGGCGGCCTCGCTCGCGGGTGCCCTGACCGCGCAATGGCTAGGCGGCGCGCCTTACTCGCTGGAGATACCCAAGGTCAGCGCCGTCGGCGTCGAGCAGTACCTGGCTCTGATCGGGCTTGCCCTCGTCACCAGCGGCGTCGGTATCGCCGTGATGCGCTCCTCACCGACGTTCGAGCGCCTGTTCGCCTGGATGCCAGTATGGCTGCGTCCGGTGATCGGCGGCCTCATCGTCGGCGGCTTTGGGATCGTCACGCCGCAGGTGCTGGCAGCCGGCCACGGCGCCATGGTGCTCGATCTGTTTCACGACATGGCGATCGGTCTGATCGCGCTGATCATCGGCTTGAAGGTGACGGCTTGCCTGATCTCGCTCGCCTCGGGCTTCCGCGGCGGCCTGTTCTTCGCCTCGCTGTTCGTCGGCAGCCTGATCGGAAAGTTCTTTGCCGCGGTGCTGCTGCTCATCAGCCCGAACTTCGCGATCGATCCGCTCGTCGCGATGCTGACGGGCATGGCGACGCTCGGGGTCGCCATCGTCGGCGGCCCGCTTACGATGTCGTTCCTCGTGCTCGAGATGACCCGAAATGTCGACGTCACCGCCGTGGTGCTGGCCGGCTGCATCGTCACCTCCATCTGCGTGCGCTTCATGTTCGGCCATTCGTTCTCGACCTGGCGCCTGCATCTGCGCGGCGAGACCATCCGCAGCGCCAACGACGTCGGCTGGCTGCGCAATCTCACGGTCGAGCGCTTGATGCGCTCCGATGTCGGCAAGGTGCCGTCGACCACGACGATTGCAGCGACGCGAGCCGAATTCGCGCTGGGCTCGCGGCCCGGGATCGTCATCGTCAACAATGCTGACGAATATGTCGGCCTCGTCATGCTGCCCGACCTGTTCTCCAGCGATCTCGACGCCATCGCCGACGATATCCAGGTGATCGAGCTCGCCCGCCTGGTCGACATCGTGCTGATCCCGGAAATGAACGTGAAGTCGGCGATGGCCGTGTTCGACGAGGCCGAGGCCGAGATGCTGGCGGTGGTCGATTCCACCGACAGCCGCAAGGTGGTCGGCTTCCTCACCGAGACCTTCGCCCGCCGCCGCTATGTCGAGGAGATCGACAAGGCGACGAGGGGCGTGCTCGGGGCGCTGTCGTAAGCGCCCCCTATCGGCCGGGTGGGGCTGCAACGAGCCAGGCCACGATCCGGCGGACCAGTGGCAGGACCAATAGCAGCGTCGGAAAGGCGACCAGCCATGACAGCGCCCAGGCGCCCGGCCAGGCCGCGAGGAACGCCGGCGTTGCGCCGAGGCTTCGCAGAGTCGAGATGATCGACACCACCGCCGTCATGAGGATGGATAGCACGAATGGCATTACGATCGGCGCATAGCGCGCCGGCAGTTTGCGAACCGCAATCATCTGGTCTCTCTTGGAAAAGGACGCGTCAGTCACGTTGAACCCTGCAAATGGCATCGATCCCGACGGCGTCGGTTGATGCGTTGGTTCACGTGAAACGCTTACGGCAGCCGAAAACGGCGCGGCTGTTCATTATCCGCTCAGGTTGGATGGTGCAAGCTGGATCTGATCATTCGGTTTACAATGGTTCAAGGCGTGGCAGATCGCCGCGTTCATGAAACCATTTCAGTGATCTGCGCGTTGCGGACTGTTTGCTTACGGATGTGTTTGGGCGAAAGCAGAGGAAGATCGAGATGAGTGATGCACCGATGATTTCCGCGGCGCGCCGCAGCACGGTCCTGGCCGCGTTCGCGACTCTGGCGCTGCTCGCCGCTTCGGTGGCGCCTTCAGCAGCAGCATCCCCAGATGCGGCCCCGGCCGTGTCCGCCAAGGCTGCTGCGGCAGGTCAGGCCTCCGCCGGCGCCACCGATTTCAGCGCCCGACGTCGCCACTATTATCGACGCGGACCGAGTGCGGCAGGCCTTGCCTTTATGGGCGCCGCCGCGGGTATCATCGGCGGAGTGATCGCTGAGCAGCGGCGCCGCGACTACTACGAGAACCGCTATTATTATGGTTATGGTCCGCGTCCCTACTACGGTAGTCCCTACTACGATCCCGGCTACCATTACGGGCCATATTGAACGGTCGTTTTCAATGCTGGCCAGCTTGGATCGCGCGAAAAGGGCGGTGCCTTGTGCCGCCCTTTTTTGATGCGCGGGCCTGTTTCGCTTCTCTGTCAACCCACGGGCGCGAAAATATTCCACTTTACCGAAATTCGGATTTGTCGTATGTGTCGCGCATCCCGGCTCATTCTCGAGGGGCGATCATGAGGTCGTCATTGTCGCGAGCCGGGCTTGCGGTGGACGCAGCAGCGTCGGGCGCGAACAGCCAGGGGCAGGGCGGATTGCTCTCCGTGAGCCCCAAGGCATCGTGCGGACGAACGGCGCTGTCAGGTTGGTCTCGCCTGTAAGTTTCGCAGCTCCGTCGACAGGGCTGGGGAAAACTGCGGCGAAATGGCAAGCCGTGCGTACGGCAAAACCGTGTGGTCCTGGCCGTCGTTGCTACGGTCAAGCGCTTGCGAATGCGGCAGTCGCGTCAACCGGCGCGGCTGCCGGTGAATTCCGCGAGCGCGAGGGAGGCCAGAAGGAATTCGGCTCCCAGGAGAGCGCGGCATAAGCCGTCCGACCATCGCGCAGGGAAGGCCGAGTGATTGGCACCACCTGTATGCTGCTGTGCGGTCTCCTTTGCGCGATCCTTTCGCGCAGCAGACCGCGGGTGCGAGGTCAGCACCCGGTCTTCCCCATAGGCGTTAAGGTAGCGCGAGCATCGATTGATACGGACGTTTTCGAGGAGGCTCGCGCAGGTGCCGCCCAAGCGCTCGCTTTCTGCGGCGAAAGCAACGGATGGTTGGTTGTGGAATGATCGCTT
>NZ_RDQF01000022.1 GCF_004114425.1 Bradyrhizobium vignae | reverse complement strand
ACTGTTCGAGTACCTCGTCTACTACAACAACCACAGACCCCATCAGGCCTTGGCAGGACAAACTCCCAAGGCTTTCGCCGCTTCCAAGACCACCGCGATCCAATCAGCGAATTATTGAACATCGACAATTGCGAGCGCAGCGAAGCATTCCAGAAATGCATCCGCGGGAAAGATTCTGGATTGCTTCGTCGCGAAGGCCTCCTCGCAATGACGGCGTGTGAGGAAGACCCTTCGCGTCTCACCGCGCATGAGTTAAAGTCCGGCCGCAATGCAACCTTTCCGGGTCACGTGACGCAACTGCTCCATCCCATCGTCGCATTTCTTCTCGTCGCGGCTCACGGCGCGTTCGCGACACCGTGCCATTTCGAGTCACAAGGCGAGGGCCGCGTCGCGGCGATCGTGGATGCGCGCAGCGTGCGTCTCGATGACGGGCGCGAGATCCGCCTCACGGGGATCGAGCAGACGGCGACCACGAAGCAGGCGCTGACCTCACTGCTCTCCGGCCGCGACGTGACGCTGCGCAGCGCCGACGACACGCCCGACCGCTACGGCCGCCAGGGTGCGCTGGTCTTCATCGGCGAAAACGACACCTCGGTGCAGGCCATGCTGCTCGCCCAGGGCGACGCCTTCGTCTCCGCCGAGATTGTGGACAAGGACTGCGCGACCGCGCTGATGGCGTCCGAGGCGGCGGCACGGCGGCAAAAAATGGGCAGCTGGGCTGACCCGTCGGCCATAAAAAACGCGGAAAGTCCGGACGATATTTTGGCGGAGATCGGGCGCTTTACGGTAGTCGAGGGCAAAGTCCTGTCGGTCCGGCAAGCTGGGGCAACGACCTACCTCAACTTCGGACGGAACTGGACACGTGGCTTTGCCGTGACTATTTCAAAGCGCACGCTACCGGCGTTCGAAAGCGCTGGCATCGCCCTTAAGTCCCTGGAAAATAGGCGTATTCGAGTTCGGGGCTGGGTTGAGGGGAATACGGGGCCGCGCATCGATGTGCGCCTTGTGGGACAGGTCGAGTTGCTGGGCGCAAGCGAGCCGACAGGGGTAAGGCCTTAGATCAGGCCAGGCACGGGTTAAGCGACGTGGATGGGGTGCTAGAACGGCACGTACGGAGTGAACGCCGCCGGCTGCGGGCGGCGCCGGCTGCGCTGTGCCTTGTCCTGGGCACGGCTCTCGCCGGTTGTGGCGATATGGGCCGGTTCCAGACGGCGGCGCCCCCGCCGACCGTGGTGATGCCGAAGCCGAAGCCCGCCGTGGCGCAAACCCCCGCCACCGAGAAGGAGCACGAGCGCATCCTGGCGAGCTATGGCGGCACCTATGACGACCCCAAGCTCGAGGCGCTCGTCAGCAAGACCGTCGACCGGCTGGTCGCGGCCTCCGACCGTCCCGACCAGGGCTACAAGGTCACCATCCTCAATTCCGGCGCAGTGAACGCCTTCGCCCTGCCGAACGGCCAGCTCTACGTCACGCGTGGCCTGCTCGCGCTTGCCAGCGATACGTCGGAATTGTCCTCCGTGCTCAGCCACGAGATGGCGCATGTGCTGTCCAAGCACGCGGCAATGCGCGAGGACCAGGCTCGCCAGGCCGCGATCGTCACCCGCGTCGTCACCGACATGAGCAACGATCCCGATCTCACCGCGCTGGCGCTCGCCAAGACCAAGCTCACCATGGCGAGCTTCTCGCGCAAGCAGGAGTTCGAGGCCGACGGCATCGGCGTCGGCATCTCCGCCAAGGCGCATTTCGACCCTTATGGCGCTGCTCGCTTTCTGTCGGCGATGGAGCGTAATGCCGAGCTGAAGGCCGGCAAGAGCTCGCTCGATCCGCGCGCCCAGGATTTCACCTCGTCGCATCCGGCAACCCCGGAGCGGGTGCAGAACGCGCAGAACATCGCGCGGCAATACACTGCGCCTGAAGGCGCCGAGCGCGACCGCGAAAGCTATCTCGCCGCGATCGACAACCTCGTCTATGGCGAAGACCCCAGCGAAGGTTTTGTCCGCGGCCGGCGCTTCCTGCATCCGAAGCTCGGCTTCACCTTCCAGGCGCCGGACAATTTCACGCTCGACAACACCGCGCAGGCCGTGATCGGCGTGCGCGAGGGCGGCGCACAGGCGATGCGCTTCGACGTCGTGCGCGTGCCGGCCGAACAATCGCTCGGCGACTACCTCAATTCGGGCTGGATGGAAGGCGTCGAGAAGGCCTCGACCGAGGATCTCACCATCAACGGTTTTCCGGCGGCATCCGCCACCGCCAAGGGCGATCAGTGGCAGTTCAAGGTCTATGCGCTGCGCTTCGGTAGCGACGTCTACCGCTTCATCTTCGCGACACGGCAGAAATCGACCGAGAGCGAGCGCAACGCGCGCGAGACCGTCAACTCATTCCGCCGCCTGACGCTCGACGAGATCCAGGCCGCGCGCCCGCTGCGCATCAAGGTCATCACCGTGCAGCCCGGCGATACCGTTGAGTCGCTCTCCCACCGCATGGCCGGCGTCGACCATCCCGCCGAGCGCTTCCGCGTGCTCAATGGCCTCGATCGCACCGCGCAGGTGAAGGTGCGCGATCGCGTGAAGATCGTGGCGGATTGACACTCGCCCGACTGCCTTAGGGTGGGCAAAGCGCAAGCGTCCCCACCACTTCTCTATTGCGATCTCCGAAAGATGGTGGGCGCGGCGCAAAGCGCCTTCGCCCACCCAACAAGCTACGCGCTATAGCTAACGGCCCGCGTCCATATCCCCCGCCTCACGCTGGCCACTGAGCCAGAGCGCGAGCAGGGTCCAGAACGCGCCTGACAGCAGATACGCGCCCGAAGCGATGACGCCGAGATTGGTGGCGAGCAGCAGCGCGACCAGTGGAGCAAAGCCGGCGCCGAACAGCCAGGCCATGTCGGAGGTCAACGCGGACGCCGTGTAGCGGTACGCCTGCCTGAAGTTCGAGGCGATCGCGCCGGAGGACTGGCCGAAGGACAGGCCGAGCAGGATGAAGCCGATCACCATGTAGATGGTCTCGCCGAACGCGCCGGCATCGAGCAGTTGCGGCGCGAAGCCGCTGTAGATCGCAATTGCGATCGCCGATCCCATCAGCAGCGACTTGCGCCCGACACGGTCGGCGATGATGCCGGAGACAACGATCGCGGCGACGCCGAACACGGCAGCGACGATCTCGATGATCAAGAAGCGCACCGGGCTTTCGCGGGTGAACAGGAACACCCAGGACAGCGGAAACACCGTGACCATGTGGAACAGCGCGAAGCTCGCCAGCGGCGCGAATGCGCCGAGCATGATGTTGTGGCCTTCGCGCGCGACGGTCTCGGAAATGCGCGCGGGCTGGAGTTCGCGGGTCTCGAACAGCGTCGCGTATTCTTCCGTCGTCACCATGCGCAGGCGCGCGAACAGCGCGACGACGTTGATGGCGAAGGCGACGAAGAACGGATAGCGCCAGCCCCAATCGAAGAAATCATCGGCCGAGAGGTTGCCGGCGAAATAGGCGAACAGCGCGCTCGCCACGATCAGTCCGAGCGGGGCGCCGAGCTGCGGCACCATCGCGTACCAGCCGCGCTTCGAGGCCGGCGCGTTCAACGCCAGCAGCGAAGCCATGCCGTCCCAGGCGCCGCCCCAGGCCAGACCTTGTGCGATGCGCGCCAGCGCCAGCAGCCAGATCGCGGCAACGCCGATGTCGTGATAGCCGGGCAGGAACGCGAGCGCCACGGTGGCGGTGCCGAGCAGGAACAGCGCCGAGATCAGCTTGGCCGTTTTGCCGTAGGCATGGTCGATCGTCATGAAAATGACGGTGCCGATCGGCCGGGCCATGAAGGCCAGCGCAAAGATCATGAAGGAATAGAGGGTGCCGGTCAGTTCGCTCGCGAACGGGAACACCAGGCGCGGGAACACAATCACCGAAGCGATCGCGAAGACGAAGAAGTCGAAGAATTCGGAGGTGCGGCCGATGATGACGCCGATGGCGATCTCGCCGGGACTGGCCTGATCGTGGCCGTGTTCGCCCGTGTGGAGGTCTGCCATTGCGGGGGTCTGTGCCGTCGCCATTCGTGCGCCCTTAACGTCCTGAAAACCAAAGCCGAACGCCCGGCCGGACGCCAGGCAATCTGCCCTTGTCTGACCCAACCTCCCGCACTGCAACATTGGACAAATTGTCCAATGTCCGGATTGTTGCGCCGCAGCTACCCGTTGGCCCCGCATAGGAAACTCATTCTCAAAGGCTCGGCCCGTGTCTCGTCTCAAGATCCTGGCGCTACTACCTCTGGCTGCCGCACTCAGCGGCTGCGACTATGTCGTGCTGGCGCCAGCCGGCGACATCGCTGCCCAGCAGCGCGACCTCGTCATCATCTCCACCGTCCTGATGCTCCTGATCGTCCTTCCCGTGATGGCGCTGACGCTGCTGTTCGCCTGGCGCTATCGCCAATCAAACACGGCCGCTCGCTACGAGCCGGAATGGGACCACTCGACCAAGCTCGAGCTGGTGATCTGGTCGGCGCCGCTCTTGATCATCGTCTGCCTGGGCGCGCTGACCTGGATGGGTACCCATCTGCTCGACCCTTATCGCACCCTCGGCCGCATCCATGCCGACCGCGCCGTGGACCAGTCCAAAGCCCCGCTCGAGGTCGATGTCGTCGCGCTCGACTGGAAGTGGCTCTTCATCTATCCGGACTACGGCATCGCCACCGTCAACGAGCTCGCCGCGCCGGTTGATCGCCCGATCAACTTCCGCATCACCGCCTCCTCGGTGATGAACTCCTTCTACATCCCCGCGCTCGCCGGCCAGATCTATGCGATGCCGGGCATGGAGACCAAGCTCCATGCCGTCGTGAACCACGCCGGCACCTATAAGGGTTTCTCGGCGAACTACAGCGGCGCCGGCTTCTCCGGTATGCACTTCAACTTCCAGGGCCTCGACGACAAGGGCTTTGATGCCTGGATCGCCAGCGCCAAGTCCGCCGGCGGATCGCTCGGCCGGGCCGAATATCTCCAGTTGGAGAAGCCCAGCCAGAACGAGCCCGTGCGGCGCTGGGGCAGCGTCGATGCCGATCTCTACCGCCTGATCCTCAACATGTGCGTCGAAACCGGCAAGATGTGCCAGAGCGAGATGATGGCCATCGACGCCAAGGGCGGCAACGGCCATGAGGGCCTGAACAACACCCTGCCGCTCACCTACGACAAGTATGCCCGCCGCGGCACGGTGCTCGGACCGGAGCCGACCTTCGTCGCCGGCACCTGCACACCGGATGCGCCGCAAGGCCAGACCACCGCGTCGATCAAGGCGCCCACCGACACAATGCCGCTCATCGGCGCCGGCCTGAAGCGGCCGTCGTTCACGCCGCTGAAGTCCTTGTCCTTCTTCCTCGGACAGCGTCCGAAGTCAGACTCCTAAAGAGAACGCGCATGTCTCCTGATCTTCTCAAGCTCATCTTCGGCCGGCTCGGTTTCGAGTCACTGCCGCTGCACGAGCCGATCGTCGTCGGCACTTTCGTGGTGGTCGCCCTCGGCGGCGCCGCGCTGCTTGGCGGCCTCACCTATTTCCGTCTCTGGGGCTATCTCTGGCGCGAATGGTTCACCACGGTGGACCACAAGCGCATCGGCATCATGTACATGATCCTCGGTATCGTGATGCTGCTGCGCGGCTTCGCCGACGCACTGATGATGCGCGGCCAGCAGATGCTCGCCTTTGGCGGCTCGGAAGGCTATCTCAATGCCCATCACTACGACCAGGTCTTCACCGCCCACGGCGTGATCATGATCTTCTTCGTGGCGATGCCACTGGTCACCGGCCTGATGAACTACGTGGTGCCGCTCCAGATCGGCGCACGCGACGTGTCGTTCCCGTTCCTGAATAATTTCAGCTTCTGGATGACGGTCGGCGGTGCGGTGCTTGTGATGGCCTCGCTGTTCATCGGCGAATTCGCCCGCACCGGCTGGCTGGCTTATCCGCCGCTCTCGAACATCGGCTACAGTCCCGATGTCGGCGTCGACTACTACATCTGGGCACTGCAGGTCGCCGGCGTCGGAACGACATTATCCGGCATCAACCTGATCTGTACCATCGTCAAGCTGCGCTGCCCCGGCATGACCATGATGAAGATGCCGGTGTTCACCTGGACCTCGCTCTGCACCAACGTGCTGATCGTCGCCTCCTTCCCGGTCCTGACCGTCGTGCTCGCGCTGCTGTCGCTCGATCGCTACGTCGGCACCAACTTCTTCACGAACGATTTCGGCGGCAGCCCGATGATGTACGTGAACCTGATCTGGATCTGGGGCCACCCCGAGGTCTACATCCTGGTTCTCCCGGCGTTCGGCATCTTCTCGGAGGTCACCTCGACCTTCTCGGGCAAGCGGCTGTTCGGCTACACCTCGATGGTCTACGCCACGGTCGTCATCACCATCCTGTCGTACCTGGTGTGGCTGCACCACTTCTTCACGATGGGCTCCGGAGCCAGCGTCAATTCGTTCTTCGGCATCACCACGATGATCATCTCGATCCCGACGGGCGCGAAGATGTTCAACTGGCTGTTCACGATGTACCGCGGCCGCATCCGCTACGAATTGCCGATGATGTGGACGATCGCCTTCATGCTGACCTTCGTGATCGGCGGCATGACCGGCGTGCTGCTCGCGGTGCCGCCGGCCGACTTCGTGCTGCACAACAGCCTGTTCCTGATCGCGCACTTCCACAACGTGATCATCGGCGGCGTGGTGTTCGGCGCCTTCGCCGGCATCAACTACTGGTTCCCGAAGGCGTTCGGCTTCAAGCTCGATCCGTTCTGGGGCAAGATGTCGTTCTGGTTCTGGGTCACCGGGTTCTACCTGGCCTTCATGCCCCTCTACGTGCTCGGCCTGATGGGCGTGACCCGCCGCCTGCGCGTGTTCGACGATCCCAGCTTGCAGATCTGGTTCGTCATCGCCGCGATCGGGGCGCTCTTCGTCTTCATCGGCATCCTCTCGATGCTGATGCAGTTCGCAGTGAGCCTGCTCAAGCGCGAGCAGCTCAAGGACGTCACCGGCGATCCCTGGGACGCGCGCACGCTGGAATGGGCGACGTCCTCGCCGCCGCCGGACTACAACTTCGCCTTCACCCCCGTCGTGCACGACAATGACGCGTGGTGGGACATGAAGAAGCGCGGCTACCAGCGTCCGCTCACCGGGTTCAAGCCGATCCACATGCCTGCTAGCACCGGCACCGGCATCATCCTCGCCGGCTTCGCCACCGCGATGGGTTTCGGCCTGATCTGGTACATGTGGTGGCTGGCGGCCGTGAGCTTCGTTGCGATGCTCGCCGTCGGTATCGGTCACACCTTCAACTACCACCGCGACTTCGACATTCCGGCTGAAGACGTCATCCGGACCGAGGACGCGCGCACCAAACTGCTCGCCGGAGCCAAGTAAATGACTGTCTCTGTAAATCCCTCGCAAACCGGCGAGCCGCTGTTCTATCTCGCCGACGAACATCCCCATCCGGAAGGCTACAGCACCTCGCTCGGCTTCTGGATCTACCTGATGAGCGACTGCCTCATCTTCGCGATCCTGTTCGCCACCTTCGGCGTGCTCGGCGGCAACTACGCCGCCGGGCCGGCGCCGAAGGACCTGTTCGACCTGAACCTGGTCGCGGTGAACACGTCCATGCTGCTGCTGTCGTCGATCACCTACGGCTTTGCCATGCTGACGATGCAGCAAAATAAGATCGCCCAGACCCAGATGTGGCTGGCGATCACCGGCCTGTTCGGCGCCGCTTTCATTGGCATCGAGCTCACCGAGTTCGCCCACATGATCCACGAGGGCGCCACGCCGCAGCGCAGCGCCTTCCTGTCCGCCTTCTTCACCCTGGTCGGCACCCACGGCCTGCACGTCACCTGCGGCCTGATCTGGCTGGTGACGCTGATGGTACAGGTGCAAAAGTTCGGCCTGATCGAGGCCAACCGCCGCCGTCTGATGTGCCTGTCGATGTTCTGGCATTTCCTCGACGTGGTCTGGATCGGCGTCTTCACCTTCGTCTATCTCCTGGGAGTTCTGCGATGAGCACCGATACCCACGCCGCCCATGCGGACGACCATCACCATGGCGATGGCCACGCCCATGGCACGTTCTCGAGCTACATGCTCGGCTTCGTGCTCTCGGTGGTGCTCACCGCGATCCCGTTCTGGCTGGTGATGAGCGGTACGCTGCCGAGCAAGCAGATCACCGCGCTGGTGATCATGGCCTTCGCGGTCGTGCAGATCGTGGTGCACATGATCTACTTCCTGCACATGAACACGACATCGGAGAACGGCTGGAGCATGATGGCGCTGATCTTCACCATCGTCATGGTGGTGATCGCACTGTCCGGTTCGCTGTGGGTGATGGGCCACCTCAACAGCAACATGATGCCGGTCCACCAGATGACGGGAATGAATTGAGCGAGGCTCCAGATTGAGCAAGGCTCGGACCGTGACGCGCAGGACAGGAGGGACGCACAGCGAGGCTGTGCGCGCCCCCTCGCCGTGGCTCACGGTCCTCTCGCTTGCCGCCTTTGTACTTCTGATCGCGCTCGGCGTCTGGCAGATCGAGCGACGGGCCTGGAAGCTGGCTCTGATCGACCGCGTCGAGCAGCGCGTCCACGCTCCGGCCCAACCGATCCCCTCGCCCGCTTCATGGCCCGCCATCAGCGCAGCAAACGACGAATACCGGCACGTCAGCGTCAGCGGCCGCTTCCTGCATGACCGCGAGACGCTGGTTCAGGCCGTCACCGAGGAAGGCCCGGGCTATTGGGTGCTGACGCCGCTCGAGCGCGATGATGGCACGCTGGTGCTGATCAACCGCGGCTTCGTGCCGTCCGAGCGGCGCGACGTATCGACGCGCAGGGACGGCAATCCCGATGGTCAGGTCGAGATCACCGGCCTGCTCCGCGTGACGGAGCCGAAGGGCGGTTTTCTCCGGAACAACGTGCCCCAGCACAACCGCTGGTATTCGCGGGACGTCGCCGCCATCGCGGCGGCACGCGGTCTTCATGACGTCGCGCCCTTCTTCGTGGATGCCGACGCCGGATCACAAGTTCCCGCCGGTCCAATCGGCGGATTGACCGTGATCCGCTTTCCCAATAACCACCTGATCTACGCGCTGACGTGGTTTGCCCTGGCTTTCATGCTAGCCGGCAGGTTTTTCGTCACATTCGGCGGCGGGCTGTTCCGGCGCAAGCGCTTCGTCCAGGAACCGGCTGGCGGCTCGGATGCCGCCGCCCGCAGGACGGGATCAGATGCTGGAACGATCGTCGAGCCGACCTGACGACGGGAAGACGCTTCCCCAAACGCTTGCCCATGGCGGCGGGCCCGTCACGCTGCAATCGCAGGCGGACGCGCGCAGCGAGCTGATCGGTCCGGCTCCCACCGACGACGAGACCAATCGCAAGAACATGGCGCTGCTGATCCAGCTGCGCTGGACCGCGGTGGTCGGCCAGATCGTGACCATCGGTGCCGTGCATTTCGGCCTCGGCATTCGCCTGCCGCTGGAGCGGATGGGCGCGGTGATCGGCGCGCTGGTGCTGCTCAACGTCTCCAGCCTGGTCTGGGTGCGCCATCGCGCCGCGATCACCAATAACGAGCTGCTGGTCGCCTTGATGCTGGACGTCGCTGCGCTGACCGCACAGCTCTATCTCTCCGGCGGCGCCACCAATCCCTTCACCTCGCTGTTCCTGCTCCAGGTCACGCTCGGCGCAGTGCTGCTCGATGCCCGCTCGACCTGGTCGTTGGTCGCGCTGACTTGCGCGAGCTTCGTCTGGCTGACATTGGCCTACCGGCCGCTCGATCTGCCGCCGAACCCGATCAGTGAGACCTACAGTCTCACGGTTACCGGCATGCTCCTGGGCTTCGTGCTCAATGCCGTTCTGCTGGTGGTGTTCGTCACCCGCATCAACCGGAATCTGCGCGAGCGCGACGCGCATCTTGCGGCGCTGCGCCAGCATGCCGCCGAGCAGGACCACATCGTGCGCATGGGCCTGCTCGCCTCCGGCGCCGCACATGAGCTCGGCACACCGCTCGCTTCGCTCTCGGTGATCCTCAGTGACTGGCGCCGCATGCCGGATCTCGCCGCAGATCAAGAGCTGGCCGAGGATCTCGCGGAGATGGAGACTTCGCTGCAGCGCTGCAAATCGATCGTGACCGGCATCCTGGTGTCGGCGGGCGAAGCGCGCGGCGAAGGCTCCTCGCCGACGACGGTGACGGCCTTCGTCACCGCGCTGGTCGACGAATGGCGCAACGCGCGCTCGGCCCGCACGCTCTATTTCGTCAACACGTTCGGCGAGGACGTCGCGATCGTCTCCGACGTCGCGCTGAAGCAGGTGATCTTCAACGTGCTCGACAATGCCTATGAGGTCTCGCGCGACTGGGTCGAGCTCGTGGCCGAGCGCGAAGGCGACAATCTCGTGCTGTCAATCTCCGATCGCGGCCCGGGCTTTGCGCCGGAGATGCTGGCGCAGCTCGGCAAGCCCTATCAGTCGAGCAAGGGGCGCGCCGGCGGCGGGCTCGGCCTGTTCCTGGTGGTGAACGTCGTACGCAAGCTGGGAGGCAGCGTGACCGCCGAGAACCACAGGAAGCGCGGCGCCACCGTGCGCTTGACGCTGCCGCTCGCAACGCTCGCGATCGGAGGGAATTTTGACGCCTGACCGTTCACTCATCGTCGTCGAGGACGATTCCGGCTTCGCGCGCACGCTGAAGCGCTCGTTCGAGCGCCGCGGCTACGAGGTCGTGGTGGCCGACTCGATCGAGGAGATGCGGAAGGTGCTGGAGGAGCGTACTTTCGGCCATGCCGTGGTCGACCTCAAGCTCGGCGGCGCGTCGGGCCTCGCCTGCGTCGAGCTCTTGCACACGCACGATCCGGACATGCTGATCGTGGTGCTGACCGGATTTGCCAGCATCTCCACCGCCGTCGAGGCGATCAAGCTGGGCGCCTGCCACTATTTGGCAAAGCCGTCGAACACCGACGACATCGAAGCCGCCTTCCACAAGGCCGAAGGCAACGCCGAGGTCGCGCTCGATGCACGGCCGACCTCGATCAAGACGCTGGAATGGGAGCGCATCCACCAGACCCTGATCGAGACGGAGTTCAACATCTCGGAGGCGGCCCGCCGGCTGGGCATGCACCGGCGGACGCTGGCAAGGAAGCTCGAAAAGCGGCCGGTGAAGTAGCGTCGCGCGTCGTTTGATGAATGCTCTCTCCTCTCGTCGTTCCGGCGAAGGCCGGGAGCCATACCGCGGAATCTATCGTTGCGATCGGTAGGAGTGCCGAACAACCAATCTTCGCCGAACTTCTCCCTGGGATATGGGTCCCGGCCTCTGCCGGGACGACAGCGAATTTGTTGAGGCGACGTTCGCGAAGACCCGTCATCACTTCACGCCCCAAATAAAAAGCCCGGCCGAGCGGCCGGGCTTTTGAACTCTTGCAATCGGCGTGGCGCTTACGCGGCCTCGTCGGCGACGGTGGTGTCGTCGCCATCGGTATCGTCGGTATCGCCCTCGGCGTCCGTATCGGCTTCGCCGTCGGCGGCTTCCGCCTTGGCGCTGGCGCGGCGCGGGCTCTTGGCGAGCTGGGCCTCGATCTCCTTGACCGCTTCGGTCTCGGTCGAGTGCTGCACCACCGCGATCTCACGGGAGAGACGGTCGAGCGCCGCTTCATAGAGCTGGCGTTCCGAATACGACTGCTCCGGCTGCGACTCCGAGCGATAGAGGTCGCGCACAACTTCCGCGATCGCGACGATGTCGCCCGAATTGATCTTCGCTTCGTATTCCTGGGCGCGCCGCGACCACATGGTGCGCTTGACGCGCGCACGGCCCTTGAGCGTCTCCAGCGCCTTCTTCACCAGGGCCGGATCGGACAGCTTGCGCATGCCGACATTGGCGACCTTGGCGGTCGGCACGCGCAGCGTCATCTTGTCCTTGATGAAGTTGATGACGAACAGCTCGAGCTTGGCACCGGCGATCTCCTGCTCCTCGATGGCCAGGATCTGGCCGACGCCGTGAGCGGGATAGACGACGAATTCGTTGGCCTTGAAGCCCTGACGCTGGGTCACGACCTTCTTTTCCTCGACCTTCGGCGCAGCAGCGGGCTTGGCAGCCGGCTTGGCGGCGGCGGGAGCCTTGGCAGGCGCAGCAGCAACAGGGGCCTTCGGCGCGGGCTTGGCAGCGGGAGCCTTGGCAGTCACTGGCTTGGCAATCACAGGCTTGGCAGCAGCAGGCTTGGCAGCGGTCGCTTTCGCGGCCGGTTTGGCAGTCTTGTTAGGCATTGCGCTTCTTTTGTTCTTCGAGGACTTTGCAGCCGGCGCCTTCGTCGCGGTCCGACCCTTGGATGCGCTACGGCTGGCCGCGGCGACTTTTTTGGCCTCCTTATGGGAAGCCCTCGCTGAAGTACTCTTTTTACGCGTTTTCTGTGACACAGCCTGCGCGCGGAAACTGCCACGCCCCTGTTCGACATTTGGTTTCACGGGAACCCAGAGGGGCCAACGGGGCTGACGGGGTTCGGCTTAATGTGCCCAATATAGCACATTTCCCGCAAAAATCAATGATTTAGGGGTCTTGAGGGCTGGTTTTCGGCGGCAGCGCCGCTATTAGGGTTAAGTTTGGGCGCGAATTAGTCTCCCGAGCCGGGGTTCGGAGAAAAATATTTCTCGAACTTGCCTTCCATGCCGTCGAATTCCTTGGCGTCGGCCGGTGATTCTTTCTTCTGGGTGATGTTGGGCCAGCTCTTGGCGTATTCGGCGTTGACCTCGAGCCACTTTTCCAGGCCCGGTTCCGTGTCCGGCTTGATCGCGTCGGCGGGGCATTCCGGCTCGCACACACCGCAATCGATGCACTCGTCGGGGTGAATGACGAGCATGTTGTCACCCTCGTAGAAGCAGTCGACCGGGCAGACCTCGACGCAGTCGGTGTACTTGCACTTGATGCAGTTTTCAGTGACGACGTAAGTCATCCAACGCTCCGAAAAGCTCTTTCAAAAGTCGCGGCTTGCCTAGCGCGGATGGCCCGGCGCCGCAAGGTCGGGAAGGCCCGATCATGACGGCTTTGTGTGTTTGATCGACCAAGAAATGAATAACAAGCGCAATTAATTGCGCGTCCCGAGCTCCTCGTAGAGCACCCGAGCCGAGGCGGCATCGCCGCGGCGTTCGTTGAAGGCGATCACCTTCAGAACGCGCACGGTGCGGTCGAGCGCGATGGTGAGCACGTCGCCGGCCTTGATCGCATGCCCCGGCGACGTCTCGCGCGCGCCGTTGACGCGAACATGGCCGGTGACGACCAGCTCAGCGGCGGAGGTGCGCGCCTTCACCACACGGGCGTGCCACAGCCATTTGTCGATGCGCTGGCGCTCGGTCGTGGGGCTACTCCTTCCGCCCCGACAGCTGCTCCTTCAGCGCGGCGAGCTTGGCGAAGGGCGAATTCGGATCAATGGGACGGTCGCGCTCGCGCGGACTGGCGCTCGAAGCGTAGGGACGCAGCGAGGGGCCGGACTCACGATCGCGACGATCGCGCCCCTTGTCGCGGTCGCGGCCACGATGCTCGCGGCCGCCATCGCGATCGCCTGGCTTGCCCTTGCCGCGATCACGCTCCTTGCCTTCGAAGCGGCGGTTGTTGTCGCTGCGCTGCTCGCGGCGATCGCCACCTTCTTCGCGGCCCTTGCGGAAATCCTTCCGATGTCCGCCGTGGCGATGGCTCGGCTTCGCGCCTTCAGCAGCTTCACCGGGTGCAGCGCCAGCTTCGGCAGCCGCCTGCGGACGCGGCTGATGGTGGTGGCGCTGGTGGCGATGGCGCTCGTGGCGCGGCTTGCGATCCTCGTGACGGCCGGCCGGGCGCCAGACCTCGACGAGCGCGGGTTCTGTGGGCGCGGCCGCCCCCTCAGGCGCGGCAGCGTCGGGCGATGCGGCAGCTTCCGTCGCGGCCGTCTCGGCAGCAGCGGCTTCGAGGCCGGCAGCCTCGGTGAACGCCGCAGCTTCCTCGGCGGGCGGCACGATGCCGGGGGCGTCCTCGGGCGTGACGGGCGCTTCTGGTGACGCTTCGAGCGCCGGCTCCTCATGGACGGGCTCGTCGTGCGGCTCCATGCCGGGCGCGTCTTCGACCGTGACGGATTCGGCAGCGGCTTCGGTGGATGCAGCCGGCTCCACCGGCAGGCCGGCGACGGCCTCCGCCGCGGTCTCGGTCGAGGTCTCCGCGCTGCCCTCGGCGGGCGGTGTCTCGGCCGCAACCGTCTCGACGGCGACAGGCTTCTGTGGCAACGGCGGACGCTTCTCCATGCGATAGCCGAGCGCGCGCAGCACGGAGGCGAAGTCTTCGCCGGCCGAGCCCGTGAGCGAGGTCATCGCCTGCGTCACCACGAAGCTGCGGCCGTCGAACGCGCCGGCGGGCTTTTCGCCGGGCGAATTCTCGCGCCAGGCCAGCGCCGGGCGGATCAGATCGGCCAGCCGCTCCAGGATATCGACGCGCACGGCGCGCTCGCCGGCCTGCTTGTAGCCGAGCACGCGATAGGCATCGCGCGGCAGCTGCTTGTCGACCGGGAACGAGGTGCGCCCCGACGATGCCAGATGCTGCGCGCCCGACAACGCGGAGAGATCGACATTGTCCTGCTTCAGCGCCCAGAGCAGCGCGGCGAGCGCACGCGCGGCGGGCTTGAGCAGGCCGGGGAAATAGATGTGGTAGGCGCCGAAGCGGACGCCGTATTTCCGCAAGACGGCGCGCGAGGGTTGATCGAGATCCTTCAGCTCGCTCGCAATCTTCGGACGCTCGAGCACGCCGAGCGCCTCGACCAGCTGATAGGCGATGCCGCGGGCAATGCCGGTGACGTCCTCGGCCTTGGACAGCTCGAACATCGGCCCGAGCAGCTTTTCGATATGGGTCTTGAGCCAGAGCTCGAGCCGCGCCTGCACCTTGTCGCGCGGGCCGCCGGTCAGGCGCTCGTCGGAGATGATGCGGATGCGCGGATGCAGCGCGTCGTCTGCGGCGGCGAGGCGCGCCACGGCATCGCCGGTCCAGCGGATGATGCCTTCGGAGGTGAGCACGAACTGCTCGTCCGGCGCATTGCCGAGCTTCTCGGCGCGCGCATTGATCTCGCCGGCGAGCACGGCTTGCGCTGCGGCCTGCAAGGCTTTCGCATCGGAGCCGGCCTCCGCCGCATCCGGTGCAAAGGTGAAGCCGTCGAGGCGGCCGATGACATGGCCTTCGACGATGACTTCGCCGGTCTTGCCGATTTCAGTATTCAAGCTCGTGTTCTCCCGCAGGCGGCGCATCAATACACTGGTCCGACGATCAACGAAACGCTCAGTCAAGCGTTCATGGAGCGCATCCGATAATTTATTTTCGACCTCCCGCGTGATCCCCTGCCAGCGTTCGGGGTCTCTCAGCCAGTCCGGGCGGTTGGCGACGAAGGTCCAGGTGCGGATCTGGGCGATTCGGGCCGACAACGTGTCGATGTCGCCGTCGATGCGGTCGGCCTGGGTGACCTGGGCCTCGAACCAGGAATCGGGAATGCAGCCTTTCTGCATCAGGAAGCCATACAGCGTCGTCACCAGCTCGGCATGGGCGGCCGGCGACAGCTTGCGGTAATCGGGGACCTGGCAGACGTCCCAGAGGCGCTCCACCGCCGCCTTGCCATGCGCGATATCGCGCACCTCGCCGTCACGGGCGGCATGGTCGAGCACGCGCATGTCCTCGGCGATCGGCGCGCGCGTCAAGGTCTCGTGGCCGGGGGCGAGATTCAGCGACACCTGCAGGGCGCCGAGCGAAGAGAAATCCAGCCTGGAGTTGCGCCATTGCAGCACCTTCACCGCATCGAAGGTGTGGTTCTGCAGCGCGTTGACGAGCTCGGGCTCGAACGGCGCGCAGCGGCCCGTGGTGCCGAAGGTGCCGTTGCGGGTGGCGCGACCGGCGCGGCCGGCTACTTGCGCGAATTCGGCCGGCGTCAGACGGCGGAACTGGTAACCGTCGAACTTGCGGTCGGAGGCGAAGGCGACGTGGTCGACGTCGAGATTGAGGCCCATGCCGACGGCATCGGTGGCGACGAGATAATCGACATCGCCGTTCTGAAACATCGCCACCTGCGCATTGCGTGTGCGCGGCGAGAGCGAGCCCAATACCACGGCGGCGCCGCCGTGCTGGCGGCGGATCAGCTCGGCGATGGCGTAGACTTCATCCGCCGAGAACGCGACGATGGCGGTGCGGCGCGGCTGGCGCGTGATCTTGCGGTCGCCGGCGAATTCGAGGCTGGACAGGCGCGGCCGCGTGATCATGGAGACGCCCGGGAGCAGCCGCTCGATGATCGGGCGCATGGTGGCGGCCCCTAGCAGCAGCGTCTCGTCGCGGCCGCGGCGGTTGAGCAGCCGATCGGTGAAGACGTGGCCGCGTTCGAGATCGGCGGCGATCTGGACCTCGTCGACGGCGAGGAAGGAGACGTCGATATCGCGCGGCATCGCCTCGACGGTCGACACCCAATAGCGCGGGTTCTTCGGCTTGATCTTCTCCTCGCCGGTGACGAGCGCGACGCTCGCCGCGCCGGCGCGCTCGGCGATCTTGTTGTAGACCTCGCGCGCGAGCAGGCGCAGCGGCAGGCCGATCATGCCGGAGGGATGCGCGAGCATCCGCTCGATGGCGAGATGGGTCTTGCCGGTGTTGGTCGGTCCGAGCACCGCAGTGACGCCCGCGCCAGGCACTCGATCGGAAAGTGCGCGCTCGGAGGCAAAGGGGGAGGAAGAAAAAGCCATGTCTGAGAGATTAGGTAGTGGCGATTTGGGCGAATGTCAGTGCTGGATGAGGCGGTGAGGGGGCTGGGCCCTGTCAGCGAACGCTACGCGGCGACCACGCACTCCGCTGTCATGCCCCGTGCCGCCTTTGCTGAAGCTTCGGCAGGCCGAGCACCCCTGTGGGCCCCGTAGCCTAGGCGGAGCCGGGACCGGGGCATCCAGTACGCCGCGGCCTCTCGGCTCGACCACAACCGCCGCGGCGTACTGGATCGCCCGGTCAAGCCGGGCGACGACACCGTGGGTGTGGGAACGCTCTCCCCAAATCCCGCGCAACTGTCTCACTTTGCGACGCTTTTCCCGTTGGCTTTAAGCTTCGGAACGACTCTAGAACGAATCGCGGCCGAATCGCTGACTCCCCTGTGAGTCCTGTTCCGTTCACGCAACATGTCGCGGGACTCGTATTGGTTGCGCACTAGATGGAGTTTTGCGCGGCCGCACAAGCGATCGGGTTCGTTAAAGCTGGGGACGGCGCCGAGTCGAATCAGAATCG
This sequence comes from Bradyrhizobium vignae, assembly GCF_004114425.1. GTDB lineage: Bacteria > Pseudomonadota > Alphaproteobacteria > Rhizobiales > Xanthobacteraceae > Bradyrhizobium > Bradyrhizobium vignae. The sequence continues at coordinate 94,893 of NZ_RDQF01000022.1, read as the reverse complement.
GGGTGGAGTCAAATGGATTCCCGGATCCGGGGCGCCAAACAAAAACTCCGAAAACAACCCCATGCACAGTAGGTAAGTGATTGAAATAACGCGACTTCTTTTTACCCTCCCCTGGAGGGGGAGGGTCGGCTCACATGGAGCACAGCGGAATGTGAGACGGGGTGGGGTGATCTCTTCCCACGGGCACCGTTCGCGCGGAGAGATCACCCCACCCCGCTCGCGCTGCGCGCGATCGACCCTCCCCCTCCAGGGGAGGGTAAGGTCACTGCGTCTTCGCGACCCGCGGGGGCTGGGGAGAGGTCACGAAGCTGGTGGCTTCCAGCATGGCCGGCCCGAGCGGCGTCGGCACTTTCAGCCAGAACGGGACCAGGATGCGCGTGCCCGCCACCGGCGCAAACGCGATCTCGATGTTGCGCTGGGCGGCGAGGTATTTGATCACGGGGCGATCGGGGATGTAGCCGGCCACAGGCACGAAATAGAGCGCGCAGACCACGACCGGGCCCCGGTACCCCTTCTCCGCCTTCACGGTCTCCATGCGCTTGAAATCGAGCTTGAGGTCGTAGCGCATGCGGCCGTCGAACACGGGCGCGGCGTTGTGGCAGGCCTCCGGCGCAACGGGGTCGCCGGTGCCGGGCACGCGCAGGAGCGAGGCCGTCATGGGGTCCCAGACGCCGCGGCGATGCGCCTCGGTGACGACGATGCGGTCGGGATCGACCGGCGGCTCCGGCAGGATGGCAAAATCCTTCACATTGCCCTTGTCGAGGGTGATGCGGATCTCTTCGGTCTTCTTCTGGGTGGTGGTGGAGGCCTGGTAGCCGGTCGCCACCAGCGCGCCGTTGACGATGCGCCCCTGGCTGGCGCCGGTGCCCGACCCGCCCGTGAACGACTTCAGCAGCCCCGTGGTGCCGCCGGAGGCCGCCGCCGAGAACACGTCGTCCTGGATATCGATGTTCCAGGCGCCCTTGCCGACGGGAATGCCCGATAGCGTCGCCTCATATTGCGCCTCGAGCTTGCCTTGCGCGGCGGCCGGCGCCACGCCCCACGCCAGGACCAGGGCCAAGACCAGCGCGCAAAAGACAACCAGCCAGCCGGCCAGGCCTGGGCGGGCCGGGCGCAGGTCCTGCGCAAAAAGGGGCGTTGTCGGCACGAAACAATCCAATCGGGGCGCGATGCGTTGTTACTTAAGCCAAAAACGGCGGCAAACAATGTGTGGGCGTCTTGCCCTTGGAACTCCACCTGAGTCTTCGGCGGCGAATACGCCCTTTATGTGATGGTAAGGTGCGACAATCATTGCCGTTTTGGTGATCGGAAGGTAACCGCGGGCTCCCTTCCTCTCCCGCTTGCGGGAGAGGTCGCGCGAAGCGCGGGTGAGGGCTTTCTCCTCTGGGGGGACACCATCCGTCATGACGTCTGGCCTCGCAGAGCAGAGAGCCCTCTCCCCAGCCCTCCCCCGCGCGGGGGAGGGAGCGCACCACCCGGGCGGCCGAATCCCCGCCCAAAACCTTGACGTCCTGCCCCTTCCCCCCTATACGTCCGCCCGCTCCCTGCAAGGACAGAGAATTTGCCCCCGTGGCGCCCAAAAATGGCGGCCGCAGATCGTTGGGGGTTCACGGATAAGGATTTTGCCATGTCTCGCCGCTGCGAACTGACGGCCAAGGGCCCCCTCGTCGGCCACAAGGTCAGCCACTCCAACATCAAGACCAAGCGCCGCTTCCTGCCGAACCTCGTCAACGTGACGTTCATGTCGGAAGCCCTGGGCCGCAACGTGCGCCTGCGCGTTTCCACCAACGCGGTCAAGAGCGTCGACCACAATGGCGGCCTCGATGCCTTCCTGCTCAAGGCCAACCCCGACGCCCTCTCCCCGCGCGCAGTCGAACTGAAGCGCGCCATCCAGAAGAAGGTCGGCGACACGCAGCCGGCGAAGCAGGCGAGCTGAGATTTTCGGAAATTGGGCGGGGGCTAAGTTGCGTCGCGCGGCGTAGGCTTAGCCGAGTAGAATTTGAGTAGCGGCCGGATCGGAAGATCCGGCCGTTTTTGTTTTGGTGCAAATGTCTACGTCCCCGCGTAGCCCGGAGTAAACTACGCTAAAATCATCAATTGACTGAGATTTTGGGAGTCCCTCAACTGACGGCCGCACCGTCATTCGCGCAGTACAGAATGAGTTAGCTTTTGAGCATTCGCCCAGCGGAAGCACGCCCCCTCATGCATAGTTACCAAAAACAAACGGTTGCCGTGCAGAATCACACCGACGAGCACATCGAAGGTGAACGACAAACCTTTCTTCGTGTCGCGGAGATTGTGTTGAGCAAGTCTCGTGTCCCACTTAGCGCGGGTGAGATCGTTGATCGAGGGATCGAGCAAGGGCTCTTTGGCGACCATGCAATGGGCCGCACTCCCCAAAAATCCATGCAAGCACGGCTTAGCATGGATATCTTACACAGAAGGACTGACTCCCGATTTGTTCGTACTGGTCGCGGGCGCTTTACCCTACGCACCTCGCTAGGCACACCAGCCAGTGAACCAGGCGTCACTGCTGGCGAAGCTCAATCTGAATACGTAGCTGAGCGCCGAGTCCTTCGTACCCCGAGAGAAGAAGTTCTGTGCGTTCCGGAGTCTGCTTTTCGCGATGTCCTCACCTTTCAGGGCATTGATACGGATACGGCTCCAATCCTGGGGCAACTACTTAGCGAAAAGAACACTACCTATGTCGGGCGGGGTGAGGCCGAAGTCAAAAATGACGCGAAGCAATTCATAACGTACGTCCTAGTTCAATGTGGTCAGCGCCTGCTGTTCTTCAAACGGTCCTATCTCAGCCGAGCAGCTGAATTTCTAAGAGGATCGAAGTGCATCGGCTTCGGTGGCCATGTCAGTGCGGCTGACCTCGATATGCTTTCGCGCGCCGACTTTGGCTTGTCAGCTTGCGGGCGCAGAGAACTCGCAGAAGAACTTTTCTTGCCGGACCGACCTCGACGAAAGCGCAAGGATTCGGCCGAGGCAAGTCTTACAGATAAGGCCACTATCGATCTCTTTCAAAGCGTCCCACTGGAGTGCCTTGGCGTACTAAACGACGATTCTTCGGAGGTCGGACGGCGGCACGTTGCCGTTGTTTATCGTGCGTGGCTTCCTGATTGGAACATCGCCAAAAAACTTCAGAAGGGCGATTCATCTATTAAGGGGCTGGGATGGATCGATCTTTCAAAGGACAAGGTCGACATAACTGACTTCGAATATTGGTCACAACTTTGTTTGCGACGCTTCTACCCGTCGACTCTATTCACGCGAGCGAGATTCGAGATCGTAAATAATTCTCGCTTCGCCAGCGACCGCATCCTGGTCGTCGCAGGCCGAATTGGATCAGGGAAGTCAGAGACCGCAAATTATCTGAGCCAGCGCCTGCATTGCTCATTGGTTAAAACCGGAGAGTTGGTTCGCGAGCTAATGGCGTCACCTCCAATCTCGGAGATCGGACGCGAGGCGTTCCAAAGCCGAGCATACGAATTCATAAGCGCGGAAGGCGGCACTCAGAAGCTCGCTGATGCGATAGCGAGCCAGATCGCTCGCAACGGAAGCAATCGCACGATCGTTGATGGAATTAGAAATCTCGACACGTTCGAGCACTTAGAAAAAGGGTGCAATGGCGGGGTTGGACTACTCTTTGTACAAACCCCACCTGACGTTGCCTTCGACATGTATCGCGCTAGAGAAGCGGGAACGCTCAAATTCAGCTATCGCGACTTTCTTAAAGTATACGATGCCCCAGTAGAGGAGGAGATTTCGAGCCTCGGGCGCCGAGCAAACGCATACATCTACAATTCATTTGGAATGGAAGCATTTCGGCGAACGCTAGATGAACTACTACCGAAAATGCGTTCATAGCGCTGGAAAGAGAGATGGCTCGGCGGCGAGACGATGCAACATGAATGCCTTCAGCGCCTTGATGGATTGCGATACGGCGAGCTTTTCCCCAAGCCCGGAATGATCAGCCTTTACGATCTCCGCATAGGTCCGATCGCCAAAGCCATCGGGACAGAAGATGGTATCCCAATAGAATTCTCTAGTTCCTCTTGCAGAGCGGCTCAAAGTACCTCGGGTCTCCCCAACAAAAGTATGTACGTTCAGGCCGTCGCAATAGCCGACTACAGCCCGTGCAACAGCTCTACTCGTGAGCGTCGAGCAAGCCGCTACAAACTGCTCTGGGGCAAGCGAGTCCCACATAGGTTGAGTGAGCCCACCAGGAAACGACTTGTCTTCCAATCCCTCGAGAATGAGCCCCGCATGCTCAACAATGCAGGGAACTTGAACCTGCCGATACGCAGACTCAACTTTGAACTTCACCATGGCCTCAAGATCGCACAATAGCGGCTCGGTTGTTGCGACCCTCCTAAAACGAATATCGAAGAGCTCGCCCAGCTTCTTGCCAGTAGCGTCAAGCTCAATCGCGTCCTTCGCTAACGCCCATTCTTCCTTCTTGTAGTTGCTCCAAGAGCAATAGACGATCTGGATGGGAGGGGAGCTCATCGCTAAATTCTCATTTCATGGAGCACTTCGGCCACGTTCTTTGATATTTCTTCGGCTCCAACCGGTATGACTTCGATGTTGCGCTCATTGAAAAGCCGCCGCTCGAACTCCGACGGCTCTGGCAGAACGATGTACGCCCTTCTGCCGCTCGGAGAGTTTGGCAGATCCGAAAACAGGCGATTCACGATGTGGAAGATGTAGTTCACATTAGGATCTCGGAAGCTGTATCCGATGAACAGAACGGCTCTACCGAGAATGTCGCCGCGCAATTTGAAGTCCATTGGGCTCTCTAGTCGCATTCGCTCCATGTATTGCGATTCAGACACCACCATCTGCTGTGGATTATTGAAGTCACCGTGAAACTTCACGACTTCGACAACCGACCTATCGTGCGCGATGGTGTGTTCGCCGGATACAATGTGCGCATTGCGGCCGCTCCTTTTTAGAGCTCGCTCGATAAAATCATCATAATTCGTTGTGTAATAAAGGCTGCAACGATCCAGCTCGACCAACTCTGAATGGATCGGCGAAGCAAGAATGTCCGCATCGGTCGCTTCTGCGAATTGCAACGATAACCAATTCGTTAGCGGCGCGAGCTCGCGGTTCATGATCTTGAAGTATTCCAGTATCTGGAGGTCACTCCCCCGCATCCGAAGTAGATTTTCTTCATTGCATCCAATCAGCTTGGCGGCGTGATCTACCATAGCCTCCCAAGACGGACCCCTCTTAGCACCTCCGTCCCAGCTAACTGACATAGACGCTCCCGCGCCAATGAACGGGACCACACGCCTATCACGATACAGTCTTCGAAGATCAGGGGGACAGGTCATAGAACCTTCTTCACCAGCAGCCGAGTAAGACTATGAAAGTGTGGAATGTTGTTGTGAGGGTGTGTCTCGTAAATAATTGAATCCGATTCAGTCAGGATCGCGTGACTCTCGTATTGATCAACATAGAACGAATGCGGTAGCAGCGTAGGTGAGAAATTTGGATGGGCTGACAGATCGTGCGGCCCATCATTGAACGAAACAAGGAAATGATACCCGCCGGGCCGCGTCCTCTGTAGCGCAGTTTGGATTAGCGAGGATATATCCTCAGGAGAACTAAGACAGTGCGCTAGGCCATAGAGCACAATCACATCAAATAGTTCATCCCTCGTAAGATAGGCTCTCGCATCTAAGACAAGCCATTCAATTCGCGGGTCTTGAAACGCGCGCCGCCCATTTTCTATTGCCTTCGCGGAGCAATCAACTGCAGTGACACTTGCACCACGACATGCAAATGCAGCGGCATTCTTCCCTTCCCCACAGCCCAAGTCGAGTACACGGACTCCACTCAGATCCGGGCTCTCTTCAAGAAACGACTGAACCAGCGAGCCCGGCGAAGCCCCCCAAAAGCAATCACTCGACGAATATCCATCATCGTAACCACCGTTGTCTTTTGTCATCTTGCCTGCAACATGGACTGAACCAGAAACCGGCAGTGTATGGATATCGACAAAGTCTCGCAATCACTGGTTGATTTTCGTCCACCGGCTGCTCTGCATATGACCACCGATCCGCTATACGCGCCCTCGGTAGCATCACCCGGAGGCACATCCCGTGGAGCACCGCGCGACGCCGACCACAAATCGGAGCCGAAAAAACCTCGTCATCTGCTGTGACGGGACCGGCAACGAGATCAGCGAGAACATCTCCAACGTCCTGAAGCTCTATCGCTGCCTGCGCAAGTCGGACAAGACGAAGCCGCGGCAGATGGGCTCTCCGATCCCGGGGATCGGCACGGTGACGCTATCCGTAAACACCCCCCTCGCCCGTTAACCGTCCATTAACCAACGCAGCCTAGCCTGCGGTAATCGTCCAGCCATCATTAGCTCGAAATGCCTTCCCGGTTCGCTCCAGGAGAAGCGCCGATGTGCGTTGAGTTGTTGACGTATGCCGATCTCGGTGCCCGCCTCGATATCTCGCGCGAGGCCGCACGGTCGCTGGCGAGACGTCGCCGCCTGCCGCGTTCGCGCTCGGAGGACGGCAAGGCCCTGGTGAGCGTCGATCTCGCCGCGCTCCGGTACACGCCCCGCCCGCGAAAGGGCCGCCGGGCAGACCCCGTCGATGCCTCCATGGCAAGGATCGAGGCCATCAAGATCGAGGCATTCAAGGCGGAGATCGCGCGGCTCGAAGACGTCGCGACCGCCTACAGGGCCGTGTTCGAGCGCGAGCGGGACCGCGCCGATCGCCTCGCCGTCGAGCTGCAGCAGGCGATCGCCGAGACCATGGCAGCCAATGCGTGGGCGGCACGACTGGACGACGAAGTGAGGGCGCTGCGGAACGATCGCCGCCCTGGCGGGACGATCGCGGGACACGCCGCGCGTCGATTGGGACATCTTGCCGCCGCCATCGTCAAAGCAGACCGCGCGGCTTGCAGGTAGCACTCGAGACTTTCTTTAACCCCCGGCTTGCCGGAGCAATCGCGAGGGAAGAATGACTGGCAATACCGATATCCATGAAATGAAGGCCCGCATCGTCGTCTTCGGCGTCGGCGGCGCCGGCGGCAATGCCGTCAACAACATGATCACGGCCGGACTGCAAGGGGTCGAGTTCGTGGTCGCCAACACGGACGCGCAGGCGCTGGCGATGTCGAAGGCGAAGCGCCTCATCCAGCTCGGCACAAGGGTGACCGCAGGCCTCGGCGCCGGCTCGCAGCCGGAACTGGGACGCGCCGCAGCCGAAGAGGCGATCGACACGATCCGCGAGCAATTGAACGGTGCGCACATGGTGTTCGTGACGGCCGGCATGGGCGGCGGCACCGGCACCGGGGCTGCACCCATCGTCGCCAGGATTGCGCGCGAACTCGGCATCCTCACCATCGGCGTGGTCACCAAGCCGTTCTACTTCGAGGGCCAGCGCCGCATGCGCTTTGCCGAAGCCGGCATCGAGGAGCTGCTGAAGACGGTCGACACCCTCCTGATCATCCCGAACCAGAACCTGTTCCGGGTGGCCAGCGAGAAGACCACGTTCGCCGATGCCTTCGCCCTTGCCGACCAGGTGCTTTATTCGGGCGTGGCCTGCATCAGCGACCTCATCGTCAAGGAAGGCCTGATCAATCTCGATTTTGCCGACGTCCTCTCCGTCATGAAGGAGAAGGGCAAGGCCATGATGGGACGGGGCGAGGCTTCCGGCGAGAAGCGCGTGCTCGCCGCCGCCGTGGCCGCGATCTCCAATCCATTGATCGAGAATCCCTCGATCAAGCGTGCCAGTGGCCTCATCATCTCCATCACCGGCGGCAAGGATCTGATGCTGTACGAGGTCGACGAAGCCGCAACCCGCATTCGCGACGAGGCCGACCCGGACGCCAACATCATCGTCGGTGCGTCGTTCGACGAAAGCCTCGAAGGCATCGTCCGCGTCTCGGTGGTGGCGACCGGAATCGATAATCTCGATCCGGCGCAGGCGCTGCCGGTGGAAACCGCCCTCACCCAGCTCGCCGGCAGGCTGCGCAACGACGGCCGTCGCATCGCCGATCGCATCGAGCGCAGTGCCCCCCTTCCGCAAGCGGGAAGCCCGCCGCTCCGCCCGCAGCCGCACCACCCCGTGGGGCCGCCGGCAAGGCCGGGCCTGGACTATGCGCGGCAGGCGGCGCTTCAGCCGCTCGATCCTTACGGCCGCGCCCCTGCGCGCAATGCGCCCGACGAGGCCGTTCTCGATATCCCGGCCTTCCTGCGCCGCGCCGCCAACTGAGGGGTGGCGAAGGAGGTGCGCTCCCTCTCCCGCAAGCGGGAGAGGTTCGAACGAGCCCACGGCCAGTCGATTCGACTTGAAGCCATTCCGCGTTAGGCTAGTCCAGGGTGCGATGAGATCAGGTTCGGCCGCCCGGTTCACCCTCTCCCAGCAGGGAGAGGTGGTCTAATTCTCAACGCGCTCCGAACGTCAGATATGCAGACAAGCTTTTGAGCTGCACAGCGTGCCGATGCTTCACGCCGCCGTGCTGCGCGGGCTCTCGGCGGTGTCCTTCCTGTCGGTCTCCTTGTCGCGGGACAGCCACGCCGGAAAACGAAGCAGGCGTTCGTTGGTGTCTTTCGGCAGCTCGATGGGCGGCGCTTCAATGGCCGAACTCGGCAGGTCCAGCGCTGCGTGTCCGGTTCGCACCGCATCCGCGCGCTGATCCAGTTCGCGGAGCAGGGGATCGAGCACGCTGTCGATCTCGGTCGCCACCGATACCAGGAAACTATTGAGCTCGCGCGCCTCGGGCACGACCGCCGCAGCCTGCTCGATCGCCCTCGAGAGACCATCGACGACAGGCGCAAACGCGCCGGCGGCTTGCTTGATTCGCGTCTTGATCGCTTCGACCTCGCTCAAGACGCGCTCACGCTCACGCCTTTTCTTTTCCTCCGAAAGACGGGCTTCAATTTCGGCGATCTGGGCCGCCAGAGTCGCGGCTTCGGATGCGAGCGCATCTCGTCTTCCGCGCGCGCGATCGAGATCGCGGCTGAGATTGTCCACTAAGTCGTCCTTTCCGAACATGGCTTTGCTCCGTAGGACAGGCGCTTTGCCCTGTAGGACGGCCTTGGCGCGAACAGCCAGCCTCGCCACCGACCGGATGGCCGGATCGGCCGAAACAGGCATCAACCTCGGTCGCGTCACATGGGCCGACATGGTGATCCCCCCATCGTCAACATTAGGCAACCGCATGGTTAACAACAGGTTAATGTCAACAGACGATGTGGCCATGGGGCTGGGTGCCGGCGACGTTGCCTCCCCGCTGTCATCCATTTCCGCTATACTCGCCCCGGTAGCATCACCCGGAGGCGCATCCCATGGAGCACGCAGCCAGCACCGACCACAAGCCCACCGGCAAGAACCTCGTCATCTGCTGTGACGGGACCGGCAACGAGATTTCGGAGAACATCTCCAACGTCCTGAAGCTCTATCGCTGCCTGCGCAAGACGGACAAGACGTCGCCGCGGCAGCTGGTGTTTTACGATCCCGGGGTCGGCACGGTGACGCAGCCGACGACGTGGCACCGCTGGAAGGCCAATATCAACCTGGTGCTGGGGCTCGCCACCGGCTATGGGCTCGATGACAACGTGCTCTCGGCCTATTGCTTCCTGGTTCAGCACTACGCGCCGGGCGACAAGATCTATCTGTTCGGGTTTTCGCGCGGGGCTTACACGGTTCGCGTGCTGGCGGGGCTGATCCACAAGATCGGGCTGATCTCGCCGGAGCAGGCGAACCTCGCTGGGAGCGGGCTCGTCGCCTACAAGCAATATTCCGGCACGGGGCGCGGCAACGATATCGAGGATCTCAAGGATATCGCGACCGACGAGAGCGGGCCGCTGCCGAAGGACGAATTCGACCTCGCCGCGCAGTTCGCGCGCATCACCTCGACGCGCTGGCCGACCATCCACTTCATCGGCGTCTGGGACACGGTGGCGAGCGTGATCGTGCCGCGGCGCGACAATTTCTTCTTCCTGTTCAGCCTGGAGGAGCTCGCCTTCACGCTGCGCAATCCCAGCGTCAAAATCTTCCGGCAGGCGATCGCGATCGACGAGCGGCGCTGCATGTTCCGCCTGAAGCAGTATGAAGAGCCGCAGGAGTTCTGGAGCAACCGCTACGTACCCGACGAGAAGAAAGTGCCGCAGGACATCCTGCAGGTGTGGTTTGCCGGCGTGCATTGCGACGTCGGCGGCGGCTATCCGGAAGCGGAGAGCGGGCAATCCAAATATCCGCTGCTCTGGATGATCGCGGAGGCCGAGAAGGCCGGGCTGAAGTTCAACCCGCGCACGGTGAACCAGCTCGCCTGGGGCGTCCCTCGCAAGAACTCGCCGTTCAAATACGTGGAGCCCGCTTACACCGGGAAGACGGGCGAGTTGCACAATTCGATGACGGCCGCCTGGCGCGTGCTGGAATATCTGCCGAAGCGTGCGACGTACAAGGAATGGCCGGAGCGGAAGGTCTATTTCGGCTTCTACATCCCCGATTGCGAGCCGCGCGTCATCCCCGAAGGCGCGCATGTGCATGAGAGCGTGTTGAAGCGAATGGCGGTGGAGCCGGGGTATCGGCCGGCGAACCTGCCGAAGGATTACGTGACGGTGCCGATGCCGGTGGAGCCGCGGGTGGATGTCGCGGCGGATGGGATGGAGGAGGGCGTGACGGGGTGAGGTGGCGGCGACCTCTCCACCCGTCATTTGCCCTTGCGACCAAGCAATCCAGGGTCCCTCCGCGGAAAGATTCTGGATTGCTTCACGGAGCCTGTCATCGGGCCGCGCTTCGCGCGGATCCGTTGGCTCGCAATGACGGTGGTGGGCAGGGTCGCGCAACGACAGGGCGGATTGACGCGAGACGTCCCACCCCGCTACCGCCGCTTTTCTGCTCTCGCCGACACTTTTCATTAAAATTCTCCCGGCAACCTTAGTCTGATCGCATCATCTCTTTTCCATCATGGGACAAACCACCCGCCGCGATACCTGCGGAATTGGAGGAGACGTGCCAATGCATCCGCGCAAGTATGTCCGTGTGAAGCCCGCCGGGCTGGTGTCGCGACAGGCCAAGATCATCACCGACCCGCGCGCGCCGGTGATCCCGTGCACGCTGATCGACTATTCGCCCGGCGGCGCCTGCGTCGATCTCGGCGGCCAGGTGAAGATTCCCGATCGTTTCGAGCTGCTCCACGTCAACACCAGGAAGCGCTGCCGCATCGCCTGGAAGCGCGGCACGCGCGTGGGCGTGGTGTTCTAGGCATCTTCCTTAGCCTCCCCTGGAGAGGTCTTGGAGGGGTAAGCTACTTCCGCATCCTCGCCTTGGCGCCGGCGACGATCTGCATGGCGACGCCGGCGATCCAGCCGGCGAAGACGAGCCAGGTCCAGGCCAGGTGCGGATCGAGCCGCAGCACGATCACGGCGACCGAGACGAACGCGGTCAGCGTGGCGCAGAGCGTGCCGGCCGAGCTCAGAAATTCCGCGGCGTCGATCGCGCTGTGCGCGTCGTCGAAAGGCATTTGCGGCGTGTCGATGCCGAGATAGAAGCCGACGGCGCCCAAGGCCATCATCAGCAGCAGGAATCCCTGCGTGGTCAGCGTGGGGATCGCAGATCCCACATAGGCGCCGACGAACAGGCCGCACGCGGCTCCCGCCATCGCAAGGGCCACGCGCTCGAACACATGGGCAGTTTTGCGGATACCAAAACGCATGGCCGGCCTCCGTGAGGCGTTGAGGAGACGGAGGTTAGGCCAGTTTTGGGGGGCGTGGAAGGCGAAGGGGATTATAGCAGGCGGCTTAGCTCTCTCTCCCAGCAGGCGGGGCCGCGAGGAGCCTCGTTTGCGCTGGAGGCGAGGAAATCACCTCGCCCCGAACGTGGTCTTGCCGAACAGCGCCTTTTGCGCCTGTGGCTGCGAGCGCCAATATTGCGGCGGGACCTCGACCACGCCGCCGAGCTCGGCGGCGGCGTGCCAGCCCCAGCGCGGGTCGTAGAGCATGCCGCGAGCGAGCGCGACCATGTCGGCCTTGCCGGATGCGACGATCTCCTCGGCATGCTTGGCATCGCTGATCAGGCCGACGGCGATGGTGGGCAAGCCGGTCTCGCGCTTGATGCTATCGGCAAACTGCACCTGATAGCCGGGGCCGAGCGGGATCTTCTGCAGCGGCGAGACGCCGCCGGAGGAGGCATCGATCCAGTCGACGCCGCGCGCCTTCAGCGCTCTCGCAAATTCTATTGTTTGCGCCAGATCCCAGCCGCCCTCGACCCAGTCGGTCGACGACACCCGCATGCCGACCGGCTTGTCAGCGGGGAACGCGGCGCGCACCGCGTCGAACACTTCGAGCGGAAAGCGCATGCGGTTGGCGAGGCTGCCGCCATATTCGTCGGTGCGCTTGTTGGAGATCGGCGAGAGGAATTGATGCAGGAGATAGCCGTGCGCGCCATGCACCTCGATGGCGTCGATGCCGAGGCGCGCGGCGCGTTTGGTGCAGTCGACGAAGGCCTCGCGAATGCGCTTCAGGCCTGCCGCATCCAGCGCCAGCGGGGCGGCCTCGCCCTCCTTGTGCGGCACCGCCGATGGCGCCACCGTCTGCCAGCCGCCATGCTCGACCGGAATCAGCTGGCCACCCTCCCACGGCCGCGCGCTGCTGGCTTTGCGGCCGGCATGGGCGAGCTGCATCCCGATCGCCGCGGAGGAATATCTCCGCACCGAATTGAGGATCGGCCTCAAGGCGGCCTCGCAGGCATCGCTGTAGAGCCCGAGGCAGCCCGCCGTGATGCGGCCGATCGCCTCGACATGCGTCGCCTCGATGCAGAACATCGCGGCGCCCGACAGGCTGAGATTGTTGATGTGGGTGAAGTGCCAATCGGTGGCGACGCCGTCCTCGGCCGAATATTGGCACATCGGCGACACCACGATGCGGTTGTTCAAGGTGAGGCCGCGCAGCTTGATCGGGTTAAACAGGGCGCTCATGTGGGGAGTTCCGGGAGATGGAGGAACAATGCAGGGAGTGTAGTGAGCAAAGCGCGGATTGCTAGGCGCGCGGGGGGAATGGCGGGCGCGACGGAATGCATTGCCGCACGATGGGAAGCGAATGCCTCCGCAATGACGGGGGGTGAGACCGCCCTACTCGACCAGCGTGAACTGCAGCAGCAGCGTCCGCTGCAGCATCGAGAAATTGTCGTCCGACACCAGGGTCAGCACGGTCTCGCCGTCGGGCGTGACATGGGCGTCGATGCCTTCCATGTTGTCGATCTCGTGGCCGAGATCGGCGGCGAACAGCGCGGGGCCGTCGACCAGCGCGCCCGGCGCGATTCCCTTCAGGGGGATCGCGCGAATGCGGATGTTGATGCCGGTGAACCAGGAGAATTTGCGTTCGAGGATCAAGAGCTCGCCGGAGGGCAGCAGCACGGCATCGCTGATGTCGTATTTCTCGGTGCGGCGGACGCTGAACTGGCCGGGCGTGGGGCCGCCGATCAGGAAGGCGACGAGATTGCCGTCGGCGTCGAGCCCGCGCTCTGAGAACGCGATCAAGGTGCCCGCGAGCGGCTGGCCCTTCGGGATGAACACCAGCGCTTCAATGCCCTTGTTGGAGGGCAGCTTGCGCAAGGCCGGCGGAACGGCGATCACCTCGCCGCGGGCACGCGTGCCGCCCTTGGCGAAATCGTAGCGCAGGATCTGGTTGACGCGCTCGAGCCCGACATAGACGAGGTTGCCGTCGCGCGCGATCGATTCCGAATCCCACCAGAGGTGCTTTTCCGTGATCGGCCGACCTTCGGCGCCGAGCAGCGGCGCGGCCTCGACCTCGGTGAGCCCGACCATCTCGCGGCCGGAATAGCGGATGGTGCCGGTGAACCAGCCGCCCTGGTCGGAGATCGCGACGAAGCGCTCGCCCTTGCCGTCGAGGAAGCGGATGCCGGACAGGCCGCCGAAGCCGCGATAGGGCGAGGTCAGCACCAGGCCGCTGCGATAATCCAGCGAGCCGAAGCGCGTGCGCGCGCGGTCGCGCGGTTCGAAATCGGGAATCGGACGCGCGTTGACCTCGATGCTGACAGGCGCGGCGACGGCGTGCTCGACCTGGAGCTCGCGTGGCTCGGTCGCCGCTTGCGCCTGCGCGAGACGCGAGAGCGCGAGAGTGGAGAATCCTGCCGCAGCAAAGCCAAGAAAGCTGCGGCGGGATGACGGCGTGCTCACGAATGCAATTTGCGTCGCGGGCGACCGGGTGCTTGCGTGGGCGCCGCGTTGGTCTCGCTGAACAGCTCGGCGAGTTTTTCGGTGATGGCGCCGCCGAGCTCCTCGGCATCCACGATCGTCACCGCGCGGCGGTAGTAGCGCGTCACGTCATGGCCGATGCCGATCGCGATCAGCTCGACCGGCGAGCGGGTCTCGATCTCCTCGATGATGTGGCGCAGATGCCGCTCGAGGTAGTTGCCGGGGTTGACTGACAGGGTGGAATCGTCGACCGGCGCGCCGTCCGAGATCATCATCAGGATCTTGCGCTGCTCGGGGCGACCGAGCAGGCGCTTGTGCGCCCAGTCCAGCGCCTCGCCGTCGATGTTCTCCTTCAAGAGACCCTCGCGCATCATCAAACCGAGATTCTTGCGCGCACGGCGCCAGGGCGCATCCGCCGACTTGTAGATGATGTGGCGGAGATCGTTGAGGCGGCCGGGATTGGCCGGCTTGCCGGCGGCAAGCCAGGCTTCGCGCGATTGCCCGCCCTTCCAGGCGCGCGTGGTGAAGCCGAGAATCTCGACCTTGACGCCGCAACGCTCCAGCGTGCGCGCGAGGATGTCGGCGCAGGTGGCGGCGACCGTGATGGGGCGTCCGCGCATCGAGCCGGAATTGTCGAGCAGCAGCGTCACCACGGTGTCGCGGAACGTCGCCTCCTTCTCGTGCATGAAGGACAGCGGGTGATAGGGATCGGTGACGACGCGCGACAGCCGCGCGGGGTCGAGGATGCCCTCTTCGAGATCAAACTCCCAGGCGCGGTTCTGCTGCGCCATCAGGCGGCGCTGCAGGCGGTTGGCCAGGCGCGCGACGATGCCTTGCAGATGCGCGAGCTGCTTGTCGAGATAGGCGCGCAGCCGCTCCAGCTCGTCATGGTCGCAGAGGTCTTCGGCGGCGATGACCTCGTCGAACTTGGGCGCGAAGGCGTGGTATTCCGGCCCGCGCGGCTCGTTCCTGCCGTGCTGGTTCGGACGCGTCGCCTCGCCCGGGGTCTCGTCGTCGCCGAGCTCGCCGTCGTCGAAGGTGTCGGAGGTCGAGGCCTGCGCGCTTTCCATCGCGCTCTCGCTCATCTCCTCGCTCGTCGCCTGCGCCTGGTCGGCGCTCATCTCCTGCGCGGCGTCGGAATCGGGCGAGCCTTCGGCGCCGGACTGATCGTTGTCGCCGTCCTGGTTCTCGTCGTTCTCGTCATTGTCCTCGCTGTCGGCGTTGCGCTCGTCGCCGAGCTCGAGCGCCGAGAGCAGATCGTGCACGGCATCGCCGAACCTGGTCTGGTCCTCGAGCACGCCGTCGAGCCGGTCGAGCCGCTTGCCGATCTTGTCTTCGAGAATGGGACGCCAGAGGTCGACCATCTTCTTCGCGGCCGTCGGCGGCGCCAGGCCGGTGAGGCGCTCGCGCACCAGCATCGCCAGCGCGTCCGCCAGCGGCGCGTCGGCACGGTCGGTGATCTCGTCGAACTTGCCGCGGTGGAAATGGTCGTCGAGCATCGCGGTGAGGTTCTTGGCAACGCCCGCCATGCGGCGCGCGCCGATCGCCTCGACGCGGGCCTGCTCGACCGCCTCGAACACGCCGCGCGCCTGCGGATTGCCGGGCATCAGCTTGCGATGAACCTTGGGATCGTGACAGGCGAGCTTGAGCGCGATGGAATCGGCATGGCCGCGCACGATCGCGGCGTCGCGCCTGGTCATCTTGCGCGCCGGCTCGGGCAAGCGGGCTTTGCCCGGCGCGAGCCCAGGCCGCTCGGCCGCGAAGGAGATGTCGAGCTCGGGCGTCTTGGCGATCGCCTTGAGGCAGGAGGCGACCGAGCGCTTGAAAGGCTCGGTCGGCGCTTCCTTGTTGTTGCGGAATTTGGAGTTGGAGGTGGTCATCTCGCCCTGTCCGTCGTCCCGAAGGGCGGGACGACATCTCAAACCTCAGCTGAGCGCGACGTTCACCGCCGATTCCGGCAGCTCCGCATTGAAGCAGCGCTGGTAGAACTCGGCGACCAGGGGGCGTTCGAGCTCGTCGCACTTGTTGAGGAAGGTGACGCGGAACGCAAAGCCGATATCGCCGAAGATGTCGGAATTTTCCGCCCAGGTGATCACCGTGCGCGGGCTCATCACCGTCGACAGGTCGCCATTGGCGAAGGCGTTGCGGGTGAGGTCGGCAAGGCGCACCATCTTGTTGACGATGTCGCGGCCCTCCTGGGTGCGATAATGCTTGGCCTTGGCCAGCACGATCTCCACTTCCTCGTCATGGCTGAGATAGTTCAGCGTGGTGACGATCGACCAGCGGTCCATCTGGCCCTGGTTGATCTGCTGGGTGCCGTGATAGAGGCCCGAGGTGTCGCCGAGGCCGACCGTATTCGCCGTGGCGAACAGTCGGAATGCCGGGTGCGGCTTGATCACCTTGTTCTGGTCCAAGAGCGTCAGGCGGCCCGAGACTTCCAGCACGCGCTGGATCACGAACATCACGTCGGGACGGCCGGCGTCGTATTCGTCGAACACCAGCGCGACGTTGTTCTGCAGCGCCCAAGGCAGGATGCCGTCGCGGAATTCGGTGACCTGCTTGCCGTCGCGGACCACGATGGAGTCCTTGCCGACGAGGTCGATGCGGCTGATGTGGCTGTCGAGGTTGACGCGCACGCAGGGCCAGTTCAGGCGGGCGGCGACCTGCTCGATATGGGTGGATTTGCCGGTGCCGTGATAGCCCGTCACCATCACGCGGCGGTTCTTGGCGAATCCGGCGAGAATGGCGAGCGTGGTGGCGCGGTCGAAGCGGTAGTCGGAATCGACTTCGGGCACATGAGGATCGACTTCGGAATAGGCAGGGACTTCGAGATCACTATCGATCCCGAACACCTGGCGCACCGACACTTTCATGTCGGGCAGACCGGAAACTTCCTCAACTTTGGACAGGGCGGCGGTCGTCATCAATCCTCCGAGGTCCCGGGCGGTCCCGAAACCGGTTATTCGCACGTTGGCTGCGGCTGGGTGCTGGACAGCAACCTATCAGAGACACGGGACGGGCAGAAGCCCGCCCTCCAATCAAAGTTCCATTGTCTTTTCATTTAGATAGGCAAGGAACGCAGATTTTGGAGGGCTGCGTTGCGAATCACGCCCGCATTTCGCACCCGGGAGGACCGGCCCAACCTATGCGAATGGCAAATTTCGCCGGTTCTCCTTATGTAGGGTCCACTGCCCCGCGCGCCAGCCCGCCACAGAGACGACGTGACGTCCTTCCTCGATCCTCTCATCTCCTTCGTCTCGGCCCATGCGTGGCTGGGCTATCTGACCCTGTTCCTGGCGGCGCTGCTCGAAGCCGTTCCGGTGGTTGGATCGGTGATCCCCGGCTCGACCATCATCCTGGCGCTGAGCGCCCTCGTGCCGGGCGGCGAGCTGCAGCTGCCGTGGGTGCTGCTGGCGGCGGCGCTTGGCGCGGTGTTGGGTGACGGGTCGGCCTATTGGATCGGGCACCGGCGGCAACGCGAGATCCTCAACACCTGGCCGCTGACCAATTATCCGCGCGTGGTCGCGGAGAGCGAAAGCTTCTTCAACCGCTTCGGCACCTGGGCCGTGTTCTTCGCCCGCTTCGTGCCGCCGATCCGCGCCTTCGTGCCCGTGACCGCCGGCGCGCTGGGCATGGCCCCCACGAAATTCTACGCAGTGAACGTTCCCGCGATCCTGCTCTGGGCGCCGGCGCATGTGCTGCCGGGCGTGCTCGCGGTGTCGGCCTTCCACCAATATTTCGGGGTGCCGCACGCGGGGCATCCGTTCAAGCATGTCTGGATTCTAACCGTCGTTGGGATTGCAATCATTGTCGGCGCTGCAATCTGGACCATCCGCCGCCGGCACGGCAGCGCAGTCGCGGAAGCCAAACCACGGGCCTGATGGCGCGATGCCCGGCGTCCGCTCGCGGCCGCGACCTTGCTCCTCTCGAGCACGACTGCCGAATAGCTGAGGACCGCGGGCCGGACAGCACGCCGCACAAGAGGCGGGCAAACAGAGCTTTCCGCTGCCCAAATTGCGATCCGCTACGGCTCCGCGATGCGCAAATGTTCGTCAGCGGAACACGTTGTCGATTAATTGCTTCACGGCGCATCGCCTTCGGATGACCCTCCTCCAATCACAGGCTGGCCGTTGCGGCCGCCGACATGACCGGAGGTGGTTGCATGCGCGCGAAAACAGCTCTTCGCATGGTCTCGTTTGCGATCTCGGCCTGTGCGGGCATCTTGAATCCGGCTTGCCAGGCCGCGGCCGAGGAGGTGCTGAAGGCACGGCTTGCGCAGAACCTCGCACCGATCTCGGCCCTCGCGATCGTCGCCAAGGCGAACGGCCTCTTCGGCAAGCAGGGACTCGATATCTCGGTCTCGAATTTCACCAGCGGAAAACAGTGTCTCGACACGGTGATGGGAGGAGGCGCGGACATCGCGACGACCGCCGAAGCTCCGGTCACCGCGGCCGCGATGGCGCAGCAGCCGATCGCCTTCGTCGCCGGCATGGAGTACTCGGATCTGAAGACGATGACGGCGGCGGCCGCCGCAATCAGGACCAAAGCGGATCTGCGCGGCAAACGCATCGGCTTCACGGCCGGCACAGGGAGCGAGGTCTACACTTCGGCTCTGCTGAAGGCGGCGGGATTGACCGCCAAGGATGTCACGCTCGTCAACCTTCGCCCCCAGGAGATGCTTCCCGCTCTGGCGGCGGGGAGCATCGACGCGTTCGACACCTGGGAGCCGCACCTGGCGAATGCAAAGAAGGCGCTCGGCGAGGGCGCCGTCCTGCTCGATACCAAGGGGCTCTACTCGGAGAGCTTCAACATCGTCGTGACGCGGCCCTATCTGGAGGCAAACCCGGCAATCGTCAGCAAATTCCTGGCGGCTCTCATTGAAGCGGAAGGCTGGATGAAGTCCCATCCGGACGAAGCGATCGACATTGTCGCCGCCGCAAGTGGCATGAAGCGCGACGAGCTGGCGCCGATCTGGTCGGATTACGTCTATCGCGTGCGCCTCGACGACAAGCTGCTCGAGACGCTGAAGACGCACGCGGCCTGGCGGCTCGAGACCGGCAATCACCCGCCGGGGGCGGGGATGCCTGATTTCTCGAAGGTCATTGTGGCGGCGCCGCTGAAGGCGCTTGATCCCGCACGTGTGACACTGTCGGCCAATCCATGAGCACCGGCGGGCACAACCGCGCGACGGCGGCCGGACGTCTGAGCATGCTTCTCGGCGCGCTTTCCGTGCCAGCCTTCGTCGGCGTCTGGGAATTGATCGCGCGCTCCCGGATCGTCAACGCGGTGCTGTTCCCGCCGCCGTCGACGGTCGCTGTCGCCATCCTTGACTGGATCCACAGCGGGCAGTTTGTCGGCGACCTTTCCGCGAGCCTATTCCGCGTCACCATGGGCTTCCTGATCGGGACGACGGGTGGCATCATGCTCGGCGTGCTGACGGGCCGGTTCCGGCTGGTCTCGAGCCTGCTCTCGCCGCTGTTTCATATCCTCCGCCCGATCCCCCCGATCGCCTTCGTGCCGATCGTGATCCTCTGGTTCGGCTTGTCCGAGGCCGGCAAGCTCTTTCTGGTCGTCTGGGGCGTGTTCTTCACCGTATGGCTCGCGACCCATATCGGCGTTCAGAAGGTCGATCGCGGCCTCATTCGCGCCGCGCTGATGCTCGGCACGCCACGTCGGCAGATGCTCACGGAGATCGTCCTGCTGGGGGCGCTTCCCTACATCGTTGTCGGTCTGCGCACCGCCGTCAGCATCTCCTTTTACACGCTCGTCGCCGCCGAGCTGGCGGGTGCGTTCGCCGGCATCGTCTACCGGATCGAGATTGCGCAACAGAACATGCAGACCGGACAGGTCATGGGAGGGCTGGCGGCGCTCGGACTGCTCTCCTTCGTTGCCGATCGGTCCTTCGCGGCCATTGCCGAGCGCGCCGTATGGTGGCGATGATGCACACCCCGCTTCGCCCGACATCACCGCTCCGGCTCGTGGATGCTCAGCCGGAGCCTTCATCGACGGCGCCGGAAGCAATCATCCGGGTCGAGGATTTGAGCATCGTGTTCGATGTGCCGCGCGGCGCGGTCATTGCCGTGGACCGGGTGTCCCTGGCCGTGATGCCGGGTGAATTCGTCTCGCTGGTTGGTCCGTCGGGCTGCGGCAAGTCTACGCTCTTGAACGCGATGGCGGGCCTCGAACGGCCGTTCGAAGGCGAGATCACGGTCGCCGGCAAGCCGATGCTGGCACCTCGACCCGATATCGGGATGGTCTTTCAGCAGCCGCATCTGTTCCCCTGGAAATCGGTACGCCGTAACATCGCTCACGGACCGCGCGCGCTCGGCAAGTCGAAAACGGAGGCGCTTCGTATCGCCGACGACCTGATCGACATGATCGGGCTGACAAAATTCGCCAGCGCCTATCCGCATACGCTTTCAGGCGGCATGCAGCAGCGGGTGGCGATTGCTCGCGCCCTCGCGAACCAGCCGCGTGTGCTGCTCATGGACGAACCCTTCGGTGCGTTGGACGCGCAGACCCGGGCCGTGATGCAGGACAACCTGCTCGAGCTGCGCGACCGGATCAACGCCACGATCGTTTTCGTCACGCATGACATCGACGAAGCCATTCTCCTGTCGGATCGCGTGCTGATCATGAGCGCCGGCCCGGGCCGCATCCTGCGGGATCTTTCGGTGGCCCTGCCGCGCCCGCGCTCCAGCGCTATCTTGACCGACCCAGCCTATCTCGCGCTCAAGCGGGATTGCCTTGACCTGATCCGGACCGAAGGCCGCAAGGCGTTCGAGCAAATGGAGCGGTGACCTGAAGCGCGATGAGCTCGCTTCAATTTAGCCGCAGCGAGGGCTGGCATAGCTCTTGAATGGATCTGCTCCAGCTACGATGGAGCGGGCAGATGTCAGCGGCAACTCTCAAGGCGACGGCCGGGATCATGCTGGCGGAGTCGGATGCTCTGGTCAGATCGCTGCCGGGCTTGCTCGACCATCTGAGCGAGGCTGACCGGGGCCGTGTGCTGGCAATCGGTCGCCACCAGGTTCTGGACACCGGCAAGCATATCTGGCGCCAGGGAGAGAGCCAGAACGGCATATATCTGATCGAGTCCGGCCGGATCCGCAGCTATTACGCAGCACCTTCGGGGCGTGAGGTGACGCTCGCCTACTGGTTCGGCGGCAATTTCGTCGGCGGGCCGGACCTCTTCGGCTCCGGAGCGCATATGTGGTCTTCGGTTGCGATCGAGCGCAGCCGGCTCCTCTTTCTGCCTGGCCCCGCGCTGCGCGAGCTTGCGCTTCAGTCGGCGACCATCGCGGTAGCCCTGCTGGATGCGCTGGCCTTCAAGGCAAGGTGTTACTCGGCCATGGCGCAAATGCTCGGCACACGATCGGTGACCGAGCGGTTGCAGCGTCTGCTGATCTTTCTCTCGAATATCTACGGCTCGCAGCACGGCCGCGAGATCGTGCTCGGCATTCCCTTCACCCATGGCGATCTCGCCAACCTGATCGGAGCGACACGACAATGGGTGACGGTGCAGCTCTCTCGCATGCAGGCGAGAGGCATCATCCGCTACGACAGAGGTCTGATCGTCATTCTGAATTTGCGCGCGCTCGACCTCGAGATCGTCTAACCGACGCCGCGCGAATAGACGTTCAGTCCGAACAGAGCGCCGTCATTGTCCGGCTGCCATCGCGAGGCGAAGTCCAGGAGGGCGTGGTCGTGCCATGCGGGTGCCAGCAGAGTGACGCCCATCGGCATCCCGCTGGTGAGCGTCGCATTGGGAAGCGCCACCGCACACAGATCCAGAAGATTGACGGAATAGGAGTAGTGACCAAGACGCGTATTGAGCGTGACGGGGTCTTCCAGCATGTCCGCAATGGTGAAGGGACGCGGCGCTGTCGGCACGACCAGGACGTCGATCTGCTTGAAGAGGAGCTGGACCTGTCGGCGCAACTTCAGGAGACGATGTTGCGCCGCGAATGCGTCAGCCGCTGAAAATTGCGCCGCAAAATGCAGGACTTTGCGCGTGACCTCCAGCAGATCGCCATGATCGACGTCAAAGAGCTTGCTGATCGCCGCGTAGCGTTCGGCGATCCACGGTCCCGAGAACAGCATTTCGCCGGCCTCGGCGAAAGGCGTGAAGTCGATCTCGAGGGCCTCGCCTCCCAGTCCCACCAGTCTCCCGCAAGCCTGCTCGTAAAGCGCGTCGCATTCAGGCAACCCGAATGAATTGAGCTGAGAGGCGGAAATGCGCCCGAAGCGGAATTCCTGGGGGACAGCGGATGACCGGCCGCGCGCTTCGCGGCTGTAGGGATCCGCCTCGTCGAAGCCCTGGATGAGCTCCAGCAACAATTTGCCCTCGGTGACGGAGTTGCAGAAGATCGACGGACAATCGAGCGTGGGGCAGTTCGGAACGAGCCCGCGGGATGAGACAAGCCCGACCGTCGGCTTGATCCCGATGATGCCGTTGAAACCTGCCGGCACCCGACCTGAGCCGCCGGTGTCGGTGCCGAGTGAGAAGGCAACGTGACCGGCCGCCACGGCGACGGCCGAGCCCGAGCTCGATCCGCCCGCGACATAGCGATCATCGGCGGCGCTTGGGCAGGCGCCGTGAGGTGACCGGGCCCCGGATAGCCCGGTTGCGAACTGATCCAGATTGGTCTTGCCGAGACAGATTGCGCCCGCCGCGACGAGGCGCTCGACGCACTGAGCCGATCGCTCCGCAACATAGGCGAAGGACGGACAGGCCGCCGAGGTCGGCATGCCCGCCACGTCGATGTTGTCCTTCACGCCAAAAGGCACACCGAGCAGAGGCAGCAGTTCGCCCTGTGCGCTGCGCCGCGCGAGAGCCTCGGCCTCCGCCAGCGCCTCTTCCTTTGGCCTCACATGGATCCAGCAATTGCGGTGTTGGTCACGATCGATGCGCTCATATGCCGTCGCGAGGACCGAACTGAGTTCGGCCGAGGTACGAAGCGGGCGACTGCGGCGAGTTAGGGCGGCGGCTTGCGACACAAATGGCTCCCGGGGAGATCGAAGGTGCCACGAGCCTGCCCGGAGGTAGACCGGACGGAAAGCAATTAAGCGCTTCTGCTGCCGCCGTGAACCGGACCGCAAGTGGAGCGATCACGAACTCCCCGCCCGTCTCCCTGGCGCCGGCCCGACGTAGCGCGCCCTGGGCCGGATCAGCTTGCCGAACTGCAATTGCTCGCTGGCATGGGCGATCCAGCCGACACTGCGGGCCATCGCAAACAGTGCGAGCTCGCTGCCCGCCGGCAGGCGCAGGGCGTGCACGAGGACTGCGAGCGCATAGTCGATGTTGACGAACTCGCCGGTCGCTTCGGCGATCCGCTCGGGCACCTCGCGGGTGAATTTGCGCGGCGCGCCGGCGCGGGAGAGTGCGTTCAGCAGCGATTGCGCGCGGGGATCGCCGCGCTTGTAGACGCCATGGCCGAAACCCGCGAAACGCTCGCCGAGCGCGACGCGCTCGCGCACCATCGGCTCGACGTCGCGGTCGACCAACGTCTTGACCAGCTGCGAAGCCAGCACGCCGGCCCCGCCGTGCTTCGGCCCTTTCAACGCGGCGAGCCCGGCGATGACGGAGTCGTAGAGATTGAGGCCGGTCGACGCGGCGCAGCGCGCGGTGAAGGTCGAGGCATTCAGCTCATGATCGGCGAGCAGCACCAGCGCGCGGCGGATCAGGTCGGGCGCGTGCTTGTTGTCCGCCGCCCAGGCGCGCGCGACCTGCTGATGCAGCGGCTCGGCCGACGGCTCGGCGTTGAGCATGGTCGCAACCAGCAGGCGGACGATGCGCGCCCCGACCATGGCGCGGCCGTCGGGCGCTCGGGTGAAGGCGCGCGGATCGGCGCTGGCGGCGAGCGCGAGCACCGCGATGGCGCGGTCGATCGGCGCGGCGCGGTGCGCAGCCGCTGCGATCGTGCGCATCTCCTCGGACATCTCGGGCTGATTGTCCGGATCGAACGGATCGACGCCGGAGACGTCCCAGAGCAGCGTCGCGGTGTGCTCGAGCGTGTCGCTCTCGGAAAGATCGACGCAATTGACGCCGCGATAGATCGCGCCCTCCTCCGTGATGGTCGAAATCTCGGTGTCCATCACCGGCAGGTCGGCATCGAAGCTGCGCAGGCCGCGCGGTTCCGGCGGCACCCGGCGCTCTTTCAACGCGCGGACGTCCTCGGCGCGGTAGCGGTTCTTGCGCGAATCCGGCGTCGGCTCGGAGCGGATCAGGCCGCGGCTGACATAGGCATAAAGGGTGGCCGGGGAGATCGCGAGCTCGGCAGCGGCTTCCCGGGCGGACAGGTACAGCTCCGGAGGATTTTTCATATTGATTCATGTAATCAAGATTGATCAATCTGTCGAGAGGCCCGACCTTTCCAGTCGTGAAAGGAGACAGGCCATGAACATCCACCTCACCAAAAGCCAGATCGGGCTGGACGGCGTTCCCGCGGCTGAGACCGTGCTGAGCCACGTCGATGGCGAGCGCGGCGAGTTGATCATCGCCGGCGAGCATGTCGGGCGCCTCGCCGCCGAATCGAGCTTCGAGGGCGTCACCGCCCGACTCTGGAATGGCGCGAGCGGGACCAGCCGCAGCGAAGCCAATGTGCGGGCGAGCCTGGGCGCGGCGCGCGAGCGCGCCTTCGCGCGGCTGGACGAGTTGCTGCCGGCGACGCGCGGCATGGGCATTATCGACGGGTTCCGCGCAGCGGTCGCCGGGCTTCGCGCGGAGCACGGCCTGGAACATGAGGCGACCATCGTCGGCGCATTTCCGGTGATCGCGGGCGCGCTGGTCCGGCGCGCCAAGGGGCTCGAGCCGGTCGCGCCGAATCCGGACGCGAGCCATGCCGCGGACACGCTGCGCATGCTGCACGGACGCACCCCTGCGGCGCGCGAGGTCACCGCGCTCGATGCCTATCTCGTTACCGCCAGCGATCACGGCATGAACGCCTCGACCTTCACCGCGCGCGTGGTGGCCTCGACGCAAGCCGACCTGTTTGCCGCAGTGACCGCCGGCTATTGCGCGCTCACGGGTCCGCTGCATGGCGGCGCGCCGGAACCGGTGCTGGAAATGCTCGACGCAATCGGCTCGCGCGAGCGCATCCAGCCGTGGGTGGATGCGGCGCTGGCGCGTGGCGAGCGGATGATGGGATTTGGCCACCGCGTCTACCGGGTGCGCGATCCGCGCGCCGACGTGCTGAAGGCCGCGGTCGAGGCGCTCGCATCCAGCGGCACCGACCTGCCGTTCGCCGGCGAGGTCGAAGCCTATATTCGGCAAGCGCTGCGCAAGAAGAATCCGGATCGGCCGCTGGAGACGAATGTCGAGTTCTTCACCGCGATCCTGCTCGATGCGCTGGCGATTCCACGGCAGGCGTTCACGCCGATCTTCGCGGTGGCACGCAGCGCAGGCTGGACCGCGCATGCGCGCGAGCAGCAGCGGACCGGGCGCTTGATCCGGCCGAGCTCGTCTTATGTCGGGGCGATGCCGGAGGCGTGACGAAGTAGCCCCGCATGGAGCGGCAAGCGTAATCCGGGAAAGTCGTGGTTGTGAGAGAAAGGTCCCGGATTACGCTTGGGGAGAAAGGAAGCTGCGAGGCCCTACGCCTCCCGTACCACCGTCTTCAGATAGTTGTACGCCTTGATGATCTCGATCAGACGGTCTTCGGTGGAGCGGTCGCCGCCATTGACGTCCGGATGATGCTGCTTGACCAGCGCCTTGTACTTGCTCTTGACGTCGGCGAGCGTGGCGTCGGCGCCGAGGCCCATGACCTGAAGCGCCTTGCGCTCGGCGTTCATCACCTTGCGCGTCTCGGCCTTGGGCGCAGCTTCCGGGCCGCCGCGCCAGCTGGCGCGGCCGTTGATCTCTGAGAACATGCTGAACGGGTCGAAGGCGCCATCGATCTCGGCTTCCGATCCCTTCTTGCCGCCATTGGCACCCATCTTCCAGGTCGGACGATGGCCGGTCAGCGCATCCTTCTGGTAGCGCGCGACGGCCTCGGCATTCATGCCGGAGAAGAAATTGTAGTTCTGGTTGTATTCGCGCACGTGGTCCAGGCAGAAGTGCCAGTACTCGCGCTGGTTCTCGCGTCCCTTCGGCGCGCGATGGCTGCCCTTGTTCTGACAGCCGGCCCATTCGCAGGCGACCACGGTCTCGCGCGGCTTCGCTTCCGGTTTCGCGCCTCTCGGCTTGACGCGGATGGAGTCGAAGAACTTTGATGAATCGATCGGCATGGCTGACTTTGACTACGCAATGCACAAACCTTCAAGTCTTGACATTGCAATTCGCTGAGCACCCGGTCGCAGTGACCTCGGACGTCCGGGTATTGACGGGGTGCGATCGCACACCTTAATGGCACAGATGGCTATGAAAGACACTATCAGCAACAAGTTGCAGGAAGCTTTCACGCCTGAAAGCCTGCAAGTCGTCGACGAGTCACATCTGCATGAAGGCCACGCCGGCCATCGGCCGGGCGGTGAGACGCACTTCCGTGTGTATATCGTGTCTGCCGCCTTCAAAGGGAAGAGCCGGGTCGACCGCCATCGCATGATAAATTCGGCGCTCTCCACGGAACTCTCCGGCGGCGTGCACGCGCTCGCGATCCATGCGCAGGCGCCGGGGGAAGGGTGACTGCCGCAAATTCCGCTGTCATGCCCCGCGCAGGCGGGGCTCCAGTACTCCGCCGCACTAGTTAGGTCCGCCGCGGAGTACTGGATCGTCCGCCTGCGCGGACGACGACAGCGGTGGGGAGACTAAAACGACGTCCCCGCCCTTCTCGGCTTTGCCTCTTCCAGCTCGGCCTCGCGCGGCACCGGCGAAATGCGCAGCGCGGTGATGCGGTTGCGCTCGCGGCGGAGGACGCGGAAGCGGAAGCCGTGGAAGGTGAAGCTCTGGCCGCGGTCGGGGATCGAGCGCGCCTCGTGAATGACGAGGCCGGCCACCGTCGTCGCCTCTTCATCGGGCAGGTGCCAATCCATGGCGCGGTTGAGATCGCGGATCGGCACCGAGCCGTCGACCACGACGGAGCCGTCCGGCTGGGCGCGCACGCCCGCCACCACGACGTCGTGCTCGTCGGAGATGTCGCCGACGATTTCCTCCAGGATGTCTTCCAGCGTCACAAGGCCTTCGACCTCGCCATACTCGTCGACGACGAGCGCGAAATGGGTTTTCCGCCGGCGGAACGCTTTCAGCTGTTCGGAGACCGGGCGCATCTCCGGTACGAACCAGGGCGGCAGCGCGATGGTGGAGACGTCGATGCGTGAGGTGTCGCCGTCGGAGGCGCGGATCGCGCGCAGCAAATCCTTGGCGTGCAGCACGCCGATGATGTTCTCCGGCTTCTCGCGCCAGAGCGGAATGCGGGTGTATTCGGTCGCCAGCACCTCGCGCACCAGCTCTTCCGGCGGCAGATCGGCGTTGATCATCATCATCTCGGTGCGATGGATCATGACGTCGGACACCTGGAGCTCACGCAGGTCCAAGAGACCGCCGAGCATGTCGCGGTCCTGCTTCTCGAACTTGCCCTCGTGGTGCAACAGATCGACCGCGCCGCGCAAGCGTTCGGTCGGAGACAGAATGGCCTGATGCTCGCCGGCCAAGCCAAACAGCCGCATCAGCAGGCGTACGATGACCTCGACCACTCTGAGCAGCGGGCCCAGCACATACATCGTCAGCCGCATCGGCCGCGCCACCGCGAGCGCGATGCGGTCAGGCGCGTTGATCGCGATGGTTTTGGGCAGCACCTCGGCGAAAATGACCACCAGCGCGGTCATCACACCGGTGGCATAGAGCACCCCGACATCGCCGAACCACGATGTGAAGATGCCGGTTGCGAGCGCGGATGCACCGATATTGGCGATGTTGTTGCCGAGCAACAGTGCGCCGATCAGGCGCTCGCGCATGTCGAGCAGGTCCGAGACGACGTCGGCGTCGCGATTACCCTGCTTGGAAAGCCTGAGCATGCTGGCGCGCGAGGCGCCGGTCAGCGCGGTCTCGCTCGCGGCGAAGAACGCCGAGACCAAGAGGCAGAGGACGACGATGGTGAATCCGAGCCAGTCCATGCACCACTCTAGCTACTTTTGACGCGTTTTCCTGACGCGAGCCGGTATCCACTTCGCTCGAAAACGCGTTGGCGAAATAAAGCTCCGCCGCGCATCAGGCCTTCTGCGCGAGCTTCTCCTTCAGGAAGTCGCGCACCGGCGCCGGCTCGACGTCCTTCGCGATCACGGCGCGGCCCACGGCCTCCAGCAGGATGAAAGTGAGCTTGCCGCGCTTGACCTTCTTGTCCTGCGCCATCAGCGTCATCAGCGCGTCGGCATCGGCAAGACCTTCCTGCGCGAAGCCCGCGATGTCCTGCAAGCGCGTCGGCAGGCCCGCTTCAATCAGGTGCCGTTCGACGCGTGCCGCATCGGATTCGCCGATCATGCCGAGCTTCGCCGAGAACTGGGCCGCCAGCGTCATGCCGATGGCGACGCCCTCGCCGTGGAACAGGCGGTCGGAGAAACCCGTCGCGGCTTCCAGCGCGTGACCGAAGGTGTGGCCGAGATTGAGCAGCGCGCGCTCGCCGGTCTCGCGCTCGTCGCGCGAGACGACGCCGGCCTTGGCACGGCAGGAGGTCGCGATCGCATGCTCGCGCGCGGAGCCGCCCTTGAAGATGTCGGAATGGTTCTTCTCCAGCCAGGTGAAGAAGGCCTCGTCGCCGAGCACGCCATATTTGGCCACCTCGGCATAGCCGGCGCGGAACTGACGCGGCGACAGCGTGTCGAGCACGGCGGTGTCGGCGATAACAAGCACCGGCTGATGGAAGGCGCCGAGCAAATTCTTGCCCTGCGGCGAGTTGATGCCGGTCTTGCCGCCGACGGAGGAATCGACCTGCGCCAGCAGCGAGGTCGGCACCTGCACGAAATCGACGCCGCGGCGCAGGATCGCCGCGGCAAAGCCGGCGAGATCGCCGACCACGCCGCCGCCGAGCGCGATGACGAGATCGTTGCGCTCGATCCTAGCGGCGATCAGGGCTTCGCTGACCTTTTCGAGGCCGGCATAGGTCTTCGAGATTTCGCCTTCCTCGACGACGATGCGCGAGCTCGGGATGCCGGCGGCCGCGAGCGAGGCCTCGGTCGGCTCGAGCCAGTATTTCGCGACGGTGCGGTCGGTGACAACAGCGGTACGTACGCCCGGCCGCAAGGCTGCGACCCTCTCGCCGAGCGACGACAGCACGCCGCGGCCGATGATGATGTCATAGGCGCGATTTTCCAGCGCGACGCCGACTTTGACGGGATCGGAATGTTTCATCGGCGCGGTCATCGTGCGGCACTCGCAACGTCGGCAGGTGGTTGGGCGGCCTGTCCGCCGCACAGATGGGCGTGCAGCGCCGCGATGCATTCCTCGACGATTCTGTCGTGCGGCACGTCGCGCGAGGCGATCGTGAGGTCGGCATTGGCATAGACCGGCTCGCGCTCGGTGAGGAGGCGCGTCACGGTTCCTTCGGGATCCGCGGTCTGAAGCAGCGGACGGTCGGCACGACGGCGCACGCGGCGCATGATGACGTCGTGATCCGCCCTGAGCCAGATCGAGATGGCTTTCGCCGCGATGCGCGCACGCGTATCCTCGCGCATGAAGGCGCCGCCGCCGGTCGCCAGCACCGCGGGACCGCCGTCGAGCAGGCGCGCGATCACACGGGCTTCGCCATCGCGGAAATGCTGCTCGCCATGGCGCTCGAAGATTTCCGGTATGGTCATGCCGGCCGCCGCCTCGATCTCGGTGTCGGCATCGACGAAGGGCAGCTTGAGCCTGAGAGCCATGCGCCGGCCGATGGTGGATTTGCCCGCTCCCATCATGCCGACGAGCACGATCGAGCGCGCACCGAGCGCCGACAGGATGTCGGCCTCAGGCGAAGCAGGAAGCGGCAACGCGGCGTCGGACATTGTCTCGCTCGATTGGATCTAGCTCGAACCGCCGCCAGATGCGGCATGGTTTGGCCACCTATACGACCCCATGGGGGCCCTCGCCAGAGGACTCTTGCCACGAAACGGCGAACATGTTGGATGATTTCATTGGTTAATTTGGCTGCCTGGCCCCCTACCCGAGACCTCAGAACGATGCCGAGCTTGTTCCGCTTCCTGACGGTCGTCGCCGTGATCGCCGGCATCATCTATGGCGTGGTCTTCGCGCTGGCGAACTTCGTCACTCCGAAGCCGCGGGAAATGACGGTGACGATCCCGCCGGATAAGTTTCTCAAGAAATAGGAGCTAGCCTCCAGGGCATGCCTACCCAGCCCTCAGACGCCAAGCTCACCGGCCTGTTCCTCGACATGCTCGCGGCGGAACAGGGCGCCGGGCCCAATACGCTCGACGCATATCGCCGCGACCTCACCGATTTCTCGGAATTTCTGGACCGGGTCGGCCATACATTCGCGGACGCGGAGACGCAGGTCCTGCGCGACTACCTCGCCGATCTCGACACCCGCGGCTTCAAATCCACCAGCGTCGCCCGGCGGCTATCGGCGATGCGGCATCTCTATCGTTTCCTGCTGAACGAGCGCATCCGCGCCGACGATCCCGCCGCCATCCTGTCCGGCCCGAAGCGCGGCCGCGGCCTGCCAAAAGTGCTGTCGATCGCGGACGTCGACCGCATGCTCCGCCGCGCGAAGGAATTGAGCGAGGCGGAGGATGCCTCGCCCTCGAAGCGGCTGCGCGCTTTGCGGCTCTATTGCCTGCTCGAGGTGCTCTACGCCACGGGCCTGCGCGTTTCCGAGCTGGTGGCGCTGCCGCGCTCGGCGGCCAAGCGCGATGCGCGCATGATCGTGGTGCGCGGCAAGGGCAACAAGGAACGCCTGGTGCCGCTCAACGAGGCCTCGCGGCAGGCGATGGCGGATTATCTCGCCGCGACGGACGCGGCAAAGACGGAAAAGAAAAACAGCGTGGCCGCCTCGAAATGGCTGTTCCCCTCCTTCGGCGAGAGCGGACATCTGACGCGGCAGCATTTCGCCCGCGACCTCAAGGAGCTCGCGGTCGCCTCCGGGCTTCAGGCCCGCCTGGTCTCCCCGCACGTGCTGCGCCACGCCTTTGCCAGCCACCTGCTGCACAACGGCGCGGATCTGCGCATCGTCCAGACCCTGCTCGGCCACACCGACATCTCCACGACCCAGATCTACACCCACGTGGTCGAGGAGCGGCTGAAGAGCCTGGTGCGCGACCTGCACCCGCTGGCGGAGAAGTGACGCACCGTAGATGGGCTACGGGCATCCCAGGAAACCGCCTTGACTTCGACCACATCTCCGCAGAAAGAGCCGTGGCCTCACGCATGATTTGGCCGGCTGCCACGAGCACACAAGTCAAACCATTGAAGACGCTACACTTCTGTCCGTGACCCTAACCTCGCTTCGCTTCTTTAGCCCCGTCCCCTTATATTGAGTTGATGCAAGACCAGATGCGCAGCTATCTCGACTTCGAAAAGCCGGTCGCCGAGCTCGACTCCAAGGTCGACGAATTGCGCGCGCTCGCTGCCTCCGGCACCGACATCAGCGACGAGATCGGCCGGATCGAGGACAAGGCGGCGCAGGCGCTGGCCGACCTCTACACGAACCTGACGCCGTGGCAGAAGACGCTGGTTGCGCGGCATCCGCAGCGGCCGCATTTCAACGATTTCATCAAGGGCCTGATCACCGAATTCACCCCGCTCGCCGGTGACCGCAAGTTCGGCGAGGACGAGGCGCTGGTCGCCGGCTTCGGCCGCTTCCGCGGCGAGCCGATCTGCGTGATGGGCCAGGAAAAGGGCGATTCCACCGAGAGCCGAATCCGGCACAATTTCGGCATGGCGCGGCCCGAGGGCTATCGCAAATGCGTGCGGCTGATGGAGATGGCCGAGCGGTTCGGCCTTCCGGTGCTGTCGCTCGCCGATTCCGCCGGCGCTTATCCCGGCATTGGCGCCGAGGAGCGCGGCCAGGCCGAGGCGATCGCGCGCTCGACCGACGCGTGCCTGGCGCTGACCGTGCCGAACGTGGCCATCATCACCGGCGAGGGCATGTCGGGCGGCGCCATTGCCATCACCACCGCCAACAGGGTGCTGATGCTGGAGCACGCGATCTACAGCGTGATCTCGCCGGAGGCGGCCTCCTCCATCCTGTGGCGCGACGGCACCAAGGCGCAGGAAGCCGCCAACAACATGAAGATCACCGCCCAGGACATGCTCCGCTTCGGGGTGATCGATCAGATCCTGAAGGAGCCCGTCGGCGGCGCCCATCGCGACCCCGCCGCCATGATCGCCACTACAGGCGAGGCCATCGCGAAGGCCTTTGACGAGCTCCGGGGCCTGGACGGGGATGCGATCCGCAAGCAGCGGCGGCAGAAATTCCTCGATATCGGCCGGAAACTGGGCTGATTCGTCTCGATTTGGTGTCCCGGACGCGGTGCGGCACGTTGTGACGCTCCGCGGAGCCGGTGCACGAGACCCCCCGGTAACCCCGCGTTAACCCTTTTTTTGCCCAAATCGGCGATCTCAGTGCCGGCTTGGCCGCAGGGCCCAAGTTCCGGCCCAGTTTAAGTCTCTGTTGACCACACCTTTGGGCCAACGTCCTCGTGATCCCCGCTTGGGTTGCGACCACATGACCCAGAGGTTAGAATTTTAATCAATGGCTTCAGGGCATAAGCGCTGGAGCGTGGTCTAAAAAGGGCCCGTTGCGACGGGCCCCCGGGGTACCCGGTCGGATCATGCGCCAAACGAATTGGGGTTCGCGCTTGCTGCCCGGCACGGTGTGGGGTCCATCTTGATTTCTCGTTCGCTTGCTCGCGCGCTCTTGGCTTCGGTTGCGCTGATGACGGCCGGCGTTCTGCTCACCGGCTGCGACACCGACCAGGTCTCGCTCGCGACCAACGCCAAGGCCAACCAGCCGGTGCCGCCGAAGCTGGTCGCCGCCATGGCCGAGAAGGACATGGACCTGCAATCGCCGATCCTGGTCCGCCTGTTCAAGCAGGAGGCTGAGCTCGAGGTCTGGAAGCAGACCCGCTCCGGCCAGTTCGCGCTGCTCAAGACCTATCCGATCTGCCGCTGGTCGGGCGATCTCGGCCCCAAGGTGCGCGAGGGCGACCGTCAGGCGCCGGAAGGATTCTACTCGATCAATCCGAGCCAGATGAATCCGCAGTCGGCCTATTACCTCTCCTTCAACACGGGCTTTCCGAACGCGTTCGACAAGGCGCTGGGCCGCACCGGCTCGCAGCTGATGGTACACGGAGACTGTTCTTCGCGCGGCTGCTACGCGATGACGGACGAGCAGATCGCGGAGATCTATTCGCTCGGACGCGAATCCTTCTTCGGCGGCCAGAAGGCGTTCCAGCTGCAGGCCTATCCGTTCAGGATGACGCCGGTGAACATGGCCAAGCACCGGAACAATCCGAACATGCCGTTCTGGAAGATGATCAAGGAAGGCTATGATCATTTCGAGGTGACGCGGCAGGAGCCGAAGGTCGATTTCTGCGAGAAGAAGTACGTCTTCGACGCGGCCAAGCCGGCCGACGCCAAGCGCGATCCGGTGTTCGACGCCTCGGCCAAGTGCCCGGCCTATGTGATCCCCGAGGACATCGCCAGCGCCGTGCGTGAGAAGCAGGCGAAGGACGAGGCTGAATACGCCAAGCTGGTTGCCAAGGGCACGCCGGTGGCGCGCATGAACACCGGCATCGACGGCGGCATGAACAAGATCTTCGCCGCAAAAATTCCGGAAGGCTCGACCGGCCTGTCCGAGAGCGCCGAAGGCACCACGCTGCAGATGCTGGCGATGGCGAAGGCGCCGGGCACGATCCCCGGCCACGTCAATCCGCCCAAGCCGAATCTCGATGCGGTCGCGTCCGCGCCCGCGCCGCAGGAAGAGCCTGTGGTCGCCGTGCCCGCGACCGGCACCCGCGTCGCCTCGGCGCAGCCTGCCGAAAAAGCCTCAAGCGGCGGCTTCTTCTCGAACCTCGGCCGCAAGATGGGCCTCGGCGCCGCCGATACCACCGCGACGGCAACGCCAGCGCCGCAGCAGGCCACCGCGTCTGTCGCTCCGGCCCAGACGTCCACGACCCCGCCTACGGCCGCGTCGCGGCTCAAGGCCGCAGTGACGAGATTCGTGCCGGGGCACGACAAGTCCAAGGACACCGCGAAGGATGCGCCGAAGCCGGCCGTAGCGGCGGCCAAGCCCGCCGAACCGGCAAAGCCGGATACACGGCTTGCTCAGACCCGTCCGGCGCTGAAGCCGTCGGTGTCGGAGGGCGCATCCGATAGCGGACAGATGGCGGGCGCCGCGCCGATCGTGCAGTCGAACTCGTTCGACAGCCGCTTCTCCGCGATGAAGTAGGCGTTCCGCGCCATGAAGCGAACGAGCGGTGAGCCCGTTCTTCGACGCCGATATCTTGATCTCCGCCTACTCGACCGACGTCCGGCGCGATCAGGCGCTGAACACGATTGCCGGCGGTGGCGTCATTAGCACACAGGTGCTGAACGAGTTCACCAACGTGCTGCGCAAGAAGCAGAGACAGGAGTGGCCGATCATCGAGGCCGCCGTGCAGTCAATTCGTTTCCGCTTCCCGGACATCGTGCCACTCACGGCTGACACGCACGCTACAGCGCTCACGCTTGCCCGTGGCCACAATTTTGCATTTTATGACGCGCTGATCGTTGCGACTGCAGTCGAGGCAGGCTGCGGACTCCCTCCGCGGGGGCATTCTGGATTGCTTCGCTGCGCTCGCAAGGACGGAAAATGAGGCGGCGGTGGCCCGCCTCACTCAAACCTCACGCATACCGCCCGTGGCAGTGCTTGTACTTCTTGCCCGAGCCGCACGGGCAATCCTCGTTGCGGCCGACCTTGCCCCAGCTGGCGGGGTTCTTGGGGTCGCGCAGCGCGGCGTCGGTGTGCTGCGGGGCCAGCGTGACGCTGGCGAGCGCCATCTCGTCCTCGCCGGTGCTCGGGTCGAACTTGTGCGCTTCCATTGCAGGCAGCACCGGGGCTTCCTGCTCCGGCGGGACGATCTCGACGCGCATCAGCTGCGCCGTGACGGCCTCGCGCAAATGAGCGCTCATCTCCTGGAAGAGGTTGAAGGCTTCGGTCTTGTATTCCTGCAAGGGATCGCGCTGGCCGTAGCCGCGCAGGCCGATGACCTGGCGCAGATGATCGAGCATGATCAGGTGCTCGCGCCAGAGATGATCGAGCGTCTGCAACAGGATGGTCTTCTCGACGTAACGCATCACGTCGGGGCCCCATTGCGCGACCTTGGCCGCCATGTGCTCGTCGGCCTTGGTCTCGATGCGCGTGAGCAGCTCCTCGTCGGCGATGCCCTCTTCCCTGGCCCATTCGTCGACCGGCAGGTCGAGATCGAGCACGCGCTTCAGTTCGTCCTTGAGCCCGGCGACGTCCCACTGCTCGGCATAGGCATGCTCGGGCACGTGCTTGGCGACGAGATCGTCGATGAAGGCATGGCGCATGTCGGCGATGGTCTCGGCGACGCTCTCGTCCTTCATCAGCTCGACGCGCTGATCGAAGATCACCTTGCGCTGGTCGTTCTGGACGTTGTCGAACTTGAGGAGATTCTTGCGGATGTCGAAGTTGCGCGCCTCGACCTTCTGCTGCGCCTTCTCCAGCGCCTTGTTGATCCAGGGATGGATGATGGCCTCGCCCTCTTGCAGGCCGAGACGCTGCAGCATGCTGTCGAGGCGATCCGAGCCGAAGATGCGCATCAGGTCGTCTTCCAGCGACAGGAAGAATTTCGAGCGGCCGGGGTCGCCCTGACGGCCGGAACGGCCGCGCAGCTGGTTGTCGATGCGGCGGGATTCGTGACGCTCGGAGCCGATGATGTAGAGGCCGCCGGGCTTCTTCACGGTCTTGGCGGACTTGCTCCCCTTCGCCGGCTCGACCTCGACGGTCTCCTCGGCCTTCAGCACGATGTCGCGGAAGTGCTCGATGTCGGCCTTGATCTGCTCGATCTTCCTGGCCTTCTCGGCCTCGTCGGTAATGCCTGCGGTCTCCTGCTGGATGCGCATCTCCAGCGAGCCACCGAGCTTGATGTCGGTGCCGCGGCCGGCCATGTTGGTGGCGATCGTGATCGCGCCGGGCACGCCGGCTTCGGCGACGATATAGGCTTCCTGCTCGTGGAACCGCGCGTTCAGCACCGCGAACAGCTTGGCCGGCTTGCCGGCGCGGGCCGCGGCATAGAGCTTGTCCAGCGCGCCCTCCTTGCCGAAATCGATCTGCTTGTAGCCGTTCTTCTTGAGGAATTCGGCAAGCACTTCCGACTTCTCGATCGAGGCCGTGCCGACCAGCACCGGCTGCAGCCGCGCATTGGCACGCTCGATCTCGGCGAGGATGGCCTGGTATTTTTCCTTCTGCGTGCGGTAGACCTCGTCGTCTTCGTCGAGACGCGCGACCGGCAGGTTGGTCGGGATCTCCACGACCTCGAGCTTGTAGATGTCGAACAATTCGTCGGCTTCGGTCGCCGCCGTGCCGGTCATGCCCGCCAGCTTCTCGTACATACGGAAGTAGTTCTGGAAGGTGATCGAGGCGAGCGTCTGGTTTTCGGGCTGAACCGCGACGTGCTCCTTGGCCTCCAGCGCCTGGTGCAGGCCTTCCGAATAGCGCCGGCCCGGCATCATGCGTCCGGTGAACTCGTCGATGATGACGACCTCGCCGTCGCGGACGATGTAGTCCTTGTCGCGGGTGAACAGCGTGTGGGCGCGCAGCGCCTGGTTGACGTGATGCACGACCGAGACGTTCTCGACGTCGTAGAGCGATTCGCCCTTGAGCTGGCCGGCGTCGCGAAGCAGCGTCTCCAGCTTCTCCATGCCGCCTTCGGTCAAGGTCACCGTGCGCTGCTTCTCGTCGACCTCGTAGTCGGTCACCTTCTCCAGCTTCGGCATGAAGGTGTCGATGGTGTTGTAGAAGTCGGAGCGGTCGTCGAGCGGACCGGAGATGATCAGCGGCGTGCGCGCTTCGTCGATCAGGATGGAGTCGACCTCGTCGACGATCGCGTAGTAGTGCGGCCGCTGGACCATGTCCTCGAGCCGGTACTTCATGTTGTCGCGCAGATAATCGAAGCCGTATTCGTTGTTGGTGCCGTAGGTGATGTCGCAGGCGTAGGCCGCCTTGCGCTCGGCATCGTCGAGCCCGTGCACGATCACACCGGTGGTCATGCCGAGGAAGCCGTAGATCTGGCCCATCCAGCCGGAGTCGCGGCGGGCGAGGTAGTCGTTGACGGTGACGACGTGGACGCCCTTGCCGGCGAGCGCGTTGAGGTAGACTGCAAGCGTTGCCACCAGCGTCTTGCCTTCGCCGGTCTTCATCTCGGAGATGTCGCCCTCATGCAGCACCATGCCGCCGATCAGCTGGACGTCGAAATGGCGCTGGCCGAGCGTGCGCTTGGCGGCCTCGCGCACGGTGGCGAAGGCGGGGACGAGGAGGTCGTCCAGCGTCTTGCCGTTTGCGAGCTGCTGCCTGAATTCCGCGGTGCGGGCCTTGAGCGCCTCGTCGGAGAGCTTTGAAAGCTCAGGCTCGAGCGCGTTGATCGCGTTGACGCGGGACTGATATCCCTTCACCCGCCGGTCATTGGCGGAGCCGAAAAACTTGCGGGCGAGCGCGCCGATCATGCTTAGTTCCTGTGTTCGCGATTTAACCGCGTTGCAGCCAAGAAGTTGTCACCCGTCTGCCTATCAACTCACCGTGACGCTTCGCGGCGTCAGAGCCCGGACTGCGGGGGTCATCCGCCATATGGGTGGGAATTGGGCAAGTCTGGGTTCAACGGCCAAAAACGCAGCAAAATAAACGCCATCGCCATGGTCGCGACCGGGCAGAGATATGGCCCGGTCAGGGCCTTGTCAACGGCGGGCGCATTGCGGCTAATTCATCATTTTGACAGACTTTTCGCGTTGCCAAGCCCCCCTGAATTGGGCGAGTGTCCGCCCCGCTTCGAGCAGGCCCCTGCTTCAACATAAGGATTTTCCATGACCACCTCGTTCCCGGTAACCACCGGCCAGCGTTTCCGCCATGCCTCCGCCTTGGCTGGCAGCCTCGCTCTGGCGCTGTCCCTGGCGTTCGCGGGCCCGCTCCGGGCCGCCGATGATCCGGTGCTGGCGAAGGTCAATGGCACTGAAATCAAGAAGAGCGACGTCACCATGGCCGAGGAGGAACTCGGGCCGAGCCTCGCGCAGATGGACCCGGCGACCAAGGACGAGAACGTCCTGTCCTTCCTGATCGACATGAAGATCGTCAGCAAGGCTGCCGAAGACAAGAAGCTCGCCGACAGCGAGGAGTTCAAAAAGCGCCTGGCGTTCGCCCGCAACCGGCTTCTGATGGACAGCCTGCTCGCCAACGAAGGCAAGGCCGCGACCACGCCGGACGCCATGAAGAAGGTCTATGAAGAGGCCTCCAAGCAGATCACCGGCGAGCAGGAGGTGCGCGCCCGCCACATCCTGGTCGAGACCGAGGACGAGGCCAAGGCCGTGAAGGCCGAGCTCGACAAGGGCGCCGATTTCGCCGAGCTCGCCAAGAAGAAGTCCAAGGACCCGGGCTCCGCCGATGGCGGCGATCTCGGCTTCTTCACCAAGGAGCAGATGGTGCCGGAGTTCTCGGCCGTCGCTTTTGCGCTCGAGCCGGGCAAGATCTCCGATCCCGTCAAGTCGCAGTTCGGCTGGCACATCATCAAGGTCGAGGAAAAGCGCAACCGCAAGGCGCCGGACTTCGAGCAGGTCAAGTCCCAGATCGAGAACTACGTCACCCGCAAGGCTCAGGCCGATTACGTCGCCAAGCTGCGCACCGAAGCCAAGGTCGAGCGGCTGGACCAGCCGGCGGCGGATGCCTCCAAGGACGCCAAGCCTTCCGACAGCAAGATGGCTCCCCCGGCGAAGAAGTAAGAATTCGCTGTCACTTCGCTGATGTGAAGAGTATCTAAGCCTTCGTGATGCCCGGCCCCCGCGCCGGGCATCTGCTTGTCCAGATCCCACCAAGGCGCCTGCGATGTCCTCCTCCGTCTCTCCCCTCGCCCCGAAACACGTTCCCGACATGCCCGTGATCGCAGGCGTCCGCCTTGCGACGGCCGAGGCCGGCATC
This sequence comes from Bradyrhizobium vignae, assembly GCF_004114425.1. Taxonomy (GTDB): domain Bacteria; phylum Pseudomonadota; class Alphaproteobacteria; order Rhizobiales; family Xanthobacteraceae; genus Bradyrhizobium; species Bradyrhizobium vignae. The sequence goes on along the minus strand of NZ_RDQF01000022.1, from coordinate 55,639 downwards.
CGCTACAAGAACCGCACGGACGTGCTGCTGGCGGTGATGGACAAGGGCACTGCGGTGGCCGGCGTCTTCACCAAATCGAAATGCCCGTCGGCACCGGTCGAATGGTGCCGCGCCAAGCTCAAGGGCGGCAAGGCGCGCGCACTCGTGGTCAATTCCGGCAATGCCAATGCCTTCACCGGCAAGACCGGCCGCGCCTCCACCGCGCTGACCGCGAAGATCGCGGCCAAGGCGGTCGGGTGCAGCGAAAGCGAGATCTTCCTGGCCTCGACCGGCGTCATCGGCGAGCCGCTGGACGCGACCAAGTTCGACGGCGTGCTCGGCCGCCTCGCCGAGGCTGCAGAGCCCGGTAACTACCTGGCCGCGGCCAAGGCGATCATGACCACCGACACCTTCCCGAAGGTCGCGACCGCCACCGTCAAGCTCGGCAAGGCCAAGGTCACCATCAACGGCATGGCCAAAGGCGCCGGCATGATCGCCCCCGACATGGCGACGATGCTGTCCTTCATCTTCACCGACGCGCCGATCGCGCCCGCCGCGCTCCAGGCCCTGCTCAAGAGCGGCGTCGAGGACACCTTCAACGCCGTGACAATCGATGGCGACACCTCGACCTCCGACACGCTGCTGGCCTTTGCGACAGGTGCCGCTGCCGAGCAGGGGGCGCCAAAGATCAGCCGTGCCAGCGACCCGCGCCTGAAGGCGTTCGTCAAGGCGTTCAACCAGGTGCTCGCCAACCTCGCCGAGCAGGTGGCCCGCGACGGCGAAGGCGCGCGCAAGCTGGTCGAGATCACGGTCGAGGGCGCCAAGACCAAGGCTTCGGCGCGCAAGATCGCGATGTCGATCGCCAACTCGCCGCTGGTGAAGACCGCCATCGCCGGCGAAGACGCCAATTGGGGCCGCGTGGTGATGGCGGTCGGCAAGGCCGGCGAGCCGGCTGATCGCGACAAGCTCTCGATCTCGTTCAACGGCATCCGCGTCGCCAAGAACGGCGCGCGCGATCCAGGCTATGACGAAACGCAGGTCTCGGAAGCGATGAAGGCGCCGGAGATCGCGATTCTGGTCTCGCTCGGCCTCGGCAAGGGCCGCGACCGCGTCATGACCTGCGATCTCACCAAGGAATACGTCGCGATCAATGGGGACTACAGGTCGTAGGCTCCCCGGCCGTCATTCCGGGGCTGGCGAGGCGAGAACCCGGAATCCAGAAGTTTATGCCCGAGATTCCGGGTCGATGCCGGCGCATCGCCCCGGAATGACGCCACTGGCGTCACCCCGAAATCCGCGCATCCGCCACCGCCTTCTTGAAGAGTGCGTTCATGGCATCCGAAATCCCTTGCGTCGGGCTCACCTCGAAATACACAAACCGTTGCGGACGAACTTCAGCGAGCGACAGACACGCATGGCCGATCTCAAATTGACACTGGTGGTGGCCTGTGCACTGGTCGACGCCGACAAGCGCATTCTGATCGCGCAGCGCCCCGAGGGCAAGGCGCTGGCCGGCCTCTGGGAATTTCCCGGCGGCAAGTTAGAGCCCGGCGAGCGGCCGGAGCAGAGCCTGATCCGGGAGCTCCATGAGGAGCTCGGCATCACGGTCGCCGAGCCGTGCCTAGCGCCGTTGACCTTCGCCAGCTATGGCTACGAAATCTTTCATCTCCTGATGCCGCTCTACATCTGCCGGCGCTGGGAAGGCCTGGTCACGCCGCGAGAGGGCCAGAACCTCGCCTGGGTCCGCGCCAACAAGCTGCGCGACTATCCCATGCCGCCCGCGGACATGCCGCTGATCCCGCATTTGATTGATTTGCTGATGTGAGGTGGGCCGTGCCCCGGACGCGCAGCAGCGTAGGAACGCTGCGGCGGGGCCGGAACACGCGTCACTCTTTCCCCGCCTTCTTCACCGCCTCCGCCAGGCTCGCCTTGGCCGACCCCGGCTTCAGTGGCTGCTGCTGGCTCGCATGCGGGGCCCAACCGGACAGCCAGATGATGTCGAACGTCGCACGGATGCGGCCATCGGCATCGGCAAAGCGCTCGGCATAGATTTCGGCCATCCGCAACAGCGTCGCGCGCCGGCTCGGCGTGCGCCGCCGCAGGATCAGCACATTGGCCGCGCCCATGCGGCGGAGATCCTGCATCAGGGCGAACGCATTGCCATAGCGCACCACGACACGGTCGACGTCGGTCACCGGCAATGCAAAGCCGGCCCGCTGCAGCAGCGCGCCGATGTCACGAAGGTCAGCGAACGGCGCCACGCGCGGCGACACACCGCCCTCGCATTCGGCTTCCGCCGCGGCAAAGGCCTGGCGCAGCTCGGTCAGGCTGTCACCGCCGATCATCGCGGCGAGCAGCAGCCCGTCCGGCTTCAGCGCGCGCCGGACCTGCGCAAGCACGCCCGGCAGATCGTTGACGAATTGCAGCGCCAAGGCGGAGACGACGAGGTCGAGGCTTTCGGGTGCGAAAGGCAGTTTTTCCGCGCCGGCCGCATCAATCGCGATCCGCGCCATCGCTGGAAGCCGCGCGTGTAGGACTTTGAGACCTTCGCCGGGCGTCCACAGATCAGCCGGAGCGTGAAACTCGCGCATCACTGCGGCCAACCGGTCTGACATGTCCTCGGCGACGCGATCGAGCAGGAAGCTCACGGCACCTTGTGCCTGCGCACGCCGCTGCCGTGCGTGCAGCAAGGCACGATCGAACAAAGCGGGCGGGGTTTGTCGGTTCTGGGCCATGCCGCTGGTTACGCCGATCATGCCGGCCATGGCAATCACTCTCGTGATCCGGACGCGCCGTGCTCATTGGTGCTGCCGCGCAGAGCCGGACCCAGGGAATGCGCGCCAGATCGCGGTGAGATGGGTCCCGGCTCGGCAGCGCAGCGCTGAAGGAGCGCTGCGCTGCGTCCGGGGACGAGACGACGGCTTGAGCAATCTATGGTGCAACGCTAGCCTCTCCTCATGGAAGCCGACGCCGCCCCTGCCCGTTCCATTCCCGCACCGCTGCGTGCCGCCTGGTCCGCCGGCGGCCGCGTGCTGTCGCGCGCAGCACGGCTCGCGCTCGACATCGCGCTGCCGACACTGTGCGTGTCCTGCCGCGAGCCGGTGGAGGGCGAGGGTGTTTGCGCTTCGTGCTGGGCGCGGCTGTCGTTCATCGAACGGCCCTTTTGTCCGCGGCTCGGCATCCCCTTCGTCTATGATCCCGGTCCCGACATGCTGTCGATGGAGGCGATTGCGAGCCCGCCGGCCTACCAGCGCGCCCGCGCGGCGGTGCGCTATGACGACGTCGCGCGCACGCTGGTCCATGCGCTGAAGTATCAGGACCGCACCGATCTGGCGCCGGCCATGGGCCGCTGGATGGCGCGCGCCGGCGGCGAGCTGCTGGCGGGCGCCGACATGCTGGTGCCGGTGCCCCTGCATTGGCGGCGCGCCTGGCGCCGCCGCTACAACCAGTCCGGAGCGCTGGCGCGCATCATCGAACGGCAGAGCGGGATCAGGGTGCGGGGCGATGTGCTGCGGCGGGTGCGTGCGACCGAGCAGCAGATCGGCCTGTCGCGGGCCCAGCGCGCCACCAATGTGCAGGGCGCATTCCAGGTATCTGCCGAGCGTCAAGCCGAGATCCAGGGCCGCCGCATCGTCCTGATCGACGATGTCCTGACCTCGGGTGCGACATTGGATGCCTGCGCGCGCGCCCTGCTCCGCGCCAAGGCAGCCCAGGTCGACGTGCTGGTGTTTGCCCGGGTTGTGGAGGTCAGGTGAAGTCCCATATAATTCAATGAATTCATGACATGAGAGCGCCTGACGAGATGACTGCTGCTGTCGAGATCTATACGAGGCCGGGCTGCGGCTATTGTTCCGCCGCCAAATCGCTGCTGACCCGCAAGAAGGCGACCTTCACCGAGTTCGACGTCGCCAAGAACCCGTCCTGGCGCCAGGAAATGTACGGCCGCGCCGGGCAAGGTTCGACTTTCCCGCAGATCTGGATCGGCGGCACCCATGTCGGCGGCTGTGACGACCTCTATGCGCTCGATCGCGAAGGCAAGCTCGACGGCATGCTCGAGAGCATCAAGGCCGCCATATGAGCGAGAATCGCACCTTCACCGCCGCCATGGTGCAAATGCGCACCGGCCTGCTGCCCGGGCCGAGCCTGGAACAGGCGACCAGGCTGATCCGGCAGGCTGCGGCCAATGGCGCCGACTACGTGCAGACGCCCGAAGTCAGCAACATGATGCAGCTGAACCGCAAGGCATTGTTCGAGCACCTGCAGAGCGAAGAGGACGACACTTCGCTGAAGGCGTACCGAGCGCTCGCGGCGGAGCTGAAGATCCACCTTCATGTCGGCTCGCTGGCGCTGCGCTTCTCGCCGGAGAAGGCGGTCAACCGCTCCTTCCTGATCGGGCCCGAGGGCAATGTGCTCGCGAGCTATGACAAGATCCACATGTTCGACATCGAGCTGCCGGACGGGGAGAGCTATCGCGAATCCGCCAACTACCAGCCGGGCGAGACCGCCGTGATCTCGGATCTGCCCTGGGGCCGCATCGGGCTGACGATCTGCTACGATCTGCGCTTCCCGGCACTCTATCGCGCTCTCGCCGAGAGCGGCGCCTATTTCATCACGGTGCCGTCGGCCTTCACCCGCAAGACCGGCGAAGCGCATTGGCACGTGCTGCTGCGCGCGCGTGCGATCGAGACCGGCTGCTTCATCTTTGCCGCGGCGCAGGCCGGGCTGCACGAGAACAAGCGCGAGACTTATGGCCACTCGCTGATCATCGATCCCTGGGGCGAGATCCTCGCCGAGGGCGACGTCGAGCCCGGCATTATCATGGCCAAGATCGACCCGGCCAAGGTCGAGACGGCGCGCCGCGCCATTCCATCGCTCCAGCACGGCCGCCGCTTCGGCGTCTCCGATCCCAAGGCGGGGCCTGACCATTTGCACCTCGTGCGGGGCTCGGCATGATCCGCTACGCGCTTCGCTGCGACCGCGGCCACGACTTCGAGAGCTGGTTTCAGAGCTCGTCGGCCTATGATTCGCAGGTGAAGCGAAAGCTCGTGACCTGCCCGATCTGCGGCTCGGCCAAGGTCGGCAAGGCGATCATGGCGCCGCGCATCGTCGGCAAGAAGGGTCGCGCCACGCCTCCGCCGGAAGCCGTGGCTGCGGCCACACCCGACACTACACCGTCCGGACCGACCTCGCTGCTGATGGCACAGGAGCGCGAGCTGCGCGCCAAGCTCAAGGAACTGCGCGATCACATCGTCAAGAACGCCGACAATGTCGGCGACCGTTTCGCCAACGAAGCTCGCGCCATGCACTATGGCGACAAGGAGCACCGTCCGATCTACGGCGAGGCCTCGCCGGACGAGGCGAAGTCGCTGATCGACGAAGGCATCGAGGTCTCGCCGCTGCCGACGCTGCCGGAAGACCGAAATTAGCACCGTCGTTCCGGGGCGCGCAAAGCGCGAACTCAGGTGCGCAGCTGCGCACCTGAGTTCCTCGAGATTCCGGGTTCGCCCTTCGGGCGCCCCGGAATGACAGCCAGTTAAAGCATGATCCGGAAAAGTGCGAAGCGGTTTTCCGGAAAGATCATGCGTAAACAACAAGCTAAAGCGCGATGACGATTCATCCAAATCGCATCGCGCTTTAGACGCCCACCAGCACCGCCACGCCGACCACGATCAGCGCGATGCCTGCAAGCTCGCGCGGCGCGATCGGCTGCTTGAACGAATAGTAGGCCACGCCTTGCGCGAACAGCACCTCGATCAAGGCGAGCGTGCGGACGTTGGCGGCGGCCGTCAGCGCGAACGCCAGGAACCAGAACTGCGAGGCGAAGGCGCCCGTGAAGCCCGCCAGCATCGACGGCCTCCACATGCCGAGGATGCCGCGCAACACGTCCGGCGCGCGCCAGAGCAGATAGATCGTCAGCACCAGCGTCTGCACGAACAGGCCGAGCACCAGCGTGAACGACGACGCCGTCACGAACGACACGTTCGGCACGGTGATGATGGCGCCGCGAAAACCGACCGCGGAGAGCGCGAAGGCCGCGGCCGCAACGAGGCCGGTGATGGTCGGCTTCAACTCCGCAAAGCTCTTCTCTCCGCCGGGCCGCAGCGCGGTGATGACGACACCGACGGTCGCGATCACGATCGCCAGCACCTTGAGCCAGGTCAGATGATCGCCGAGGAAGACGAAGCCGAAGATCGCGGTCTGGATCGCTTCGGTCTTGAGGTAAGCCGTGGTCACGACGAAGGAGCGGTCGTTCATCGCGAGCAGCATCAGGCCGGTCGCAACGATCTGGCTGAGCGCCCCGAGCAGCAGCCAAGGCCAGAACACGGCCGGCGGCATGCCGATATGATCGCCGGTCGCGACCAGCACCACGCCGAGGAACAGCAGCGAGAACGGGAAGCCGAACAGGAAGCGGATATTGGTCGCCCCCCAGGTCCCCAGCGGCTTCGTCAGCGACCGCTGCATCGCATTGCGCGCGACTTGGCCCAGCGCAGCAATGATCGTGAAGGGAATCCAGAGGCTGGCGATGGTGAGCATCGGGGGGGTGGAAAGGTTAGACAAACAGAGCGATTACCGTGACGGGAACAGACTCACTGGTCAACCGCATGGGTGTCATGGGTGCGATGCTCTCGCAACAAATTCGGTGTCGTCCCAGCGAACGCAGTGCGTTCGCTGGGACGACAGCGACTGTGGAGAAACAGATCGCGCCTTGCCTCACACCATCGCTTCCGCGACCACCATATAGTTCACGTCCATGTCGGACGAGAGGCTCCATTTATCGGCGAACGGTGAGTAGACGACGCCGGTCTGCTCGGTGATGACGAGGCGGTTGTCGAGCAGATATTTGGTCAGCTCGTCCGGCGTGACGAACTTGTTCCATTCGTGGGTGCCGCGCGGCAGCCAGCGCAGCACGTATTCGGCGCCGACGATGGCAAGGGCGAAGCTCTTCCAGTTGCGGTTCAGCGTCGAGACGACCATCAGGCCGTTCGGCTTCAGCATTGAGGCGCAGCGCTTCAGGAAGATGCCGACGTCGGTGACGTGCTCGACCACCTCCATCGCCAGCACGATGTCGAAGCGCTCGCGCGGGTCGATCTCCTCCACCGTGGTGCAGCGATAGTCGATCGCAAGATGGCTCTTGTCGGCGTGCAGCTTCGCCGCCGCGATGTTGCTCGCCGAAGGGTCGATGCCGATGACCTGAGCCCCCAGGCGCGACAGCGGTTCGCAGAGCAGGCCGGCGCCGCAGCCGATGTCGAGCACGCGCAAGGACCCGAGGCAATTGAGGCTGCGGACGTTGCGCTCGAACTTGCGGCAGGCGGCGTCGCGGATATAGCCGAGCCGCAGCGGGTTGATCCGGTGCAGCGGCGCCATCTTGCCCTTGGGGTCCCACCACTCCGCCGAAAGTTTTGAGAATTTCGCGATCTCGGCGGCGTCGACGGTCGAGCCCGGCTGGGCGGAGAGGGAAGTATTTTGCTGCATGCTCATGGTTACGCGCGGTCCTACCGCGTGGTGATCGAACTACGGAAAGCGAGCGGCGAGGCGATCGTCTTGATCGTCTCGATCCCCTCGCCGACGCCGCGAATCGTCACGTCGCCGTAGTTGAGAATACGTCCAAGAATGGTCTGGTCGACGTCGACGCTCTCGACCTTGTCGAGCGCCATCTCGAAGGTTCGGCGCCTGATGAAGCCGGTCTTGTGCACGACCCTGAGGTTGGTGACGTCGGTCTCGGTGGTGAAGCGATGGAACCAGCCCTTGATGGTCCAGTAGAGGGCCGCCAGAGCCACGAGACCGGAGGCAACGAGGCAAAGCAAAACCAGCCCCTCGGCGGTGGCCTGCCGCGACAGGATGAACAAAACCAGCGCCACGATCCAGGCCACGATGGCCGGAAAGTAGAAGATCCAGTGCGCATTGGTCGAATACAGCACCCGCTCGCCCGGTTGCAGGATCTCGTCGATATAGCGCGCCATGATCTCGGTTAACCCACTCCCCCGCACCCTGCCCCCGCAGGAACCCGCTTGCCCCGGGCCCCGCCGCTCTGTATACGCGCGGTCGGTGCCCGTGAGGCATGTCCGGTGCGGGTCACCATACTGATCCTTATGAAGGAATGCACGCGTCGTCATGAGCCGCCTCGTGATGAAATTCGGCGGCACGTCCGTCGCCAACATCGAACGTATCCGCAACGTCGCACGCCATGTGAAGCGTGAGGTCGATGCCGGCCATGAAGTGGCCGTGGTCGTCTCGGCGATGGCTGGCAAGACCAACGAGCTGGTGGCCTGGTGCACAGAGGCCTCGCCGATGCACGATGCGCGCGAATACGACGCCGTGGTCGCCTCGGGCGAACAGGTGACGTCCGGCCTTCTTGCCATCGTGCTCCAGGGCATGGGCATCCAGGCCCGCTCCTGGCAGGGCTGGCAGATCCCGATCAAGACCAGCGACGCCCATGCCTCGGCCCGGATCGAGGACATCGACGGCAGCGAGATCATCAAGCGTTTCAAGGAGCGCAAGGAGGTCGCGGTCATCGCCGGCTTCCAGGGCATCACCCCCGAGACGGGTCGCATCACCACGCTCGGCCGCGGCGGCTCCGACACCTCGGCCGTGGCGATCGCCGCCGCCGTCAAGGCGGACCGTTGCGACATCTACACCGACGTCGACGGGGTCTACACCACCGACCCGCGAATCGTGCCGAAGGCCAAGAGGCTCGACAAGATCGCGTTCGAAGACATGCTGGAACTGGCCTCGCAGGGCGCCAAAGTGCTCCAGGTCCGCTCCGTGGAACTCGGCATGGTCCACAACATGCCGATCTTCGTCCGCTCGAGCTTCGACAAGCCCGAGGATATCGACCCGCATGCCAACCAGCCGCCCGGCACGCTGATCTGCAGCGAGGAGGAGATCATGGAAAGCCACGTCGTCACCGGCATCGCCTTTTCGAAGGACGAGGCCCAGATCTCGGTGCGCCACATCGAGGACAAGCCTGGCGTTGCGGCCTCGATCTTCGGCCCCCTGGCGGAGGCCAACATCAACGTCGACATGATCGTGCAAAATGTTTCCGAGGACGGCAAGACCACCGACCTCACCTTCACGGTGCCGGCGGCCGACTACACCCGCGCCAAGGAGACGATTACCGCGGCCAAGGCCAAGATCGGCTATGCACGGCTCGATACCGCCACCGACGTCGCCAAGATCTCGGTGATCGGCAGCGGCATGCGCAGCCATGCCGGCGTCGCCGCCCAGGCGTTCTCGGCCCTTGCGGGGCGGAACATCAACATCCGGGCCATTACAACCTCCGAGATCAAATTCTCGGTCTTGATCGACACCGCCTATACCGAGCTTGCGGTGCGCACCCTGCACACGCTCTACGGCCTCGACCAGGCCTAAAGCACGACCCGTCGTCGCGCTTCAGATCGTCGTTTTGAGCATGGTCTTTCCGGAAAACCGCTCCGCACTTTTCCGGACCATGCCTGGGCTAATTTTCTCTTAGCGGTCGCAGCAAACGCTGGGGTGTACACACCTTCGCGTTTGGCAGGCGTTTTGCTTGGCAAAACAAGCCTCAATTCGCTATACGGCGGACAGGGTGGGCTGCCGCAGACTGTGTCCCAGTTCAGGCGGCGCTGATTCGGTACAAGTGCCAAATCTCGAGTAGATTTTTGGGCTTGTGCCTGCGCCGGACAAACAATTTGGTTGTTTTTCTGGAATTTTGGGCCAGCCGCCGGCCGATATCGCCGGGTCCGGCAGACGGAGGAGATTGACGGTTCATGCGGAGCGCGTCGGGAGGTCCCCGCGTCTTGTTGAGACGGCTCCGCGAAACCATGGCGGAGCAGGTCTCGGCCCAGGAGCGGCTGGACAAGATCGTGGTGCTGATCGCCGCCAACATGGTGGCCGAGGTGTGTTCGGTCTACGTGCTGCGCGTCGACAACACGCTCGAGCTCTACGCCACTGAAGGCCTCAACCGCGAGGCGGTGCACCACACCGTGCTCAGCGCCCATGAGGGCCTCGTCGGCCTCGTCGCCAGCGAGGCGACGCCGCTCAACCTCAGCGATGCGCAGAGCCACCCGGCCTTCTCGTTCCGCCCCGAAACCGGCGAAGAAATTTATCACTCCTTCCTCGGCGTGCCGATCCTGCGCGCCGGCAACACGCTCGGCGTGCTGGTGGTGCAGAATCGCGCCAAGCGCAACTATGTCGAGGAGGAACTCGAGGCGCTGCAAACCACCGCCATGGTGCTGGCGGAGCTGATCGCCTCGGGCGAGCTGTCGGCGCTCGCCAAGCCCGGCCTGGAGCCGGCCGCACGCCATTCCGCGCAGAAGGTCGGCGCCATCCTCTCGGAAGGCATCGCGCTCGGCCACGTCGTGCTGCACGAGCCGCGCGTCGTCATCAAGGACTACATCGCCGAGGACCTGCCGAAGGAGATCAAGCGGCTCGACAGCGCACTGGCCAAGCTGCGCGCCGATCTCGACCGCATGCTGGAGCGCGGCGACGTCGCCGACGGCGGCGAGCATCGCGACGTGCTGGAAGCCTACCGCATGTTCGCCAACGACCAGGGCTGGTCGCACAAGCTGCACGAGGCGGTCGCCACCGGCCTCACGGCGGAGGCCGCCGTCGAGCGTGTGCAGTCCGACACCCGCGCGCGCATGCTGCGCTCGACCGATCCCTATCTGCGCGACCGCCTGCACGATCTCGAGGATCTCGGCTACCGCCTGATGCGACAGCTCGTCGGCCAGGATCATGCGCCTTCACGCGAGCAACTGCCCGACAACGCCATCGTCATCGCCCGCGCCATGGGCCCGGCGGCGCTGCTCGATTACGACCGCAAGCGCCTGCGCGGCATCGTGCTGGAGGAAGGCACCGCCAATTCCCACGTCTCGATCGTGGCACGTGCGCTCGGCATTCCCGCCGTCGGCGAAGTCCCGAACGCCCCCGGCATCGCCGATCCCGGCGACCCCATCATCGTCGACGGCACCTCCGGCACGATCTATGTGCGCCCGTCGCAGGAGATCGAGGCCGCCTTCGCCGAGCGCGTGCGCTTCCGGGCCCGCCGCCAGGCACAGTATCTGGCGCTGCGCGACCGGCCCTGCGTCACCAAGGACGGCCAGAAGGTCGAGCTGATGATCAACGCAGGGTTGGCCATCGACCTGCCGCATATCGAGGACACCGGCAGCGCCGGCATCGGCCTGTTCCGCACCGAGCTGCAATTCATGGTCGGCCAGAGCCTGCCGCGCACCAGCGACCAGCTCGCGCTCTATCGCACCGTTCTGGATGCCGCCGGCAGCAAGCCGGTCACGTTCCGCACCCTCGATATCGGCGGCGACAAGGCGCTGCCCTATATGGAAGCGGTGATCGAAGAAAATCCCGCGCTCGGCTGGCGCGCGATCCGGCTCGGGCTCGATCGCCCCGGCCTGTTGCGCGGCCAGATCCGCGCGCTGCTGCGCGCCGGCGGCGGCCGCGCGCTGCGCATCATGTTCCCGATGATCTCGGAGGTCGCCGAATTCGACGCAGCCAAGGCGCTGGTCGAGCGCGAGCTCACTTACTTGCGCCAGCACGGCCACACGCTGCCTGAAAGAATCGATATCGGCACCATGGTCGAGGTGCCGGCTCTGCTCTATCAGCTCGACGAGCTCCTGAAGAAGGTCGATTTCATCTCGGTCGGTTCCAACGACCTGTTCCAGTTCCTGTTCGCGGTCGACCGCGGCAATGCCAAGGTGTCCGAACGCTTCGACACCATGTCGGCGCCGATCCTGCGCGCGCTGCGCGACATCGCACGCAAGGCGCACGCGGCGCAGAAGTCGCTGTCGCTCTGCGGCGAGATGGCGTCCAAGCCGATCGGCGCGCTGGCGCTGATCGCGCTGGGCTACCGCTCGCTGTCGCTTTCGGCGACTGCGCTCGGCCCGGTCAAGGCGATGGTGCTCGACCTCGACGCCAAGAAGGCCGAAGCCATACTCAACCCTCTGCTGGATGCGCCGGCGGGCAGCGTCTCGATCCGGCAGAAGCTGACGGAATTTGCGGAGGCCGAGGGCCTTGCGTTGTAGCGGACCTGCCGCTGCTCCCTGCCGCCTCGCCTTCTTCCGCCCTTTGAGACCGAACCGATGTCGTCACTCCCCGAAGCAAAACTGGACGTCCTGCTCGCGCATCACGCCTCGCTCGAGGCCGAATCGCTCGGGCAGCTCACCTCCGAGCGATATGTGCAGATCACGCGCGAGCTCGCCGAGATCACGCCGCTGGTCGAGGCGGTGAAAGCCTATCGTTCCGCGGTCAAGGAGCTCGCCGACGCCGAGGCGCTGATCGCCGATCCCGCCACCGATGCCGAGATGCGGAGCATGGCGGAAGCCGAGCGCGACGAGCTGACGCCCAGAATCGAGGAACTGGTCCAGAAGATCCGCGTCGCGCTCTTGCCCAAGGACGCCATGGACGACCGCAACGTGGTGCTGGAAATCCGCGCCGGCACCGGCGGCGACGAGGCCTCGCTGTTCGCCGGCGACCTGTTCCGGATGTACGAGCGCTTCGCGGCCTTGCAGGGCTGGAAGGTGGAGGTGATCTCGGCGAGCGAAGGCACGGTCGGCGGCTACAAGGAAATCATCGCGGAGGTGCAGGGCCGCGGCGCGTTCTCGAAGCTGAAATTCGAATCCGGCGTGCACCGCGTGCAGCGCGTGCCCGACACCGAGACGCAGGGGCGCATCCACACCTCGGCAGCGACCGTGGCCGTGCTGCCGGAGGTCGAAGACGTCGACGTCGACATCAAGAACGAGGATCTGCGGATCGAGACCATGCGCGCGCAAGGCGCGGGCGGTCAGCACGTCAACAAGACCGAATCGGCGATCCGCATCACCCACATCCCGACCGGCATCGTGGTGATGATGCAGGACAGCCGCTCGCAGCACAAGAACCGCGCCTCGGCCATGAACATCCTGCGCTCACGCATCTACGACGCCGAGCGCCAGCGTGTCGACGCCGCACGCTCGGCCGAGCGCAAGGAGAAGGTGGGCTCCGGCGACCGCTCCGAGCGCATCCGCACCTATAATTTCCCGCAAGGGCGCGTCACCGACCATCGCATCAACCTGACGCTCTACAAGCTGCCGCAGGTGATCGCGGGTGAAGCGCTGGGCGAATTGATCGACGCATTGACGACAGAGCACCAGGCCGCACAGCTCGCTGCGCAGGGCGCGGCGGCCTGAAGCGTGAGCAACCCTTTCGCCGGACAATCCATCGAGCGCGCCCGGCGTACGCTGGCTGCGCAGCTGAAATCGGCACAGCTCGACGAAGCCGAGCTCGACGCCCGCACCCTGATCAGTGCGGCGCTCGGCCTCGACCTCACCGGCCTGGCCACGCAGGCGGCCCGTCCTCTCACCGCAGCCGAAGCATCGCGGCTGGCGCAGCATGCGCAGCGCCGCATCGCTGGCGAGCCTGTGGCGCGCATTCTCGGGACACGCGAATTCTGGGGCCTGCCCTTCCGCCTGTCGGAAGCAACCCTGGTTCCGCGGCCCGACACCGAAACCGTGGTCGAGCTTGCGCTCGAAATCTTTCGCGAGCGGCAGGCGTCCCATCCGCCCCGCATCGCGGACATCGGCACCGGATCGGGCGCGATCCTGCTCGCGCTGCTGCACGAAATTCCGGATGCTTTCGGCGTCGGCACCGACCTCAGCCTGAACGCGCTCAAAACGGCCAGGAACAATGCCGCGGCGCTCGGCCTCGCCGACCGCGCCGCCTTCGTCGCCTGCTCCTATGCGGCGGCGCTCCGCGGCCCGTTCGATCTCATCGTCTCGAACCCGCCCTATATTCCCTCGGGCGAGATTCCGAAATTGAGCATCGAGGTGCGCGAGCATGATCCGCATCTGGCGCTCGACGGCGGCAATGACGGATATGACGCCTACCGCGCCCTGATCCCGCAGGCGGCCGAGCGCCTCGCCCCCGGCGGGGCGCTGATCGTCGAGGCCGGACAGGGCCAGGCCCAAAATATTGAAACCTTGATGAGGGGCGCCGCGTTATCGCTGGACAGGCCACCCAAGGCCGACTTGGCAGGCATTCCACGGGCGGTTTCGGCCCGAAAAATGCCCCCATAAAAGCCGGTTTGGGCTGCAAAAACCTCTTGGAATATCGCCTGGGAACGACTACGTTCCGTTCAACACATCGGTGCCGGCCCCGTAGACCTACGGGCGAAAGCCGGGCTCTCGGGCGAGAGCTTTACTGATTTAAAGGTTCCAAGCCGCAGGTCCTGTTGAGCGCGATGGCCAGTGGAGCTGCGCTGCTCTCCGACCGCAACGTGAACGAAAGCCAGATATTGCGCTTGAAGACTGACGCAAGAAAGCTGGGCTTGTTTCGGCAAGCGAAATGAATGGGTTCGCTGGCAATGAATGCTGGCGAGTGGGGAACGCGTCTTTGTTGAACGCGACGGTCGACGAACATCGGCAGGGTTCGATCCGCTTTTGCGCGCGGTGCGCGCGAGAGGTGTGAGCCGCTGGCACCAGGTCACTCCTAGCAATCAGTATGCGTGCAATCTTTAGGGCTGGAATTAAAGGCAGGACATGAGAAACGGTCAAAACAAGCAGCGGATGCGCAACCGCAACAACAATAACAACAACCGACGCGGCCAGAACCCGATGACCCGGGTCTACGAATCCAACGGACCCGACATCAAGATTCGCGGCACCGCTTCGCACATCGCCGAAAAGTATCTCCAGCTTGCGCGTGACGCGCGCTCTTCCGGCGACCCCGTTGCAGCCGAGAACTACTACCAGCACGCCGAGCATTATTTCCGCCTGATCGCGGCGGCCCAGGAGCAGTTCCGCCAGAACCAGCAACCGCGCGGCGATGAGCCCATCAGCAGCAGCGACGACGGCGAGGACGACGGCGAGAATTTCTCGGCCTTCGGCCAGGAGCCGGGTTTCGTCCCGCAGCCCCAGCAGCAGCCCTTCATGCGCGACCGCGATGGGCAGCGCGATCACCACCAGCGTGATCACCAGCCGCGAGACAACCAGCAGCCCTACCAGCGTGACAACCAGCAGCCGCGCGAGCACCGCGAACGCGACCATCGTCCGCAGCCGCAATATCAGCCGCAGCCGCAGCCCGCGAACCAGCCGCAGCCCGTCATAGCCGATGCCGGCGGTGTCGACCGCCTGCCGTCCTTCATCACCGGCGCGCAGCCGCAGGTGAACGGCGGCCAGGGCGGCTTCGAGGGCGGCGGTGGCGGCGAGCGCTATCCGCGCCGGCGGCGCCGGCCGCATGGGCCGCGTCCCGAGCGCGAAGCGGCTCCCGCCGCGTCCAGCGACGAGGTCGCCCCGGGCGAGTAAGCTCCTTCTGATTTTCTGATCTGGATCGTCCCGGCCTCGCCGGGACGATTTGTTTGTGACGATGTGCGTTGGTTGAATTTATGGGAACGCACGGGCACGGATCACCCGTCCCGTCAGGCCCGTAAGGAGAGGTGAAGCTAACTCCGCGTCACCGTCGTCGAGGACGGCACCAGCACCGGCTTCGCGAGCGAGGGAATGAGCCGTACGCGCTCGCGCTTGGCGGGGATCGCGCGGTAGACCTGCTTGGTCGCCTCCACGATATGGACGCCGGCAAAGGGCAGCGACAACGCCGCACCGGCACGCTCCCACATCTGCGCCGATTTCAACACCCAGCCGCCAGCATAAGGCGGCATGAACAGTGCCTCGCCCCAGGCGGTCGGCGTGAACCAGGTCTGGCGCAAGAGCTCGGTGATCTGCGAGCGCGAATAGGGCCGGCCGTGGCCGAACGGCGTGCTGTCGGTGCGGGTCCAAACCCCCCGCCGGTTCGGGATCACGGCGATGACGCGCCCCGAGGGCGCCAGCACCCGCCACACCTCGCGCAGCAGCGCAGCCGGATCGTCCGACATCTCCAGCGCGTGGACCAGCAGGATGCGGTCGACGGCAGCGTCAGGAAGCGGCAGCGAGAACTCATCCACCAACGAGGCCAGCGCCGGCCGGCCCGTCGGCCATTTCAGGACGCCCTGGGCCGCCGGCATGAAGGCGATGCACCGCTCGGCGTCCTCGCGGAACAACCCCAGATAGGGCGTCGGATAGCCGATGCCGAGCACGCGCTGGCCCGCGGCGTTGGGCCAGCGTTCCCTGATGCCGCGATTGATCATTTGCCGCGCCACGATCCCGAGGCGGCGGGAGTAGAACTCGCGGAGGTCGACGACGTCGATGGTCATGACGGCAATGTAACATGCGCGAGGGCGCCGCTGCGCGCGGAATATTGCATTGCCTGCGCAACGTTAACGCCATATTTGTCTGCCGGGGCTGGGCGCGATGGAGATGACATGGCCGCCGAAATTCGTACTTTCACCTGTTTAAACGACAATTTCGGTTATCTGATCCACGATGTGGAAACCAAAGCGACGGCATCGATCGACGCGCCGGAGGCCGGTCCCATCCTCGAGGCCCTGGAGCGCGAGGGCTGGCAGCTGACCGACATCCTGATCACCCATCATCATGGCGATCATGTCGGGGGGGTTGCCGAACTCAAGCAGAAATACAATTGCCGCGTCGTCGCACCGCACGACAAGACGACGAAGATTGCGAATGTCGACCTGCGCGTCGCCAACGCCGACGTGATCAAGATCGGCAATTTGCTGGCGCGTGTCGTGGAGACGCCCGGCCACACGCTCGATCATATCTCATACGTGTTCGACAATGAGAAGGCGGTGTTCGCCGCCGATACGCTGTTCTCGATCGGATGCGGCCGCGTCTTCGAGGGCACCTATCCGATGATGTGGGATTCGCTCCTGAAGCTGCGCGCCCTGCCCGACGACTTCAAGCTCTATTGCGGCCACGAATACACGGCGTCCAACGTCAAGTTCGCTCTCACCATCGAGCCGGACAATGCGGCGCTGCAGGCGCGCGCCGCGGAGGTGACGAAGCTCCGGGCCGAGAACAAGCCGACCATTCCCTCGCTGCTGGGTGACGAGAAGCGCGCAAACGTGTTCCTGCGCGCCGACGAGCCGGCGGTCGCGGCCAAGCTGCACATGAAGGGCGCGGATCCCGCCGCAGTGTTCGGCGAACTCCGCGAGCGCAAGAACAAGTCCTGAAGAACAAATCCTGGCGGGCATCGATGCCGACCGCAGCCGAGATCATCGCGCGCCTCGAACTCCGGCCGCATCCCGAAGGCGGGCATTACCGCGAAACGTTTCGCGATCAAGCCACGGACGCCAACGGGCGTTCGCGCTCGACCCTGATCTACTTCCTGCTCGCGCGCGGCGAGCGTTCGCACTGGCATCGCGTCGATGCGGTCGAGACCTGGCACTATTACGCCGGCAGTCCCTTGATGCTGCGCATCGCCCATGACGGCTGCTCGCAGCACGAGGTACGGCTCGGCACCGACCTCGTCAGCGGCGAGCGGCCGCAGGCCATCGTGCCGGCGAATGCCTGGCAGATGGCGGAAACCACGGGCGAGTGGACGCTGGTCGGCTGCACCGTGGCGCCCGCGTTCGAGTTCGCAGGCTTCGAGCTCGCGCCGGCGGGCTGGGAACCGTAGTGATTTTCACCTCTTCCGCAGCACCATGTCCTTCGCCGCGATCAGGCCGCCGCCGGCAATCAGGATCGCAGCAATCGCGATGTTGGTGCTGGCCTTGGCAAAACCGGCAGCGATGAGGAATCCCGTCGAGAGCAGCGGCGTCGCGTAGGAGGCGGCGCCGAGCACGCGGATGTCGCCGCGCTTCATGCCGATGTCCCAGGCGTAGAACGCGGCACCGACGGGGCCGATGCCGAGTGCGATGACCGAGAGCCATTGCACCGTGGTCTCCGGCCAGACCGTGGTTTCAAGCAGGCCATGCATCAGCGCGGCCAGTATGGCCGTGGCAAGACAGAAGCCCGCGACGGCATCGGTCGGCACCGCCTTCAATCGACGGGATAGCACCGAATAGCTTGCCCAGACGAAAGCGGCGATGAAGGCCGCGATCAATCCCGGCACCGCGCCCGGCGCGAAGCCGGAGGTGTTGCCGGCGAACAGCAGCACGGTGCCGACGAGGCCGAGCACGGCGCCGATGATGTGATGCGCGGCCAGCCGCTCACCGGGCAGGAATGACGAGAACAGCACGATCAATAGCGGCCACAGATAATTCAGAAGGCCGGCTTCGGCCGGCGGGGCGAAGCGCAGCGCGAGAAAATACAGCGCGTGATAGCCGAACAGGCCACCGACGCCGACGACCCAGACCACGAGCGGCTGCTTAAGGCTTTTCGCCGCCTCGCTCCGCCCGATCCAGGTGAGCAGGCCGACGACACCGCCGATCGCGAAGGTCATCGCAGCGAGCTGAAACGCCGGGATCTTTCCGGTCGCCACCGTCATCACTGAGAGCAGCGACCACATCAGGATCGCGGTCAATCCGATCAGCGTGGCAGTGCGGGGAGTCATTCGAGGGAGCCCTTGTCATTCCGGGATGGCGCATAGCGCCAGACCCGGAATCTCGAGATTCTCAGGTGCGCAATTGCGCACCATAGTTCGCCGCTGTCGCGGCGCCCCCGAATGACAGGGCATGATGCCCGGGACAAGCCCGGGCATGACGATGTTGCGAATATCAGCCCACGTGATGCGATGGCATCACACCATGTACTGACCGCCGTTGACCGTCAGCGTCGAGCCGGTGATGAAGCCGGACTCGTCGGCCGCGAGGAACACGACCGCGCGCGCAATCTCCTCGGGCTCGCCGAGCCGGCTGGCCGGGATCTGCGGGATCACGCTCTTCTCCAGCACGTCCTTCGGCACCGCCTGCACCATTTCGGTGTTGATGTAGCCGGGGCAGATCGCATTGACGGTGATGCCGCCCTTGGCGTTCTCGAGCGCGAGCGCCTTGGTGAAGCCGATGTCACCGGCTTTCGCGGCGGAATAGTTGACCTGGCCGAACTGCCCCTTCTGGCCGTTGATCGACGAGATCGAGATGATGCGGCCGAACTTGCGCGCGCGCATGCCCTCGATGACCTGGCGCGTCATGTTGAACAGCGAGCCGAGATTGGTGTTGATGACCGCGTTCCACTGCTCGAGCGTCATCTTGTGGAAGGCGGTGTCGCGGGTGATGCCGGCATTGTTGACGAGCACCTCGATCGGCCCGAGATCGGCCTCGACCTTCTTCACGCCCTCGGCGCAGGCGTCGAAACTGCTGACGTCCCATTTGTAGACGGCGATGCCGGTCTCGGCCTTGAATTTCTCCGCCGCCGCATCGTTCCCGGCATAGCTTGCCGCGACCTTGTAGCCGGCCGCCTTCAGCGCCTTGCTGATCGCCGCTCCGATGCCTCGCGTACCACCCGTCACCAGTGCAACACGTGCCATGTCGTATTCCTTCCCTTGGACTCTTCAGACGTTTCTGACGTGATCGTTTTTAACAGCGGATTATGCGGGACGTTTGACGGACATCAAGAACAAAACGCCCGGCGCGAGCCGGGCGTTTCTCTTTAGTCGAGGCTTGCGTGGTTGCGAAGAATATTTGATTTGCAACCGCTGCCTTTTTAGTCGCGTGCAACGCACGCGCTGACGTGTGCGGCGCACGCGTCAGCTGCGTGTCGGGTCGTCGTCAGTCGCGCGCCACACACATGGCGATGCCCATGCCGCCGCCGATGCACAGCGTGGCCAGGCCCTTCTTCGAATCGCGCTTCTGCATTTCGTGCAGCAGCGTCACCAGCACGCGCGCGCCGGACGCGCCGACCGGATGGCCGATCGCGATCGCGCCGCCGTTGACGTTGACCTTCGAGGTATCCCAGCCGAGGTCCTTGTTGACGGCGCAGGCCTGTGCCGCAAAGGCCTCGTTGGCCTCGACCAGGTCGAGATCGCCGACATTCCAGCCGGCCTTCTTCAGCGCGGCGCGCGAGGCCGGGATCGGGCCCGAGCCCATGATCTTCGGATCGACGCCGGCCTGCGCCCACGACACGATGCGCGCGAGCGGCTTCTTGCCTTCCTTGGCCGCCTGCTTGGCCGTCATCAGCACCACGGCGGCAGCGCCGTCATTGATGCCGGAGGCCGAGCCCGCGGTGACCGTGCCGTCCTTCTCGAAAGCCGGCTTGAGCTTCGCCATCGCCTCCAGCGTGGCGCCGTGGCGCGGATATTCGTCGGCGCTGACGACGACGTCGCCCTTGCGGGTCTTGATGGTGACGGGAACGATCTCGTCGTTGAACTTGCCGGCCTTCTGCGCGGCCTCAGCCTTCTGCTGCGAGGCGACCGCGAACTCGTCCTGCTGGGCGCGGGTGATCTGCCATTGGCGCGCGACGTTCTCGGCGGTGTTGCCCATGTGATAGCCGTTGAAGGCATCCCACAGGCCGTCCTTGATCATGGTGTCGACCAATTCGAGACCGCCCATCTTGACGCCGCCGCGCAGGTGCTGGGCGTGCGGGGCCATGCTCATGGACTCCTGACCGCCGGCGACCACGATCTCGGAATCGCCGTTGAGCAGCGCCTGGTAGCCGAGCGCGACCGTGCGCAGGCCCGAGCCGCAAAGCTGGTTGACGCCCCAGGCCGGGCTCTCCACCGGAATTCCGGCGGCGATCGAAGCCTGGCGGGCGGGGTTCTGGCCCTGGGCGGCGGTCAGGATCTGACCCATGATGACTTCGGAGACCCGGCCGGGCTCGATGCCCGCGCGCTCCAGCGCGGCCTTGATGGCGACGGCGCCGAGATCGTGGGCGGGAAGGGTCGCGAAGGCTCCGTTGAAGCTTCCGACCGGGGTGCGGGCGGCGCTGACGATGACGACATCGTCTGACATGGGCATCTCCTGGGGCTTGAGGTTCTTGTAAAGGGGGCAGGCGGGCTGGAAAAGCAATCGCCAGTCTGTCAGCCATCCTGTTAACGTCGTTGAGGCATGTCAATCGGCCGGGCACCGAATTCATACCGCAGCGCATTCAAAACAGCGTTCTTGGCGCTTTCGCAAGCAAGATTTTGCCCTGCAATTAACCGTGCCGCACAAAACGGTAGCGTGAGCCCTTTGAAAATGCTTATTTTGTTGCGTTGCGTACTCTTCCCGCCCTGCGGCATTGCCCGACAGGTTCCCGTTCTCCGCGCTTGCAAGTGAGAGCCCATGGCGAAATCAGACCAACCCACCACAATCAAGAAATACGCGAACCGCCGGCTCTATAACACCGGAACGAGTACCTATGTAACGCTGGAAGACCTCGCCGCCATGGTCAAGGACGGAGAGGATTTCCTGGTCTATGACGCCAAGACCGGCGACGACATCACCCGCTCTGTGCTCGCCCAGATCATTTTCGAGCAGGAGAACAAGGCCGGCCAGAACCTGCTGCCGACCACCTTCCTCCGCCAGCTGATCCGCTTCTATGGCGACAGCATGCAGATGGTGGTGCCGAAATATCTGGAGCAGTCGATCGCGACTCTGACCCAGGAGCAAGAGAAGTTCCGCAAGCAGATTGCCAACACGCTGTCCGGCACTCCTTTTGCTCCGCTGGAGGAGCAAGTCCGCCGCAACATGGAGCTGTTCCAGCAGACCTTCTCGATGTTCAAGCCGTTCGCAGCGCCCCGTCCGGCCGCCACTCCCGAGCCGGAGCCCGATGCGAATGCCGAGGCACCGAAGGACAGCAATATCGACGAGCTGCGCCAGCAGATGAAGGAAATGCAGGATCGTCTCGAGCGGATGTCGAAGAAGGACGAGTAGTCTTTTATTCGCGCCGCCCGCGCACGGAAGCGCGAGCTATGTCTGAGCGAAGCACCCATTGGGACCACGTCTACGCCACCAAGGGCGAGGCCGAGGTCAGCTGGTTTCAGGACAGCCCGGCGATCTCGCTCGAGATGATCCGCGCTGCCGGCCCCAACCATGACGCAGCCATCATCGATGTCGGCGGCGGAGCATCACGGTTGGTCGATGCGCTGTTGCAGGACGGATATCGCGACGTCACCGTGCTGGACCTTTCTGCCAAAGCGCTTGACGCGGCGAAGAAGCGATTGGGCGGAGCCGCTTCGATGGTCGACTGGATCGTCGCCGATGCCACGACGTGGCAAACGGCGAAGACCTACGACGTCTGGCACGATCGCGCCGCGTTTCACTTCCTGACCGATCTCCGCGACAGGGCCGCTTACGTCGAGCGCCTGCGGTCGGCAATTGCGCCTGGCGGTCACGTCATCATTGCGACGTTTGCACCTGATGGTCCTGAGAAATGCAGCGGCCTGCCGGTGCAGCGCCACGACAGTGCCAGCCTTGCAGCGGAGCTTGGGCCGGAGTTCGAGCTGGTCGAGACGCGGCGCGAGACGCATCACACGCCGTGGGATTCGACGCAGGCGTTTCAGTTCAGCCGGTTTCGCAGGCGCGGCTCGTGAGGGCGCCGCACGATCCGCAAACTCGTCATTGCGAGCGCAGCGAAGCAAATCCAGACTGCCGCCGCGGTAAAATCCAGGATTGCTTCGCTGCGCTCGCAAATGACGGAGGGACAGGCTCCTACGCCGCCAGCTTCACCGCATGCGCAAAGTCCCAATAGAGCATTCGCGCTTTCGTGTAAAACGGGCCCGGCTTCAGCTCGCGCTCGTCGATGCGAATCACGGGCGCGACCTTGGCGAAATTGCCGGTTGAAAAGATCTCGTCGGCGGCCAGGAAATCGGCATAGCGCAGCGTCTTCTCGACCACGGTGACGCCGTCGCCGCGAAGCAGGCTGATGACGCGCTGGCGCGTGATGCCGTTGAGGAAGGTGCCGTTCGGCACCGGCGTGAAGACCACGCCGTCCTTGGCCATGAACACGTTGGAATTGCCGAACTCGGCGACGTTGCCGAGCATGTCGAGCATCAGCGCGTTCTGGAAGCCGCGCGAAGCAGCTTCCGCGAGCGCACGCGAATTGTTCGGATAGAGGCAAGCCGCCTTGGCCTCGACCGGCGCGCATTCGGCGGTGGGCCTGCGGAACGGCGACAACGTGATGGCGTTGCCGACAGGCTTTGGCATCGGCGCCTCGTAGATGCACAGGCACCAATTGGTGGTCTCGGGGTCGAACAGCACGCCGCCGCCGCTCCCGTTCTGCGCCCAGTACATCGGACGGATATAGAGCTCGGCATTCGCGGCAAAGCGCGCGATGCCTTCGTTGGCGAGCGCGAGCCAGGTATCGGTATCGACCACCGGCTTCAGGCCGAAATTGATCGCGGATTGATTGGCGCGAGCGACGTGACGGTCGAGATCGGGTGCAACGCCCTCGAACGCGCGCGCGCCGTCGAACACGATCGAGCCGAGCCAGGCCGCATGCGTGCGCGGGCCCATGATCGGCACATTGCCGTCGTGCCATTTGCCCTCGAAGAAGGTCCAGCTCGGCGAATAGTCGATGGGTTTTTTGATCTCGGCCATGACCGGCCTCCCCTGAGAATATCCGGGCACTATTGCCGCAATTTCTAAACGATTTGCTGCGGGATTTGGGCACCCTCTGCCTCCAGGGAGGTTAGGACCGCGCAAACCGGCTATAATGTCCGGCAGTCACGGAGTGTCCCCATGCCGCTCGATCCGCTCGCAAAGCGTTTGTTGACCATGTTGGCGGCGGCTGCGCCGCAGGCGCGGAGCCGGCCCAGCGTGGAGGCGCGACGGCAATCGCTGGCAAAGCTGATGCAGTTCGCGCGCGCCGAGGCGCCGGATGTGACGACCTCGGACGGCATGCTGACCGGTGCGGGCGGCGAGCTGCCCTATCGCCTCTACACGCCGGCAAGCGCTGGGGAGCTCGCACCGGGCTTCGTGTTCTTCCATGGCGGCGGCCTCGTCGCCGGCAGTATTGCCACGCATGACCGCATCGCGGCGGCGCTGGCGCATGCCACCGGCTGCCGCCTGGTCTCGGTCGACTATCGGCTCGCACCCGAGCACAAATTTCCCGCTGCCGTGGACGATGCGATCGCCGCGACCGAATGGGTCGCGCGCGAGGCGCGCTCCCTGGGCATCGACGCCGAACGGCTGGTTGTCGGCGGCGATTCCGCCGGCGCCACATTGGCGGCGATCGTGTGCCAGCAGGCTTTGCAAAACGCCGGCCTCTCCATCGTGGCGCAATGCCTGATCTGCCCGGTGCTGGATTTCGAGGAGACCTCGCCCTCGCGCGAGGCCTTTGCGGAGGGCCACCTGATCGATCGTGCCACGATCGAAGCCGATCTTTCCGACTATCTGCCTGACGGCATCGACACCGCCCATCCGCGTGTCTCTCCGTTGCGCGCGACACGGCTCTCGGGCCTGCCGCCCGCGATCATCCACACTGCCGAGTACGACCCGATGCGCGACGAGGGCAATGCCTATGCCCGCAAGCTGCTCGCCGCGGGCGTCGCCGTCGAGCATGTCTGCCACGACGGCATGGTCCACAATTTCCACGCCATGGGCGCGATCTTGCCACAGGCTCAGCTCGTGCTGTCGCAGATCGGCGAGCAGGTGCGCAGGGCGGTGAAGAGGGAAGAAAGCAGCGTCATGCCCTCGAGCCAATGACCGCGCGCGCTGCCGCGACATACTCCGGCCAGTGCGCGTCCGCATAGCGTTCGGCCTGCCGCGCGCAGATAATATCGGGGGCATGCGCGGCCGCAATCGTGCGCGCAAAGCGTTCTTCGGCTACGGTCACGTCGCCGGGTTCTGCCGATGGTGCAGCGGCGGCAGCAGCGGTGGGAGCAACGGCGAGCCCCGCCATTCCGGCGAGCAGGATGCGGCGTGACGTGTTCATGGCTGTCGTCCTCCATTGTTCGGCCTGCACTGTGGCTGGCGAGTGTGTCGGTGCGATCACGGCAGGGTAACCGCACACGTCCATGCCGTCCATCGCTTGCGAAGAGCGCTTGACCGCACGAGCGATCACGTTCCATCTAGCACCGGTTTCGCCGTCAAATCGCCATGCGCCGGATCGTCACGTGCCCCTTCGCAGCCAATCTCGTCGTTCGGTTTTGCGCGTTACCGCGACGGGACTGCTTTGTCTGGCGATCTCGGCCGGCGGAGCCTTCGCGGCCGACGATGAGGACGACGAGCCCGCAAAGCCACGTGTCCCGAACATCTACCTCGATTTGCGCACAATCTATGCGAGGACCCCGGCGGGCGCGCTCGGGCTCGGCTTCGGCAACACCTCGGTATCGGCCGCGCTCGAAGCCCTGGCGGTGCGTGGAGGCGCAACGCTGCCAAACGGCTCGCCGGCGGCAAAATCCATCGCCGTCGACCTGCCGCTGACCGTCGACGTCAGCGACCGCGTCTCGCTTTATGGCGGCGTGTCGGGCTCGACCATTGACGTCGGCGGCGGCTGGTCGGCGTTCGACATCACGAGCTGGAACATCGGCGTGCAGGCCGATCTCTACCAGCAGAACGGCGGGAAGATCCCGACCATCAGGCTGCAGTCGACCCTGACGCAGTCGGTGCCGAACGAGCAGGGCATGACGAATTCCTTGAACAACATCCTGGAATTCGACTACGCGCTCGACGAGGACGAGACACGGGGCTGGCTGGCCGGCATGCAATACACCAAGACCAGCATCGCCAGCCCGTTCGCCAGCATCGGAACGAACACGATCCTCTATGCCGGCGGTTATTATCAATGGCCAAGCAACTGGAAGTTCACCGGGCGCGTCGGCATGCAGTCTTTCGGCGGCGCGCAGCTCGGGGGGCGGACGCTGGCGGCGTCCTTCACCCAGCCGACCCTGCGCCTCGACCTCGATCGCATGGACGACAACGATAACCGCCTGTTCGGCATCACCGCACAGATCGCGTGGATGCCGAAACCGGCCTACCAGCTGACGCTGCGAACGCCCCTTTACGCCGTGCGCAATTAGCCAGCTCGCTAGTCCGGCACCGGCACGTCAAAGGTGTTGAGCGTGACCGAGACCATACAGTAGACGCCGACGAGATAGGACAGCTCGGCGGCGCCGTGCTCGCCGAATTCCTTCACCGCCGCGCGCCAGGTCAGCTCCGGCAGTACGCCGCCGCCGACCAGTGCCGATGCCATATCGTAGGCGACCGCCTCCTGCTTGGTGAGGTCCACCGGTCGCTGCCCGGCGACGATGGTCGCGAGCTTCTCGTCGGAGAGGCCACGCTGCTCGGCAACGAGCACGTGGGCATAGAGCTCGTAACCGGACCGGAAATGCGAGCCGGTGACGAGGATCGCGACCTCGCGGACGGCAGCGGGCAGCAACGGGTTCGACGCGATCGCTTTGACCAGCTCCCATACCGGCTTGCCGAAGCGCGGCTCGCGGATCCAGGGATTCCAGGGCCCGAGCAGCGCGCCGTCGTCGCGCATGTTCACAAAACCCTTGAAATGATCCTTGATGCCGGCTCGCATGTCGTCATAGAGCGGCTTCTGTTCGGCACTCAGGTCTTTCGGATCGAGAATGGGAAGTCGCACGGCAGGATCTCCTCGTTGAGAGGACGCAACCGTCACCTGCAGCCGCGCGCAAGGCAAGTGAAGTTGCCGTGACGGGCCGTGCCATTTCGTAAATCGCACGAAGATGTCAGCTACGGACCTTTGGGCCCTATGCGCTCTCCGGATTGACGACGTCGTCGACATCGAGTCTCAAGGGCTCACCTGTCGCGAGTAACGACGACAATGTCGCCTCGAACGGTGCCGGATCGAGACCGCGCGCTTTCAGCCATCCCGACTCGTAATAGGTCTGTCGGTAGCGCTCGCCGGAATCGCAGATCAGCGTCACCAGCGACCCCGTGACGTTCGCCTGGCGCATCTCCGAGGCGAGCCGGCACAGCGCCAGGAAATTGGTGCCGGTGGAGCCGCCGACCGGGCGGCGCAGCCGGCGCGCCAACACGTTCATCGCGGCGATCGTCGCCGCATCCGGGATCTTCATCATGCGATCGACCACGCCCGGCACGAAGGAAGGTTCGCAGCGCGGCCGGCCGACGCCCTCGATCAGCGACGGCCGATCGCAGACATGGGATCGGTCCTGGGAGCGGAAGCAGTCGAAGAAGGCGGAGTGCTCGACATCGGCAACGCACAGCCGCGTCGGATACTGGCGATAGCGCAGATAGCGTCCGATAGTGGCCGAGGTGCCGCCGGTGCCGGCGCCCATCACGATCCAGTCCGGCAGCGGGCGCGGCTCGCCCTGCAATTGCGTGAAGATCGATTCGGCGATGTTGTTGTTGCCGCGCCAGTCGGTGGCGCGTTCGGCAAAGGTGAACTGGTCCATGTAATGGCCGTTCAGACGGGCTGCGAGCGCCGCAGCCTCCGCATAGAGCGCGCGGCCGTCGTCGATCAGGTGGCAGTTGCCGCCATAATGCTCGATCGCGGCGATCTTCTCCGCCGAGGTCGTGCGCGGCATAACGGCATAGAAGGGTACGCCGATCATCTGCGCGAAATAGGCTTCCGACACCGCGGTCGATCCCGACGAGGCCTCGACGACGGACGTACCTTCGCGGATATGGCCGTTGCACAGCGCGTAGAGGAATAGCGAGCGCGCCAGCCGATGCTTCAGGCTGCCGGTCGGATGCGTGGATTCATCCTTCAGGTAGATATCGATGCCGGACAGTGCCGGCACGATCAGCCGAATCAGATGCGTGTCGGCGGTGCGGCACTGGTCGGCCTCGATCGCGGCCACGGCCTCGTCGACCCAGCCGCGCCGATAGGCCGGCCCGGCCGGATTGTGCTGGCGGAACGGGAATGTCTGCATTGCGCGAATCTCTCATGATGCCGATCGTGCATCAAGTGTGAGGCTCAAAACTCCAGCGGCGCGTTGTCGACGACCTCCTTCATCACGAAGAAGGTGCGGGTCTGGCGCACGCCGGGCAGCGCGATGAGCTGCTCGCCGTGGATGCGGTTGAAATCCTCCATGTCACCGACCCGGATCTTGAGGAAATAGTCGAAGTCGCCTGCGACGAGGTGGCAGTCGAGCACGAATTTCAACTTCGCAATCGCCTGCTCGAAGGTGGCAAAGCTCTCCGGCGTCGAGCGGTCGAGCACGACGCCGACCATCACCAGCGTGCCCTTTGCCACCTTTTTCGGCGCGACCATGGCGCGCACCGCGGCGATGAAGCCGTCCTCGAACAGGCGCTGGGTGCGGCGGTGGCATGTGGCGGGGCTGATCGCGACTGATGCGGCCAGCTCGGCGTTGCTCAGCCGCCCGTTATTTTGCAGCAATCTCAATATCTTGAGGTCGATACGGTCGAGCCGCCCGGACATGGAAGAATCTTTCACTTGGAGATGCATCGGCGGAAGAAGTCTTAGCTGAAGTCGCATCTTCCGCAAGATCACGTGCAATATGGGCGCAAAATTCGAGAGCACCTTTTTGCGCCGCAATGCTAGCCACGTTGCAGACACCAACGCCAACGGGGATGATCCATGAACCTGGAAAAATTCGCGCGCTATCCGCTGACCTTCGGTCCGACGCCCATCGAGAAGCTGGAGCGGCTGTCAAAACATCTCGGCGGCCACGTCGAGGTCTATGCCAAGCGCGAGGACTGCAATTCCGGCCTCGCCTATGGCGGCAACAAGCTGCGCAAGCTCGAATACATCGTCCCCGACGCGATCGCCTCCAACGCCGACACGCTGGTGTCGATCGGCGGCGTGCAGTCCAACCACACCCGCATGATCGCCGCCGTCGCCGCCAAGCTCGGCATGAAGTGCCGCCTGGTGCAGGAAGCCTGGGTGCCGCACGAGGACGCAGTGTACGACCGCGTCGGCAACATCATGCTCTCGCGCATCATGGGCGCCGACGTGCGCCTGGTCGATGACGGCTTCGACATCGGCATCCGCAAGAGCTGGGAGCAGGCGATCGAGGAGGTGAAGGCCGCTGGCGGCAAGCCTTACGCCATTCCGGCCGGCGCCTCCGTGCACAAGTTCGGCGGGCTCGGCTATGTCGGCTTCGCCGAGGAGGTGCGCAAGCAGGAGAAAGAGCTCGGCTTCAAGTTCGACTATATCGTGGTCTGCACCGTCACCGGCTCGACCCATGCGGGCATGCTGGTCGGCTTCGCCGCCGACGGCCGCGCCCGCAAGGTAATCGGCATCGATGCGTCCTTCACGCCCGCGCAGACCAAGGCGCAGGTGCTCGAGATCGCGCAGAACACCGCCAAGCTGGTCGAGCTCGGCAAGGAGCTCGTCGCCGACGATGTCGTGCTGATCGAGGACTACGCCTATCCGGCCTACGGCGTGCCGTCGGAAGAGACCAAGGAGGCGATCCGTCTCACCGCGCGTCTCGAAGGCATGATCACCGACCCCGTCTACGAGGGCAAGTCGATGCAAGGCCTGATCGATCTTGCGAAGAAGGGCTATTTCGAGAAGGGCGCGAAGATTCTCTACGCCCATCTCGGCGGCGCGCCGGCGCTGAACGGATATGCGTATGCGTTCCGTAACGGGTGAGTGAAGCTGGCTCTCGCGCCTCATTAACTGCTGTCGTCCCCGGCAAGCGTCAGCGCAGACCCGGGACCCCCGCGCGAGCGCCTGCGCTCGTCGCGACCACATGACCGCGTTTGGCGAAGACTCGTGCTTGGCAGCTTGCCCCAGCCACATCGGCCTGTGGTTACGGATCCCGGATCTGCGCGCTTTGGCGCGCTTGTCCGGGATGACAATTGAGTTGGCGGCTACCTCGTCCTGACGATCTGCAGCAGCTCGTCGCCGTAATGCTCGAGCTTCTTGTCGCCGATGCCCGGCACGTTGCGCAGCTCGTCCAGCGTGGTCGGCCAGGCCCGGACGATGCCGTCGATGGTGGCATCGTGGAGTACGACGTAGGCCGGCACGCCGCGCTGGCGCGCGACCTCAGAACGCCAGGCACGCAGGCGCGCGCGCAGCTCGGGATCGACGTCGCCTTGCGGCGCGCTGGCCGCGGGCGCGAGATCGCCGCGACGGGACTTGGCGCGGCTCGACCGGATGCGGGTGCCCGGCGCCTCCTCGCGCAGCCACACGTCCGTTTCGCCGCGCAGCACGCCGCGCGAGGACTCCGTCAGCTTGAGCGCGCCGTAAGCTTCGCTGTCGCTTCGCAGATGTCCCATCGCCACCAATTGCCGCAGCACCGTGCGCCATTGCTTTTCGTTGAGCTCGCGGCCGATGCCGAACACCGACAGCTTGTCGTGACCGAACTGCGTCACCTTCTCGGTCAGGCGCCCCATCAGCACGTCGATCAAATGCATCGCACCAAAGCGCTGTCCGGTGCGGTAGACGCAGGACAGCAGCTTCTGCGCCAGCACCTTGCCGTCGCGCATCTTGGGCGCCGTCAGGCAATTGTCGCAATTTCCGCAGCTCTCGCCCATCACGATCTCGCCGAAATAGGCGAGCAGCCGCCGTCGGCGGCAGTGCGGCGTTTCGGCAAGACCGACCAGTGCATCGAGCTTGCCGATCGAGACCCGCTTGAACTCGTCGGAGGCGTTGGACTCGTCGATCATGCGACGCTGCTGCACGATGTCCGACAGCCCGTAGGCCATCCAGGCCGTCGATGGCTTGCCGTCACGGCCGGCGCGCCCCGTCTCCTGGTAATAGGCCTCGATGCTCTTGGGCAGATCCAGATGGGCGACGAAGCGCACGTCGGGCTTGTCGATGCCCATGCCGAACGCGACGGTCGCGACGATGACGATGCCGTCCTCGTTGAGAAAGCGGTCCTGGTTGCGCGAGCGCAACGACCCATCGAGCCCGGCGTGATAGGGCAGCGCCGCAATACCGGCGTCCTGAAGCGCGGCAGCGACCTCCTCGACCCGGTTGCGCGAGAGGCAATAGACCACGCCGGCATCGCCCATGTGGCGCTCGCGGATGAATTCCTTCAGCTGCGATACCGAATTGCGCTTGTCGACGATCTCGTAGCGGATGTTGGGCCGGTCGAAGCTCGAGACGAATTGCGGCGCGTCCGAGAGCTGAAGCCGCGCGACGATCTCCTTGCGGGTCAGCTCGTCGGCGGTCGCGGTCAACGCGATGCGCGGCACGTCGGGAAAGCGCTCGGCGATGATGGAAAGGCCGACATATTCGGGCCGGAAATCATGGCCCCATTGCGAGACGCAATGCGCCTCGTCGATCGCAAACAGCGCCACCTTCGCCTGCGCCAGCAGCGACAGGCAGCGGGGCGTCACCAGGCGTTCCGGCGCGACATAGAGCAGGTCGAGGTCGCCCGCGAGCAGGCGCCGCTCGATGTCGGACGCCTCCTGCGGCGTCAGCGACGAGTTCAGCGCGGCGGCGTTGACGCCGGCCTCGATCAGGCCGGCGACCTGGTCGCGCATCAGGGCGATCAAGGGCGACACCACGATGCCGCAGCCTTCACGCAGCAAGGACGGAAGCTGGTAGCACAGCGACTTGCCACCGCCGGTCGGCATCAAAACCAGGCAGTTGCCGCCGTCCGTGACGTGCTGGATGATCTCGCCCTGCGCGCCGCGGAAACCCGGCAGGCCGAACACCGAATGCAGCACCGACAGCGCATCGCGCCCATTGGCCGGCGCAGGCAGCGGAGCGGTGGAGGGAGCGGACATGGCGGAGCAGATCAGGCCGTGAGATTCGTCACAAGGCCAGTCGCATGCTGGCGTCGGCGTGGCAAGACCGTTTGCGGGGCGAGTGCGCCCCTTCCCCTCTCCCCCTGCGGCCTTGCGGGGAGAGGGTGGCTCGCCGCATAGTGGCGAGACGGGGGAGGGGTCTCCATCCACGAATTCGATTTTGCGGAGGCATACCCCTCATCCGGCGCTTCGCGCCACCTTCTCCCGCAAAGGGGGAGAAGGGAAAAAGACGCTACGCCCCGATCCGTCGCAGCGCTTCTGCGACGGTCACGATCGGCATGTTGCGCTTGCCGGCGGCCTCCAGCGCATGACGCATCAAATGTGGCGTGCAGCCATAGGGGCTCGGCCTAGTGGTGACGTCGTGGCCGTACAAGATCAGCCAGCCGCCGCTTGCGACTGCCTCGTCGAAATAGCGATCGATGCCCGCCTTGTCGATCTCGCAATCGACCAAAGGCGAGGCGCGCAGGAACTGGAGATCGATGACGCCGCTGTTGACGCCGGGAAGGATGCCACGCGCGGAGCGAAAGGCTTTTGCGAGTTGCGGCTTGCGCCAGACCGAGGCGATCCCATAGGGATAGGCGAAGTTCTCCAGCGTGATCGAAGCATCGATGCCGCGGAAATGACTGCGGTTCCGCTCGATCTCGCGAGCCATCGCGGCTTCGCCGAGAGTGGCCGAGCTCTGATGCGAGAAGGTGTGGCAGGCAATCTCGTGTCCAACGCGGTGAAGCCGCACGATCGCGTCATTCGACAGGCCATGCCAATGATCCGAGGGGCGATCGATCAGACTGCCGGCGAGGTAATAGGTGCCGCGGCCGCCATGCTGCTCCAAAAGCTCGGCGCCCTCGCCTGCGGCGCTGTCGGGGGCATCGTCGAAGGTGAAGCTCACCATCGGCACATGCACGGGCAGCCGGTGCGGCGCGGCCCGAAAATGCCGGGCCAGCCGATTGTTCACGCGTCCCTGGAGTGCCGACCACACGCTTGCGTTTCCCGTGGTGTCCTGTTTCTCTACTGAAACATTCGTGCGCAGGTTGAGGCAAGCCTAACGCACGGGTAATCCTAACGCGGAATCAAGACCGCTTCGGCTAGCGCGCCGCCACCGCCGCATCGGCGTCCGCGCCGAGATAGCGCAACCAGTTGCGGAAGAGCACCGCCGCGGCGTTGCCGGCGTCGATATCGGCGCGCAAGCTCAGCCCAGGCAGCTCGTTGGTGAGCGCCGGATGGCGCTCGTGTGTCGCCTTCTTCTCGAACCGAGCCAGCTTCTCTTCGGTCGCTGCGTCAAAGTAACTCACCGGCAGGCGCGGATAGTTGTCGCGCTCCCGCGCGAGATAGCGGCCGATGTCGCGCAGATATTCGCGCTGGAGCGACAGCGCGTCATACTCCGGGTGGCCCTGGAAGAACACGAAGCGGCTGGCATATTGACGAACGAAGACGTCGACGCCGGCTTCGGCCGAGCGTGTCAGCACCTGATAGCCGGCCTCAGCGAGATCGCTCTCGGCGATTTCGTTCAGACGTGAATGCGAGACCTTGAGCGGCGAAGGCGCCGCATGGGTCAGCGAATCGCTCATCACGACGTCGCAATCGAAAATGCCGTGGCATTTGGCCGGCAGCCGCCGCCGCTCAATGCCGTCGAGATGCAGCACCGCGGCATGCGCGGCAAGGCACGACCAGATCGTCGATCGCGTGTTGGTCTTGGCCCAGTCGATCAGGCTCGTGAGGTCGCGCCAGTATGGCTCCTGGTCGAGCTCGGGCGCGATCGGCTCGGCGCCGGTCACGATCAGCCCATCGAGTTTTCCACGCTCGAGATCGGATAGGTCGGAATACTCGCTCTCGACATGCCACCTCGCTTCGGGCGAGCGCTTCACGCTGGGAAGCGAGAAGCAGTGGAAGCGGATACGGCGCGCACCTGCTGCGGCCTGGAGCAGCTTCATGAACTGCCGCTCGGTCGCCTTCAGTGCCGCATCCGGCATGTTGTTGACGAGACCGATGGTGAGTTCGGTGCCGGCTTCGCGCGCGAGATGGTGCGCGGCGGGCACCAGCGCCGGGCCCGCAATGAATTGATCGCTATCGATCAAGATCGTCATGGGCGGCGGCGCCTACTCCGCGGCCTCGAGGCGCGCCGATGGGCAGGCTTTTTCCAGCGCCTGGTCGACGTCCTCGATGATGTCAGAGACATGCTCGATACCGATCGACAGACGGATGGTCTCCGGCAGCACGCCGGCAACGCGCTGCTGCTCCGCCGACATCTGCCGGTGCGTGGTCGAAGCCGGATGGCAGGCGAGCGACTTGGCATCGCCGATATTGACGAGCCGCGTAATCAGCTTCAGCGCATCGTAGAAGGTCTTGCCGGCCTCCATGCCGCCTTTGATGCCGAAGGTGAACAGCGATGAGGCGTTGCCATTCAAGTACTTCTGCACCAGCGGATAATAGGGGCTGTCCGGGAAGCCGGTGTAATTGACCCAGGCCACGCGCGGGTCGTCGCGCAAAAATTCGGCGACCTTGCGGGCGTTCTCGACATGGCGCTCCATGCGCAGCGCGACAGTCTCGATACCCTGGAGCAGCAGGAAGGCGTTGAACGGCGACAACACCGAACCCATGGTGCGCTGGTAGACGCTGCGCGCGCGCTCGATATAGGCGGTGCGGCCGAACCGCTCGGCATAGACGAGGCCGTGATAGGACGCGTCGGGCTTGTTGTAGGCCGGAAAACGATTGGCGTATTTCGCCCACGGGAAGTTTCCGGAATCGACGATGGCGCCGCCGAGCGTGGTGCCGTGACCGCCCAGGAACTTGGTCAGCGAATGCACGGCGATGTCGGCGCCGTAGTCGAACGGCTTGAGCAGGATCGGGGTTGCGACGGTGTTGTCGACGATCAGCGGCACGCCATGCGCGTGGGCGATCTTCGCCAGCGCCTCGATGTCGCAGACATTGCCGGCGGGATTGCCGATGGTCTCCGCGAACACGGCCCGGGTGTTTTCGTCGATCAGCTTCTCGATCGCCTCCGGCTTGTCGCTCTCGGCGAAACGGCCGGTAATGCCCTGGCGCGGCAGGATGTGCGAGAGCAGCGTGTGCGTGGTGCCGTAGAGCTGCGGCACTGAAACAATGTTGCCGCCGTGATCGGCGACGTTGACGAAGGCAAAATGCAGCGCAGCCTGCCCGGTCGCGACCGCAAGCGCGCCGACGCCGCCTTCGAGTTGGGCGATGCGCTTCTCCAGCACCGCGCTGGTCGGATTGGCGATGCGGCTGTAGCGAAAGCCCTCAGTCTCGAGATTGAACAGGGCCGCGCCGTGATCGGCACTGTCGAAGGCGTATGCCGCGGTCTGGTAGATCGGCACGGCCACGGCGTGCGTCGTGGCTTCGGGCTCGTAGCCGGCGTGAATAGCGATCGTCTCGTTGCGCATCGTGCCACCTCCGCGTGGAGCGGGCCGCACTTATTGGCCTACAATGAGGCGTGTGCGTTATCCGCCGTCCCTCTGTTAGAGGCGGGTGGTAAAGCGGACAATAATTCGCCTAGAGATCGAGGAAGTAACCCTAATGCTTGCTCGCGAATTGGCCGGAAATCCGGTTAAATTCAATTAACTGACCTTGCCGTGTCTCGCGCGGTGTCGTCTCGCCCTGCGCGGCCGAGCTCCCCTCCCCCATGGGCAGGGTTATCGCATTTGCACATTTGGCGGAGGTCGTCATGCCCTGGCTTGTCCCGGGCATCCATGTCTTTGTGCTGCATGGAAAGGCGTGGTTGGCCGGGACAAGCCCGGCCATGACCCTGGACAGACAGTCGGTGCTCAACAGCGCACACCGCGGGAAAGGGGAATGCATCTCCAACGCGGCGGCGCTTGCTTAGGCTTACGCCATCGTCTCCCACAGCCGATGTGCCAGCACGCCGACGCGCTTCTCGATCGCGGCCGCGGCATCGAGTGCGAGATCCTCGCGATAGCGCCCTGCAATCAGCTGCACACCGATCGGCTTGCCCTCGTGGAGCGCCACCGGCACCACTGCGCCGGGCAGACCCAGCACGTTGATGGCGGAGATGAAGCGGATCTCGCCCCAGAAGATCTCGCGCACGCGCTCGGCGCTGACGGCATCCTCGCGCGGGCCCGGCGTCGGCTTCACCGTGGTCGGCGCCAGCACCACCGGATAGTCCTCGAAGAACAATTGCCAGGCGCGGACGTGGCCGTTGCGCGCGGCAGTGGCGCGCATCCAGGCCGGCAGATCGAGCACGTTGGCCTTGGCTTTCATGCCGCCCCAGGCCTTGTGAAAATCTTCGGACGCGACCTTCAGCATGGAGGCTTCCTGCATCACCACGGTCTCGTTGGTGATGATGTCGCACCAGGTCTGCCAGACACCGTTGATGTCTGGCACCTCGACCTCGCTGACGCGATAGCCGGACCGTTCAAGATGGTCCGCGGCCTGGCGCAGCGCCGCGGCGACAGACGGATCGACGTCCATGTCCTCTGGGATCTTTGCCAGCGCGACCTTGATCGGTCCCTTCGGCTTCTCGCCGACCAGTGGTGCCGGCACCCACCAGGGATCGCGCGGATCGCGCTGGCTCATCACCTCCAGCGCAAGGCGAACGTCGGCGACGTGGCGTGCGAGCGGCCCCTGCGCCGACATTAGATGCGCCAGCATCGGCCGCTCCGCCGTTGCGCTGGCGTTGAAGGCGGGGATGCGGCCCTGCGTCGGCTTGATGGTGGCAACGCCGTTGCAATGCGCCGGCCAGCGCAGCGAGCCACCGATATCGTTGCCATGGGCGATGGTGCCGATGCCCGCCGCGACTGCCGAACCCGCGCCGCCCGAGGAGCCGCCGCAGGTGATATCGGGATCCCAGGGGTTGAGCGTCAGCCCGTGCAGGGGATTGTCGGTAAAGCCGCGAAAGGAGAATTCGGGCGTATTGGTCAGCCCGATGACGATCGCGCCGGCCTTCTTCAGGTTGCGCACGACAGGCGCATCGGAGGGCGCAACCAGGTTCTTGTTGGCGGGCACGCCGTTGAAGTTCGGCCGGCCCTGGTAGTCGACGTTTTCCTTGATGGTGACAGGCACGCCGTGCAGGAGGCCGAGCTCGCCGCCTCTGGCGCGCTGCTTGTCGGCCGCATGGGCCGCGGCAAGTGCTTCCTTGGAGAGATCGACGACGACGGCGTTCAGCCGCGGATTGACGGAGCGCATCCGTTCGAGATGGGATTCGACCGCCTCGACCGCGGAGATGGCGCCGGAGCGGATCGCGGCGGCGGTCTCGACTGCCGACCATTGCCAGGGCGCCCCCTTGGGGCGGCGTGGTGCGGCGGCCTTCGCCCGAGGCGCCTTCCTGGCCGGCTTCGCGACCACGCTCTTGCGGCTGGAGCTCGCCTTGCTCGGGGTCTTCACTTCTTTCTCCAAGACACTTTTCTTCTTGGTCTTCTTGGTCACCGTCTTCTTCGCCACGCCAGCATCTCCTTCAATTGCGCGGCGGAGGTTACGGACGACATGCGGCGCTGTACAGCGCGTTTCTGCATGGCGCGTTGGCGTGAGGGCCGATGCGACCAATCGTCAGCGCACCGCACGCCTTCGCCCTACTCTGCCGGAGACGCTGCGACGCCGGCCGGCGCACGGTCGAGCCGGAGGCTCCACAGCGCCAGCACGAGACCAATGGCCGTGATCCCGGCTGCGACCAAAGGCAGCGTGGAGAGACCGAGCCCGCGGTCAATGGTGACGCCACCGGCCCAGGCGCCGAGCGCGTTGCCGAGATTGAACGCGGCGATGTTGAGGCTGGAGGCCAGCGTGCGACCGCTGGGGCCGGCAGCCTCCAGCACCCGAAGCTGGAGCGGGGCGACGGTCGCGAAGGCGGCGATGCCGAGCAGCAAGATCAGCGCGATGGAAAGGATCTTGACCGATAGTACGGCGGCCAGGCCAAGCAGCACGATCGCAAGCCCGGCGAGCGTGCCGGTCAAGGCCCGTGCGAGGCCGCGATCCGCAAGCCTGCCGCCGGCGACGTTGCCGATCGCAAGCCCGACGCCGAACACCAAGAGAATCGGCGAGACCGCGGCCTCCGAGAAGCCGGTGAAACGTGTCAGGATCGGCTGGATATAGGTGAAGACGACGAACAGGCCGGCGAAGCCGAACACGGTCATCGCAAGACCGAGCAGCACCTGCGGACGACCGAGCCCCGCCACTTCTTCGGCGAGCGAGATCGGCTTGTCGCCATTGCCGACATGGCCGGGGACGAGCAGCGCGACCACCGCAAACGCAATCACGCCGATGACAGTCACCGCCCAGAACGCCGCGCGCCAGCCGAGCATCAGGCCGAACCAGGCGCCAAAGGGCACGCCGAGCAACGTTGCCACCGTGAGACCGATGAACATGGTCGCTATCGCAGACGCACGCTTGTCCTCGGCAACGAGGCTGGTGGCCACGACCGAACCGACGCCGAAAAAGGTGCCGTGGGCGAGCGAGGTCAGCACACGTGCGGCCATCAGCAATTCGTAGTTCGGTGCCAGCGCGCAAGCCGAATTGCCCAGCGTGAAGATCGCCATCAGCGCCAGCAGCACCGTCTTGCGCGGCATTTTGCGCGTCGCGAGGGTGAGGACTGGCGCCCCCACGAACACGCCGAGCGCATAGCCGGAGATGAGCAGGCCCGCAACCGGCACGGAGACATGCATGTCAGCGGCGACCTGGAGCAACAGGCCCATGATGATGAATTCGGTGGTGCCGATGCCGAAGGCACCGGCGGTGAGAGCGAGAACGGCGGGAGGCATGCGTGGCTCCGATGGGTGAGACGAGCCACGCAGATAGCGGCACGGCCGCAGAATCATTAGAATGTCCGCAATCCAATCATTTGTGACGTGAATTCAACATGGCCCGCTTCGACACCAACCGCGCCGCCGAGATGGAGGTCTTCGTCCGCGTCGTCGACCTCGGCGGATTCACCCAGGCCGCGCGAAAGCTGCGCCTGACCCCGTCCGGCGTCAGCAAGCTGATCTCGCGTCTGGAGGCGCGCCTCGGCGCGCGGCTGGTCAACCGAACCACGCGCAAGCTGACGCTGACGGAGGAAGGCCAGGCCTTCTACGAGCGCTCGTTGCGCATCCTCGCCGAGATGGAGGAGGCCGAGCGCGAGGCGGCCTCAGGCGCGGCGCCGCGCGGCCGCCTCACGGTCAATTGCAACATTCCGTTCGGCATGCTGCATGTGATGCGGTTGATCCCGCGCTTCCTGAAGCAGCATCCGGACGTCACGCTCGATCTCGTGCTGACCGATACGCTGATCGACCTGATGCAGGAGCGCGCCGACGTCGCCATTCGCGTCGGCCCGCTGCGCGCCTCACGCCTCGTCGCGCGAAAGCTCGGCACCAGCCGCATGGTCGTGGTCGGCGCGCCGGACTATCTCGCACGCTGCGGCATGCCGAAGACGCCGGCCGATCTCGTCGATCACCGTGGCATCGGCTGGACCTTTCCGCGCAGCATCCGCGGCTGGCCGTTCAGGCGTGGCGACCACACCGAGCAGGCCCTGCCCGCTCCGGTCGCGCGCGCCAGCGACGGCGAAGCCGCCCGCCGTCTCTGCCTCGGCGGCGTCGGCCTCGCCCGCCTCGCCCTCTTCCACATCGGCCCCGACATCGAATCCGGCCGCCTCGTGCCGGTGCTGCAAAGCTACAATCCCGGCGACCGCGAAGACATCCACGCCGTCTATGTCGGCCACGCCGCCCCGCTACCCGCGCGCGTCCGTGCCTTCATCGATTTCCTCGCCGAGCACGTGCGGGTGAGCGATCCCGCGCTGAAGCGGGCCGGAGATGGGAGGTGGAAATTGGTGGGATGAGATAGCGGTGGAGGGCTCAGAGGAAGTTTGACCCGCGCCGGCTTGCCGAGCCGAAGCAAGCGGCAACGAGTCCGCCTTCGTCCCTGCGGGCTTCGGCGCGAAAGCCTTGCGTGACGTTCGGAAAAAAGGGGTTGTTCACGCCATGCCTACTTGTCTGGGCTTCTCCTCGCGGGAGAGCCACACACCAAATCCGTTTGATGAACGAAGGGGGTAATCCGGACGGCACCAACTACCGTCCGGCTAAGCTCCTGCTTGGAGCCGTCCGGCGTGCAAGCAACGCCGCGCAACGCGCGGATCGATGTCGACGACACAAGTCATAGCAGACTGAATATAGTGGCCATTCAGCTGGAAACATTGCGACGAAACCGCACAGTGGCGGGCAATCCGGACGATCAAGGTGAAGACCATCGAGGATGGCCGCGATCCTCGCTCGCTGCAAAGGATATCTGTCGGTTGAATAGTAGACCTTGACGTGAATGTGAGTCGCAATCCGACTGGACGTGGTTATGTTGCTCGATCGCTTGCACCTGCGGCGGAACAGACGAAGGGCCACGATGACGCGGGGCCACGCCGAGTTCAGCCAAGCTGAGGACACCGAGCCAAACGACAAGCCAATCGATACAAGTGGCTGGCGGACAATCGTGCTCTGCGGCCTTTACGCTTTGCTCGGCGCTATCGCGGCCCCAGTTGCCGCTCTGGTCGGCACCTTTCCTCACTGGATCTGAACCGCTCAATTTAGAGCGAGTCTTGTCAGCGGTTCTGGCGGAGTAGGGCTTCAAGGTCGATCACTTGCAACCGCGCCAAATCTAGCAGTGGAGATATCTATTCGCGTCGGCTAAGCAGTCGGGGTCAGCGAATACACACATCTTGCAGCTGGGCAACGAACGCGATGTTCCTCCTTGCCGTCCTTGCGCTTCCTTTCGCCGGAAGCTGTACTGCGGCTCTTTTGCGAGTCAATGCGCGCAACGCTGAGGCGTGGCTCGCCGGCGGCGTCGCACTTGCTGCCTTTAGCCTCGTCGGTATGGCTTACCCGAGCGTGACGAACGGTGGCGTTGTCTGCTGGCGGACGGAATGGATCGCTGAACTTGGACTGGAATTTGCGTTGAGGCTCGACGGCTTCGCATGGGCATTCGCCATGCTGATCACCGGAATTGGCTTTCTGGTGGTGCTGTATACCCGCTATTACATGTCGCCCAGCGATCCCGTGCCCCGGTTCTTTTCCCTGCTGCTGGCGTTCATGGGCGCGATGCTGGGGATCGTGCTCTCCGGCAACCTGCTCCAGCTCGTGTTCTTCTGGGAGCTGACTAGCCTGTTTTCGTTCCTGCTGATCAGCTACTGGCATCACAATTCGGCTGCGCGTGACGGCGCGCGTATGGCGCTGGTGGTCACCTCGAGCGGTGGGCTCTGCCTCTTCGCCGGCGTCTTGCTGATTGGCCACATCGTCGGCAGCTATGACCTGGACAAGGTGTTGACGTCAGGAGAGGCGATCCGTTCGCATCCGCTCTATGTCCCCGCGCTCGTGCTGATCCTGCTCGGCGCCCTGACCAAGAGCGCCCAATTTCCCTTCCATTTTTGGCTGCCGCACGCGATGGCGGCTCCGACTCCCGTATCGGCCTATCTGCACTCGGCAACGATGGTGAAGGCCGGTGTGTTTCTTTTGGTCAGGCTCTGGCCCGCCCTCGGCGGATCGAACGAATGGCTGTGGCTGGTGGGATCGGCCGGTCTGATCACCTTCCTGGTGGGCGCGTTTCTCGCGGTATTCCAGCAGGATCTAAAGGGCCTGCTGGCTTACTCGACCATCAGCCATCTCGGCTTGATCACGCTCTTGACTGGACTGGACACGCCGTTCGGGCAGATCGCAGCGGTCTTTCACATCATGAATCATGCCACCTTCAAGGCATCGCTGTTCATGGCGGCGGGCATCATCGACCACGAAACCGGCACGCGCGACATTCGGCGCTTGAGCGGCCTCTACGTGTTCATGCCGATCACCGCGACGCTGGCCATGGTCGCGGCCGGGTCCATGGCCGGCGTGCCGCTGCTGAATGGCTTCCTCTCGAAAGAGATGTTCTTCGCCGAAACAATCGAAGTCCATGACAATTCACTCGTCGATCGAGCGCTTCCCTACATCGTCACCGCGGCAAGCACCTTCACAGTTGCCTATTCTCTCCGGTTCATTCGTGACGTATTCTTCGGTCCCGCCCCCGTCGGTCTTCCGCGCACCCCCCACGAGCCGCCCCTCCTGATGCGGCTTCCGGCCGAGCTTCTCGTGCTTGCATGCGTCGTGGTGGGCATAGCGCCGGCGTTGACCGTTGCACCGGTCCTCGATACCGCCGCTGGCGCTGTGCTCGGTTCCAGCATGCCGGAGTACAGTCTGAAGATATGGCACGGCTTCACGCCCGAATTGCTGATGAGCGTTCTGGCGATGGTTGGCGGCGTCGGCGTCTATGTGATGCTGAGCTCCTACCTTCTCGCCAACGAGGGGCCG
Organism: Bradyrhizobium vignae; assembly: GCF_004114425.1. GTDB lineage: Bacteria > Pseudomonadota > Alphaproteobacteria > Rhizobiales > Xanthobacteraceae > Bradyrhizobium > Bradyrhizobium vignae. Next base: position 14,092 of record NZ_RDQF01000022.1, on the reverse strand, counting down.
CCCTTGCTCGGCCGGTTCAGCGGGAAGCAGATCTTCGACTGGATGATGGTGACGTTATCCTGGCGTCTTGCACGCTGGCTCGAGAGCAAGCTTGGGACGCGACGTCTCCAGCCACAACTGAGAGTCTTGGCCGCTACGGCGTTCCTCGCCGCCTTGCTGCCGCTCTATTCGCGCGGCCTCCCGCTGGCGGATCCCCTGCGGACTACATTTGACCTTGCGTTCGCTTTGCTTTGGACGGTCGGCGCCGCCTGCGCGGTCGGCGCCGCGATCGAAGCCAAGTTTCATCGCGTCGTCGCGCTGATCCTGCTCGGGTCTGCCGGTCTCGTGACCTGCGTCACCTTCGTATGGCTATCGGCTCCCGACGTGGCCCTGACGCAGATCGTCGTCGAGACGGTCACGACAGTGCTGCTGCTACTCGGCTTGCGATGGTTGCCAAAACGTATCGCACCGGCCGGGGCGGAACCGCCAGCCGGCAGGATTCGATGGCACCGCGTGCGTGACTTCGCGATCGCGCTCTCCGTCGGCGTCGGGCTGGCGACACTCGCGTTTGCAGCCATGCAGCATCCCGATACGAACAGCATCTCGCGCTACTTCGTCGAGAACGCCTATACCAAAGGTGGCGGAACCAACGTGGTCAACGTCATCCTGGTGGACTTCCGCGGATTCGACACAATGGGTGAGATCACAGTCCTCGCTGTCGTTGCGCTCACCGTCTACGCGCTGTTGCGCCGCTTCCGTCCGGCGCCTGAGAGCATCCCCGTTCCCGAACAGCAGCACGCCCAGGACAGCCACGACGAGGCGCATCCCGACCGACAGAAGGGTGACACCGCCAAGGACACGATGGAGACCGCGTCGCTGATGATGAGGCTGATGTTTCCCGTGATCGGCGTAGTCGCGGTCTTCCTGCTGTTGCGCGGGCACGATCTTCCGGGCGGAGGCTTCGTGGCCGGCGTCGCCATGGCGACCGCGTTCATCCTGCAGTACATGGCTCGCGGCACGACATGGGTGGAAGCTCGTCTGCACTTCATGCCGGTACGCTGGATGGGGATTGGGCTTCTGCTCGCTGGGTGCACGGGGGCAGCTGCCTGCGTTTTCGGATATCCGTTTCTGACCTCGTACTTTGCGTATGCCGAACTGCCGCTGGTCGGCCGCGTCCCCACAGCGAGCGCATTCCTTTTCGACGTCGGCGTGTTCTCACTCGTGATCGGCGCCACCGTGCTGATGCTCATCGCGATCGCGCATCAATCGCTGCGTCGCTACGCAGTTCCGCCTCAGAGCGGCCGAGGCTTGGCCAGTGAGCCATCGAGGGAGGAACTGGTCTGATGGAGTTCGTGCTGGCGATCGGTATCGGTACGCTTGCCGCGTCCGGCGTTTGGCTGATCCTCAGGCCGCGCACCTTTCAGGTTATCATCGGGCTCTCGTTGCTTTCCTACTCGGTTAATCTGTTCATCGTGGCCATGGGGCGAGTGCGGACGGGGGCTCCGGTGCTCATCACAAAGGAGGCCGGAGATTCTGCGCGGTTTGCCGATCCGCTTCCGCAGGCGCTTGTACTGACTGCAATCGTCATCAGTTTCGCGACCACCGCGCTCTTCCTCGTGGTGCTGCTGGCATCCCGCGGCCTCGCCCGGACCGATCATGTCGACGGCCAGGAGCCGGAAGCGTGAGCGGCGCCTCTGGTCTGGTCATTGCGCCGATCCTCCTGCCCCTGCTGGCAGGTGCCGGCATGCTGCTGCTCAACGGAGAGAAGCACCGCTCGATCGTCGCCGGCCTCAACGTCGGCGCAACCGTTGCCCTCGTTTGCATTGCCACGATCCTGCTCGGACTCTCGGATGCCGGTACAAGGGACGTCTATCGTCTGGGCAATTGGCCTGCGCCATTCGGAATTGTCCTCGTTCTTGATCGGCTGTCGGCTCTAATGCTGCTGCTGACCAATGTCCTCGCGCTGGCCTCGGTGGTGTACTCCCTTGCACGCTGGCACCGGGCAGGCGCGCATTTCCATCCGCTGTTTCAATTCCTGCTGATGGGCCTCAACGGCGCCTTCCTCACGGGCGATCTCTTCAACCTGTTCGTGTTCTTCGAGTTGTTGCTGGCGGCGTCGTACGGTCTTCTGCTGCACGGATCCGGCCTTGCACGGGTGAAGGCAGGGCTGCATTACATCGTCGTCAACCTCGCCGCCTCGCTGTTGTTTCTGATCGGGGTCAGCCTGATCTACGGCGTGACCGGAACGCTCAACATGGCGGATCTCGCGGCACGCGTGCACGCGGTCGCCGCCGAGAGCCGCGGCTTGCTCGAAGCAGGTGCGGGCGTGCTTGCGGTTGCCTTCCTGCTCAAGGCCGGAATGTGGCCCTTGAACTTCTGGCTGCCGACCGCCTACGCGGCCGCAAGTCCGCCGGTGGCGTCGATCTTTGCGATCATGACGAAGGTCGGCGTCTATATCGTGCTGCGCCTGTCGCTCTTGCTTTTCGGCGAGGACGCCGGCGCATCGGCCGGCTTCGGCAGGGAGTTCTTGTTGTTGGCCGGCTTGGCGACGATCCTGTTCGGAGCGATCGGCACATTGGCCTCGCAAGACACCGCCCGACTCGGCGGTTTCTCCGTGCTCATATCCTCCGGAACGGTGCTCGCCGCCACGGGGATGGGACAGGTCGGCGTCACCAGTGGAGCGCTCTTCTACCTGGTCAGCTCGACGCTCGGCATCGGAGCATTCTTTCTCCTCGTCGAGCTCATCGAGCGCGGCCGTGAACCTGGAGCGGACATGATCGCTGTCACGCGGGAAGCTTATGGAGAGGAGGTCGAGACAGACCAAGCCGAAGGGGACGTGGGCATCGCGATCGTGGCCACCATGGGATTGCTCGGCGTCGCTTTCATCGGCTGCGCGCTGGTCATCGCCGGCTTGCCGCCGCTGTCCGGATTTATCGCCAAATTCGCGCTGCTCGCGGCGGCTCTGCATCCGGCCGATCAGCCAGGGGGGGCCATTCCCGGCAGCGGATGGGCTCTGCTCGCAGTGCTGATCCTCTCGGGTTTCGCGACCTTGGTCGCGATGGCACGCGCTGGAATCCGTATCTTCTGGGCCTCGCCCGATCGCACTGTGCCGCGCGTGCGCGTGATCGAGATGGCGCCGATCATGTTCCTGCTGTTCATCTGTGCTGCGCAAACCGTCTGGGCCGGTCCCGTGATCCGCTTCATGCAGGCCGCGGCGCAATCCCTCCACGCGCCGGCGGACTACATCAGCGACGTCCTGAACACCGGCTCTAGCAGCCGACAAGCGGAGGGCAAATGACACGCTTGCTGCCTTTTCCGATCGTGAGCTCCTGCCTGCTCGCATTGTGGCTGCTGCTCAATCAAGCGGTCACGTTTGGGCACATCCTGCTTGGCTGCTTGGTCGCCCTCGTCGGTGGTCGGATCCTGACCGTACTGGAAATACCGAGCGTGCGGGTCAGGCGACCCGGCGTCATTATGCGACTGTTGGCACGGGTCACCGTCGACATCGTGCGCTCGAACCTGGCGGTGGGGCGGATCGTTCTCGGCTTTGGACGGTGGCAGCGAGCGCCGGGCTTCGTGGAGATTCCGCTCGACATGCGCGCCCCCTACGGGCTGGCCTCGCTCGCCTGCATCATTACGTCGACCCCGGGGACGCTGTGGGTGAATTTCGACGCCCAAAGAGGGGCGCTGACCATCCACGTTCTGGACCTCGTCGATGAAGAGGAGTGGATCCGCACCATCAAGGACCGTTACGAACGTCATCTGCTGGAGATATTCGAATGAGCCAGCTCATGCTGACCTACTCGCTCCTGGTCGCGCAGGTGTTGCTGGGATTGGCGATCGGCTGCGGCGCTTTGCGCATCTTCCTTGGACCGCGCGCTCAGGATCGCGTTCTCGGTTTCGACACGTTGTCCGTCAACGCAATGTTGTTGCTTCTGACGGTCGGGATTCGAACCGGCGAGGCGCTTTATTTCGAGGCTGCCCTGGCCATGGCCCTGTTCGGATTCGTCGGGACGGTTGCGCTCGCCAAGTTCCTCCTTCGCGGCGAGGTGATCGAATGAACGGCATCGAGCACTTGCCGCCTTGGGCTGCCGTCCTCACAGCGGTCTTCCTTTTGACCGGCGCTGCCGTCACGCTGATCGGCTCGCTGGGCCTTTTGCGGCTCGGCACATTCTACGAGCGCGTCCATGCGCCGACGCTCGGAACAACACTCGGCACCGTCTTCATCGCGGCCGCTTCGATGGTCTGCTTCTCGGTTCTGGAGAGCAGAGCGGTGCTGCACGAAATCCTGATCGTCGTACTCGGCGCCGTGACCACCCCGATCGCGTTGACCGTTCTCGTCGGCGCAGCCCGCTTTCGCGACACCGCGGAACGGGCACAGCTGGGTGAACCCGTAGGCCGGGCGCTGCCTCACGCGGCGCCAGGCGACGCTTCGGCGGGCAAGGCCGACTAAATGTCGCAATTGATCCCCTGCGGCGCACGCTTAAGTCCATTGTAGGCGTGATGCTGAACTGTGCGCGTTCTCCGCGACTTCAGCCGGCCGATCGTTGGCCCGTCGCCGGCCTGATTATGCGGATGCCATTCAGAGATCTGCGGCATCCCAAACAGAGGACGTGATGACCAAAGTGCGACCAGACATTCAGGAGAACCGGCTGCAAATCGGCATGTGACCCGGGCGATTTGTATCGCCCGGGCGCGGCAACTCAACGATTCTGACCAAGCCGGGAGTTCTTCATGTCTGTCTTTTTGGCACTGCTGGTTCTGACCTCGTGGATCCTGTTCATCTGGATTTACGACCCCGACGGGTTTCGGGCGGCATTCGCTCGCCGTCCGCCGCCGATGCCGCATGACCCGGAAAGTTGACGCTGGAAGGTGCTTTGTCACCTGACGGTTTTGACCGCGACCCGCTACCGCGCTCTTCATCTCAGGGCGCGCCCGCGCGTTGCCGCGTCATGAGCCGGCCTTGAAGCAATCAAATCGCCGGCCTTGCCGAAAAGACGCGGCGCGGTCGGCCAGTACAAGGGTTCTGACATGATCATCGTCGCTGCGACGGATTTCTCTACGCGTTCCCATCGCGCCCTGCGGCAAGCCGGCCTTCTGGCCCGCGCTCGCCGCGCCGAGCTGCACCTTGTTCACGTCGTTGATGAAGACCAGCCGGACGATCTGGTTCGCATGGAAGAACGGGAGGCCCAGCGGGTGCTGGTGGAGCAGATCTGGTCCATGCCCGAGCTGCATGACGCGCGCTGTCATCCGATCGTGATCACGGGTCACCCCTTCGACGGAATCTTGCGCGCGAGCGCCGCGGTCGGCGCCGATCTCATCGTGATGGGGGCCCATCGCAAGCAGTTTCTGCGCGACATCTTTACAGGGACCACTATCGAGCGTGTCGTCCGCGGAGGAAAGTATCCCGTGCTGATGGTGAACAACGAGGCGCAGCGGCACTACGAACGGGTTCTGGTGCCAGTCGACATGTCGGAGACATCGGCCGACGCGATCCGCTTCGGTCTGTCCGCCGGGTTTTTGGAAGACGGCTCGACGCTCCTTCACGCCTTCTCGCCGGTGGCTAAGAGACGATTGCTCAGCTCTGGTGCGAGCTCCGACGTCATCAGTGGATATGTCGATAGCGAGCGTCACGGAGCGATGGAGGAAATGAGCAGTTTTCTCGTCGCCAATGAGTTCGACGCCCAGCGATGGTCGCTTAGAGTCGACGAGGGCGTTCCCATGCAGGTGATCGCGCGTGCGGTTGCAGAGAAGCGACCCGACATGCTCGTGATGGGTACGCACAGCCGATCCGGGCTGCTTCGCGCGTTGATCGGGAGTGTGACGGAAGAAGTTCTTCGCTCCCTCAACGTGGACGTTCTGGTGGTTCCTCCCACCGGTCCTGACCTCAGACCTTCAAAGACGGCCACCGCTGCCTGTTCTGACGCCTGACGGGAAAAGACTTTCGGATCGCCTGGAGAGACCGGGGCCGCATCCAGCACTAAAGCATGATCCGGAAAAGTGCGAAGCGGTTTTCCGGAAAGATCATGCGTAAACAACAAGCTAAAGCGCGATGACGATTCATCCAAATCTCATCGCGCTTTAGGGCGCGGTATCCTCCCACGCAGCAAGCATGACATCCGCAGGCATTCGCACGTCCGCGGATCGCCATGTAGCACCACGGCTCGCGCCCTCCCGAGATGACTTACCGGCATCTTCGCCCGGGGTCGCGGACAGACGATTTCAAACACTTAGTAACGGGCCGCCTGTCGCCAGAGAACCTCGGCGCCAAGTGCCGAATAACGCAAAAAGCGAGCGGAATTGAGGTTTGTGCCTCGGAGCCACCACCTGCCGGCTCTCGGGCGACGAGCCACGTGATTGGGCTCATTACAATCCCCTGCAGCGATTATACTCGCGGCGAATCCCAACACGTAAACTGAGCGCGAGGCCCGCTTTGGGTAAGCGGCGGTCGAAGTGAGCACAGCGCGCGTCCGGTCTAGCCGCGATAGCCGACACCACAATGGCCGCGCCTTGTTCGGCCAAGGGCCATAAGCGGCAGCCGATGCTCATTGGGAGGCGATCAATTCTCTCTACCCGCCGGGATCAGTTGCGGCCTCAGAGCGGGACCATAATTTCGCAGACAAGTCCCTCTTTGTGCCAATCAAAGCGGACCGTCCCCTTCAAGTGGCTGATCATTCCTTCAATCATACCGACACCAACGCCGTTCTGGGTCGGTTGCTGCACGTCTGGACCACCTGTCTCAGTCCAGAACAGGTATAATTTGCCGTCAGCCCCCTGCGACCATTGCAGGCTTAACTGGCCCTTGGGCTGGGACAAAGCACCGTATTTTGCAGCGTTGGTGGCCAGCTCGTGCAACGTCATGGCAATTGCCTGAGCGATGCCGGGCTCTAGTAGAATTTGCGCTCCGTCTATGAGTACCCGCTTCCCGCTTTGGGAATATGGAGCCAGTTCCTGTGTCGCGATCGCGGATAACTCGGCACCGATCCAGCGTGTCGCGACAAAAAGTGAGCACACTTTCTCAAGCGCTTCGATGCGTCCAATAATTATTTCTTTGAGATCTTCCGGCGAGTCTGATTGAGAACGACTAACCACCGCCCGAATGGTCGCAAGCAGGTTCTTGCTGCGGTGCTCGGCCTCCCGCGCCAATGTCGTGATCAGCTCCTGATTCCTCTTCTGCTCCGTAATATCTCTCGCGATCTTTGATGCACCGACAATTTTGCCATGGTCATCTTTGACAGGAGAAACGGTCAACGAAATTACGATCAAGCTGCCATTCTTGCGTTGCCGAACCGTCTCAAAATGGTCGATGCGCTCGCCTCGTCTGATGCGCGTGAGAATCTCGCGCTCTTCGCTCTGCCGGTCCTGAGGGATTACAATTGTAATGGGTTGGCCGATCGCCTCGCCGGCCGAGAAGCCAAATATACGCTCGGCACCTTTGTTCCAGCTTGTAATAATGCCATCGAGATTCTTGCTTACAATCGCGTCGTCACTGGACTCGACTATCGCGGCCAGGAAGCGCAACCGCTGCTCACTTTCGCGAAGCGCAGTTTCGACTTCTCTCGTCTCCTTGCTGGGAGACTTGCGTTCAATTTGTCCGCCCACAGTGCACCTCCAGGTACGCTTCGCTGCGACAGCCTAGCCCCGTTTTGCGAATTGAAAGGATCGCAATGGTGTGTTCGAAGGCAGCGTTCTGGGACTAGGAGCAAAGTAGATGCCGAAGTTTTACGTTCAGACATACGCCAAGGTCCATATCGGCGAAATCGAGGTAGAAGCAAATAGCTACCACGAAGCGGCTGCAAAGGCCGACCTGATCGTACAGAAAGATTACCTGCAGGATAAGGGTGACGAAGGCAAGCTGATCGCCGGTCAGTACCTCGAGATCGAGGAGGCGGAGCTTCACCTAGGTGACCCGGACAGCGCCTACGACAACACGCGATTTCTCGAGCTGTCGACCTCCAGTGGTCCGGACGAAAATTCGCGAAGCTCCGTAGTCATATTCCAAGCTTGAGATCGCCGGAGGAATCTTCCCAGGTCCTCTGGCGTCAGCGACCCCTGATTATCCAAGACATCCAGGGACTGGTTACGTCAGGCGCACCCTGGCTTAAGTTTCTGAAAGCGAAACGATAGTGATCGGTCCCGGTCAGCTCTTTCATGCTGCCGGCTGCGGAGGCCGCTTGTTCAAATCGACCGAAGCGAAAAGCAAGAAAACGGCCAAATTTTTGGCCTGTCTGCAGCTCTAAGTACGAGATCATTTTTGCCGGCTGGCGGAGGGAGAGAATTTAGAAAAAAAACTTGCTCGACCGCTGCGCCTCAGGTGCTCTCCCTCGGGGGACAGAAGCTGCAATTTAAGCTTCTCTCCAGAGTATACTGGAGGAGCAACGGTATAATAGTGCCTCGCCGAAGCAGTGGCACGCCCCTCTTGCCCGACAGAAGGCCATCCGCCTTCCGCCAGCCCTGAGGCCTTTGATCCCAAGATGCGAAGCTATGGGCGGCCAGAAAATATCCTCGAGCCGGTCTGCTTTTACTTCAGACTACCTTAAACTCCACCTTGTGTCCCGCCATAGACGACTTTGCGGTGAAGTCCCTGCCGGCCTTTTTGCTTTCCGTCCACTGGATTGGGCTGATGGGATTGTTTTCAAGTTGCAAGTCGAGGGAGGTTAATACGATCGGTGCCGTGGGGTAGTCCGCAGGGGTGACGGTTACTTTGTAACTTTCGACAGCACACACGGCGTAAGTCAGCTCAGATATATCGTCCATTTTCAGTCTGGTGTCCGACTGAATTTGATTGTTACGCGAAAGCGAGCAGACATAGTTGAACTTTCCGCCAGTATCTCTGCCGCCCTCAATAGAGCCGGTAATTATATCTCCTGTCGTGACTGGGATTGCCTTAGAGTAACAGCGGTTCTCGTCACTCAGGTGATCTTGGCCGACCGCCGAGCCTGGATCAGGCAGGTTCGGGTACTTCATAGGGTCGAAATCAGCACTCACGTACCAGCTCCGGATGAACCAACCATTGGTGGTCCACTGGAGGACCGGCTGTAAGATTCCTCCCGTTGCATTTGGTCCCGATACGCTCTCCAGACCATTGAAGATGAATATGATCTGCCCTTCATCGTTCGTTGGTGGCGAGGGCACCACCCAATTGGCTTCGAATTTCGTAATGTGGTCGCTCGTAGATCTGTTGCGCCAGAGCGTGTAACCCTGCCATCCGCCGTCGGGACAATCGATGTTGATGGTCAGCCCATTCAATCGAAGGTTTGGATTAGTTCCGGGCTGCGGCGCAGGGTCCCATTCGGTTGTAAGACCGTGATGCCGTCTGCGACTCTTATTCACTTTGATCTTTATCGGTACTGCGTAGTCCCACAGCGCAATGCGAATAACCTCATCTAAATGCTCCAACAGATTGGCGCCCACTTGCCTGGTGTCGAACGGGTTCATTGCGTTCTTCGGATCAGCAAACCTCGCCGGCTGCTTCTCCAGGTCATCACGAGCTTCCTGAGAGAAGTCGGGCCAATGGTCGAACGCGGCCTGTCCAATTTGCGGTGTACGGCCCCACTTTTTAGGATCCGGCTCCACGTCGCGTTGATAAAGTCCCCACTTAAGATCACTTCTGTTCAGGAAATTGTTCTTAATTAGATTGTGAACATTACCGATATTGCCCCGCGAGTAGGCGTGATCGTTGAATGTCGATAGATAATCGGGGTCCATGTAAATTGCGCCACGGGTTTCTATTCCGCCAGCACCCTTCGGCTGAGCGAGCGCCGCCCGCGGGAGAGCGGCCGTCGCCGCGGTTGCAACGCCACCCGCTAGCACGGTACGCCGATTGAGCGTGTCTTGCTTCTCGGTCCTGCCGTCTTCTTCTTCAGACATGACGTTCCTCCTTGTTAGCTCGCCAGCTGTGAACGATCCAGCACCCTTGAAAGCGTGCGATGAACTTCGCGCTGCGTTCCTAGGGCGCCGATTTGCTTTGCTATTTGCTCGGCTTTGTTTCGGTCCGCCGAAGACTCCACTCCCAATGCGCTATTTAAAGCACTCTTGATGAGCAACGCTTCCAGCTCTAGGGGTTGGTACCCGCTCTGTTGAGCGCTCTGCTCACATCGGCAAACCATCTCTATTGCTACGTTGCGTTGGGTTGTCGATGCTGCCTCACAGAGCGCTAGACCTAGCTCTGCGCGCAATGCAGCCGACCGATGCCCAAGCAGTTCGGCCTCTTCACGGGCCATTTCAAACGCCGTTCGCGCTTCTGTCACGCGCCCTACTCGCAAGAGTGAAAGCCCATGCTGGTTGGCAAGCACGGGTATGAAAAGGTGCACTTCATGCTGATGCGCAAGCTTGAGGGAGTGTGCCAGCGCCGTTTCCGCCGCCTGCGGCTCATCTCTTGAGAGCAAAAGCACTCCGCGGCTAAATCCCCCTGCTATCGCTGCAGCGGGACCTTCATTCTGAGCCGCAATCTCATCTGCTCGTGCTTGCGCCGCGACAGCGCCCTCTTCGTCCCCAAGCGCTACTTTACTGACGCAGATCATCATACAGCTAAGCAGTGCAGCTTGTGCTGCTCCGCCGCCGGGTGGCGGTGAAGCACCTTCAAAATAAAACCGCTTATAAGCTCTCTCCAAAATCTCTACGGCCTTTACGAAGTGACCGGCGATAAACCGCGCCTGCCCCAACCCGTATTCCGCATAGGCCAACCATCCAGGCTCGCCGCTCTGGCCTGCTTCGCGCACTGCAGCCTCGCCCGCGTCGAGCGCTTCGGCCGGCGCACCATAGAAGTTCAACGCCGCCGCACGCATGGCCAACGCAGGAATTCGTCGTCTATTGTCGCCGGAGGCGAGTGCGCGCGCCTCGGCCTCTCTTGCCAAGTCGAGCCAACGGCTCACCTTTCCTAGATTTCCGTAAGCCATTCGCGCCTCAATCCTAAGATCAATCGCGATTGCCTCACGTTGCGGTGACGGCGGCAGCTTGTCGACCGACGCTATTGCCAGTTCGAAATGCTTCATCGCATCCGAAAACGCAGATTGGCCAAAGCAGCGACGCGCGATCGTTGCCCCCAAATCGGCTGCACGCGCCCATTCCTTGGCTTGAACAGCGTGGTGCACCATTATGGCTGCCAACTCGTGCGCGTTCTGAGCAGTAGCCGCCTCGGCCTCGAGCTCGGTCAGAACACGCTTGTGTAGTTTCACCCTATCGGATTCCAGGGTGGCATCGTATGCAACCTGGCGAACGCATTCGTGCGGGAACGTGTTTTGCCCCTCTCCCGCCTGCGGGACGCACACCAACATACCCGCCGCCAGTAGTGCGGTATGGATTTGACGGAAGACCGCCTCCTCCAAACCTGCGATCACCCGGAGTAAACGGCTTGGCACTTGAGGACCGATCGAGGCGGCTACTTGCAAGACCCGCTTCTCGCGCGGGGCCAGTCGATCAATGCGACTCGCGATCACACCTTGAACTGTCAAAGGAACGCCGAGCTCTGTCCCCTCTAAGGCCGGCTCAAATTCACCCCACGCTCCCCTTAATCGACCGGCTTCTATAAGCCCACGACACACTTCCTCTAGGAACAACGGCATCGCACCCGTGTGCTCTAGAATTCGTTCCTTTAAAAGCTGAAGGCGAGGCGATGGACCAAGCAACTGATTAAGCATTGCAAGGCCTTCATCGGGCGCTAGTGGGGCTAGTACCAGTCTGGCATCCGGCTCACACCAAGAGGGCAGCTCATCTGTTCGAGCAGTGATTAACACGAAAAGTGGAAGACGCTTGGCCAACGCCACTATTGCGTCAAGGGCGGGGGCGCTTGCCTCATCAGCCCATTGCGCATCCTCAATGAGAAGCAATGTCGGCTGCCCACCAACCCGACGGGCCACGACCGAACAAGCCATATCGATGATGGCACGAGTTCGCGCGCGGGAGGCTAGCTTTGTCCATACGGGAAGGCTTTCTGCAACTACTCCATCGAGCAGAATCCGCAGCGCAGCCGATTGTACATCTGGCAGGTCGGTGTTGGCGCCCGCTTTATCAGCCCCACTTAGCTCCGAAATAGATTTGACCAGGATATCCTTGAGGAGGGAAAACGGCGAATCGCCAATGATGGGGCTACATTCCGCCTCCACGGAATGCCAGCCGCGCTGATGCAGCACGTGCACAGCCTCGCGCACCAAGCGCGACTTGCCCACGCCCGGTTCCCCCGAAACAAGGGCAACGCGACCGGGGCCATTCGCAGCCGCGACACCAAGCGCAAGTAAGTTTGATAATTCCGTCTCGCGACCGACGAATGCTGCTGTACCTCGCCCCAGGGTCACTTGCCATTTCGATAGCTCACCAACCCTTTTTATGGGATGAACCATGACTGGCTGGGCAAATCCCTTTAGAAGGTGCCTTTCCGGTGCTTCGAAATGGATATAGCCTCCGGCCAGCATCCAGCACGTCTCGGACGCCAGCGCCTGGCCAGGCTCCGCCACCGCTTGCAAGCGCTCAGCCATGATCAGTGGAGGGCCGTCAAAATCGTACATCTGGGTGTAGTCGAGCTTCCGGGGTCCGGCCACTACCAAGCCTGAGTGCACGCCAACCCGCACGCGAATGCTACCATCCGCAAGCGCTTCAATCCGGCTCAGAAGGTCGAGCGCAGCGAGGCAAGCCAGGACCGCGTGCATGTCGTTGGCGACCGGCGCACCGAACACGGCGAATATGCCATCACCCATTTCTCGATGAATAATGCCCCCGTACTGATGCACAGCCGATCGCATCTGACCCATTGCCGGCGCGAGCCGCGCGATCGACTCTTCTAAATCGAGGCCTGTCACCAGATCCGATGAGCGGTGCAGATCGGCTCGCAAGATGGAGACATATTTTCGTTCGGTCGCTAGATTCCGCAAATGCCTCCGGCGATTTATCGGGGACGAGGCTGTTGGCCTTCCATCTCCAGCCGAATCACGCCCCCCTCTGCCCGCGTGGACGATCGTGCTATTCTGCCCAAAAATTAGGGGGCTCGCGATAGATCGGGCGTCCAGCGGCCTGAATGGCGCAGTATCGCTCAAACCTGAACCAATCGAGCTGTGATGCCGGCGTGCCACAGGCGATGCCCTCCTCGCCCGGCAGAAGTGACGCCCGCCGAGCGGAGCTCAATTTCCGGTAAATTAGTCCTCAGATTACTCTTTGGAGTCAAGGCGTCACCGGGCCTGTTCCATGATCTGGCCGCCTGTCAGCCGCAACCGCTCTGCTAGGATGCAACCTGGACAAGAACGTTGAGACCTCGCCTGGCCAATTCTGCCGACGGTCTTAGATTTATCTCCCCTCCGGTGCTAGAGTTGCCTCAGCCGTCCTGCAGTTCGATTAATTCGGAAAGGCAGATCTGCTGTGACGTGCAAGCTATTTCGTACTTTGGCGAGCTTCTCGCTACAGAATGGCCAGTCGAGGCGAGAGCCTCAAGACAAAGTCGATCACCCTATCCGAATTGCGCGTTGAGCTTCTCTCTACCGTTCAACCGCGAATAATCTGACGCTATTAGTAATGCCCTTTAGAGAATGATGACCTTCGTCATGGAACCGAATGTTTGATCCTGCCACCAGGTCACGGACGGTATTCGAGACCAAAACCTGTCCGGGCTTCGCCATCGTCGCAACGCGCGATGCGATGTGCACGGCGATTCCGCTGACATCGTCATCGGCAACTTCAATCTCGCCCGTGTGAAGGCCGGCCCTCACCTGCAACCCGAGCGGTTCGACGCTTTCATTTATTGCAAGAGCGCACCGGATCGATCGGGCCGGACCGTCGAAAGTTGCTAAGAACCCATCACCCAATGTCCTCACTTCACGGCCGCGATGCCGCAACAGTTCTCGTCGCACGATCGCATTGTGGTGACCCAGCAGGTCGTGCCATGCGCGGTCGCCGATCTTCTCCGCGCGTTTGGTTGAGTTCACAATATCGGTAAACAGAACAGTGGCGAGGACGCGATGCTTCGGCGGCCGATCGCGACCCAGTAAAAAACTCCTCAACCTCATCTAGCAGGCTGTTGAAGAACTCAGCCGCGTTCGCAAACGAAGGCTGAATCGTCGCCATTGTGGATGTAGAAGTGGCCGACGAGCCTGCCCGCAGTGCCGATCATAGCCCATCCGCGACCGCA
>NZ_RDQF01000021.1 GCF_004114425.1 Bradyrhizobium vignae | reverse complement strand
CTGCCGTCGGTCACAACTTCCGCCGCATCCTCGCCTGGCTGAGGGTTCTTTGGTGCCTCTTCCTGGCCACCCTCATCGCAGCCATCAGCGACCGCTCACCGCTGCAATCGGCTTCTTAACGGACGACGCTTTAGGCTACGCCGGGCCTACAGGGGTGCTCGGCCGCCGAAGCTTCAGCGAAGGCGGCAAGCCGGGCGATGACACCAGGGCTGAGTAGCGCTGTGCAGTGGTGATTGACCCCTACTCCGCCGCCTGCTGCTGCACCGTCGGCTCGGTCCCCGCCACCGTCGCGCGGCGCATGTCGCGGGGCTGCGACTGGTCGTAGCGGCGAACGCGATGCATGGTCTGACGGTTGTCCCACATCACGAGGTCATGCAGCTTCCATTTATGGACGTAGACGAACTCCGGCTGCGTCGCGTGCTCGTTGAGATCGCGCAGCAGGAGGCGTCCCTCCGGCACGCTCATGCCGACGACCTTGCCGGCATGCGATGAGAGATACAGCGATTTGCGGCGATGCACGGGATGGGTCCGTACCAGCCGCTGCAGCACCGGCTTGAACATCTCCTTCTCTTCGTCGGTGTATTCGGTGAAGCCGAGCGATCCGCGCGAATACATCAGCGAGTGCTCGCAGACGAGGTCCTCGATCTCCGCCTTGATCTCGTCGTCGAGCGCATCATAGGCCGCACGCATGTCGGCGAATTCGGTGTTGCCGCCTTTCGGGTTCACCACGCGTGCCGACAGCAGCGAGAATTTTGCCGGGATGGGGCGGAACGAGCTGTCGGAATGCCAGAGGCAATTGCCGAGGTTGAACAGATGCGTGCGGCTGTCTTTCGGCAGCGGCTTGCCGTCCTTGCCGAGATTGGAGACGTCGTTCAGGCCGGATTGCAGCCGGTAGTCCTTCTCCTTGGTCACGGTGCCGCCGCGCGCGTCCTCGCGCCGGCCGAAATTCAGCGCGAAGGCCATCTGCTGCTCGTCGGTGATGTCCTGGTCATGGAAAACCAGCACCGCATATTTGTCCATAGCCGCCTCGACCTCGCGCGCCTCATCCGGTGTGAGAGGCTTTCGCAGGTCGAGGCCGGAAACCTCGCCGACAAAATGCTTCTGAAGCTGCCGGATGGCGATGGTCATGGCGTTTTCTCCCGCGGATTGCGAGCGGTTGGTCCCGCTCTGTTGGCGAAAAAGCTACTCCCGCAACAGGCGTTGTCAACGCTCGCAGCGCATGGCTGCCCGTAGCACGGATAGAGCGGCAGCGTAATTCGGGAAGTCTTTCCGCGAGGTGAGAGTCCCGGATTGCGCGCAGCGAAATCCGGTACGCACCTTCGATGCCTCTCACGCATTCCGCGCCATCAGCCCGCCATCGACCGGGATCACCGCACCGGTGAGGAACGACGCTGCCGGTAGGCACAGGCTCAGCGTCATATGCGCGACCTCTTCGGGATCGCCGTAACGGCCGAGCGCAGTACGGCGCTTGGCGTAGATGGTCTTGTGCTCCTCCGGGATGCGATCGGTGATGGCGGTGCGGATCGGACCCGGGCAGATGCAGTTGACGGTGATGCCCTCGCGTCCAAGCTCCACCGCCAGCGAGCGGGTGAGGCTCACGACGCCACCCTTCGCTGCCGAATAGGGGCTGTGCAATGCGGTGGCGCCGAGCGCCTCGGTCGAGGCGATGTTGACGATGCGCGGGCTCTTCGACTTGCGCAGGTAGGGCAGCGCCGCGCGAATGATGCGCGGATGCGCCGTCAACATCACGGCGATGCCCCTGGCCCAGGCGTCCTCATAGGCCTCGTCGTCGATCGCGACACGCACGGAGATGCCGGCATTGTTGACGACGATGTCGAGCCCGCCGAAATGCGCCGCGACATCACCGACCACGCGCTTGATCTCGCCGCCGTCGGCGACGTCGAGCCTCCAGGCCCTTGCAGCGCCACCGCTCGCTGCAATCTCCTTGGCGACCGCATGCGCACCTTGCTCGTCGAAATCCGTGGCGGCAACATTCGCACCCTCGGCGGCGAACACGCGCGCCGTCGCGCGCCCCATGCCGCTGGCCGCGCCGGTGACGAGAACGGTGAGGCCCCTCACGGACCGGCTGAGCTCCCTAAAGTCGGACATGCTGTTTCCTCGCGCGGGGCTTGTTCTTGTTGATTGACAAGGCTGGCATCGATCCGCAGACAGGTCAAACAAGCAAGACAAAGGGGAGGCCGAGAATGGCGAACGAGCTCGATTTCTCAGGCAAGCAGGTACTGGTGGTCGGCGGTTCCAGCGGCATCGGCAACGGCATCGCGCAGGCTTTTCGTACCAAGGGCGCAACTGTTGCCGTTTGCGGCACGCGCGCTCGCGCAACGGAATATTCAGCTGAAGAAGGCTCCGATCTCACCGGCCTCGCTTACGCGCAACTCGACGTCAGCAATGCCGCCGCGATCGAGGCGTTCAAGCCGTTGTTCGACCGGCTCGACATCCTCGTGCTCGCGCAGGGCGCGGTGCTCTATCGCCGCGGCGAGTTCGAGATGGCCGGCTTTCGCAAGGTGGTCGAGGTCAATCTGATGAGTCTGATGGCCTGCGCGAGCCGCTTTCATTCCATGT
This sequence comes from Bradyrhizobium vignae, assembly GCF_004114425.1. GTDB lineage: Bacteria > Pseudomonadota > Alphaproteobacteria > Rhizobiales > Xanthobacteraceae > Bradyrhizobium > Bradyrhizobium vignae. The sequence continues at coordinate 127,683 of NZ_RDQF01000021.1, read as the reverse complement.
TGCGGGATTCCAAGGGGTCGCTCATCATCGTGTCCTCGACCGCGGCCTATCATTCCACCATGGGCAATCCCGCCTACAATGCATCGAAGACCGGTGCAGTCGGACTGACGCGCACGCTGGGCGAGGCCTGGGCCGAGGACGGCATCCGCGTCAACGGCATCGCGCCCGGGCTCGTCGACACCAAGATGACGAAGGTCACGACCGACAATCCGAAACGCCTGGAGGGCGCGCTCGCCCGCATCCCGCTGCGGCGATTGGGCACGCCGGCCGACATGGCGGGTGCCGCGCTGTTCCTGGCCTCGCCGCTGTCGTCCTACATCATCGGCCAGACGCTGGTCGTCGATGGCGGGCTCATTCTGTAGGCAATCGCAAGGAACCGCGCTGCTTTTGATCGGTTACTTCGGCTGATCACCGAGGAGGATTATCATGGACGCGGATCGGATCGTTGGATCAGCCAAGGAAATGGCGGGGGGCGTGGAAGGCACCGTCGGCGAGATGGCGGGAGACGCGAAAACGCAGGCCTCAGGCAAGGCACGGGAAGCCGCGGGCACGGTGCAGAATCTCTACGGCCAGGCGAAGGATGCGGTGCGCGATGCCACGGACACCGCCGCGAGCTATGCCAAGGACGCCTATGAGAACAGTGGCGAGAGCTTCCGCGACGGCTCGAAAGCCATCGCGCAGAAGGTGCACGACAACCCGCTTGGCGCGCTGCTGGTTGCTGGCGGCATCGGCTTCGCGCTGGCGCTTCTGATGTCGCGCCCCGCGCGCCGCCCGCCGCCGCGTTGGCGCTATTACGGTTGAGCGACAGCCGATCATCGTGCCCCGGACGCAGCGTAGCACCGTCAGCGCGTTCACGCGCGTCTTCGACGCCGTTGCGTCCGGGACACGAGACCGCAGCTCAGAAGCCTACCGGAACATCTCCGCCGATCGCCCGACGTTGCCCGGCGGGCGCGGGATTGCTGGATTTGAGTTCGGATTGCGCGGCCCTGGGGCTGGCGTCAATTGACGCGGCGGCGGAGGTTGCGGAGAGCCGAAGCCGAAGAAATCCCGGAATGAGGGCGTTGCCTGCGGCGGGACCTGCGGCTTTTTCGGCGCGAGCTTTGGCGGAGCGATCGCCGCGGCCGCCCCTGATGCATTGGGAGAGGCGGCGCCGCCGTCGGGCGTCGTTGCGGCCACCGGCGTATCGCCCTTGGCCTGCTCGCGGCCGACTTCCCGGCGCGGCCAGACATAATCGTCGGCGCGGCCGGCCGGCGCGGCCAGCGGCTCACCCTTCACCATGGTCTTCGCAGCGAGCGCATCGACGGCAGCGGGACGCGTGCCTGGCCCGCCCAGCAATTGATCGGTCGAAATCGAGGCTGCAACCAGCGGCACGATCGGCCCGGCCAGCGGGCGCGGTGCAGGCTTGCCCGGCTCGGCGCTGGTATCGGGGGTCGCAGGCTCGCTCGGCAGCGTGATCGGGCCGGAGCGCCCCGCAAGCAGGCGCGTGATCTCGCGCTCGACATAGTGCGCCAGCTTGCGCGCGCCGGCCTTGGTGAAATACACGCCGTCGGAGCTGCGGAGCTGACGGATCTGGCCTTCGAAATCCGGGCCCTTCTGCAGGAAGCGGCCGGCTTCGTCGACGAAGCCGTCCCACACGTCGACATAGGTTATGCCGGCCTTGGCCGCGCCCTCACGGTACAGCGAATCCAGGAACAGCGTGTCCGCGGTGCCCTTCGGTCCGCGAACTGCGGGGAGGCCGACCCAAAGGACCGGCACGCCCTTGGCCTTGAGGACGCCCGCGAGCTCCTCGATCTTCTTGCCGTAGAGTTCGACCCAGCGCTCGTCGCGGAATTCGTACAGGCCATTGGGATTGCGCGCAGTCTTCTCCGGCGCGGCCGCCGGCGTGTCGGCATTGTCGGCGTCGTCCTGCGGCAGGTCGGCATCGGCAGGCTTATCGTCAGGCTTGGCGGCGGTGTCGGGCTTGGCGTCGCCGGGCCTGGCGTCGCCGGGCTTGGCCGGTTGCTTGGCGCGCGCGCCCTTGTCGTTCTTCTTGTCCTTGTCTGAAGCCTTGTCCGACTTGTCGGCGGCGGGCTCGCGGATCGCGATGCGGTCGTTGAGGCCGAGCATGACGACGATCACGTCGGGCTTCTCGGTCTCGAGAATGCCCTTGGCTGCGGCCGCCCAGTCCGCGGGCTCGCCCTTCGGCTGATACTTGATGAGGCCGGACGTGGTCTTGTGCTTGCGGATCACGCCCATGTCGGGCTGCTCGGCGTAGGCGTCTTCGAGGCCATAGGCGAGCCAGTCGGCCATGGCGTCGCCGATCACCAGCACGTTCTTCTCAGGAATCGTGTCGCGCTTGGCTGGTGCCGGCGCGCGCGAAAAATCCTGGCGCGGTGCCTGCGGCGGCGGCTGTTGGAACGGCGCGAAGAAATCGCCGCCGAACCAGCCGCCACCTCCGCCGCCCCGGGGCGGTGGGGCCGAACGTTGCGGCGGGCCGCCGAAGCCGGGGAAGTTGAAGAACTGTGCCGAGGCAGGTCCTGCGACCGAGACCAGGATCGCAAGCGCCGTCCCCAGCGCGATCAACGGGCCGGTCTCGGTCAGCGCCTTGAACAGGGACTTCTTCGACATGCGATCTCGGGCACGCGCAATGGGGATAGGAGTAGCTCGACATAATAACGGAATCAGGCGCCAAACGGGCAAATTCCATCGCAGATTCTTGTCCCATACACCGGGGAACAGCCGGCTCCGTTAAAGCTGCCGGCCAAAATCCCCGTTCAGGGTTACTTTCGGCGCGATTTTACCGCCCGCGCAGCCGGTCCAGCACGTCGGACGAGGCAAATCCGTCGGCGGGCATCCCGATCGAGGCCTGGAAGTTGCGCAGGGCTTCCCGTGTCTGGCTGCCGAACTGGCCGTCCGGAGTGCCCTTGTAGAAGCCGCGCTGGGCCAAGAGCTGCTGCAGTTCCAGCCGCTCGGTCCGCGACAGCTCGCGCTCCTGGCGCGGCCAGGGCTGCACGAAGGGCTGCCCGCCGCGCAGACGGTCGGCGAAATGGCCGATCGCCAGCGCATAGGCTTCGGCCGGATTGTACTTCATGATGACGCGGTAGTTCTGCAGCATCAGGAAGCCTGGCCCCTGCGCGCCTGCCGGCGCCAGCAGGTAGGCTTTCTCCGCCGGATGCGGGAAGGGCTGGTTATTCGCCCGCCTGAGCCCGAGCTTCTCCCATTGCGCGATCGGCATCGCCTTGGCGCGGTCGGCCAGCATGTAGTTGAATCCTTCGGGCACCACGACCTCGAAGCCCCAGGTCTGGCCGGGCTGCCAGCCATCCTTCTTCAGATTGTTGGCAGTCGATGCAATCAGGTCGGCCGGATTGTCGACGACGTCGCGCCGTCCATCTCCATCGCCGTCGACCGCAAAACGCTTGAACGCGGTCGGCATGAACTGGGTCGGACCGAAGGCGCCGGCCCAGGAGCCGCGCATCTGCTCCGGGCGCAGATCGCCGCGGTTGAGGATCTCCAATGCGGAGAGGAACTCATCTTTGAAATAGGCCTGGCGGCGTCCGATGCAGGCGAGCGTCGCGGTCGATTGCAGCACGCTGCGGTCGCCCATCTGCGTCGAGTAGTTGGATTCGATGCCCCAGATCGAGGCGATGATGTAGCGGTCGACGCCGGTGGCCTTTTCGGTGGCGTCGAACTGCGCCTTGTATTTGGCGAGGATCTCGCGGCCCTTGGCGAGGCGGTTGTCGTTCACCAGGATGTCGAGATAGTCCCAGATCGATTTGGTGAACTCCGGCTGCGAGTCCATGAGGTCCATGATGCGCAGGTCAGGAGAGAGCCCGGCGGTGAAGCGCTCAAAATTCTCCTGGGTGATGCCGCGCCGTGCGGCATCAGGCCACATCGCCGCGACGCAATTGTCGAAGTTGCCGGCGGCCTCGCGGATCGCGGCAGCCGTCATCAGCGGATGGCCGGAGGCGCCGTCCTCGCCGCTCCAAGGCAACGCTCCCGTCTGCGCGCCGCCGGGCGCTGCTTGCGTTGGCGCCGAATTCTGGCCGGAGAAGATGCCGCCGAACAGATTGGACAGGCCGTTCTGCGCCTGGGCGTGCGCGCATGCCGGCATCAGCAAAGCTGCCGCGATCATCGCTGTCCCGGCCAGGAATCCAACCCGTCCTGCCACTGATTGCATCATGTCCCACCCGTCGGCCCGAAAATCCGCCACAGGAGGCCTGGTTAGCGTTGCCAATAGCTTAACAAAGGTGAAATTTTGGTGGCGGCCTTTTTCTTAACTCTGTCGGGGCGAGGCCCCACATCCGCCTTTGTTGGCGGCTGCAAACAGGCTAGCAAGATGCCATTGCTCCGTTCACGTCCTCAGGTATTCGATCGATCACATGAAAATTCGCAAAGCTGTATTCCCAGTCGCCGGCCTCGGCACCCGCGTCCTGCCTGCCACCAAGGCGATGCCGAAGGAAATGCTGACCATCGTCGACAAGCCCCTGATCCAGTACGTCTACGACGAAGCGAAGGAAGCCGGCATCGAGCACTTCATCTTCGTTACCGGCCGCAACAAGAGCGTCATCGAGGATCATTTCGACCGGATGTTCGAGCTCGACGCGACGCTGGCCGCGCGCGGCAAGAAGGCCGAGCAGGACATCCTGGCGCAGAACCAGCCCGACGCCGGTGCCGTCAGCTTCACCCGCCAGCAGGCGCCGCTCGGTCTCGGCCACGCCGTCTGGTGCGCGCGCGACATCGTCGGTGACGAGCCGTTCGCGGTCGTGCTGCCCGACGAGCTCGTGCTCAACACGCCCGGCTGCCTGAAGCAGATGATCGAGATGGCATCCTCGCTTGGCGAGAAATCCAATCTGATCGCGGTCGAGGCGGTGCCCGATCACCTGACCCATCAATACGGCATCTGCGGCGTCGGCAAGCGCAATGGCAAGATGTTCGAGGTCGACGGCATGGTCGAGAAGCCGGCCAAGGGCACGGCGCCCTCCAACCTCTCGATCACCGGCCGTTACATCCTCCAGCCCGAGATCTTCAAGATCCTGGAGACCCAGGAGCGCGGCGCCGGCGGCGAGATCCAGCTCACCGACGCCATGATCGGACTTGCCAAGACGCAGAAATTCTACGGCGTCGAGTTCGAGGGCGAGCGCCACGATTGCGGCTCCAAGCCCGGCTTCCTGCGCGCCAACATCGCCTACGGCATGAAGCGCCCGGAATTGCGCGACGGCCTGATCGCCGAGATGAAGAAGTATCTGGGGCAGTAGCTCCCGCCGTCATTGCGAGCGAAGCGAAGCAATCCAGAATCTTTCCGCGGAGAAAGTCTGGATTTGCTTCGTCGCAAGAGCTCCTCGCAATGACGGGGGGAGAGCGCCTCACGCCACCAGCGACAGCTTCGGCAGGCTCGCGACCACGGACTGGTTGCGCCCACCGGCTTTGGCGGCATAGAGCGCCTTGTCGGCGGCGGCAACGAGGACCGACCAGTCCATGCCGGCGGCAGGGACGAGACCGGCGATGCCGCAGGAGACAGTTGTGCTTGCCTGATCGTCGGACCAGCCCTGCACCTTGAGGCGGATCGTTTCGGCCACCTTGAAGGCATCGGCAGCCGAGGTGTTCGGCAGCAGCACGGCGAATTCCTCGCCGCCATAACGCGCGGCGCAGTCGCCGGCGCGGCTCACCGAATCGGAAATGCAGATGGCGATGCCCACCAGCACCTGGTCGCCGGCCTGATGGCCGAACGTGTCGTTGTAGGCCTTGAAATGATCGGCATCGATCATCAACAGCGCGATCGGTGCCTTCTGGCGCATGGCGCGTCGCCATTCGGCGTCGATGACGGAATCGAATTTGCGGCGGTTCTTCAGGCCCGTGAGCGCGTCCGTCGTCGCCATCTCCTCGAGCTTGCGCTCGGCATCGGCGCGCCGGCCGATCTCGCGCGCGAGCACCAGCGTCGATCCCAGCACGAACAGCGCGAGCGCCAGCACCACGACGCCGATGCGGAGCGCCTCCTTCTCCCAGAGCGCGAACACTGCGGCCAGGGGTTTGCCCGCCACCACGAACAGCGGTCCACCGTTGCTGCTGCGGACATAGAGCCGCAGCGTCGCATCGACCGGGCCCTGTCCCGAATACGAGGCGCCGGCCGGGAGATTGTCGGCCTTCCAGTTCTGGCGGTCGTTCAGGTTCGTGCCGATGATGTCGAGATCGAACGGCCGCCGCATCATGATGGTGCGGTCGCGCTTGAGCACGGTGATGGTGTCGTCGGGATCGAGGTTCAGACGCTCGAACAATTCGTGGAAATAGCTGAAGCGGATCGAGCCTGCGACGACGCCCATGAAGCCGCCGTCACCGTCACTGATGCGCCGGCTCAGCACGATGGAATAGGCGCCGCGAAACAGCATCGGGCGGCTGATGAAGAGCCCGAGCTCCGAATTGTCGCGATGAACCCTGAAGTAGTCCTCCTCGCTGCGGTTGTCGGGGAGGGGATCGAGCGTGGAGGCGTCGATGGTCAGCCGGCCCTCGGCATCGAATACCTGGATGGCGCCGAAATGCCTGGCGGTGGCCGCATGGTCGAACAGGATCAGTTGACGGATCGGCTTGGAGACCGTCGCGAGCTCGGGCAGCAGCATGTTGGCGGCGACCGCCTTCAGCGACAGGTCGTAGATCTCGATGTTGCGGCTGATGTCGGACTCGATGGTCGTCGCGAGGTTCTCCAGCGTCTGGTGGGCGAGCGCCTCCTCGCCGCGGCGCATGTCCAGCATCACGTTGGCGCAAATGGCGGAGAAGCCGATCACCGTCACCACGGACGAGATGATCAGCAGCTTCGCCGAAATCCGCCACGGCTGGCGGGCCGTGACGTCGCGCCATCCAGACAACATTGTTCGCTCCTGGCACTAGTGGATGCGCCCGAAAGCTTGAGCAGTGTTTAAGGCAGGACGGCGCTGCCGCAATGAGTTAAGAATCGGTGTATGCGGCGCACGGTTTTGGGCAGCCGCATGTGAGCGGGACGAGAGGACGATTGTGAACGACTACCACGCGTTGCGCGATTATCTGATGCGGCAGAAGCAGGACGAGTTCGTGCTGAGCTTCGAGCAGATCGAGGAGATCATCGGCGCGGCACTGCCGCGCGCAGCGCATCGTGCCTCCTGGTGGGACAGCTTGCGCAGCCCCGACATCCAGATGCCGCAACGCGAAGCCTGCCTCGCCGCCGGCTTCGTGGCGATGCGGATGCCTGATGGCCAGAGCGTGCGGTTCAGGAAGCAGAAGAGCGACCGGCGGCGGTAGCGCGTGCGGCACGCTGCCACCCTCCCTGGAGGGCGGCAGGGCTATCGCATTTGAGAGCATTTGCTGTTGCCATCCTTCGAGACGCCCGCTTTGGGCGGGTTCCTCGGGATGAGGACGCATTGCGCGGCAGCAGTTTCAACGGGCCCTGATGCTGACTAGCCTCATCCTGATCAGGAGGCGCGTAAGCGCCGTCTCCAAGGACGAGACGTGCGCTCAGGCCGCCACGACTCATATGCGATTCCCCTGCCTTGTGGGCAGGGTAAGAGAATCTAGCTCGCCGCTTCCAGCCGCACTTCCGTCAAGAGGCGCATTGCGGCGTCCGCGTCCATCGGCTCGCCGAAGGCAAAGCCTTGCGCGTATTCGCAGCCCATCTGGTAGAGCTCGACGGCGTCGGAATCGGTCTCGGCGCCTTCGGCCACCACGTCCATGCCGAGATCGTGCGCGAGCGCAATGATCGACTTCAGGATCACCGGGCGGGTGCCGCGGCTGGTGGTGCGCACGAAGGACTGGTCGATCTTGATGGTGTCGAACGGGAAGCGCTGGAGATAGGCCAGCGACGAGTGGCCGGTGCCGAAATCGTCGAGCGACAGCCCGGTGCCGAGCTCGCGGATCCGCGTCAGCATCTGCGCCGCGTGCTCCGGATTCTCCATCACCAGCGATTCCGTCAATTCCAGCTTCAGCGTGCCGCGCGCCACCGAGGAGCGCGACAGCACGGTGCGGACGTCGTGGATGAGGTCGTGGCGCAACAGCTGCCGTGACGAGACGTTGACGGAGGCGAAGATCGGCTCGCGCGAGCGCATCGCGCGCTGCCAAACCGAGAGCTGCTTTGCGGTCTGGTCGAGCACGAACATGCCGAGGTCGACGATCAGCCCGGTCTCTTCGGCGATGGTGATGAACTCCGACGGCGCCATGCGGCCGAGCTTCGGGTGGTCCCAGCGCGCCAAGGCCTCGAAGCCGGCGATCGAGCGATCCTCCAGCCGCACGATCGGCTGGTACAGAATGGTGATCTCCTGCCGCTCGATGGCGCGGCGCAATTCGCTCTCCAGCGTCAGGCGATCCGTCTTCCGCGCACGCATCGCCGGCTTGTAGACGTCGATGCGGTCGCCTCCGATGCGCTTGGAATGATACATCGCAAGCTCGGCGTCCTTGATGATCTCGTCCGTCAGCTGAACCTGCGGATCGGAGAGCGCAAGGCCGATCGATGCCGTGAGGAAGATCTCGCGATCGTTGAAGGCGATCGGCGCGCGGATGGTCTTGCGGATGGTCTCGGCGAAATTGGTGATCCGCGCCGGATCCTGCTCCGACAGCAGGATCAGGCCGAACTGGTCGCCGGCGAGCCGCGCCAGCGTGTCCTGCGGCTTGAGGATGCGGGTGAGACGACGGGCGAGGGTCAGCAGGATGGAATCGCCGACCGCAATCCCGACGGAATCGTTGACCTGCTTGAAGCGGTCGAGGTCGATCACCATCAGCGTCGGCCGCAGCGTCGGTACGGTCTTGGCGAAGTTTGCGACCGCGCCGAGCCGGTCCATGAACAGTTTTCGGTTGGGCAGGCCGGTGAGGTTGTCATGCACGGAATCGTGCAGCAGGCGCTCTTCGGCGTTGCGCAGCTCGGTGACGTCGGTGAGGGTGCCGACCACGCGCGAGACTTCACCATCGGAGCCGACGACGGGGCGGGCCTTCAGCGCGAACCACATGAAATGGCCGTCCGGCGTGCGCAGGCGGAAATCCTGCACCAGGCGGCCGCGGCGTTGGTCGAGCACGCTGTCGAGCGCAGCGCGGAAACGGTCCTGGTCGAGCGGATGCAGCACCTCGAGCCACGAGGCTGCGGGCCCTTCCAGCGTGCCGCGCTTGAGGCCGAGCAGGGCTTCGGTCTCGGGGCTGGTGAAGACCTTGTCAGCGGAGACGTCCCAGTCCCAGATCAGGTCGCCGGAGCCGGCCAGCGCCAGCGCACGGCGCTCGATGTCGGAGACGACGCCGGTGGTGGCGCCGCCGCCGGCAAAGGCGTGCTGCATCACCGTGAAGCCGATCAGCATCACGATCAGCACGAGGCCGCCGAGCAGGGCAGGGCCGACGATGTCGTTGGTGACGGAGCCGGCGACCGTCATGCCGGCTGCGACCACCCAGACCACGAGGAGGAACCAGGTCGGGATTAGCAGCACGGCGCGGTCGAAGCCGTGGGTGGAGAGATAGACGATCAGCGAAAAGCCGGCGAAGGCGATCAGCACCAGCGAGATGCGCGCGATGCCGGAGGCGACGGCCGGATCGAACAAGGCGAGTGCGACGAGAGACCCGAGGAACGCCAGCCAGCCGACCGTGATGTGCGAATAGCGCACATGCCATCGACTGAGGTTGAGATAGGCAAACAGGAACACCAGCAGTGTCGCCGCCAGGATCGCCTCACCCGCCGCGCGCCAGATGCGCTCGGCGTTGTTCGACATGTCGAGCACCTTGCCCCAGAAGCCGAAATCGACCCCGATATAGACCAGCACCGCCCAGGCCAGCGCCGCGGCCGCCGGGAACATGATGCTGCCCTTCACCACGAACAGAATGGTGAGCACGAGAGCCAACAGACCGGAGATGCCGATCACGATGCCCTGGTAGAGCGTGAAGGAGTTGACCTTGTCCTTGTAGGCTTCCGGCTCCCACAGATAGAGTTGCGGCAGCTTGTCGGTGCGCAGCTCGGCGACGAAAGTGACGACGGCGCCGGGGTCGAGCGTGATGCGGAACACGTCGGCGGTGGCGCTTTCCTGACGTTCGGGCCGGTCACCGATCGAAGGCGTGATGGTCGCGATCCTTGACAGCCCGAGATCGGGCCACAGCAATCCTGAGGAGACGATGCGGTAATGCGGGGCGACGATCAGGCGGTCGAGCTGGTCGTCGGTGTTGTTGGCGAGCGCGAACACCACCCAGTTCTGGCCGCCTTCGCGCGCGCGCACCTCGATGCGGCGGACGATGCCGTCGGTACCGGGCGCCGTGGAGACCTGGATGCGATCGGCATCACTGCGCTGATGCTCGAGCACGCCGGTGAGGTCGATCGCGGGCGCGTCGCTACGGACGCTGACGGCGTCGAGCGCACGCGCGGGATACGCGGCGACAAGAATCATGAGGCCCAGCGCGATGGGCGCGAGGCACCTGATCAGACGCAAGGTCAGCTCTCCGCGTTCGACGCAAACTCTTTAGTGCAAGGCGAATCTAAAAGGCGATTTCAGACCGGACCGAGGTGGTTCGGTGCGTCGCGATAGATGCCACGAAAGCGAGGAAAATCAAAGGGTTTCCGGCCTGCTTTGGTGGGCCGGCGGCCTAGGCCTCCAACACAATTTTGCCAATATGTGCGCTCGTCTCCATGCGCCGGTGGGCGTCCGCCGCCTTTTCCAGCGGGAAACTGCTGTCCATCACCGGCTTGATGCGGCCTTCGCGCAAAAGCGGCATCACTTTCTGCTCGATCGCGGCCACCATTGCCGCCTTGTCCGCATTACTACGGGGGCGCAGCGTCGAGCCGGTATGAGTCAGGCGCTTGACCATGACCTTGGCGATATTGACGCTGACCTTGGGGCCGTTCAGGGTCGCGATCTGGACGATGCGGCCGTCGACCGCGGCGGCATCATAGTTGCGATCGACATAGTCGCCGGCGACCATGTCGAGGATCAGGTTGACGCCGACGTTGTTGGTCTCCGCCTTGACCACGGCGACGAAATCTTCGGTCTTGTAGTTGATGGCGCGGTCGGCCCCCAGCTTGAGGCAGGCGTCGATCTTGTCCTGCGATCCCACAGTGACGAACACCTTCGCGCCGAATGCTTTCGCAAGCTGGATCGCCATGGTGCCGATGCCGGAGGAGCCGCCATGGATCAGCAGGGTCTCGCCGGCCTTGAGGCCGCCACGCTCGAACACGTTGTGCCAGACCGTCATCAGGGTTTCCGGCAGCGCGCCGGCTTCCTTCATCGACAGTGCCGGCGGCACGCTCATGGCCTGGGCGTCATGCGCGATGCAATACTGCGCATAGCCGCCGCCGGCGACCAGCGACATCACCTTGTCGCCGATCTTGTGCCGCTTGGCGTTGCTGCCGACCGCGACGACTTCACCCGCGATCTCGAGGCCGGGCAGGTCGCTGGCGCCGGGCGGCGGCGGATAGGCGCCGGAGCGCTGCGCGACGTCGGGCCGGTTGACGCCGGCTGCTTCGACCTTGACCAGGATCTCGTCAGGACCCGGCTGCGGCACGGCGCGTTGTTCGGGCACCAGCACCTCCGGTCCGCCGGGCTTGGAGATGGCGACCACGGTCATTTGCGCGGGCAGCTTGTCCATGATGTGTCCTTGAGCAAAGGTGCAGGAGGAAACGAGGCCCTTGCTTAGCCAGCGCCATCCAAGCTGGCAACCATCTCGGCCATGGTCCAGCGCGAATGCAGGAGGAACGACATGCCGATCGAAGACGACGACCGTCCGCGCAAGAAGGTCACCCACGAAATCGGCCAGGATCTCTCACTCTTGTCGCTCGAGGAACTGACGGAGCGCGTCGCGCTGCTCAAGACCGAGATCGCAAGATTGGAAGAAGCTGCCACCAAGAAACGCGCCTCGCGCGATGCGGCGAACAGTTTCTTCAAGTCGTAGGACTCTCCTCTCGTGTCCCGGACACGGTGCAGCGCATGGCGCTGCTCCGCAGAGCCGGGACCCATGCCTCGCCAAACGTCTCAGCCAAAGGACTGGGCCCCGGCTCAGCAGCGCAGCACTTCGTGCTGCACTGCGTCCGGGGCACGTCGGCGGCTCGGCCACTGGCCGACATGGCTAACGAACTCTCAAAAAATTAGCTCGTTTACTTCAGATTAAGCTTTCGGGTTTATGACCGGAACTGTCCTTGTTTGGACACCGAGTGGCTCCTGTCCACTCTGTTTGACGCCTCCCTGTTATCAACTTTCAAAGCCGCCGGTCTCCGGCGGCTCTTTTTTGTTTTGCGTCTATTCCCGGTTGAATTCCAAAGGATGACCCGCGGAAACCATATCCGCGCTGGTCACTGGACTCCGCGCTCCGCCCGCGCAATGATTTGTTCATCATAAGCCGGCGCCCAAGCCGGACAGTCAAACAGTTGCGTAAGAGGCGTTAACCATGGAACGTTTGCAGGCCGAGGGCGCTCTCGTTCAACTCAGCGAGAGGTTCACCAATTCTGCGGCGTTCGGCAACCTGTTCCGTGAAGGCATGGATCTCGTCGAGGAAACCGCCGCCTATCTCGACGGCGCAGGCCGCGTCGAGGCCAAGGCGCTCGACCGCGCCGTCAGCCTCACCTATGCGACCGAGAGCATGCGTCTCACCACGCGCCTGATGCAGCTCGCTTCCTGGCTGCTGCTGCACCGCGCGGTGAAGGAAGGCGAGATGACGCTGGTGCAGGCCAACCGCGAGAAGACCAAGGTCAAGCTCACCGCCGCCGATCCCGGCCCCGCCGACACCATCGAGAAGCTGCCCGCACAGCTCCAGGACCTGATCCATCGCTCGATGAGCCTGCAGTCCCGTGTGCGCCGCCTCGACACCACCATCCACACCCCGCCGGCGGAACACTCCGCGATCGGCAACCCGCTGGTGCCGCACCTCAACGCGCTGAAGGCCGCGTTCGAGCGGTAAGGCCCATCTGCCGTCACTGCGAGCGAAGCGAAGCAATCCAGAAATCCCGCTGCAGGGGCAGTCTGGATTTGCTTCGTCGCAAGCGTTCCTCGCAATAACGATAGCCGCAAAACAAAAACGCCCCTGGTCTCCCAGGGGCGTTTTTCGTCTCAGCCTTGCGGCCGGATCAATCCTTTTTGAGGAAGCCCGAAAACTTCTTCTGGAAGCGCGAGACGCGGCCGCCGCGATCCATGATCTGCGCGGAGCCGCCGGTCCAGGCCGGGTGCGACTTCGGGTCGATGTCGAGGTTCAGCGTGTCGCCTTCCTTGCCCCAGGTCGAGCGGGTCAGGTACTCGGTTCCGTCGGTCATCACGACCTTAATCGTATGATAATTCGGATGAATTTCGGCTTTCATGGCAAATTCCTCGGCGCCCGGCGCCTGTTCTGGTGGCTAGCGAATGACGGATTTGGGCGGCTCTATACCTCACGAAACCCAGCAAAACAAGCCATCCCGGGCGGCTGGACCGGGTTTGCCCCTAAGGGACTTCCCGGATTTGCCACTACCACCACACCGGCCTATTGGGAGCAAAGCAATGCAATAGGTCGGATATCATGAGCGCAGTGGAACGGCTTGATGACCACGAAGTCGAACGGCCTGCAATGAACTCCGCGGACATCCCCTCGATCGAGGCCGAGCTGATCGAACAGCCCGCCAAGGGACGCGCGAAGCTGCGGCCGCTGCTTGCGCTCGCGCCCTATGTGAGCCGCTATCGCGGCCGGGCGGCGCTGGCCTTCGTTGCGCTCACGATCGCAGCACTGACGACGCTGCTGGTGCCGGTCGCGGTGCGCAGGATGATCGATTTCGGCCTGACGCCCGAGGGCATCGAGCTGATCAACAGCTACTTCTCGGTCATGCTCGCGGTCGTCGGCGTGCTCGCGTTCGCGAGCGCCGCCCGCTACTACCTCGTGATGACGATCGGCGAGCGCATCGTCGCCGATTTGCGCCGCGACGTCTTCGCCCATCTGCTGTCGCTCTCACCCGCCTTCTTCGATTCGGCGCGCAGCGGCGAGCTGATCTCGCGCCTCACCGCCGACACCACGCAGATCAAGTCCGCCGTCGGCGCCTCCGTGTCGATCGCGCTGCGCAACCTGATGATGTTCCTCGGTGCCGCCGTGATGATGGTGATCACCAGCCCGAAGCTGTCGGGCTTCGTGCTGCTGGCGATACCTTTGATCGTGCTGCCGCTGGTCGCATTCGGCCGCTGGGTGCGGCGCCTGTCGCGCAATGCGCAGGACACGCTCGCCGAGGCCTCCGCCTATGCGGGCGAGCTGGTCGGTGCGATCCGTACCGTGCAGGCCTATACCAGCGAGCGGTTTGCCGAGACGCGTTTCGGCGGCGAGGTCGAGCAGGCCTATGAAGCCGCGCGAACCTCGAGCCAGGCCCGCGCCGTGCTCACGGCCATCATCATCTTCATCGTGTTCGCAAGCGTGGTCGCGATCCTCTGGATCGGCTCGCATGACGTGCTTACCGGCGCCATCACGCCGGGCCGGCTCGGTCAGTTCGTGCTTTACGCCGTGTTCGCGGCAGCGGGCCTCGGCCAGCTCAGCGAGGTCTGGGGCGAGGTCTCGGCGGCTTCGGGCGCGGCCGAGCGCCTGTTCGAGATTTTGCATGTAAAGCCCGAGATCACCGCGCCCGCGGCGCCGCTTGCGCTGCCGCTGCCGGCGCGCGGCGAGGTCGGCTTCGATCGGGTCAGCTTCGCCTATCCGGCGCGGTCCGACGTCAAGGTGCTGGACGCGGTGTCGTTCACCGTGCGGCCCGGCGAGAAGGTCGCGATCGTCGGTCCTTCCGGTGCCGGCAAGAGCACGATCTTTCATCTGCTGCTGCGCTTCTATGATCCGCGCAGCGGGACGGTCGCGCTCGACGGCGTCCCGGTCAAATCCGCCGCTCCCCGTGATTTCCGCGCCCGCATCGCGCTGGTGCCGCAGGAATCGGTGGTGTTCGCGGCCACCGCCCGCGAGAACATCCGGTTCGGCCGGCCCGATGCGACCGATGCCGAGGTCGAGCGCGCCGCCGAGCTCGCCCACGCCGCCGAGTTCATCCGCCGCCTGCCCGAAGGTTTCGAGACGGCGCTCGGCGAGCGCGGCGTGACGCTGTCAGGCGGCCAGCGCCAGCGCATCGCGATCGCCCGCGCCATCCTGCGCGATGCGCCGCTCTTGCTGCTGGATGAAGCCACCTCCGCGCTCGATGCCGAAAGCGAGACGCTGGTGCAGACCGCGCTGGAAGAATTGATGCGCCACCGCACCACGCTGGTGATCGCGCATCGCCTCGCCACCGTGCTCTCCTGCGACCGCATCCTGGTGATGGACCAGGGCCGGATCGTCGAGCAGGGCACGCATGCCGAGCTCGTGGCGGCCAACGGGCTCTATGCGCGGCTGGCGCGGTTGCAGTTCGAGGGGGCGTGAGCCTGACCGTTTCACCACGACAGCTGTCATCTCCCGCGAAGGCGGGGGAGGGTGGCGGCAGCAAACCCCTAGCAGGGCTTCCATACCATCTTCAGCACCGGCCGGCCCGAGGTCGGGTTCACGTCGTCGCCGGCATGGGCAAAGCCGTTGCGCTCGTAGAAGCGTATGGCGCGGGCATTGTCCTTGTTGACGAGCAGCGTGACGGCCGACGGCGACAGCCGCTTGGCCTCATCCACCAGCAGCCTTGCTGCGTCCGAACCCCAATGGACGGGATCGACCACGAGCTGATCGAGATAGCCTTCGCCGTCGATGGTGACGAAACCGATCGGCGCGCCGTCCTGTTCCGCCACCACGACCTGGGCCTTCGGCACCAGATCCTTGCGCCAGCGCTCGCGCCACCAGTCCAGCCGCGCGGCGAAGTCGATCTGCGGATAAGCCTGCTGCCAGGTGCGATGCCAGAGATCGATCGCAGCGGCTTCGTCCTCAGTGCGGTAGGGGCGGAGGTGGAACGCGCTCACTACCGCTCCGTCAGCTTCAGCTCGATGCGGCGGTTGCGCTTATAGGCCTCCTCGGTGTTGCCGGTATCGAGCGGCTGGAATTCGCCGAAGCCGGCGGCGACGAGGCGCTGGGCCGGCACGCCGAGCGAGATCAGATATTGCACCACCGAGATGGAGCGGGCCGCGGACAGGTCCCAGTTCGACTTGAAGTTCGGACCGTTGACCGGACGCACATCGGTATGGCCGTCGACGCGCAGCACCCAGGGAATCTCGCTCGGGATCTTCTTGTCGAGGTCGATCAGCGCGGTGGCCAGGGTGTCGAGCTCGGCGCGCCCCTCGGGCAGCAGCGTCGCCTGGCCGGTGTCGAAGAACACTTCGGACTGGAACACGAAGCGGTCGCCGACGATGCGGATATCGGGGCGGTTGCCGAGGATGGCGCGCAGCCGGCCGAAGAATTCCGAGCGATAGCGCGACAATTCCTGCACGCGCTGCGCCAATGCAACGTTCAAGCGGGAGCCCAGATCGGCAATGCGGCTTTGCGATTCCTTGTCGCGCTTCTCGCTGGCATCCAACGCCTCTTCCAGCGCCGCCAATTGCCGGCGCAGCGCGCTGATCTGCTGGTTCAGCACCTCGATCTGCGCCAGCGCTCGCGCCGAGACAGCCTTCTCCGACTCCAGCGCCTTGCCGAGCTCGGCGGTCTTGCCCTGCGCGTCGCTGCCGGCGGCGGCTAAGCCCTCATAGAGACCCTTGATGCGGTCGCGCTCGGACTCGGCCGAGGCGAGGCCCGCTTTCAGTTGCGACACCTGGTCGTCGAGCGAGAGCTTGCCGAGCTTCTCCAGCGACAACAGCTCGTTGAGCTGGGCGATCTTGGCGTTGAGCTGCTCCAGCGCCTTGTCCTTGCCGGTGACCTCCTGCGAGAGGAAGAACTGCACCACCAGGAACACCGACAGCAGGAACACGATCGACAGCACCAGCGTCGACAGTGCGTCGACGAAGCCGGGCCAGTAGTTGAATGCGCCTTCGCTGCGGCGGCCGCGCGCTAGAGCCATTTCCGTCTCCGTTTCTCTCGTGTCCCGGACGCGGTGCAGCGCCTTGCCGGTGCGCCGCTGAGCCGGGATCCAGCGCTGGTTGAAGATTCTGGGCCCCGGCTCGGCAGCGTATCACTGCGTGCTGCGCTGCGTCCGGGGCACGCGCTCTCCATTGCTGCTAACTCTTCTCCGGCTGCCGCGCGATGCGCTCCAAGAGGCGTCGGATCTCGCGGTTCTGCTCGCCCTGGCCGTCGGCCCATTCGCGGATCATCTGTTGCTCGGTGCGCATGTGCGAGACCAGCGCCTGGATCGCTTCGGCAAGGCTCGCCATCGCCGCCGTGGTGCCGCGGTTGGCGCTGCCTTCCTCGAGCACGGAGCGCAGCCGCTCGACGGCGGCCTGGAGTTCGCCGCTGGCCACGCCACCGCCGCCGGCCGCGGCCGCCACTTCGTCCTTGCCATACTCGCGCACGGTGGTGGCGAGCCAGTCTTCCAGGTCGGTGTAGAAGCGGTTCTGCGCCTGGCTCGATTGCAGATCGAGGAAGCCGAGGATCAGCGAGCCGGCAAGGCCGAACAGCGAGCTGGAGAACGAGATGCCCATGCCGCCGAGCGGGGCGGCGAGGCCCTCCTTGAGGGTGTCGAACAGGGAGGCGGCATCGCCGCCGACCTTGAGCCCGTCGATCACCTTGCCCACCGAGCCGACCGTCTCGATCAGGCCCCAGAAAGTGCCGAGCAGGCCGAGGAAGACCAAGAGGCCGGTCATGTAGCGCGAGATATCGCGGGCTTCGTCCAGCCGGGTCGCGATCGAATCGAGCAGGTGCCGCATCGTGGTCTGGGTGATGGTCATCCGCCCAAAGCGCTCGCCGCCCAGGATCGCCGCCATCGGCGCCAGCAGCTTGGGGTGGCGGGCCGGGGCAAGGCCAGGATCGGCGATACGGAAATTATTGACCCAGGAGACTTCGGGGTAGAGCCGGATCACCTGGCGGAAGGCCAGCACGATGCCGATGAACAGCACCGCCCCGATCAGGGCATTGAGCCCGGGATTGGCAAAGAAGGCCTGGATGATCTGCTTGTAGAGCACCACGCCCACCAGCGTGCACAGCACCAGGAAGACCAGCATCCGCACCAGGAAGACGCTCGGCGAGGACAGTTTGGTGTACTCGATATCCATGGTGGAGCGGGAAGTGCCAGACCGCATGCCTGTATCATCCGTTACGAAGCTTGATTGCGGGGCGCACTATGGCACAGCGCCAGCCCAAAAAAAGCGCCGGATGCGCCGATTTCGGGGACAGCTTGTCCGCCGCCTGATTGCGCTGTTCCGTCGCAGCACGCCGCGATGGAACTCGACTCACAATCGGGTGAGTCTGCAAAAGCCATCTGAACTCAACGGGATATGCCGTGTGACAATGAGCCGCCCGCGGCATGCGTTGCGTCGCAGCACCGCCATTCTATTTTGACGGCATCGGCCGCGCGCCGCGACCCAGAACGGGCCCGCGCGGAGTGTGATCAGTTTCAACAACACCGGGGCACCCCACTTCATGTCAGGACTTCGTGCGCGATCGGCATGCGTTGCAATGATGCTCGCGGCCCTTGCGCCGCTGCTGGGCGCTTGCGAGGAATCCAGCTCCGCCGTGTCCGCCGCCCAGCCGCCCGACCCTGACGTCAGCATCGTCGTCGTCAAGCCGCAGCCGCGCGCCGTGGTGCGTGAGCTGCCGGGCCGCATCGCACCGACGCGGGTCTCCGACGTGCGGCCGCGCGTGTCCGGCATCGTGGTCGAGCGTCTGTTCCGCCAGGGCAGCGAGGTGAAGGCGGGTGATCCGCTCTACCGCATCGATCCGCGTCCGTTCGAGGTCGAGGTGATGGCGAGCGAGGCCGCGCTTGCCAAGGCCGAAGCCGCCGCGATGCAGGCGCACCAGCAGGCACGCCGCATTGCTGCGCTCACCAAGGATCGCGCCGCGCCGGAGGCCGAGAACGAGAAGGCCATCGCCGCCGAACGCCAGGCTCAGGCCGAGGTCGAGGGACGCAAGGCCGAGCTTGCGCGCGCAAAGCTCAATCTCGACTACGCGACCGTGCGCGCGCCGATCGACGGCGTGGTGGGTGCGGCGCTGGTCAGCGAGGGCGCGCTCGTCGTGCAGAACGAAACCAATCTCGCCACCATCCAGCAGCTCGATCCGATCTATGCCGACTTCACCCAGTCGGTGACCGAGCTCAACCAGCTCCGCCGTGCCTTCGAGACCGGCGACCTCGAGCGCATTGCGGCGGATGCCGCCAAGGTGCGCCTGGTGCTCGACGACAACACCATATACTCGCTCGACGGCAAGCTGCTGTTCTCCGACGCCAAGGTCGATGCCCATACCGGGCAGGTGACGTTGCGCGGCGAGTTCCCCAATCCCAAGCGCGAACTGCTGCCGGGCATGTATGTCCGGGTCCGTATCGACCAGGGCCTCGATTCCGACGCGATCGCGGTGCCGCAGCAGGCGATCCAGCGCAATGGCGGCGGCGGCAGCGAGGTGTTCGTGGTCAAGGACGACAACCATATCGCGGTGCAGCCGGTGCGAACCGGGTCGGTGCAGGACGGACTCTGGTTCATCACCGAAGGCCTGAAGGCCGGCGACAAGGTCGTGGTCGAGGGCTTCCAGAAGTTCGCGGCCGGCGACAGGGTCAAGCCGCAATCCTGGTCGGAAGCGGAGGCAACCGCGGACAACAGGCACGCCCTTAAGCTCACGCGGTAACGCGCCAGCGCCACTCAGAACACCTCTCCCGTAGGGAGAGGTCGGATCGTATCGAAAGATGCGATCCGGGTGAGGGGTTTCAGTTTCACGGAGCGTTGCGGCCCCTCACCCGGATTGCTCTGGACGATGCTTCGCATCGCGAGGTGCAAGCCGACCTCGGACAACCGGCCGAACCTAACTTCATCAAGCCCGAACGAAACAACGAGGGTAAAGCGGCAAATGCCGAGCTTCTTCATCGACAGGCCGATCTTCGCCTGGGTGGTCGCGCTGTTCATCTGCTTGATCGGTGCGATCGCGGTGCCGCTGCTGCCGATCGCGCAATATCCGATCATCGCGCCGCCCTCGATCTCGGTCTCGACCAGCTATCCCGGCGCCTCGCCCGAAAACCTCTACAACAGCGTCACGCGGCTGATCGAGGAAGAGCTCAACGGCGCCGCCAACATCCTCAACTTCGAATCGACCAGCGACTCGCTCGGCCAGGTCGAGATCATCGCGAACTTCCAGCCGGGTACCGATACCAGCGCCGCCTCGGTGGAGGTGCAAAACCGCATCAAGCGCGTCGAGGCGCGCCTGCCGCGCGCAGTGATGCAGCAGGGCATCCTGATCGAGGAAGCCTCCAGCGCGGTGCTTCAGATCATCACGCTGAACTCGACCGACGGCAGCTTGGATGAGGTCGGCCTCGGCGACTTCATGATCCGCAACGTGCTCGGCGAGATCCGCCGCATTCCCGGCGTCGGGCGCGCCACGCTGTATTCGACCGAGCGCTCGCTTCGCGTCTGGGTCGATCCGGCCAAGCTCGTCGGCTATGGGCTGACAGCCGACGACGTCAACAAGGCGATCGCCGCGCAGAACGCGCAGGTCGCCTCGGGCAGCCTTGGTGCCGAGCCGTCGACGTCGAGCCAGCGCACCTCCGCACTGGTGCTGGTCAAGGGTCAGCTCTCCTCCCCGGAGGAGTTCGGCGCCATCATCCTGCGCGCCAATGCCGACGGTTCGACCGTACGCCTGCGCGACGTTGCACGCATCGAGGTCGGCGGCCTCAGCTACCAGTTCAACACCCGCCTCAACGGCAAGCCGACCGCCGGTCTCTCCGTGCTGATGTCGCCGACCGGCAACGCGCTGGCGACCGCGAGCGCGGTCGAAGCCAAGATGAAGGAGCTGTCGCGCTTCTTCCCGGCCAACATCACCTACGAGATCCCCTACAACATCACGCCCGTGGTCGAGGCCTCGATCAAGAAGGTGCTGTCGACGCTGGTCGAGGCCGTGGTGCTGGTGTTCGTGGTGATGTTCCTGTTCCTGCAGAATATCCGCTACACCATCATTCCGACCATCGTGGTGCCGGTAGCGCTGTTAGGGGCTTGTTCCACGCTGCTCCTCGCCGGCTACTCCATCAACATGCTCTCGATGTTCGGCATGGTGCTTGCGGTCGGCATCCTCGTCGACGACGCCATCGTCGTGGTCGAGAACGTCGAGCGCATCATGGCCGAGGAAGGTCTCTCGCCGAAGGAAGCGACGCGGAAAGCGATGTCGCAGATCACCGGCGCCATCATCGGCATCACCTTGGTGCTGATGGCGGTGTTCGTGCCGATGGCGTTCTTCCCGGGCTCGGTCGGCATCATCTACCGCCAGTTCTCGGTCACCATGGTCGCGGCGATCGGCTTCTCCGCCTTCCTGGCGCTGTCGCTGACGCCGGCGCTGTGCGCCACCCTGCTCAAGCCCGTTGCGGCCGGGCACGGTCATGCGAGGCGGGGCGTGTTCGGCTGGTTCAACCGCATGCTCGAAGGCGGCAAGGAGCGCTATTCGCGCACTGTCGGCTTCTCGCTGAAGCGCACCGGCCGTTTGATGCTGGTCTATGCCGCGCTGCTGGTCGGCCTATCCTGGGCCTTCGTCAATCTGCCCGGCGGCTTCCTGCCCGTCGACGACCAGGGCTTCGTCACCACCGACGTGCAGACGCCGTCGGATTCGTCCTATGCCCGCACCGAGGCGGTGATCGAGAAGGTCGAGAAATATCTCGCCGCACGGCCGGGCGTGAAGGATGTCACCTTCCTCACCGGCTTCAGTTTCTCCGGCCAGGGCATGAACACCGCGCAGGCGTTCATCACGCTAAAGGATTGGTCGGAGCGCGGGTCGAAGGATTCCGCCTCGGCGATCGTCAACGACATCAACCGCGACCTGTCCTCGATCCGCGATGCCAAGATCTCCGCGCTGCAGCCGCCGCCGATCGACAATCTCGGCAATTCCTCCGGCTTCTCGTTCCGTCTCCAGGACCGCGGCCAGAAGGGCTATCAGCAATTGATGCGCGCCGCCGACCAGCTGATCGCGGAGGCCAATGCGAGCCCGGTGCTGCAGAAGGTCTATATCGAAGGCCTGCCCGAGGCCGGCGTGGTCAATCTCATGATCGATCGCGAGAAGGCCGGCGCCTTCGGCGTCACCTTCGAGGACATCAACAACACGATCTCGACCAATCTCGGCTCGAACTACATCAACGATTTCCCGAACCGCGGCCGCATGCAGCGCGTCGTGGTGCAGGCCGACGCCCGCGATCGCATGCGGACCGAGGACATCCTCAACTACAACGTCAAGAACAGCCGCGGCCAGCTGGTGCCGTTCTCGTCCTTTGCCATGGTGGAATGGGCACGCGGGCCGACGCAGATCGCCGGCTTCAACTACTATCCGGCGGTGCGCATCTCAGGCGAAGCCAGACCCGGCTTCACCTCGGGCGATGCGATCGCCGAGATGGAGCGGCTCGCCGACAGATTGCCGCGCGGCTTCGGCTATGAATGGACCGGACAGTCGCTCCAGGAGAAGCTCTCCGGCTCGCAGGCGCCGTTCCTGCTCGCGCTCTCCGTGTTTGTGGTGTTCCTGTGCCTCGCCGCGCTGTACGAGAGCTGGACCATTCCGCTGGCGGTGCTGCTCACCGTGCCGCTGGGTATCGTCGGCGCGGTCGCCGCAGCGACGCTGCGGAGCCTGCCCAACGACGTCTACTTCACCGTCGGCCTGATCACGATCATCGGCCTTGCGGCCAAGGACGCGATCCTGATCATCGAGTTCGCCAAGGATCTGCGGAAAGAGGGCAAGCCGCTGGTCGAAGCCACCATCGAAGCCTGCCGCCTGCGCTTCCGCCCGATCCTGATGACCGGCCTCGCCTTCATCTGCGGCGTGCTGCCGATGGCCATCGCCCACGGCGCCGGTGGCGCCAGCCAGCAGGCGCTCGGCAGCGTCGTGATGGGCGGCATGATCGCGGTGGTGATCCTGGCACTGCTGATGGTGCCGGTGTTCTTCGTCTCGGTGCAGCGCGTGCTGGGCGGAGATCGGGAGCCGCAGGCGGCGAAGGAAGGCGAGGCGTATGGACCGCCGGCGCCGGTGAAGCCGTAAGGCACATTGTCATGCCCCGCGCAGGCGGGGCATCCACTACGCCGCGGCCTGTCCGTATCAAACTGACGTCTCTGGAATACTGGATCACCCGCTTTCGCGGGTGATGACAGCGAAGTGGGTGAGCGAGCTTCTGCCTTACGCCGGCTTCCGCAAAATCTTCACCAACTCCCCGTGCACGAACTCATTGCCGCACACGACGTGACCCGTCGTCAGCGCATCGCCCGACGTGTCGATGTCGCTCACCGTGCCACCGGCTTCCTTGACCATGATCTGCCCGGCCGCGATGTCCCAGGGCGACAAATTCCGCTCCCAATAGCCGTCGAGGCGCCCCGCCGCGACGAAGGCGAGGTCGAGGGCGGCCGCGCCGAAGCGGCGGAGTCCCGCGACGCGGTTCTGGATCGCGGTCATCTCGCGGCGGAATTCCTCATGGTCGCCGCGGCCGATATGGGGCAGGCCGCAGGCCACCACGCATTCATTCAGCTGGCGGCGGCCGGCGACGCGCAGGCGCTGGTCGTTGAGGAAGGCGCCCTTGCCGCGCTCGGCGATGTAGAGCTCGTCATTGGCGGGGTTGTAGATCACGCCGGCGATCACGGTGCCCTCGCGCGCGAGGCCGATGGAGATCGCAAATTGCGGGATGCCGTGCAGGAAGTTGGTGGTGCCGTCGAGCGGATCGACGATCCAGGTGTGGCTCTTGTCAGTGCCCTCGCGCGTGCCGCCCTCTTCGCCGATGAAGCCGTAGCCGGGCCGGGCCTTGGCGAGATCCTGATAGAGGATCTCCTCGGCGCGCTTGTCGGCAAGCGAGACGAAATTCGCTGGCCCCTTCAGCGAGACCTGGAGATGCTCGATCTCGCCGAGATCGCGCTTGAGGCTGCGGCCGGCGCGGCGCGCCGCCTTGACCATGACGTTGATAGTGGCGGAATACAGCATGAGCTTTCGGTCTAGATCGGGGAAATGGCGCAGAACCGCACCTGTTTGAGGGATGGGGTGCCCTGCGAGGACGCCAACGTCAAGTCATTTGGTCCCGAGCCATTTCCTGGCGGCAGCCTCGGCCTTGGCGCGGTCCTCAGCCGGCAGTTCAGAGAACTGCTTGTCGAGCTCAGGGTCGCCCTTGCCGCCCGTTTTGGCCACCAGGTGCCATTTGAAGCCCTCGACCTTGTCCATGGGGGTGCCCACGCCGTTGATCAGCACCCATGCCAGCCGGTTCTGCGCGATCGCGTTGCCTTGCCGGGAGGCCTTGCGGAGCAACGCGACGGCAGCCGGCTGGTTCTTCGGTGTGCCGGTGCCGTTGAACATCGCGATCGCATATTCGACCTCGGCATCGACATTGTCGGCGAGCGAGGCAGCCTGGAGCAGCCGCACCGCGCGTTCCGGGTCCTTCGGCACGCCGGTGCCTTCCTTGTAGAAGGTCGCGAGTGCGTATTGCGCCTCGGGCAGGCCGGCGTCGGCGGCCTGGCGCAGCAGCTCCGCTGAGCGCCGGACGTCCTGCGGCAGCGTCTGGCCGTCCAGATAGAGCAAGGCGAGGTTGTAGGCCGCCTTGGGCTCGCCGAGCTTGGCGGCAGAGGCCATCAACTTGACCGCCTCGTTCTTGTCGACCGGACCGCCGCGACCCGAAATGCGCAGCATGGCGAGCGCGAACATCGCCTCGCGGTCGCCGGCATCCGCCGCGCGCTTGTACCATTCGGCTGCCTTGGCGTAGTCGCGCCGGATGCCCATGGCGTTGGAATAGAGCTCGCCGAGCATGGTCATCGCCTTGGGATCGCCGGCTTGTGCGCGGCCGGTGGCGAGCTCGAAGGCCGTCTTGTACTGGCCGCGCTGATAGGCGCCGAACACCAGATCCACATTGGGGTCGTCGTTGGGCGGCGCCGGGATCACGGTCGCGGCCGGCTGGGGTGAGGGCGACGGCTTGGGAGAGGCCGAAGGCTTCGGCGCGGGCGCGGCCTCCTTCTTCTTGGTGATCGTGTGCGGTTTCGGCTTCGGTTTTTCGGCGGGTGCGCTCGGCGTTGTGGCCGGCGGCGTGATCTGGAGCTGTGCGGCCGCGGACGCTGTGAGCAGCAGCGTGGCCAGCATGGTGATGCATGGGAGCTTCATGTCGGGCGCTAGCCGTGCTCCTGACTCGCAGGATCTTGGCCGGCCGGCGCCGTCGCATGGGCCTTCTTGATCGCAGCATCGACGTCGATCAGCGCGGCCTTGGGCCCGCGGGGATCGGCCCAGATGAAGTCGCCGACCAGCACGAAATCGGCGCCGCTGGCGGCGAAATCGTGCGCCTCGTCCAGCGAAATGGCAAAGCCGACGCAGGGCGGCTCGAACAGCTCGGCCCACCAGTCCAGCCGTTCGGCAATGGCCTGGGATGACGGGCGCTGGCCGTTTTTGTCGGGCTCGCCGAACAGAACATAGTCGGCGCCGATCTCGCCCGCGCTCATGGAATCGTGGCGCGTGGCAAGTCCTCCGACGCCCGCGATGCGATCGGGCTTGAGCGAGGGCATCGCCTCCTCCAGGGCGGCGATCCCGGAGAGATGCGCGCCATCGGCGCCGCCGCGCGCGACGATTTCAGGATGACCATCGACGAGGAGCGCTGCGCCTGCCTTCTGCACCGGCGGCGCCAACACCTTGATGCGCGAGATCATGGTGCGCTGATCGGTCTCCTTCAGCCGCAGCAGCACGGCGGCGACATCGGCGGAGGCGAGCAGGGCCGGCAGCTCGGCGACCAGCGCAGCTGGATCATCGACCACAGGCGTCGCGAGGTAGAGACGCGGCGCCGGGCGCGGCGGAGGCGGTTTGTTCGACAAGATCTAGGCTGCCTTCTGTTCCAGGCTGCTTTGCCATTTGCCCTTGGACGCAAGGCCGTTCATCCGGGCGCGATGGCTGAAGGCGCGCTGGCCGGCCGCGACATTCTCGGCTTTGCCCGACCAGGCCTTCTGCGGCGCGGCCTGCAGCGCGCGGCCGTAGGAGAAGGTCAGGCCCCAGGGCAGCGGGCCGAGCTTGTGCATCGCGTTGAGATGCGCGGTTGCCTCCTCGTCGGACTGGCCGCCGGAAAGGAAGGCGATGCCGGGCACCGCCGCGGGCACGCAGGCCTTCAGCAGCCGTATCGTCTTCTCCGCGACCTCTTCCACAGAGGCCTGCTTGGGACATTTCTTGCCTGAGATCGCCATGTTCGGCTTCAGCACCATGCCTTCGAGCGCCACGCGCTGCACGCGCAGCTCCTGGAACGTGTTGTCGAGCACGCGTTGCGTCACCTCATAGCAGCGATCGATGTCGTGGTCGCCGTCCATCAGCACCTCCGGCTCGACGATCGGCACGATCTGCGCGGTTTGGCACAGCGCGGCGTAGCGCGCCAGCGCGTGGGCGTTGACGTTGATCGCGGTCATCGAGGGGATGCCGCTGCCGATGTCGATCACCGCGCGCCATTTGGCGAAGCGCGCGCCGCGCTCATAGTATTTCTTCAGGCGCTCGGCGAGCTTGTCGAGCCCGACGGTCACGAGCTCGCCCGGGCACATCGGCAGGGCTTGCGTGCCCTCGTCGACCTTGATGCCGGGAATGGCCCCGCTCTGCTCGATCAGCTTGATCAGCGGCGTGCCGTCCTTGGCATCCTGCCAGATCGTCTCGTCATAGAGGATGACACCGGAGATGTATTGGCTCATGGCGTCCTTGGAGCGAAACAGCATCTCGCGATAGTCGCGGCGGTTCTCTTCCGTCGATTCCACGCCGATGGCATCAAACCGCTTCTTGATGGTGCCGGAGGATTCGTCGGCGGCAAGGATACCCTTGCCGGGGGCGACCATGGCGGTCGCGATCCGGTTGAGCTCAGTCAGATTCATCGAGAGGTCCTCCCAAAAACGATTCTGCCCTTGCCCGCGAAAATAGACCGTTCTCGGGCAATTGCCGAGTTAACGTTCGTCGCAGGGTAAAGGGGCTTTCTGCCATTCCGGGATGCGCCGAAAGGCACAGGCCCGGAATCCATAACCCCAGGCTGTGGTTATGGATTCCGGGCCCACGCTTCGCGCGTCCCGGAAACCCGGGAATGGGCTTGAAACGGCTTACGCCACCTTCGCGATCGCTTACGCGACGCGGGGATCGAGCTCGCCCTTGGCGTAGCGCTTGGCCATCTCGGCGGTGGTCAGCACCTTCTTGATCTTGGAGGCCTGGCCCGCCGTGTTGAACTCCTGCAGGCGCTGCTTGCACAGCTTGGTCATGGCTTCCATCGCCGGCTTCAGGTACTTGCGCGGATCGAACTCTTCCGGGCTGTCCTTGAGCACTTTCCGGATCTGGCCGGTCATCGCCATGCGATTGTCGGTGTCGATGTTGATCTTGCGCACGCCGTTCTTGATGCCGCGCTGGATCTCGCTGACAGGTACGCCCCAGGTCGGCTTCATCTTGCCGCCATAGGCGTTGATGATGTCCTGCAGCTCCTGCGGCACTGACGAGGAGCCGTGCATGACGAGATGCGTGTTCGGCAGCTTGCGGTGGATCTCCTCGATCACGTTCATGGCGAGGATGTCGCCGTCGGGCTTGCGGGTAAATTTGTAGGCACCGTGGGACGTCCCCATCGCGATCGCGAGCGCGTCGACCTTGGTCTCCTTGACGAACTTCACGGCCTCGTCCGGGTTGGTCAGGAGCTGGTCGTGGCTGAGCTTGCCTTCGGCGCCGTGGCCGTCTTCCTTGTCACCCATGCCGGTCTCGAGCGAGCCGAGCACGCCGAGTTCACCCTCGACGGAGATGCCGCCGAGATGGGCCATGTCGGTCACGGTCTTGGTGACACCGACATTGTAGCCCCAGTCGCCGGGGGTCTTGCCGTCGGCCTTGAGCGAGCCGTCCATCATCACGGAGGTGAAGCCGGCCTGGATCGCGGTCATGCAGGTCGCGGGCTCGTTGCCGTGGTCGAGATGCACGCAGACAGGAATGTGCGGATAGATCTCGGTCACCGCGTCCATCATGTGCTTGAGCATGACGTCGTTGGCGTAGGAGCGCGCGCCGCGCGAGGCCTGGATGATGACGGGCGCATCGACCTGGTTGGCCGCGTCCATGATCGCCAGCGCCTGCTCCATGTTGTTGATGTTGAAGGCCGGTACGCCGTAATCGTTCTCCGCCGCATGGTCGAGCAGTTGACGTAACGTGATCCGAGCCATCTGTCTTTTTCTCCCGTTGGGGCCTGCAAGGCCGCTTGATTACTTGGTGCGCAGAACTTCGACGCCGGGCAGGGGCTTGCCTTCCATCCATTCAAGGAACGCGCCACCGGCGGTGGAGACATAGGTGAAGTCACCGGCCACATGGGCCTGGTTGAGCGCCGCGACGGTGTCGCCGCCGCCCGCGATCGAGATCAGCTTCTTGGCCTTGGTGCGCTCGGCGGCGTGCTTGGCGGCCGCGACCGTGCCGCGGTCGAACGGCTGCAGCTCGAAGGCCCCGAGCGGTCCGTTCCAGACCAGCGTCGCCGCATCGTCGATCGCGGCGTGGACGCGCGCGACCGATTGTGGGCCGACGTCGAGGATCATGCCGTCGGCGGGGATCGCGTCGAGCCCATAGGCATGCGCGGGCGCGTTGGCGGCGAAATGGTAGGCGACGGTGGCGTCGACGGGAAGGATGATGGCGCAGTTGGCGGCGTTCGCCTTCTCCAGGATGCGCAGCGCGGTCGGCGCGAGGTCCTTCTCGGCCAGCGACTTGCCGATCGCAACGCCCTGCGCGTGCAGGAAGGTGTTGGCCATGCCGCCGCCGATCACGAGCGCATCGACCTTGGTGACGAGGTTTTCCAGCAGGTCGATCTTGGTCGAGACTTTTGCGCCGCCGATGATCGCGATCACAGGCTTGGTCGGCGACCCCAGCGCCTTCTCCAGCGCATCGAGCTCGGCCTGCATGGTGCGGCCTGCATAGGCGGGCAGCTTGTGACCGAGGCCTTCGGTCGAGGCGTGGGCGCGGTGTGCGGCCGAGAAGGCGTCATTGACCCAGATGTCGCCGAGCTTGGCGAGCTCCGCGACGAAGGCAGGATCGTTCTTTTCCTCTTCCTTGTGGAAGCGGGTGTTTTCGAGACACAGGATGTCGCCGTCCTTCAGGCCGGCCACCGCCTGTGCTGCGGGCTCGCCGATGCAATCGTCGGCGAAGGCGACGGGTTTTTTCACCACCTTGGACAGCGCTTCGGCAACCGGCTTGAGCGAGTCCTTGGCATCGCGTCCCTTCGGCCGGCCGAAATGCGCGAGCAGGATGACCTTGCCGCCCTTGTCCGAGATTTCGCTGATGGTCGGCGCAACGCGCTCGAGCCGCGTGGCATCGGTGACGCGCCCGTTCTCCATGGGCACGTTGAGATCGACGCGCAGCAAGACGCGCTTGCCCTTCACGTCGACGTCGTCGAGGGTGCGGAATTTGTTGGTCATCTGAGAGGCCCTTGTCCCGGGCGCACCGCGGCGCGCAGCGCTGCTGTGCAGAACCGGGACCCACGTTGCGGCGAGTCCCGCGGTTGAGATGGGTCCCGGATCTGTGAAGCAGCGTTTCACGCTGCATCGCGTCCGGGACATGGAGCGTCCTCAGATCACCTTGCTCATCGCGACGGCGGTGTCCGCCATGCGGTTCGAGAACCCCCACTCGTTGTCGTACCAGGACATCACGCGCACCAGCGTGCCGTTCTGCACCTTGGTCTGGTCCTCGTGGAAGGTCGAGGAGTGCGGGTCGTGGTTGAAGTCGATCGAGACGTTCGGCGCGTTGGTGTAGCCGAGGATGCCCTTGAGCTGCTGCTCGCTGGCGCGCTTCATCGCCGCGTTGACTTCCTTGGCGTCGGTGGCGCGCTTGGCGACGATCTTGAGGTCGACGACCGAGACGTTCGGGGTCGGCACGCGGATCGCGACGCCGTCGAGCTTGCCCTTGAGTTCCGGCAGCACGAGGCCGATCGCCTTCGCAGCGCCGGTCGAGGTCGGGATCATCGACATCGCCGCGGCGCGGCCGCGGTAGAGATCCTTGTGCAGCGTGTCCAGCGTCGGCTGGTCGCCGGTGTAAGCGTGGATCGTGGTCATGAAGCCGGTCTCGATGCCGACGAGATCGTTCAGCACCTTGGCGACCGGCGCGAGGCAGTTGGTGGTGCAGCTTCCGTTGGAGACGACGAGGTGATCCCTGGTCAGCGTCTCGTGATTGACGCCGTAGACGATGGTGGCGTCGGCGCCGTCGGCGGGCGCGGAGACCAGCACACGCTTGGCGCCGGCGGTCAGATGCGCGGAAGCCTTGTCCTTCGAGGTGAAGATGCCGGTGCATTCCAGCGCGATGTCGACGCCGAGATCCTTCCACGGCAGCTTCGAAGGATCGCGCTCGGCGGTCACCTTGATCTTGCCGCTGCCGAGGCTGATGGAGTCGCCCTCGACGGTGACGGTGCCGGGGAAACGGCCATGGACGCTGTCGTAGCGGAGGAGATGGGCGTTGGTCTCGACCGGGCCGAGATCGTTGATGCCGACGACCTCGATGTCCTTGCGGCCTGACTCGGCGATAGCCCGCAGGACGTTGCGGCCGATGCGGCCAAAACCGTTAATTCCGACGCGGACTGCCATGTTTCGTCTCCTTCAATGACCGTTGTCATCCCGCACAACGCGCGCTTGGCGCGCTTGCGAGGGTTTTTTAGGGGCGGACGCCCGGTTCGGCCGGGCGGTGCTTGATCATATGGGAGATTACGTAGTCCTTTTTTGCGGCAAGCTCAACTCTCAGGAAACGCGCTTCAGCACAGCGTTAACCGCGGCCTCGGCGGTAATGCCGAAATGCTTGTAAAGCTCCTTGGCAGGACCGCTTTCGCCGAAGGAATGCATGCCGATGAACTCGCCGTCCTGGCCGATCACGGCATCCCAGCCCCAGCGCACGGCGGCCTCGATCGCAATCTTGACCGGCGCGTTGCCGATGATTGCGGCGCGTTTCGCCTCTGGTTGCGCTAACAACAGCTCGAGCGAAGGAACAGAGACAACGCGTGACGCGATGCCGCGTTCCGTGAGCTGTTTTTGGGCAGCCACCGCGATCTCGACCTCGGAGCCGGAAGCGAACAGCGTCACCTTGGCTTCGCCCTGGGCTGGGACGAGCTCATAGGCGCCGGCCGCACAGGGATTGTCGTTCGGTGCGGTGGTACGCAGCTGCGGCAGGTTCTGCCGCGTCAGCGCCAGCACGGTCGGTCCGTCCACGCGGTTGAGCGCGAGCTCCCAGCACTCGGCGACCTCGATGGCATCGCAGGGACGGAACACGCGCATGTTGGGAATGGCGCGAAGCGCGGCGAGATGCTCGACCGGCTGATGGGTCGGGCCGTCCTCGCCGAGGCCGATGGAGTCGTGAGTCATCACGTAGACGACGCCGGCACCCATCAGCGCGGCAAGGCGCATCGCGGGACGGGCGTAGTCGGTGAATACCAGAAACGTCGCGCCGTTCGGCGCGAAGCCGCCGTGCAGGAAGATGCCGTTCATCGCAGCCGCCATGCCGTGCTCGCGGATGCCGTAATGGATGAAGCGGCCCTTCGGCGTCTTGGCCGAGAAGGCAGTCGCCGATTTCGCTTTGTTGTTGTTGGAGCCGGTGAGATCGGCGGAGCCGGCCAGGAATTCCATCGGCATCGCGGCGGCGATCGCCTCGATCGCGGCTTCCGATGATTTGCGGGTTGCCGCCGTCAGCGGCTTCTCGAGCAATTCCTTCTTGTGCGCGCGCAGCGCCTTTGCGAGCGACGCCGGACGCTCATGTCGCAGGCGGCGCTCGAACTCGGCACGCTTGCGGCTGCCGAGCTCACTGATCCGTCCTTCCCATTCCTGCCGCGCCACAGCGCCGCGGCTGCCGGCTGCGCGCCAGGCCTTCAGCACGTCGTCAGGCACGGAGAACGGCTCGAGCGAGATGCCGAGATTTTCCTTGGCGGCCTTGAGCTCGTCGGCCCCGAGCGCCTCGCCATGCACCTTCGCGGTGCCGGCCTTGTGCGGCGCGCCGAAACCGATGGTGGTGCGGCAGGCAATCAGCGTCGGCTTGTTCGATTTCCTGGCGCGCGTGATGGCGTCGGCGATCGCGGCCTGGTCCTGGCCGTCGATCTTCTCGGCCGCCCAGCCCGCCGCTTTGAAGCGCTTCACCTGGTCGACGGAATCCGCGATCGAGGTTGGGCCATCGATCGAGATGCCGTTGTCGTCGTAGAGCACGATCAGCTTGTTGAGCTTCCAATGCCCGGCCATCGCGATCGCTTCCTGCGACACGCCTTCCATCAGGTCGCCGTCGGATGCGAGCACATAGGTATGGTGGTCGACGATCTTCTTGCCGAACTCGGCGGCGAGCATCTTCTCGGCGAGCGCCATGCCGACTGCAGTCGAGATGCCCTGGCCGAGCGG
This sequence comes from Bradyrhizobium vignae, assembly GCF_004114425.1. GTDB lineage: Bacteria > Pseudomonadota > Alphaproteobacteria > Rhizobiales > Xanthobacteraceae > Bradyrhizobium > Bradyrhizobium vignae. The sequence continues at coordinate 95,464 of NZ_RDQF01000021.1, read as the reverse complement.
TCCCGTGGTGGTTTCGATGCCTTTGGTGCGGAAATTCTCGGGGTGGCCGGGAGTGAGCGAGTTGACCTGGCGAAACTGCTTGATCTGGTCCAGCGTCATCTCGGTATTGCCGGTGAGATACAGCAGCGAATAGAGCAGCATCGAGCCGTGGCCGGCCGAGAGCACGAAGCGGTCGCGGTCAGGCCAGGCTGGCGCGGCGGCATCGAATTTCAGGAACTGCGTGAACAGCACGGTGGCGATGTCGGCGGCACCCATCGGCAGGCCGGGATGGCCCGATTTGGCCTTCTCGACAGCGTCCATCGAAAGGCCGCGGATCGCGTTGGCCATGCGGGTGTGGTCGACCTGCGTATGGGCCATACGGGTGGCATCGAGCTGCATCATGGTGAAAATCCGTCTGGAATGAGGTGCTTGATGGCCGTGTGCGCCGCGCTGGATCGAGACTGGCGGTCACGGGAGCTGGGGCTGGATAGCATCTCGGTTCCGGGAGTCCAAGGCAATCAAGCGCGTTCCGAGCGCGAAAAATCGCCCAAGTATCATCCAGGTATTATCAAGGCATGATCCGGAAAGTGGGAACCGTTTTCCGAAAGATCATGCACACGGGAACCGGTAGGCCGGGATGCCGGATCCCATCTATCGGTGCATAGCTTTGCGGCGGCGTTGCGCTGGGCTTTCCTGCCACGTAAATTTCTGCTTCTAACCGCTTGCCGAACCGAGTCTTTTGCCGGACGGCAAGCTCCAGGGAAAGGCCACTGGGCAAAGGCCGCCAGGTTCCGCCGCTGACTGCATGAACGATCGCGTATCAAACAGTTCCGCCATGACGGAGTCATCTGCCGTCGAGATCGAGATTGCGACCCGCCGGCTCACGGCGGCGCTCGACGCGCTCGAAAGTGCGGTGGAGCGGCGGCGCGATGCCGATCGCGACGAGAACGAGCTCGCGGCGCGGATTCAGGCGCTCGGCGCGGATCGCTCGCGCCTTGCCGACGAGCTCGACGGCGCACTGGTGAAGGCGCGCAAGCTCGAGCGCGCCAATCGCGAGATCTCTGACCGGCTGGATTCCGCAATCGTCACGATACGCTCGGTGCTCGATACCGGAGAGGACGGATGAGCCACATCAACGTCACCATCAACGGCCGGCAATACCGCATGGCCTGCGAGGAGGGCCAGGAGGTGCGGCTGCTCAAGCTCGCCGAAACCCTGGAGACACGCATCCAGTCGCTGCGCGGAAAATTCGGCGAGATCGGCGATGCGCGGCTCACCGTGATGGCGGCGCTGACCGTGTGTGACGAATTGATCGACACCAGCAACCGTGTCCGAACCCTCGAGCAGGAGCTGACCGAGCTCCGGGATTTCCGCAACGCCGCCGTCGAGCGCGCCAGGATGACGCAGACCGCCGTGGTCAACGCACTGAACGCCGCCGCCGAACGCATCGAGAAGTCGACCCAGGTGCTGAACCGCACCGTCGGCAACGGGATTGCGATCGGGTAGGCGAGAGCCACGCGACCGGTGCGCTCCCTCCCCAGCTCGCGGGCAGGGCTATCGCATATGGGTCGTGGCTGCAGCCTGCGCGCACGCCTCGTCCTTCGAGAGCCCGCCTAAGGCGGGCGTCTCGAAGGATGGCCGCAGGGAAAGGATCTCAGATGCGATAGCCCTGCGCTCGCGGGGGAGGGTTGCGGAGAGGGTGTTTCCGCTGGGCGAGAACCCCCAGGAGGAGAGAGCCCTCACCCGCCGCGCTTCGCGCGTCGACCTCTCGCGCAAGGAGTTGCGAACCAGCCGCGACTCGGGCTGGCGATTCGTCAGTATCGTTGTTAGATTGCCTGAGCGAGGCTGCGACGTGCGTCAGGAGCCATATATCCCCGGGGCCTTATCGATCCTTTAGGGAACTGTCCCTGGCCGGGCCCGTGGGCCCGGACATATGGTGCCCACCTACTTTCGTAGGGAACTCCGGGATCGAGTGCTTCAACGGCGTACGCGGCTTCGCACTTGTCTGCTTGATTTGTTGTCTGCTTGATTTGTGCTTGTTGAAACGACTGCGGCCGGTTCAACAGGTGTCATGCTCCGCCTGGTGCGCAATTGCGTACGGGGGCGGGGCATCCAGTACGCCGCGGCCTTTGTGTGAATCACCACCGGCTCTGGAATACTGGATCGCCTGCTCCAGTGCGCAATGGCGCACAAGGCGGGTGATGACTTTGGGGGACCAGCACATGTCCAACTCGAAATCCGAGCTCCGCGCCAAAGCCCTCGCCAAGCGCGATGCGCTGAGCGAGAAGAAGCGCACTGCCGCCGCCGCAAAGCTCGCCAAGCGCGGGCTGCCGTTCAAGCTGCTGCCGGGCAGCATCGTCTCCGGCTATTCGCCGATCCGCAGCGAGATCGATCCGATGCCGCTTTTGACCAAGCTCGCGGAGGAGGGCGCGAGGCTGGCGCTGCCTTGCGTCACTGCGCGCGGCCAGTCGCTGATCTTCCGCCTCTTCCATCCGAACGATCGCCTGATGCTCGGCCCACTCGGCATTCCCGAGCCGTCGCCTGCAGCGGCCGAGGTCGTCCCCGATATCATGCTGACGCCGCTCGCCGCGTTCGACCGCCTCGGCCATCGCATCGGCTATGGCGCGGGACATTACGATTTCACCTTCGCGCATCTGCGGAAAGCCAAGCACATCGTCGGCATCGGCCTTGCGTTTGCAGCACAGGAGATCGAGACGGTTCCGGCACTATCGCACGACGTCGCGCTGGATTATGTGCTAACGGAAACGGACGTGTTCGATTTCCGGAGTTCTGAAGTTGCGCATTCTCTTCGTGGGTGACGTCGTCGGCCGTAGCGGGCGCGAGGCCGTCGCCGAATATCTGCCCGGCATGGTCAAGGACTGGTCGCTCGATTTCGTCGTGGTCAACGGCGAGAATTCGGCCGGCGGCTTCGGCATCACGGAAGCGATCTACCAGGAGTTTCTCGAGGCCGGCGCCGACGCGGTGACGCTCGGCAATCATTCCTGGGATCAGCGCGAGGCGCTCGTCTTCATCGAGCGCGCCGACCGCCTGGTGCGGCCCGCGAACTATCCGCGCGGCACGCCCGGCCGCGGCGCCGCCTTGGTCGAGACCAAGAACGGCAAGCATGCACTCGTCGTCAACGCTTTGGGCCGCGTGTTCATGACCCCGTTCGACGATCCCTTCGCCGCGCTCGAGCGCGAATTGGGAGCCTGCCCGCTCGGCGTCGCCGCCGACGCCATCGTCGTCGACTTCCATTGCGAGGCGAGCAGCGAGAAACAGGGCATCGGCTTCTTCTGCGACGGTCGCGCCAGCCTCGTCGTCGGCACCCACACGCATGTCCCGACCGCCGACCACCAGATCCTGTCCGGCGGCACCGCCTACATGACCGACGCCGGCATGACCGGCGATTACGACTCCATCATCGGCATGCAGAAGGAAGAGCCGCTGCGCCGGTTCACCACGGGGATTCCGTCGGGGCGCTTCGAGCCGGCCGCAGGCGCTGCGACGCTCAGCGCCGTTGCGGTCGAGACGGACGATGCAACGGGCCTCGCGCTCAGGATCGCGCCGGTGCGTGTGGGCGGAAGGCTGGAGCCCGCGACGCCGAAGTTCTGGTTGAGTTGACGGTCATGCAGCAATCGCCCCTGCCACCCTCCAGGGGAGGGTAAGAGCGGCGCGCTACTCCGCCGTCTGACCCCGCAACTCCGCCACGTCCTTCGCCGTCAGCTTCGAGCCCTTCGCACCGAACCGCGCCGTGACGTAGTTCGCCACCGCCGCGATCTCGTCGTCGGTATACGCATTGCCGAACGCGGGCATCGACAGTGCACCATCAGGCGTATGCCGCTTGGTGCCCGAGATCACGATCTGCGCGACGTTGGTGGCGGCGGGGTCGTTGACGGCCCAGGTGCCGGTCAGCGTCGCCATCGGCGAGACAGGGCTCTCGCCGCTCCAGCCGTGGCAGCTGGCGCAGGCGCTGGCGAACACCTTCTTGCCGCGCGCGTCCGCGGTGACGCCGTCGCGGTGCGAGGCGGGGGCGACGGGCGCCGTGGTGGCCGGCAGGTCGGGCGAGGGCTGCGGCGGCACGCTGCGCAAGTAGGCAACGATGCTGCTGATGTCTTCGGGTGCGAACCGGCTGAAACTGTGGTCGACCGCTTCACCCATCGGACCCGAGGCCGAGCCGTGGCTAGGTGCATGGCCGAGCGACAGATACGAGATCAGATCCTGATCGCTCCAGTTGCCGAGACCGGTCGCCTTGTCGGAAGAAATGTTGAAGGCGCGCCAGCCCGCCGTGATGGCGCCGGCGAACTTCTTGCGGTTGTCGAGCGCGAAGCCGAGATTGCGCGGGGTGTGGCATTCGCCGCAATGCGCCAGCGCCTCGACGAGATACGCACCACGATTCCACTCCGGGCTCTTCGAGGTATCAGGCGCAAAGCGCGTATCCGGATTGAACACCGCCGACCAGACAATCATCGCCCAGCGCTGGTTGAACGGGAAGGACAGCGTGTTCTCGGGCGCCTTGGCGCGCACCGCCGGCAGGCTGAACAGATAGGCCTTCACCGCCAGCACGTCCTCGTCGGTCATGAAGGTGTAGGACGTGTACGGCATCGCCGGATAGAGCCGCGCGCCGTCACGGCGCTTGCCGTGCTGGACCGCGTTCAGGAAATCCTGATCGCTGTAATTGCCGATGCCGGTGTCCTTGTCCGGGGTGATGTTGGTCGAATAGAGCGTGCCGAACGGCAGCTTGAAGGCGAGCCCGCCGGAATACTCCTTCTCGCCAGGCTTGGTGTGGCAGACCATGCAGTCGGCCGCCTTTGCGAGATACTCACCGCGTTCGGCCAGGCTTGCCTTCTCCAGCTTGGCCGGCACGCCCGTCGGCTTGCCGGCGCGGTAGTCCGCCAGCGCCACCTTGGTGCCGCCTGCAAAGTCGAGCGGGCCGGGCCCGCGGATGATCCAGACGCCGAGCGCCACCGCGACGATGGCGATCACGAGCAGGCTCGTGAGGATACGCATCTTGCCGCTCATGCCTTCTTCCCCGCAGCCAGCAGTTTCCGATCGATTGGCAGGCGCCGCAGCGCCACACCGGTTGCCGCATAAATCGCGTTGCGCAACGCCGGTGGTCCGGCATTGACGCCGGCCTCGCCGATGCCGCCCGGCGCCTCGCCGCTCTTGACGACGATCACCTCGATCTTCGGCGTCTCGTTGATGCGCATCATGCGGTAGTCGTGGAAGTTCGACTGCTGCACGCGGCCCTTGTCGATGGTGATCTCGCCATAGAGTGCGGCGGTGAGGCCGAAGATCAAGCCACCCTCGATCTGCGCCTTCACCGTATCGGGGTTGACCGCGATACCGGTGTCGACCACCGAGGTAACGCGGCGGAGCGTGATCTCGCCGATGTCGTCGATCTCGGCCTCGACCACCGTCGCGATGAAGCTTGCGAATGAGGGCTGCACGCAGACGCCGCGGCCGACGCGCGGAGGCAGCGGTTGGCCCCAGCCGGATTTCTCCGCGACCTGGTCGAGCACCGCCAGCATGCGCGGGTTTTTCGTCAGCATGGACTTGCGGAATTCAATGGGGTCCTTGCCCGCCTTGCGCGCGAGCTCGTCCATCGCGCATTCGACCGCGAACACATTGTTGTTCGGGCCGACGCCGCGCCAGAAGCCTGTCGGCACCGACAGCGGTTCGGCACGGACATATTCGACGTGGAAGTTGGCGAAGTCGTAGGGCGCATCGACGGCAGCGTCGACTGCATCGATATCGATTCCCTTCTGGAACGCCGGCGGCAGCCAGCGCGCCAGCACGGCGGAGCCGGCGACCTTGTACTTCCACCCCGAGACCTTGCCGTCGACCAGCGACGCCGTGATCTGATCGCGATAGACCGGGCGGTAGACGTCGTGCTGGATGTCCTCCTCGCGGGTCCACACCACCTTCACGGGGTAGTCGACCTGTTTTGCGATCTTGACCGCCGCGACAACCATGTCCGGCTCGAGCTTGCGGCCGAAGCCGCCGCCGAGCAGATGGTTGTTGACGATGACCTTGTCGACCGGCAGCCCCGCGGCCTTCGCCGCCTCCGACTGCACGCGCGTCATGATCTGCGTGCCGGTCCAGATCTCGCAGGAGTCGGGCTTCACGTGCACCGTGGCGTTGATCGGCTCCATCGAGGCATGCGCCAGGAACGGCAGCTCGTAAGCCGCTTCGAACTTGTCGCCGCTCGCCAGCGCCTTGGCGATGTCGCCGTCGGATCTGGCGATCGCGCCGTCTTTCTGGCTGGCCTTGCGCAGATCGTCCCAGATGTCCTTGGTGGAGATCTCAGCGTTCGACCCCTCGTTCCACTCGATCTTGAGCGCTTCGAGACCTTTCTTTGCCGCCCACATGTGATCGCCGATCACGGCGACTGCGTCATCGAGTACGACGACCTTGCGCACGCCGGCGACTTTCGTCGCGGCGCTGTCGTCGACCTTGCCGACCTTGCCACCAAATACCGGGCAATTGGCGATCGCGGCGATCTTCATGCCGGGGAGGATCGCGTCGATGCCGTAGAGCGCCTTGCCGTTGACCTTGTCCGGCGTATCGAGCCGCTTCAACGGCTGACCGATGAGGACGAAGTCCTTGGGATCCTTGATTGCGACATCTTTCGGAGGCGTCTGGGCCTGCGCGGCAAGCGCCAGTTCGCCATAGCCGAGCTTGCGGCCGCTCGCGTCATGCGCGACCTCGCCCTTCGACGCGCTGCAGCTTGCAGGCTCGACGCCCCATTGGGCGGCTGCGGCCTGCACCAGCATCGCGCGCGCGGTCGCGCCGGCCTTGCGCAGCGGCAGCCACCAGGCGCGGATCGAGTTGGAGTTGCCGGTGACTTGCAGGCCGAAGGTGGGATTGCCGTAGAGCTTGTCATTCGGCGGGGCGTGCTGCACCTCGACCTTGCTCCAGTCGGCATCCAGCTCCTCGGCGAGTACCGCGGAGATCGACGTGTACGTGCCCTGGCCCATCTCGACCTGCGGCATGATCAGCACCGTGCGGCCGGTCTCGTCGATGCGGATGAACGCGTTGGGCGCGAACTTTCCCTGGGTGTTGTCGAGCGGCTGCACCGGCTCGTTGATTGCGGCGCGCAGCGGCAGATGGAAGGCGAGCAGGAAGCCGCCCGCGAGACCGCCGGTCAGCAGCGAGCGGCGGGAGAGGCTGTTGCGTGCATTCATGGCGAACCTCAGGACTGGCGGCCGTTGGCGGCCTGCTTGATGGCCTCGCGGATGCGCACATAGGTGCCGCAGCGGCAGATGTTGCCGGCCATCGCGGCGTCGATATCGGAATCGTCAGGATTCGGCGTTGCCGCCAGCAGCGCCGCGGCCGCCATGATCTGGCCTGACTGGCAGTAACCGCACTGGATCACTTCGGCCTCGAGCCAGGCCTTCTGCACCTTCGCGCCCGCCGGCGTGCTGCCGACATGCTCGATGGTGGTCACATTGCGGTTCTCGACCGCGCTCACCGGCAACACGCAGGAGCGCACCGCCTTGCCGTCGATATGCACCGTGCAGGCGCCGCATTGCGCGATGCCGCAGCCGAACTTGGTGCCGGTCATGCCGAGGATGTCGCGCAGCACCCACAGCAGCGGCATGTCGGGTGGCGCGTCGAACGATTTCGTTTCGCCGTTGATAGAGAGTGTTGTTGCCATGTGCATCCCCTTGCTCGACGAGCGCTTACGGCGTCGGCGATTTGCGCGTGACCCTAATCATATCGATGCGACGCGATGAAGCTTCCAAATTCGCAGCAATGCATATTTGGGCGGTCGAAGCGGCAGACCATGACATTCACGAATTTGTGCGGCGACCGCTGCGCCTATTCCAGGCTATTTGATATGATAAACGTCATATTTCGATGCATTTTCGTCGCTTTGCGTGGTCTAACGCCGCAGATCGTCGTGCGAATGCGCAAAATCATGCGATGACGAAAATCGTGCGATTGGGAAAGTCGGGCGGCCCATTGCTGTGCCCTCTCCCCTTGGGCCCCCTTGAGGCACTTCCAGCAAGTTGAAAGCAAAGAGCTGGAAGTTGGACGGTTGCGCTCGCTGAACAGCGGCGGTCGCCGTCAAACCTGCTCGATCCTTTGATATAGCTCAAAGCGACCTCGCAGTGCGTGATCATTTCTGCGACGGAGCCTGGGGGCGTAACCTACCTGGGAGATTGCCATGTTGAAGACAGTAGTGATCGGAACAACCGCGCTCTTCCTTGCTGCCTCCTCGATTGCCAACGCACAATCCTCGCAAACCTCCTCTCCTGCGATACCGGAACGGTTAAATGCAACCGACCAGAATACACTTACGGATATGAGGGTTGATCTGGTGAAGGCCGCGTTGCAGTTGACACCTGACCAGGAAAAGCTTTGGCCGCCCGTAGAGAGCGCCATTCGTGCCAATGCGGAGGATCGGAGAGCCCGTATTGCAAAAATCCAGGAAACAGTGGGTAGAGCGGCCAACGATAGCCGTGTCGAACTCATGCGCAATCGTGACCCCATCGCCTTTTTGCAACAACGCTCGCAAGCATTGGCTCAACGTTCAGCCGATTTGGATAAGCTCGCCGAGGCGTGGCAGCCACTCTACGGTACGCTTAGCCAAGAACAGAGGCGGCGCATGGCGGCGCTCGCGATCTTTGTAATCCACGATATGAGCAACGTCGTAGATCGGCGCCGTGCGCAGTTTCAGGAGAACGAGGACTGAAGCAAAGTAGTTCGATGCTCAGGCTTAAATAGCCGCGTGTGCTCCGCCCATTATACGGCAGCAGCGGCGATGTCTGCTTTTGTGCAAGGCCGACATCCCCAGGGTTTGGCGAAGCCGAAGCGTTCGCCAGCCCATGGCAAAGCCGTTTCGGAACTCCGGATCTGTGCCCATCGCGACCGTTTGGGCGCAGCAGGGACATGTCCGAAGTGGAGCGCAGACCGGAAGTCTACTCCGAGAAAGGAGCTATATGATTTCGGTGCAGGACAGTTGGTCTTGTGGCGCCATCGAACAGCACTGTAATGCCTGTTGTGCGAAGGCCGACTTCGACAACAGTGCCGGTGCGAGCCAAATCTGGGCACCGAAGGCCCTAAAGCATGATCCGGAAAAGCGTGCAGCGGTTTTCCGAAAAGATCATGCTCAAACAATAACCTGAAGCGCGATGGTGATTCATCCTGATCCCATCGCGCTTTAGGCTCGCTCATCTTGAGTGCCGACAACAAGCCTGTCGGTCTCTGCGTTTGCCAACAATCATACTGAAAACAGAAGGGCTCAGTGTATCCGATTGGTCAGCACTTCTGCCACAACTGGAAGGCGCATAATCGTACCTCCCGTAAACCGCGCGCTGGCCAAAATCGAAACTTCGAGTGTTGCCGCCCCGATACATCGCATGCTCATCAAATCAGCTACGTTCAGGTCGGAATGCCGCAACAAGTAACTCGCGGTCGTTTCAGACCGAAACGACGGGATGGAGCAATGACAATGAAGAAGTTTTTGCTGAGCACCGTGGCCTTGCTGGCCGTGGGCATGGCCGCGCCCGCGTCGGCGGCTGATCTGGCTGCTAAACCTTACGTCAAGGCGCCGCCCCCGGTCGCGCCGATCTATGATTGGACCGGTTTCTACATCGGCGCCAACGGCGGGTGGGGCCAAAGCCACAATTGCGTGGATTTCGTCACGCTCGCAGGAACAGTCGCAAGCGGTTGCCGTGACCGTTCCGGAGGGGTTGTCGGCGGGCAGATCGGATATCGCTGGCAGACCAATCAGTTTGTGTTCGGATTGGAGGCACAGGGCGATTGGGCCGACCTCAGCAACACCCGTGTCAGCCTGTTCAACCCGACGCTTTCAACCACGGTGAAGACCGATGCCATCGGCCTCTTCACGGGCCAACTCGGTTGGGCATGGAACGCCTCACTGTTCTACGTGAAGGGCGGCGCGGCCGTGACCAGAAACCGCTTTACAATCTTCGACAACACCACCGGGATCGGGCTGGTCTCGGCAGATAACACGCGCTGGGGCGGCGCCCTGGGTGTCGGCTGGGAGTATGGTTTCGCACCGAACTGGTCGGTCGGTCTTGAATACGACCATCTGTGGATGGGACACGCCAATAACTCCTTCTCCGTCGCCGATCCGCGCCTTGCGGCCGTACTCAACGATCGGATTAGCCAGGACGTGGATATGGTCACTGTGCGGTTTAACTACCGCTTCGGCGGCTACGGCTATCCTCCGGTCGCGGCCAAATACTGACCCTCTTCTCGACGCTTTTTCCAGCATGATGGGCCGGGCAGGTTTGCCCGGCCTTTTTGTTGCATGCGGATGTCCGAAAAGATTGCGAAGCGATCTATCAGATCATCTCGAACGAACCGCCAAGCGATTGCGGAACGCATCAACGCCGCATTCGAGACCAGCGATATCGCCGAGATTTGTGACGGGCATCCAATGGGCAATCGTTCGAGGTGAAAGTGGACCACGTTCCCGACCAATGGCGGAGGAGTGGGTCCGTGAGATCGAGAGCGCGTGTCGCGAAGCGGCGCGGCATTTTTTTCAAACAATGGGGCGGCGTTCGCAAGAACCGTACTGGCAGGGCAGTATCGGGGGCGCACCTTCGATGAGATGCCGCTTGGGACACTATCGAGACGCCCGAGGTGGCAACTTCGGAATAATAGCATTATGCCCCTGTTTTGCCCGACAAGTCAAAGCGCGCCACGGCTTGCCTGCATAAGCCATTGATTTCGCACACCCCGGCTACTGTGCATGGGGTTGTTTTTCAGGTTTTTGATTCATGGGCCGCAGGAGCGCCCGTCAGCCCTGCCGGAAACCCATCCGGAAGGCGCCCCAGTGCCTGCCCAGGAGCAACTGTGTTGAAGTAGACCGGTGCAGGAGAGCGGGCACTACAGCTTGTAAGCCGTGCGGAATCCGCCCCAGTGCCGTCCCTTGACGCGGATCGGCACGTCGATCTCGCGCATCATGACCGTGCTCCCGTTGCCCATGTCGCGGGCGTAGCTCTGGACCAGGTACGAGCGCTGGTTGTGCGCCGCAGCCAACCCCGCCGGATCGTTGAAGATGCGCCGGTTGCGGCTGTTGGCGGTGTTCCAGGCGATGTCGCCCGGCCGCTGCGGATGCGAATAGATCTTGTTGTGCACCGGCAGGAAGCCGTTGCGGTCGACCATGGCGCAGAACGCCATGCGCGGGTCCTTGGCGAGGAAGGCGTCCTGAAACGGCGGCAGCGCGCGGTCGGCCCAGTCGAGATATTTCGTGCGGTATTGCTGCGGATTGGTGCCGGCGATCTCCACATAGTCGGTGTCGAAGAGGTCCTCCATCTTGACCTCGCCGCGCGCAACCGCCTGCTCGAATATTTTCGTCAGCGCATTGCCCGCCTCCATGGCACGGGTGACGAACTCCGTATTCTCCTCATGGATCGACCAGAGCTTATCCTCGATCTTCTCGTTGAGCGAGGCGTTGGGACCGACGAATTGCGCGCGGGCGCCGGCGCTGGATTGTGCGACCACGCGCAGGCGGCAGGCGCCGATGTCTTCGAGGCTGCCTTCGATCATCGCTTGCGGTGCAAGCCCGCCTGCGTCCGGGCCGCCGATGAGTACGCCTTCCATCGCGATCTCATAGACCGGCATCACGCCACGCGTGGTCTCGAACTTGAGGTGACAGGGCAGCCGCTCGCTCTTGCGGCGGTGGTCGTGCTCGCTCTGACGCAGCAGCACGGCGCAGCGCGATTTCAGCTTCCGAGCAAATGTGGTGACGGCCTTGCCGGCACTGGCGACGCTCTCGCCATGGGTCTCGGCTGCCTTGGTCGCGGCATCGATCTCGGCCGCGCTCTCGCCGACCGAGATGATGAACTCCGAGGCGCTGGCGGCGTTGCCGGAGACTTCGCTCGTGGTGGCAGTCTGCTCGGCGACCGCGCCGTTGACGGTGTCGAACACCGGGCGGATCGCCTCGATCGCCTGCGAAATGCGATGCACGGCATCCGCAGAGCCGGCGGCGTCGCGCTGCAGCGCGTCGATCTTCCGGGTGATCTCTTCCGTGGCGCCTTGCGTCTGCACTGCGAGCGCCTTGACCTCGGTGGCGACGACCGCAAAACCCCTGCCGGCGTCGCCGGCGCGCGCGGCCTCGATCGTCGAGTTGAGCGCGAGCAGCGTGGTCTGCCGCGCGATCTGCGCGATCAGATTGACGACATTGCCGATGGCGGCGGAGGATTCGCGCAAGCGATCGACGTTGGCGCGGGCTTCCTGCGCCGCGGCGCTGGCCTCGTCGGCGAGGATGCCGGCTTCGCGGACCTGCGCGCCGATGCCCTGCGCGGACTGGGTGAACTTGTCGGCGGCATGGGCGAAGGTGGAGGCGGTCGACTGCGCCGCATTGGTGCGGCCGGTAAGGGCGTCGGTGCGGGCGCGAATGGCGGCGAGCGTCGCGGCGGTCGCCTCGGCGCCGCCGGCCACGGAATTGGCGGCGCGCTCGAGCTGGCGAATCATGGCGCCGAGCTCGAGTTCCAGCAGTTCCAGGATTTCCCTGGCGGAATCGCCCTCGCTGGCCGGGGCGGGCTCGGAATGGGCCACCGGCTGCGCGGCCTGCGGAGCTGCCACGGGCGCAGCGATGTCAGGCAGACGCCTCCGAAATAGTCCGAACGCCATCACGTCTCTCTTGTCGGGGAACGGGCGGAGGCTATTTTTGCAGGCCGGAATGAAATCAGGGTTAACGATGCCCGATCTTTAGGCACGAACCATTACGGCGGCTACCTCTACAGTGCTACCTTGAGACAACCAGAGCCCTTTGATTCCGGTGGGTTGGCAGCCTATAAGGCCGCGCTTCCCACGCTCACCCTTGGCTGACGATTCCTTAAGAGACCACGCATGGCCGGACATTCCCAATTCAAGAACATCATGCACCGCAAGGGGCGGCAGGATGCCCAGAAGTCGAAGATCTTCGGCAAGCTGGCGCGGGAAATCACCGTCGCCGCCAAATTGGGTACGCCCGACCCCGCCATGAACCCGCGCCTGCGTGCCGCCGTGATCGCGGCGCGCCAGGAGAACATGCCGAAGGACAATATCGAGCGTGCCATCAAGAAGGCGATCGGCAGCGAGGGCGAGAACTATGACGAGATCCGCTACGAGGGTTACGGCCCCGGCGGCGTCGCCGTCATCGTCGAGGCGCTCACAGACAACCGCAACCGCGCCGCCTCCGACATCCGCTCCTTCTTCACCAAGTCCGGCGGCAATCTCGGCGAGACCGGCTCGGTGTCCTTCATGTTCGACCGCACCGGCATCATCGAATACGACCGCAGCGTCGCCTCCGACGACGCGGTGCTGGACGCCGCGATCGAGGCCGGCGCAGATGACGTGGTTTCCGGCGAGGGCGGCCACGAGATCTACGCCTCGACTGAAAACTATCGCGACGTCGCCAAGGCGCTGGAAGCCAAGTTCGGCGAGCCGCGCAAGGCCGCGCTGATCTGGAAGCCGCAGAACACTGTTACGGTCGACGACGAAACCGGCGAGAAGCTGCTCAAGCTGATGGACCTGCTCAACGAGCACGACGACGTCCAGAACGTCTACGCCAATTTCGAGGTGTCGGACGCGCTGATGGCGAAGATGGGTGGCTGATAGCCAGCTCCGAATTCCACTGTCTCGCCTGGCTTGACCGGGCGACCCAGTATTCCGGAGACACCTGCGAGATCCGGACAAGCCGCGGCGTACTGGATACCCCGCTTTCGCGGGGTATGACGGCATGCCCTGTGGTGGCAGCTCCTGCCCCACTTCCCCTGTTTACTTCCGTTCTGTTTCTGTTTCCCTCGGTCCGGCCAGCCGCTATCACTGGCCCATGACCGAGCTCCCGATTCGTGGCCCCGTTCGCATCATCGGCATCGACCCCGGCCTGCGCCGCACCGGCTGGGGCGTGATCGAGGCCGAGGGCAATCGCCTGATCTACGTCGCCTGCGGCTCGGTGGAACCGCCGGACAATCTGCCGCTGTCGGGTCGGCTGCTCGCGATCCATGAAGGGCTGGCGGCCGTTCTATCCGATCACCAGCCGATGGAAGCCGCGGTCGAGCAGACCTTCGTGAACAAGGACGGCGTTGCGACGCTGAAGCTCGGTCAGGCCCGCGGCGTCGCCATGCTGGCGCCCGCAATGTTCGGCATCTCTGTCGCCGAATACGCGCCGAACCAGGTCAAGAAGACGGTGGTCGGCGCCGGCCACGCCGACAAGCAACAGATCGCGATGATGCTGAAGATCTTGCTGCCGAAAGCCGAGCCGCCGTCCGCCGACGCGGCCGACGCGCTCGCCATCGCCATCACCCACGCCCATCACCGCCAGAGCACCGCGCTCCGGCTGAAGGTGGTGGGGATATGATCGGCAAGCTCAAGGGCCTGATCGATTCCTACGGCGAGGACTTCGTCATCCTCGACGTCGGCGGCGTCGGCTATCAGGTGCACTGCTCGTCGCGGACGCTGCAGCATCTGCCGTCGTCGGGTGAGGCCGCCGTGCTGTCGATCGAGACCTATGTCCGCGAGGACCAGATCAAGTTGTTCGGCTTCCGCACCGACCAGGAGCGCGAATGGTTTCGCCTGCTCCAGACCGTTCAGGGCGTCGGTGCCAAGGTCGCGCTCGCGGTGCTCGGCACGCTGTCGCCTGCCGATCTCGCCAACGCCATCGCACTGCGCGACAAGGCTGCGGTGGCGCGCACGCCCGGCGTCGGCCCCAAGGTCGCCGAGCGCATCGTCACCGAATTGAAGGACAAGGCACCGGCCTTCGCCAATGTCGATCCGGCCGTGGTGCATCTCGCTGGTGCCGTCGACGATCAGCGCGCGCCGCGCCCGGTGGCGGATGCGATCTCCGCGCTGGTCAATCTCGGCTACGGCCAGCCGCAAGCCGCCGCCGCGATTGCATCGGCCTCGCGCAGCGCAGGTGAGGGCGCCGAGACGGCGCAGCTCATTCGATTGGGTTTGAAGGAACTGGCCAAGTGAACAACGGCCGGCGCCTCTCCGAGTGGGGTCAAGGTGCGGCACGCCAGCATTTGCGGCGCCTCGGCCGTATGTTCGTCGTCGTCTTCTGCGGAACACTTTTTGCCGGGTATCTTGCAATGCTGGCGTTTTCGGCATCAGGTTGTTTTCTTAGTCGTGTCATTCGATGCTTTTCGGTCTCGCGCGACCTGATCGGATTCAGCTGGTTTGCCGTGAAAGGCTTGTTCTTGCCCGCGGCCGTTGTGGCCTTGATGGTTGCAATCTTCCTGCAAATCCGAGGCTCCGTTGTCTGGTGGAACGTTCTCGTTGCAAGCTTGCTTTCGGCGCTGGTGATTGGCTCTGTTGGAAGAACACTGAGTGAACCGGCTGAGGCATTTGTTTTGCTTGTGGTAAGTTTGATCTTCTTTGCAGGTGCTCAAGCTGCCCTTCTTATCGACAAGCGACTGTGCAGGACTTCCGCATGACCACTCCCCCCCGCATGGTCTCGCCCGAACGCCGCAGCGACGATGTCGGCGACACCGCGCTGCGCCCGCAATCGCTGTCCGATTTCGTCGGCCAGCAGCAGGCGCGCAAGAATCTCTCGATCTTCATCGAAGCGGCGCGCAAGCGCGGCGAGGCGCTGGATCACGTGCTGTTCGTCGGTCCCCCCGGCCTCGGCAAGACCACGCTGGCGCAGATCGTGGCGAAGGAGCTCGGCGTCGGCTTTCGCGCCACGTCGGGTCCTGTCATCGCCAAGGCCGGCGACCTCGCGGCGCTCCTGACCAATCTCGAAGAGCGCGACGTGCTCTTCATCGACGAGATCCATCGCCTCAGCCCCGCGGTGGAAGAGGTGCTCTATCCCGCGATGGAGGACTTTCAGCTCGACCTCATCATCGGCGAGGGCCCGGCGGCGCGCTCGGTGAAGATCGAGCTGTCGAAGTTCACGCTGGTCGGTGCCACCACGCGCGCAGGCCTTCTCACCAATCCCTTGCGCGACCGCTTCGGCATTCCGATCCGGCTCAATTTCTACACCATTGAAGAACTCGAGAGCATCGTCAGCCGCGGCGCGCGTGTGCTCAATGTCGGCATGAGCGCGGACGGCGCCAACGAGATCGCGCGCCGCGCCCGCGGCACGCCGCGCATCGCCGGCCGCCTGCTGCGTCGCGTGCGCGATTTCGCCTCCGCGGCCGATGCCGATAAGATCGATCGCAAGATCGCCGATCACGCGCTCAGCGCGCTCGAGGTCGATGCCGCAGGGCTCGACGCCATGGATCGGCGCTATCTCTCGACCATCGCTCTCAACTATGGCGGCGGCCCCGTCGGCGTCGAGACCATGGCCGCGGCCTTGTCGGAGCCGCGCGATGCCATCGAGGACATCATCGAGCCCTATCTGATCCAGTGCGGCTATCTGCAGCGCACGCCGCGCGGCCGGCTGCTGACCTCGCACGCCTTCCGCCATCTCGGCCTCGCCGAACCCTCGCGCGATGCGGCGGCGCAGTTCGGCCTGTTCGGCA
This sequence comes from Bradyrhizobium vignae, assembly GCF_004114425.1. GTDB lineage: Bacteria > Pseudomonadota > Alphaproteobacteria > Rhizobiales > Xanthobacteraceae > Bradyrhizobium > Bradyrhizobium vignae. The sequence goes on along the minus strand of NZ_RDQF01000021.1, from coordinate 79,058 downwards.
CGGATGACGGCGACGAGTGACCTGCTGAAGCGTCCGCCGTTCCGGCTTTGATGAACTTCCGGTAATCTCGTGCAGACGATCTGCACGAACGCACCCCAATTCCGCTCCAATCAGATATCATCAAGACGCCGCATCACCATCGAGCTTCCATGATCACGCGCCGTCATCTCATCCGTTCCATCGGCGGCCTGTCCGCCCTCGGCGTCTCGACCGCGGCCTATGGCGTCGGTGTCGAGCCGATGCTGCGGCTCCGCGTCACCCGCTATCATCCGACGCCGCGGCAGTGGCCGGCGGATCTTCCGCTGAAGATCGCCGTCGTCGCCGACATCCATGCCTGCGATCCCTGGATGCCGCTGGACCGGATCGCGGCCATCGTCGATCGCACCAACGCGCTGAAGCCCGACCTCATCGTGCTGCTCGGCGACTACGTGGCCGGCCTGCATCAGGTCACGCGCATCATTCCGTCGAGCGAATGGGCGAGGGTGCTGGCGGGCCTCAAGGCGCCGCTCGGCGTCCATGCCGTCATGGGCAACCACGATTATTGGGACGACGGGACGGTGCAGCGGGCCGGGCAGGGGGCGACCGTCGCGCATCGTGCACTGGAGGCGGCCGGCATCCCCGTCTACGAGAACGATGTCGTGCGCCTCACCAAGGACGGCCGCTCGTTCTGGCTCGCCGGCCTCGGCGATCAGCTCGCCTTCCTGCCGGCGCGACGTTTCCGGAGCATGGTGCGCTTCGGTGCCGACGATCTCAATGCGACGCTCGCCAAGGTCACGGACGATGCGCCCATCATCCTGCTCGCGCATGAGCCCAACATCGCGCCGCGCGTGCCCGCGCGCGTCGCGCTGCAACTGTCCGGCCACACCCATGGCGGTCAGGTTCGCCTGCTCGGCTGGTCGCCGGCCGTTCCAAAGCAGCAGGGCATCCGGCTTGCCTATGGTCATCTCAGGCTGAAATGCGACGTCATCATCTCCGGCGGCCTCGGTTGCAGCATCATGCCCGTTCGTGTCGGCGTGCCGCCGGAGATCGTCGAGGTGACGCTGGGGCGGACTGTGCCGGTCGTGTCCTGACACGCTTGCGCGGACCTCGGTTTTTGCGCAAAACGGGGCCGACAGCGACAAGCGAAGAGGCTCGCGACGTGACTGCCCATCTCGACGGCGAGATCCGCGACGGCCGCCACCACATGCAAGTCCGTGTCTACTACGAGGACACGGATTTTTCCGGCATCGTCTATCACGCCAATTATCTGCGCTACATGGAGCGCGGACGCACCAATCACCTCAGGCTGATGGGCGCCGAGCAGCAGGCGCTGTTCGAGCAGACCGAGACGGAAGGCGCCGGTTTCGCCTTCGTGGTGCGCTCGATGCATCTGGACTTTTTGAAGCCCGCGCGGATGGACGACGTGCTCGATGTCGTGACCTGGCCGATCGCGGTGAAGGGCGCCTCCATCATGCTGGCGCAGGAGGTGCGACGCGGCAACGACGTGTTGGTGAAAGCCGAGGTCCGCGTCGCCTTCATCAGCGGTGGCCGCGCCCAGCCGATCCCGAAGTCGATCCGGACGCTGATGAAAGCCGATTTGATTTCCTGATCGCCCGATAAGTGATCGCCTGATTTGTGATGGCCTATCGACTCCGCCAAACGCGGCGATAAATTCTCGGCCCCCGATCAACCGATGAGGCCATCATGTCGCGCCCGCCGCTTCCACCCTTCACCCGCGAGACCGCCGCGCAAAAGGCCCGCATGGCCGAGGACGCCTGGAATTCACGCGATCCCGTGCGCGTGTCGCTCGCCTATACCGAGGACAGCCGCTGGCGCAATCGTTCGGAAGTTTTTCAGGGCCGCGAAGCCATCGTCGCCTTTCTCACCCGCAAATGGGAGAAGGAGCAGGACTACCGCCTGATCAAGGATCTCTGGGCCTTCGACGGCAACCGCATCGCGGTGCGCTTCCAGTACGAATGGCACGATGCAAGCGGCCAGTGGTATCGCTCCTACGGCAACGAGCAGTGGGAGTTCGACGAGCACGGCCTGATGAAGCGGCGCGAGGCTTCGATCAACGACATCGTGATTGCAGAGAAGGATCGCCGGTTTCACTGGGCGGCGCCGGGACCGCGGCCGGCCGATGTGCCGGGGCTGGGGACGGATCCGTTCTGAGCCGCGCAGGCAACTCTCAATCCTCACGGTGAGGAGCCGCGAAGCGGCGTCTCGAACCATGCAGGCCCCGCTGGTGCAGCAGGGGCCTCCATCCTTCGAGACGCGCGCGAGAGCGCGCTCCTCAGGCTGAGGAGATCGGTTTGCGTGCCAGAAACCTCGTAATCGCCCCACCGAGCTTCGCGCTGTCCATCGGCTCCGCCAGCGACGCCCGCGCCGTCGCGACGACATCATCCGGCGCTTTCCCTTCGCGCAGTTCGCAGCAAACTTCCGCGAACGCTACATCGAATTCCGGATGCGGCTGCACTGTCAGCGTCGTGCCGTTGGCATAGAGCAGGCCAGCATGCGGGGTGAAGTCGGACGAGAGGATCGTCAGCGCGTCGTTTGGCGGCTCGATCACCTGATCCTGATGTGAGGCGGCGATCGCGACCGCTTCGCCATCGATGACGCCGTTTTCCGGCAGCACCTGATAGACGTGCCGCCCGATGCCCCAGCCCTTCTCGGATTTGCGCACGGTGCCGCCCAGCGCCTGCGCGATCAGCTGATGGCCGAAGCAGACGCCGACCATCGGTGTCTTGTTGGCGTAAGCCGTGCGCACGAAATCTTCCAGCGGCGCGATCCAGTCGAGCCCGTCATAGACGCCGGCCGCAGCGCCGGTGATCAAGACGGCCTCGAGCTTGCTCGGATCGGGAAGCGCATCGCCGTTCGGAATGCTGACGACCTCGACCGTCGCCGTCGAATCCTCGGCACGGATCATGCGTTCGAACATGTCCGGAAACGAACCGTGGTGCTCGCGATATTTCGGCGGTACCTGCCCGGTCTCGATGATCGTGATGCGTGCCATATGCCCCCAGGCTGAAACGTTGCGCGTGTGATCGCAAGCTCAGTTGCTTTCTGTCCCATGTTGCTGGTGAGGCGCTGTGCGCTCCAGCAGTGCGCTCTCCTTGCGGACCTCGTTGAGAAAGGCCTTCGCCAGACGCGACAGCGGTTCGGCTTCCGACCATAGCATATAGGCGACCGCCTGCGTCGTCGGAGTGAACGGACGGACGACGAGGCCGCTGCCGCCGTTCTGCCGCGGCGAAAAGGGATCGACCACCGCAGCGCCGACGCCCGCGGCCGCGAGCACGCAGGCCGTGTTGCAATAGCGCACCTCCACGCTCGGCTGGAACGGCGCGCCGGCGCGGGCAAAGCTGTCGCGCACGGCTTCGCCCAGCCGCGTGCCGCGCTCGAGGCCGATGAAGGGCAGGCCGGAGAGGTCCGCAGCCGAGATCACCGGCCTGTCGGCGAGCGGGTGCTGCGGCGGCAGCACGCAGACCATCTCGCCGGTGTGGACCACCTCGTGCGCGATGCCGGGATGATGCGTCAGCCCGAGCGCGAAGCCGAGTTCGGCGACACGGCTGAGCACGCCCTCGATGATGCCCTCGTAGCGGCGCACGTCGAAGAACATGCGCGTCTCCGGGCGGCGGCGCAGGAACCCTGACAGTGCCGAGGGAATGATGCTGTAGGCGAGCGGCGGCGTCGCGACGATGGCGAGATGCCCGGAGCGGTTCTCCCGCAGATCGCGCACACGGTTTTCGAGCTTGGCGTGCAGCGCGAAGATCGCCTCGCTCTCCTTGTAGAGCGCCATCGCTTCCGCGGTCGGAAACAGCCGGTTGTTGACGCGCTCGAACAGCGCGAAGCCCGCCTGCGCTTCCATCGTTTTCAGCGCATTGCTGACCGCGGGCTGCGACAGCGCCAGTTCGTCCGCCGCCGCAACCGTGGTGCGGTGGCGGATGACGGCACGGAGAATCTCGAGCTGACGCAGGTTCATATCACTGCCGGTTATACTCAGGGCCAAAAGATCATAGCAGAGCGAATTGATTTTGCAGCCCCGCTCACTCGTAATGGCAGCGGATTTGCGCATCGCATCAAAGGGTTCACTCGCCCATTGAGGCAGCACTGCGCATAGATTGGAGGCAATCTTGGTTCGTGTCCTTCGCGCCGCCGCAGCCCAAATGGGGCCGACGCAAAAAGCAGATCCTCGCGAGCACACGCTGGCGCGAATGCTCGCGCTTCTGGAGGAGGCCGCCGGCCGTGGCGCCAGCCTCGTGGTGTTTCCGGAGCTTGCCTTCACGACCTTCTTTCCGCGCTGGCTGCTCGAAGGCGAGGCGCTCGACCGGTATTTCGAGCGCAGCATGCCGAACGCGGCGGTGGCAAAGCTGTTCGACCGCGCACGTATGCTCCGCGTCGGCTTCTATGTCGGCTATGCCGAGCTGACGCCGGACGGTCGGCGCTACAATTGCTCTATCCTGGTCGATCGCGACGGCGAGATTCTCGGCCGCTATCGCAAGGTGCATTTGCCGGGCTCGGTCGAGCCTCGCGAGGGCGCGCGCTACCAGCAGCTCGAGAAGCGCTATTTTGAATATGGCGACCTCGGCTTCCCCGCCTTCCGTGCCGGGTCGGCGTGGGCCCACGCCATCATGGGCATGATGATCTGCAACGATCGACGCTGGCCGGAATCCTGGCGCGTGCTCGGCCTGCAAGGCGTCGAGCTCGTCTGCATCGGTTACAATTCGGCGGCCTACGATCCCAATGGCGGTACGACGGAAGACGGAGCCTTGCGCACCTTCCATTCGACGCTGGTGACGCAAGCCAATGCCTACATGAACGCGACCTGGGCGATCTCGGTGGCGAAAGCGGGCGAGGAGGATGGCTCCGGCCTGATCGGCGGCTCCTGCATCGTCGATCCCAATGGGCGCATCGTCGCGCAGGCGCAGACGCTGGCCGACGAGGTTATCGTCGCCGACATCGATCTCGATCTCTGCCGTCAGGGCAAGGACAAGATGTTCAACTTCGCCGCCCACCGGCGGCCCGAGCAATACAGGGTGATCACCGAACGCGCTGGCGTGATCGAGCCGGCCGTTCTCGATGCCGACTGAGCAAGTGGCACGGCGCTGGCAACGGCGCTGGCAACGGAGCTGACATGGGCAAAGGAGCTGACATGACACGCCTCTCATTTTCTCTCGCTGTTGCCACGCTGGCTGCGGTGACCTCTGCACGAGCCGCCGAGCTGCCGGCGGAGATCAAGCAGGCGGGCGCGTTGAAGCTCACGGTCAACTCCACCTATGCGCCGATGGAATATCGCGATCCCGCGACGGGCGAGCTGGTCGGGCTCGACATCGATCTCGCCAATGAGCTCGCCAAGCGGCTCGGCGGCCTCAAGATCGTCTGGAGTGAGACGCCGTTCGCCGAGCTGATTCCTTCGCTTCAGACCAAGCGCGCCGATTTCATCATCTCCGGCATCTCCGATCGCGCCTCGCGGCGCGAGACCGCCGATTTCGTCGACTACCTCGCGACCGGCCCGCAGTTCTTCGTGATGGCGGACAGTCCGGTCAAGGATGCGACCGATCTGTGCGGCAAGAAGGTCGGCACCACCCGCAGCACCAGCTTCCCGGTCGAGATCGAGAAGTGGAGCAAGCAGAATTGCGAGCCGGCCGGCAAGCCGGCGATCCAGTACGTCCCCGGCGAGAACTCGATCGACGTCCGCAACCAGCTCAAACAGGGCCGCATCGACGCCGCCGTGCAGGGCAGCGAGACGCTGCCCTATGCGCAATCCCAGGAGCCCGGCAAATACCGCATCGTCGGCGAGGCGTTTGCAAAAGGCTACCAGGGCATCATGTTCCGCAAGGACGATGCCGCCTTGCGCGAGGTGGCGACGGAGAAGCTCGCGGCGATGATCGCCGACGGCTCCTACAAGGCCATTCTCGACAAATGGGGCCTCGGGGCCAATGCGGTGGCCCAGCCCATGCTGAACGCGGCGCCGCAATGAAGCCGGCGCCGGCACTCGCAGAGGGTTTCCCCGATCTGTCGGGCATGCGGATCGCGCGCGAGCCGCACTGGTTCCGCTGGCTCAGCGCGGCCCTGATCGTCCTCGTGCTCGCGGCGATCGCGCGCGCGTTTGCGAACGGTCAGATCGAATGGTCTTATGTCGGCCGCTTCCTGACCGTGAAGGTCATCCTCGAAGGCATCGTCAACACCATGGTGATGGCCGTGCTGGCGATGATGCTCGGCATTTTTCTCGGGATCGTCGTCGCGATCATGCGGCTGTCGCCCAATCCGGTGCTGAAGTCGGTGGCTGCCGGCTACACCTGGCTGTTCCGCGGCACGCCGCTGATCCTGCAATTGCTGCTGTGGTTCAACCTGGCGCTGGTATTTCCGACGATCGGAATTCCTGGTCTGTGGTCCGCGCGGGCCGTCGACGTCATGACGCCGTTTCTCGCCGCGTTGCTCGGGCTCGGCATCAACCAGGGCGCCTACACCTCCGAGGTGATGCGCGCCGGCATGCTGTCGGTTGATGTCGGTCAGTACGAAGCGGCGCAGGCGATCGGCATGGGACGGCTGCGCGCGCTGCGCCGGATCGTGCTGCCGCAGGCGATGCGCGTGGTGATCCCGCCGCTCGGCAACGAGTTCATCGGCATGGTGAAGGCGACCTCGCTGGCGAGCGTCATCCAATATCCGGAGCTGCTGCACAACGCCGAGAACATCTACTACGCCAACTCCCGCGTCATCGAGCTCCTGATCGTCGCCGGGCTGTGGTACCTGCTTGTGGTCTCGATCCTGACCCCGTTGCAGATGCTGCTCGAACGCCGCTTTGCGCGCGGCACATTGCGGCCGGCGCGATGACAAAGCCCCTCGTCGCGATCCGCTCCGTCAGCAAGAGCTTTGGAGAGTTCCAGGCTCTCAAGAACGTTTCGCTCGACGTCTGGCCCGGCGAGGTGATGTGCCTGATCGGCGCCTCCGGATCGGGCAAGACCACGCTGCTCCGCTGCATCAACCAGCTCACCACGATCGATGCCGGCGGCATCTGGCTCGACGGCGAGCTTCTGGGCGTGCGCGAGCAGGGCGGGCGGCTGCATCGACTGAGCGAGCAACAGATCGGGCGGCAGCGGCTGAAGACCGGCATGGTGTTCCAGCGCTTCAACCTGTTTCCGCACAAGACCGCGCTGGAGAACATCACAGAAGGTCCGACCCAGGTTCAGGGGCGCAAAGCCGATGAGGTACGTGCCGAGGCACTCGAACTGCTCCGGCGCGTCGGGCTGGCAGCCAAGGCGGACTCGTATCCGGCACAGCTCTCCGGCGGCCAGCAGCAGCGCGTGGCGATTGCGCGCGCGCTCGCCATGAAGCCGATGCTGATGCTGTTCGACGAACCCACCAGCGCGCTCGATCCCGAGCTCGTCGGCGAGGTGCTCGCGGTGATGAAGGAGCTGGCGAAGAGCGGCATGACCATGATGGTGGTGACGCACGAGCTCGGCTTCGCCCGCGAGGTCGCGGACCGCGTCGTCTACATGGACCAGGGCGCGATCGTCGAGCAGGGCCGCGCCTCGGACGTGTTGGGTGCGCCGCGCGAGGAGCGCACCAAGGCGTTTCTGTCGGCTGTAATCTGAAATAGGGGGCGTGGTGATGAAGAGACTTTTGCTTGCGGCGGCATTCCTGGGCGCCATGAGTGCATCGGTGATGGCGATCGAGTTGCCGCCCGACATCGTCAAGCGCGGCAGCCTCAAGGTGGCGCTGGTGCCGAACTATCCGCCGATGGAGTTCCGCGATCCCGCCACCAACGCGCTGTCCGGATTCGATATCGATCTCGGCGAGGCGATCGGCCGCAAGCTCGGCGTCAAGATCGAGTGGACCGAGACCAGCTTTGCCGAATTCATGCCGTCGATTTCGACGGGACGGGTGGATGCCATCCTGTCGGGTTTCACCGACTATGCCAGCCGGCACGAGATCGCGTCCTTCGTCGATTATTTGCGCAGCGGTCCAAAATTCTTCGTGCAGCAGTCCCGTGCGTCCGAGTTCAAGGACATGGCTGCGCTCTGCGGCAAGAAGGTCGGCGCCAGCCGCCGGACCATGTTTCCCGCTGAGATCGACAAGTGGAGCCAGAAGAACTGCGGCAGCAATCCGGTCCAGTTCGTCGGCACCGACGGCTCGGCCGATGCGCGTAACCAGCTCAGGCAGGGCCGTATCGACGCCGCCGTGCAGGGCAACGAGACGCTGCCCTATCTGATGGACCTCGAGCCGGGCACCTATGCGCCGGTCGGCGATCCCTTCGCGACGCAGTTCACGGGCATCGCGCTGCCGGTCAAGGAAAAGGCCCTTCAGCAGGCCATGCTCGAAGCCGTCGATGCGCTGATCGCGGACGGCACCTATAAGACCCTGCTGACGAAGTGGAAACTGAGCGACAACGCAATAGAGAAGGCGACCATCAATGCTGGACAGTAAGGCACTCGAGAGCATCCCGCTCGTTCCGGCCAACACCGCGGATCCCGCGCCAAACTATCCATGGCCGAAGCCGTACACATCCGCGATGTTCCTGTCGTTCGACGTCGACGCCGAGAGCGCCTGGACCAGCAAGGACGCAGGTCACGCGCAGCGGCTCATCACCATGAGCTATGGGGGCTATGAGGCGCGCGTCGGCACGCCGAAGCTGCTGGAGCTGCTCGACCAGCTCGATCTCAAGGCGACCTTCTTCGTCACGGGTTGGTCGGTCGATGCGCATCCGGCGATGGCCGAATCGATTCTGAAGGCCGGCCACGAGATCGGCCATCACGGCTACCACCATCTGCTGCCCGATCCCGGTGATCCCTGGATCGAGGAAGAGCTGGAGCGCGGCTTCGAGGCGCTGAAGCGCCGGCTCGGCGTCAAACCGACCGGCTATCGCGCCCCTTACGGCGAGTTCACCGAGGAGCTGCGCGTCGCGCTGGTGCGCCACGGCATCGTCTACACCTCATCGTTCCGCGATGACGTGCGGCCCTATCGCCATCGTCTTGCCGACGGCAAGCCCGGCACGATCGAGCTGCCGGTCACCGCGAGCTATGACGACTGGATGCATGGCCTCTCGGCACGCTTCAGTCCGCGCTCGATCTTCCCGAAAGAGCATGTGCTCTCAATGTGGAAGGACGAGCTCGACGAGGTCCGCGACTGGGGCGCGATGGTGACGACGGTGCTGCACCCGCAATGCAGCGGCCGTCCGATGCGGCTGCGGCTGCTGCGCGAGTTCCTGACTTACGTGAAGTCGTGCCCGGATGTCTGGATCACCACCGGCGAGAAGATCGCGGAGAACTTCCTACGCCACGAAGCCGGCAGCCGCTGAGCAGTGCCATGACCCGCCGCCGCATCCTCGTCATCAACCCCAACTCCTCGGCGTCCGTGACGGCGGCGATCGACGATGCAGTGGCGCCGCTGCGGATCGCCGGCGGGCCCGACATCGAAGTGATCGGACTTGCCGAGGGTCCGCCGGGCATCAGCTCGCAGCGCGATGCCGACAGCGTCGTCATGCCGCTGGTGAACCGCGTGGCGCGCCACGATGCGGATGCGTTCGTGCTCGCCTGCTTCAGCGATCCCGGCCTGCATGCGGTGCGTGAGGCGGCCGGCGGACGCCCGGTACTCGGCATTGCCGAATGCGGCATCTTTCGTGCTCTGATGCTGGGCGAACGCTTCGGCGTGATCGCACTGTCGCCGTCGAGCATCCGCCGCCAGCAGCGCATGGTGCGGGTGATGGGCGTCGATCGTCGCTATGCCGGAAGCTGGTCCGTCGGCGCGAGCGCAGCGGAGACGGCAGGCGCCGACATCCGCGGGCGGCTGATCGAAGCCGGCCGCGCGCTGGTCACCCAATGTCGCGCCGATGTTGTGGTGATGGGCTGCGCCGGCATGGCCTCGCATCGCGCGGCGATTGCGGATGCGATCGGCGTGCCCGTGGTCGAGCCGGCGCAGCAGGCGGTCGCGGCCGCGATCGGGGCGGTCTTGTTGAACACGTAAGATCCGGTCAGGAGCCCTTTGTGATGCCTATCTCTCGCCGTTCGCTCCTCAAGGCCGCCGTAGCCATGCCGGCGCTGTCGCTGCCGGGCATCGTCCGCGCCGAATCTCAATCCACGCTGCGCTTCATCCCGGTGATCGATCTCGCCTTCGTGGATCCCATCTACTCGACCGCGCAGGTGTCGCGTAACCACGGCTTCATGGTCTATGACACGCTCTATGGCATGAGCTCATCGCTCCAGGTTTCGCCGCAGATGCTGTCGGGCCATGTCGTCTCCGGCGACCAACTTCAGTGGGATCTCACCTTGCGCGACGGCCTGTTCTGGCATGACGGCGAGCGCGTGCTCGCGCGCGACTGCGTCGCCAGCATCCGCCGCTGGGCGGCGCGCGATGGCTTTGGCGGCGAGCTGATGGAGGCAACCAATGAGCTGTCGGCCGCCGACGACCGCACCATCCGCTTCCGTCTGAAGCGTCCATTCCCGCTGTTGCCGCAGGCGCTCGGCAAGGCCGCGATCAATGCCTGCTTCATGATGCCGGAACGGCTGGCGAGCCAGGATCCGTTCAAGCCGCTCACCGAGGTCGTCGGCAGCGGCCCGTTCCGCTATCTCGCCGACGAGCGCGTGCAGGGCGCGCGCAACGCTTATGCCAAGTTCGAGCGCTACCAGCCGCGCACCGACGGCAAGCCGGATTGGACCGCCGGTCCGAAGATCGTGCATTACGATCGCGTGGTCTGGACCACCACGCCCGACGCCGGCACCGGCGTCGCCGCACTCCAGACCGGCGAGCAGGACTGGCAGGAGACCACGCCGCATGATCTCTTGCCGGTGATCAGGGCCGCCGGCGACATCGAGACCCGCATTCTCGATCCCCGTGGCTACGCCTGCATGCTGCGCCTCAATCATCTGCAGCCGCCGTTCGACAATCCCGCCATTCGCCGCGCGCTGCTGGGTGCGATCGACCAGTCCGCCTTCATGACCGCTGTCGCCGGCACCGATCCGGCGTTCCAGGTCTCGCCGATCGGCTATTTCGCCCCCGGCACACCGATGGCGAGCGATGTCGGCCTCGACGTGTTCCGCGGCCCGCGCAACTACGAAAAGGTCAAGGCCGACCTCAAGGCCGCCGGCTATAACGGGGAGAAGATCGTGCTGCTCGTCCCCACCAACTCGCTGGCGCAAAAGCCGCTCGGCGAGATCGCGGTGGACAGCTTGCGCAAGGCCGGCATGAACGTCGAATATGCCGGGCTCGATTTTGCCGTCGTGCTGCAGCGCCAGCTGAAGAAGGACCCGATCGGACAGGGCGGCTGGAGCGCAGCGGTCGGCAACTGGCAGGGCATCGACTGGCTCAACCCGGCCGGCAACACCAACATCCGTGGCGAAGGCAAGGTCGCCGGCTGGTATGCGAGCACGAAGATGGGCGCGTTGCGCAGCCAGTGGCTGGCGGCCTCCGAGCTCGCCGAGCAGCAGCGCATCTGCCGCGAGATTCAGGCGGTCGCGTTCGAGGAAATCCCCTATATTCCGATCGGCCTGTACAAGCAGCCGACCGCCTATCGCAAGGCCATCACCGGCATTCTCGACGGCACCGTCGTGTTCTGGAACGTACGCCCTGCATGAGCACCACAGCAATCTTCGGCAGCTATGTGTTGTCGCGCAAAGACGGCGCGCAGGATGTCTTGCGCGACCATTGGGTCCTGGTCGAAGGCAAGACAATCGCCGCGGTCACGCGCGACAAACCGCGCGCGGACCAGGTCTATGACCGCCCCGGCCGCTTCGTGCTGCCGGGCCTGCTGAATCTGCACAATCACTGCTTCTCGGAAGCCGTGGCGCGCAGCCACACCGAGGACGGCAACGGCCGCAAGAACAACCAGAGCATCGTCTATACGGTGCTGCTGCCGCTGACCAAGCGCGGCGCCGATATCTTGTCGGCGGAAGAGCGCATGGCGGTGGCCCGGCTCGGCATCCTCCAGCTGCTCAAGGGCGGCGCCACCACGGTGATGGAGCCGTTCCGCAATTCGATCCCCGAGATGTTCGACGCGGCCGAGGAGATGGGCATCCGCTTCTACGGGGCGCCCTATCTGTTCTCGACCTCGGATGCCAAGGCCGGCGCTGATGGCGTGGTCCGTTATTCCCGCGACGACGGCGCCGCCGACATGGCGACGTGGGATGCGCTCTACCAGCGCTGGCACAATCGCGGCGACGGCCGCATTGGCCTCGCCATGAGCCCGCATGCGACCGACACCTGCGGCCCCGATCTCCTGAAGGCCTGCGCGGCGCGGGCGCGCGAGCTCGGTGTACCCATCACGACGCACATGGCGCAGAGCCGCGCCGAGGTCGAGACCATCGGCAAGCGTTACTGCGGCCGCACGCCGGCGCAATATCTGGACTGGCTCGGCCTGCTGGCGCCCGACCTCATGGCCGCGCACTGCATGTTCAGCAGCGACGACGATCTCAAGCTGATGGCCGCGCGCGGCATGACCGTGCTGAACTGCCCGCGCGTGTTTGCGCGCGCCGGCATCACCGCCGCCTTCAGCCGCTTCGCCGAGCACGGCGTACGCACCGTGGTAGGCACCGACGGCTACAACATGGATCTGCTCGGCGAGCTCAATGCGGCCTCGCTGATCTCCAAGATCACCTCGGCGCGTCCTGACGTCGCGAACTCACCCGAGTTGATCGAGGCGAACACGGCGGTGGCCGCCGACGTCATCAAGCGGCCGGACCTCGGCCGCATCGAGCCGGGCGCGACCGCCGATCTTACCGTGGTCGATCTCACCCATCCGCATCTTCAGCCGCTGTTCGATCCGCGCCGCGCGCTGATCGCGCTCGCCAACCGTGCCAATATCGATCACGTCATGGTCGATGGCCGCGTGCTGGTCGACGAGGGATGCTATCTCGGCGCCGACGAGGCGGCGATCATTGCGGCGGGCACCGCCGCAATCGGCAAGATCTGGGATTTGCCGGAGGCGCAGGCGGCGTTCAACGGCTGACCACTGTCTCGCCCTGGTCCTCGAACTCCATCAACGCCTTGCGCATGGTCTCGACCAGATCCAGCGCGACCGGCGACGGGCTGCGCTGCGCCGGAAAGACCGCCGAGAATTCGAAGTCGATGCGCGGCAGGAAGCGGCGCACGACGACGCCGCGCGTTGCAAACTCCTGCGCGGTGAAGGGATCGCAGATCGAGACCCCGAGCCCTGACGAGACCATGCCGCACATGATCTCCGACAGCGTGGTCTCGACCCTGAGCACGCGGCGGACGTCGTGGCGGTGGAAGACCTGATCGACGAGATGCCGGCTCGACGATCCCGCCGACAGCGAGATGAAGGTCTCGCCCTCGAAATCGCGCGGCTCCAGCACCGCTTTCTCGGCCAGGCGATGACCGGTCGGCAGCACCGCGACGCGCGCCAATGCCGGCAGCCGCTGGCTCGGCAGGCCGGAATGTGCGATCGGCACTTCGGCAAAGCCGATGTCGCATTGGTTGTTCAGCACCCAATCGACCACGATCGGCGAGATCACGCCGAAGAAGGCGAGGTTGAGGTTGGGCCGCTCCATCAGGAAGTGCCCGGCAAGGCGTGGCAAGTAGCCGTTTGCCAGCGCCGGCAGCGCGGCTATGCGCAGCGAGCCGGTGCGGCGGCCGCGGATTTCCTCGGCTGCCGCCGTGATGCGCTCGAGGCCGACGAAGGAGCGCTCGACCTCGGTATAGAGCGCCATCGCCGCGGCAGTCGGCACCAGGCCGGTGCCGCGCCGCTCGAACAGCTCCATCTTGAGCAGTGCCTGGAGGTCGCGCAGCAGCCGGCTCACCGCCGGCTGGGTCACCACCATCAGCTTCGCCGCCTCGGTGACACTGCCGGTCAGCATCGTCGCCCGGAAGGCCTCGACCTGCCGCGAATTGATCCGCGCCATCCCATCCCTTTATAATATTTCGGCATGCAAAGGGTGCCATTATTCATTGGACGATGGAAGTATAGGTTGCGATCTTTTTCATCAGGACTGGAGACAGCCCGCTTTTTCGGCAGATTGGAGGGGTTCAAACCTCCAGATCGCGCCAAGACCCGCCGAATGGGGGCCGGAGCCCTGATCGGAAACGGATTGGTGCGGAAGGAAATGCGGCAGGCGCTTCAGCCAGCGAGATTCGTCGGCACGTCACCTCATTCCGGTATTGGAGATCGGTCCAAATGAAGACTCTTCGCCTTCTGACAGCGGTCAGCATCGCGGCGCTCATTGCCGCCCCGTCGGTCGCCTCGGCCCAGCAGAAAACGCTCTATGTCGCCGGCTATGGCGGCTCGTTCGAGAAGACCATCCGCGACGAGGTGATCCCGGCCTTCGAGAAGGAGAACGGCGTCAAGGTCGAATACGTCGCCGGCAACTCGACTGACACGCTGGCGAAGCTCCAGGCGCAGAAGGGCAACCAGCAGATCGACGTCGCCATCGTCGACGACGGCCCGATGTACCAGGCGATCCAGCTCGGCTTCTGCGGCAAGCTCGACGGCCTGCCCGCCGATCTCTACGACACCGCGCGCTTCAAGGACGATCGCGCGGTCGCGATCGGGATCGTCGCCACCGGCCTGATGTACAACACCAAGGTGTTCAAGGAAAAAGGCTGGGCGCCGCCGACCTCGTGGAACGACCTAAAGGACACGAAATACGCAAAACAGCTCGTGATCCCGCCGATCAACAACACCTACGGTCTCGAAGCCCTGGTGATGCTGTCGAAGATGAACGGCGGCGGCGAGACCAACGTCGATTCCGGCTTCAAGATCTTCAAGGAGCAGATCAATCCGAACGTGCTCGCCTATGAGCCGTCACCCGGCAAGATGACCGAGCTGTTCCAGTCCGGCCAGGCCGTGATCGCGGTGTGGGGCACCGGCCGCGTCCAGAGCTTTGCCAATACCGGCTTCCCCGTCGACTTCGTCTATCCCAAGGAAGGCGCGGCGACCCTGCTGACGACGGCGTGCCCGATCAACAAGCCCAATGCCTCTCCGCTGGCGGCGAGCTTCGTCAAGATGCTGCTTGATCCAAAAATCCAACTCGTGATGCTGAAGGATTACGGCTACGGCCCGGTGCTGAAGTCGCTGGTGATCCCGCCGGAGCTCGGCAAGATGGCGCCGATCGGCGAGCGCGCGGCCAAGCTCTATAATCCGGACTGGACCGTCATCAACGAGAAGCGCGAGGAGTGGACCAAGCGCTGGAATCGCGAGGTCGAGCGCTGATCTGATCGTCGGCAGCGGAGACAGCGTCATGGCCTATCTCGAGCTCGATCGGGTCGCAAAGCAGTTCGGCGCGCAGACTGTGGTCGATGACTTCAGTTTGTCGGTGGGGAAGGGGGAGTTCATCTCCTTCCTCGGCCCCTCCGGCTGCGGCAAGACCACGACGTTGCAGATGATCGCGGGCTTCCTCGATCCGACACGCGGCGCGATCCGCCTCGAGGGCAAGGACCTGACCGCGGTCCATCCGGCCAAGCGTGGTCTCGGCATCGTGTTCCAGAGCTACGCGCTGTTTCCGCACATGACCGCGGCGGAGAACGTCGCCTTCGGCCTGGAGATGCGCAACGTATCGCGCAATGAGCGGACCGAGCGCGTCCGCGCCGCGCTCGCGATGGTGGGGCTCGCCGGTTACGAGGACCGCCATCCGCGCCGCATGTCGGGTGGCCAGCAGCAGCGCGTGGCGCTGGCGCGGGCGCTGGTGATCAAGCCGAGCGTGCTGCTGCTCGACGAGCCGCTGTCGAATCTCGACGCAAAGCTGCGCGAGGAGATGCAGATCGAGCTGCGCCAGATCCAGCGCACCATCGGCACCACCACGATTCTCGTCACCCACGACCAGAACGAGGCGATGTCGCTGTCGGACCGCATCGTGGTGATGAGCCAGGGCAAGATCGAGCAGATCGGCACGCCGCAGGAAACCTATGAGAAGCCGGCCTCGGCCTTTGTCTCGCAATTCCTCGGCAAGACCAACGATTTTGCCGCGATGATCGATCGGACTGCCGCGGCCGCGAAGCTGGTGGCGGGCTCCTGGAGCGCACCGGCGCCGGCTGGCCTCAACGGTGCTGTGACCGTCAGCGTTCGCCCCGAGCGTATCGGCTTTGGCGATGCGGGCCTCACCGCAAAGATCGTCACGCGCATCTTCCAGGGCAATCACTGGCTGTTCCAGTGCGAGAGCGAATGCGGCCCAGCCATCGTGATCCGCCAGAATGACGGCCAGGCGCAGCCTGCCGAAGGCGAGGCCGTTCGCCTGTCCTGGCGTCCGGAAGACATGAGCGTGCGTGCGAGGGCGGTCGCATGAGCATGGCCGCCGAGGAACGCAGCGCGCGTGCGCCGTGGGCGCTGACGGCGCCCGCCTTGATGCTGTTCGTCGGCGTGCTGCTGATCCCGCTGGCCATGACGGTAATGCTGTCGTTCCACGATTGGGGCCAGTACAAGGGCATCGAACCGGTCTTCATCCTCAAGAACTGGCACGAGATCGCGACCGATCCCTATTACGCCGAAATGTTCTGGCGGACGTTTCGCATCGCGATCCTGACCACGCTGCTCACTGCATTGCTGGGCGCACCCGAAGCCTACATCCTCAACCGCATGAGTGGTCGCTGGAAGAGCTTCTTCCTGCTGGTCATTCTCGGACCACTGCTGATCTCCGTCGTCGCGCGCACGCTCGGCTGGGCGCTGCTGTTCGGCGGTAACAACGGCCTCGTCAACAAGCTGCTGATGTCGCTTGGCGCGATCCGCTCGCCAATTCCCTTCATGTTCACCGAGACGGGAATGGTCGTCGCGCTCGCCCACGTCATGATGCCGTTCATGGTGCTCTCGGTGTGGGCGGCCCTGCAGCGGCTCGATCCGCAGATCGAGAATGCCGCGATGTCGCTTGGCGCCAGCCCTGCGACCATCATCCGCCGCATCATCATGCCGCAGATCATGCCGGGCGTGCTGTCGGGCGCGATCATCGTGTTCTCGCTCTCGGCCAGCGCCTTTGCGACGCCTGCGATCATCGGCGGCCGCCGGCTCAAGGTCGCTGCGACGCTGGCCTATGACGAGTTCCTCAACACGCTGAACTGGCCGCTGGGGGCGGCGGTCGCGACGCTGCTGCTGGTGGCGCTGGTGCTGATCGTCGTCGGCAGCAACGCGCTGATCGAGCGGCGCTACGCGGAGGTGTTCCGATGAGACGGAATGGCCCGCTGGCGCTGATCTTCCACACCATCTTCGTTATCGTCATGGTGGCGCCGATCCTCGTGGTCTGCCTCGTCGCCTTCACGCCCGAAGGTTTTCTGTCGCTGCCGACCAATGGTTTTTCGCTGCGCTGGTTCAGGACGATCGCGAACTACCCCGAATTCATCCATGCCTTCTGGGTCAGCCTCGGCCTCGGAGCGCTATCGTCCTTGGTCGCGTTGCTGTTCGCAGTGCCTGCCGCGCTCGCGATCGCGCGCTATCGCTTCCGTGGCCGCGATGTGCTCGCAGCTCTCTTCCTGTCGCCGCTGATGATCCCGCATGTCGTACTCGGCATCGCTTTCCTGAGATTCTTTACGTCAGCCGGTCTCGGCGGCAGCTTTGCCGCGCTGATCATCGCGCATGTCATCATCGTGTTTCCATTCGCGCTGCGGCTGACACTGGCGGCGGCCACCGGCATGGATCGCTCGGTCGAAATGGCTGCGGTCTCACTCGGTGCGGGCAGCTGGACGCTGTTCCGCCGCGTCACCTTGCCGTTGATCCTGCCCGGCGTGATCAGCGGCTGGGCGCTCGCCTTCATCCAGTCCTTTGACGATCTCACCATGACCGTCTTCCTCGCCGCGCCCGGCACCGAGACGTTGCCGGTGCGCATGTTCCTTTATATCCAGGACAACATCGATCCGCTGGTGACGTCGGTCTCGGCCTGCGTGATCGCGATCACCATGACCGCCCTCATTCTGCTCGACCGCTTCTACGGGCTCGACCGCGTGCTCGCCGGCAAGGGCGACACGGGACGATAGGAGAACCCATGCGAACGGATTACGACGTCGCCGTCGTCGGCGGCGGACTGCTCGGCTCCGCCATTGCCTGGGGCCTCGGCCGCCTCGGCAAGAGCGTCGCCGTGCTCGACGAAGGCGACATCACCAAGCGTGCTTCGCGCGCGAACTTCGCGCTGGTATGGGTGCAGAGCAAGGGCCTCGGCATGCCCGCCTATACAGGCTGGACCGTGCAGGCCTCGCAGGCATGGGGCCGGCTTGCCTCCGAGCTGAAGCAACAGACCGGCCTCGACGTCTGCCTCCAGCAAAATGGCGGTTTTCATCTCACCCTCGGCGAGGACGAATTCGGCCAGCGCGCCGAGCTCGTCAAGCGCATGCACAACCAGGTCGGCGCTGCCGACTACAAGATGGAGATGTTGCGGCCCTCCGAGATCAAGAAGGCGCTGCCGCTGATCGGGCCCGAGGTCTCCGGCGGCAGCTATTGTCCGCTCGACGGCCACGTCAATTCGCTGCGCACCTTCCGCGCCTTCCACACCGGCTTCAGGGCGTTCGGCATCGATTATTTTCCGGAGCGTCCGGTCTCGGCGATCAGCAAGAGCGGCGGCGAATTCCGCCTGACGACGCCCAAGGGCGAGCTGCGTGCCGCCAAGATCGTGCTCGCCGCCGGCAATGCGAACCAGACACTCGCACCGATGGTCGGTCTCTACGCGCCGATGGGGCCGACTCGCGGCCAGATCGTCGTGACCGAGCGCACCATGCCGTTCCTGCCGCATCCGCTGACCACGATCCGCCAGACCGACGAGGGCACGGTGATGATCGGCGACAGCAAGGAGGATGAGCTGGATGATCGCGTGCTGAAGCCTTCGATCAGCGGCGTCATGGCCGATCGCGCCCAGCGCATGTTCCCGCATCTGGCGCGGCTCAACGTGGTCAGGAGCTGGTCCGGCATTCGCGTCATGCCGCAGGACGGCTTTCCGATCTACGACCAGTCGGAGACGCATCCCGGCGCCTTCGTCGCCTGCTGCCATTCCGGCGTGACGCTCGCCTCCAACCACGCCTTCGAGATCGCGCGCATGGTGGCGCAGGGCGCGCTCGAGCCGGAGCTGGTCGGGGCGTTCTCGGCCAGCCGTTTCGGTGGCGCTGGCGCGGCGAACAGCAGCGGTTATTAGAGATATCAAGGAGCCAAGAGGCATCCCCATGTTTAGACGATCCGAACAGGACAAGCGGCCGCAGGTGCAGATCTTCGTCGACGGCGTTGCCGTCGCGGCGCGTCAGGGTGACACCGTCTCCGCCGCGCTGCTGGCCTCGGGCCGCGATGCGCGGCGCTCGACTGCGGTGAGCGGCGCGCCGCGCCTGCCTTATTGCATGATGGGCGTGTGCTTCGACTGTCTCGTCACCATCGATGGCGTCGGCAATCGACAGGGCTGCCTCGTGCCCGTCGCCGAGGGCATGCAGATCGAGATTCAGAAGGGCAAGCGGGAGATCGGAAAATGACTGTGGCTCCCAGGCGCGAAGACTACGACGTCGTGGTGATCGGCGCGGGGCCGGCGGGTCTTGCTGCTGCCGCGACCTCCGCCGAGGCCGGCCTGTCGACGCTGCTGCTCGACGAGAACATCGGCCCCGGCGGCCAGGTGTTCCGCGCCATCTCTTCCACGCCGGTGACCGAGCGCGATCAGCTCGGCGCCGATTATTGGGTCGGTGCCGATCTCGTGCAGACGCTGCGCGCCAGCAATGCGGAAGTGATCCAGCGTGCCACGGTCTGGAGTCTCGACCGCAATCTCGAGATCGCCGTCTCGATCGGCGGCGCCTCCGCCTTCATCAAGGCCAAGCGCGTGATCCTTGCGACCGGCGCGCTGGAGCGGCCGTTCCCGATTCCCGGCTGGACGCTGCCGGGCGTGATGACCGCGGGTGCCGCGCAGACCATGCTGAAGTCCTCGGCGATGGTGCCCGATGGCCGCACCGTGATCGCAGGGCAGGGCCCGCTGCTCTGGCTGCTCGCCGCGCAGATCCTGCGCCTCGGCGGTCGCATCGATCGCATCCTCGACACCACCGAGCGCGGCAACTACTTCGCGGCGCTGCCGCATGCCTTTGCATTCCTGACCTCGCCCTATTTCGCCAAGGGCCTGTCGATGATGCGCGAGGTGAAGGCCAAGGTGCAGGTCGTCTCCGGCCTCACCGAGCTTGCCGCGGCTGGCGACGGCCAGCTCGCGAGCGTCAGCTATGTCGCCGGCGGCAAGCGCGAGACCATTCCTGCGGATCTGTTGCTGCTGCATCAGGGCGTCGTGCCGAACGTCAACCTGGCGATGGCGGCCGGCATCGAGCATCGCTGGGACGACCTTCAATTGTGCTGGTCGCCGGTACTGGATGCGAGTGGCAACTCCTCAGTCGCCGGCATCGCGATCGCCGGTGACGGCGCAGGCATTGGGGGTGCCAATGCAGCCGTGGTGCGCGGTCGTATTGCCGCGCGCGCCGCGGTCGAAGCGTTGGCGCCCGCTTCTGCCGCCAAACTCCCCGCAACGGCGACGCTCCGTGCCGAGCTCGCGAAGGCCGAGCGTGGCCGCTTGTTCCTCGACACGCTGTTCCGTCCCGCGCCGCAGTTCCGCATTCCCTCTGACGACACCATCGTCTGCCGCTGCGAGGAGGTGACGGCAAAGGACGTTCTGGATTCCGTGGCGATCGGCGCGACCGGGCCGAACCAGCTCAAGGCCTATCGCCGCACCGGCATGGGCCCGTGCCAGGGCCGGCTCTGCGGCCTCACCGTCACCGAGCTGATGGCGCAGGCGCGCGGCAAGACCCCGCAGGAGATCGGCTATTATCGGCTGCGCGCGCCGGTGAAGCCGATCACGCTCGCCGAGCTCGCCGCCGTTCCGAAGAGCGAGGCCGACGTCAAGGCCGTGGTGCGCGGATGAGCAAAAACGTGGATGCAATCGTCATCGGCGGCGGCATCCACGGATGCTCGACCGCGCTGCACCTGTGCCTTGCCGGCTTGAAGCCGGTGCTGATCGAGAAGGACTATGCCGGCCGCCACGCTTCCGGCGTCAATGCCGGCGGCGTCCGCCAGCTTGCACGGCACATCCCTGAGATTCCGCTGTCGATCCGTTCGATGGCGATCTGGGAGAAGATTTCGGAGCTCGTCGACGACGATTGCAGTTTCGAGAGCTACGGCCAGGTGCTGGTTGCCGAGAACGAGGACGAGCTCGCGGTCTGCCGCACCCGCGTCGCCGAGCTCAATGCGCTTGGCTTCACTCATGAAGAGCTGATCGATGCGGCGGAATTGCGCCGGCTGGTGCCCGCGGTGGCCGAGACCTGTCCCGGCGGCGTGATCTCGCGTCGTGACGGCGCGGCCAATCCGGCGCAGACGACGACGGCGTTCCGTCGCAAGGCTGAGCAGTCAGGTGCGACCGTGCGCGAGGGCGTGGCCGCTACCAACATCCGACATCGTGACGGCCTCTGGCACGTCGATGTCGGTTCGGAGAGCTTTGCCGCGCCGGTGCTGGTCAACGCTGCCGGCGCCTGGGCCGGCAAGATCGCGGCTGATCTCGGCGAGCCGGTCCCGGTCGAGACCGTGGCGCCGATGCTGATGATCACCTCGCGCGTGCCCCACTTCATCGACCCCGTCGTGATCCTGCGCGGGCGCAAGCTCTCGTTCAAGCAGTTCAAGAACGGTACGGTGCTGATCGGCGGCGGCCACCTCGCGACGCCGTACCAGGACCGCAACGAGACGGTGCTGGACTGGAAGAGTCTTGCGACCAGCGCGCAGACCGTGTTCGAGCTGTTCCCGGTGATGCGCAGCGCGACCATCGTCCGCGCCTGGGCCGGCATCGAGGCGAAGATGAAGGACGACATCCCCGTGTTCGGGCCGAGCAGCCGCCACAAGGGCCTCTATCACCAGTTCGGCTTCTCGCTGCACGGTTTTCAGCTCGGCCCCGGTGCCGGCGCCGTCATGGCGGAGCTGATCGTGAGCGGCGGCACCCAGACTCGCGTCAGCGATCTCGGCATCGACCGCTTCCATCCTTCCACGCACTAGCAACAAGAGGACATCATGAGCATCACCCGCGGCATCCGCACGCCCATCATGCATCGCGCCGTCGAGGCCAATGGCTTCGTCTTTCTCGGCGGCACCATCGCCGACGACACCTCGGTCTCGATGGGCGACCAGACCCGCAATATCCTCGGCAAGATCGCCGGCTATCTGAAGGAAGCCGGCACCGACAAGAGCCGCGTCGTCAGTGCCTCGATCTTCGTCACCGATCTCTCCAAGAAGAAGGAGATGGACGCAGCCTGGACCGAGTTCTTCGGCGATAATCTGCCGACCCGCGCCACCGTCGGCGTCGCCGATCTCGGCGGCGGCGCGCTGATCGAGGTGGTGGTCACCGCGCTCAAGGGCTGATCGCATCGACCCATGGGACGTCAGCGCTCGCCGCGCTGTCGTCTCCTCAAGCTGCGGCTTGATCCTGCACTTCTGCCGCGCAGTCCTGGAAGATTTTCAAAAGCCCGACGCCTGCACCCAGCGCGTCGGGCTGAAAGATTGACTATCAATCGGTGATCCCAACGCCGTTGTTGTGACGCGTATCTCACCGCTTTTCCATTCCGGGAAACTACCGCATCGGAACCGGACGTCGTGCTATGCACCTCCACCCGGTTCCAACGTCTCGCCGATCTCCAGCGGATGAGCCATGGTCTCGTGCAGCGCCTCGCGATCGAGCTCGCCTTCGGAGATGCTGATGACGACGCAGGCGACGCCGTTGCCGATCAGATTGGTCAGCGCGCGGCATTCGCTCATGAACTTGTCGATGCCGACCAGGATCGCGATCGACTGGATGGGAATATCAGGCACGATCGAGAGCGTCGCGGCGAGCGTGATGAAGCCTGCGCCGGTGACGCCCGAGGCGCCCTTCGAGGTGATCATGGCGATGCCGAGGATGCCGAGCTCCTGCCAGATGGTCAGATGCGTGTTGGTGGCCTGCGCCAGGAACAGCGTCGCCAGTGTCATGTAGATGTTGGTGCCGTCGAGGTTGAAGCTGTAGCCGGTCGGGATCACGAGGCCGACCACCGAGCGCGAGGCGCCGAGATGCTCCATCTTCTGGATCATCTGTGGCAGCACCGTCTCGGAGGACGAGGTGCCCAGCACGATCAAGAGCTCGTCCTTGATATAGGCGATGAAGCGCAGGATCGAGAAGCCTGCCAGCCGCGCGATCGCACCCAGCACGATCAGGACGAACAGGATGCTGGTGAGATAGAACGTGCCGATCAGCGCGGCGAGATTGAGCAGCGAGCCGAGTCCGTAGGCCCCCACGGTGAACGCCATCGCGCCGAAGGCGCCGATCGGCGCGACGCGCACGATGATGCGAATGATGCCGAAGAACATTTTTGCGGCCTTGTCGATCGCGTCCGCAATGGGCTCGCCGGCCTTGCCGAGGAAGGCGATGGCGAAGCCGGAGAGAATCGAGATCAGCAGCACCTGCAAGAGGTCGCCGCGTGCGATGGCGCCCAGATAGCTGTCGGGAATGATCGCCATCAGATGGGCGACGATGCCCTCCTCCTTGGCCTTGGTGACGTAGGTCGCCACTGATCCCGGGTCGATGGTGGCGGGATCGATGTTGAAGCCGTGTCCGGGCTGGAGGATCTCGCCGACCAGCAGGCCAACCGCGAGCGCGACGGTCGAGACCGTCTCGAAATAGATCAGCGACTTCAATCCGACCCGGCCGACACGCTTGAGGTCGCCCATCGAGGAGATGCCGTGCACCACGGTGCAGAAGATGACAGGCGCGATCATCATCTTGATCAGCGCGATGAAGCCGTCGCCAAGCGGCTTCAAGGCTTTGCCGAGATCGGGATAGAAGTAGCCGATCAGCACGCCGAGCACGATCGCGATCAGCACCTGGACGTAAAGGATCTTGTACCAGGGCTGGTGCCGGCGGCGGATGGCTGGCTGGATCGCGACTTGTGTCATAATGTAGGCCCGGGAACGTATTGATCTTGCATGATTTCATCATGTGATGGGCGCCGCAGAAGCGACAATCACATTTTTGTCGGATCGCACGAACATCGATCGCTGGACCGCAACGGGGGGAACATGACGATCGCAACAGACTCGGACGAGCAGGCACAGGGCTATTTTCCGCGCTGGAGACTCAAGACCTCTGGCGTGATCATGCCGGAGGAGCGGTTGTCCTGGGGCCAGACCATCGTTTCCGGTTTGCAGCATTGCGTCGCGATGTCGGGATCGACGATCATCGCGCCGTTGCTGATGGGGTTCGATCCCAACGTTGCGGTGCTGTTCTCCGGCGTCGGCACACTGATCTTCTTCGTCATCGTCGCGGGGCGGGTGCCGAGCTATCTCGGCTCGAGCTTCGCGTTCATCGCCGTCGTCATCGCGGCCACCGGCTATGCCGGGCAGGGGCCGAACCCGAACCTGCCGGTTGCACTCGGCGGCATCGTCGGCGCCGGGGTCCTGTACGGTCTGATTTCGCTGATCGTGATGTGGTCCGGCGTCGGTTGGATCGAGAGGCTGCTGCCGCCCGCCGTCACCGGCGCCGTGGTCGCCGCGATCGGCCTCAACCTCGCGCCCGTGGCGGTCAAGGCGGTGAGCGCCAATGCGTTCGACACCTGGATCGGGCTCGCGACCGTCCTGATCATCGGCGTGGTTGCCGTTGCCGCGCCAGGCCTGTGGCGCCGCCTGCCGATCATCGTCGGTGCAATCGGTGGATATCTCCTGTACTTGCTGTTCGCGAACGGCCTCGGCTTCGGCAAGCCGATCGACTTCGCGCAACTCTCGGCCGCGCCGTGGCTGGGGATGCCGAACTTCACTGCGCCGAGCTTCCATGCCGATGCAATCTTCCTCATCGCGCCGGTTGCCGTCATTCTCGTCGCCGAGAATCTCGGGCATATCAAGGCCGTCGGCGCCATGACGGGCCGGAGCCTCGACGCCTATCTCGGCCGCGCCCTGTTCGCCGACAGCCTCGCGACCATCGTTGCAGCCTGCGGCGGCGGCACCGGGGTCACCACCTATGCCGAGAACATCGGCGTCATGGCGGCGACGAAGGTCTATTCGACCTTGCTGTTTGCCTTCGCAGCCATTGTGTCGATCCTGCTCGGCTTCTCGCCGAAATTCGGTGCGTTGATCCTGTCGATCCCCGGCGCAGTCATCGGCGGCGTCTCGATCGTGCTGTTCGGGTTGATCGCGGCGATGGCGGGCCGAATCTGGATCGAGAACAAGGTCGACTTCGCCAATCCTGCAAACCTGATCACCGTTGCCGTGGCGCTGACCGCGGGTGCCGGTGATCTCACGCTGAAATTCGGCGCGTTCACGATCGGCGGGATCGGCACCGCGACCTTCGGGGCCATCATCCTTTATCAGATCCTGACTTCGCCGCCGGCGCAGCGCGCCGCGTGAATCCCGGCGATATGGGATGGAACAAAACGCCGGTTCCATCCATGATGATTCATTCCGGAGAGAACACATGCCGCAAACCGAACGCTCAACTTCCTTTCCATCGCGCCTCGTCGGCCAAAACGCCCTGGTGACCGGCGCCTCGCAAGGCATCGGCCGCGCCGTGGCCATCCGCCTGGCGCAGGAAGGCGCGACCGTCGCCATCAACTATTTCGATCACCCCGGGAGGGCCGAGGAGACGCTCGCCCTTGCGCGAACGGCATCGAGCGACCGCGGTCACGGCAGGCTCGATCACATCATCGTCAAGGCCGATGTCGGTAAGGAAGAGGATATCGCTGCGATGTTCGAAACGGTCCTCGCGCGCTGGAAGCGCCTCGACTGTCTCGTCAACAATGCCGGCTTCCAGCGAGAGTCGCCGAGCGAGGCGCTCGACGTCGAAACCTATCGCCGCATCATCGACGTCAACCTCAACGGCGCCGTGCTCTGCGCGCAGAAGGCGCTGGCGCATTTCGTCGCGCGCGGCGGAGGCGGCAGCATCATCAACTGCTCCAGCGTCCACCAGATCATCCCAAAGCCCGGCTATCTCGCTTATTCCATCAGCAAGGGCGGCATGGCCAATCTGACGCGCACGCTGGCGCTGGAATTCGCCGGCCGGGGCATTCGGGTCAATGCCGTTGGTCCAGGGGCGATCGACACACCGATCAACGCGGCCTGGACTGGCGATCCGGAAAAGCGCGGCGTCGTGACCAGCCACATTCCATTGGGCCGCGTGGGGACACCAGAAGAGATCGCCGCCGTGTTTGCCTTCCTCGCTTCCGATGATGCCAGCTACATCACCGGGCAGACCATCTACGCCTGCGGGGGTGTCACGCTGTTTCCGGAGTTTCGCGAGAACTGGGCGAGCTAAGTCGGGCCCGGCAGGCGGGGAGCCGCGCGGCATCTGGCAGAATCCGCCGGCACAGACTACATCTGCGCCATGGCAGATTCCCCACTCCAGGATTTCATCGGCCGGCACGAACGTCTGTTCGTGCTGACCGGCGCCGGCTGCAGCACCAATTCAGGCATTCCCGATTATCGCGACGGCCAAGGCAACTGGAAGCGGACCCAGCCGGTCAACTTCCAGGCCTTCATGTCGGACGAGCATACGCGCCGGCGTTATTGGGCGCGCAGCCTGGTCGGCTGGCGGCGGTTCGGTCAGGCGAAGCCGAACGATGCGCACCGTGCGTTGGCCCGGCTCGAGGCGAAAGGCCGGTGTGGGATGCTGCTGACCCAGAATGTCGACCGGCTGCATCAATCGGCCGGCCATCGGCAGGTCATCGACCTGCACGGTCGGCTCGATCTTGTCCGCTGCATGGCCTGCGGCCGCAAGACACCGCGCGACGAGTTTCAACATGCGCTTGGTCGCGCGAACGCGGCGTGGCTGACGCTCGATGCCGCCGATGCACCTGATGGCGATGCCGATCTGGAGCACGAGGATTTCTCGTCGTTCCAGGTGCCTGCCTGCGAAGCCTGCGGCGGCATCCTCAAGCCCGACGTCGTGTTCTTCGGCGAGAACGTCCCCCGCGACGTCGTTGCCACCGCGCAGGATCATCTGGCAGAGGCCGACGCCATGCTCGTCGTCGGCTCCTCGCTAATGGTCTATTCCGGCTTCCGCTTCGTCCAGGCCGCCGCGCGCGGTAATATCCCGATCGCCGCGGTCAATCTCGGCCGCACCCGCGCCGACGATCTCCTGACGCTGAAGGTCGAGGAGCGCTGCGAGTCAGCGCTTGCATTCCTGCTCTGATCGCGCCAGCGGCGCACACGCCTTGCCTATTGTATAGGTGCCGCGCAGAATGGCCGGGCACAGCGTTGCCGGCTGCCTCACGGCACGGAAATTGCTGCGTTTTCGAAACCCGGTCTTGACGATCAGCACGGAGAATTTGGAATGCTTGAGGGAGCCGAGGTGCGGCTTGCCGTGGATATCGGTGGCACGTTCACGGACATCGTGCTGGACGTGGGACAGGACCGCAAGACGCGCAAGGTGCTGACGACGCCGCAGCGCCCCGAGCAGGCGGTGCTGGACGGCATCCGCCTCATCCTCACTGATGCGCGTGCGCATATCAGCGACATCGACGTCTTCATTCACGGCACCACGCTCGCGACCAATGCCATCATCGAGCGCCGCGGGGCCAAGACGGCGCTGATCGCGACCGAGGGCTTCCGTGACGTGCTCGATATCGGCACCGAAAGCCGCTACGACCAATATGATCTCAGCATCGACAAGCCGAAGCCGCTGGCGCCCCGTTCCCTGCGCTTCACCGTGCCAGAGCGCATCGACGCCCATGGCGCCGTCCGACTCCCGCTGGACGAGACTGCCGTGCGCGCGCTCGCGCCGAAATTGCGTGAGCTGGGCGTCGAGAGCGTCGCGATCGCCTTTCTGCACTCCTATGCCAACCCCGAGCACGAGCGGCGCGCGGCCGCGATCATCGGGGAGGAGATGCCCGGCATTTCGGTGACGGTGTCATCGGCCGTGTGTCCGGAGATCCGCGAATATGAACGCACCTCCACCGCGGTCGCCAACGCCTATGTGCAACCGTTGATCGACGGCTATCTCGCCCGCATGACCGATGCCCTGCAGGTCGAGCAGTTTCGCGGCGCGATCTATCTCGTCACGTCGGGCGGCGGCGTGACCTCGATCGAGACGGCGCGGCGCTTTCCCGTTCGTCTCGTCGAATCCGGTCCGGCCGGCGGCGCGATCTTCGCGGCACAGATCGCGGCGCGGCTCGGGGAGAGCAAGGTGCTGTCCTTCGACATGGGCGGCACCACGGCAAAGATCTGCCTGATCGAAAAATACCAGCCGGAGACCTCGCGCGTGTTCGAGGTCGATCGCGCCGCGCGCTTCCTCAAAGGCTCCGGCCTGCCGGTAAGGATTCCCGTGATCGAGATGGTCGAGATCGGCGCCGGCGGCGGCTCGATCGCGCATGTCGACGCGATGAAGCGCGTCACCGTGGGTCCGGAGAGCGCTTCCTCGGAGCCGGGGCCTGCCTGCTACGGCCGCGGCGGCCAGCGCCCGGCGGTGACGGATGCGGACGTCGCGCTCGGCATGATCGATCCTGATGCGTTTGCGGCCGGCACGATCAAGCTCGATCCGGAGCTTTCGAAGCAGGCGTTGCTGCGCGATGTCGGTGCGCCGCTCGGCCTGTCGGCGGAGACGGCCGCCTATGCCGTGCACGAGGTCGTCTGCGAGAACATGGCGAGCGCGGCGCGCGTGCATGCGGTCGAGCGCGGCGCCGTGGTCGGCCAGCACACGCTGATCGCGTTCGGCGGGGCCGCGCCGCTGCATGCGGCGCGGGTCGCCGAGAAGATCGGCGTCTCCCGCGTGATCGTGCCCTCGAATGCCGGCGTCGGCTCGGCCGTCGGTTTCCTCGCCGCGCCCATCGCCTATGAGTTGGTACGCAGCCGGCATGTCCGCCTCGATGATTTCGACACCGAGGCGGTCTCCAATCTCTTGCAGGAAATGGCGAATGAGGCGCGTGCGCTGGTCGAGCCCGGCGCCGCCGGTGCGCCGGTGCGCGAGCGCCGCGCGGCCTTCATGCGCTATGTCGGCCAGGGCCACGAGATCACGGTCGAGCTGCCGAACCGGCGGCTGATGACGGCCGATCTCGCCGGCCTGCGGCAGAAGTTCGAGACGGATTATTCCGCAATGTTCGAGCGGCCGATCCCGGGCGCTGCGATCGAGGTGTTGAGTTGGTCGGTGCTCGCCACCACCGAGGCGCGCAACCCGCCCGCCGCCGCTTCCGTCGCGCGCAAGCCCGCGGCCAAGGCATCCGGCAGCCGAAAGTTCTTCGACGGCCGGGCGGGCGCAGTGATCGAGATCCCGCTCTATCGCCGCGAGGACATGGCGCCGGGCGCGACCATTGCCGGTCCCGCGGTGATCGCGGAGGACGAAACCTCGACCTTCGTCTCCACCAGTTTCGACGCGCATATCGACGGTGCCGGCAGCATCGTCATGGAACGAAAGGCGGCCTGACCATGAGCAAGGCAAATGGCGCGAGCCTGATCGATCTCCAGATCATGTGGCACCGGCTGATCGCCGTGGTCGAGGAGCAGGCGCAGGTGCTGCTCCGCACCGCGTTCAGCCCGATTGTGCGCGAATGCGGCGACCTCTCGGCCGGCGTGTTCGACCTCAGCGGGCGGATGCTGGCGCAGGCGGTGACCGGTACGCCCGGCCACGTCAACTCGATGGCGGAATCGGTCAAGCATTTCATTGCTCACTTTCCGATCGCGACGATGAAGCAGGGCGATGCCTACATCACCAACGATCCCTGGATGGGCACCGGCCATCTCAACGACTTCGTGGTGACGACGCCCTGCTTCAAGGACGGCAAGGTCGTCGCGCTGTTCTCCTGCACCAGCCATCTCATGGACATCGGCGGCATCGGATTCGGACCTGACGCCACCGACGTGTTCATGGAGGGGCTCTACATCCCCATGCTGAAGCTGATCGACCAGGGCGTCGTCAACGAGACGCTGATGGCGATGATCCGCACCAACACGCGGCTGCCGATCGACACCGAGGGCGATACCTATTCGCTCGCCGGCTGCAACGACGTCGGCTGCGAGCGTCTGGTCGAGATGATGAACGAGTTTGACATCGACACGCTCGACGAGCTCGGCGACTACATATGCGATCGCTCGCGCGAGGCCGTGCTGGCCGAGATCGCCAAGCTGCCGAAGGGCAGCTGGCACAACGCCATGGTGGTTGACGGCTATGATGAGCCGGTGACGCTGGCCGCGACGCTGACGATCTCGGACGACGGCATTCACGTCGATTTCGACGGTACCTCCGCGGCCTCGAAGTTCGGCATCAACGTGCCCTTGTCCTACACCACCGCCTACACCGTGTTCGGCCTCGGCTGCGTCGTCGCCTCACAAATCCCCAACAATGCCGGCTCGCTCTCGCCGCTGACGGTGTCGGCGCCGGCGGGCGCGATCCTCAATGCGCCGAAGCCGGCGCCGGTCGCCTCGCGCCACGTCATCGGCCAGATGCTGCCAGACGTCGTGTTCGGCTGCCTGCGCCAGATCATTCCCGAGCGCGTGCCGGCGGAGGGTACGTCGTGCCTGTGGAATCTCAACGTGCGCGGGCAGACGCGAAGCGGCGTCGGCGGCAATTACGGGTTCTCCATGGCGGTCACCTCCAATGGCGGCACCGGTGCGCGCTTCGGCAAAGATGGTTTGTCGGCAACCGCTTACCCAAGCGGCGTGCGCGGCACGCCGGTCGAGATCGCGGAAACGCAGACGCCGCTGATCTTCTGGCGCAAGGAGCTGCGCCCGGATTCCGGCGGGGCAGGGCGCACCCGCGGCGGCCTCGGCCAGATCATCGAGGTCGGCAGCGGCGTCGATGCGCCGTTCGACATTCTCGCTGCGTTCGACCGCATCGATCATCCGCCGCGCGGGCGCGATGGCGGCCGGGACGGCGAGGCTGGTTATGTCGGCCTGAAATCCGGGAAGAAGCTGCGCGGCAAGGGCTTTCAGCAGGTGCCTCCGGATGATCGCCTCCTGGTGCTGACGCCCGGCGGCGCCGGCATCGGTGCGCCAACCGAGCGCGATCGGGCGGCCATCGAGGACGACATCGAAAGCGGGCTCGTGTCTGCCGACAATGCGGCTTCAGTTTATGGATACGCGCGGTGACGCCATTCGGCGTCTGGCTAGCGAAAGGAGGGGAGCAATTCCTGCCGCGGGTGCTGTACGGATAATGTTTTGCGCCGCCCCGGCCTGCACGGCCGGGACGGCGTTTCCATTTCCGAGCCTTACGCCGCCGCCTTCTTCCGCGCCTGCTCGGCCTTGTACAACTCGAACTCCTCCGCGATCGCCCTAGCAATCGAAGGTCGCTGGCGCAGCCGCTCGTAGTACGCCTTCACGTTCGGCCATTTCGCGAGCTCGATCGGCGGCGTCGCCATGGTCCAGTTGATGACCGTGACGAGATAGGCATCGGCCACGCTGAAATGGTCGAGCAGGAAGTCGCGCCCCTTCAGGTGATTGTCGAGATAATCGAGCCGCGACAGGTACTTCTCGAGCGCATAGGCCTTTGTCTCCTGCGGTGCTTTGCGGTCGAGCACGGGAATGAAGAGGCCCTTGTGCAGCTCGGTGCCGATGAAGCAGAGCCATTGATGCAGCCGCGTGCGCTCGATGCCCGTTGCGGTGCCGAGGCCGGACTGCGGAAAACGGTCCGCGACATATTGCAGGATCGCGGCGTTCTCGGTCAGCACCACGCCTTCGTCGGTGCGCAGCGTCGGCACGAGCCCGATCGGATTGATGGTACGGAAGTCGGAGCCGTCGTTCAGCACCTTCTTGGTGGGTGGATCGACTTCGAGATAGTTCGCCTCGGCGCCGGCTTCATACAGCGCGACGCGTGTCGCCATCGAGCAGGCGAGCGGCGAGAAATAGAGATCCATCTGTAGCCTCCTTGGGCAATTCCTCTTTGGGTGTCGCTCAACCTGGCCAGATTGATTTTTGTACCATCTTGCATAATATGGGCGTGGTCAAGGATTATTTTGCGAAATGGTACAAAAATCGAAGCCGCCAGCTGCTGCCAATGAGCCCGAGCGCCGCGGCGAACCCAAGCGCCGTGGCCGTCCCCGCGCCTACGAGCCCGATGTCGCGCTCGGCAAGGCGCTCGATCTGTTCCGCAAGCAAGGTTTCGCGGCCACCTCGCTCGACGATCTCAGCGAAGCGACCGGCATGAACCGGCCGAGCCTTTACGGCGCCTTCGGCGACAAGCGCGAGCTCTACATCAAGAGCTACCAGCGCTATCGCGAGGAGGCCGGCGCTTCCATGGTCGAGATTTTTCGCCAGGAGATGCCGCTGCGGCAGCGGCTGGAGCGCATCTACGCGTCCGCGCTGGACATCTATCTGTCCGGTGACACCGGCCCGCGCGGCTGCTTCACGGTCGTGACCGCGGCGTCCGAGGCCGTTGGCGATCCCGAGATCCGCGCCATGGTGCTCGACGGTCTCACCGGACTCGACAAGGCTTTTGCCAGTTGCTTCCGCCGCGCCAAGGAGAAAGGCGAGTTGCGAGAGAGCGCCGATCCAGTCGCGCTGGCACAGATCGCCTCCGCCACCATCCACACCATCGCCATCCGCTCGCGCGCGCGCGTCCCGCGCAAGGAGCTCGAGGCGATCGTGAAGGGCGCGATCGATGTGATGGTGGGAGCCAAGTCCTAGCTGTCGTCCCGGCCCCTGCGCGCAATTGCCAGCTACGCCGCGCGGATCTGCGCAAGAAAAAGATCGACCTCGTCGCGCAGCCGCTGCGACTGCTTCGACAGCTCGATGGTCGAGCCCAGCACTTCCTCCGCGGCCGCATCCGTGGCTGCGATGCCGTCGGCGCCTGATGTCTCGCCTTGCACGGCAATGACCTGCGCGCCGATCTCTTCTGTCGCGAGCACGAGCCCAGCGCGGCGATGCCGATTGAAAGCCACCAGGCACGGTCGGCCGAGGTCTCGTAATCGGCATTGTCCATCACGAGCTCGACGGCGCCGAGCGGCTTGCCGGAAAAGTCCCTGATCGACCGCGACTAAGAGACGGTCGTGCGCCTCTCCGCCGGCCTCAATACCCCCTGACCCGGTCCACCACGTTCTCCAGTGCGCCGCCGGCCTCGAACCGCGCGATCTGCTCGGCGACATAGGCCGAGATCGCGTCCGCATCGGTGTCGGCAGCGTTGTGGGGCGTCAACACCACCTTGGGATGGGTCCAGAACCGGCTGTCCTTCGGCTGCGGCTCCTGCACGAAGACGTCGAGCGAGGCGGCGCCCAGCGTGCCATCGTCGAGACAGGCGAGAATGTCCGCTTCGTTCTGCAGGCCGCCGCGGCCGGCATTGATCAGCACGGGCGCGCCGAGCGGGCTGTTGCGGTGGAGCCTTGTGAAGAGGTCGCGCTTGAGGATGCCGTTTGTGTCAGGCGTCAGCGGGAGCAGGCAGACCAGAATGTCGGTCGTGCGCAGAAACGCGTCGATCTGCGCAGCGCCGTGGAAGCACACCACGCCGTCGATCGTCCGCGGGCTGCGGCTCCAGCCGGCGACACGGAAGCCGAGCCGCCGCAGCACGTCGGCCGCATCGGCCCCCAGTGTGCCCAATCCCATGACGCCGACCGTGATCGCGCTTGCCGGCCACTGATATTTTGGTTCCCAGCGTTTCTCGCGCTGCGATTGCCTGAGGTAAAGCTCCTGGCGGTGATGCATCAGCACGTGCAGGACGACATATTCGGTCATGCGATTGGTGAGATCGGGCACGGCGACGCGCACCAGCGGCACATCGGGCAGGCTCCTGTCCGCCATCAGCGCATCAACGCCCGCGCCGAGATTGAAGATGGCCCGAAGATTGGGGAACGCACCGAGATCGCCCGGCACCGGCTTCCACACCGCCGCATAGTGCACCTCCGCCGGATCGAGCCCGGCGTCCGGCAGCAGCACCACGCGGCGGTCGCCGCAGACCGCTTCGAACCGGGCCTTCCAGCGCTCCGGCAGCCAGTTCTGCTGTGTGCTGTTGATGAGGACGGCCAGTGTGCCCAGGGTCATTCGAAGTGCCTCGTCGGTTCCGCTTGATGAAGGACCCTCCTTGGCACGATCTGCCGGATTTTTCTTGCAAATTTTTTCCGCAGCCCTGTCGGGGCGGGGCATATTGGCGCGTCTTCAGAACAGACGAGGAAAGTGCCGGCCATGCTTTACGCCATTCTTTGCTATCACGATGAGGACTTCGTCGGCTCCTGGAGCAAGGACCAGGACGAGGCCGTGATGAAGAAGCTCGCCGTGGTTCAGGAGAAGCTCACCAAACAGGGCCGGCTCGGGCCGGTGGCGCGGCTGTTGCCGACGACCGCGGCGGCGACGCTGCGCAAGGAGGATCCGCCACTGGTGCTCGACGGTCCCTATGCCGAGACCAAGGAGCAGCTGCTCGGCTTCTACATCGTCGACTGCAAGAATCTCGACGACGCGCTCGACGTCGCGCGTGAGCTTGGAGCCGCCAATCCCGGCGGCGCCTACGAGGTGCGTCCCGTCGGCGTCTTCCGGCCCGGAGGAAACCTGACGTGAGCGATGCCGACACCGCTTGGATCGAGACTGCGCTGACCTCGGCGCGACCCCAGGCGGTGGGCGCGCTGCTGCGCTATTTCCGCGATCTTGATACCGCAGAGGAGGCGTTTCAGAACGCCTGCCTGCGCGCGCTGAAAACCTGGCCGCAGAACGGGCCGCCGCGCGATCCCGCGGCCTGGCTGATCATGGTCGGCCGCAACGTCGCAATCGACGAGGTGCGGCGCGCGCGCAAGCAACAGCCGCTGCCCGAGGACGACCAGGCGATCTCCGATCTCGACGACGCCGAGGGCGCGCTCGCCGAGCGGCTCGACGGCTCACACTATCGCGACGACATTTTGCGGCTGATGTTCATCTGCTGCCATCCAGGGCTGCCGGCGACGCAGCAGATCGCGCTGGCGTTGCGCATCGTCTCCGGCCTCACGGTGAAGCAGATCGCGCGCGCGTTCCTGGTCTCGGAAGCCGCGATGGAGCAGCGC
The DNA here is from genome assembly GCF_004114425.1 of Bradyrhizobium vignae. Lineage (GTDB taxonomy): Bacteria > Pseudomonadota > Alphaproteobacteria > Rhizobiales > Xanthobacteraceae > Bradyrhizobium > Bradyrhizobium vignae. The sequence goes on along the minus strand of NZ_RDQF01000021.1, from coordinate 44,273 downwards.
ATCACGCGCGCCAAGGCGAAGGTCGCCGAGGCCGGGACGCCGTTCGAGGCGCCCGGCGCGGTCGAGCGCTCCGAACGGCTCGCCGGAGTTGCGGCGATGATCTACCTGATCTTCAACGAAGGCTATTCGGCGAGTGGCGACACCGCCGAAATCAGGAAGCCGCTGTGCGAGGAGGCGATCCGGCTGGCGCGGTTGCTGCTGCGGCTGTTTCCGAGCGAGCCGGAGATCATGGGCCTGACGGCGCTGATTCTCTTGCAACATGCGCGCAGCGCCGCGCGCTTTGCCGAGGACGGATCGCTGATCCTGCTGGACGATCAGGATCGTTCCTTGTGGAACGGCACCATGATTGCAGAAGGCCTCGCGCTGATCGACAAGGCGATGCGCCACCGCCGCAGCGGACCCTACCAGATCCAGGCCGCCATCGCCGCGCTGCATGCGCGCGCAGCGACGCCGGGGGAGACCGACTGGACCCAGATCGATCTGCTCTATGGGGCGCTCGAAGTGGTGCAGCCCTCGCCGGTGGTGACACTCAACCGCGCGGTCGCGGTCTCGAAGGTGCGCGGGCCCCAGGCTGCGCTCGACCTGATCGAGCCGCTGGCGCCGAAGCTCGCCAACTACTTCCATTTCTACGGCGTGCGCGGCGCCTTCCTGATGCAGCTCGGCCGCAACGACGAAGCCCGCATCGCCTTCGACCGCGCCATCGCGCTCGCCAATACATCGGCCGAAGCCGCCCACATCCGCATGCATCTCGATCGCCTGATCCGGGACAGCCAGCCGAAGCCGAAGGAGAGCGCCAAGGCGAAATGATGTCTCACGGTCATTCCGGGGCGCCCGGAGGGCGAACCCGGAATCTCGAGATTTGGTCCTTCGGACCATCCCGGAATGACGGGCAAGAAAAATCTCATCGGCTCCTGTCGGCCCCTGCCGCGCCCTTTCGTCTTAATCCGGTATCCAAGGAGCCATTCATGCTGAGAGCCGTTGCCATCATTGCCGTCGTGCTCGCGATCGGAATCGCAGGCATTCTCGTCTTCGCCCTCACCAAGCCTGACACATTCCGCGTCGAGCGCAGCCTCGCCGTGAAGGCGCGGGCCGATGCGATTTATCCACTGGTTGCCGATTTCCGCCGTTGGACCGCCTGGTCGCCCTATGAGGGACGCGATCCCGCCATGAAGCGGACGTTCGGCGGAACCGCGGCGGGGAAGGGGGCGACCTATGCCTGGGACGGCAACAACAATGTCGGTGCCGGCCACATGGAGATCCTGGAGGCGAACGGGCCCTCGAAGCTCCGCATCAAGCTGGATTTCGAGCGGCCATTTGAAGGGCACAATGTCGCCGAGTTCACCTTTGTGCCGCAAGGCGATGCCACACTCGTCACATGGGCGATGTACGGTCCGGCCCCGTTCCTGTCCAAGCTGATGCAGGTCTTCATCAACATGGACAGCATGATCGGCAAGGATTTCGAAGCGGGCCTCGCCGGCCTGAAGAAGCTCACCGAGAAGCAATAGGTCTCACTGCGAACGAAGAAGAGGAGAGAAACGATGCTCAATCCGTATCTGTTCTATCAGGACACCTGCGAAGCGGCGTTCAACTACTACGCAAAGGTTCTCGGCGGCAAGATCGATGCAATGATGCGGGCCTCGGAGGTGCCGCCGGACATGCCCGCGGCACCCGGCCGCGAGAAGATGATCATGCATGCGCGCATGTCGCTGCCCGACGGCAGCGTATTGATGGCCTCCGACGCGCCGCCCGAGCATTTTCAGAAGCCGCAGGGCTTCTCGATTTCCCTCACGGTCACGGATCTCGCGGATGCCGAGCGCAAGTTCAACGCGCTGGCCGACGGGGGCAGCCTCACCATGCCCTTCAGCAAGACCTTCTGGGCCAAGGGCTTTGGCATGTGCGTCGACAAGTTCGGCATTCCCTGGATGGTGAACTGCCCGGCGGAGGGAATGTGACGGGCGCGACCGCGCGCGCGATCCGTTGAGTTGCGGTCCCCTCTCTCGATGCTGCGGGAGAGGGATATGCATGGACTCGTTACGGCGCCGATCGGCCGTCTGTCCTCTCACCGGATCGACCCGGTGACGTCCTCGCGCGGCGAAGGCTCCAGGCAACGAGGACAGATCACGAGCTTGCTGCCGAGCTGCCTGTCGTTCTCCGCCTGTATTTCGTCATGGACCGCCCACCATGCCTCGGAATATGGACGCAAAGTACCGAGTACCCTTTCCCGCTCCTGATTGGGATCACTTACCGTGAGTGCGTGGTCCGTGACGCCCCGCTTCGCGACGTGAGGACGGTTCGGATCCTTGCCAAGACCATCCCATGCGATGGGGCGACGTTCCTGCGCTGGAGCGCCTGCGCCTCCGAGCAGCGCTGTGCAAAAAGTGAGCAAGATGAAGCCGTATCGAATCATGCCAGGCCTTCGCTACGTATGGGACGCGCAGAATGCGGGTGAGACACACGCACCACGTCAGTTCGATGGAACTCAAAGCAAAAACAAATCTGCCGGCATGGACGAATGTGACTCCTGCTTTCGCATCACTTTGCGGGCGCAGTGAGGCCGCTTCGTGAAACCAACTGCATCGCACAACAATTGGCGCAATATTGGGCTGTGATCTGCACGCCAGAATCGCTATTGGTGATTCATAAAAGCTACAAACTGGGATGGACGTCACTTGCAAGGGAGCGACCGATGGCGGCGGCGCTACAGATCAATTTTGCTCTTTGGGGAATGCTCATCTGCGCCAGCGCAAAGCTGGTGCCGGTGATACAGACTCTTTTCTGAACGTAGCCAGCGCCTGATGGCGCAGATCACCCGTGCGCACGCTGGATGCGAGCGCAGGTAACATGGCGTATGGCCTCGAACCAGCCAGGCAAATCGCCTTCGATGTGATGCGGTTCCCAGCGCTCATTCACGTCACGCGCCTGGCGGCTGCCGGCTTTCATCAGCGACAACGCGGATAGATCGCGGCGAGATCACGTCCCTTCAACAGGAGCAACCGCGAGGTGAGGCCGCCACGGCGGCTGATCCAGTCGCGCACCGGGCCGGGATAGGCGGCAAGCACCGCGACCGATGCCTCCGGCTCGGCATAGAAATGTCCGCGCCGGTCCACCGAGCGCGCGGCGTGGAACCCGAGCACCGCGCGCTTGGTGACGCAGATGCGCTCGCCTGGGACGATGCTGAGCACCAGCGTGCAGGCGGACAGGCAGGGACCATCGATCACCACGCGCTCGCCGCTCTCGCGCACTTTCTCGAACAGATCGAGGAAGGGCCCGACCTGTCCGCCTGGGGACTGGATGATGCGGATCTCGGCTCGCGCCGGTGTCGCCGCGATCAACACGGCCGCGAGCATCGTGATGGTGACGAACGCGGCGCGTTGCATGAGCACTCCTACCCGTTGCGGCGCTGGCCGCGCAGCGTCGGCAGGCCGATACCTGCCGCATCGAAACCGCCATCGACGGCCAAAATTTGGCCGGTGATGTAGCTGGCGCGTTCCGAGCACAGAAAGTAGATCGCTTCCGCGAGTTCCTCCTCCAGGCCGTAGCGGTTGAGCGGGATGGCATCGTGGTAATCGGCGCGGATCTCCTTGGTGTGCACCTGCTTCGCCATCGCTGTGTCGACCGGTCCCGGCGCAACCGCGTTGACGCGGATGTTGAGGGAAGCGAGCTCGACCGCGAGCTGCTTGGTGAGGTGCGCAAGGCCCGCCTTGCTGGTGCCGTAGGCCGAACGCAGCGTCGAAGCACGCACGGCCGAGATCGAGGTGATGTTGACGATGGCGCCGCCATTGCCGTCACGCATCAGCGGCACCGCCGCCTTGGTGCAGAGGAACGGTCCGGTGAGGTTGACCTCGAGCACGCGGCGCCAGTCAGCCTCCGACGTCTCCATCAGCGGCGCGAACACCGCGATGCCGGCGTTGTTGACCAGCGCATCCAACCGGCCGAACCGCCGCTCCATCGTCGTCATTGCAGCGCTGACTGCGGCTGCGTCGGAGACATCGCAGGTCAGCGCCAGCGTCGCCTCGTTTTGGCCGATGTCGGCGATCGCGGGGCCGAGCAGGTCGCCCTCGATATCGAGCAGCGCCACGCGCCAGCCCTCGGAAAGGAACTTCTTCGCGGTCGCAAGCCCGATGCCGCGTGCGGCTCCGGTGACGAGGGCGACTTTTTGCGCGGCTTGCGGCATTGGCTGATCTGTCCTTCTGGCGGAAACGGAAGCCGCACGGGCGGCCAGCGCCTTTTACTTCGCTTCTGTTGCGGTAAGAAGAGCGCCAGTCCATCTCCGTCAGCCTGGGGCCGCCGCTTCTTCAGCGGCAAGGGCAAAGGCCCGGCTGCGTCGGGCCGCTTCATCCTTGGAGGCTCGCCGCGCCTTGCACGGCGAGCTGGCGCCGCGCGCCGAGCTGCCAGATAATTTTCGTCATCCATGTCGGTTCCCTGACAGTTCATTCGTCTTGGAAAGTGAGGGCGTGGCCCCGCCGCTGCTCGCCCCGACAGTGAAAGCAAGGAAACCTCATGCGATTCATGATGCTGATGATTCCGCTTGGCTACGAGAACGCGCCGCCGGACGTGCAGCTCGATCCCGAGCGGGTTGCCGCGATGATGCGCTACAACGAGGCGCTGAAGGATGCCGGCGTGCTGATCACGCTCGACGGCCTGCATCCGCCCTCGATGGGCGCGCGCGTCTCGTTCGCGACCGGCGTGCCTGTCGTGACCGACGGGCCCTTCGTGGAAGCCAAGGAAGTCCTGGGCGGCTATTGGATGATCGAGGTCGCCTCGCGCGAGGAGGCGATCGCCTGGGCGAAGAAGTGCCCGGCTTCGCCGAACGAAATCATCGAGATCCGGCAGGTACAGGAGATGAGCGATTTTCCGCCCGACGTGCAGCAGGCCGCCGCCGGTTTGGAGGAACTGAAGAAGTAACCACCGCGGCCGCGATGAGATCGCGGCTGTCGTCAACCGATCAACAGATCAATCGATCAACAGAGGAGAGGCCGATGAGCACCGAACACAAATTCCTCGCCGTCTATCTCGGCAGCATGACCGGGTCGAAAATGGCGGCCTGGCGCGCGCTGCCCGAGGCCGAGCGAAAGGCGAAGGAGCAGGAGGGCATGGCTGCCTGGCACGGCTGGGTCGAGAAGCACAAGTCGGTCATCGTCGATCTGGGCGGCCCGCTCGGCAAGACCCGCAGGATCGACGCGAATGGCATCACCGAGATCAGCAACGCGCTCACCGGTTTCACCGTAGTGCGCGCCGCATCGCAAGAGGAAGCTGCCAAGCTGTTCGAGAACCATCCGCATTTCGCGATCTTTCCGGGCGAGGCGATCGAAGTGATGCCGGTGCTGCCCATTCCGCAGATGTAGCTTCGGGTGAGGTCTTTGCGGGGCCGTTGGGGTCCTGCAGTCATTCCGGGCGATGCGAAGCATCGGATCCGGAATCTCGAGATTCCGGGTCCGGCTCTTCGAGCCGTCCCGGAATGACTGCGGAGAATACGGAGTTAATTCTGCCTCATCGCCGCTAGTGACCTTCACGCCCGGCTCATGTAAAGGTCGTTCACATGAGCTGGCGCAAGGAGCAGCGCCGCGCCGAGCGCGGCTATCACCACGGCAATCTGAAGGAGGCCCTGTTGCAGGCCGCTCTCGGCCTCATCGCCGAGAAGGGCGCGGCGGGCTTCACCTTTGCCGATGCCGCGCGCATGGCCGGCGTCAGCGCAGCGGCGCCCTATCGGCATTTCCGCGACCGTGACGAGCTGTTGTCCTCGATCGCCCAGCGTGGATTCGAGCAGTTCGAGGCGCGCCTGTCCGCGGCTTGGGATGACGGGCGGCCCGACACGGTCACCGCGTTCGAACGTGTCGGCAAGGCCTATCTCGCCTTCGCCCGCGAGGAGCCCGCCTTCTACAATGCCATGTTCGAATCCGGCGTGCCGGTCGATGCCAATCCGGCACTCCAGGCGGCCAGTGAACGGGCCTTCAACATCATCCGTGCCGCCGCCGAGCGCCTCGCCGCGCTGACGCCGCCCGGCACTCCCCGTCCGCCGGCGATGATGATGGCGCTGCACATCTGGTCGATGTCGCATGGCGTCGCCTCGCTGTTCTCGCGTGGCGATGCAGCGCGGCGGAAGCTGCCGATGTCGCCGGACGAGCTGCTGGAGGCCGAGGTGCTGATCTATCTGCGCGGGCTCGGCTTCCCGATTGACCGCCGTCCGGCCGGCAAGAGTGCCGAGCCGCCGCCGGTGCCGCCGGAGGCTCCCTCCGGTTCGGGAGTCCCGCCCGGCGGCCCCTGGGGCAAGCCGAAATAAGATTGCGCAAATAATCACGCGGGCGTGTCTCGCGGCCAGCTTGACAAAATCGCGGGATGGTCTAGCTATGTAAATGTTATTTACATTCACAACGGCGCGCATGCCGTGATGGAGATGGGAAATGGCCTACACCGCTGATGTCAATCGATGGCGCGGCCCTTCGGACCAATACCAACAGTACGAGCGTCCCGGCATGCTCGATACGCCCTGGCATCCCGGCTGGATCGCCGTGACCATTCTCGGCTTCATCATTTGGTGGCCGATCGGACTTGCCCTTCTCTTTTTCACACTCGGGAGCAGAAGAATGTCGTGCTGGAGCCATCAGGATCGCTGGCAGAACAAGATGGAGCGGATGCAGTACAAGATGGATCGCATGCGTGACCGCATGGAGCGCCGCGGCTTCGGCTTTGGCTTCGGCCCGCCGTCCTCCGGCAACCGCGCCTTCGACGAATATCGCGCCGAGACGCTGCAGCGCCTCGAGGAAGAGCAGCGCGAGTTCAAGGATTTCCTGACCCGTCTGCGCCACGCCAAGGACAAGGAAGAGTTCGACCAGTTCATGGCGCAGCACCGGACACGTCCGACCCCGCCGCCGACCGACCAGCAGCAAGGCTGATCTGAAGGTTCGCACCTCTCAAAGCCTTCAGGCGCATGCCCCCAAAGTCCTGATGGCCCCGAGCCGCCCGTCTGCGTGACCCGCAGGCGGGCGGTTTGGCTTGTACAGCGCCTCGATCGTCAGGCCCCGCGGCCGACAGCAAGCACGTCGCGAAGGCGAGACTGGCGCCTCGATGTGGACCGCCTATATTCGCCGTCACGGCACAGGCGAGCGGAGCGACGATGGCGGAAGCTGCTATGGCGGGTAGCGACAGCCTTTGGCAAAAGGTTCGCGACGAGGCGCAGCGCTCGGCCAATGCCGATCCTGTTTTCGGCAAAGCCGTCGCCGGTGCCATTCTCGCTCATGATGATTTCGCCGCGGCCCTGGCCGATCTCATCGGGAGGCGGCTTGCGAGCAACGCCACGGAGCGCGTGCGCTTCATGGCTTTTTGCCGCGCCGCCTTTGGGGGCGAGCCGGACTTGATCGAAGCGGCCGGCCGAGACCTCTTGGCCATCGCGCGCCGCGACCCCGCCGTCGCCGACCTGCTGCCGCCACTGCTGCATTACAAGGGGTACATCGCGCTGCAGGCCTGGCGCGTTTCGAACTGGCTCTGGCGCCATGATCATCGCGATGCCGCGCTGCTGTTTCAGAACGAGGCGTCGAACCTGCTCCAGGTCAGTATTCATCCGACGGCCAGCATCGGGTCCGCCGTGTATCTCGATCACGCCACCGGCATCGTGATCGGCGCCGACGTCGTCGTCGGCGACGACGTCACCATCCTTCAGAACGTCAGCATCGGCCGCAGCAGCGAACTGCCGGCGCGCTCGCCGCGCATCGGCTGCGGCGTCTACATCGGCGCGGGCGCAAGCATCCTCGGCGACATCAGCATCGGCGATCTCGCAAAGATCGGCGCCGGCACTGTCGTGACGAGCGACGTCCCCGCTGGCTGCACGGCGGTCGGCAATCCTGCGCGACTGACCAACTGCCCCGAGTCCGCCTCGGCCGCCTGAGACGTCCTTCGCTTAAAGCATGATCCGGAAAAGTGCGAAGCGGTTTTCCGGAAAGATCATGCGTAAACAACAAGCTAAAGCGCGATGACGATTCATCCAAATCTCATCGCGCTTTAGGCGGCGCGGCGGTGGCTTTCGCCGCCATGAGGCGGCGTGGCCGGCTCCGAGCTGGTCTGGCCCGGTGCATCCAGCACGGCGACGTGATGCCGGTAGACCATCTCCCACCCCTTCCATCCCGTGAACAGCAGGATGCCGACCACGATCAGCGAAAGCACCACGCCCCACGGCTTGATCGCAGCCTCCGCAGCACCTTGCGCGTAGCGAAGATAGAAATTGACCAGTGCCAGCACGACGGCCGTGAGATTGCCGGCCATGTGGTACCAGGCGTCATTGAGACTGCGGATGCGCGGCTCGCTCAGGAAGTCCGCAAATCCGGCTACGGCGGCAACCAGCGCCATGACGATGCCGGCGCCGATCAGCCACATCGCGGCGCGCGCCCAGAAAGCGTCGCCGGTTCCGATGAAGGCCAGATCGGCAATGGGCGCGCCAACCAGGAACGCGACGGGGAACGGGATGAGCATGGGGTGGAGCGGGTGATCGCCGATGGCGGCGGTCGTCTTTGGGTTGATGGTCATGGCAGGGGCTCGCCGAAAGTCATTTTCCGGACAATAATTCCGGGGCGAGGGAGGTTCCCTCGGTTGCACGTGCGCGTGGAACTTATGCCGCGGACGCAGCGCAGCGTCGCTTCGACGATGCGGTGCGTCCGGACACGAGCCATGGCCGCCCGCCGCCATCCCCCTGCGCTGCCTGCCTTTCCGGCAGCCAAATTCGTGGCCGGTAACCCCGCATTAACTATCGCCGGGCTCTGGTAAGAGCGGACAGTCGCGCCCGAAGCCGTGTCGAGGCCCTTAGTTTTGACATCTTGGCGGGGAATGCAGGCGGCCGGCTTTGGACGAGCCTTTGGACCAGCCCTGCACCTCAGAATGACAAGGCTTTGAGCGGGCTTGCTGGCCCGCGCGCCGGTACTAGCGCGGCTGTTCGGGAATACAGGCAGCGATTTGCTGGCCGAATGACGTTAGGTAACGATCGCCTTGAGAGGATACTGCTTATGAATCCGGCCGACGTGGCTCAGTCAGCCCTTCCGGTTGCTGCCTCCGCCGACGTGTCGCTGATTGCGCTGTTCTGGCAGGCTCACTGGATCGTGAAAGCGGTGATGCTGGGACTTCTGTCCTGCTCGGTCTGGGTCTGGGCGATCGCCATCGACAAGGTCTTTCTTTACGCGCGCACCCGGCGGTCGATGGACCGGTTCGAGCAGGCGTTCTGGTCCGGCGAGTCGATCGAGGAGCTCTATCGCACGCTGTCGGCCAAGCCGACGCATTCCATGGCGGCCTGCTTCGTGGCGGCGATGCGCGAGTGGAAGCGTTCCTTCGAGAGCCATGCCCGCTCGGTCGCGGGGCTCCAGATGCGCATCGACAAGGTGATGAACGTCTCGATCGCGCGCGAAGTCGAGCGCCTGGAACGGCGCCTGCTGGTGCTGGCGACCGTCGGCTCTGCCGGCCCTTTCGTCGGCCTGTTCGGCACGGTCTGGGGCATCATGTCGAGCTTCCAGTCGATCGCGGCGTCGAAAAATACCTCCCTGGCAGTCGTCGCCCCCGGTATCGCCGAGGCGCTGTTTGCGACCGCAGTCGGCCTTATCGCCGCCATTCCTGCCACTATTTTCTACAATAAGTTCACGTCCGAGGTGAACCGTCAGGCTCAGCGGCTGGAGGGCTTCGCTGATGAATTTTCAGCCATCTTGTCCCGTCAGATCGACGAGCGGGGCTGACGGACGGCATGTATAGTGTGAAGGGCAATTTGGGCACGCGATCATGGCCATGAACGTTGCGAGTTCGTCCGGCGGCGGTGGACGCCGCGGCCGGCGCAAGCCGGTCGTGGCCGAGATCAACGTCACGCCGATGGTCGACGTGATGCTGGTGCTGCTCATCATCTTCATGGTGTCCGCGCCGATGTTGACGGTCGGCGTGCCGCTCGACCTGCCCCAGACCCAGGCCAAGAGCCTCGAAAACAACGACCAGAAGCCGATCCAGATGTCGGTCGACATCAAGGGCAAGGTGTTCATCAACGATGCCGAGATCGCGATCAACGAGCTGATACCCAAGCTGAAGGCGATCACGGACGCGCGCGGCGGGCTCGAGGAGCGCATCTATCTGCGCGCCGACAAGAAGGCGGATTACGGCACGGTGGCCAAGGTGATGGGCCTGTTGTCCGGCGCCGGATTCAAGAAGCTGGCCCTCGTCACGGAAGCGGATCAGGGATCTTGAAGCCGTGAAGGTGAACGTCGACAAGACACTCGTTGCGTCGATTGCCCTCCATGTCCTGGTGCTGGGATGGGGCCTCCTTACCTTTAGCAGCAAGGCCTACATCGCGCCGGAGGAGTCGCTTCCGGTCGACATCATCTCCACCGATCAGCTCGCCAAGATGATGGCGGGACAGAAGACCGGCAAGAAAGAAGAGCCGAAGCCCAAGGTCGAGAAGATCGCGGAAGCCAAGCCGGAGGAAGACGCGGTCGGCAAGGTCACCGAGAAGAAAGAGCTGATCAAGACCAATTCGCAGCCGGAGCCGCCGCCGAAGCCGGTCGAGAAGCCGGTGGAGAAGAAGCCCGAGCCGCCGAAGCCCGTCGCCGAGGCCAAGCCGAAGGAAGAGCCGAAGCCGCAGGAAAAGAAGCCTGATCCGGCCAAGGAAGATCCGATCGCCGAGCTCCAGAAGAAGCTGGAGACCAAGAAGCCGCCGCCCAAGCCCGTGGAGCAGAAGGTCGCGGCAGTGCAGCCGCAGCAGCAGCCGAAGCCGAAGGAGCGCACCTTCGATCCCGCGCAGATCCAGCGCGATCTCGACAAGCGCGCCGCGACCCGGCACGAACTTGCCGGCACGGCGCTGAATGCGTCGGCCTCTCTGGGGGCGGCGACCGGGACGGCCGCCAACAATGTCGCGACCTGGCGCGGTGCATTCCAGGGCGCGGTCAAGCGCTGCTTCACGCCCACCTACAACGGCCAGGACGCCGATCAATACGAGGCCGACATCGACATTCCCATGAAGATCGACGGATCGCTGGCGTCCGAGCCCATCGTCATCGCGGTGAGGGGACCGTCGCGGTCGATCGCTCAGGCGGTTGCCGAGAGCGCCAAGCGCGCCATCGTGCAGTGCCAGGTCTATTCGTTCATGCCGAAGCAGCAGTATGAGAGCTGGAAGCTCATTCCGATGACCTTCGGTCTGAAAGATATGTTGTGACATCCGAACAAAAGAATTTTGCAATGAATGACGCCCGATCGATCACCCGCCGCCGCTTTATGACCGTCACCGGATCGGCGCTTGCCATGCTCGGGGGCGGCCACGCCTTCGCCCAGAGTCAGCCGCGGCTTCGCATCGATCCCACTGAATTCCAGCCGATCCCGATCGCGATCTCCGGCTTCGTGCCAGGCTCCCCGTCCGACGGCGACGTCGGCAACGGCGTCACACAGGTCATCACCAACAACCTGAAGCGCTCGGGCCTGTTCGCGCCGATTGACCAGGCTGCGTTCATCGAGCGCATCAGCAACATCGACGTCGCACCGCAATTCCAGAACTGGAAGACCATCAACGCGCAGGCCCTCGTCACCGGCCGCATGACGCGGCAGCCGGACGGCCGCCTCAAGGCCGAATTCCGCCTGTGGGACGTGGTCACCGGCCAGCAGCTCGCGGGACAGCAATATTTCACGTCGCCGGAATATTGGCGCCGCATCGCCCACATCATCTCCGACCAGATCTACGAGCGCATGACCGGCGAGAAGGGGTATTTCGACAGCCGCGTCGTGTTCGTTGACGAGACCGGATCGAAGGAGCGCCGCGTCAAGCGGCTTGCCATGATGGACCAGGACGGCGCCAATGTGCGCTACCTGACCCGCGGCTCCGACCTCGTGCTGACGCCGCGCTTCTCGCCGAATTCGCAAGAGATCACCTACATGGAGTTCGGCCAGGGCGATCCGAAGGTCTATCTCTTCAACATCGAGACTGGCCAGCGCGAGATCGTCGGCAACTTCCCCGGCATGACCTTTGCGCCGCGCTTCTCGCCGGACGGCCAGCGCGTCATCATGAGCCTGCAACAGGGCGGCAATTCCAACCTGTTCGTGATGGATCTGCGCTCGCGCTCGACCACGCGTCTCACCGACACGCCGGCGATCGACACGTCTCCGTCTTACTCACCGGACGGCAGCCGTATCTGCTTCGAGTCCGATCGTGGCGGCAGGTCGCAGATCTATGTGATGGCGGCAGGCGGAGGACAGGCGCAGCGCATCTCCTTCTCCAAGGATGACACCAACGCCAGCTATTCGACACCGGTGTGGTCGCCGAAGGGCGATTACATCGCCTTCACCAGGCAAGGCGGCGGGCAGTTCTCGATCGGCGTCATGAAGCCGGACGGCTCCGGCGAGCGGCTGCTCACCTCCGGCTTCCACAATGAAGGTCCGACCTTCTCGCCGAACGGCCGCGTGCTGATGTTCTTCCGCGATCCCGGCGGCAACAGCGGGCCTTCGCTCTACAGCGTCGACATCTCCGGCCGCAACGAGCTGAAGGTGCCGACACCGGGCTTCGCCTCCGACCCGGCATGGTCGCCGCTGCTGTCCTCCACGTCGGGCTGACAACATCGCAGTTGAAGCATCGCGTGTTCAGACGCGCGATGTTTTCGAAAAAGCGCGCCGATTTTTCCGCGTTCGTTGCGAAGGGCAAGACTTCCTTCACCTTGTGCCCGGCAAGGCTTGCCTAGCTGCTTGATATGTAAGAAGAAATCGCTTCGCTATTGCCGAAAAACAACTCGGCTTTAACGATGTTCCCTCAGGAAAGCTTCATCTCGGCTCGGTAAGACTACGCGCCGAACAGGACGCGCGTACAAACCAAATGCAGTTCGCAAGCCAGAGCGGAGAGCAGGGGCAGCCGCCGCCGGTCAACCCGGCAGCGCAGATCGATTCGCTCTTTGAAGCGCCGGGACCACTGCTGGCCGGGCTCATCTTCGTATCGATCGGTGCTGCACTGACGGCACTGAAGACGGGCGAGCCCCTCGTTTGGGCGTGTGTGGCGTTTCTCGTCTTGGCCGGATCGGTGCGGGCGATCGATTTGCGCCGCTATCAGGCGCGCAAGTCGAACGTGACCGCCGAGGCGGCCAAACGCTGGCAGACGCGCTATCAAATCGGGGCGATGATCCAGGCCGCTGCGATTGGCACCTGGTGCGGCACGACCCTGCTCGCTACCGACGACGCGGTCTCACATATGATTGCTCTGTCGGTCACTACAGGCATTGCCGCAGGGGGAGCGGGAAGGGCGTACGGACGACCGTCGATCTTCCATTTTCAGGCGGTGCTCATCTTCACCCCGGCGGTCTTGGCATTGGCGTGGCGCGGCACGCCCTACTATATCGCAATGGCCGTTGTGAGTGCTGCCTTCCTGCTCGCGATCATGCAGCTCTCGGCCAACCTCCACAGGATATTCATGGGAGCCGTGGTGGCGCGTGAGCGCGAGTCGGCGCTCGCGGGTCAGTTCGATACTGCCCTGAACAACATGCCGCACGGGCTTTGCATGTTCCACCTCGACGGGCAGCTCGCGGTGATGAATCACCGTTTCGCCGCGATGATGAGCCTGCCCGATAATCTGCCGCAGAGCGGCGCCAGCGCACGCGACATCATCGCCGCCTGTGTCAAAGCCGGGGCCATCTCGGCTGCGAACGGCGAGCAGATCATCGCTGGCCTCGAGAGTTCGCGGGAGAATGAGATCATCACCGTCGATACGAACATCGAGCGAAATCGGTCGCTGTCCTGGACCGTTCAGCCGATGGCGGACGGAGGAGCGGTGCTGCTGCTCGAGGATATTACGGAGCGGCGCAATGCCGAAGCCAAGATCAGTCACCTCGCGCGCTATGATGACCTCACGGCCCTGCCGAACAGGGTCAATTTTCGCGACGAAATCGAGCACCTGCTGGCTGTCTCGCACGACGCGGGGCAGCTCTCCGCGCTGCTGTTCATCGACCTCGACCAGTTCAAGCAGGTCAACGACACGCTGGGCCATCCCTGCGGCGACCAGCTCCTGTGCGCCGTCGCCAACCGCCTGCGCGAGATGCTGCGCCCCGAGGATTTCGTCGCCCGGTTCGGCGGCGACGAGTTCGTCGTGTTCCAGCAGAACCTCAACACGCCCGAGGACGCCGCAGCGCTCGCCCGCCGCATCGTCGAGCGGTTGAGCGAGCGGTATCGCATCGACAATCACCTGGTCGAGATCGGCGCCAGCGTCGGCATCGCACTGACCTCGCCGGACGGCACCAGCGCCGATACGCTGCTCAAGAACGCCGACATGGCGCTGTATCGCGCCAAGGCCGACGGCCGCGGCACATTCTGTTTCTTCCGCGACGAGATGGCGGCGACCGTCGAGGCGCGCCGCATCCTCGAGCTCGACCTGCGCAAGGCGCTCGCCAACGAGGAATTCGAGCTGTTCTTCCAGCCGCTGGTCAATCTGAAGTCCGGCAAGATCACCACCTGTGAGGCGCTGCTGCGCTGGAATCATCCGGTGCGCGGCACGGTTTCGCCGGTCGATATCATCCCGGTCGCCGAGGACATGGGCCTGATCGTCGATCTCGGCCGCTGGATCCTGCGCCGCGCCTGCATGGAATGCATGAAGTGGCCGGAGAGCGTCAGCGTCGCCGTCAACTTCTCGCCGCAACAATTCCACCAGCGCGATGTCTTGAGCGAAATCCGCTACGCGCTCGAAGTGTCGGGCTTGCCGGCGCATCGACTGGAGATCGAGATCACCGAGTCCTCGCTGCTGCGCAACACCCAGCTCACGCACGACATCCTGTCGCAACTGCACGCGCTCGGCGTGCGCATCTCGCTCGATGATTTTGGCACCGGCTACTCCAGCCTCAGCTACCTGCACAATTTCCCGATGCAGAAAGTGAAGATCGACCGCTCCTTCCTCGAAGGCATCGATGCCGACCGGCCGTTGACGCTGCTGCGCGGCGTCGCGCGGCTGTCCGCCGACCTCGGGATGTCCGTCGTGGTCGAGGGTATCGAGACCAACGAGCAGCTCGAGCTGATCAGCGCCGACGGCACCGTGACCGAAGGGCAGGGTTACCTGTTCAGCCGGCCCGTTCCGGCGGTGCGAATCCGCCAATTGCTCAACGCCTCGCATGGCCGTCGTATGCCTGACGACCAGCTCGCCCTCGTGTCGTCGCGATCGGCTTGATCCTTTTCCGGCGGCTCCTTCATCGCAATCGGCTCGCGCTTGCTCCGTAATCTTGCGGACCCGCAAAGGTTAACCCTAACAGTTCTAAAGCTTTGCAATTTCGTTAAGGAACCATTAATCTGCTGCTACTCGCGGAAGTTGCTTGGAGTTTTGAGGTAGCAGATGAAGTCCGGAGCCGAACCGACCCCGGCGCTCCTTCCCCGAGGGGCCGCGTTGTTTGACCGTATCGATTACCGACTGATCGAGACTCCCGAGGACAAGGACAACCTGTATTTGATGCGCTACCGCGCCTATCTGCAGGCCGGTCTGATCGAGCCGTCGGCTTCACTGCGCGTCAGCGATCGCTTCGACGAAACACCCAACACCTGGAATTTCGGGATTTATGTTGATGGAGAGCTTTGCAGCTCCGTCCGTATCCATCTTCTGACGTCGGAATGGCGGATGTCCTATACCACCGAGGTGTTCGGCGACATCCTGCATCCCCGCCTCGATCGCGGCGAGGTCTTTGTCGATCCGTGCCGGCTGGTTGCAGATCCCGACAAGCACCATCGCTTCCCCGAGTTGCCCTACCTGACGGTCCGCCTGGCCTTTGTCGCGTGCGATCATTTCAATGCCGACACCGGGCTTGCCATGATCCGGACCGATCATCAGGCATTTTACCGTCGCATTTTCCTGCATGAGACCATTTCACCGGAGCCGCGGGGCTTTCCGGGCTGGCCCACCAAAAAGGCGGTCCTGATGGCCACCGACGTCCGGCGGCAGCGGGATAAGGTGCTGGCACGCTTTCCGATCATGCGCTCCAGTGCGTTTGAGCGGCGCATGCTGTTTGAGCGCAGCACCTCGCGGCCGGCTGCCACGCGGCCGGTGCTGCTGACCTCGCCGCGGAACCTGGATGTGACGGCCCCAGCATTCGGCTCCGCCTGCTAAAGCGCGATGAGATTTGGATGAATCGTCATCGCGCTTTAGCTTGTTGTTTACGCATGATCTTTCCGGAAAACCGCTTCGCACTTTTCCGGATCATGCTTTAGGACCATCCACACCTTCGATTCGGCCCAAATTTACAGCAAAAGCCGGCGGGTTTGCCGACCGACGCGGCTTGCCTTCACCCTCGCGCCACATTTACAACTCATTAACCATGCCGGTTGCTTTTCGCTGGTTGGGGGCATTTGACCGGCTGTGGCAAGGTTCCGTCAAGGTTGACGGAACGTTCGCTTAACCAACCCCCTGTAGACCGGACAGCAGTGGACTAACGTGAGCGTGGAGGCTCCGGAATGAAACATCCTATGCGTATCCTCCAGGGATTGAAGCTGGCCGCGGTGCTCGCCGTCGCGCTGTCGATGGGCGCCTGCGCCAACAAGAATGCTGCGACGGATGCGATGGCCAATGCGGCGACGCCCGGCAGCCAGCAGGATTTCGTCGTCAACGTGGGCGACCGCGTGTTCTTCGAAAGCGACCAGACTGATCTGACCCCGCAGGCGATCGTGACCCTGGAGAAGCAGGCGCAGTGGCTCCAGACCTATCCGCGCTACAGCTTCACCATCGAAGGTCATGCCGACGAGCGCGGCACCCGCGAATACAACATCGCGCTCGGCGCCCGCCGTGCCCAGTCGGTGCGCTCGTTCCTCGCCTCGCGCGGCATCGATCCGAATCGCATGCGCACGATCTCCTACGGCAAGGAGCGGCCGGTGGCCGTTTGTAACGACATCTCCTGCTGGTCGCAGAACCGCCGCGCCGTCACTGTCTTGAACGCGAGCTCCTGACGTCCGGTCAGGTGCCGTTCAGCTTCGGAATTGGATGATGCCGGCGCCCTTTCGGGCGCCGGTTTCGTTTCAGCATTCTGTGACTTAAAACCCCTTGGTACCAGTCACATTTTTGGCGTACTCCACTTCAATGTGTGGCGCGTCGAATGTTCCGCCGCAGGCCATTTCGCTTTTGTCGTCAGGGCAAGATGTCATCCAGATTTAAGGTCTTTACCGGCACCGTGGCGACCGCCGCGCTGCTTTCTTTGGGTTCGCCCGCACTTGCGCAATCGGTCTTCGCGCAGTCGGATGATGCCGACCCGGAGATGCGGATCGAGCGGCTGGAGAACCAGCTGCGCCAGCTCACCGGCCAGAACGAGGAGCTGCAATACCGCAACCGGCAGCTCGAAGAGCGGCTGCGGGCGCTCGAGGGCGGCGCGCAAGGCGCGCCCGGACAGGCGCCCAACGTCGCGGCGATGCCGCCCGCGCAGGTGGCACCAAGTCAGATCGCGCCCGGCTATCGCCAGCCGCCGCAACAGCCGGCCGTGCAGCCGACCTACGAGCAGCCGCAGATCGCCGCGCCCGCGCCGATCGTTCAGGAGCAGCCGGCGCCCGGCGCACCCGGCACGCGTCGCCGCGGCGATGCCTTCGACCCGAGCCAGAACCCGAATGCGCCGGGCGCACCGCGCGCGCTCGGCGGCGGCCAGCAGCCGATGCCGGCAGGAACTCCGAGCGGGGCACCCGGCGGCCGTGGCGCCGGCGAGCCGCTCGATCTCGCCAATACCAGCCCCCGCTACCAGCAAGGTGTGCCGCCAGCCGCGCAGCCCGGCTATCCGCCGGCCCAACCCGGCTATCCCGCGCCATCGGGCGGCACTGGCCTGACGACGCTACCGCCCTCGGCGACGGCGCGCGACGAGTTCGACCTCGGCATCGGCTACATGCAGCGCAAGGACTATGCGCTTGCCGAGCAGACCATGAAGAACTTTGCGCAGAAATTTCCGAGCGACCCGCTCGTCGGAGACGCGCAATACTGGCTCGGCGAGAGCTACTTCCAGCGCCAGCAATATCGCGACTCCGCGGAGGCCTTCCTCGCCGTGACCACCAAATACGAAAAATCGGCCAAGGCGCCGGATGCGCTGCTGCGGCTCGGCCAGTCGCTCGCCGCGCTGAAGGAGAAGGAGGCCGCTTGCGCCGCCTTCGGCGAGATCGGCCGCAAATATCCGCGTGCCTCCGCCGGCGTCAAAGCCGCGGTCGACCGCGAACAGAAGCGGGTGAAGTGCTGACGTCCGGGGTCCTGACAACGCGGATGGTGCTGCGCTAAACATCGGAACCATCTGCCGGCGACTGTCAGGGCCGCGTCATGTCAGACGACGACAATTCTCCCATCTCGGCGCGCGAGGCGATGCGGCTCTTCGCCGGCCTGAAGGCTGCGCCGGCGCTGGTGCTCGCGGTCTCCGGCGGGCCCGACTCGGTCGCGCTGATGTGGCTTGCCGCCCGCTGGCAGCGCAGCCTCGCGCGCGGCCCGCAACTCACCGTCGTCACCGTCGACCACGGCCTACGCCCCGAGGCAGCCCGCGAGGCACGCGAGGTCAAGCGGCTCGCGAACCAGCTCGGATTGCCGCATCGGACCCTGCGCTGGCGTGGCGCAAAGCCGAAGACGGGCCTGCCTGCCGCTGCGCGCGAGGCCCGTTACCGCCTGCTCGCAGAGGCCGCACGTGCCGCCGGTGCGAGCCATGTGCTGACGGCCCACACCCGCGACGACCAGGCCGAGACCCTGTTGATGCGCCTCTTCCGCGGCAGCGGGCTGGCCGGGCTGTCGGCCATGGCGCCCCTCAGCGAGCGCGACGGAATCGTGCTGGCGCGTCCGCTGCTCGATGTTCCGAAATCGCAGCTGATCGCGACCTTGAGGCGGGCGAAGGTCGGCTTTGTCGAGGACCCCACCAACCGGGACACTGCCTTCACCCGGCCGCGGCTGCGCGCGCTGCTGCCGCTTCTCGCGGCCGAGGGCGGCGATGCCCGCAATCTGGCGCGGCTCGCGGCAAGGCTGGCGCGGGCAAATGCGGCGGTCGAGGTGCTGGTCGACGGCGCCGAGCGCTTCCTCCGTCTGCGGGATCGCGGCGGTGCGCCGCAGGCGGACGTCCGAAGCTTCGAGGCCTCGGCCTTTGCCGCCCTGCCGGAGGAGGTCCGGCTGCGGCTCCTGCTGCGGGCCATCAATGCGCTCGGACATGAAGGACCGGCGGAACTCGGCAAGGTCGAAACCCTGCTGTCCGCATTGGACGAGGCCATTGCCGCAAGTCTCGATGCCCGCGCCACTGGCCGGCCGGTCCTGAAGCAAACCCTCGCGGGAGCCTTGATCAGCCTCGCCGGCGGGCGTATCCAAATCGCACCGGCGCCGGCAAGGCGCCGTGGGAGTGGATGAGCTCGGGACTGGGGCGGATCATGACACCAGCCATTTCGGCCCCGCGCCATCAGAACACCTTAACCAGGCAGGAAAAACCCCGCTCCGGGTGCCATTATTTCAGCGGGAATCGCTCTAAGATGGGCTAAATAGTCCCATCTCATTCCCTTGGCAGCGACCCGGACGGCACCTAAATTGTATGCGTCTAACCGAGAGGATTCCTTGGGGATTTTCTCTAGCTTGCCCAAGTAGCTCCTGAAGGACCAGGCCGCGATCCGCGCGACCACGAAGGAAGATCGATGAACGCCAATCTGCGCAATTTCGCCCTCTGGGTCATCATTGTTTTGCTGCTGTTGGCGTTGTTCACGCTCTTCCAGAATCCGGGTCAGCGGGCGTCCTCGCAGGACATCGCCTTCTCCCAGCTGCTGAGCGAAGTTGATCGCGGCAATGTCCGCGACGTCGTGATCCAGGGCCCGGACATCCACGGCACCTTCACCAACGGCTCGAGCTTCCAGACCTATGCGCCGAACGATCCAACGCTGGTGAAGCGGCTCTACGACAGCAAGGTGCAGATCACCGCGAAGCCGCCGGGCGACAACGTGCCCTGGTTCGTCTCGCTGCTGGTCTCCTGGCTGCCCTTCATCGCGCTGATCGGCGTCTGGATCTTCCTGTCGCGGCAGATGCAGGGCGGCGCCGGCAAGGCGATGGGCTTCGGCAAGTCGCGCGCGAAGATGCTGACCGAAGCGCATGGCCGCGTCACCTTCGAGGACGTCGCCGGCGTGGATGAGGCCAAGCAGGATCTGCAGGAGATCGTCGAATTCCTGCGCGACCCCGGCAAATTCCAGCGCCTCGGCGGCCGCATCCCGCGCGGCGTGCTGCTGGTCGGCCCGCCCGGCACCGGTAAGACCCTGATCGCGCGTGCGGTCGCGGGTGAAGCCAACGTGCCGTTCTTCACCATTTCCGGTTCGGATTTCGTCGAGATGTTCGTCGGCGTCGGCGCGAGCCGCGTCCGCGACATGTTCGAGCAGGCCAAGAAGAACGCGCCCTGCATCATCTTCATCGACGAGATCGACGCTGTCGGTCGTCACCGCGGCGCCGGCCTCGGCGGCGGCAACGACGAGCGCGAGCAGACGCTGAACCAGCTGCTGGTCGAGATGGACGGCTTCGAGGCCAACGAGGGCGTGATCCTGATCGCCGCGACCAACCGTCCTGACGTGCTCGATCCCGCGCTGCTGCGGCCAGGCCGCTTCGACCGCCAGGTCGTTGTGCCCAATCCCGATGTCGTCGGCCGCGAGCAGATCCTCAAGGTTCACGTCCGCAAGGTGCCGCTGGCCCCCGATATCAACCTCAAGACCATCGCGCGCGGCACGCCGGGCTTCTCCGGCGCCGACCTGATGAACCTCGTCAACGAGGCTGCGCTCACCGCCGCCCGCCGCAACAAACGGATGGTGACGCAGGCCGAGTTCGAGGAGGCCAAGGACAAGGTGATGATGGGCGCCGAGCGCAAGTCGCTCGTCATGACCGAAGAAGAGAAGCTCTTGACGGCCTATCACGAGGGCGGCCACGCCATCGTCGGTCTCAACGTGCCCGCGACCGATCCGATCCACAAGGCGACCATCATTCCGCGCGGCCGTGCGCTCGGTATGGTCATGCAGCTGCCCGAGCGCGACAAGCTGTCGATGTCGCTGGAGCAGATGACCTCGCGCCTTGCCATCATGATGGGCGGCCGCGTCGCCGAAGAGCTGATCTTCGGCCGCGAGAAGGTGACCTCGGGCGCCGCCTCCGACATCGAGCAGGCCACGCGCCTTGCCCGCATGATGGTGACGCGCTGGGGCCTGTCGGAGGAACTCGGCACCGTCTCCTATGGCGAGAACCAGGACGAGGTCTTCCTCGGCATGTCGGTGTCGCGCACGCAGAACGCATCCGAAGCCACCGTTCAGAAGATCGATTCCGAGATCAAACGCCTGGTCGAGGAAGGCTACAAGGAAGCGACCCGCATCCTCACCGAGAAGCGCGCCGATCTCGAGACGCTGGCCAAGGGCCTGCTCGAGTTCGAGACGCTGACCGGCGAGGAGATCGTCGACTTGCTCAGGGGCAAGAAGCCGAACCGCGAGTCCGTGCTCGAGCCGACCACGCCGCGCGCCTCCGCCGTGCCCCCGGCCGGCAAGCCGCGCCCGCGTCCGGATCCGGATCCTGGCCTCGAGCCACAGCCGCAGGCCTGATCGAGAAGCGGCAGATCGAGAATGAAGAACGCGGCGGAAACGCCGCGTTTTTTTTTGGGTAGCCCGCTGGGCGCAGCAAGCCAGCGTGTGAGGCCTGAAGCGGGGGGCAGAAGCGCACCGTGCTCGGGGCAAATGCGCCAAACACTAAAGAAGAACTTAACGCTTGCGGCCTATTTTGGCCCGCTATGACTGATCAAGCCGTCTACAGCGCGGTTCAACCGTTTTCGGCACGTGCCGTGCTCCCCTGGGGCGTGGGGCTCAGCCTCTACACCGTGTTGCTGGCGCTCGGCCCGCGATTGCTCGGCGATCCCGACAGCTATTCCCACATCGAGCTCGGACGCTGGATCATCGCGCACGGCACCTTGCCGACGAGCGACCTGTTTTCCTTTTCGAAGCACGGCGCGCCCTGGATCACCTTCGAATGGCTGTCCGAGGTCATCTATGCCGCTGTCTACGCGCTGGCCGGCTGGCCGGCCGTCGTCGCGATCGCGGCTGCGGCGATCGCGCTCGCCTTTGGCCTGCTCACGTTCTTCCTGCTGCGGGAGCTTTCCCCGGCCCTGACTGTGCTGATGGTGATCGCGGCCATCGTCCTGCTGGCGCCGCACATGCTGGCGCGGCCGCACGTCCTCGTGTTGCCGGTGATGGTGATCTGGGCGGCTGCCCTGGTGCGCTGCATGGATCGCAGCTCGCCTCCGCCATATTGGGCTCTGCCGCTGCTGGTGCTGTGGGCCAATCTGCACGGCAGCGGCGTGCTGGCGCTTGGGCTGATTGGCCCGGCGGTGCTCGAGGCGCTGCTGCGTGAGAAGCGAAGCGAATGGCTGCACGTGTTGCTGCGGTGGCTGCCATTCACGGCACTGGCGGTCGTAGCGTCCTGCCTGACGCCGAAGGGGCCGGAACCATTGTTGATGCCGCTGACGACGCTGGCCGCAGGTCCCGCGCTCGCCTGGATCTCGGAATGGCGGCCGCAGGATTTCAGCCATAGCGGTGGCTTCGAATTGCTGCTGCTGGCTGGCATCTTTGCGCTCTCGCGCGGCGTGACACTGCCGGTCGTTCGGGTCCTGGTGGTGATCGGCTTGCTCCACTTCGCGCTGGCGCAAATCCGCAATGCGGATTTGCTGGGCATGCTGGCGCCGCTTTATCTGGCGGCCCCGCTGGGGCGGACGTTCGGCGGACCGACCGGGATCGATGCGGCCGGCCGCTCGCGCGGCCTCAATCTGGTCGCGCTCGGTGTCTTGGTCGCGATGAGCGGGGCGGCGCTGGCGCGGGACATCCGGCCGGCTCCGGCCATCACCCCGCAGGCTGCCATCGCTCATGCCGACCTGGCCGGGACGGGACGCGTGCTCAACGATTACGCCTTCGGCGGCTATTTGATCTTTGCCGGCATTCCCACCTTTATCGATGGCCGCTCCGAACTGTACGGCGGGCCGTTCATCGACCGCTACAATCGCGCCCTGGCGCTGATCGACCTCGGAGATTTCCTCAGATTGCTCGACGAATACAACATCGACGCGACACTGCTCGCACCGCAAACGCCCGCGATAGCGATGCTCGACCGACTGCCCCAGTGGCAGCGCGTCTACAGCGACGATGTGGCGGTCGTTCACAAGCGGCGAGATACGCCGCGACAATAAGTCGGGCGCCAAGGCGACACATCGGCCCTCGATCGACCCGCTGCCGAAGACCTCTTCGAGGGACGCGTGCCAATTCAGGTTCGAAGTGAGCGGCGGGAAGAGCTCGCTCGTGCGCCGGGTCACTCGTTGATGGTGTGGATCGCCTGTGTCGACGCCGTCGCTTCGCGATCGAAGCCGATTCGTGCCTGCACCACGTAGAGCGGGCGGCGTTTCACCTCGGCATGGATGCGGCCGACATAGAGCCCAACGATGCCCGTCATCAGCATGTTGATGCCGCACAGCAGCGACATGAGGACGATCGTCGAAGACCAGCCGGTCACGAGATGGCTGTCCTTGCTGAGCCACAACAGAATCACCCAGCCGCCGTAGAGCAGCGCAAGGGCCGAGACCGTCAAGCCGCACCAGATCGCCAGCCGCAGCGGCAGATCGGAAAAGCCGAGCGCGGCGTTCACCGCCAGGCGGATCATCTTGAACAGCGGGTATTTGGTTTCGCCCCCGGCGCGCTCGAGGCGGTGGAAGGCGACCTCGGCCTGCCGGAAGCCGAGCCAGGCGATCATGCCGCGCACGAAGCGATCCTGCTCCGGCATCTGCCTGAGCGCGTCGAGCACCTTGCGGTCGATCAAGCGGAAGTCGCCGACATCCGCAGGGATGCCGACGGAGGACATCCTGCCGAGCAGCCGGTAGAACAGATGCGCGGTCGCGCGCTTGAAGCGGCTTTCGCCCTCGCGCGAGAGGCGGCGGGCGTGGACGATGTCGTTGCCCTCCTTCCACTTTGCGATCAACTGCTCGATCACCTCAGGCGGGTCCTGCAGATCGGCGTCCATGACGATGATGGCGTCGCCTTGCGCGGCGTCCATGCCGGCTGTGATGGCGATCTGATGGCCGAAGTTGCGCGACAGGCCGAGGTAGCGAAAGCGCGTGTCGCGCACGGCGAGCGCTCGCAGCACGATCGAGCTGGAATCGCTGCTGCCGTCGTCGACGAAGATCGCTTCCGCCGGCCCGTCGAGCTTGGACATGACCTGGTCGAGCCGGCGCAGCAGGACCGGCAGCACCGCTTCCTCGTTGAATACGGGAATGACGAGGCTGTAGCGGATCGATCTGGAATTGGCCGCCATGCGAAGGAGTCCCGCTGGGTTGGAGGGGCGCAAGTCTATGAGCAGGTGGTTAAGGTCGCCTTTCTCAGGACTTGCGGCGAATCCTGTAGAGGACAAACCGATCCGAGGTCTCCAGTATCTCCAGCAGATCCGGCAGCGGATTTGCGGCCCGCGGTCCCAGCACATAGAGGTAGTCGAAATCCCGGTACCAGGTGAGGACAAAGCGCGGCGAGTCCGCCGGCGGGCGGCCCGTTGCAATCGCGGTGAGCAGGCCTGAGGACACCAGTCCGCCATCCGGAGTGGCGAGCTGGCGCACGGCCTCGACGGCCCGAACAGGTTGCTTGCCCGCTTCCGTGAAGAGATTGGGCACGAAGGCGTTGGCATAGTGCACCGCCAGCGTTGGCGCATAATACATCGGATACGCGGTGAGGTCGGCGAAGGGCGGATCGCCAGCTTCGTCCGCATTGCTGACGAGAACGCGCGAGCCGCGTTCGATCTTGCGGAACGACTCGATGGTGGCTGCGTAGTCAGCGCGGTAGGGCAGCCACACTGTGAAGACAACGGCGAGATTGATCAGTGTGATGCCGCCGATCGCAGCGAGCGCGCCCATTCTCCACGCCCGGCTCGGTAACGACAGCGAGCAGAACGCCGGCAGGATCAGCCCCGCAGCAGGAATCACGCGGAGGTCGGCAAACGAGGTCCCGAACAGCCTGGAGGGAATGGCCACGTACAGGAGCGCAAGACCGAGCGCGATCCAGATCCCGGGCGGCCCGAGCCTGAGAACGCCGCGCCTTGCGGCGAACAGCAGCGCGGTCATCATCGTCAGCCCGGTCACCGCGGCGGCCGTCAAATTGTAGCCGTTCATGATACGGAGCGGCCAGACCGGCTTGAATGCGAGGAACCAATCGTTGCCTTGGCTTCCGATCGCGCCTGCCGTGACATGCATGATCGAAAGCAGCGCAAGCGCCGGCAGGGCCAGCGCGCCGAGCCGCGCGGCCACGACGGGATGCGTGGTCTGCCCTTGGCGGATGCGCGACAGCTCGACAAGGCCCAGCACTGCGCCGTAGACGCCGAGCGAAAAGAAATGCCCCACATAGAGCGCGGCGACGAAGGCCGAATGGGCGGCGAAGCGCAGCGGCCAGGCGCTTTCGGCCAGCATCAGGTAGACGGCCATGCCCCAGAGCGCGAGACCGATCCCGAACTCGAAATTCACAAAACCCCAGCTGAACGGCAGGCAATAGAGGAAAGCGAGCGCGGCGAAGCCGGCGAGATGGATGCGCTTTTTCCGGACCCATTCGAGCAGAAGCGCGCCGGTGACGATCAGGACCTGGCTCAGCAGGAGAAACAGCCGAGTGGCGTCCTCGACGCTCATCAGCCGCGCCAGCTGCGGGACCATCAGGTCCATTCCGAGGTTGGGATAGAAGGCCACGTCACCTCGTAATACGGATTGGCACCCGGTGTGCCGTTCTGGCCCAGGACGTACATGCGCGCGAGGTGATTGGGATAATCGACCATCGCGGGAATGGGTGTCAGCAGCACCGGGAGAAACGAGACCGCCGCCAGCAGCGCAAGAACGATGGTCGCCACGATTCGGTCCGGGTCGGGACGCGCCGGATTTTTCGGTGGCTGGCTGGTGGGAACCATCTGATGGAGCAGCTGAGGCCGGAGACGGGCGCTGGAGCAGGTCCTCACTTCGAAGGCGCCGCCGCCGCGCCGTCTGCGGTGTCGCGCACGTGGATCACTGCGATGTCGTCCGCGTAGATCCGCTTCCAGCCCTTGAGCTGGTCGAGGATCTGCGGCCCCGGCGCGTCGGCGACCAATAGCGTCGCGTCGATCTTGTACTCGTCCAGCAGGCGCGGCAGCAGCTCGGGCTTCCTGCCTTCCGTCGCCTCGAAGAAGTCCATGACGAACTTCTCGCCATACAGTTCGGCGCGGCCGTCGACGAAAACGGGAATATCGCGCGAGATCAGATAGCCGCCGAACTGGTAGGCGTTGAAGATGCGCTGTACCTTGCGTCGCTCGAGCAGGTCGACCGCCGCAACCGGCGTCTGCCTCATCGTGAAGGTGAAGCGGTGATGCCCCATATAGAGCGACGTCGACGTCCAGCCTGCCGCCACGATCATCAGCGCGGCAAGCGCGGTGACGGTGCGGGCCGGCCAGCGGTCGGCACCGGTGGCGTCAGGCGTCCGGCGCGGGAACATCTCGCCGAGCGGCCTTGCCAGCACCAGCGGCACCAGGAACGCAAATGCCTCGATGCTCCTGACATGGGTCAGCGCGCTCCAGGTCAGGAACAGGATCAGGAAGATCCGGGGCGCCGACAGCACCAGGCCGCGATAATAGCCGAATGCGATCAGGGCGAGCAGGGCGCCCTCGAACGGGGTGAACGTGGCGAAGTTCGCCGGCATCCATTCGCAGATCAGCGACAGCAGCTCGCCGAGTCTGAGGACGTTGCTCGCGCCCTGCAGCGTCCGCCATCCGTACGGCGTGCAGCAGCTCGCGATCAGCGCGCCGATTCCGAACAGCACCCAGCGCATGAACAGCGAAAGACGCCGTCCCTTCTCGGCGTGCTCGACCGCTTCGAGCGAGATCGGACCGATCAGCGCGAGGCCCAGCACGAAGCCGCCATGCAGGTTCGCCCAGAGCGCCATCAGCGGCAGCCAGGTCCAGGACGGCGCGCTCTTGCGGTCGGCAGCTGCCATCAACAAGCCGACCCACGCCACCATGACGGGCAGCGCCAGAATATGCGGACGTGCCAGTACGTGATGGATCGACAGCAGCAGCGCCAGCATCGCGAACAGTACCGCGCGCGGTGCCTCGATCTGCGCGTCGAGCAGATGGACGAAGATTGCGACCGCGAGCGCGAGAGCGACTGCGGTGAGGATGACGGGACCTGCCCAGCCCCATTGCGCATGGGAGAAGGCGAACGCGACCTGCGACAGCCACGGCGTCGATATCCACGGCGCGCCCATTCGCGGGAAGGAATAGAAGTCGGTGGTTGGCATGGCGCGGTGATCGAGGATCCATTGCCCGATCTTGATCTGCCAGAACGAGTCGGAATCCTGAAGCAGGCTATCGCCGAGAAAAAGGAAGAACAGATAGGCGACGGCGCCGACGCACAGCGGCACCAGGGCCCGCGTGCGGCTCTGCACGGCGATGCTGTTGGCGAAGGAGAGGGACATGCCGCCTCGTTGTCCTGCTTGTTCTTGTCGAGCTGACCGAGCGGACGACATTGGAGCATGGGCGCTCATAACTTCGGGTAAACCGGCTGCGCCAGGCAGATTCAAAGTCTCGACGATTTAATGGACTGTTTTGGATTTCGATTTACCATCGGCGAATACACGCAAACCGCTCGGTGTTTACGCAGTCGAATTAACTGCGGCGCAATTCTTTGCCTCTAGGTTCGGTTCCATGGTCGGGCGGCGCTGGGAAGCCGAAAAGACCGGATCAGTTGTAAGCCTCGTGTACTCATTTGGAGCACTCTATGAAGAACCTCGTTGCGCGTTTCGTGAAGGATGAATCCGGCGCCACCGCCATTGAATACGGCCTGATCGCTGCCGGCATCGCGCTGGCGATCATCACCGTCGTCAACCAGCTCGGCGGCACGCTGAACACCAAGTTCACCTCGATCCAGTCCAGCCTGAAGTAAGCTGGCGGACCATCGAGTTTCGAGAGCCCCGTCCTGGACGGGGCTCTTTTCTTTTTGGCGAACGATTCAAAGTCGCTGCCGCTACGCAAACTGTGGTGACGGCTGGTGCAGCGTCATTCGGCGAGGCCGACCTGCCAGACCGCCGACGCGGCAGGCGCGCCGGAAATCCGTGACGCGCCGTGCAGCCAACGAACAAAGAGCTTCACCGCCCAGATCGATGCTGCAGCGACGGCGATGCCGCCGACGACGTCAATGACGTAGTGCGCGCCGATCACCGGCGTCGACGCGATCATCAGGAGGTTCAGGGCGGCTGCGATGATGCCGATGCCGCGCACCGGCCACAGCGCCCACATATAGAGCACCGCGGAGGCGGCGTGAAAGCTTGGAAACGAGACGATGCCGGAGAGGAAGAACAGGCGGAGCTCGTGCAGGCTGCCGTCACGAAGTGCGAGAATGTCGCGCAACTGCCCGGCGTAAACGGCGGTGTTGATTTCAGGCAGATGCGCGGCAGGCAGTTGCAGCGCGTAATAGGTGCCGATCGCCGGCACCACGGCGGAGATTGCGATGGTCACCGCAAGCGCGAGGCTCGTCGCAAGCATGAACGATTGAAGGCGCACATAGCGGCCCGTCAACGCCAGCACGACGGGAACGCCGAGCAGCGGCAGCTTGATCAGCCCGTAGCCGCGCGCGAAGATGGTCGCGAGCCAGGGATGATCGTTGACGTATCGCGCGATCGCTTCGGGATCGAGACCGAGCGCGCGGTCGATCGCAAGCAGCGCCTGGTCCTGGAGCGGCCAGTTCAGCTTGCCCGCGACGTAGCTGAGCGGTCCGACGATGGCGCAGGTGAGAATGACCTGCCCGATTGCACCGAGCGAAAACACCAGCTTCGGATCCGCAAGCTCCGCTTTGACGATCCGATGGCCATAGGCGACCGCGAGCAGGAATGCGGCGATCGCCAACGTCACGCCGTAAGCAACCGGCTCGAGGCTCAGGTCTGCCCAAGGCAGGCCGATCGCCAGCAGTCCGGCCATGGCCGCGATCGGAAGCCAGTTCAGATGGAAAAGCTGCCAGGCGGTCCGGGCGTCCGTGTCGACCATGCTGCACCGAGGTGAGATCGCAGTATCCCGTACAGTCGCGGCGCAGTCTTAAGATCGCGGTAACAATCGTGGTTAGCCGTCACCAACCAAGTCGCCGTTATTTTGGGGTGAAGTCCCGCCTCCTTGAGAGACGCTCCACGCATTTCCCATCTTGTCATTCACTCTGAATAGTTGTTCAGTCCTTGCGGGGCGATTTGCATCTTTTGACGTGACGAAGCGTTCGGCCGCAGGGCGTGTGGCTGGCGTGTGGGACAGGAAGCGCGCCATGGTTTATCGGCGGACGCATCAAGTGGTGAAGCGCCTTGCGGCGCGGCGCAGCGCGATTCTTGCGGCGGCGCGGGAAGCAGCGGCGGAAGGCGGAATGGCGGCGGTGCAGATCGCGCCGGTCGCGGTCCGGGCCAATGTCGCAGCCGGCACGGTGTACCGTTACTTTCCCTCCAAGGCCGAGCTGATCTCCGAACTCATTGCCGAGGTCTCTCGCGACGAGCTCGCGGCGATCCGCCGGGCGGCCGATGCCGCTCCAGGACCGTCCTCGGCGCTGGCGGCCGCCGTGACCACCGTGGCGGTCCATACGCTGTCGCAGCGGCGGCTGGCCTGGGGCATCCTGGCCGAGCCCGTCGATGTCGATGTCAGCGCCTCCAGGCTGGCCAGCCGACGCGAGATCGCCGGCGAGATCGCGAGCCGCATCGACGCCGCCGTGCGGGCCGGTCACCTGCCGGCGCAGGACACTGCGCTCGCCGCCACCGCGCTGCTGGGGGCGCTGCATGAGGCTCTGGTCGGGCCGCTTGCGCCCGACAATCTCGGAGATCCCGTCAAGATGCGCGATGCGGTGCAGACCGTGACGCTGCTGGCGCTGCGCGCCGTCGGCGTCATGGACGCCCGCGCCCGCGGCCTGGTGGTGCAGCAGACGCTACTGCCGACGACGAAGGCGCTGGTTGGGGCGTAAAATCGCGCCGCGGTCGAGGCGGCGCCCTGATCGCGCTCAGGTCATTGCCTGAGCGTGCCTTTTCGTGAAATCCCAGCGAGCCCGCCAGTCCGGCCAGGCTACTGTACTGTGCATGGGGTTGTTTTTCGACTTTTTAGTTTTGGCCGCGCTGGCGGGCTTACATATCCGCGTCGCCCCCGGGGCCGACCGAGGCGATGCGCACCATGTTGGTGGTGCCGGGAATGCCGAGCGGCACGCCGGCGACGATGATCACGCGCTGGCCCGCGCGGACGAAGCCATCGCGGAACGCAATCTGGCCGGCGCGGCCCACCATGTCGTCCTGGTCGCGCGCGTCCTCCGCCACGACGCAATGCACGCCCCACACCACCGCGAGGCGGCGCCCCGCCGTGATGTTCGGCGTGATCGCCACGATCGGCGGCTTGGGCCGCTCGCGTGCGACCCGCACGGCGGTCGAGCCCGATGAGGTCCAGCAGATCAAAGCGGGCAGGTCCAGGGTTTCCGCCATCACGCGCGCGGCGTCTGCGATGGCGTCGCCGACGGTCGATTCGGGGTCCGGCCGCTGGGCCATGATCACCGAGCGGTAGGTCGGGTCGCGCTCGACCTCCTCGCCGATGCGGTTCATGGTCGAGACCGCCTCGACCGGGAATTTGCCGGCCGCCGATTCCGCCGACAGCATGATGGCGTCGGCGCCCTCATAGACGGCGGTGGCGACGTCCGAGACCTCGGCGCGGGTCGGCACCGGCGACTGAATCATCGATTCCAGCATCTGGGTCGCGATCACCACCGGCTTGCCGGCGCGGCGCGCCATCCGCGTCATCTGCTTCTGCAGGCTCGGCACGCGCTCGAGCGGCAGCTCGACGCCGAGGTCGCCGCGCGCCACCATCAGCGCATCCGATGCCTCGATGATGTCGGCGAGGCGGTCGATCGCCTGCGGCTTCTCGATCTTGGCCATGACCGCGGCGCGGCCGCGGATCATCCTCTTGGCCTCGAGCACGTCCTCGGCGCGCTGCACGAAGGACAGCGCGATCCAGTCGACGCCGGTGACGAGGGCCGCCTCGAGGTCGGCGCGGTCCTTCGGCGTCATCGCCGAGACCGGCAGGTCGGTGTCGGGCAGGCTGACGCCCTTGCGGTCGCTCATCTTGCCGCCGACCACGACGCGGGTCACCGCATGCTCTTTCGAGGTCTCCTCCGCGATCAGCCGCACCTTGCCGTCGTCGAGCAGCAGCGCATGGCCCGGCCGCAGTGCGGCCAGGATCTCCGGATGCGGGAGGTGGACGCGCGTGGCATCGCCGGGCGTCTTGTCGGAATCCAGCGTGAAGGTCTGCCCGTTCTGGAGCTGGACCGCGCCGTCGGCGAAGGCGCCCAGTCTCAGCTTCGGTCCCTGAAGATCGACCAGGATGCCGATCGGCCGGCCATAGCTGCTCTCGACGTTGCGGATCGTCGCCACCAGCTCCCGCATCTTGTCATGCGGGGTGTGGCTCATGTTGATGCGGAACAGGTCGGCGCCGGCCTCGAACAGGCGGCGGATCATCGCGAGGTCTGAAGAGGCGGGGCCCAGGGTCGCGAGAATCTTGATACGGCGAAGACGCCTCATGGCTTATTTCCAGACGGGGGCGGGGGCGCCGGCGGAAGGCCGGGCGCGGCGGGGGGCGTACCACCGGGCGGACTATTGGGCAAACCCGGAACGCCGCCCGGGCCCACCGGCCCGGGCAGGCCAGGTACGCGTTGCTGCGCCGGCTGTTCGTTGGCGTCGGTCAGCTGCACCGTCCAGGCCCGCTGCTCACCGGTGTCGACCTCGAAATAGCCGGTTCGGTCATAGCCGCGCGCCAGGCAGTCCTCGGTGCCGCGGATGGTGAACTCCTTGTCGCGCGAGCACATGAAGGCCTGGCCGGACCACTCGCCGCCGCGGTCATAATCGACGGCGTAGATGTAGTAGTAGCGAGCGACCAGCGTGCCTCGCAGCAGCGTCTCACAGGAACGCGACGAGATGTTCCACCAGCCCTCGGTGGTCCAGCCCTCGGCGTCCTTGTAGCCGAGCGCAATGCCAACCCGGCTCGAAGTGTTGTTGCAGAGGCGGAAATCGGCGGAGGCCGGTCTGGCCCAGAGGCACAGCAGGGCAACCATCAGCACCGGGACCAACCGGGCGAGCAGGCGAAGCGGGAAGCGGGGAGATTCGGCAATCATTGTCGCGGAAGCTATACCAGATCATTGACGATTTGGCGTAGGGCCGGGGAACTGCCCCTTAGCCGGGCTGTGGCCCGTTTGCGCCGCGATATGGCAAAATCTGTGACAGGACCCACCTGATCCCGTAAGGGTGACCGCCATCGGGACGGGCCTTAGGGAAGACAGCCATGGCAATCGACGACAAAACCAGAACGGAGCTCGAGGCGGCCGCTTTCCGGCGCCTGGTCGAGCATTTGCGGAGCCGGACGGACGTCCAGAACATCGACCTGATGAATCTGGCCGGCTTCTGCCGCAACTGCCTCTCCAACTGGCTCAAGGATGCCGCGGACGCCCAGGGCGTGCCCCTGAGCAAGGACGAGAGCCGGGAGGCCATCTACGGCATGCCCTACGAGACCTGGAAGGCAAAGTACCAGGGCACGGCCACGCCCGAGCAGCTCGAGGCGATGAAGAAGGTCCATCCCAACGGGCACTGACGCCTCGTCGCGCCGCTCTGAGTCGCACCACACAACAGCTTTCTTCGCGTCGGCGCAGGAAGGTGTGGGCGCGCTGTGGACGAGCGCGATGCTTGCTTGAACGCTGGGAGCGCCGACCCTAAGGGTCTACCCAGCACGCGCGGTGAGGGATGCCGGCGTCACCTCGTTTTGCCAGTTCCATTGGGAGTACCAAGATGGCCACCTCCGCCGCCGTCCGCGACGACGAGCCCGCGACGAAATTTGCCAAGGACCAGCTCAAATCCATCATCGAGCGCATCGAGCGGCTGGAGGAAGAGAAGAAGGCGATCTCCGACGACATCCGCGACGTCTATGCCGAGAGCAAGGGCAACGGCTACGACGTCAAGGCGCTGCGCACCATCGTGCGCCTGCGCAAGCAGGACCCCAACGAGCGCGCGGAGGCCGAGACCATTCTCGAGACCTACATGCAGGCGCTGGGGATGCTCTGAGGCGTTTTGTCTAGAGGCGTTGCAGCGCACCAAGCTTGGGCGAAATCTCGTCATCTGCTAGAGTGCTCGGTGAAGGGACCGAGCGATGGATGTGCCGGGACCAGAGCGCAGGCTTGCCGCAGTTCTCGCCGCAGACATGGTCGGCTTCAGCCGACTGATGGAGGTCGACGAGGCCGGCACACTTGCGCGCCTCAAGACCCATCGGGTCGAACTCATCGATCCCGCTATTACCAAGAATCGCGGTCGTATCATCAAGACGACCGGCGACGGCTTGCTGGTCGAATTCCACAGCGTCGTCGATGCCGTGCTGTGTGCCGCTGAGGTTCAGCATCGCATGGCGCGGCGCAACGCGGATGTGCCGCCGCCGCGGTGGATACAGTTCCGCATCGGCATCAATCTCGGCGATGTCATCGTCGATCAGAACGACATTTTCGGCGATGGCGTCAACGTCGCGGCGCGGCTGGAGACGCTCGCCGAGCCCGGAGGCATCTGCATCTCCAGCGCGGTTCGCGACCAGCTCGGCGAGCGCCTCGATGGCGTCGCATTCGAGGACATCGGCGAGCAGAACGTCAAGAACATCGCGCGCGCCATCCGCGTCTACCGGATCCGATTGGAGGATGTGCCGGCAAGCACGCCAGTCGGTGCGACGGCCGCCGCAAAGCCGACTGGCAAGTCGAAGAAGCCGTCGATCGCCGTGCTGCCGTTCGCCAATATGAGCGGCGATCCGGAGCAGGAGTTCTTCGCCGACGGTCTCACCGAGGACATCATCACCGAGCTTTCACGCTTCCACGATCTGCTGGTGATCTCGCGCAACTCGACCTTCGTGTACAAGGGAAAGTCGGTCAAGGTACAGGATGTTGGCCGCGAATTCGGTGTCGACTACGTCATCGAGGGAAGCGTGCGAAAGGCCGGGGATCGCGTCCGCGTCACCGTGCAGCTGATCGATGCGGAGACGGATCGGCACATTTGGGCCGAGCGTTACGATGGCGAGCTCAAGGACATCTTCGCCATCCAGGACGAGATGACCCGGGCGATCGCCGCCACGTTGCCCGGCCGCGTCGAGGCGGCGACGCACGATCGCGCGAACCGCAAGCCGACGGACAACATGGCGGCCTACGAATGCGTGCTGGCCGCGAAGGTCTTGCATCATCGCTCCAATCGCGAAGACAATGCGCGGGCGCAACTTCTGCTCGACCGGGCGCTCGAACTCGACGCGAGCTATGCGCACGCGCATGCGTGGAAGGCGTGCGTTCTGGGCCAGACCTGGGTCTATAATTGGTGCGCGGATCGCGACGCCACCTTCCAGCAGGTGGCTTCAGAGCTGGAAACCGCGCTGGTTCTCGACGACAATGACGCCGACGTCCACCGCATCCTCGCGGCACTCAATCTGAATCGCGACGACCATGATAAGGCCACTTACCATCAGGAACGCGCGCTCGCGCTCAACCCGAATTATGACCTCGTAGTGGTGCAGCAGGGCGAACTGCTGACCTGGCTGGGAAGACCGGAGGAGGGGATCGACTGGATCAAGAAGGCGATGCGGCTCAACCCGTATCACCCGGAACGATTCTGGAGCCATCTCGGGCGCGCCTATTACTGTGCCGAGAAATACGCCGAAGCCGCCGAAGCCCTCTCGCGGATCTCACGCCCCGATCACACCCATCATGCGTTCCTCGCCGGGATCTTCGCGCAGATGGGCAATGCCGTGGCTGCCGGCGCGCACGCGGCCGAAGTTCTCAAGCGTGAGCCGGCATTTTCCGTCGCCAATCATCTTTCCACCCAGCATTATAAGCGGGAGGTCGATCGTCAGCGCTATGAGGCAGGCCTCCTCCGGGCAGGCCTGCCTCCTTGATCTGGCGCACGGCGGAGACCGATTGCCGATCCATCGAGAGTGAGACTGTGACCGAGCCGATATTGCGGCGCGAGGTGAGCCGCGCCTTCGACGCCTTTCCGGCGCCAATGCGCCGGCGGCTCCTTCAGGTGCGCGATCTGATCTTTGCGACCGCCGCGGCGCATGAGGAGGTCGGCCGGCTCAGCGAAACGCTGAAATGGGGCGAGCCCGCCTATCTGACCGAAGAGACAGGCAGCGGCTCAACGATCAGGCTCGGCCGCCTGAAGGATTCCGATCACGCCGCCATTCTGTTCAACTGCAAGACGACACTGGTCGACACCTTTCGCGAGCGCTTTCCAGATCAGTTCGAGTACCGGCAGACCAGGGCGTTGCTGCTGCCGGTTGCGGGCAAATTGCCGAAGCGGGAGCTCGCCGTCTGCTTGTCGCTGGCGCTGACCTATCATCTGGATCGGCGGGGCAAAAAAGCGCGATAAGGCGGACTTGTAGCCCTGGTGGAGCGCAGCGAAATCCGGGGTCTCGCGCAGCACGCGCCGCTTTCCCGGGTTGCGCTTCGCTCCATCCGGGCTACGAGATTGATTTCTTGAAAATAGTAAGGGCGATCAGCGCAGCGCGGCGGTGCGCACGACGAACGAGGTCGTCTCGAGCTTTGCGGTCGCGCTGCCGGAGAAATTGTCGCAGGACAGGCCCTGCATCGGGTCGTCGGAGAAGCCCATCGCGATCACGGCCTTCGGCTTGACGAAATAGCCGCGCAGCGCAGCCAAATCGAGTTCGCCCATCAGCGTCACCGACATGGCGCGGCTGGCGCTCGGCGATAGCATCAGGATCTTGAGCCAGACGCTCTCGCCCTTGGCTGCGGAGAGGCGGGTCGCGGTTGCGATCCTGCCGTCGATGCTCTTGCCGACCACCGTGTTGATCTCCGTCGCCTGAGCCACGCTGCGGGACGTCGCGGCGGGGCGGGCCGTGCGCGGGATCGGCGCGGAGGCGACGACGACATTGGCGCGATCGACGGGGGAGGCCGCGGGCGCGTAAGCCAGGGCCTGGAAGGCTGCGTTGGACACGCTCGCGGTTGGTTGCGGATCGGTGGTGGCGGCGAGTGCCTGGCGAGCCTTCAGTGCTGCGACCTGCGCTGGCGTGGCCTGCTGCGGCGCAGCCGGGACATCATCCCAGAAGCCGCGGGCATTGATGATGTCGGCCGGGGTCTCCGGCTTTCCGTCAACAGGCTTGCCAGTCGGCGGCTTGTCAGCCACGGGCCCGGCCTTCGGCTTGGGCGGCGCAACGATCTGCGCATCGGCCGAAGCAAGCTGGAGGGTTGCGCCGATCTGCGGCTTGGCGCGCGGCGTCGGCACCGGCTCGGCGGGCTTAGCGGCGGCTGCGACGACGGTCGGCACCGCCGGCTTCGCGGCCGGGGCGGGCGCGCCCTCGTCATCCTCGTCGCTGGCGGCTGGAGCTGCCGACTTGCCCTTGAACAAGGCGGCGAAGAAATTCGGTTTGCTGCCGGCATCGTCGCCGCTGCCGCGCCGCTCGATCTCGGCCTTGGCGAGCTCATAGCCCTTGAGCGGCGTGCCGTCGGTTGGCAGATGCACCGTCTTGCCGTCCGGGAACACGCGCGCGAGCTGGTCATGCGTCATGCGCGGCCAGTGCCGGATGCTGCCGGTGTCGAGGTGCACGAAAGGCGAGCCGGAGGTCGGGTAGAAGCCGACGCCGCCGCGCTGCAGGCGCAGGCCGGCGAAGCGGATCTGCTCCAGCGGCACGCCCGGGATGTAGAAGTCCATCGCATGTCCCAGCATGTGCTGGCTGAAGCGCGCCACACCGGATGAGCGGCGGCGGAGCATGGCGTTGGTGGCGGGAGAGCGATAGGAGGAGATGATCTGGATCGGCTGCTTGCCGTCGACGTCGCGATAGACTTCCCAGAGGATGTCGAAGAGGCGACGGTCCATCACCGTCTCCTCCTGGGTGCGCCAGTCGCGCAGGAAGTGGTTGAGCTGCTTCAGCGCCGCTTCGTCGTAGCGCCCGTCGCGCTTGAAGGTGACGGTGAGATCTTCGCCGGAATGGGTATGGTGGAAGGAGAGCGTCTTGGTCTCGTTCAGCGCGGCGGCATCATGAACCGAACCGGCGGCCGCAAGCAGCAATGCAGCCGCGAGGCCGATCCGGGATCCGGCCTTCACGCCCGCATGGGACAACGACAGCACAGCGAATTGGCGTGCGAAACCAGTCAGCACGTATGAGCCCACCCAGTCGACGAGCGTTCAAATGGACTCTCCCGCCAACCCCGTTAGCAGCGCGAAAGAGGATGAACGCTTTCTTAAAGCGAGAAGGTTAATTCGAGGTTGACCTTCCCGCCCCCAAACCAAGCCAGACTACGATCCTAAACGGTTGACTGTGGCAAAAAAACGCCCGCTGCCCGAACGCAGGTTGGAGAATGGTTAACGTTAAACGGCCCCATCCAGAGGACAGGGCCGCTGATTTCATTGCAGAATTCTTGTGAACCAGGCGCTGAGCCGGGCTCAGCGGGTAAACACCCGCTGCGGACGACGGCCGACTGGCGCTGGCGGTTGGGTCGAGGCCGGCGCTCCGAACAGCCGCTCGAAGAAGTTTGGTCCAGACGAGCCGAAGCCGCCGCCATTGTTGGCCACCGCGACCCCTGATGGCAGCGTCGTCGCCGGGCGGGAATAGCTCGGCTGAGAATGGGCCACGACGGCCTCGAGGTCCTTGCCGCGGTTGTTCTTCAGGATGTTGAGCATGGTCGCGTCGCGGCCGTAAACGTCCTTGCGGAATTGCAGCTTGCCGGCATCGTCCACGAACGCGGTCTGATAGGTGATGTTGACCGGGATCGGCGTCGGGAATTTCAGGTCGATCTCGCTCTTGCCATACATGCTGCGCACGCGCTCGGGCGTGTACTTCTCGCTCGGCATGGTGATGTTGAGCAGCACGGACGCGTATTGATCCGGATTCTGCACTCGCATGCAGCCATGGCTGAAGGCGCGGTCTTCCTTGGCGAACAGGTTCTTGTCCGGCGTGTCGTGCTGATAGACCAGGAACTTGTTCGGGAAGTTGAAGCGGATGCGGCCGAGCGCGTTGGCTTCACCCGGCGGCTGCGAGATGTGCACCGAGCCGTCGCGGTTCTGTTCGAGCTTGAGGCCCATGCGCTGGAGCACGGTCGGGTCCTGCTGAAGCGCCGGCAGATATTCGTTGTAGACGATCGACGGCGGCACGTTCCAGGTCGGGTTGACCGTGATGTACTTCATCGTCTCGGTCAGCAGCGGGGTGGCGTGCTGCCCCGGCTTGCCGGTGACGACGCGGGTGGTCCAGACCTGCTGGCCGTGCTGCATCACTTTCAGCGTGTAGTCGGGAATGTTGAGGATGACATAGGCATCGCCCAGTGAAGGCGCGCCGAGATCGCGCGGCAGCCAGCGCCAGCGCTCCATGTTCACCAGCACGGTGTCGATCTGCTTATCGCGCTTCGGGGTGTTGAGCGCCTTGACCGTCTTGTCGTCGAGAATGCCGGTCGGCTTCATCTCGGCGCCGCTCTGGAATTTGCGCACGGCGTCTGCGACCGCTGCGTCATAGCGGGTGTCGCTGGCGTTCTCGGTGATACCGAGCTTGGCGCGGAGCTGCGGCACGCGCGGATCTTCCACCACCACCTCAGCCTGCTTCTTGCCGGCCGGGGTGTATTTCAGCGAAGGGCCCTCGGCGATCTCGATCACCGGGCCATTGCCCTGGCCGCGCAGCTCGGCGAGCTTGGCCTTCAGCGCCTTGTAGAGCTTGTGCGGCGGGTTGTAGCTGTCGAGCGCCGCGGAGGCATCCGCCGCGGTCGTGACCTTGGTCAGCACCTCGCTCGGATCGACCGGATGCTCGGGATAGAGGATGTCGGCGCTGACTTGCGACCAGTGCATGCGGCCGCTCTGGGCATGGCGCGCATAGTCGAACATGCTGGCGGTGAGCTTGAGCTCGGCATCCGCCAGCGCATCGGGGGTGGTGGCGGCGGCGAAATCCGGCACCGGATAGTCGGCGGGATTGAGGCCGTCGGACGCCGCGTCCTTCAGCCGCGCGATCACGCCCTTGGCCGCGGCGGTCAGGGCGCCGCCTTGGGTCCAGACCGGCGCGAAATCGCGGGCGCCGTAAAACTTCTCGACCGCCGCGCGCTCGTTCTTGTGGTCGAAATAGCGCGAGGCCTTGGCGCCGATGACGTCCTTGAGCTTGTCCGCGACCGGCTGGTCGGCGGCGGGCACGTTGCTCGCTGCCTTCACGGGCTCAGCGGCGGGAGCCGCTGCGGCAGCAGGTGCCGTGGGAGCGGCCGGCGTGACGGTGGCGGTGTCAGCCTTGGCGGGCTCGGTTTTGGCGGGCTCGGTCTTGGCAGGCTCGGTCTTGGCGGGCTCGGTCTTCGCCGTCTCGCTCTTCGGCGCTTCGGGCGCGGGCGTGGTGGCGACGTCGGACGGCTTGGTCTCGACCTTGTCCGGTGCCGGCGCGGCGTCCGCCTTAATCGACTCCCTCGCAGTTTCCTTGCTGGAGTCCTGCACTGTGGCGGTGCTGTCGAGCTTGATGTCGGCCGCAGTCGGAGGCGGGACGTTGGCCGGCTCGGGGCGCGGGATCGCAGCTTCGATCGCAAGCTCTGCTGCGCTGCTGCGCGCCTGATCCTGCGCCAGGGCCGAGCTGGCCGACACCGTGAGGAAGGTCGCCGCGACCGTCATCAAGACACGGTCAAAGCCCGCACGGTGGTTCAAACAGTCACGCATTGTGTCGCACCCCTCGGGTGAGCTGTCCCCTCGTGGAACAGCTTCGTTATCGCCTATTGGTGAGTTTCGGCTAAACCGCGCCGGCCTCTCGAAAGTTGCACGCCTGCACGCAACGATTCCTACGCAGACGATATACAGGCCCCGATTTTGCAGCCAGCGCTACCGGGAACAACTCACGACAAACTGACTTCAACGGAGCCTCTTGGCAACGGATTGTGCGCTTCTGCCACGCGCTTTTCCCTCTGTCTGTCACTTCCAGGTCACGGTTCAAATCGCAGTCGAATTCTGTCGTCATGCGAACGGCTTACGGCCGTCTCGCGCCGTTGCGCGAACCGCCGTTCGCACTGGGCTCAGTGCGTCTCCTCACCGCTTTTGCCGCCATGTCCGGGAACCCCCGCCTCGTCGAGTTTGCGGTACAGCGTTGACCGGCCGATTTTGAGCCGGCGAGCCACTTCGGACATCTGGCCGCGATAGTGCGAGATCGCGAAGCGGATGATCTCGTTCTCCATGTCTTCCAGCGAGCGGACATCCCCCGTCGCGGTGAGCAGGGCGAGAGTTCCTACGGCGGGGAGCGGAGCGATTGGTATTTCACTACCTGAGACCACAGAAGGCATTGGGGGCTCGAGCATCAGCGGCGCGGTCGGAATATCCGTGATGGGATGCGCCTGGGAGGCGAGCAGGGGGAAATCGCCGAGGCCGAGCTGGTCGGCGTCGCTCATCACCACCGCGCGGTAGACCGCGTTCTCGAGCTGGCGGATGTTGCCGGGCCAGTCGAGCTGGGCAAGCTGAGCCACGGCCTCGCCGCTGATGCCGGTGATGGGGCGGTTCTCCTCGGCGGCAAAGCGCGCGATGAAATGTCTGAGCAGATGCGGGATATCCTCACGGCGGGCGCGCAGCGAAGGGATCGTCAGCGGCAGCACGTGCAGGCGATAGAACAGGTCTTCCCGGAAATGTCCCTGCTTCACCCGCTCCAGCAGCTTGCGATTGGTGGCCGAGATGATGCGGACGTCGACCTTGACCGGCTTGCGGCCGCCGACTGCCTCCACGGCTCCTTCCTGGAGCGCGCGCAGCAGCTTCACTTGCGCGGTCAGCGGCAGCTCGCTGACTTCATCCAGAAACAGCGTGCCGCCATGGGCCTCGACAAACTTGCCCATGTGCCGCTCAGTGGCGCCGGTGAAGGCGCCCTTCTCGTGGCCGAACAGGATGGACTCGACGAGATTGTCGGGAATCGCGCCGCAATTGACCGCGACGAACGGCTTGGCCTTGCGCTCGCCGCTGCCATGGATAGCGCGCGCAAACATCTCCTTGCCCACGCCGGACTCGCCCTCGATCAGCACGGGGATCGCGGAGTTTGCCGCCTTCTGTGCGGCTCGCATCACGCCCGTCATGGCCTCCGAGCGCGTGATGATGTCCGAGAAGGTCAGCCGGCCTTCGCGGCTGTGACGGATACGCTGCAATTCGCCTTTGAGCGCCGACGTGTTGAGCGCGTTGCGCAAGGACACCTGGAGCCGCTCCACGCCGACCGGCTTGACGACGAAATCGGCCGCGCCCGCCCGCATCGCCGAGATCACGTTGTCGATGCCGCCATGGGCGGTCTGCACGATGACGGGGATGCTCAGGCCCGCTTCGCGGATCTTCGCCAATACGCCCATGCCGTCGAGGCCGGGCATCACGAGATCGAGGATGACGGCGTCGATGGCCGGTGCATCGGGCGCGGTGAGGGCGGCGATTGCGGCGTCGCCGGAGTCCACGACGACCGTCTCATAGCCGCATTTCTGCACCATGTTCTCGACCAGCCGGCGGGCTACAGCGTCGTCGTCGGCGATCAAAATACTGGCAGCCATGGTGTTCCCCGCACGCTACTACTATCTGTCTCGAATCGGGGCACTCTGGCCGAAGCCGATTAACGCACGCTTAAACCTTGATGCCCCCGCCCGCCGCCGCGATTGTTGAACACAGGTTTCCCACACAATGAATTCGCGCTCCAAGACCGCTCTCACGAAGACCGCTCTCACGAAGACCGGTCTCACAAAGTCTGCCCTCCGCAAGCCCGCCACCAAGACCACCGCCGCCAAGACATCTGCCGCTAAGACATCTGCCGCTAAGACATCTGCCGCCAAGACATCTGTCGCCAAGACATCTGCCGCCAAGACAAAACCCTCCAAGGCTGCGAGCAAGACCGGCAAGCTTCCGGAGTGGAACCTGGCCGATCTCTATTCCGGGATCGATGCGCCGGAAGTGGCGCGCGATCTCGAAACGTTGGACGCCGACTGCGTTGCCTTCGAGACGGACTACAAGGGCAAGCTGGCGACAGGGACAGCAAACGAAAATGGCGGAAAATGGCTCGCCGAGGCGGTGCGACGCTATGAGGCGATCGACGATCTCGCCGGCCGCCTCGGTTCCTATGCCGGCCTCGTGCATGCCGGCGACAGCGTGGACCCTGCGATTTCAAAGTTTTACGGCGACGTGTCCGAGCGCCTGACGGCGGCGTCCACGCATCTGTTGTTCTTCGCGCTCGAGCTCAATCGGATCGATGACGATATTTTGAATCGCGCGATGCAGGCCACCGAGCTCGCGCACTATCGTCCCTGGATCGAGGATCTGCGCAAGGAAAAGCCCTACCAGCTCGATGACAAGCTCGAGCAGCTCTTCCTGGAGAAGGCACAGACCGGCTATTCCGCCTTCAACCGGCTGTTCGATCAGACCATCTCGGGCCTGCGCTTCAAGGTCGGCTCCAAGGAGCTCGCGATCGAGCCGACGCTCAATCTGCTGCAGGACCGCGACGGCTTAAAGCGCAAGAGCGCGGCGGAGGCGCTGGCGAAAACCTTCAAGGCCAATGAACGCACCTTTGCGCTGATCACCAACACGCTTGCCAAGGACAAGGACATCTCCGACCGCTGGCGCGGTTTCAAGGACGTCGCGGATTCCCGCCATCTGAACAACCGCGTCGAGCGCGAGGTCGTCGACGCGCTGGTCGCCTCGGTGCGCGCAGCCTATCCAAAGCTGTCGCATCGCTATTACGCGCTCAAGGCGAAGTGGTTCGGCAAGAAGCGGCTGGCCTATTGGGACCGCAACGCGCCGCTGCCGTTCGCGGCGACCGACGTTATCGCCTGGCCGGAGGCGCGAAGCATGGTGCTGACGGCCTATCGCGGCTTCTCGTCTGAGATGGCCGATATCGCCGAGCGCTTCTTCACGGACCGCTGGATTGACGCGCCGGTGCGGCCGGGCAAGGTGCCGGGGGCGTTCTCGCATCCCACCACGCCGTCGGCACACCCCTACGTGCTGATGAACTACCAGGGCAAGCCGCGCGACGTGATGACGCTCGCCCACGAGCTCGGCCATGGCGTCCATCAGGTGCTGGCGGCAAAGAACGGCGCGCTGATGGCGCCGACGCCACTGACGCTGGCCGAAACTGCGAGCGTGT
Source organism: Bradyrhizobium vignae (assembly GCF_004114425.1). GTDB lineage: Bacteria > Pseudomonadota > Alphaproteobacteria > Rhizobiales > Xanthobacteraceae > Bradyrhizobium > Bradyrhizobium vignae. The sequence goes on along the minus strand of NZ_RDQF01000021.1, from coordinate 1,231 downwards.
TCGGCGAGATGCTCACCTTCAAGCGTCTCCTTGCCCAGACCAGGAACGCAAAGCAGCGACAGGCGCTGCTCGCCGGCAAGGTCGAGGACATGATCAACACCGTGGTGCGGCAGATCGCGTTCTATTCCTTCGAGCGTGCGGTCCACACCGAGCGCAAGAACGGCGAGCTCACCGCGACCCGGCTCGGCGAGATCTGGCTGTCGGTGCAGGGGGAGAGCCTCGGTCCGGCGATCGAGATCAAGGCGGGCTACGAGAACTACTGGATGTACATCCCGCACTTCATCCACTCACCATTCTACGTCTACGCCTACGCCTTCGGCGACTGTCTCGTGAACTCGCTTTATGCGGTCTACGAGAACGCGGCCGAAGGCTTTGCGGAGCGCTATCTCGACATGCTCGCCGCCGGCGGCACCAAGCACTATTCCGAGCTGCTGCGCCCGTTCGGGTTGGACGCCAAGGACCCCAAGTTCTGGGATGGCGGTCTCTCGGTCATCGCCGGCATGATCGACGAGCTGGAGGCAATGGGCTGAGGAGAGGGTGCCCGAATTCAGGGCAGGGGCGGCGCCGGGTATCCGTTGAACCGCGGTTCAGCAAAGGCAAGCGAGCGCTTTGGATCCGCGATAATCGGGATTCCAAATGAGCCTATTTGCTGGAAAACCGCCCCTCCGTGCCGTTGCCCTGTCCGACGGTTTAAGGTATCCCAGCCGAAGAATTCGACTTTCGACTGGGGACATCCATGGCAGATCATAGCGAAGTTGCGTACAGCACCGCCGACGGCAACGACTACGTTTCGCACGAGCAGACCTATGAGGGCTTCATCAAGCTGGTGAAGTACGGCACGGCTTCGGTCGCGCTCATCGTGATCCTGATGGCGATCTTCCTCACCTGACCCGTCTTCGGCAGCTGCACACGCCAACGGCAGCTGCTGCTCAGAAAACTTGCATACAAACCGGTCCCAGAACCGGTATCGAACGCCGCGGGAGTAACGCTTAGTTTGCGCGTGCGCTGTCCCGCGCCGCCGGAGGAGCTATGAAGATCGCCGTTGCCAAGGAAATCGATCCGCTCGAGCCGCGGGTCGCTGCTTCGCCCGATACGGTGAAGAAGTTCAAGGCGCTGGGCGCCGAGGTTGCTGTCGAGCCGGGTGCCGGTATCAAGTCGGGCCTGCCGGATTCCGAGTTCACCGCCGCCGGTGCCACCGTCAGCGCCGATGCGCTCAAGGACGCGGATATCA
>NZ_RDQF01000020.1 GCF_004114425.1 Bradyrhizobium vignae | reverse complement strand
GTTCAATCCGCTTCCACTCCGCCTCACTCAGCCAATATAGCTTTTGCCCCATCAAGCCCCCCTTCGACTCGGAGGTCTTGAATCACAACTCCGCCTCAGCGGGAATCCCTATTGAGTACAGACCCTAGAGCGGATCAAGTCGTCGGTAATTCGGTAGCTGTCCCCGCAAAGAGCTTGGGGCGGTTTGCGGCTGCGCGACGTTCTGGGAGCTCTTGGTGGCACGGCAGCGCGGCCGATGGCGGCGCGGGCGCAGTCGACAACCGGATTTTGCTCTATAACATACATGGGATACCCTGCCGCTCCAAAGCAACGCGCGCCATCTTGCGCCAGCTAAGATGACTCGAAGGGTTCTTACATGGAACGTCGCAAGTTTTTGGCAACGCTCGGCTCCGCAGCACTGATATATTCGCGATCCGCTCGCGCGCAGACGTCTGGTAGGAATTACTGTTTCGCTACACTTCATCCAGTAGCGCCGATGACCGATACCAGTGGTCTTGGAAAGATCCTGCTGAGAGGACTGGCCCAACGCGGTTATGTCGTAGGACAAAACCTGACCTACCTCGCGCGTAGTTCGATGGGCGACAACACTAGAATTCCCGAATTACTACGAGAATTGAAAGCCAGTGGCGTCGATGCAATCGTTGTTGTTGGTTTCCCCTCGGCACTGGCTGCGAAGTCGTTAGGCGTCCCGATAATCGGCGCGCTGGGTCTCGGTGATCCGGTCGAAACGAGATTGATCGATAGTCTGGCTCATCCTGGCGGCAATATTACCGGTATCTCCGACGTGGCCTCGGCACTCACGACCAAGCGCCTATCCTTGTTAAAGGAACTGTCGCCAAATCTCCGAAAAGTAGCGATGCTCTGGAACAAGGACGATCTTGGCATGACGCTGCGCTACGGGGCCTCTGCCAAAGTTGCGCTGTCGCTTGGAATTTCAGTGCAGCCTGTGGGTGTCCGCGAACGGGATGATTTCAAGGATGCGTTCGAGCTCATGAACAGCGATATGCCGGATGCGATATTAATGGTCGCCGACGCGTTGACCAATCTGAACCGCAAGCGTGTCTTTGAGTTCGCGATCGCCATGAAATTGCCGGCTATTTATGAATACGACTTCATTGTTCGTGATGGCGGCCTGATGTCATACGGGCCAGATCTGACAGAATCATTCGAACGTACAGCTGCCCTGGTTGCCCGAGTCTTCGAAGGTGCAAAGCCGGCCGATTTGCCCTTCGAGCAGCCTACCCGGTATCCCTTTTTTTTAAATCTTAAAACAGCCGGCAGCATGGGCCTGCAGATTCCGCCGACCATGCTCGCCCTAGCCGACGAAGTGATTGAATAGTTTGCCAGACTTCCGGTGTTGACCCAACTCGGACATGGACGCCCGCGCGAGCGCGAGCCAAATTGACGCTTTCGGGATGCTTGATTGGTTCGCTAAGATATCACCCATTGAGCTTGGGGTCGGACATGCGGCGGCGCGAGTTTCTAGGTGTTTTGGGGGGCGCTGCGGCGGCGTGGCCGCTCGCAGCGACGGCGCAGCAGGCGTCGCGAACGTTCCGCGTCGGTTACTTGGCTTTGGCGGGTGCAGACGATGCAATCTTCGTAAAGGAACGACTTAAACAACTTGGATACGCCGAAGGCAAAAACCTCATTTTCGACATTCGCTCCGCCAACGGAATACTCGAAACGCTCGGCACTCAGGCATCCGAGCTGATCAAGGCCGATCCGGATGTGATAATTACCGGTTTTGGAACGGCGACTGCCAAAGCAGCCCAAGCTGCCACTTCAACTATTCCCGTCGTGTTCAGCAATGTCGGGGATCCAATTGGATCTAATGTGGTCCAAAGTTTAAGCCGCCCTGGCGCTAACCTTACAGGACTGGCAGGGCAAGCCGCCGAGCTCGGCGGCAAAAGATTAGAATTGCTGAGCCAGTTCGTTCCGAACATCAGCACCGTAGCGGTGCTTGAGGAGCCAGCTGCACCATTCACGATCGCCGCCCTGCCGCGGCTACGGGAGGCTGCCAAGGCGAAAGGCCAGCAGCTTGCACTTTGTGACATTAGAAGCGCAGCTGACGTTGAAAGCAGCCTCGCGGCAGCAGCCAACGCGGGCGCCGGGGGCCTCGTAGTTCTGGAAACTCCAGTGTTGATTGGTTTACGTGAGCTGATCGTTGACGCTGCGGCTGCGCTTAGGATGCCAGCCATCTATAGTGTTCGCGACTTTGTCGACATGGGCGGCTTTCTTTCGTACGGCCCCGATGCCCGACAGCTTTATCGACGCGCAGCGGAGCTTGCCGACAAGATTTTGAAGGGTGAGAAACCAGCGGAAATTCCTGTCGAGCAACCGACACGATTCAATCTGATCGTCAATCTTAAAGCCGCCAAAGCATTAGGGCTCGCCATAGCCCCAACTTTGCTTGCGCTTGCGGACGAGGTGATCGAATAGTTATCAGCTTGTTGCAGCTGCTCACCACAGACATTGGCCCTAAACGGACCAATCGGGCTGGTTCGTTGATAACGATATTCGGGGCAGACCGGAAGTCGCGCGCCGGCGCCGCGAGGAACGTTTTTGACCCGCAACGGATATCGGGGACGCTCTCAACGGTAGCCATACGACCTTATTAATTCAGTCGCTTCAGTCCGCCGATGTGACGATGAAAACTGCGCGGGCTTGCAAGTGCAAGCCGCGTTTCTTGCGCGCGTGATCAAGTTTTGAATAGCGAGCATGGCAGCTTTGATGCGGAAGCAGACTGACGCCTGTGCCTTCTATCGCGTGCTACGACCGTCTCTGTGGAAAATACGCGTCTCCCGGCGCTGGATTTGGATTACGAAAAGGCCAGAAAGTCTCCGAGGCGCAAACCGGCAACTTGGCCAACATTCCTAAGAGATTTCAGAGGATGAAAACTAATCAGGCATGTGGCTAGACTGCCGGCGGCCTAGTCTAATTGAATTCGGGCGCCTTTGGCACCATTGAGCAACCGCTTCAGGTGAAATCCAGCCAGCGCGTCGTCGGCGTGGGCGCCGACCAGCGCCGCGAAAGCTGGCATTGCTCCGACGTCGCCAGCCTCGAGCTTGGCGAACGCTTCCCCATATTGCGCGTTGGCCGTCGCCTTGAACGGAACGTCTTGCAGTGGTTCGAACGCGCGAAGCGGTTCGCTGCGGCCGCGAAGCAGGATATCGCCGACGGGTCGCCCCTGAAAATTGCCGGCGCGGTCGGCTGCCGCGGCGCTGACGCAGATGCGGGTGCCGAGATGCTTGTTGGCGGCCTCGAGCCGCGCAGCCGTGTTGATGGTGTCGCCGTATGCGGTGTAGTCGAAGAAACGGCTGCCGCCGAAATTGCCGACCAGCGCCGGCCCGGCATGAACGCCGATCCGCGTCGCACCGAAACTGACGCCTTTGTCCTTCCACCGGTCGCGGAACGCCTGGGCCCAGATGTCGAGGTCATGGGAGCAGGCAATGGCGCGTCTGGCATAGTCCGGCTGGTCGCCAGGCGCGTTGAACAGCACCTGAATCGCATCGCCGATGATCTTGGCGACCGTACCCTCATGGGCAAATACGACGTCGGTCATGCCGCCCACGTATTCGTTGAGCAGTGCGCCGAGCACATCGGGCGCTACCGTTTCCACCAGGGACGTAAAGCTACTGATGTCGGTGAAGATCGTCGCGATCTCGCGCCAATGTACCTGCATGCCGTCGCTGTCGCCGACCGCGGCGAGGCGGCTGGCAATCTGCGGCGAAAAATACCGCGACAGCGAGGCGTGCGCGCGCTCGGCCTCAAGCTGGCGGCGTCGGGCCTCCCGCATTGCCTCGACGTGGCGGATGGTCTTGTCGATCGTCATTTCGAGATCGCCGAAATCGATCGGCTTGGTCAGGAAATCGAACGCGCCACGGTTCATGGCGGTGCGGATGTTGCTCATGTCGCCATAGGCCGAGACGATGACGGTCGACTTCTTGTCCTCGGCTTCCTGCAGCTTGGCGAGCAGCGACAGCCCGTCCATCCGGGGCATGTTGATGTCTGATACGACCATGTCGACATGGGGGTGCTGCTCGATCGAAGCGAGCGCCTCGATACCGTCATGGGCGAATACGAACGCTACCGTGCCGTCGCGGATTTTCCGCCGGAATTTCTGCAGCACGAGCGCCTCGAGATCGGGCTCATCATCGACGACAAGGATGGTCGCGGTCATGCGGCCTGACCGAGGCGGTTATCGATCTCGAGACGTAGCAGCGCGAAATCGATCGGTTTGGTCAAAAGGCCGACGGCCCCGTTCTCGATCGCCTTACGACGCGTTTCGGCATCGCCATAGGCCGTAATCATGATCACGGGAACGTCGGGGCGCTCGGCGCGCACCTTCGGCAGCATTTCGAGCCCGGTCATCCCTGGCATGTTGATGTCGGAGAGGATCAGGATCAGCGAAGGATCCTTGATATCCGCCGCACGCTGAAGCGCCGCCGGCGCCGATGGGGCGAATTCCATCATGAAGCGGCCTGATTTCAGGTCGCGGCGAAACTGCTGACGAAACAAGGCTTCGACATCGGGCTCGTCATCCACCACGAGTATGTAAACGCTCAATTCCTGCCTCCGGTAATCGACTGTGCCGCCCCGGTTCTGGGCAGCGTAATGATGAATTCGGTAAAAGCGCCGGGCTCGGTCACGACGTCAATCGTACCGGCGTGTTGCTTCACGATGATGTCGTGGCTCATCGACAATCCAAGACCCGTCCCTTCGCCCGCCGGCTTGGTAGTGAAGAAGGGATTGAACATCTTCTCCTTCACCTCGGGCGGAATCCCGGTGCCGTTATCGCGGATCCGGATTTCCACCTTGTTGCCCAGGCTCCTGGTGGCCGCGCTCAGGATCGGTTCAAAGTCCTCGTCGCCGGCCTCCTTGCGCTTGGCCGCGGCATAGAACCCGTTCGAGATCAGGTTGAGGAAGACGCGGGTGATCTCTTGCGGATACAAGCTGACCTGTCCCGCGGCCGGATCGAAGTCGCGCTTCAGAGTGATGTTGAAGCCGGGCTTTTCAGCCCGCGCGCCGTGATAGGCGAGGTTGAGGCTTTCCTCGACGATGGCGTTGATGTCGGCTGGCCGGTGCTCGCCCGCGCCCTCGCGCGAATGCAGCAGCATGTTCTTGACGATCGAATCCGCCCGCTTGCCGTGCTGTACGACCTTTTCGAGGTTGCCCTTCAGCATGTGGGTGAGCTCGTCTATCTCTTCGCGGGTCTTGGCGTCCAGCGCCGCCGGTCTCAGCACGTCGTTGAGTTCGTCGATCAATTCGGCCGACAACGACGAGAAATTGTTGACGAAGTTGAGCGGGTTCTTGATTTCGTGGGCGATGCCGGCAGTGAGCTGGCCGAGCGAGGCCAGTTTTTCGGTCTGTACTAGGCGATCCTGTGCGGTGCGCAGCTCTTCCAATGAAGTCGCAAGTTCCTTGGTCCGTGCCTGAACTTCATCAAAGAGGCGGAGGTTCTCGATGGCGATGACTGCTTGGTCGGCGAAGGTGGTGACCAGCTCAATCTGCTTGTCGCTAAAAGCTCGCCTTTCCCTGCGAGTCAACACGAATACGCCCATCGGCACACCCTCGCGCAACAAGGGAATTGCGATCCTGCTCTGCGCCGGATTCGGATCTCCCGGCAGAGGCGACTGACCATCGACGAGGATGATCGACCTGCCTTCGGACAAGGCGCGTCCAACCGCTGTCGTCCCTCCCGGCTTGAAGATAAAATCCCTGAGAAATTGCTGTTTTTTGGGAGAGAGCCCGAAACTGGCGGCCAGCCGATAGGCGCCATCCCTGGGCTGGAGAATGATCCCCTCGTCCGCTTCGCACAGACGACCCGCCGACTCCACGAGCGTGTCCAGCACGGTCTGCAAGTCGAATGTCGAGCGGCTGATCACCTTGAGTACGTCCGCGGTCGCCGTCTGCTGCTGTAGCGATTCACTCAGTTCGGCTGTACGCTGCTCGACCTTGTTCTCGAGGTCGGCATATGACTCCTGCAGCCGTGCACCCATGTCGTTGAACTGGTTGGCAAGCCCTTCGAGCTCGTCGCCCGTCTTGATCGAGATGCGCTGGGTGAAATCGCCGCCGCCGAGCCGCGCGGCGCCGGCGCTCAGCGCCCGGATCGGGCCGACCATGCGCCGGGCGAGGAAGATTCCCGCGAGGACGGCGAAGATCGAGGCCGCCAGCAGCACGATCGAAAGGCGCTGCAACGCCTGATACAGCGACGCATAAGCCTCCGTTTCCGGCAGTTCGACGAACATGGTCCAGCCGAGCGGGGAGATCGGTGCGGAAGCCGTCAGCACTTTCTGGCCCTGAATGTTGAGAGAGCCTTGCAGCGCGTTGGCGTCGTTGGCGTTGCCGGCGCGCGCGGCCTGCACCTGCACTAGCTTGGACATGTCGGTGTTGCGCAGCACGAGGCTGATGTCGGGATGAGCGATCAGCCGGCCGCCCGAACCGACCACATAGGCATGGCCACGCTCGCCGACCTTGATCTGCGAGACCACGTCCCAGATCAGCTTCAGATTGACCTCGGCGATGCTGACGCCGGCGTCCTTGCGGGTCCCGGCTAGCGACAGCGTCATGTAGGGCTCGGACTCGCGGCGGAAATAGACCGGACCGTAATAGACCTTGTTGGCGACCGCCTCGCTGAATTTCGAGTCCTTGGAAAGGTCGAGACCCGAATCGACCACGTCCATAGCCAGCCGCGATACCCGCAGCCGCTCCTTGCCGGTCGAATCGATCTGGGACAGCTCGGTGATGGCCGGCACCTGCCGCAGCAGCCGGAGCGCATCGAAACGGCGGTCCTGCAACGAGCCGGCCGACCACGGCAATTGGGTGGTCCAGCCGAGCTGGCTCTCGATTTCTTTGATGAACTGGCTGATCTTGGCGGCGGCGGCTTCGGCCTGTTCGCGCTGAATCCGGATCAGGGACGCCTTATGCTCGCGATAATAGAAGAAAACCTCGAAAATCCCGTTGGAAAGCAGCGCCACGCTCACCACGGCCACGAACAGCGCGACATATTTGGCAAACAAACGGGCCCGGACCTTCGGCGCCGGGGCGGCCTGCACGGCCGGTGCATCCGCCGCAGACGACGCCGCCAGCGGTCGTCCTTGGGACGTGTCCGAATGCAGGGAAATGCTCATCCCGGCCAAGTTATCAAGAAGACTTGGCGCTGTCTCCCTGTGGATGACCAACTGAGACATGGGCGTTGCCGACTGCGGTGCTCTCGATATCAGTTTCTGCCCCTTCCGGCGCCGATCTTAGCCGCCGGGATGCCGTGGTGCGGTGCAACCAGTAAGAGCAAGCGAAGCTCCAAGCCTGCGTAAATTCGCGAGATTGAATGCGTCAAGTTATCACCCAGCGGGCTGCGACAGCGGGGTGATTTACGGAAAACTTTGCGCAGATTGCTGCGGGCCCGGAGGTTCTTGGAGGGGGAGCACAACCCCAAGAAGATTTTGTCGGATCGGTCAAGGGCACCTTTCAGATGTTGGGTTTGAACAGTTACACTGCCACATTCCAGCCTTGGGGGCGACCGTGCGAAGGCGTGAGTTTATTGGTTTGGCGGTGGGAGGCGCGGCGAGCTGGCCGCTTGCAGCACTGGCGCAGCAGGATGGGTCTCATCGCATGCCGACCATCGGCTTTATCGGATTTGCCAGCGCCGCCGCCGACGTCACGATTGTGCAGCCGTTCCGCAAGACTCTGGCCGAAATCGGATATGTCGAAGGGCGCAATATCACCGTCGAAATCCGCAACGCCGACGGAGATGTCGAACGCGGGCACGCGATCATCGACGAGTTTGTCGCGATGCAAGTGGACGTGCTGTTCGCACCTGGCCCCGCCGCCGCGCGGGCCGCGGCGCGCAAGACGAAACTCCCGGTCGTCGCGATCGCGCTGCCGGCCGTGCAGAGCGACCCCGAACTGTTCCAGAGCCTCGCCCGGCCCGGTGGCACCGTGACCGGCTTCTCGGCGTTCGGCGAGGAGATGTCGGCCAAGCGTATCGCGGTGCTGAAGGAAATTTTGCCGGGCCTGATTAAGCTCGGCGTGATGCACAACGCAACCGACCCGACCTTCAGCGCGTGGGGCGCGCAGACCATGGCGGATACCGGCAAGCTCGGCATCGAGCCGATTCGTGCCGGCCTCACGGCGCCGACGCCATCGCAGGTGACGGAGCAGATCGGGAAGCTTGCCGAGGCCGGTGGTACGGCCATGATCGTTATTCGCGACTACATGACCGCCGCGGCGATCAAGGACATCTGCCGCATTGGAGTTGAAATGCAGGTAGCCGTGGTCGGCGAGCAGGCTGAGTTTGCGCAAGCCGGCGCTTTATTTAGTTATGGCGCCGACATCGTCGACCTCTCGCGCCGTGCCGCAGGCTATGCCGACCAGATCATCAAGGGTCAAAAGCCGTCGGAGATGCCGATCCAGTTGCCGACCAAGTTCGAAATGGTCGTCAATCTCAAGACCGCGCGGGCGCTCGGGTTGACGATCCCTCCGACCGTCCTGGTGCAGACCGATCAGGTGATCGAATGAAGCTCCGGGACCTGCGGCGGCGCGAACTTCTCGGTATTTTAGCTGGCGCGGCAGCTGTACCTGTTGCTGCGCGCGCCGAGAAAGATCTGCCCGTTGTTGCCGTGCTGGTGCCGGGGCCGGCAAAAAATGCCGAGAATCGACTGGCGGCGATTCGCCAAGGCATGCGGGAGGCGGGCCTTACCGAGGGCGTGAACTTTACGTTCGCTTTGCGTTATGCCGACGGTTTTTTCGATCGATTGCCCGCGCTGGCCCTTGAACTCGCTGCTCTCAAGCCCCGCGTCATCATTGCTTCGGCCGCGGCGGCACCGGTCGCGCACAAAGTCCTGCCCGAGTTGCCGTTGGTCTTCACGTCCTATGCCGCCGATCCCATCAAGGCAGGGTTTGCGGAAAGCTATATCCATCCGGGCGGCCATGCGACCGGCAACGTGATGAATGCGGTTGGGGGCGAGGAGGCGCTGACCCAAAAGCGCATGAACTTGTTCAAGGAGCTGGTGCCTGACCTGAAGGCGATCGGCTTCATCGGTACATCCTCACTGCTTGCCACAGCCGAGCTCAACGCATTGCAAAGCGTCGCCGGTCAGTTCGGCTTTGTTGTCGTGCGTCATCCGCTTGGGCGGCTCGACGAGATAGAGGGCGCGGTTTCGGCGAGCATCCGCGATGGCGTTGGCGCTCTTTACGTCTCCGGCGAGCCGCTTCTCTACAACAACATGCCCCGGGTCTTGCCCTTGGTCATGGCGCCGGGAAAGCCGACGGTTGGCACCTATCCGGACTGGGGCCGGGCGGGCCTTCTGATGTCCTATTCGGCCGATCTGATCGACGACTTCCGCCGCGCCGGCATCTACGCCGCCAAGATTCTCGGTGGCGAAAAACCGGCGGACCTGCCCATTGAACAAGCCAGCAAGTTCGTGCTTGTGCTCAACCTCAAGACAGCGAAATCGCTCGGCTTAGCGGCGGCCGACCGCCTGCTGACGGTGGCCGACGAGGTGATCGAATGAGGGCGAGCGATGCCAGGTCTCGAGCAAAGTCCGGTGCCAAGTCTGCTCGTGCCAAGTCCGGCAAGAAACAGACCAGCGATGCCGGGACACGGAAGAAGGCTGGAAAGCCTCTCACCAAGACCGATGCCCGCAAGGCCAAGCCATCCCTCCATCCCGAGACCGCACTGCTGAAACGCCAGTTGAAAGCTGCGCGAATGCGAGAGGAGGCCGGCGCCGAAATCCTGCGCGCGATCGCCAACGCATCGGGGGATGCGGCGGGCCCGTTGCAGTTGATCACCGAGACGACCGCGCGTCTGTTCAAGGCATCCAGCGTCTCGCTTCAACTCGCCGAAGGGCGCGAGTTCACGCAAGAGTACCGCGTTGGAACCATCGCCAAGCGCGTCGGCTCGGCCTATCCGCGGTCCAATATCAAGGTCGGCGGCCGAAACCTGCCCGGCACGGTGGTGGCCGAGTCCAGGCAGATCCACATTCCGGACCTCGACCACCTGGATCCCTCGATGTCCGACTTTCCCGGTCTGCCCCATGCGCGGGCCGGTGGCGCGCGTACCGTTTGCGGCACGCCATTGCGACGCAACGACAAGGCCGTCGGCGCCCTGATCGTTTTCCGTGACAGGCTCCTGCCGTTCACCGTTGATGAACTGGCGCTGCTGCAAAGCTTCGCCGACCAGGCAATGATCGCGATCCAGAATGCACAACTGTTCAACGACACCCAACAGGCGCTGGAACGCCAGACCGCGACGTCGGAAATCCTGCGCGTTATCAGTCAATCGCCGACCGACGCCCAGCCGGTGTTCGACAGCATCGTCCAGACCGCGGTACGGCTGACGCGATGTGACCTCGGGTTCTTCCTGCGCTGCGACGGCGCCAGCTACGTGCAGGTGGCGAGGGCCACGCCGGAAGGACTGACTACCGTCACCAGGCCTCCCGAGCAAATCGATCCCGATGGCAATTTCCCGTCACGCGCCATCATCGGCAAGAAAACGCTGCACCTGCCGGACTGGTCGTTGATCGACCTGCCCAAGTTCGAGCTTTGGATCCACGAGACCTTCGGTATCGTATCGTCGCTCTACGTGCCGCTATTGCGGGCGGGCGAGTGCATCGGCCTGCTAGTGCTGGCGGGCAAGCGCAGCAATTTCCTCGGCGAACGTGAGGTCGCTCTGGCCGAGTCCTTTTGCGATCAGGCCCTGATCGCGATCGAAAATGTCCGCCTGTTCGACGAGGTGCAGGCGCGAACGCGCGAGTTGACGGAAGCGCTGACCTATCAGACCGGCAGCAGCAACATCCTGAGGGTCATCGCATCGTCGCCGACCGATGTGGCGCCCGTTCTCCAAGCCATTGTCGAGAGCGCCTGCGAGCTTTGCGAAGCCAAGGATGCAATTGTCTATTTGCGGGACGGCAACGATCTTCGCTTCAACGCCCAGCACGGTCCGCTCGAGTTCACGGTCGAGAAGTGGCCGATCGATCGTGCGACCGTCGCCGGGCGGACCTTCCTAGACCGGGCGCCAGTGCATATCCACGATATGCTTTCTGAGGAGGGTAACCAGTTTCCGGAAGGACAACGGGCGGCTCGCCGTATCGGCGTTCGAACCATGTTGGGTGTGCCGTTGTTGCGCGAGGGCGAGAGCATCGGAACAATCCTGTTGCGCCGTACAGAAGTGAATCCGTTCAGCGACAAGCAGGTCACCTTGCTGCAAACCTTCGCCGACCAAGCGGTGATTGCCATTTCCAATGTGAACTTGTTCAAACAGGTGCAGGAGCGGACCCGCGACCTCGAAGAGTCGCTGCAACAGCAGACCGCGACGTCGGAGGTTCTGCAGGTGATTAGCCGGTCGGTCTTCGATCTGAAGACAGTGCTGCGGACGTTGCTCGAATCCGCCGCCGGTCTCTGCGATGCCTCGATCTGCATTCTGTTCCAGTCGCAGGGGGATCTCCTCCATGTCGGCGCGAGTTACGGCGGCACGCCGGAATTTGTCGAATACCTGTCGACCCATCCGCATCGTCTCGATCGCACAACGGTCGCCGGACGTACCGCGGTCGAGCGCCGTACGGTCCACATCCCCGACATCGGCGCGGATACCGAATACGGGCTTCCCCAGTCGATCAAGCTTGGCGGCTGGCGGTCGATCATCGGCGTCCCGCTGCTTCGCGATGGCGAAGTGCTCGGCGTTCTCGATCTCGCCCGCCCTGTCGCCGGACCGTTCACGCCACGACAGATCAAACTGATCGAAACGTTTGCCGACCAGGCTGTGATCGCGATCGAGAATGCCCGCCTGTTCGACGAGGTGCAGCAGCGCACTAAGGAGCTCGCCGCTTCGCTCGACGAGCTTCGCACCGCGCAGGACCGCCTGGTGCAGACCGAGAAGCTGGCCTCGCTCGGTCAGCTCACCGCCGGTATCGCGCACGAGATCAAGAATCCGCTCAATTTCGTCAATAACTTCTCGGCGTTGTCGGCCGAGCTCATCGAAGAGATGAACGACGTGTTCGAGAACCCGACGCTCGACGAGGCCGGCAGGTGGAAGGAGCTGGATGAGATCCGCGAACTGCTGAAGAGCAACCTGGAAAAGGTCGTTCAGCACGGCAAGCGCGCCGATTCAATCCTCAAGAACATGCTGCAGCATTCCCGGGAAGGTTCGGGCGAGCAGCGGATGGTGGATATAAACGCGCTGTTGGACGAGAGCCTCAATCTCGCCTATCACGGCGCACGCGCCGAGAAACCGGATTTCAATATCACGTTGCAGCGCGACCTCGATCCGGACGCCGGCGTGATCGAGCTGTTCCCGCAGGAAATCACCCGCGCTTTACTCAACCTGATCTCGAACGGGTTTTATGCCGCGAGCAAGCGTCGGGCCGATATTGGCGATGCGAATTTCGAGCCTGTGCTCAGTGCTGGCACCAGAAATCTAGGCAACCACATCGAGATACGCATCCGCGACAATGGCACCGGCATTCCGCCGGAGGTGAAGGAAAAAATGTTCAATCCGTTCTTCACGACCAAGCCGGCTGGGGAGGGCACCGGACTTGGTCTATCGATGAGCCACGACATCATCGTGAAACAACACGGCGGACGGATCGAGGTGGATACGCAGCCTGGACAATTCACCGAGTTCACGATTGTGCTGCCGCGGGCGGGCAACCTTACAAGCGCCCGAAAAAACTAGCGGCCGACACGACAATCGAAGCTGACGTGGATGCAAGACGGAAATGGAGAGTGGCAATGAAGCGACGCGAATTCCTTTCTCTGGCCGGTGGGGCATTGGCGTGGCCTTTGGCGGCACGCGCGCAGCCAGCGAAGCGAATCGCCCGCATCGGCCTTTTCCTCGTCCCGCCGCGAAATTTGGAGGTAGAAGCCTTTCTCGCCGGACTTCGTGATCTCGGTTGGGTTGAGGGCGATAACATTCATGTCGAATATCGAGATGCCGGCGGTGATAACGACCGTCTGCCGGCGCTGGCGGCTGAACTGGTCGCCCTCGATGTCGACGTTCTCGTGACAGCTACCTTTCAGGGGATTCTTGCCGCTCACCGTGCGACGGCAAAGATTCCCACTGTGATGATCACGGGCCCCGATCTGGTGACCTTGGGCCTTGCAGCTAGCATGGCTCATCCCGGGGGCAACATAACGGGACAAACCTTCTTCGTGACAGAACTGGCTGCCAAGCGTTTGGAGATTCTTGCGAGCCTTGCGCCCTCGATGACCCGCGCAGGGGTGCTTTTGCAACGAGGGAACCCCCTGAACGAAAGTACAATGAGCGCGATGACAACCGCAGCGCAGGCGATGAAGATAGAGCTGCGACCGATCGAGGTTGCCATCCCCGGCGACATCGAAAGCGCGTTGTCAGCCGTGAGCTCCACTCCTATAGACGGCCTCGCGATCACGGAGGCCAATGCGTTTGTCACCAACGCTTCCCTGATTGCTGCGATTGTCGACAAATGCCGCGTGCCGTCGATTGGCGCACCCGTTCTAGCCACCCGCGGCGCCGTGCCGGTGGGCTACGGTGTGGACTTCACCGCCATGTTTCGCCGCAGCGCTGTTTTCGTCAACAAGATATTGAAGGGCGAAAATCCGGCCGACATCCCGATCGAGCAACCGACGGCGCTCAAGACCGTCATCAACCTGAAGACCGCGAAGTCGCTCGGCTTCGAGATCCCGCCGGCGGTGTTGCTGCGCGCCGACGAGGTGATCGAATGAGGCGGCGGGCGTTCATCGCGCTTTTTGGGGCGACGGCGGCTGCATGGCCGCCGAAGGCGCGGGCGCAACAGCCGGTGCTGGTGGTGGGCTATCTCGGCAGCGCATCACCAATGGCTTGGGCGGCACGGCTGAAGGCCTTCAATCAAGGACTGAGCGAAGCCGGCTTCGACGACGGACGCAATATTGCAGTCGAATATCGGTGGGCAGAGGGCAATATCGATCGATTGCCGCAACTTGCGAACGAACTCGTTGGGCGCAACGTCGCGGTACTTGTCACGCCGGGCAGTGCGCCAGCCGCACTTGCCGCCAAGGCGGCGACCACAACGATCCCCATCGTCTTTGAGACAGGTGCTGATCCGGTCGAAGCCGGTATCGTGACAAACCTGAGGCACCCCGGCGGCAATATTACCGGCGTTGCGGCCCTGACGTTTGAGACCGGTCCCAAGCGGCTCGCGATCCTTCATGAGTTGCTGCCGTCGGCCGAACTGATTGCCGTGCTGGTGAATCCGGCTGCGGGCGAGGTGGTTGGAAGGCAGGTTAAGGACTTGCAGGCAACCGCTCTTCAACTCGGACTTCAACTTGTCATTCTGCGGGCGAGTAATGATCGCGAACTCGAAGCGGCATTCGTGAAAGCAAAGGAGATGCGCGTTAGCGCCTTGGTCATTGCGGCCGATCCTTTTGCCAACAGCCGTATCAAGGATATCGCGGACCAGGCGCTGAAAGCCGCCCTGCCGTCGATCTTCGTGAACCCGCAATTTACCGCACTCGGCGGGTTAATGAGCTATAGCGGGACCATCATCGAAACACACTATCTCGCAGGCGGTTATGTGGGACGGATATTGAAAGGCGAGAAGCCCGGCGAGCTGCCGGTGATTCAGGGCACCAAAGTCGAGTTGATCGTGAACCTCAGAACCGCCAAAGCGCTGGGTATCGACGTTCCGATCTCGCTGCTCGCCCGTGCTGACCAGGTGATCGAATGAAGAGGCGCGAGTTCATTGGTTTGATTGGCGGTGCGTCGGTCACTTGGCCTCTTGTCCGGCCTCTGGCCGCGCATGCGCAGCAGGTGCCGATCATCGGCCTGCTCGGCGCCAACAGTTCATCGTCGCAGGGCAAATGGACCGAAGCGTTCGTGCAGCGGCTGCGCGAAGTAGGATGGATTGAGGGAAGCACCGTCGCAATCCATGCGCGTTGGGCGGAAGGCCAAAGCGAGCGCTATGCCGAGATTGCCGCAGAGTTCGTCCGAATGAAGGTCAGTATCATCGTGACGTCGGGAGGCTCGGCGGTGATGGCGGCCAAGCGGTCGACCACGGATATACCGATCGTCTTTGCCACGGCGGGAGATCCGGTCGTCAACGGTCTCGTCGCGAGCCTGGCGCGGCCCGGCGGCAACGCCACGGGCCTTTCGATTCAGTCGCCGGAACTCGCTGGCAAGCGGCTCGAACTGTTGCGGGAGGTTATCCCTGGTCTCCGCAGGTTGGCGTTCATGATCAATGTCGATAGTCCCGTCGCATTGCCGGAGGATGGCGGAGTCAAAGCTGCGGCCAGCGCGCTTGGTCTTGAAGTTGACAGGTTGGAGATTCGGCGCCCTGAGGATATTGCCCTGGCATTTGCGTCGCTCAAGGACGATGTTGGCGCGCTGTATGTCTTGGCGGAGCCATTGACGACCAGCAACGGCAGCCAGATCGCGGCGTTGTCGCGTGCCGCCCGACTGCCGACGATGTTCGGCAATGAGGCGAACATTCGGGTTGGCGGCCTCATGTCGTATGCGCCGCGCTTCTCGGATCTGTGGCGGCGTGCGGCCGATTATGTCAATAAGATCTTGCGGGGGGCGAAGCCCGGCGACCTGCCGGTCGAACAGCCGACAAAGTTCGATTTGGTCGTCAATCTCAAGACCGCCAAGGCGCTTGGTATTGAACTGCCGCCGACGCTCCTCGCGCGCGCCGACGAGGTGATCGAATGAAGCGGCGGAAATTCATCGCGCTTTTGGGCGCTACGGCTGCTTGGCCTCCGACAGCACGAGCGCAACAAGCGAAGTCACCGCGCGTCGGCGTGCTGATGCTCGGTAATCCCGATCCAGCATTCTTTCTGGGTACATTCCGTGAAGAGCTGCAGAAGCTGGGCTATCTCGAAGGCCAGAACCTGACGTTGGAGTCTCGATCTGCGGGTGGCTTCCCCGAGCGTCTCCCTTCGCTTGCCCGCGAATTGGTGGACCTGAACGTGGATGTGATTGTTGGCTATCAAACCCCATCCGTTGCGGCAGCAAAGCAGGCCACTACCAAAATCCCGATCGTCATGAGCCCCGCGGCCGATCCGATCGCGACCGGTTTTGTCGCCAGTTTTTCGCGCCCGGGCGGCAACATCACCGGCGTGGCATCCGCGACAGGCGAGGTAGCCGGCAAGAATCTGAATTTTATCCGCGAGATATTGCCGACGGTGCGCAAGGTTGCCGTGCTCGGCAATGCCATCGATCCATTTCACCAGCCATTCCTGGAAAGCATCGCGTTGGCCGCGCGGGCACTTCAGTTCGAGATCAAGCCTGTTCTGGTGCGAGGCAGCGACGAATTCGCAACAGCTTTTGGACAAATGGTGACGAGCGGCGCTGGAGCGTTGATCGTTCAGCCAAGCTTGCCGCGCCAGCCGGCCGCCGAGGCGGCGCTCAAGAGCCACCTGCCGCTGTTCGCACCGAGCGATGAATTTACGCGCGCCGGCGGCCTCTTGTCCTATTCGGCCGATATCATGTCGGTCTATCGCAAGGCCGCGATCTTCGTCCACAAAATCGTAAAGGGCGGCAAGCCCTCCGACCTGCCGGTTGAATTTCCAACCAAGTTCCAACTCGTCGTCAACATAAAGACCGCCAGGGCACTCGGCGTTACGCTGCTACCGACGCTTCTCGCTCGTGCCGACGAGGTGATCGAATGATGCGGCGGGATGTTAGTCTATCAGAAGATAGGCATAGGGGAACGAAATGAGGCGACGCGACTTCGTCGGTGTTGTCAGTGGTGGGATGTTGGCATGGTCGTCTGCAACCGGCGCGCAGCAGCCAGCAATGCCGGTGGTCGGGTTTCTCCACGGAGCGTCGCGCAGCTACCTCGAACAATTTCTCGATGCGCTTCGCGCAGGCTTAGGCGAAGCAGGATTTGTCGAGGGACAGAACGTGGCGATCGAATATCGCTGGGCGGAAGGGCATTATGATCGATTATCGGCGTTGGCGGCGGATCTGGTCAACCGTCAGGTGGCGGTGATCATGGCGATGGGGGGAACCGATCCGGCGCGTGCGGCTAGGGCGGCCACATCGACGATTCCAATTGTCTTTGTTAGTGCGGCTGATCCGGTGCAGACCGGTCTCGTTGCCAGCCTCAACCGTCCGGGCGCCAACGTGACCGGCGTTAGCCTGATCGCCTCAGCGCTCGACGCGAAGAAGCTCGGGCTTCTGCACGAACTGGTGCCCAAGGCGTCGGTGATTGCCGGACTGACCAACCCGAAATATCCCGGCGTTAAAGGCCAGATTGAAGAAATCCAGGAGACTGGCAGCAGTCTCGGACTGAAAGCCATTCTGCTTTCCGCAAGCGACGAAGATGAACTTGCCGCCGCGTTTGCCAGCGCCAAACAGCAAGGCGCGGGCGCGATTCTGGTCGCATCAGATCCCTTCTTCAACAGTCATAGCGGACGGCTAGTTGCGCTCGCTGCACAACATTCAATTCCCACGATCTATCCGCAGCGTGAATATATTCTCGGCGGTGGCCTGATCAGCTATGGTCCTGATTTTGCCGATGGCTATCGCAATGGTGGCCTGTATGTCGGCAAGATCCTCAAAGGAGCCAAGCCCGCCGAGCTTCCGGTCGTGCAGCCGGTCAAGTTCGAACTGGTCATCAACCTCAGGACCGCCAAGACAATCGGCCTGGAAGTGCCGCCGACGTTGCTCGCGACCGCAGACGAGTTAGTGGAATGAGGCTTGCCATGAAGCGACGCGATTTCATCGCCTTTGTCGGCGCGGCACTGTCGCGTGCCCTCGATGCGCATGCAGAGCAGGCCAAGTTGCCCGTCATTGGGGTTTTGGGCGCTGGCGCCGAGAAATCCTGGGCGGCTTCGATGTCCGCGTTCCGTCAGCGCCTCGGCGAGTTGGGCTGGATCGACGGCCGCACGGTGACCATCGTCATAAGGTGGGCCGAGGGAAGAAGTGATCGGTACGCGGAGATCGCGGCCGAGTTCGCCCAGGCAAATGTTGACGTTATCTTGACCGCGGGAAGCGCTATTCCGGCGCTCAAGCAGACGACCTCGAAGATCCCGATCGTATTTGCAGTTGCCGTGGATCCCTTGGCAAGCGGCTTTGTTGCGAGTCTGTCACGACCTGGAGGAAATGTTACGGGATTGTCGCTACAGTCAAATGAGATGGTTTCCAAGCGTGTTGGGCTCCTTCGTGAGATCATCCCTTCTCTTGCGCGGCTGGCAGTGCTGGCAAATGGGGGATACCTCAGTGCAGCGCATGAGACTGCTACGGCTGAAGCGGCTGCGCGCCAGCTTGGACTCGAAGTTGATATCCTAGATATCAGATCCGCAGGTGATCTTGCTCCAGCGATTGAAGCGATGAGGGACAAGACCAAGGCGCTCTACGTTTGCCAGGACTCTTTCGTCGTTGCCAATCTGGTCCGCATCAACGGCCTGGCGCGGGAGTCTGGAATAGCTACGATGTGGGGTGCGAGGGCATTCTGCAAGGCAGACGGGTTCATTTCCTACGGCGCAGACGAGGCCGACTTGTTCCGCCGGGCTGGCGACTATGTCGACAAGATACTCAAGGGCACCAAGCCGGCAGATATTCCAGTCGAGCAGCCGACCAAAATTGAGCTGGTTTTGAATTTAGCGACAGCCAAGGTCTTGAATCTCACCATTCCACCAAGCGTGCTGGCGCTGGCCAACGAAGTGTTCGAGTAATGTCGTCAAAGCACGAAGCGCAAGACACAGAAGATGCCATTTGGGGCAGGACGGTCGTTTATCCGAGGAACGCCACGCGGGAGGCGGATATCCAGCGCCTTCGAGGCCCCTACCGTTTAGTAGGGCTTCTCCAGTACGATGAGGCCTTAGGATGAAGGACATGAGACGACGCCATCTGCTGGGGATTTTGGGCGGTGCGGCCATTTGGCCGATCACGACGCGTGCGCAGCAGAGCGCGCAACAGCGCCTGATTGGTGTGCTCTCACAAGGATCAGCCCATACCCATCCAACTCCGCCGTTTCGAGCGTTTCTCGAGAGACTGCAGCAAAAAGGCTGGGAAGTGGGTCGCAATCTGAGCATCGAGTGGCGATTCTCCGAAGGAAGTACTGAGCCCTTGCCGCGCCTTGCTCGTGAACTTGTGGAAACTCCTGTCGAATTGATCGTGACAGCGCCGACCGAACCCACGCTTGCGGCCAAGCAAGCGACTTCAAATATCCCTATCGTGTTTTTGCAGGTAGCGGATCCGGTGCAATCTCGCATTGTCACCAATTTGGCGCGTCCCGATGCCAACGTAACCGGAATGAGCGTTTTCGCTCCTGACATCGCCGGCAAGCGGCTGGCGTTGATCAAGGAGGCACTCCCCAGCACCAAGCTTTTGTCGGTCCTTTGGAACAAGCCGAGCAAGGGTGCTGTATTGGTCCGTGACGAGATTTTCACAGCAGGCGTTCAGTTGGGCATCGAAATTCAGGACATCGGTATTGATAGCGCTTCGGAAATTGACGGTGCTCTACGCAAAGCGGTCAGCACGCACGCGGCCGCCGTCGTAGTTATTGATGATCCGGTAATGCAGAGCCGCGTAGAAGCGGTGGTCCAGATTGCGTTGGGCTTGAAGCTGCCGTTGGTTTCTCAATCGGCCGGGTACGCAAATAGCGGCGGCCTCATGTCCTATGGGCCCGACTTCAATGAGGTCTATCGGAACGGCGCCGAGTACGTGGACCGGATACTGCGTGGCGCCAAACCAGGCGACTTACCCGTCCAGCAGCCAGAAAAATTCAAGCTCCTTCTAAATCTCAAAACCGCGAAGACGCTCGAGATCGAGTTTCCTCCACAATTTCTTGCCCGCGCCGATGAGGTGATCGAATAGTCCCCACTCACGGCAGCAATTGACCCTCGCTGTGTGAAACGGCGAGCGGCTGTTATGATTCCCTGTTCTTCTTTTTGGAGGAATTGATTTGGCGCTTCGTTGAAGAGGCGGATCGTGGGCAGCGGACGCTGTTGCCTTAATGCCTCGATGACTTCATTGGCGAGTAACCAAGTTTGCGTGATCGACGTATTTGTCGATGCGCTCAGTTTGGCTGAGATGGGCTTTGCCGGTGCGGAGCCGGCGGCGACCGGTCGGCCATCGTACCATCCCTCGGTTCTCCTTAAGCTTTACATTTCAGGCTATCTGAACCGAGTGCAGTCGAGCCGGCGGCTGGAACGCGAGGCCGGGCGCCATGTCGAGGGCTGCTGGGTCGGCTTGCTCGCGACCACAAGACGATTGCGACTTCGCAAGGACGATGAGCCATCTAGGCTTGGCCAAATGGAGAAGACAGACGTGAGTACTGGATTTGAGATCAGCGCGGGGGCGACGCGCGACGCAAAAGAACATCCGGAGCCAGAATCGTCCCGCTCGTCGTTTTCTAGCATTGCAATTGTTTCAGGCTGCCGCGCGGCGCCGCGGACTTTCTCCTTCGAGCGCGGGATGGAAGTCGCTGCACGATTCGATGGTTCCCCCGTACGACGCGGCCAAGTTTCCTAATCGTTGGTGGAAGCTTAAGGCGAACGGGCCTGTCCGGACACTTACGGCGCATATTGGGAAGGACACTTATACGCACATCCACTACGACAGCGACCAGGCGAGGGTGATCACCGTTCGAGAAGCAGCGCGGCTGCAATCATTTCCGGACGGCTTCGTCTTCGCCGGCACTATGAACCCTGCCTTCCGCCAGATCGGTAACGCCGTTCCGCCACTCCTTGCACACCAATTAGCTCTTGCGATCGCGGATAGTCTTCAAAAGGCATTGAGGCCCGGTATAGAGGACTCTGTCTACAACTCTCTCGAAGTTGCATGACCGGTCTTCCTCTCTCTTGGTGGTCGGGAAGAGCTACGCATGCGCTGTCCGATTCGCTAAGCATGTACAGTGTCATGCACGATGTTAAAATCGGGCGGGTTTCATCCAACAACGGAGAACCATATGCCGATCCTCAAGTCACTTTCCTTCACCGCGCTGCCCAAGCCCGGCGAGATCTCGCTGGCGCATCAGGGCGTGCTGTTCCTCGACGAGCTGCCGGAGTTCGATCCGCGCGTGCTGGATTCACTGCGCCAGCCGCTGGAGAACGGCGAGGTCGCGGTGTCGCGTGCCAATCACCGCGTCACCTACCCTGCCCGCTTCATGCTGGTCGCGGCGATGAATCCCTGCCGCTGCGGCAATGCGTTCGAGCCCGGCTATGCCTGCAAGCGGGGGCGCATCGACCGCTGCACCGGCGATTACCAGGCACGCATCTCCGGTCCCCTGATGGACCGCATCGATCTCCGCATCGAGGTGCCGGCGGTGACCGCCGCCGACCTGATCCTGCCACCGCCCGCGGAGGGCTCTGCCGAGGTCGCCGCGCGCGTCGCGGCGGCGCGCGACATCCAGCTCGCGCGCTATGCGGATGCAGGCTTGCCCCATGTCCGCACCAATGCCGAGGCGCCAGCCTCGGTACTGGAGGAGATCGCGAAGCCGGACGCGCAGGGCCAGAAGCTGTTGAGGGATGCCGCCGAGACCATGCGCCTGTCGGCGCGCGGCTATCACCGCGTGCTGCGGGTGGCGCGCACGCTGGCCGACCTCGACCATGCCGACAAGATCGGCCGGCTGCACCTCGCCGAAGCGCTCTCCTACCGCGCACTCGCGGAGGATGTGCGGCAGATCGCGTAAGCGCCGCGCGCGTCAACCCGGCGGTAACGAGTTTCCTTTACGCTCTGCAAACCATAAGGCCCAACGAGTTCTCCCCAGGGCCCGGCGAGTAGAGCGTCATGTTGCGTTTCAAGGTCCTGGCCTCGGTTGTTCCTGTATTGGCGGCTGCGGTGTTCGCCCGCGCCGAGATCGGATCGGTTTCGCATCCCTGCATCGCGCTGGGCGAAACATCGGTCGAGCTCACCTCCCTGTTCTGGACCGCCGGCGTGCATGTCGCCTTCACCGATGATCCTGCGCGGGCCACGGTGCGGGTCCAGATCACCGACGATGCGGGCGCTGCGGATTTCGCCGTGGTCGACGACGGCCTCGGCGACGAGCCGGACTCCTGCCAGGCCAATCCGTCGACGCGCCTTGTCTCGATTGCCGCGCAGCCGGTCGATGGCGGCCAGGTGATCTATCTCTCCAGCGAAGGACCTGCGGATTACCGCATCTATGTGCGCTCTAAGACGTTCTCGCAGCGCGAGGCGGCGGCGCTGATCGTCGGCGCCCGCGGCGGCCAACGCCATTTCCAGGCCGCCTCGCTCTGAACCGTTAAGGCCCCGTCAACCCTGTTTGGAGGCAGCGCCGAAGCATCAAGCTGTTCGCAAGGTCGGCAGGCCATCGTCGCTCGCGGCAGCGGGGTTTCAGGCAAGGGTCGGAGGCGATGGGTCGGACGTTCCGGATCAAGGTGCGCATGCGCCGCTTCAGGCGGCAGCATCCCAGGGTCGCCTTCGCAATCCGCTCCTTCATGATTTTCTCGGCGACCTTCGGCGGCGCCTATGGTTTCGTGACCGGCAGCCGGGCCGAGAATTCCGGCTACGATCCGCACGCCTTTGCGATCGGTGCGAGCTTCCTGTTCGCGCTCGCCTGCCTCGGCCTTGCGACGCTGAGCATGCGCCTGCGTTTCGTCAACAAGCGGCTGCGGACGCTCGCAGCCCACAACGAAGCGCTGATCGACCGCAATTGGGAGCTGAAGGAATCGGAAGAACGCGCCCGCAGCCTGTTCGAGCAGCAGGGCGACCTCATCGTGCTGCGCGACACGAGCGGCCGCATCACCTTTGCCAACGAGGCCTATTGCGCACTCGCAGGACAGACGCGCAGCGCGCTGGTCGGCACGCGCTTCGACTTCGACGTGCTGGAGCAGGGCGAAAGCGCCCGCGAGAGCAACGGCACGCGCATCCACGACCAGAAGATTGCAACCCCGATTGGCGCGCGCTGGATCGCCTGGCGCGAGGGCTATGTCCGCGTCGACGCCGGACAACCCGCCGAATTGCAGAGCGTGGGCCGCGACGTCACCGATCGCACTGAGACCGAACGCGCCCTCTCCGACGCGCGTGACCAGGCCGATGCCGCCAACCGCGCCAAATCGCGCTTCCTCGCGATGGCCTCGCACGAGATCCGCACGCCGCTGAACGGCATCATCGGCATGGGCGGCCTCCTGCTCGACACCACGCTGACGCCGGAGCAGGCGACCTATGCCAGGGCGGTGAAGACCTCGGGCGAAGCCTTGATGGCGCTGATCGAGGAGCTGCTCGACTATTCCAAGATCGAGGCCGGCAAGCTCGATCTCGATCAGCGTCCCTTCGCGCTCTCGACCCTGGTCGAGGAGATCACCGAGCTGCTCGCGCCGCGCGCGCAGGCGAAGGCGCTCGAGATCGCCGCCTATGTCGACGAGCGCTTGCCGCTCGAGGTGGTCGGCGACGCCGCACGGCTGCGCCAGGTGCTGCTGAACCTCGCCGGCAACGCCATCAAGTTCACAAGCAAGGGCGGCGTCGCGCTGATCGTCGAGCCCGGCATCTGGCCGAACGAGATCAGCTTCCTGGTCCGCGATACCGGCATCGGCATTGCCGCCGAAGCACAGCAGCGCATCTTCCGCGAGTTCGAGCAGGCCGACGAGCGCGTCGCCCGCACCTATGGCGGCACCGGGCTCGGCCTTGCCATCAGCGAGCGAATCGTCAAGCGCATGGACGGCCGGATCACGCTCACGAGCGAGCCGGGCAAGGGCTCGACCTTCGAGGTCGCGGTGCCGCTTCCGCCGTCGCAAGCCGGCGCCGGACAGACGCAATTTCCGAGCCCCGATCTCACCGGCAAGTCGATGCTCCTCGTCGCCGACGGCATCGAAGCCTCGTTGATCGCGCGGCGCCTCGAGCGCTGGGGCGGCCAGACCTGCATGGTTGCCGACGCGGCCGTCGCCGAAGCATTGCTGCCGGAACGCTCGTGGCACGCGGTGCTGATCGATCGCGCGATCGGTCCCGCCGTCGCCGACCATCTCGGTGACGCAGCCCGCGCGCATGCATTGCAGCGCCTCGTGCTGCTGACGTCGAGCTCGCGCCACGAGAAGCTGTCGCCGGCCTTCACCGGCTTTCTGGTGAAGCCGCTGCGCGCGGCCTCGCTCGCCGCACGCCTCGCCCTGACGCCGGAGGTCGCTTCCCCCGATCTCGCGCCGGAGCCGCCGGCTGCATCCGCCGGCACAGCACCATCGAAAGGCCTCTCGATCCTCGTCGCCGAAGACAATGAGATCAACGCGCTGTTGATGCGCTCGCTGCTGACGAAACTCGGCCACCGCGTCGTCATCGCCGTCCACGGCGAGGCCGCGCTGGAATCCTGGCTCGCTGCCTCATCCGCCGGCACGCCCTACGATCTCGTGCTGATGGACATCCAGATGCCGCAGCTCGACGGCATCGAAGCGACCAAGCGCATCCGCGCACATGAGGCGGCCAGCGGCAGCCACCACACGCCGATCCTGGCGCTCACCGCCAACGCGCTGGTGGAAGATCGCTATGCCTGCTTCGAGGCGGGCATGAACGGGTTTCTGATCAAGCCGCTCGACCGCGAGAAACTGGAAGAGGCGCTGGCCGGGTTGGCCGCATCCCGACATCTGGCCGTCCCTAACCTCACGAGAACCTGAGTTCAGCCGGCAATAGGCAATTGGCAATTGAAGTCGATCGCGCTGCGCATCACCATCCTCGGGGCATCTGCAATAGAGGATTTGCGCATGAACGCGCTTGAGCCGCGCGTCCCTGGCTCGCACCAGCGATGGCGCGGGGCAGGTCGGGGGCAGAGCGGACCTTCGGGCCGACTGGCGGGACGATCCACTCTTCGGCACGAGCAAGAAAACGCGGCGCCGCGCGCTTGCCCGGCGGCGCTTGGGTGCTCTTGAAAACGGTGTCCGCCTGAGCCGCGCGCTTGCAATGCGGGCACAAGAAGAGATGCGCGATGATCGGGGTCGGCTCGTCTGCGAGCAGTTCCGAGCGGAACCACTTCATCTCGATATGGCAGTCCGGACAGATCGGTGCTTCCAGCTGCTCCGCAGCGCTTCTGAGACGATCAACCATGGTGTGCCCTCGCGTTTTCGAAGGCCATGACCCAATACCCCTCGTTGGTCTGCAACAAAAGACCCTCAGCTTCTAAATTCGCCTAAGGCGACGCTCACCGGCGCGATTACAGCCGCCGCAGCGCCACGCTCTCCACCGTGTGGTCGGCGCCCTTCTTGAGGATCAGCGTCGCGCGGGGGCGGGTTGGCAGGATGTTGTCCTCGAGATTGGCGAGGTTGGTGCGTTCCCAGATCGCAATCGCAGTGGCGGTGGCTTCCTCATCCGACAGCAGCGCGTAGCGGTTGAAGTAGGATTTTGGATCGGTGAATGCGGTGTCGCGCAAGGCCAGGAAGCGCTTGATGTACCATTGCCGCAGCGCCGCTTCCTCGGCGTCGATGTAGACCGAGAAATCGAAGAAGTCGGAAACGACGGGCACCGCCTTGCCGTCGCGCGGCAGCTTGCCGGTTTGCAGCACGTTGACGCCCTCGACGATCAGGATGTCGGGCTGGTCGATCTCGGCCCACTGGTTCGGCACGATATCGTAGGTCAGATGCGAATAGACCGGCGCGCGCACATGGCGACGGCCGGCCTTGATGTCGGAGAGGAAGCTGAGCAGCAGCGGCAGATCGTAGCTCTCCGGAAAACCTTTCTTCTGCATCATGCCGTGCCGCTCGAGCACCGCGTTGGGATAGAGAAATCCGTCAGTGGTGATCAGCTCGACTTTCGGCCGCGGCGACCAGCGCGCCAGCAGCGCCTGGAGCACGCGTGCCGTGGTGGATTTCCCGACCGCCACCGAGCCGGCGACGCCGATGATATAGGGCACCTTGCGATCCCTGATGTTGAGGAACTGGCGCTCCGCGTAATACAGCCGCTGCGTCGCATCGACGTAGATCGACAAGAGGCGCGACAGCGGAAGATAAATGTCCTCGACCTCCTGCAGGTCGAGGCGATCGTGCAGCGAGCGCAGCCGGTCGAACTCGCCCGGCTCCAGCGTCATCGGCGTATCGTCCCGCAGGCGCGCCCACTGCTCGCGCGTATAGACGCGGTACGGATTATACTGCTGCTCGGGTGCGCGGATATCCATGACGTCGTCTTCCCGTTGCGATCTATTCGCCCTTGTCTAGCCGCCCTTGCGCGACGCCTTCTCTTCCAACCCTGACATGTTCGTCCGCTTGTCCAGCGCGGCTTCGACCTCCTCCAGCTTTACGCCGCGGGCCTTGAGCAAGACAAGGAAATGATAGAGCAGGTCGGCACTCTCGGCGATCAGATGCGCGCGATCGTTTTCGACTGCAGCGATTACGGTTTCGACTGCTTCCTCACCGAACTTCTTGGCGCAATGCTCGGCGCCCTTGTCGAGGAGCTTGCGGGTATAGGAGGCCTCGCCCCCGGAAGCCGCGCGGGCGTCGATGGTCTCGGCCAGATCATGGATCGTGAAACGCGGCATCGGACTTACTCGGAAACACGCTTGGCAATACATTTGGCCACGGCGGCCATTCCCGTCCGCCAATGTAGCATTGTTATGAACCGGAGTCGTCAGGCATCCAGGCGCATCGGCAGCCCACGCCGCGCCATGTGCTCCTTGGCTTCGCGAATGGTGAATTCCCCGAAGTGGAAGATCGAGGCGGCCAGCACAGCCGTGGCGTGCCCGTCGCGGATGCCGTCGACGAGATGGTCGAGATTGCCGACGCCACCCGAGGCGATCACGGGAACGGGAACGCTGTCGGCGATAGCGCGGGTCAGCGGAATGTCGAAACCTTGCCTGGTGCCGTCGCGGTCCATCGAGGTGAGCAGGATTTCACCGGCGCCGAGCGCGACCACTTCCTGGGCATATTCGATGGCATCGATACCGGTGGAGTTGCGGCCGCCATGGGTGAAGATCTCCCAGCGGTCGCCACCAGGGCGCTTGACGCGCTTGGCATCGATCGCAACCACCACACACTGTTCGCCGAATTTTTCGGCGGCTTCCTTGACGAACTCCCGCCGCGCCACCGCGGCGCTGTTGATCGAGACCTTGTCGGCGCCGGCGCGCAGCAGCGTCTTGATGTCGTTCACCTCGCGCACCCCGCCACCGACGGTGACAGGCATGAAGCAGGCCTCCGCCGTGCGCCGGACCACGTCCAGCATGATGCCGCGGTTCTCATGGGTCGCGGTGATGTCGAGGAAGGTCAGCTCGTCGGCGCCGGCGGCATCATAGGCGATCGCGGCCTCGACGGGATCGCCGGCATCGCGCAGATCGACGAAGTTGACACCCTTGACGACGCGGCCATCCTTGACGTCGAGGCAGGGGATCACGCGCACCTTGAACATGGGTCAGCTCCTACGCGCGCGCATTGCGGATCAAGGTGAGGGCGGCGGCGGGATCGAGCCGGCCGTCATAGAGCGCACGGCCCGCGATCGCCCCGGCGAGCTTTCTCGCACGCGGCGTCAGCATCGCCTTGACGTCCTCGATCGAGGCGAGACCGCCGGAGGCGATCACAGGGATCGAGATGGCATCGGCCAGCGCGATGGTCGCGTCGAGGTTCAGGCCCTTGAGCAGGCCGTCGCGCGCGATGTCGGTGAAGATGATCGCAGCAACGCCGGCATCCTCGAAGCGCTTGGCGATCTCCAGCACGGTCACCTGCGAGGTCTCGGCCCAGCCTTCGACCGCGACCTTGCCGTCGCGGGCATCGAGGCCCACGGCCACGCGGCCGGGGAATTTCTTCGCCGCTGACTTCACCAGCTCGGGATCGCGCACCGCGGCGGTGCCGATGATGACGCGGCTGATGCCCTTGTCGAGCCAAGCCTCGACGGTGGCGAGATCGCGGATGCCGCCGCCGAGCTGCACCGGGATCTTGATCGTCCTCAGCATCGCCACGACGGCCTCAGCATTCACCGGCTTGCCGGCGAACGCCCCATCGAGGTCGACGACGTGGAGATATTCAAAACCCTGCTCGGCAAAGCTCTGCGCCTGGGCTGCGGGATTGAGATTGAAAACGGTCGCGCGCGCCATGTCGCCTTGCTCGAGGCGCACGCATTGGCCGTTCTTGAGGTCGATCGCGGGAAAGAGGATCACGGCTTCCATCGCAAGAAGTTCGAGATCAGAGCCAGGCCGAAACGCTGGCTCTTCTCGGGGTGGAATTGGGTACCGATGGCGGTGTCCTTCGCGACGATCGCGGTGACAGGCCCGCCGTAATCGGCGCGCGCGAGCACGTCCGCCTCATTGGCGGCGTTGAGGTGGTAGGAGTGCACGAAATAAGCGTGCTGGCCCTTGGGGCCGAGCGGCAGCTTGTTCAGCACCGGATGCTCCCTGAGCACCTCGAGCGTATTCCAGCCCATGTGCGGGATCTTCAGGCTTTCATCGCGCGGCGTGATCTTCTCGACGTCGCCGCCGATCCAGTTCAGGCCCTCGGTGATGACGTGCTCCTTGCCGCGGCTCGCCATCAGCTGCATGCCGACGCAGATGCCGAAGAACGGCCGCGCCTTGACGCGCACCGCTTCGGTGATCGCCTCGACCATGCCGTTGACGGCATCAAGGCCGCGCCGGCAATCAGCGAAGGCGCCGACGCCTGGGAGCACCAGGCGGTCAGCCTCGTAGGCCTGGTCCGGATCGCTGGTGACGAAGACCTTTTGCGGGCTCTCCAGACTGCGCGCAGCGCGCTCGAACGCTTTGGCGGCGGAATGCAGATTGCCGGAACCGTAATCGATGATGGCGACGCTCATCTTGACCCTCCCGGTTCTGGAAACAATCCAATGATGCCGCCGGCCGGAAGCGGCGGCGGGTTCGAGAATTGCTGACCCGGCACGCCGCGGGTCGGCGGCGGGCCGCCGCGATCGACGGCCCATTGATCGTTGACGATGCCGTGCTGCTTCTGGCTCCAGCGCTCGAAGAAGCGACGCTCGGCGGTGTCACGGTCCTCGGCGACGACGATGTCGAGCTGCCGCCACTTGCCGCGCGACAGCGTCCAGCGCCGCAGGCTGGAAGCCTCAAGCCCCGTCAACAGCGCGACGACGATGTCGGCGAAGAAGATCGAGCTCCGGCCGAGACCCAGGCTGGAGAGGCCTGCATGGAATGCCGCCATGAAAATCAGCCAGCCGATGAGCACCAGCCACAGCCGATTCCACAGCAGCCAGAACGGGCCGAAGATCATCGCCCAGAAATGGAAGCCGTCGCGCACGAAGACGAATTTGTCCCCCGCGCGCAGATCGGCCCCGCCTGGGCTGGGAGCATGAACTGTGTAGACAGGCATGGTGATGCCCCCGTTCTCGAAAATTCAGTGATACCGCCGGCTCGCGTTCGCCGCGAGACGGAGATGTCAGCCGCCCAGCGAGCCCTTGGTGGAGGGGATTTCACCTGCCGCCTTCGGATCGATCGCAACGGCGGTGCGCAGCGCCCGCGCCAGACCCTTGAAGCAGGACTCGGCGATATGGTGGCTGTTATCGCCATATAGGGTCTCGACGTGGAGAGTCACGCCGGCGTTGATGGCGAAGGCCTGGAACCATTCGCGCACCAGCTCGGTGTCGAACTCACCGATCCTGTCGCGGGGGAAGTCGGCCTTGAACACCAGGAACGGGCGGCCCGAGATGTCGATGACCACGCGCGACAGCGTCTCGTCCATGGGCATGTGCACGCCGGCATAGCGGGTGATACCCGCCATGTTGCCGAGCGCCTGCTTGACCGCCTGGCCGAGTGCGATGCCGGTGTCTTCGGTGGTATGGTGATAGTCAATGTGCAGATCGCCCACGGCCTTGACCGTGAGGTCGATGCGGGAATGGCGGGCGAGAAGATCGAGCATATGGTCGAAAAAGCCGATGCCGGTCGCGATATTGGCCACGCCGGTGCCATCGAGGTTCACGGAGACCTCGATGTCGGTTTCCTTGGTCTTGCGCTTGATCGTCGCGGTGCGCATTGAAATGCGGTTTCCATTCTAACTTTGAGCCGAAAACGCCAGTCTATTAACAGCCAAATGACACCTTCGCTACTGCGGGAACGGCCGGCCGGGCCTCTACTTCTGCCTATGGTGAGCGAAATTGAGCCCGAAACGGCCCGTTGTACCCTCAGCTCTGACCGCCTAAATCAGGCCGGACAACGAGGTATTTCATGCAGGATTCCCAGAACAGCTCACCTCACTGGCACGGCACCACGATTTTGACAGTCCGCAAGGGCGGCAAGGTGGTGGTCGGCGGTGACGGCCAGGTCTCGATCGGCCAGACCGTGATCAAGGCCAACGCCAAGAAGGTCCGCAAGCTCGGCAAGGGCGACGTGATCGGCGGCTTCGCCGGTGCCACCGCCGACGCCTTCACGCTGTTCGAGCGGCTGGAATCCAAGCTCGAGCAATATCCGGGGCAGCTGACCCGGGCGGCCGTGGAGCTCGCCAAGGACTGGCGCACCGACCGCTATCTGCGGCGGCTGGAGGCAATGATGATCGTGGCCGACAAGGACGTCTCGCTGGTGCTGACAGGCACCGGCGACGTGCTCGAGCCCGAAGCCGGCGTGATGGCGATCGGCTCCGGCGGCAACTACGCCCTGGCCGCGGCGCGGGCCCTGCTCGACACCGACAAGGACGCCGAGACCATCGTCCGCCGCTCCCTCGACATTGCCGCCGACATCTGCGTCTACACAAACCGGAATGTGACCATCGAGAGCCTGGCGAGCGGGTAGGGGCTTTGACCGAACAGCGGAGCTCCAGAGTCGGTGTAACCTCTCCCGCTTGCAGGCGGCAGAGGGAGCGCAGCACCGCCGTGGTTGCTAGATGACCCCAAGCTATGCCTTCCATCCGATGACCGCGGCCGACCTGCCGCTGATCCGGCGGTGGCTGGATGAGGCTCATGTGCGGGAATGGTGGGGCGATCCGGATGAACAGTTTGCGCTGGTCAGCGGCGATCTCGATGAGCCCGCGATGGATCAGTTCATCGTGTTGGCCGGCGACAGGCCATTCGGCTATCTTCAGTGCTACCGCCTGACCGCCTGGAATACAGGCTTCGGGCCGCAACCGGAGGGCACGCGTGGGATCGACCTGTTCATCGGCGACGGCAACATGATCGCACGCGGCCACGGCTCGGCGTTCATCCGCCAGTTCGTCGACGAACAGCTGCGGCATGGTCTGGCCCGCATGGTCACCGATCCGGACCCGCTGAACCTGCGCGCGATACGCGCTTACGAGAGGGCTGGATTCATCCGCGACCGCATGGTCGCGACGCCGGACGGTCCGGCACTGCTGATGGTTTGCGAACCGTGACGCTGGCGCAGGCGAGCGAGAGCAAGGTCGCGGTCCCACCGCTCGCCTGGGCCGGCCTCGCGCTGTTGCTGCTGGCGCTGCAGGCCTCGATCCTGCTTGCGATGGGGCGGGTCCCGATCTGCACCTGCGGCACCATCAAGCTCTGGCACGGCGTGGTGAACAGCTCGGAGAATTCGCAGCAGATCGCCGACTGGTACAGCTTTTCGCACGTGCTGCACGGCTTCCTGTTCTACGGCTTGACCTGGCTGCTGTTCGCACGGCTGCCGCTCCTGCCTTTGTCCTGGCCGGCGCGGCTGATCATCGCCATGGTGATCGAAGGCGCCTGGGAGATCGTCGAGAACTCGCCCTTCATCATCGAGCGCTACCGCGCGGGCACGATCTCGCTGGATTACTATGGCGACAGCATCGTCAATTCGGTCTCGGACAATCTGGCCATGGTCCTGGGGTTCCTTGCCGCTCGCATGCTGCCCATCAGCGCGACCGTGCTGCTCGGACTTGCCTTCGAAATCATGCTGGCGCTCCACATTCGTGACAATCTGACGCTCAATATCCTGATGCTGATCCATCCGCTCGAGGCCGTGAAACAATGGCAATCCGGCCCGCCGATCATCTGACCTAAATTGCGGCTTGTCCTTGGCCGCCTCCCGCCCTAGCTAATCAGACATGACAGACTTCTCCCCCCGCGAAATCGTTTCCGAACTCGACCGTTTCATCGTCGGCCAGGACGACGCCAAGCGCGCCGTCTCGATCGCGCTGCGCAACCGCTGGCGCCGGCAACAGCTCGAAGGCTCCTTGCGCGAAGAGGTGCTGCCGAAGAACATCTTGATGATCGGCCCCACCGGCGTCGGCAAGACGGAAATCGCGCGGCGGCTCGCCAAGCTCGCCAATGCGCCGTTCCTGAAGGTGGAAGCCACGAAATTCACCGAGGTCGGCTATGTCGGCCGCGATGTCGAGCAGATCGTGCGCGATCTCGTCGAGGTTGCGATCGCGCAGGTGCGCGAGAGGAAGCGCAAGGACGTGCAAGCGCGCGCCCAACTTGCCGCCGAGGAGCGCGTGCTCGACGCGCTGGTCGGCGCCAATTCCAGCTCGGCGACTCGGGAATCCTTCCGCAAGAAGCTGCGCGCCGGCGAGCTCAACGACAAGGAAATCGAGATCGAGACGCAATCGTCCGGCGGAGGCATGCCGATGTTCGAGATCCCGGGCATGCCGGGCGCGCAGATGGGCGCGATCTCGATCGGCGACATCTTCGGCAAGCTGGGCGGCCGCAGCAAGACGCGGCGGCTGACCGTGGAAGGTTCGCACGAGATCCTCGTCAACGAGGAATCCGACAAGCTCCTGGATACCGAGCAGCTGACGCTGGAAGCGATCAGCGCGGTCGAGAACAACGGCATCGTGTTCCTCGACGAGATCGACAAGATCTGCGCCCGCGACGGCCGCGTCGGCGGCGACGTCTCGCGCGAGGGCGTGCAGCGCGATCTCCTGCCGCTGATCGAAGGCACCACGGTCTCGACCAAGCACGGCGCAGTCAAGACCGACCACATCCTGTTCATCGCCTCGGGCGCCTTCCACGTCGCCAAGCCGTCCGACCTGCTGCCGGAATTGCAGGGCCGCCTGCCGATCCGAGTCGAATTGCAGGCCCTGACCCGCGACGACATGCGCCGCATCCTGACCGAGCCCGAAGCCTCGCTGATCAAGCAATATGTCGCGCTGATGCAGACCGAGGGCGTGACGCTCGACATCAGCGACAGCGCCATCGATGCTCTGGCCGACATTGCGGTGGCCGTCAATTCCACCGTCGAGAACATCGGCGCGCGGCGGCTGCAGACCGTGATGGAGCGGGTGCTGGACGAGATCTCCTTCACCGCCCCCGACCGTAACGGCGAGACCATCCGGCTCGACGCGGATTACGTGCAGAAGCACATCGGCGACCTCGCCAAGAACGCGGATCTGAGCCGGTTCATTTTGTAATTCGGGCCGGTCACGCTATTGATGCGGCGTGACCGTACGCATCCTGCAAAATCCCTGGCGACTCCTGCTCGCGATCAACGCCGCGATCATCGTCGGCGTCTTCATCCACAAGATCCAGCTGCCGCCTTACGTCCCCTATATCCACCTCCTGGTCGACTACCATTTCGGCTTCATCAAGCGCGCGCTGATCGGGGCGATCGTCGCGCTGTTCACGAACAAGGTGCCGGTATGGCTGGTGTTCGCGCTCGGCGGCGTGACGTGGCTGGCGACGCTGGGGCTGTACGCAAAGCTATTCGAGAAGACGTTCGGCTTCAGCGCGAAGACGCTGCCCCTGTTCGTCTTCACCGCAGGCTCGCCGTTCTTCCTGAAGAACTTCATGCACACGCTCGGCCATTTCGACATTTATGGCTGCGCGCTGGCGATCGTGCTGCTGCTGATGCCCGCAGGCTCGTTGCTGTTCGTTGCCGCGGCCGCGCTGTTCTCGATCATTCTCGTGCTGATCCATCACATTCATCTGTTGATGTATGTGCCGACGATCATCACCATCGTCGTGATCAGGCACTACCTGACCCATGGCTACAATCGCACCAACATTGCTTTCGGTAGCGTCGCCCTCGCCGCCGTCTCCGCATTGTTCTTTGCGGCGCAATTCCAGGGAACGATGCCGATCCCCGAAGCGGATTTCGTCGCGTATCTGAAGAGCCGGATGGCCGATCCATCGCGCGCCGACCTGCTGCAATTCGCCTACATCTGGTACCAGCCGCTGGCGAAGGAGGTTGCCGACACCTGGGGCCGCCTGCCGCACAATATCCTCGGCGTGCCCGTGTTCGCACTCTTGATCTGGCTGCACACGCCGCTTTGGCGCTATGTTGCGAACCTGATCGGCGCGCTCGCGAGCGAAACGCAGCGCCGCCTCATCATCGCAGCGTTGATCGGGATCAGCCTCGCTTATCTCGTGATGTTCGTGATGGTGTTCGACTATTCGCGCTGGATCTCGAACTGGGCGGTGTGCATGTTCCTGATCCTGCATGCAGTGAAGATGCTGCCGGCCAAGCGCGAGACTGCGCTGATTCCGGCGGAGCATCAGAGGACAAACATCTTGGGGCTGATCATCACCTTGATCCCGCGCGTCGGAATCGTCCGGCCGTTCTGAGACGATCAGCTCTGAGACGATCGGCCAGCTCCGGAGACGGTGCGCTCCCTCTCCCGCTTGCGAGCGGGAGAGGTGTGGACTCGCTATCTAACCTCTCGCCCGCCTGATCCGCACATACAGCGCGCCCTCGCCGCCGTGGCCGATATGCGCAGTCTCGAAGCCGACGACGAAGGCGCGGAATTCGGGCAGGCTCAACCATTCCGGAACCTGGCGGCGGAGCACGCCGGTCTCGCCGCCGCTGCGGCCCTTGCCGGTGATCACGAGCACGAAGGTCAGGCCGTCCTGGTGGGCGCGGTGCAGGAAACCGGACAGCGCGCGATGGGCGCGCGTCTGGGTCATGCCGTGCAGATCGAGTCGCGCCTCGATCTCACTGCGGCCGCGCGAGAGCTTCGTCCGCTCGCGCTTGCCGAGCGGCGCCAAGGGCGGCACGGACGGTTTTGCGACACGCGGCGACGGCGCGGCGGCGACGGGTCGCTGCGATGACGCGGGTCGCATGGCAGGCACAGCGGGTGTCGGCTCAGCGCGCGGCGCGGCCTGTGCCTTCGCCATGCGATGCTTCCTCAGCGGCTTGACATGCTTTGCAACCGTATCCCACAGCTCGCGCTCCTCCTCGCTCAGCGCGCGACGGCGCGGCGAGGGGCGGGACTCCAGCACGGGCGGACGGGACGATCGTTTCATTGCTGCCGATGAGGACGATTCTTCACCGGTCGACGCGGTTCGGAGGCAGGCTCGATCGCGGGACGCGGCACCGGTAGCGGAACGGGGCCGGCGATGGCAACCGTTTCGTTCTTGCCTTGCGCCGCGGCGGCGGCAGGCGTGCCCGTCGTCGCCGGGTCGGTTTGCGGAAACAGTTTTGCGATCTTCTCCGAGGGCCTGGGGTCAGGTATCGGCAGCTTCGCGGCGCGCGGGCCGGGATCGAGGCTCTTCGGTATCAGCATCACGAAATGCATGGGGTGGCGCAGCCGTCCGGAGATACGGCCTGCCTCCTGGCCAGCACCGAAAAACAGATCGGCGCGCGCAGGTCCAATAATGGCCGAACCGGTGTCCTGCGCGATCATCAGCCGATGGAACGGCGTCTTGGCGCGTTCGGATTCGATCGGCAGCTCGCCCTCGATGAAGAACGGCGTGCCGTAGACATGCAGCGATTTGTCGACCGCGATCGAGCGTCCCGCGGTCAGCGGAATGCCCTGCGCGCCTACCGCCTCATCCTTGTCGGAGAGGTTGACCTCGCGGAAGAAGATGTAGGCGCGATTCTGGCGGCGCAGCTCCTTGGCGCCGTCGGGGTTCTGCGCCATCCACTCCCTGATCTTCTGCATCGACATCTCCTCTTTCGGGATGATGCCGCGCTCGATCAGGATGCGACCGACGGCCGTGTAGGGATAGCCGTTATAGGCGTCGTAATTGAGCCGAACCGTGCTGCCGTCCTCGAACTTGATCCGCGCCGAGCCCTGAATCTGGGCGAACAACAGATCAGTCGGGTCCTTCAGCCAGGCGATCTCCAGCCCGCGACCGGCGATCTTGCCGTCCTCGATCTCGCCGCGGTCGTAATAGGGCACCAGCTTGCGGCGGCCGATCTTGCGATAGACCGGGCCTTTGTTGGGCAGGCTGATCGAATCCTGCTTGTAGCCGCGGACGAACAGATTCGAGGGACGACGATAGACCGGCACGTTGTAGACGTCGGTCTGCGTGCGCGATCCCTCCAGCACCGGCTCGTAATAGCCGGTGACGAAACCATCGGGCTCGCCGAGGCGCGAGATCCGCAGCGGTGCGAAATTCTCCTCGAAGAAGGTCTTCGCTTTGGCGTCGTCGGTGAGATCGAGCGTTTTGGCAACCCGGCAAGGCTCGCTCAGCGAGGCGCCCAAAGCCTTGGGTTCGGCCGCGCCGTTCTGCGCATTGATCGATCGGCAGCTGGCACGGAAGGTCTTGTAGGCGGCGAGATGATCGTCCGCGCCCCAACCCTTCACGTCCGCCCAGGCCAGCGGCAGATATTGCGCGCCGGGAATTTCGAACGGCAGGGAGAGCTGCGGATAGGGCAAGGGCCGCGGCGGAGCGGCAGGCACGTGCGACAGATGCTGGTGCTGACTGCGATGGTGGCGCCGCGCCGCCTCTGCGCCGAGCGAAAACGACGACAGCGCGACGGCACCTGCGCAAAGCGCCGTCGCGCCGGTCTTCAGGAAAAGCTTAATTCGCGCTTCCGGTGCCAACCAGCTTCCAGTTCGGATCGCGGGAGGAGGTGTCGCGGGCGAAAGTCCAGATGTCGGTGATGTCGGCGACCGTATCGGCACTGCCATCGACGATGTTGCCGGCCTTGTCTCGGGTGGCCGAGATCATCTGCGAAACGAAGCGCACGGTGAGCTGGGCAGTGCGGTCGCGCAGCTCTGCGCCGACGAGCTCGGCCTTGTCGATCGAGACGAAGCGCGTCTCGGTCTTTTGCTCGTTCTTCTCGCGTTCCCTGATCGCGGCGTCGAAGCTCTCATAGACCTCCGACGACAACAGGTCGCGCAGCGCGCGGCGGTCGCCATTGGCGAAGGCCAGCACGATCATCTCGTAGGCGCCGCGCGCGCCCGAGAGGAAATGGCGCGGGTCGAAGCTGGAATCCTTCTCGACGATGGCATCGAGCCCCTGCGCCAGCGCAGTGCCCGGCTCGGCCAGCCCTTTCCAGCGATCGGAGGGCGCGGTCGGCTCGGCCGTCGGCGCCAGCGGGGCCTGGTCGATCACCTTGCCCGGCATGGTCACGACGTTGTTGTCCTGAGCACCCCCCAGCGCATTGCGGGCGGCGGTGCGATCGAACGGCGGCCGCTCGTTGCCGGTGCGCTGCCCCAGCACGCTACGCAGTCTCAGGAAGATGAAGACTGCCAGCGCCAGGAATATGATGGTGTAGATGTCCACGTCGTATTCGCTTTCTGGTCTTTTCAGGGGTCGTTGCCGGGAAAATCAATCCGGCCAGTAGACCGTTCCTCGCGGAAGCGGCAAGTCTACATCACCATTTTGGATCCACATCAGGTCCTCGGGATGTAGGCACGAAATCTTGCCCGGCCAATGGCGCCTTTTGGCACAGCGCCGAGTGTAGCGCGTTTTATGCTTAAGGGGAAACCCGATCCTGCCCGGAAATCGCGCATCTTCAATCGTTTAAGGCGCAATTTCGCGGAAAAGGCAGGATGAATGTCAAAGCTCCGGGCGCGGCCCGAATCCTTGATCCGGGACCGTTCGTCCTTGTGGAACGAGGCGGCCCTATGTTAGCCAACCGCCGCGAAATTCAGCCCAAATCGGGTAAGGAGAGACTTTCATGACCAACGGTAACGGCACCCCTCCCGAGGCGGCCCAGGCTCCCCAGCTGAACGTGCTGGCGCAATATACCAAGGACCTCTCGTTCGAAAATCCGAACGCGCCGAGCTCGCTGCAGCAGCAGAGCCAACCGCCGCAGATCAACATCCAGATCAATGTCAGCGCCAACAACCTCAGCGAACAGGAGTTCGAGGTGACGTTGTCGGTCGAGGGCAAGGCCGAGGCCGCGAGCAAGCTGATGTTCTCGTTCGAGCTCGCCTATGCCGGCGTGTTCCGCATCGCCAACGTGCCCAAGGAGAACCTTCATCCGCTGGTCATGATCGAGTGCCCGCGTTTGCTGTTCCCGTTCGCCCGCGAGATCATCGCAACGGCCGTGCGCGACGGCGGGTTCCCGCCGCTGATGCTGGATCCGGTCGACTTCGTCGGTCTCTATCGCCAGAACATGGAGCGGCAAATGGCCGCTCAGGGTCAAGCTGGTCAGGCCTGAGCGGCCGCCACGGCGGCTGGAGCGGGCAGGTACTCGTTCCAGATCGCCTTGTCGCCCATCGTTGCGATGAAGGCCCGATGGGCCTCGCGCTCGGCCTCCGAAATCCGCGGCGCAAGCGGCTCCAAGCGCTGCCGCCGCGGCGCATCGCCGGCCGCACTGACGCGAATCTCCTGGGCGTCCGAAGCCAGCAGCAGCTGCGACTGCCGCGCCCCGACCAGATCGACATAGACCTCAGCCAGCAGCTCGGCGTCCAGCAGCGCACCGTGCTTGGTGCGGTGCGAATTGTCGATGGCGTAACGCGAGCAGAGATCGTCCAGCCGGTTGGACACGCCGGGATGCTTGCGACGCGCCAGCAGCAGCGTATCCACCAGCCGCTCGCGCGGGATCGCGGCGCGCTTGATGCGGTCGAGCTCGGCATTGATGAAGCCGATGTCGAACGAAGCGTTGTGGATCACCAGCGGCGCATCGCCAATGAACGCCAGAAACTCGTCGGCGATCTCGTGGAACAATGGCTTGGTCGCCAGGAATTCGGACGATAGTCCGTGCACGGCGAACGCTTCCGCCGGCATGTCCCGTTCGGGGTTGATGTAGACGTGAAAGCTCTGTCCCGTCGGCATGCGATTGAAGATCTCGACGCAGCCGATTTCGACCAGTCGGTCGCCGCGGAGCGGATCGAGGCCGGTGGTTTCGGTGTCGAGGACGATTTCGCGCATGCCGTCAAGAAGCCGTGTGAGACGGCGAATCAGGCTCGCCGCTGCGGCATCTTAACGACCTCGGCCAGGATGTGCTTGATTTGGTCGCGCACCGGGTCGAGTCCGTGTGAGGTATCCACCACGAAATCGGCCCGCTTGCGCTTCTCGGCATCCGGCGTCTGCTTGGCGATGATGGCGTCGAGCTTGGCCTCGTCCATCGTGCCGCGCTCCAGCACCCGCTGGCGCTGGAGTTCGGGCGAGGTC
Source organism: Bradyrhizobium vignae (assembly GCF_004114425.1). GTDB lineage: Bacteria > Pseudomonadota > Alphaproteobacteria > Rhizobiales > Xanthobacteraceae > Bradyrhizobium > Bradyrhizobium vignae. Next base: position 95,409 of record NZ_RDQF01000020.1, on the reverse strand, counting down.
GAGACCACGACGACGGCGTCGACCCGCTTCTCGCCGCCGGTCTCGAACAGCAGCGGAATGTCCAGCACTACCACCGGCGCCTTGGCAGCCTCGGCGTCAGCGAAGAATTTCTGCCGGGAGGCGCCAAGCATCGGATGAACGATCTGCTCGAGCTGCTTGATCGCGGCAGGATCGTGCACGACGCGCGCCGATAGTTTTTGCCGGTCGACCTTGCCGTTCACGGTGGTGCCGGGGAAGGCCGCCTCGATCGCCGGGGCTGCTTCACCCTCATAGAGCTGATGCACGGCAGCGTCGGCATCGTAGACGGGAACACCGGCCTCCGCGAACAGCTTCGCAGTGGTGGATTTGCCCATCCCGATCGAGCCGGTCAGTCCGAGGATCCGCATCAACGCCCAGCCATCTCTGTCATTCACACCGCAACTAGCCTTTCGCGCCGCAGGAACGCAAGCAGCGGCAGCAGCGGCAGGCCGAGAATGGTGAAATGATCGCCCTCGATCCGTTCGAACAGGTGAATGCCAAGCCCTTCGAGCTGATAGGCGCCGACGCTGGTCGTGACGGCATCGCCGGCAGCGTCGAGATAGGCCGAAAGCTCGGCGTCGGTCATCTCTCGCATGGTCATGCGAGCGACCGAAACGTCCTCGAACACAATCTTGCCGTCACGCGCCACGGCCACCGCCGAATTCAGCTCGTGGCCGTTGCCGGCGAGATCGCGCAACTGCGCCATCGCCTGGGGACGGCCCGCGGGCTTGTTGAAGAGCCGCATCCCGAGAGCCAACGTCTGATCGGCCCCAATCACGTAGCTCCCCGGATGACCCGCCGAAACGGCCTTGGCCTTTTCTCGCGCCAGCAACAAGGCGATCTCGCGCGGATTTGAAAGTCTCGAGCCGGCCTGAATGCCGCGCTCGTCGATATGGGCCGTCACGGCCTCGAATTCGAGCCCGGCATTGGCCAGCAGCATTTTGCGCGCGCTGCTCTGCGAGGCCAGGATCAACGGGGATGTGCCGCGCCACAGTGTCATGGCAAAAGCTATTCCGACGGCCGGTTGCGTTGGCGATCACTATAGAGCTTCATGATCGCCGCCGCGGTTTCCTCGATCGAACGGCGCGTGACGTCCAGCAGCGGCCAGTCATGCTTGGCGCTGAGCTTGCGCGCAAACGCGACCTCCTCGGTGACCGACTGCTTGTCGGTGTAGGTGTCGCTGCCGGACTCCGCGCCCATGGAGAGCAGGCGATTCTGGCGGATCTGGATCAGGCGTTCCGGCGTCGCGTGCAGGCTGACGACCAGCGGCCGCGTCAGCGTCTCCAATTGCGAGGGCACCGGAATGCCCGGAACCAGCGGCACGTTGGCGGTACGGATGCCGCGATTGGCGAGATAGATCGATGTCGGCGTCTTCGAGGTGCGGGACACGCCGACCAGGACCACGTCGGCCTCGTCGAGACCCTCGACATGCTGACCATCGTCATGGATCATCGTGTAGTTCAAGGCGTCAATGCGCTTGAAATATTCCGCGTTGAGGACGTGCTGAGCGCCGACGCGGCCTGTGGTCGCAGCGCCAAGATAGGCTTCGAACAGCTGCATCACCGGACCGATGATCGACAGGCTCGGAACGTTGATCTCCTTGCACTTGCCTTCGAGTCTCGCGACCAGATCCTTCTCGAGCAGCGTGAACAGCACGATTCCCGGCGCTTCCTCGATCTCGTCGAGCACGCGGTCGAGCTGCTTCTGGCTGCGCACCAGCGGATAGACGTGCTCGACCGGCGTCACGTTGGCGTATTGGGCCGCGACCGCGCGCGCCACGGTGATGAGCGTCTCACCCGTGGAGTCCGAGACCAGGTGCAGATGGAAATAATTGTTCGAGGTCGGCACAAAAACCCTTTGAATTTCGGTGGGGCGGTTTGTGGATTTCTGTGGAGCTTAACCCCTCGGAAAGGGATGTGCGACACCAGGGGCGGGACAAGTGCCGATTTTCTTCACACCGCGGCCCGTCAGAACAAGTCCGGCACCCTGCGGAGACGGAAACGGGATTGCGCGAACAACCCCCTTGATAAGCTGCCGATAGAAATGCGCAAGCCTTTGAAGACGACTGACTTATCGGACGTCGGCAGAGGCCATCCGGGATATGTGGATGGCTGTGAACAAGCGCGCGTGAACTCGCGGACGGAATTGCGTGAGTCCAATCCACGGTCACAAAGACTCAAACCTTAAGAATCTAAGATTCTAGATTTGAGGAAGGCACTGCAGACGGATATGTGTGCGGGGTAAGACCTTAATGAGTTCTTACTATCCCCAGCGTTCTCAGATGGTCAGGAATTCGGACCGCGAAAATGTTCGAAGACGTCTATCTCTGGATCAAGGCGCTGCACGTGATCGCCGTCATCTCCTGGATGGCCGGCATGCTCTATCTGCCGCGGCTGTTCGTTTATCATTGCGAAGCCGAAATCGGTTCGAAGCAGTCGGAGACGTTCAAGATCATGGAGCGTCGGCTGCTCAAGGCGATCATCAACCCGGCCATGATCGTCACTTGGCTCGCCGGGCTCTATCTGGCCTGGTCCGGCCATTGGTTCACGTTCGGCTGGCTGCACGTAAAACTGGCACTGGTGCTGGTGCTGTCCGCGGTCCACGGCTTTTTTTCCCGCTGGTGCAAGGATTTCGCCGCCGACCGGCGCCCCCGCAGCCAGAAATTCTATCGGATTATCAATGAGGTGCCGACCGTCCTGATGATTTTCATCGTCATCATGGTGATCGTGAAGCCGTTCTAGGCAAGCGGCCCGACGATTAGCTCAGCGCTTCGGCTTGCGGAGCGGAGGGCGATTTTCTATATTATCGACATCCCACCCAACGCAGGCGGATGTGGTTGTGTCCGAGCTTTCCAGAGGCCGGACACCGCATCAGGTTTGAAGCCTCACCGGCACTCACCTTGCCAGACCTGCGGACCTTACCTGCACCTGCTCGCGTCCGCATTTCAGAGCCTCCTCGCACCCCCTCTTTTTCAGGTTACCCCACAGGACCACCCCAATGCGGGAAATCAAACTCCAGGACCTCAAGACGAAAACCCCGGCCGAGCTCGTCTCGTTCGCGGAAGAGAACGGGGTCGAGAATGCCAGCACCATGCGCAAGCAGGAGCTGCTGTTCGCCATCCTCAAGCAGCTCTCGCTCGCCGAGACCGATATCGTCGGCGAAGGCGTCGTCGAGGTGCTCTCCGACGGCTTCGGCTTCCTCCGCTCGCCCGATGCGAATTATCTGCCGGGCCCGGACGACATCTACGTTTCGCCCTCGCAGATCCGCCGTTTCGGCCTGCGCACCGGTGACACCATCGAAGGCCACATTCGCAGCCCGAAAGAGGGCGAGCGCTACTTTGCGCTGTTGAAGGTCAACACGCTCAATTTCGAGGACCCGGAAAAGGCCAAGCACAAGGTCAATTTCGACAATCTCACGCCGTTGTTTCCGAACCAGCGCTTCCGCATGGAAATCGACGATCCGACGCGAAAAGACCTGTCTGCGCGCGTGATCGACATCGTTGCGCCGATCGGCAAGGGCCAGCGCGCCTTGATCGTCGCGCCGCCGCGCACCGGTAAAACCGTGCTGATGCAGAACATCGCGCACTCGATCACGCACAATCATCCGGAATGCTATCTGATCGTGCTTCTGATCGACGAGCGTCCGGAAGAAGTCACGGACATGCAGCGCTCGGTGAAGGGCGAGGTGGTGTCCTCGACCTTCGACGAGCCGGCGGTGCGCCACGTCCAGGTCGCCGAGATGGTGATCGAGAAAGCCAAACGCCTGGTCGAGCATGGCCGCGACGTGGTGATCCTGCTCGATTCGATCACCCGCCTCGGCCGCGCCTACAACACCGTCGTGCCGTCATCCGGCAAGGTGCTGACCGGCGGTGTCGACGCCAACGCGTTGCAGCGCCCGAAGCGCTTCTTCGGTGCCGCCCGCAATATCGAGGAGGGCGGCTCGCTGACCATCATCGCGACCGCGCTGGTTGATACCGGCAGCCGCATGGACGAAGTCATCTTCGAAGAGTTCAAGGGCACCGGTAACTCGGAGCTGATCCTCGACCGCAAGGTCTCGGACAAGCGTACCTTCCCGGCGATCGATATCTCGCGCTCCGGCACCCGCAAGGAGGAGCTCATCACCGATCCGCAGGTGCTCAAGAAGATGTACGTGCTCCGGCGCATCCTCAATCCGATGGGTACGATGGACGCCATCGACTTCCTGCTCGACAAGCTGCGCTCGACCAAGAGCAATTCGGAGTTCTTCGACTCCATGAACACATGAGTGCAGTGCAGCAAGGAACAAAGGGCGCCTTCGGGCGCTCTTTTTGTTGCGGCTTTGCTGCAGCGAAGTGCAGCATGAATGGTGGCTAGCGACCCGAGTTCGGGACGTCTTTTAATCTGTTGATATATAAAAGTAATACTTGAATTTTGGCCAGCCTATCCGCCGCGCGCGCGAGCATTTTTGCAGCAAAATTGCTGGGGGTTTATTGCACTGCAACATTAATCATTGTGAGATCCGGTGCAGCAAAATCCCGCAGCCCGGCAGCTAACAACGGATGTTTGCCTTTTCGCCGCGAGCCGGACAAATAGGCCATGCATCCGCGAGACCAGACCATTTTTGCGCTGTCATCCGGCCGGGCGCCCAGCGCGATCGCCGTGGTGCGCGTGTCGGGCTCGCAGGCCAGTCTGGTACTGACGACGCTCGCGGGCAAGCTGCCGGCGCCGCGGCAGGCGAGCCGCCGGCTGCTCCGCAACAGTGCGGGCGAGCCGATCGACGAGGCGGTCGTGCTCTGGTTTCCGGGACCAGCCAGCGCGACCGGGGAGGACATCGCCGAATTTCACGTCCATGGCGGCCGAGCCGTGCTGGCGGCGCTCTTTTCGGAGATTTCTAATATTCCGAATACACGGGCGGCTGAACCTGGAGAGTTCACCCGGCGCGCTTTTGAGAATGGCAAGCTCGACCTGACCGAGGCCGAGGGCCTCGACGATCTCATCCACGCCGACACCGACCGGCAGCGACGTCAGGCGCTGCGCCAATTGCAGGGCCTGCTCGGCGATCGCGCGCGCGACTGGCGCGAGCGCATCATCGAGGCCTCGGCGCTGATCGAGGCCGGTATCGATTTTTCCGATGAAGGCGATGTGCCGGCAGCGCTGAGGGCGCCGGCGGTGAAAGCGATCAAAGCGCTGCACGACGAAATCGCAAAGGTCCTTGCCGCACAAGGACATTCTGAACGCCTGCGCGACGGCCTGGTGGTTGCGATCGCCGGCGAGCCCAACGTCGGCAAGTCGACGCTGATGAATCAGCTCGCGCGCCGCGAGGTCGCGATCGTTTCGCCGCATGCCGGGACTACGCGCGACGTCATCGAGGTGCAGCTCGATCTCGACGGTTATCCCGTCACTGTCATTGACACCGCCGGCATTCGCGAGACCGATGATCCCGTCGAGCAGGAGGGCGTGCGTCGGGCGCGGGCGCGAGCCGAGGACGCCGATTTGGTGCTGTGGCTGGTGGAGGGCGGGCAGGCTGCCGATCCCGACGCAAGACCCTCGCTGTGGACGTCCGGAGATGGAAGTGATGAGTCCGGCGGCTCGGTCTGGATCGTGCGCAACAAGATCGACCTTGGCGGAGCCGGGGCAACAGAGCCGGCAGGCGAGTTCGGGATCTCGGCGAGCCGGGGTGACGGCATTCCCGAACTGGTCGAGGCACTCGTGAAATTCGCCGCCAATTTCTTCGGGACCACCGAGGGCGCATTGGTGACCCGAGCCCGCCAGCGTGATTTGTTGCGCCAGGCGTCAGACAGCTTGCGCCGGAGTCTGGAGCTTGTGGAAGACGGCGAAGAGCTCGCGGCCGAAGAGCTGCGTGCCGCCGCCTATGCCCTAGGCCGGCTGCTCGGCCGGGTGGATGTCGAGGATGTCCTCGGGGCCATTTTCCAGAAGTTCTGTATCGGAAAGTAGGCGCTAGTTCTTCATTGGAAGCTCTTGTTCCACTCCGTTGTTTCACGTGAAACAGGGACGGTTCCTGCAGTCCCTGTTTGCGGGTTCCGGTTGTTTCAGGTGAAACTGCGGCCCTGCTAAGTCACTCTAGGCACTATTGCCCGATCTGGCAGAGATGCACGTTTGAGCCAGCGGCCGCGCCTCAATCTCGTCATTGCGAGGAGCCCTTGCGACGAAGCAAATCCAGACAGCCTCCGCAGAGGATTGCTTCACCCGCTCGCAATGCCAGAGTGGGGCGACCGCCTCGCATCTAATCGGTACCTCCAGTAAACGAGGCAGTGGCTTAGTAGTACGCGTTTGATCCCCATCCTGGCAGAGAGCTTTTGATTTCGTTTCACGTGAAACACGAGGCGGAACAGGGCGCCTCCTACTGTGCATGGGGTTGTTTTCGCAAAATCGCTTTCAGCCGCAAGCCCTCGTTGTTTCACGTGAAACACGCGCCCGCCGAGTTTCCGCTTCCGGCTTTTTCCGCTCTGGGATAGAAGTCCGCCCATGCGAACAGAGCGAGAGAGTTTCGACGTCATCGTGATTGGCGGCGGCCACGCCGGCTGCGAGGCCGCGGCTGCGGCTGCGCGGATGGGGGCGGCGACGGCGCTGGTGACGCACCGTTTCTCGACTGTTGGCGCGATGTCCTGCAATCCGGCCATCGGCGGCCTTGGCAAAGGCCATCTGGTTCGCGAAGTCGACGCTCTCGATGGTCTGATGGGCCGGGTGGCGGATGCCGGTGGCATCCAATTTCGCGTCCTCAATCGCCGCAAGGGCCCCGCAGTCCGGGGACCGCGGGCCCAGGCGGACCGCAAGCTCTACGCGGCTGCCATGCAGGCCGCGATCCGGGACACTGAGGGCCTCTCCGTCGTCGAAGGCGAGGCCGATGAGCTGATCGTGGTCGAGGGGCGGGTGACCGGGCTCCGCCTGGCGGACCGTCGGGAGCTGCGGGCAGGGGCCGTGGTCGTCACCACCGGGACCTTCCTGCGTGGCCTGATCCACCTCGGCGAGAAAAACTGGCCCGCCGGACGCGTCGGCGAGGCCCCCGCGATGGGTCTTTCCAACTCCTTCGAGCGTGCCGGCTTTACTCTTGGACGGCTTAAGACCGGTACTCCGCCGCGCCTGGACGGCACCACGATCGACTGGTCCGCGGTCGAGATGCAGCCTGGCGACGAGCCCCCGGAGCCGTTCTCGGTCTTGACCGAGCGGATCACGACCCCGCAGATCCAGTGCGGGATCACCCGGACCACGGCCGCGACCCATGAGGTGATCCGGGCCAATGTCCACCGCTCCCCGATGTACTCCGGCCAGATCAAGAGCTCCGGTCCCCGCTATTGCCCCTCGATCGAGGACAAGATCGTCCGCTTCGGCGACCGTGACGGCCACCAGATCTTCCTGGAGCCGGAGGGGCTCGACGATACGACCGTCTATCCCAACGGCATCTCCACCTCGCTCCCTGAGGAGGTCCAGCTCGCGATCCTCGCGAGCATTCCCGGCCTTGAGCGGGTGAAGATGGTCCGCCCCGGCTACGCCATCGAATATGATCACATCGACCCCCGTGAGCTCGATCCGACCCTGCAGACCAAGCGTCTGCGGGGGCTGTTCCTGGCCGGGCAGATCAACGGCACTACCGGATATGAGGAAGCCGCCGGGCAGGGCATCGTCGCCGGCCTGAATGCGGCGCTCTCTGCCAGCGGCGCCGCGCCGACCGTATTCGACCGGGCGGATGGCTATCTCGGCGTGATGATCGACGACCTCGTCACCCGCGGGATCAGCGAGCCCTATCGGATGTTCACCTCCAGGGCCGAGTACCGGCTGACGCTACGGGCAGACAATGCCGATCAGCGGCTGACTGAGAAGGGGATCGCTCTCGGTTGCGTTGGCAGTGCCCGAACCCAGCACCATCGCGCCAAGATGGAAGCCCTGAATGCGGCGAGAGCGCTCTCGAAGTCACTGACGATCACCCCGAATGAGGCGATCAAGCACGGGCTGTCCCTGAATCGGGACGGCCAGCGCCGCTCCGCCTTCGAGGTGATGGCCTATCCTGATATCGGCTGGAGCCAGGTCCGTGCGATCTGGCCGGAGCTATCGGCCATCGATCCCATCATCGCCACCCACCTCGAGATCGACGCCAAGTACGACGTCTACCTGGAGCGCCAGAGCGCCGACGTCGAAGCCTTCCGGCGGGACGAGGGGATGGTGCTGTCGGAAGTCGACTACCAGCTGGTCCCCGGTCTCTCCAATGAAGTCCGTGCCAAGCTGGAGAAGGCGCGGCCATTCACCGTCGGCCAAGCCGGCCGGATCGATGGCATGACGCCGGCCGCGCTCGGCATCCTCGCGGCCTATCTCCGCCGCGAGGCGAGGAAGACTTCCAAGGCAATCGCATAGGCGTTTCACGTGAAACAGCGCGGACCGGGCGGAGACAGACCGCTGTTGCGACGATCCGGATCGGGCGAGGGCGGCGGGCGCCGAGGCGAGCCGGCACCGGCCAGCCCGAAGGTGGACAAGGCAAGCGCCAACGATCAATCGCTCGACGCCACTATCGCCGCCGACAAGGCTGCGGCGCTCAAGCTCGCTCCCGTTTCACATGAAACGGAAGCCCGCCTTGATCGGTACATCGCGCTGCTCCGCGAGTGGCAGGCCAAGACCAATCTGATCGCGCCGTCGACCCTGCCAAACCTCTGGACCCGGCACATCGCCGATTCGCTCCAGCTCGTCGATCTCGCGCCGGCCGCAAAGCGCTGGGCCGACCTCGGCAGCGGCGGCGGTTTCCCCGGCGTCGTGCTCGCCTGCGCCATGGCCGAGACGCCCGGCGCCAGCGTCCATCTCGTCGAGCGAATCGCCAAGAAGGCAGCGTTCCTCCGTGAAGCAATTCGCATTACCGCGTCTCCGGGAGTCGTACATCTCGCTGAGATCGGGGATAATGTGGATAGAATCACTGGCCCTGTCGATTGCGTCACCGCGCGTGCGCTGGCTCCGTTACATCAACTCATCGGCTTTGCGGAGCCGCTGATGCGTCCAGGCGCAAAGGCGCTATTTCTCAAGGGTCAAGATGTAGAGGCTGAATTGACCGAAGCCGCTAAATATTGGAATATTCAGCCTCAACTCCATCCGAGCCGAACCGGAGACGGATGGATCGTGGAACTGACGTCCGTCGAACGGCGCAGCTGAGGCGTTCAGGGGTTGAGTGGGGAATTGCGATGAGCGTGATTGACGAGCCGCAGCCAGAACCGGCCGCCCAGGAGACCAATGAGGTCCCGCACGGTCACCCGCGCATTCTCGCGCTGGCGAATCAGAAGGGTGGCGTAGGAAAAACAACCACAGCGATCAATCTCGGCACGGCGCTCGCTGCGATCGGCGAGCGCGTCCTGATCGTCGATCTCGATCCGCAGGGCAACGCTTCGACCGGCCTCGGCATCGATCGCCGCAACCGCTCCTGCTCGACCTATGACGTGCTGGTCGGGGAAGCGGCCTTGCGTGAAGCGGTGGTCTCGACCGCGGTGCCGCGGCTGCACATCGCGCCGTCGACCATGGACCTCTCCGGTCTCGAACTCGAGCTCGGCACCACGCCGGGCCGCGCCTTCAAGCTGCGCGATGCCATCGCCGCGCTCAACAACAACGTCTCGCCGGACGCCGACTACACCTATGTGCTGATCGACTGCCCACCCTCGCTCAACCTGCTCACGGTGAACGCGATGGCGGCGTCGGACGCGATCCTGGTGCCGCTGCAATGCGAGTTCTTCGCACTCGAAGGTCTGTCGCAACTCTTGCAGACGGTGGAGCAGGTGCGCTCGACGCTCAATCCGAATCTGTCGATCCACGGCATCGTGCTGACCATGTTCGACTCGCGCAACAATCTCTCGAACCAGGTCGTCGCCGACGTCCGCCAGTTCATGGGCGAGAAGGTCTACAAGACCATGATCCCGCGCAACGTGCGCATCTCCGAGGCGCCGTCCTACGGCAAGCCGGTGCTGGTCTACGATCTCAAATGCGTCGGCAGCGAAGCTTACCTGCGTCTCGCCACCGAAGTAATCCAGCGCGAGCGCGAGCTGCGCACGACGCATTAGTGGTGCCGTAGGGTGAGCAAAGGCGTCTTCGCCGTGCCCACCATCTTCCGCACATAAACAACTGGTGGGCACGCTTCGCTTTGCCCACCCTGCGATTTGAAATTCAGTTCTGGAGTGCTGCACCGTGAATCCAAGGGAGCTGGCGATGGCCGACGAAGCGCGTTCGCGACTGGGCCGGGGTCTTGCAAGTCTGATCGGTGATGTCGGCGGCGAGGCTCAGCATGTCGATCGTCCGCGCGCGCAGCGCAAGGTGCCGATCGAATTCATCAAGGCCAATCCGCGCAATCCGCGCCGCACCTTTTCCGACGCGGAGCTGAAGGAGCTCTCTGACTCCATCAAGCAGCATGGCGTGATCCAGCCGATCGTGGTGCGTCCGGTGAAGGGCGCGCATGACCGCTACGAGATCATCGCCGGCGAACGGCGCTGGCGCGCCTCGCAGATGGCCGGCCTGCACGAAGTGCCGATCGTGCCGGTCGACATCAGCGACAGCGATGCCCTGGAGTTCGCCATCGTCGAGAACGTGCAGCGCGAAGACCTCAACCCGATGGAAGAGGCGCAGGGCTATTACGCGCTCGCCAACGAGTTCAAACGCAGCCAGGACGACATCGCAAGAGTCGTCGGCAAGAGCCGCAGCCACGTCGCCAACATGATGCGGCTGACGAAGCTGCCGGCCGAGGTGCAGGCCTTCATCGCGACCGGTGAATTGACGGCGGGCCACGCCCGCGCGCTGATCGGCGTTCCCGATCCGCTCGCCGCCGCCAAGCGCATCGTCGAGGAAGGCCTCAACGTCCGTCAGGCCGAGGCGCTCGCGCACGAGGAAGGCGTGCCGGAGCGCAAGCCGCAGAAGGCACGCGCCACCGGGGGCAAGCAAAAAGACCCCGATACGATCGATCTCGAAAAGCGCGTCAGCGATGCGCTGGGTCTCAAGGTCACGGTCAATCACCGCGATCCCGGCGGCTCAGTGCAGATCAACTACCGCAACCTCGATCAGCTCGATGAGGTGATGAAGCGGCTGGCGAAGGGCGCGCTGTAGCGCCTTTTTCGACCCCAGTTTCTCCTCGCGTCATTGCGAAGGAGCGCCAGCGACGAAGCAATCCAGAATCGTTCCGCGGACGGACTCTGGATTGCTTCGCTTCGCTCGCAATGACGTGGCGAGCGATCGGAGGCCTAACCCCGCCGCCTCGCATTCGCGGCGATCGCCATCAGCGTGCGCTGGGCGATGGCGGCGGCTAGCGTCGATTGCTTGCGGGTGTCGAGCGCGGCAGTCGCGAGCTGCTCGATGATGGCGGCGAGCCGCGCCGGGCTGAAATTGCGCAGCGCGGTTTCGACTGCGGGCTTTCGCGAAAAATGCAGGCGTGGAAAGCCGCCGTCGAGCACGGCGGAGGCCGGCGTACCGTCGGCGATCGCGAGCGCGGATTTGTGCAGCCACGCAGCCTGCCGCTGGGCGGCGGAGATGATCACGCCGGGATAGGTGCCTGCGATCATGGCCTTGGCGAATTCGGTCTCGACGATGTCGGGTCGCCCGGCAAAGGCGCCGTCGACGATCGGGTCGAGCTTCAGCTCCGACGCGTCGGCGACAACGGCCATCACGTCATCCAGCGTGACCTCGCCTTTGCCGTGGGCGTAGAGCGTCAGCTTGCGCAGCTCGTTGCGCGAAGCCTGGCGGTCGCCGCCGAGGAACGACATCAGCGCCGCGCGGGCGTCCTGCGCAATGCGCAAATTCGCGATGCGGAGCTCGTCCTCCATCAGCTTGGCAAGGTCGCGCTCGGTGTCGGGATAACAGCCGATCGCGACCGCCGTCTTGGCGCGCTCGCAAGCCTTGCGCAGCGGCGATTCCGGGCGCAGCTCGCCGGCCTCGATCACGATGCGGCAATCCTTCACGTTCATCTCGGCCAGCGTGTCGATTCCGCCAGCAAAGCTGCGCGAGCCGGCGCGAACGCGGATGGCGCGGCGGCCGCCGAACAGCGGCACGGTCATGGCTTCGTCGACGATACGCGAAGGCTCGGCGGCAAGCTCGTCGCCGTCGAGCTTGACCAGCGAGAACGGATCATTGGGATCGTCGACGGCCGATGCGATCAGGGCATCGGCGCGCTCGCGCACGAGGCCGGCATCGGGACCATAGAGCAGGATGATCGGACGGCCCGCATCGGGGCGGGCGAGGAAAGCGTCGATCTCTTTTCCACGCAGCGCGACCATGGCCCTAACTGTCATCCCGGCGCGCGCGAAGCGCGAACTGCGGCGCGTTCGCGCGCCTGAGAATCTCGATCAACAATCTCTGGATTCCGGGTTCGCCCTTCGGACACCCCGGAACGACGGAAATGAACTAGGTGCCCGCGGTGAAGAACGAGGCGAGCCGGGTGGTGATGTTCTCGGCGATCTCGTTGGCGGCGCGATCCTCGGCATCGCGCACGGCGCGGGTGCGCGAGAAGCGTTGATAGGATCCCGGCATGTCATAGGATACGCGCGAGAAGGTCGAGCCGGTCATGACCGACTTGCCGGTCGCAACCTCGATCAGATTGTACTGGGCGTCGATGCCGAGATTTTCGCTGGTCGGCAGTCCCGTCGCGGCGCTGACGATCAGCGAGGAGCGGCTGGTGGTGAACCGGATGTCCAGCCGGTGGGTCGGCGGCATGCCCGTCGCCGTGCCGTAAAGCTTGAAGGCCAGCGCATTGCGGATTTCGACGCCAACGCGGGCCTCTCGGGATGCATTGGGCTTGTTGATCGGCGGGAGCTCGACCCCCATCAGCTTCTCGCGCAGGCCGGGGGTGCCGTCGGTGCGTTCGGCATACATCGGCTGGAAGCAGCCGGCCGTCAGCGCCGCCAGCGCGGCCACTGCCAGCAAGCGGGCTGCGATGCGGATCCTAGCCGACAACATTGACGATCCTCTTGGGAACGATGATCACCTTGCGGACGGGCTTGCCATCCAGGGCCAGCTTTACCGCATCGAGGGCCAAAACGGCAGCCTCGATTTCCGGATTCTGGGCCGCTGTTGCAACTGTGACCTCACCCCGCTTCTTGCCGTTGACCTGGACCACCAGGGTCACGCTGTCTTCAACCAGCAAATCGCGTTCGATTTGGGGCCAATCGGCCTCCGAAACCAGTCCCTCGTGTCCAAGAATCTGCCAGCACTCTTCGGCCAGATGCGGCATCATCGGCGAGAACAGCTGGACCAGAATCTGGCTTGCTTCCCGGATCGCCCAGGCGAGATCGGCCGGGGGCTGGCCGGGGCGCTGGAGCACCTCCGAGAACGCATTGGTGAATTCGCGGATATGGGCGAGGCAGACATTGAAGTGCAGCCGCTCGATACCGGTGGTGACCTTGTCCAGCGCGCCGTGGGCGGCCTTGCGCAGGGCAGTGGCGTCCGGGCCAAAGCTGGCCGGCCGGGCTGCCGGCGCACTCTTGCCGACTTCGATGGAATCGTTGACCAGCCGCCACAGCCGCTGCACGAAACGCGAGGCGCCCTGGACGCGCTCGTCGCTCCAGATCACGTCACGGTCGGGCGGGGAGTCCGACAGCATGAACCAGCGCGCGACGTCGGCGCCGTAGGTCTCGATGATGTCATCAGGATCGACCGTGTTCTTCTTCGACTTCGACATCTTCTCGATCGGGCCGATCTGGATGTCTTCGCCTGTGGTGAGCAACGTTGCGCGGCGTCCGTTGCCGCCGACCTCGACCTTCACCTCGGCCGGCTGCACGTAGGTGCCGTCGGCCTTCTGGTAGGTCTCGTGCACCACCATGCCTTGCGTGAACATGCCGGCGAACGGCTCGTCCAGCGCAATATGTCCGGTCGCCTTCATCGCGCGGGTGAAGAAGCGGCTGTAGAGCAGATGCAGGATCGCGTGCTCGACGCCGCCGATATACTGATCGACCGGCAGCATCCGGTTGGCGACCGCAGGCGTCGTCGGCGCGGCCTCATTCCAGGGATCGGTGAAGCGCGCGAAGTACCACGACGAATCCACGAACGTGTCCATGGTGTCGGTCTCACGCTGCGCTTTGCCGCCGCATTTGGGGCAGGCGACGTGCTTCCAGTTTGGATGATGATCGAGCGCGTTGCCCGGCCTGTCGAAGGTCGCATCCTCCGGCAGCTTCACCGGCAAATCGGCATCCGGCACCGGCACCACATCGCACTTCGGACAGTGAATGACGGGAATCGGGCAGCCCCAATAGCGCTGGCGCGAAATGCCCCAGTCGCGCAGGCGGAAATTCACCTGACGTTCGCCGACCGGCGCATTGCCGCGCAGCTCGCTCTCGAGGCGCTTCGCCACCTCTTCCTTGGCCTGATCGATGGTCATGCCGTCGAGGAAGCGCGAATTGATCATGCGGCCGTCACCGTCATAGGCGGTGTCGGTGATGACGAAGGACTTGGGATCCTGGCCTTCGGGGCACACGACCGGCGTGTTGCCGAGATTGTACTTGTTGACGAAGTCGAGGTCGCGCTGATCGTGCGCCGGGCAGCCGAAGATCGCGCCGGTGCCGTATTCCATCAGCACGAAATTCGCGACATAGACCGGCAGCTTCCAGGTCGGGTCGAACGGGTGCACCGCGCGGATGCCGGTGTCGAAACCCTGCTTCTCCGCGGTGTCGATGATCTCCTGGGCAGTGCCGATCTTCTTGATCTCGGCGATGAACTCCGCAAGTTTCGGGTTCTTCGCGCTAGCGGCCTGTGCCAGCGGATGATCCGCCGAGATCGCCATGAACTTCGCACCGAACAGCGTGTCCGGGCGCGTCGTGAAGATCTTCAGCTCGCTCTCGCCGGCCGGCGTCGTCGCCGCATCCAGCGCGAAGCGGATCAAGAGGCCTTCCGATCTGCCGATCCAGTTGCGCTGCATCAGCCGCACCTTGTCGGGCCAGCGTTCCAGCCCGTCCAGCGCGGACAGCAGCTCCTGCGAGTACTTCGTGATCTTGAAGACCCACTGGTTCATCTCGCGCTGTTCGACCACAGCACCCGAACGCCAGCCGCGGCCGTCGATCACCTGCTCGTTGGCGAGCACGGTCATGTCGACGGGGTCCCAGTTCACCTTCCGCTTCTCGCGCTCGGCGAGACCGGCGCGCAGGAAGTCCAGAAACATCTTCTGCTGGTGCTTGTAATAGGAGGGATCGCAGGTCGCGATCTCCCTGGACCAGTCCAGCGACAGCCCGATCGAGCGGAGCTGCTTCTTCATCGCGGCGATATTGTCGTAGGTCCAGGCCTTCGGCGCGACCTTGCGCTCGATGGCGGCATTCTCGGCCGGCAGGCCGAACGCGTCCCACCCCATCGGATGCAGCACGTTGAACCCCTTGGCGCGCATGAAGCGGGCCAGTACGTCGCCGAGCGTGTAGTTCCGGACATGGCCGATATGGATGCGCCCGGACGGGTAGGGGAACATCTCGAGCACATAATATTTCGGCCGCGGGTCGTCGTTCTTCGAGACGAAGATCGCCTGCTGGTCCCAGGTAGCTTGCCAGCGCGGTTCGGCGTCGCGGGCGTTATAGCGTTCGGAGGTCATGGAATCGTTGGGTTTTCTTGGGTTCGGCCGTCTAAAGACGGCGGACTAGGCCATAGAAGGCCTCAGGGGGTCAATGGGTTGCCGCGTTTTGAAACTTTGACCACGCCTCCGCATAACTACGAGGGCTGGCGTTGGGGTGTGATTAAGGGGTCGATGCCAATTTGCGGCCCGACAAGGCCGCATGAACGCGATGGATTCCAGCTTCGACGATCCCGATTACGACTATGCCGCGTCCGTCGCCGGGCGGGCGATGCGGAGCATGGCCGAACAGCGGATTGCACCGACCCCCGCCAATTTTGCCGTCTGGTTCCAGTATTTCGCCGGCACCCAAGACGATCTTCGCAACGCCGTCGATTTCCTGATCGACCACAATCGTCCCTTTGACGCCCGAACCAATCAGGGTCTGTTCGAGACCTATGTCGCGCCCCAGGTGGGTACCGTCGCGGTCGAGACCTCCGAGCGGCTGCAGGCACTCATGGGGGCCGCGAAGGAGTTTCTGGCGACTGCGATCGCCGACAATCATTCGCAGATGCAAGTCATCAGCCAGGTGGCCGACCAGGGCAGGGCCGGCGTCGATCCAAAACTGCTGGTCGCCCAGCTCATGAACGAGCTGGCGCGGGCCGCCACAAGGGCGACACGGCTGGAGGCAGGCTTCGCGGAAAAGACCCGCGAGCTCGACGTGATCCGCGATTCGCTGTCGAGGTCCGAGCAGCGCGCCCGGACCGACATGTTGACGGGCCTGGCGAACCGGCGGGCGCTCGATGAGTTCCTGCGCAAGGCGCAGGCGACTGCGGAATGGGGCGAGCCGCTCAGCGTGCTCTTGCTCGACATCGACCACTTCAAGTCCTTCAACGACAATTTCGGCCACGGCGTCGGCGACCAGGTGCTGCGCCTGATGGCCAAGGTGCTGCGCGAAAAGGTTCGCGCGCAGGATCTGCCGGCCCGCTATGGCGGCGAGGAGCTGA
This sequence comes from Bradyrhizobium vignae, assembly GCF_004114425.1. GTDB lineage: Bacteria > Pseudomonadota > Alphaproteobacteria > Rhizobiales > Xanthobacteraceae > Bradyrhizobium > Bradyrhizobium vignae. The sequence continues at coordinate 78,916 of NZ_RDQF01000020.1, read as the reverse complement.
TCGCGGTGCTGCCGGACGCCGATCTCGCCACTTGCACCGGGATCGCCGAACGCATCAGGCGCGCGATCGCCGAATGTACGATCACGCGCCGCTCGTCCGGCGAGACCCTGCCCAACATCAGCGTGTCGATCGGCGTGGCGCAGTACCGAGCGGGCGAGGCGATTACCGATCTGATCGAGCGTTGCGACCGCGCGCTCTATCTCGCCAAGGGCGGCGGCCGCAATCGCGTGGTGACCGAGATCGAGCTCGAGCGGGCCGGGGCTGCGGGTTAGGCGTTAGCCGCCAGCATCATCTCAGTCGGGCCGATCTCGATCGCCTGCACGCCGTGCTCGACGACGTTGTTGCGGCCGCGATGCTTGGCGGCGTAGAGCGCGGCGTCGGCGGCTTCGATCAGGTCGCCGGGACGCAGGGTCTCATTCGGCTTTGTCGCGGCAACGCCGATCGAGACCGTGACGATCATGTGGTTCGAGGTGATGTGCGGCAGGCAGAGTTTCAGCACGGCCGCGCGCACCTGCTCGCCGATCTCAACGGCGCGCGTCACGTCGGTGTTCGGCAGCAGCAGGCAGAATTCCTCGCCGCCATAGCGCGCCGCAAACCCCATCGTGTCGGCGGCAATGCCGGACAGCTGTTCGCCGAGCCGCGTCAGGCAGGAATCGCCTTCGAGATGGCCGTAGGTATCGTTGAACAGCTTGAAATGATCGACGTCGATCATCAGGAGCGCGAGGTCGCTGCCGTACTGCTGCGCGCGCATCCACTCGAAATCGAGTCGGCCCTGGAAGCCGCGGCGATTGGCAAGCCCCGACAGCATGTCGATCGAGGCCATCACCGTCAGGCGGTCGTTGCTCGCGATCAGCTCGCGCTCGCGCTGACTGAGCTGGGCGGCCATCGCGTTGAACGCGCGGGCGAGAGGCACGAACTCGGCCGGCAGCCGACTGCGTGCCGCACGGGCCGACAGGTCGCCCTCGCCGAGACGCTTCGCCATGTCGGCGAGCATCTCGATCGGCTTGATCACCAGTTTCTCGGCGGCGATCAGCGCGCCGAGCAGGACGAACATGAGGACGAAAGCGAGCTGCAGATACGCGGTGCGGATGTCGCGGCTGACCGCTGCGGACACTTTGTCTTCGTCGATGCTGGCGATCAGGCGGGCATTGGTTCCGGCGATGCGGATAAAGCTGACCGCACGGCGGGAGCCGTCGGCGGCGAGGAAAGACAGTGAACCCTCGTCCTGGTCGGACCGCAGCGCCTTGTCGGCGATCGCGGACATCAGCGGCATGTTGTCGAGCGGACGGCCGACTGCGCTGTGCTGATCGGCCGGAGCCGCCAGCACGGTGCCCGCGCTGTCGACCAGCACCGCGGTGATGCCGGCACGACCGCCCAGATTGCTCATGACCTTCGACATCCAGTCGAGATTGACGGTGGCGAGCACGACGGCATCAGGTACCCCGCTGAAGGCGGAGACCGGATAAACCGCCATGACCGTCGGTGACGGCACCGGCCGCGACATGATGAAGTCGCTCAGTATGAAGCCGCCGGTTTCCTGTGCCTGCTGGAAGTACGGCCGGTCACTGAGATCGAGGCCGACATACATGTTGTTGGTGGCGCATTGGATGCGCCCGTCCTGGCCGGCGATCAGAAGCGTGCGGATCCAGGGAAGGTTCGACGGCAGACTAGCGCGCAGCACGTCGCAGCTCTTGCTGATGCCGCCGGCGGAGGCACGGATGAAGGCTTCCGATTTCAGGATGGTCTCGACCGACGAGATCACCTCACGCTGCGCATCGGCGCTGTGCCTTGCCACCGTGGTGAATTCGGCCGCAGCTTGCGCGATCTGCCGCGCGCGCGTGTTTTCGAGCGAACGGATGCGCTCGAGCATCAAGGGCGCCACAAGAATCACCGCGAGCAACGCGAGCCGCGCCCGGATTCCGAGAACCTGCTTGAGTTTCGCTCGTTTGCGGTTGAGACTGACGCTTGCCATCTTCGCTACCACCCCATGGGCTAAGGTAAAGCGAAGGGTTCAAAAACTGTTTCTTGAACTCGGTAAAATTGGACTTAACTCCGGGCTACGAACAGCCAAGAGACGTCATGACAGAAGCCAATGCCGCGCCGGTAACCGGCCATTCACCAAACGCGCTTGCCGCGGTTGAAGCCGAAATTGCACGCGCCTGCAGGGACGCACAGCGTGATCGTGCTGCCGTGACGCTGATTGCGGTGTCCAAGACTTTCGCGGCGGATGCAATTACCCCGGTTATCGCCGCCGGGCAGCGCGTATTCGGCGAGAATCGGGTGCAGGAGGCCAAAGGCAAGTGGCCGGCGTTCACGTCTGTTTACCCCGATATCGCGCTGCATCTGATCGGGCCGCTGCAATCCAACAAGGCGAAAGACGCGGTCGCGCTGTTCGACGCCATCCATTCGGTCGATCGCCCGAGCATTTGCCAAGCATTAGCCAAGGAAATCGAATCCCAGAACAAGCACCCGCAGCTCTTCGTCCAAATCAATACCGGCGAGGAGCCGCAGAAGGCCGGCGTCGCGCCCGGCGAGGCCGACGCGTTCCTTGCAAGCTGCCGCGACACTTATGGGCTGACGATCTCCGGACTGATGTGCATACCGCCGGTCGACGAGCCGCCAGCGGCGCATTTTGCGCTGACCGCAAAGATCGCCGCGCGCAACGGGTTGAAGAATCTCTCGATGGGCATGAGCGCGGATTTTGCGACCGCCATCATGTTGGGCGCTACCCATGTGCGCGTCGGCAGCGCGATCTTCGGGCATCGGTAGCTGCCGTCGGCGAGGGCCGATGTTGCCCTAACTCTGTCGATTTCGTCATTGCGAGCGAAGCGAAGCAAACCAGAGTCCCTCCGCGGAAAGATTCTGGATTGCTTCGCCGCAAGGGCGCCTCGCAATGACGTGTGGAGAGAGATGGGCTCGCAATGATGGCGGAGTGTGCCGCGCCTACACAAATGTCACCGCCCTGCCCCTCGCCGAGCCGGATCATCTGGTTGTCGTGACGATCCCGTGGATCCTCGTCGAGCATGCCCCTCACCCGATGATGATTTTTGTTCGCGGGCCCAAGCGCCGCAGCAATTGCAGCATCGCAGATTTGGTCATGGAGACGCAGCCCGCGGTCGGGCCGAAATTGTCGCGGGCGAGGTGCAAGAACACCGCACTGCCGCGGCCGGCGATGCGTGGTCGCGTGTTGTGGTCGATCTCGACGATGAAGTCGTAGAGATGGTCTGCCCGCTTGAGCCGGTCACCGCCCTGCCCCTCGCCGAGCCGGATGCTCCGGTTGTAGTGACGATCCCGTGGATCCTCGCACCAGGCGTCCACGCCGGTGATCATCCGCGTCGGCAAGAACGTCTGGGGCCGGCTGTGCCGGTCACCCCGCCACCACAACCGCATCGGACGGAAGCTGCCCCTGGGGGTGCCGCCGTCGCCCTCGCGCTTGTTGGCCAGAATGCCGCCCCGCCCCAGCGCCACCGGGATGGTCAGTGCTCCGGCCGTCAGCCAACCCCTGCGCGGATTGCCGGCGGCAGGCCTAACACGGATCGCGGAGAGCGGCCTGGCGCTTCGATTCCTGGCGTAACCAACTGATGCTGCTTTATTTTTCATGTGAACGTGGAATGTCGGATTCATTACAGGACATTCATCAAAACGCCCTGATATTCTGAGTTAGAGTGGTTCTGGCTTGTGAATCGGTAACAGCCCACTACTTCAACACGAACAATAATAATAACGGCGACCCTAAACTTTCCCTCGCGGCTGGGTGCGGCATGGATGCGCGCCGAGCCGGACCTAAAAGGATGACCCCCCATGGCCAATGCCCGCAAGATCCTGATCGTGGATGACGATACCGATCTGCGCGATACGTTGGTGGAGCAATTATCGCTACACGAAGAATTCGAGGCTTCCGCCGTCGATACCGGCGCCAAGGGTGCGAGCGCCGCCAAAGCCAATTCTCCCGATCTCGTCCTGATGGATGTCGGACTGCCCGACACCGACGGCCGCGAGGTTGTCCGCTCCTTGCGGAAGGGCGGCTTCAAGGCGCCGATCATCATGCTGACCGGGCATGACACCGATTCCGACACGATCTTGGGCCTGGAATCCGGCGCCAACGACTATGTGGCAAAGCCGTTCCGCTTCGCCGTTCTGCTGGCCCGCATCCGCGCCCAGCTTCGCCAGCACGAGGCCAGCGAGGACGCGGTGTTCTCGGTCGGCCCCTACTCCTTCCGCCCGGGCTCGAAGATGCTGACCGCGGCCAATGCGCGCAAGGTCCGCCTCACCGAGAAGGAAACCGCCATTCTGCGTTTCCTTTACCGCGCCGGCCAGATGCCGGTGTCGCGCGAGACCCTGCTCCAGGAGGTCTGGGGCTATAATTCCGGCGTCACCACCCATACGCTGGAAACCCACATCTACCGCCTTCGCCAGAAGATCGAGAAGGATGCGGCCAACCCGGAAATCCTGGTCACGGAAGCCGGTGGCTACAAGCTGGTGCCGTGATACGCTTCGGGGGCGCGCGAATCGTTTTAGATGGCGTGCCCTTGAGCCTCGGACCTGAATGTCAATCGACGACGACGTAGCGCTTCTCGAGCGTGTCCCGACACTGCGGCTGTTGGGAGACGCCTCGTTGCGCATGCTGGCGATCGGTTCCGAGCAGCGCGATTTCGTCCGCGGCGACGTCCTGTTCAATCTCGGCGACGCCGCCGATGCCGGCTTCGTGGTCCAGCGCGGCGCCTTCCGGGTTGAGGACGGCGCCGGCGCCGAGATGATCGCAGGTCCCGGCGCGCTGATCGGCGAGCTCGCGCTGGTGGTGCCGATGAAGCGGCCGTCGAGCGCGATCGCGCTGGAGCATTCCTCCGTCATCCGCGTCGCACGCAGCCTGTTCCAGCGTGTGCTCGAAAGCGATCCCGCCGCGGCCGTACGCCTGCGCGACGAATTCGCGGTGCGCTCCAGCCAGATCGCCAGCGATATCTTGATGGCGGGCGCGAAGCTGACGTCGTAGCTCTCTCCGCTCGTCATTCCGGGCGCACCACAGCTCGCGCTCCGCGCGCCCCGCAATGACAGGGCCTCACACCTCCAGCGTCACCGTGACAGGCACGTGATCCGACGGCCGCTCCCAGCTGCGCGCGTCGCGCAGAATCCTGAAATCCTGCACCGCGTCTTTCAGCGCGCGCGAGACCCAGATGTGATCGAGCCTGCGGCCGCGGTCACCGACGGTCCAGTCGGCGGAGCGGTAGCTCCACCACGTATAGACCTTCTCCGACATCGGAATGCGCTCGCGCGCGACGTCGACCCATTCGCCGGCGGCGAGTGCCGCCTTCAGCTTCTCGGTTTCGACGGGCGTGTGCGAGACGACTTTCAGAAGCTGCTTGTGCGACCAGACGTCGTTCTCGTGCGGGGCAACGTTGAGATCGCCGACCAGGATATGGCGATCCTCACCGCGCGGATGCAGCGGCTCGCACGCCGTCATCTCGTCGAGGAAGCGAAGCTTGTGGTCGAATTTCTCGTTCAGCGCGGGATCGGGAATGTCGCCGCCCGCGGGCACGTAGAAATTATGCAGCACCAGCGGCTTTGCGATGCCCGCGTTCTCGCCGAACGACACCGAGATGTGCCGCGAATCCACCTTATCGCAGAAGGTGCGGATGTCCTTCGATTCGAACGGAATCTTCGAGACGATGGCGACGCCGTGATAGCCCTTCTGACCGTTCAGCGCGACGTGCTCGTAGCCGAGCCGCTTGAAGCGCTTCATCGGAAAGGCGTCGTCGATGCACTTGGTCTCCTGCAGGCACAGCACCTCCGGCCGCGCGCTCTTGACAAATTTCGCGACCAGATCGATGCGCAGCCGCACCGAATTGATGTTCCAGGTTGTCAGGGAAAGACGCATGGGGACGATCTAACAAACTCCATCCGTCATGGCCGGGCTTGACCCGGCCATCCACGCCTTTTTGTAGCACCCAAAACGTGGATGCCCGGGACAAGCCCGGGCATGACGACCGTCGGAGCAACCCATCAGCTCTCAACCCGGCGACGGGCCGTAATTGGTGAAATCGATCTTGAACATGCTGGGATCGAGCTTCTTGCTCGAATCCAGATTGTAGACCGCGATCGTGGTGTCATAGCCCTGCGGATCGGTGACGGTCCACTGCTTGAGCTGGCCGTCCTTGGCACCGAACATCAGGAGCAGCCGGCTGGTGCCGACCAGCGCCTGCTTCTCCTCGATGGTGACGCTGACATAGACGTCGTCGGCCGAGACGTTGACGACGTTGGTGTCCTTCATCAGGTCGATGCGGTCGGACAAGAGAAAGCGCAGCGGCGTCTGCGACAGCGGATAGACGTCCTGGGTCGCGAGCTTGCGATCGCGCACCACCAGGGACGAACCGTCGGCGATGATGTCGATCGGGCTCGGCGCGTCATATTCGAAGCGTACCTTGCCCGGCTTCTGGATGTAGAAATCGCCCTGCGTCTTGCTGCCGTCGGGGCCGACCTGGACGAAATTCCCGACCAATGTCTGAAGCGACGACAGATAGGCGCTGACCTTGGCGGCCTGTGCCTTCTGGTTGGCATCGAAGGTCTGGAAGATGCTGCTCGGCACGTTGCGCCGCGGATCCGGAATCACCGGATTCGGCGGGGTCTGCGTCGCGCCGGTGACGGCTGGGCCACCGCCGGCCGGAGCGCCATCGCGGCCCTTCGGCGCAGGCTTCGGCACCGGCACGGTCTGCGCGAGCGTCGCACCGGTCGCCATCGCGGCGGTGACGAGAAGCACGCCGGCCACGCGCGCGCTTCGCGCGGCGATGAGGGCAGCGAATCGAATGTCCGGATGTCTGATCAACGCGTCGTCCTGTATGGCTGGGCGCCTTTTAGCGTGATTTCGGGCAAAAGCAGATATCGATTTTGCGTGAAATTAGGTTTCAGAGGCTCCTCGCCTCACATATGGCTGTCTTCTTCCTCGACCAAAATCTCGCGCTTGCCGGCGTGGTTGGCGGGACCGACGATGCCTTCCAGTTCCATGCGCTCCATCAGAGACGCGGCGCGATTATAGCCGATTTGCAGGCGGCGCTGGATGTAGCTGGTCGAAGCCTTGCGATCGCGTTTGACGATCGCAACCGCCTGCTGGAATAGATCGCCGCCGCCATCCCCGCCCATGCCGGTGGCGTCGAACACGGCGCCGTCCTCGTCCTCGGTCGGCTCTTCTGCGGTGACGGCTTCGAGATATTCCGGCTGCCCCTGCGTCTTGAGGTGACGCACCACTTTCTCGACTTCCTCGTCGGAAGCGAACGGACCGTGCACGCGGCTGATGCGGCCGCCGCCGGCCATGTAGAGCATGTCGCCCTGGCCGAGCAGCTGCTCGGCGCCCATCTCGCCGAGGATGGTGCGGCTGTCGATCTTGGAGGTGACCTGGAAGGCAATGCGGGTCGGGAAGTTCGCCTTGATGGTGCCGGTGATGACGTCGACCGACGGGCGCTGCGTCGCCAGGATCACGTGCAGGCCGGCGGCGCGCGCCATCTGCGCGAGACGCTGCACCGCGCCTTCGATGTCCTTGCCGGCGACCATCATCAAGTCGGCCATTTCGTCGACGATGATGACGATGTAGGGCAGCGGATCGAGCGAGAGCTTCTCTTCCTCGTAGATCGCCTTGCCGGTCTCCTTGTCGAAGCCGGTGTGCACCGTGCGCGTCGGCTCCTCGCCCTTGGCCTTCAATTCGAGCAGGCGCGTGTTGTAGCCGTCGATGTTACGCACACCGAGCTTGGCCATGTTCTTGTAGCGCTCCTCCATCTCGCGCACGGCCCATTTCAGCGCGACCACCGCCTTTTTGGGGTCGGTCACGACGGGCGTGAGCAGATGGGGAATGCCGTCATAGACGGAGAGTTCGAGCATCTTCGGATCGACCATGATCAGCCGGCACTGATCAGGGCGCAGCCGGTAGACCAGGCTGAGGATCATGGTGTTGATCGCGACCGACTTGCCCGAGCCGGTGGTGCCGGCGATCAGCATGTGCGGCGTGCGGGCGAGGTCGATGATGACGGGCTCGCCGCCGATGGTCTTGCCGAGGCAGAGCGGCAGCTTCGCGACCGTGTCGGTCGCTTCCTTCGCCACCAGCAATTCGCGCAGGTAAACCTTCTCGCGATGCGCGTTCGGCAGCTCGATGCCGATCGCGTTGCGGCCGGGCACGACGGCGACGCGGGCCGAGAGCGCGCTCATCGAGCGGGCGATGTCGTCGGCAAGACCGATCACGCGCGAGGACTTGATGCCGGGCGCCGGCTCCAGCTCGTACAGCGTGACCACGGGGCCCGGATTGGCCTTCACGATCTCGCCGCGCACGCCGAAATCCTGCAGCACGCCTTCGAGCGAACGGGAATTGGTCTCCAGTTCGGCCTTGCTCAGCGGCTGGCGATCGCCAGCCTTCGGCGCGGCCAGCATGGAGACGGACGGAAGATCGAACTTGTCGGAGGATTTCTTGGAAGCGGCCTTCGTCGCAGCCCTCTTCTTCGGGGCGCGCGCGGCGGGCTCCTCCTCTTCCTCCTCCTCGACCTCTTCTTCCTCGTGCTCGTCTTCGTAGTCCTCGTCCTCGGCCTGCGGCGAGATCGAGGGTGCGGCGCGGCCGCCGCCGAGATTCGGCTCCTGGCGGCTGAACTGAGCGGCCTTGGTCTTCGGTCCGCTCGAGACCAGCGCGCGGTAGGCAGCGCCCAGTAGCCAGATCAGCCGGGCCTTCGTGCTCATCAGCGCATGGAACAGCCAGCCCAGCGACACGGAGCCGCGATCGCTCTCCTCGTCCTCGTCGAGCGGCTTGTCGTCGTTCTCGATCTCCGCAAGCTCGTCGTCGTGCTCGCGTGCGCCGAGGCCGCAGGCGATCAGGAAGCTCGCGGCCATCGCGGCGAACAGGATCGTGCCCAGCACCATGCGATAGATCGTGCCGGCCGGTCCGAAAATCACGGCGGGCGCGCGCACCAGGGCATCGCCGACCACGCCGCCGAGTCCGGTCGGCAGCGGCCATGCGCCGCCATGCGGCCAGCAGCTGACGAAGCCCGCCGCGATCACCGTGCAGAGAATCCAGGAGCCGAGCCGCAGCGCCTCGCGGTCGAACGGGCGATGCGTCATCATGCGCCAGCCCCAGACCGCAACCGTCAGCACCAGCATGATCGCGCCGAGCCCGAGGATCTGCATCGCAAGGTCGGCGCCGATGGCACCGGCATAGCCGAGAATGTTGCGGATCGGCCGCGAGGTGGCGTGGCTGAGGCTGGGATCCTGCACCGACCACGTCATCAGCGCCGCCGAGGCGACACCTGCCAGCGCGATCATGCCAAGCCCGGTAAGCTCGCGCATGCGCCGCGCCAGCCCCTCGCGGATCGAGGGCGGCAGATGAGCGACCAGTGGAATGACACGTTCGATTGCCGACATGCTCACGGGCCCCGCCTAACCCAGAGTCTCGACCAGACGGTGCAGCGCCTGCGCCGTCGTCTCGCCATCCTGCACCAGCGCGAGGCGGATGTAGCCCGCGCCGGGATTGAATCCGTCGGGCTGCTGTCGCGCCAAGAAGCTGCCGGGCACCACGCGCACGCCTGCTTCCTTGAAGAGCTTGAGTGTCACCGACACGTCGTCGCCGACTTCTGAGGTGTTGAGCCAGACGCAGAAGCCGGCATCGGGGCGGCGATAGCCGTAACGATTGCCGATGATCTGGTCGGCGAGATCGAACTTGATCCGGTAGAGCCTGCGGTTCTCCTCGACATGCGCCTCGTCGCCATAGGCGACGGTCGCGACATGCTGGAGCGGCACCGGCACCTGGGGCGCGGCGATGTTGCGCAGCTCGAGGAACATGCCGATGAATTTCTTGTCGCCGGCGGCGAAGCCGACGCGCAGGCCCGGCAGGTTGGAGCGCTTCGACAGCGACTGGAACGCAACGACGCGGGTGAAACCGGGACCGGCACATTCCAGCGCGCTGCCGGGGGCCTCTCGGGTGTAGATCTCGGAATAGCACTCGTCGCTCAGGATCACGAAGCCGTAGCGATCGGCGAGCTGCTTCAGTCGCTTGAAATAGTCGGGCCTCGCGACCGAGCCCTGCGGATTGGCGGGCGAGGCCAGATAGAACGCCACCGTGCGCGCCAGCGTCGCCTCATCGATGGCGTCGAGATCGGGCAGGAAGCCGTTCTCGACCGTTGTCGGCAGATGGACCGGCTCGCAAGCGGCTGCGAGCGCGCCGGCGCCATAGACCGGATAGAACGGGTTCGGCATCAGGATCGCAGGCTTGCCGGGGCGCGGGCCGACATAGCGCGCGGCCGCCATCGCGGCGAGGAACAGCCCCTCGCGGCTGCCATTGAGGACGAGAATCTCGCTCTCGGGGTCGAGCGGCCGCGGCAGCTTGAATCGCGACGACAGCCAGGCGCCGGCGGCGTGGCGGAACGGGTCGGTGCCCTTGTTCGCGGGGTAACGGCCGAATTCGGCGATGTGCTTGGCCAGCACTGGGCCGACGAAGTCGGGCACGGGATGCTGGGGCTCGCCGACCGCAAGCGAAATCAAGGGCTTGCCCGGCTGATGCGGGGCCAAAAGCTCATTCAACCGGACGAAAGGCGAGCGCTCGGAATCGGAGCTTCCACTGGCCTGCGGCGCACGGGATGAAGCGGTCATAGCCATTCTTGACGCCAGCACTCTTGGAACGGCCGGTCGCTACCATAGGCGCCGGCGGGAAGCGGTTCAGTTCACCATAGATAGGGCGAGGTTAAGACGCGATTAACCATCGGCCGCCGCTCCCGTCCAGAGCGGGAATAATGGGACCGGATTGCAACGGGATGCATGGCGGCTCCCACCTCTCCCGCTTGCTTGCGGGAGGGGGCGCACCGCCTTCGCGGCTCGGTCTTAGTGCCCCGGCAGCTTCTCGAAGGTCTTCATGCCTGCGGGGATGGTGTGGAACTCCTGCATGTCGCAGGTGTAGATCGCCATCTGCGGCTTGAATTTTTCCGGCTCGTCCAGTGTGCCAACCTTCACGACTGCGGCCGGCAGGCCTGGAACCTTGGTCACGAGGTGCGTGCCGCATTCGGCGCAGAACTCGCGCGTGACGGCGCGTTCGAGATCCTTGCGCCTGAACTGCTTCGGTTGGCCGGTGATGTAGGTGAAGCCTGCCGCCGGCATCGCGATGAAGGTGTTGGGTGCGCCGCCCGAGATGTATTGGCACTCGCGGCAATGGCACTGCGCCTGCATCATCGGGTCGCCCTCGGCGACATAGCGCACCTCGCCGCAATAGCATCCGCCTTCCAAACGCATGACGACCTCCCGATTGTTGTTCTTGAGGTCGACATTTCTGCGCCGGCTTCGCGGAATGGCAATCTTTTTCTTCAACGCGCCGATCAAAAGAAAGGGGCTCCAGCTTGCGCTGGAGCCCCTCAACGGTCGGGGCATTGCCGGGTATGTGCCCGAACCGTAGTTGTGGACGCGGTCCCCTAGGAGACCGCGCCCGGGAGGAGACGGTTACATGTTGTAGGCGCGCTCGGTGTGCTCGGTGATGTCGAGGCCTTCACGCTCGCTCTCGACATTGGCGCGGAGGCCAACGATCACATCGACGACCTTGTAGAGGATCGCCGAGCCGACGCCCGACCACACGAGCGTGGTGCAGACGCCCCAGAGCTGGGAGATCATCTGCGCCGCGAAGTCGTAATCGGCAACCTTGGGCGGGATGGCGGTGTAGTCGATGATGCCCGCACCACCGAGCGCCGGGTTGACCAGAATGCCGGTGCCGAGGGCGCCGACGATGCCGCCGATGCAGTGTACGCCGAACACGTCGAGGGAGTCGTCGTAGCCGAGCGCGTTCTTCACGACGGTGCAGAAGAACAGGCAGACCACGCCGACGACGAGGCCGAGGACGATCGCACCCATCACGCCGGCGAAGCCGGCAGCGGGCGTGACGGCCACGAGACCCGCGACAGCGCCGGAGATGACGCCGAGCACTGACGGATGACCCTTCACGATCCACTCCGCGAACATCCACGACAGCGCGGCGGCTGCGGTGGCGACGAAGGAGTTGGTCATGGCGAGCGCAGCGCCGCCGTTGGCCTCCAAGTTGGAGCCGGCGTTGAAGCCGAACCAGCCGACCCAGAGCAGCGAGGCGCCGATCATCGACATGGTCAGCGAATGCGGAGCCATCAGCTCCTTGCCGTAGCCGACGCGCTTGCCGATCAGGAGAGCGCCGACGAGGCCTGCGATGCCGGCGTTGATGTGCACCACCGTGCCGCCCGCGAAGTCGATCGCGCCCTTCTTGAAGATCCAGCCGGCGTCGGCGTTGATCTCGTCGAGCTTGGCCTGCGCCGCGGTCTTCGCCGCCGCATCACCCGCCGCAGCCAGCGCCTTGGCCGCATCCTGGATCGCGTCCGGGCCGGGCCAGTACCAGACCATGTGCGCGATCGGGAAGTAGATCAGCGTGACCCAGAGCGGAATGAAGAGAGCGATGGCCGAGAACTTCATGCGCTCGGCGAAGGCGCCGACGATGAGGGCGGGCGTGATCGCCGCGAAGGTCATCTGGAAGCACATATAGATGAGCTCCGAGATGTTGGCGTCGACCGAGAAGGTCGCGGCCTTCGAGTCGGTGGTGACGCCCATCATGAAGGCCTTGGAGAAGCCGCCGATGAAGTCGGAGCCGCCGGTGAAGGCGAGGCTGTAGCCGTACACGGCCCAGATCACGGTGACGACGCAGACGGTGTAGAACACCTGCATCAGTACCGAGAGCATGTTCTTGGAACGGACGAGGCCGCCGTAGAACAGCGCGAGACCGGGGATCGTCATCAACAGCACCAGCACTGTCGATGTCAGCATCCAGGCGTTGTCTCCCTTGTTGACCGTTGGCTCGGCGTAGGCTGCGGTCGCAGCGAACAGGCCGACTGCGAGAGCCGCCAATCCCGCGCCATAGGGACGCTTGAACGTCATATTGTTTACTCCTGATTGGATAAGGTTGAGCGCGAAGTCAGAGGGCCGCGGCATCGGCCTCGCCGGTGCGGATGCGAACCGCATGGTCGAGATTGATGACGAAGATCTTGCCGTCGCCGATCTGTCCGGTTTTCGCCGCGGACGTGATGGCGTCGATGGTCTTGTCGACCTGGTCGGAGGCGACAGCGACCTCGATCTTGATCTTGGGCAGGAAGCTCACGGCATATTCGGCGCCGCGATAGATTTCCGTATGGCCCTTCTGGCGGCCATATCCCTTGACTTCCGTCACCGTGAGACCGTGAACGCCGATGGCGGTCAGGGCGTCACGGACTTCTTCAAGCTTGAATGGCTTGATAATCGCCATAACAATTTTCATGGGTCCTATCCCCGCTTGGGCCCGGTCCGGACGTGGCCGGGCGTTTCTCGACTGGTTCGCCACGAGGGAGAATTTTCACTACGCGGGCACAGCCGGACCCCTTAGAATCAAATGCCGTGCCAGATCAGCCTCATTGCCTAACGGATTATGAAAACGGGCGTTTTCGCGGTTGACTGGTATTGCGCTGCGGTGCGCTATTACGTCGCGCTCAAAACGTGGTCACGTCTGCTCAAATCTCGGGCACGACAGGCCGTCGACACAATGTTGCTCACGTGCCGGGCAGCGGGAAGGTAATTACGTAGCGCACGTGCCTATCGCAGGGCTTCGCCCTGCTGCAAACCATCCACCTCTCAGGTTCCTGCTCACGCGATACGCGCTGCAAGCCGGACTTCCTGATCCAAGCCTGGGGGGCCGAAGGCCGCCATTGGGTCGATCAGGCGGCGTCGCGCGCCGCAAAAACCCGATCGATCAATCCCCATTCGACGCCTTGCTGCGCAGTCATGAAGTGGTCGCGGTCCAGCGTCCGTTCCACCTCCTCCTCGGACCGCCCGCAATGCCGCGCATAGAGCCGGATGATGCGTCGCTTGGTTTCCTGCATCTCGTTGGCATGGATCAGAATGTCGGATGCCTGGCCCTGAAAGCCGCCGAGTGGCTGATGGACGTGAAGGCTGGCGTTCGGCAGGGCCGCGCGGTGCCCGGGCTCGCCGGCCATCAGCAGGAACGAGCCCATCGAACGCGCGGTGCCCATGCACAGCGTATGAACCGGCGCCTTGATGAATTGCATGGTGTCGTACATCGCGAGGCCGCTGGTGACCACGCCGCCATAGGAATTGATGTAGAGATTGATCGGCCTGTTCGGGTTCTCCGCTTCCAGAAACAAGAGCTGCGCGCAGACGAGGCCCGACATCGCATCATTGACCTCGCCGTTGAGGAAGATGATCCGCTCGCGCAAAAGCCGCGAGTAGATGTCGAAGGATCGTTCGCCGCGGGCGGATTGTTCGACGACCATAGGGACGAGCTGAAGCATGTCGCGCATCGGCGACCTCCATGTCTGCAGGGGATGAAGTCCGTTTGGTGTTAAGCCGCCGCGCGCATCACGCAGCAATTGCTGTTGGCGGCTTGCGGCAGCTTTGCGCCGATGTCGCAGGCCTGCTGGATGATGCGAAAGCGGGTGCCGCCGTCCTCGTTCGGTTCGATCCGGAAGATGACGTGGCTTTCGCGAAACGGCGGTTCGGAATCGCGAAGCCGGTAGCGCACCTCCTCGCCCGCGATCGACGATTCCGGCTCGGCGCCCGCAAGATCGCAATCCGGCAACCAGCGCTCGCGCAATTCGGGAATGGTCACGGCGCGCCAGACCTTTGTTGGCGGTGCATCGAAATCGAATTCGAGCACGAGCGCTTCGTTCGGACGATCAGGCTTTGCGGCGTCGCTCATTGAGCCAGTCCTTATTGGTCCATGTCCTTCAGGAGATCGGCAAGTGCTTCCATACGCTTCGGCCAATAGGCGCGATAGCGCGCGAGCCATGCCCCGATGGCGACAATTCCGTCCGGGTCGACTTCGTAATTGACAAAGCGGCCCTGCCGCTGCTCGCGCACGAGACCTGCCGCGCGCAGCACCGACAGATGCTGCGACATCGCTGGCTGGCTGATCTCCAATCCATCGCGCAACGCGCTGGCATTCAGGCTTCCGCCAGCGAGTTTCTCAAAGACCTTGCGGCGTGTCGGGTCTGCCAGCGCCTTGAAGATGTCGGCTTCGGTCATGACGATACATAAGCACATGCTTATGTGTCGTGCAAGCCCGGAATGAAGGTCGGGCAGCCGATGGCTTACTGGAGCGCTTCGCCGTGCTGCGAGATATCGAGTCCCTCCAGCTCATGCTCACGGGATACGCGCAAGGGCACGAACAGGCCGACCAGCTTGAGCAGGACGAAACTGACGCCCGCCGACCAGACGAAGGTAACGGCGACCCCGTAGAACTGGATCAGGATCTGCTGGGGATGGCCCTCCAGCAGGCCGGCGGTGCCGCCGATGGCGCTGGTCGCGAATACGCCGCCGAGCAGGGTACCGGTCAGGCCGCCGATGCCGTGGACACCGAAGACGTCGAGCGAATCGTCATAGTTGAAGCGGTGCTTCAGCCAGGTACAGGCCCAGTAGCAGACCGCACCGGCGATGACGCCGATGACGATGCCGTGCCAGGGCGCGACGAAGCCGGAGGCTGGCGTGATGGTGCCGAGCCCGGCCACCGCGCCGGAGATCATGCCGAGCACCGAGGGCTTGCGCCGCGTCGACCATTCGATCGCGCCCCAGGTCAGCGCGCCCGCGCAGGCGGCAAGATGAGTGGCGGTGATCGCCATCACCGCGCGCGAGTTCGCGCCGAGCGCCGAGCCGCCGTTGAAGCCGAACCAGCCGACCCACAACAGGCCGGTGCCCATCACGGCGAGCGACAAATCGAACGGCGAGAGATTCTCGGTGCCGTAGCCGTGACGGCGCCCCATCACCTTGGCCGCGACGAGGCCGCCGGTGCCGGCCGACAGGTGCACGACGAGGCCGCCGGCGAAATCCAAAACGCCCGTGCTGGCGAGGAAGCCGCCGCCCCACACCCAATGCGCCAGCGGAATGTAAACAAAGATGAACCAGGCGACCGAGAACAACAGATACGCCGAGAATCGCATGCGGTCGGCAACCGAGCCCGCGACCAGCGCCACCGTGATGATCGCAAACGTCATCTGGTACAGCATGAAAAGCGATTCCGGGATGGTCTTCGCAGCAGGGTTGACGCTGTCCATGGTCATGCCGGCGAGAAACCAACGGTCGAGCGTGCCGATCCACGGTCCGTCGCCGACGAAGCAGAGCGAATAGCCGAACGCGACCCAGAGAATGGAGATCAGCGTCACCGCGGCGAGGCTCTGCGCCATTGTGGCGAGCACGTTCTTCTTCCGCACCATGCCGGAATAGAACAACGCGAGCCCCGGGATCGTCATCATCAGCACCAGCGCGGTGGCGACGATCATCCAGGCGGTATCGGCGGTGTTGATCTCGGAGGCCGCGCGCGCCGGCGAAACCATCATCAACACGCATCCGATCGGCGCAGCCATGATGGCTACGCGGCGCAACAGTCCCGCCATGTCATTTCCCCCGGCATCGAAATTGATTGGCACGCAACGGCATCGACGCGTGCGATCGAAGAGGTGTGTTTAGAGCGCGTCGCTGTCGGTCTCGCCGGTGCGGATGCGTAGCGCGTGGTCGATCGGTGTCACGAAGATCTTGCCGTCGCCGATCTGCCCGGTGCGCGCGGTGGCGCTGATCACGCTCACGGCCTTGTCGGCGACATCGGAGGCGACGGCGATCTCGATCCGCAGCTTCGGCAGGAAGTTCACGACATATTCCGCGCCGCGATAGATCTCGGTGTGACCCTTCTGGCGGCCATAGCCCTTCACCTCGGTCACGGTCATGCCGTGGACGCCGATCGCCGTCAGGGCCTGGCGGACCTCATCGAGCTTGAAGGGTTTGATGATCGCGACGACGAGTTTCATGGTCAGGCCTATTCCCCGGGATGCGCCGCGCCGTATGTCCCCGGCGCCGCGTCAATCTGGCATCTTTCCGGGCAAATGGCACAAAAAAGTTGCAGGTTGAAGCGGAAAAACGTCTCGCCATGCGAACGGCCGCCTCTGTACAGGGCATCCGTTGATCCTTCACAATGCATTTTTGGCATGGATGCGGTGAACCGAAGCGTCCCGGCCGGTACATAATTATGTTCGAGGGGGACGTTTCATGGCGAGCTGGTTCTACGCATCCGAGGGCAAGCAGCAGGGGCCCTTTGCGGAAGGGCAGTTCCGCGATCTCATCGCCCAGGGCATCGTCCGTCCAGACACGCTGGTCTGGACCGAGGGCATGGCCGGCTGGCAGAAGGCCGCCGAGATTCCGGGCCTGCTCGGCGGCGGTGCACCTCCGATGATTCCGGCCGGCGGCTCGCCGATGATGGGCGGCGGTGGCTACGGTGGCGCTGCGGGCGGATCGCTAACGGCTGATTTCAGCGCGTTCGGTCTTCTTGGCCGCAGCATCGTGTTCGTGATCGGCATCCTGCTGGTGATCCCCGCGCCCTGGGCCACCGTCTGGTTCTACCAATACATCACCTCGCACATCCAGGTGCCGGGCCGGCCGAATTTTGGTTTCGCCGGCCAACCGATGGACATTTGGTGGGCGCTGATGCTGAACGCGCTCCTGACTTACGCCGGCGCCACCGGCATCTCGTTCGCGCCGCTCCTTGCAGCGATCGCCAATGCGTTCCTCGCCTGGGTGATCCTGCGCTGGATCGTAGCCAATCTCACCTCGAACGGCGAGCGCCTGCCGCTTTCGTTCCAGGGCAGCGCGATCGGCTATGTCGGCTGGTATCTGCTGATGATGATCTCGACCATCACCATCATCGGCTGGGCCTGGGTGATCGCGTTCTGGATGCGCTGGAATTGCCGGAACATCGAGGGCACGCGGCGCGAGGTCGTCTTCAATGGCAGTGGCTGGCAGATCCTGTGGCGATCGGTGGTGTTCACGCTGGCTTGCAGCTTGATCATCCCGATTCCGTGGATGCTGCGCTGGTACGGCTGCTGGTTCGTGTCGCAATTCGCGCTGGTCGACCGCGGGGCGGCCGCTCGCGCCTATTGAGCGCTATCTCCGCTCGCGCACCGAGCCTTCCTGCGCAACGGACGCCACCAGCGTGCCGTCGGGCTTGAAGATCGAGCCGCGGGTCAGGCCGCGGCCTGATTGCGCGCTCGGCGAATCCTGCGCGTAGAGCAGCCATTCGTCGGCGCGGAACGGGCGGTGAAACCACATCGCGTGATCGAGGCTCGCCGGGATCATTCGCTTGTCGAACAGCGTGCGGCCGTAGCGCGCCATGATCGCATCCAGCAGCGAGAAGTCGGAGGCGTAGGCGAGCGCGCACATATGCAGCGCCGGATCGTCTGGCAGCTTCGCGGCGGTCTTGATCCAGACGTGAATGCGGCCGTCCTCGATCTTCTGGCCGAAATAGCGGCCGAGCTCGACCGGACGCAGCTCGATCGGCCGATCCGATTCATAGTAGCGGCGGATGAACTCCGGCATCTCCTTGAACATCGGCTGCTTCGCCACCTCCTCCGCCGTGAGCTTCTCCGGCGGCGGCACATCAGGCATCTTGTCCTGATGATCGAATGAAGTCTCCTCGTCGGCGTGGAACGACACCATGATCGAGAAGATCGCGTTGCCATGCTGGATCGCGGTGACGCGGCGGGTCGAGTAGCTCTTGCCGTCGCGCAGGCGTTCGACCTGGTAGATGATCGGGATCTGCGGATCGCCCGGGAGGATGAAATAGCAATGCAGCGAATGTGGCAGCCGGCCCTCGACGGTGCGGCAGGCGGCAACCATCGCCTGCCCGATCACCTGGCCGCCGAACACCCGCTGCCAGCTCGTCTTCGGGCTGTTGCCACGGAACAAATTCACCTCGAGTTGTTCGAGGTCGAGGATCGAGATCAGGTCGATCAGGCTTTTGGACATCGGCGCGCTTTCGCTTTCGTCGTCGTTCCGGGACGCGCGTGAGCGCGAACCCGGAATCCAGAAGTTGTTGAGCGAGATTCCGGGTTCGCCTCTTCGAGGCGCCCCGGAATGACGGAACGAAGCCGTTCCGCCCTTGTTTCACCGCACTGTTTCGCCCAGCTCAAGTCTGCTAGCAAGACCGAGAATTGACCGGGAAGCTTGGTATGTCGGTACAGGGTAGCATTGTCATAGGTGGCGGCGCGTTTGCGGGGCTCGCGCTGGCCCTGGCGCTACGCCAGGGGCTCGGCCCCGAGATCCCCGTCATCGTCGCCGATCCCGCGTTCAGCACGCGGCCGAGCCGGGACCCGCGCGCCACCGCGATCGTCGCCGCCTGCCGCCGCCTGTTCGAGGCGATTGGTGCCTGGGACGACGTCAGGGGCGAGGCGCAGCCGATCCTCGACATGGTCGTCACGGATTCCAAGCTCGAGGACGCCACCCGTCCGGTGTTCCTCAACTTCGCCGGCGATGTCGCGCCGGGCGAGCCGTTTGCGCATATGGTCGAGAACCGCCGCCTGATCGATGCGCTGGTGGTGCGCGCCGAGGCCGAGGGCATCGATCTTCGCGCCACCACGGTCGTGTCTTACGACGGGCGCTCCGATGGCATCGACGTGACGCTTGGCGACGGCAGCGTGATCGCAGCCAGCCTCTTGGTCGCCGCCGATGGCGCGCGGTCAAGACTGCGCGAGCGCGCCGGTATCGTCACCCATGGCTGGGAGTACGATCAGTCCGGTATCGTCGTCACCGTCGGCCATGAACGCGATCACGAAGGCCGCGCCGAAGAACACTTCCTGCCGGCAGGTCCCTTCGCGATCCTGCCGCTCTCGGGCAAGCGCTCCTCGCTGGTATGGACCGAGCGCCGAGCCGAGGCCGCGCGCATCATCGGGCTCAGTGACGAGGAATTTCACAGCGAACTCGAGCAGCGTTTCGGCCTGCATCTCGGCGAGGTGAAGGTGCTCGACAAGCCGCGCGCGTTTCCGCTGTCCTATTTCGTCGCGCGTTCATTCGTCGCCGAGCGCCTCGCGCTGGTCGGCGATGCCGCCCACGTCATCCACCCCATTGCCGGCCAGGGCCTCAACATGGGGCTGAAGGACGTCGCGGCGCTGGCCGAGGTCGTGGTCGATGCCGCGCGGCTCGGCATGGATCTCGGCGCGGCGGACGTGCTCGAACGCTACCAGCGCTGGCGCCGCTTCGACACCATGGCGATGGGCGTCGCCACCAACTCGCTGAACTTCCTGTTCTCCAATCAGTCGACGCTGTTGCGCACGGTGCGCGACATCGGCCTCGGCCTCGTCGACCGCGCCCCGCCGCTGAAGAACCTCTTCATCCGCCAGGCCGCCGGCCTCACCGGCGAAGTGCCGCGGCTGCTGAAGGGCGAGGCGTTGTAAGGCGCAAGTTTAGAGAGCGCTCGCGCCTCACTCTCTTCGCGTCGTCCCGGACAAGCGCGCCCCAAGCGCGCAATCCGGGACCCATACTCCGCAGCAAGAGTGTTGCGAAGACTCGAGGTGACCAGCTCGCGCAACAGCGCAATTCGGTGGTAACGGGTCCCGGCCTTCGCAGGGCCGACACCGAGGATGTGGCGCCGGCATTGCTCCAAACGAGCGACCGGCTACGCAAGCTTCAATCGATCTTGCGCGCCTCTTCCGGCAGCATGATCGGGATGCCGTCGCGGATTGGATAGGCGAGCTTGGCGCTGCGCGAGATCAGCTCCTGCTTGGCCGAATCGAACTCCAGCGGGCCCTTGGTCAGCGGGCAGACCAGGATCTCCAGCAATTTGGGGTCGACGCTGGCTTCGGGACGTTCGGTGGGCACGTTCATGGGGGTCTCCGGCAGTCGGCTGCCTTTAGCACAGAAATTCGCGTCCGGCATCACGGGTCTAAGCGACGAGCATCCCTAGGAGCTCGTCGAGCACGGCCTGAAGCCGCGCCGCCGGCAGCGGCGGGCCTGACAGGGCGGAACCGAGGAATGTCCAATAGAGGATCTGCGCGCGGGCCTGCGCCGTCGCCGGAGCCAGCCCACGCTTTTCCAGCAGCGCCTCGATATAGTCGAGCCTGCGGCGATCGATTGCGCGCACCGCCGCTTGCGCCGTCGCATCGAACGCGGCCCAGTTGCGCACCGCGCGCTCGAGGTCGAGCCGCGCGCCAAAGGATCTCCACAGCAGCATCTTGAGCGGCTCGTCGCTGGCGGCTTCGACATCTGCGATGATCTGCTCGGCCGCGATCTCGCGCCAGCGCTTCAGCACGGCAGCGTGAAACCCGGCCAGATCGGCGAAATGCCAATAGAAGCTGCCGCGCGAAACACCCATTGACTTGGCGAGCGGATCGGCCTTCAGCGCCGTGAAGCCGTTCTTGCCGAGCGCCTTCAAACCCTCCTTGATCCAGTCGTCGGCGGAAAGCTGCTCGGTCATGCCTGGCTCCGGATGGAGGCCATACATTAGTGTATTGACAGCCGCGGGCAAGTGGGTGCATGTCCATACAGTGCTGTACGGATGGAGCATGCCCGATGCGAGACCTTCTCCTGCAATGTTCCGGAGCCGTCGCGATCCTCATCGCGCTGATCCACGGCGTGCTCGGCGAGAGCAAGGTATTCGCCCGCGCCAGCATCGAGCCGCCGCGCCTGCGCACGCTGATCCGACTGGTATGGCAGGCCGGCACCGTGGCGTGGATCGGCGGCGGCGTGCTGCTGCTGGTTGCGCCGCGGCTGGAATCGAGCCTCGCCCGGCACTGGATCGTCGCCACGCTCGCCATCGTGTTCGGCTTTGCAGCCCTCGCCAATGCTTTCGCCACGCGTGGCCGCCATTTCGGTTGGGTCGGCATGGGGGCAGTCGTCGCGCTCGCGGTCGCAGGCTACTAGCGCCGCGCATCCGGTCCGTGAGGCGTAAGGCTGCAGCGGTGGGGCCAAATCCGCATTGTGCGCAGAGAGCTCTCATGTTTTCGCGCATGTTAGAGGTTATCTAAAGCGAACCAGGGCCGTACGCGATTGACTTCACCGCCTTCTTTGCTTCCTTCGGTGCGCTCCGCGGCTTCGCGGCGCGTCCACGAGAGGAGGAGAGTTCGTGAAGGTCATTCGTGTTGTTGCCATTGCACTGACGATCGGAATCGGCGCGGGATCGACGGCCTTGGCCGACGGTTTCAAGGATTGCACCAAGCTAGACAAGGCGTCGTGGAAGCCGGCCAGCGAAGCCGAAGCCAAGGCCAAGGCGCTGGGCTATGAGGTGCGGCGCTCCAAGATCGAAGGCTCGTGCTACGAGGTCTACGGCGTCAAGGAAGGCAAGCTCTACGAGCTGTTCTACAGCCCCGAAGATCTCAGCCTGAAGCACACGATCGCCAAGTAAGGATCATCCCGGCTTGATCGAAAAAGCGGTGCCAGAAGCGCGCGGGCCGGCCGACCGGGCCCCCGCGGATCGAACCGCTTCGCGGACGGTCGCAGTCTGGGATCTGCCGCTGCGACTCTGGCACTGGGCTTTCGCGGCCAGCATCCTGGCCGCGTGGTTCACGCCCACCGTCTATGACCGGCTGCATCGCATCGTCGGCTATACGGTCCTTGGGCTTCTCGTCTTCCGTCTCGTCTGGGGTTTCTGGGGCGGTCGCTACTCTCGTTTCCGCATGGTCGGCGTCCGGCTCCTTGTCGCGCCCCGCTATCTCTGGAATCTGCGCCGCGGCATCACCGGCCGCTATATCGGACTCAATCCCGCCGGCACGATGATGCTGGTGGCGCTGCTGCTCGCGGTCGCCGTCTCGGCGATCACGGGCGCGATGTCGGTGACCGTGACCTTCTTCGGCCTCTGGTGGGTCGAGGACACCCACCATTATTCATCGGATGCGGTCATCGTGCTGGTGGTGCTGCACGTGCTCGGCGTGCTGCTGATGGGACTTCTTCAGCGCGAGAACCTGATCCGGGCGATGATCACCGGCCGCAAGCGGATCCGGCATCATCTCTAAGCGAACCGGTCGAGTTCCCGAGCAGCCACAGGGCTACGTAGTTTCACGGGGCGGAGCCGTCTTAACCCGCACAACCACCCCCAACTGGCGTCATTTGCGGGGAAACATTTACCTCGCGATAGGCATGCAACCGGGCATTGCAGAAAATTAACGCGGACAAAGCCTGATCGGCTCAATCCTCGATAGTATTGACGAGGGAGCGATTTGCATGTTCCGCGTTTTTTCATGTCTTACGGCCGAGCACGATTTGCGGCTCGTCGTACTCGCAGGCCTGGTCTGCTTCGTCGCGAGCATCGTCGCAGCCAACATCTTTCATCGTGCGATCGCGACGCGCGCGCGAACGCGGTGGATCTGGATCGCGATTGCCGGCGCCGCCATCGGCTACGGAATCTGGGCCACGCATTTCGTCGCGATGCTCGCTTATGAGCCGGGTGTCACGACCGGCTACGGCCTCGTGCTGACGGCGTTCTCGCTCGCCGCGGCCATGGTTCTGACCTCGGTCGGCTTCGGTGTGGCGGTCGGCACGTCCGGTCGCTGGGGCGCGATGGCGGGCGGCGTCATCATCGGCGGCGGCATTGCCAGCATGCACTATGTGGGGATGTGGGCCCTTGAAGTGCCCGGCCGGGTCGCCTGGTCGGTGGACCTGGTAATCGTCTCGATCATTCTCGGCATGTGCCTCGGCTACGCAGCGCTGGCAGTTGCCCTCACCTACCAGGACTATCGGGGCACGCTGGGAGCGGCCGTCCTGCTCACACTCGCCATCGTGTCGCATCACTTCACAGCCATGGGCGCCGTGCAGATCACGCCGGACCCCACCCTCGCGACGGACAAGCTCTCGCTTTCTCCGGGTTTCCTCGCACTTGCCATCGCCGGTGTCGCACTTTCCGTGCTGGGGATGAGTCTGATCGGCGTGCTGGCCGATCGCCGCCTGGCAAGCCGAACCGCCAGGTTCGAGGAGATCATCAGCCAGCTTTCGCTCGCCCGGCAGCAGCTCGAAGATTCGCAGCTGGAACTACAGGAACAGACGCTCAGGCTGGATACGGCGATCAATCATATGGTCGAGGGTCTTTGCATGTTCGACGCCGAAAAGCGGCTTGTGGTCTGCAACGAGCGTTATGCCCGACTCTATCAGCTGCCGCCGGAGCTGCTGAGGACCGGGACATCGCATACCGACATCATCAGGCATCGTATCGCGAAGGGCATTCTCAAGGGCGATTCCAGCGAATGCGCTGCCGAGCAATTCATCTCGAAACTGGCGGCCCTGCCGTTCGATGCAGTTTCGAGCAGGATCGACGAGTTTGCGGATGGCCGGCTGATCCGCGTGACGCGACAGCCAATGGCCGGCGGCGGATGGGTGGCCACGCATCTCGACGTAACCGAGCAACGCCGGTCCGAGGCCAAGATCACCCATATGGCGCAACACGACGCGCTGACCGATCTGCCAAATCGCGTGCTGCTCAGGGAGCGGATGGAGCATGCGATTGCGGTGACGCGCAACGGCGGCCTCGATCTGGCCGTGCTCATGCTCGATCTCGATCGCTTCAAGGAAGTCAACGACACGCTTGGACATCCGGCGGGCGATGCGCTGCTGCGCGCCGTCTCCACGCGTCTGCGCGAATGCGTCACGGAAACCGCGTTGATCGCGCGACTCGGCGGCGACGAGTTCGCGGTCATCGACTACGTGACCAACCCGGCCGTGGAGGCCGCCGCCCTTGCCGAGAACATCAGAAAGGCGCTTTGCGAACCCTTCGATCTCGGCGATCACCGGGTTACGGTGGGCACCAGCATCGGCATTGCCATCGCGCCGCGGGACGGCAACGATTCCGACGTGATCCTGAAGAGCGCGGATCTCGCGCTCTACTCGGCCAAGAGCGGTGGACGTGGTGCATACCGCTTCTTCGAGCCGGAGTTCGACGAGCTGATGCATGCGCGACGCAACCTCGAGCGCGACATGCGGGATGCGCTTGTTGGCCGTCAATTCGAGCTTCACTACCAGCCGTTCGTCAGCGCCGCGACCGGCGAGACCTGTGGCTTCGAGGCCTTGCTGCGCTGGCATCACCCGCAGCGAGGCCTGGTCCTGCCCGGCGAATTCATCCCGCTTGCGGAAGAGACCGGCTTGATCGTGCCACTGGGCGAGTGGGTCTTGAGGACCGCCTGCGCGGAAGCTGCCACATGGCCGACATCTGTCAGGATCGCGGTCAACCTGTCTCCCGCCCAATTCAGGAGCAAGGAGCTCGTTCCGGTCATCGTCGGCGCGCTGGCGAGTTCAGGACTCGCGCCGCACAGGCTCGAGCTCGAGGTCACCGAGACGGTGATCATGCATGACAGCGAAGCCGTCTTTGCGGTGCTCGCTCAGTTGCGCGAACTCGGCGTGCAAATCGCCCTGGACGATTTCGGCACCGGTTATTCATCGCTGAGCTTTCTGCAGAGATTCCCGTTCGACAAAGTCAAGATCGACCGCAGTTTCGTCGACGAACTCTCCGGCGTGCGGGCCGAGGCGCGCCATCTCGCGCGCGCAGTGGTTCGTTTCGCAGTCAGCCTCGGCAAGACGACGACCGCCGAAGGCGTCGAAACGAAGGAACAGCTCGACATCCTCCGTGAGGAAGGGTGCATCGAAACGCAGGGCTATTATTTCAGCCGGCCGATGCCTGCATCCGACATCGCCAGAATGCTGCGGCGGGACGAAGCAGCCGTCCGCGCTGCGTGAGCTTTCAGACCCTCACTGCAGCGGCGGATCGCCGCTGGTGCGTTTCTTGGCGAGATCCATCTCCGTGACGGCGATCAGGATCTCGGCGCGGGTCTTCAGGTCGGGCGCCTCGAGCATCGCCTGCTTCTCCGCGGGGCCATAGGGCGACATCATCGCCAGCGCGTTGACGAGCGCCTCGTTGGGTGCGCTCTCGACGCCCTCCCAGTCGACCTTGAGATTGTTGGCCTTCAGGAAATCCGCCAGCACGGCCAGCAGCGCCTCGCGATCGACCTCCTCCTCGCCCCTTCGCGCGGTGAAGTCGTCGACGAAAGCGAAGAAGTCCACCTTGCACTGCCGATAGGGGGTGAGCACCTCGAGCTCCTCGACCACCTTGAAGCGCGAAACGCCGGTGAGCTCGAGGATGTAGCGGCCGTCGCCGGATTCGGCGAGCTGGGTGATGCGGCCGACGCAGCCGACGCGGAACAGTGCCGGCTTGTCGGAATCCTTCGGCGAATGCGCCACGTCCGGCTGGATCATGCCGATCAGGCGATGGCCGTCGCGGAAGGAATCGTCGACCATCGCGAGGTAGCGCGGCTCGAAGATGTTGAGCGGGATCTGGCCGCGGGGCAGCAGCAGCGCGCCCGGCAACGGAAACACCGGAATGATCTCCGGGAGGTCGGCGGGCCCGCGATATTCGATGTTGATCGGCATCTGCCCGGTCCCCCTGGCGTTGCCAGTACGTCCCTACGAAAACAGGATCGTCGACAAACGCTTGCGTCCCTCGACGGTTGCATCATCCGTGCCGCCCCAGGCCTCGAAGAACTGCACCAGCTGCTTGCGGGCGCCGTCGTCGTTCCACTTGCGGTCGCGCTTGACGATCTCGAGGAGCTGCTCGGTCGCCGCCGCGCGATTGCCTTGCGCGTTGAGCGCGGTGGCGAGGTCGAATCGGGCCTGATGATCGAGCGGGTTTGCGGCGACTTTCTGTTCCAGCTCGGCGACAGGACCAAGCGATTTCGCTTGCTCGGCGAGATCGATCGCGGTCTGCACGGCCTTCACGGCCGGATCGTTGCGCTTGGAGTCCGGCACCATGGCCAGCGTCTGCTTGGCCTGCTCCAATGCGCCGGAGACGGCGTAACACTTCGCAAGGCCCGCAAGCGCCGCGATATTGGTCGAATCATGCTGGAGCGCCTCGGCATAGATCTGCGCCGCCGCCGCCGTGTCGCCCTCGGCGAGCACAGCTTCGGCCTCCTGCACGATCTCGGAGACGTTGACCTCGCCCGGCGCGGTGACGCCCTTGGTCAGCCGCTCGATGAAGGCATTGACCTGGCTCTCCGGCACCGCGCCCATGAAACCGTCGGCCGGCTGGCCGTTGACGAAGGCGATCACGGCCGGGATCGACTGGATGCCCATTTGGCCCGGGATCGCCGGATGGTGGTCGATGTTCATCTTGACCAGCTTGACCTTGCCCTTGGCCGCCTTCACCGCCTTCTCCAGCACGGGGGTGAGCTGCTTGCAGGGGCCGCACCACTCCGCCCAGAAATCGATCAGCACCGGCTGGCGCTTCGATTCCTCGATGACATCCTTCACGAAAGTCTGGGTGGTGGTGTCCTTGATCAGGTCGGCCGCAGCCGGGCCCGCCGCTCCGTTACCCTGGTCGATGATCGTCACGGGATCCCCTCGTCATGCTGGAATGGCGGCTCTTTAGCATGCCGCCGCATCATATGCTTGTGGTCGGCTCCTAAATTGGGCCGGATGGGCCGAATTTCAATCCAGGCGCCCCGATTCGCCGGTTCCGGAGCTTTTTCGGTCCATTTGGCCACGTTCGGGGTCCATATGGGGTCCTCAATTGCAAATCTATGCCGCGGGTAGCTGTTGCATTCCCCTCCCGCTTTTGGCATACGACAGCCGTTGCCGGCGCGTCACGCGACCGACACAGGATGCGGGTGTAGCTCAGTGGTAGAGCACGACCTTGCCAAGGTCGGGGTCGAGGGTTCGAGCCCCTTCGCCCGCTCCAAATTTTCCCAGAGCATCCAGCCAAACCGGATCGGGCCGTGGTTTTCCACGCAGCTGACGGCTGTATTGGATCTCAAATGACAATTCTGGTCACCGGCAGCGCGGGCCACCTCGGCGAGGCCATTCTGCGGACGCTCCATGGGCGCGGGTCGCCTGCCCGCGGGCTCGATCTGAAGCCCTCCCCTTTCACCGACGCCGTCGGCTCGATCGTCGATCCGGCGCTTGTGCGAGCGCAGATGGACGGCATCACTGCAGTGATCCACACCGCGACGCTGCACAAGCCGCATGTGGCGACCCACGGCAAGCGAGACTTCGTCGACACCAATATCACCGGCACGCTCAACCTGCTCGAGGCGGCCGCGGCGGCCGGTGTGAAGAGCTTCGTCTTCACCAGCACCACCAGCGCGTTCGGCTCGCAGCTGCGCCCCGAGGCCGGGCAGACCGCCGTGTGGGTCACCGAGGACCTGCCGCCGGTGCCGAAGAACATCTACGGCACGACCAAGCTGATGGCCGAGAACCTGTGCGAACTGTTCTTTCGCGAACGCGCCCTGCCGGTCCTCATCCTGCGGACCTCGCGCTTCTTTCCCGAGGACGACGATGATCCGGCGATGCGGTCGGCTTACGCGCTCGACAACGCGCAGGCCAACGAGCTGCTCTATCGCCGGCTGGATATCGCGGACGCGGTCAGCGCCCATCTGCTGGCCGTCGAGCGCGCGCCCAGAATCGGGTTCGCCCGCTACATCGTCTCGGCCACGAGCCCGTTCGAGCAACGTCATCTCGAAGCGCTTGCGCGCGATGCCGCCGGTGTCGTGCGCGAGCTCAATCCGGAATGTGCGCAGCTCTATGCGGTGCGCGGCTGGCGGCTCTTCCCCGCGATCGACCGCGTCTATGTCAACGAACGGGCGCGGCGGGAGCTCGGCTGGCGGCCCGAATACGACTTCGCGCATGTGCTGCGCAGCCTGCGAGATGACCGCGATTTTCGCAGCACCCTGGCGCGCGAGATCGGGTCGAAAGGCTATCATGACACGGTGTTCGAGGATGGGCCCTACCCCGTCGCTTCGTAAGCGCCGCGATTGCTGTTTTGCTCGACGTTTCAAATGCCTGTTCGACGTCACCGGGAGCGCGCCGGTCTGAGCCGTTCTACTGTGCATGGGGTTGTTTTCGCGTTTTTGTATGATCCCTCGTGCCGCCTGCAAGCGATCCGCGTGCCCAATTGATTTCGCGCTGCAGCGAGAGCATTGCCGCGGCGGCGTCCGCCCGCTCATTGACATTGCGTCTCAATTTTTTCGGAGCACAACCGCAGCACACGCGATGCGCTTCTCAGGGCTCGCAGATGTGCTAACCTTTTTACGTCTGTCGTCCCGACGGACTCAAAAACTTCGCCTCTCGACTAGCAAAACAAAATAACGCGCAGCCCTCACGGCTGCCTTAGGGGAGTGACGCGATGACATCGATGTTCCATCGATCCGTGTTGGCGCTTGCGGCCGTGGCCCTTCTTGCCGGGACCAGCGTTGTCAATGCGCAGCAACAGGACAAGAACCGGGCGCTGAAGAAATACGAATCCGGTACCAAGGAGTTCTGGACCCATCCGCCGGACGACTGGTTCCTCGGCGACGAGACCGAGGCGCAAAAGGGTCTCGCGCCGCCCTCGGGCCCGCCGACCGGCGCCTCCGACACGGAGCTCGCCAACATCGTCAAGAAAATCAAGCTGCCGCCGGGCTTCAAGATCGAGGTCTACGCCTCGGGCGTGCTTGCCGCGCGGCAGATGGCCTGGGGTGACAAGGGCACGCTGTTCGTCGGCTCGTTCGGTCTCGGCAACGTCTATGCCATCAAGGACAACAACGGAAAGAAGGAGGTCAAGACCATCCTCAAGGGCCTGAACATGCCCACCGGTCTCGCCTTCAAGGACGGCGCGCTCTACGTCATCGCCGTCGACAAGCTGATCCGCTACGACAACGCCGAAGCCAATCTCGACAATCTCGGCGAGGGCAAGGTCGTCTATGACGACATGCCGTCCTATGCCGCGCACGGCTGGAAGTACATCGCGGTCGACAAGGAAGGCTGGTTCTACATTCCGTTCGGCCCGCCCTTCAACATCGGCATTCCGCCGACCAGCGTGTCGCAGATCCGGCGCGTCGATCCCAAGACCGGCAACGCCGAGATCTGGGCGCTCGGCGTCCGCAACTCGGTTGGCGGCGACGTCGATCCGCGCACCGGCAAATACTGGTTCACCGAGAATGCCCGCGACTGGATCAGCGATGATCTGCCCTCAGACAAACTGAACATGATCAACAGGATCGGCGAGCATTTCGGCTATCCCTATTGCCACCAGGGCAATCTGCCTGACGACAAGTTCGCGATGGGCCACAAATGCTCCGAGTTCACACCGCCCGTGCTGAATCTCGGCGCCCATGTCGCGCCGCTCGGCATGAAGTTCTACACCGGCGACCAGTTCCCCGCCGACTACAAGAACAACATCCTGATCGCCGAGCACGGCTCCTGGAATCGTCACAAGTACCAGGGCGCGCGCATCGTACGCGTGATCGTCGGGCCTGACGGCAAGAACCCGAAGCAGGAGGTGTTCGCCTCCGGCTGGCTCGAGGGCGACCAGGGCTATCTCGGCCGACCCGACGACATCATCCTCGCCAAGGACGGATCGATCCTCGTTGCCGACGACTGGGCCGGCGCGATCTACCGCATCAGCTACAGCAAGAAGTAGCGCGACACGAGAACGAGGCTGCGACCGGGTGACGGCTGCAGCCTCTTTTGTCTGACGCAGCAGGCTCGCAGCGGAACAGGTTCGTCATGTCCGGACTTGACCCGGGTATCCACCAAACGAGAAACGTTTCACCAATGGGATGGATTGCCGGGCCTACGCCCACCGAACAGGCCTCGGCCTCGCAGGCGGGTCAAAGCCCGGCAATGACAGTCGGAGAAATCATCCATGCGAGCCGTTTGGTTTGGAGCTCTGGCAGCCAGCTTTCTGATTGCGCCGGCCACTCGCGCCGCCGACGTCTCCGCCGGCCAGGCCAAGGCGCAGGTCTGCGCCGGCTGTCACGGTGAGAACGGCATCTCGCAGACCGAGAACATTCCCTCGCTCGCCGGCCAGCCTGATCAATTCCTGCAATGGCAGCTCGTGTTCTTCCGCGCTGGCTCGCGCAAGAACGACCAGATGCAGCCGATCGTCGAGGAGATCAACAACGAGGACATCCGCAATCTCGGCGCCTATTTCTCCCAGCTGACGCCGCCGAAGGGCCCGGATGACAAAGATCCGGACCTGTCGAAGAAAGGCGCGCAGGTTGCCGCGGGCCGCCGCTGCGCCTCATGCCACACGGATAGCTATGCCGGCACCAAGGCGGTTGCGCGGCTCGCCGGCCAGCGCGAAGAATATCTCGTCAAGGCGCTGCACGATTACAAGGCCGGCCAGCGCGTCGGCGGCGGCGTCGCCGCGATGGCCGATGTCGCCTATCACATGAGCGACGAGGAAATCACCGCGGTCTCGCATTATCTGGCGCATTTGAAATAGCTGTTCGTCGTCCCGGACAAGCGCGCCTCAAGCGCGCGCAGATCCGGGACGACACCGAGTGTGTGGCCGGCCGCTATCCCACCCGCTGTTTTTCGTACGCCTTCAGATGCGTGTAGGCGATACGCAGCTTCGGCACCGGCACCTTGGCGGCATCGGCGCGCGCGATGAGATCGCCGATGACGTGATCGGCTTCGACCGGCAGGCCCGCCTTGATGTCGCGGAACATCGACGCGGTCATCGGCGAGCCCTCGGTGGTGATATTGCCCTTCACCCGCTCGAAGAACGGCCCGCCCGGCGGATAGCCCGACGCGGTCGCGATCGCGCTGGTCTCATCGAGCATGCCGAGCAGGAAATCCCGACCGCCGGGAGCCGCAAGGATGTTGCCGACCGAGGCGCGCATGAGGCTGGTGGATGCCGCGAGCGAGGAGAGGAACACCCACTTCTCCCACATGTCCTGCATGATGTTCTCGCTGGCGGTGGCGCCAGCGATGCCGCTCCTGAAGGCCTCGTCGATCGCCTTCACCCGTTCCGACATCCTGCCGCCGCGCTCGCCGTAATTGATCGACTGCATCGGCTGGAGCTGCACCACCTCGCGCTTATCGTTCAGCGTCGCGGCGATGGCGCAGAGGCCGCCCAGCACGCGCTCCTTGCCGAACTTGGCATCCAGCGTGTCGAGGTGCTTCATGCCGTTGAGCATCGGGATGATGGTGGTGTTCGGCCCGACCGCCGGTGCGAACGACTTGATGGCGTCGTCGAGGTCGAACGCCTTACAGCTCAAGAGCACGACGTCGAACTTGTCCTTGAGCGCGTCCGCCTGCACGGTCGGCGGATCGTTCAAGGTCACGTCGCCATTCGGGCTCTTGATGACGAGGCCGGCGCTCGCAAGCTCGGTGGCGCGCCGCGGCCGGACCAGGAATGTGACGTCGCGGCCGGCCTGCAACAACCTGCCACCAAAATAGCCGCCGATGGCGCCGGCGCCGACCACGAGGATACGCATGGGATCTTCCTTGTTCTTGCTGTTGGCGGTCTATCTATAGACGCCCTTGCGAGCGAAGCGAAGCAACCCAGAATGTTGCCGCGATCACATTCTGTCGCTGGAGTATGATGCTATTTGCCGAGGACCATCTCCTCGACGTCGCGGAGCTGCTCCTTGCCAAAGAACATCTCGTTGCCGACGAAGAAAGTCGGCGAGCCGAATGCGCCGCGGGCGACTGCCTCCTCCGTGTTCTTGATCAGTCTGCCCTTCACCTCGGGTTCCTGGGTCCGGGCGAACAGCTTCTGCGCATCGAGGCCGGAGGATTCCAGCGCCTTCGCCGCGATCTCAGGATCGTCCATCTTCTTCGGCTCGCGCCACATGTGGTGGAAGGCGGCCTCGACGTATTTTTCGAAGACTCCCTCGAGCTGCGCCGCGATTGCCGCGCGCATCAAATTCAGCGTGTTGACGGGAAAATGCGGATTCCAGACATGGGGCTGGACATGGAAGCGCCTGATGAAGCGCTCGGTCTCAACCTGCTGGAACTCCCGCTTGTTCTTGATGCCGGCCAGCGTCTCGGCCGGCGATTTGTTGTTGGTCGCCTTGAAGATGCCGCCGAGCAGGATCGGCACATATTCGAACTTGACGCCGATCCGCTGCTCGATCGCCGGTATCGCCAGATGGCTGAGATAGGCGTTAGGGCTGCCGAAGTCGAACAGGAATTGCGGGGCGGTGCGGGTCAATATCATTCTCCCTGACGTCGCTTTTTGCTCATTGTGGCGCAGGCCGCGCCACAGGTCCACCGTTTAATGATGGTCATAATACTTTGGGGATCAGATCAGACGCTGGACTGCCTGCTTGCGCCACACCAGGAGGTAATAGCCCATCTGCAGGGCGAGCATGGCGCAGAACACAATCGGATAGGCGGCCCATACGCCCCCAAGGCCGATCGTGCCGCTCAGGATTACCGCAGCCGGCAGCTCGATCGCGACGATCGCGAAGATCGACAGCAGCATCGGCGTGAAGGCGACGCCGGCCGCGCGCATCGCGCCGGAAAACACCGTGGCGAGGCCGAAAGGCACCGAGCTCCACAAGGCGATGTACAGCAGCTCCCTCGCCAGATCGAGCACGGCGCCTTCGGTGATGAAGATGCCAAGCACCGTGCGCGGCACCAGGTAAATCAGCGCCACCAGCCCGCCGGTCAGAGCGAGGTTGAACGCAAGGCCGGTGCGCACGATGCGGTCGAGCCGCGCCCGGTCGCCGGCACCGATCGCCTGCGCACCGAGGATCGAGACCGCGATCGAAATCGACATCGCCGTGAACTGCGTGTAGCCCATCACCTGATTGACGGCGCCATAGGCGGCCGTGGCGTTTGAGCCGAAGCCGTTGACGAGGCCGAGCAGCACCAGCTCCGCGATCGCCATCACCATCATGCCGATCGCGCTCGGCAGCCCGATGCCGAGAATCTTACTGAGCACGGCGCCGTTGAACCGCACCTGACGCAGCAGTGCCGCGTCCGGCGCGAGCGCGTGCTTCCTCCTCAGCAGATAGACGGCCAGCGAGGTCAGCGTGAGCATGTTCGAGATCGCAGCCGCCCACGCCGGACTGGTGATACCCGCCGCCGGCAATCCGGACGCGCCGCGGATCAGCAGTGGCGTCAGAATCAGGCCGATCGCAGTCGACGACGCCAGCGCCAGCAGCGGCGTCAATGTGTCACCGACTCCGCGGATCATCGCCGTCATCAGCAGGAAGATGAAGCCGAGCGGCATGGTCAGCAGCATGATTCGCGCATAGGCGCTGGCCTCATCGAGAATGTCAGCGGGCGTGGCGAGCGCGATCATCAATTGCCGGCTGAAGAGCCCGCCAACCAGTGCAATCGAAATCGACAGCAGCAAGCCGACTGCGAGCGTCGTCCCCACGACGAGCTTGATCCCGTTGTGCTCGCCCGCGCCAAACGCTTGGCCGATCAGCACGGTCGCGCCGGTGCTCAGGCCCATGACCAAGGCGAACAGGAAGAACATCACGGGGAAGAACGCCGAAACGGCGGCGAGCGCGTCGACGCCGATCATCTGGCCGAGATAGACGTTGCTGACAGTGCCGAACAGCGATTGCAGCGCGTTGCTGAGCATTAGGGGAGCAAGGAAGCGGAGGAATGTGGTCCAGAGAGGTGTTGCGGCGGACATGGATTGGCCTTTCATCAGGGTGTGCGAAGCCGTTGCCGCGCAATGCGCGGCTCGGCTGTCGATGGGGTTGTGAAGAAGCGGCGCGCGGTTTAAGCGCGGTCGCTGTAGGCGAGCTTGACGATGTGGTCGCGGATGTCGGTCGGCCAGTCCGCGATCAGCCCGGTGAAGCGCCGCCGGTCATCCGCGAACAGCGCGCGCGAGGCTTCCTCGAACTGCGGCAGATTGCCGGCGATGGTCGACATGAAATGATAGGCGGCATCGCGCGCCTGGCGCTCGCGGTCCTTGTCGCCGCTCGCGCGCCTGGCCTCGTCGACCAGCTTGCGCAGCGCGACCGAGGCACCGCCCGCCTGCGCGTTGAGCCACTCCCAGTGTCGCGGTAGCAACGTCACCTCGCGCGCGACCACGCCGAGTTTCGGCCGGCCGCGGCCGCGCGGCTCTGCGGGTGCTTCAGCCTCCTCACTCGGCGGCGGGGCCAGCTTCGCCAGCCGCGCCAGCACCTCGCGGTCATCGCCGCGCAGGTCGAAATCGATCGACCGCCCGGTGCCGTCATCAAAGATGATGATCGGCTGGTCCAGCGATTGCGTGGCTCGCTTGACCGCGAGCGCGACATCGCCGGCCGTGCCGGAGGCCAGCCGACGCTGGCCGACGAAGGCTGTGTAGGTCCCTTGCATTGGAATCATTGCCATTTTGTTCGTGCCGCGAGCTTAATACCCGGGTAAATTCCCGCCGTCAATATACCCGGGTGAAAATATCTGTACCTGCGGCTCGACAATGCGTTTCCGGGCTGGCACGAACGGCGCGGCCGACCGACCACGCCCAATGCTTGAGGACTCCGCGATGCTGACCGTTCACCACCTCAACAATTCCCGCTCGCAGCGCGTGCTGTGGCTACTCGAGGAGTTGGGTGTGCCTTACGAGATCGTGCGCTATCAGCGCCAGCCGGACATGCGCGCGCCGAAGGAGCTGCGCGCCATCCATCCGCTCGGCAAGTCGCCCGTCATCACCGACAACGGCAACACCATCGCCGAGTCAGGCGCGATCATCGAATACCTCATCGCCACCTATGGCAATGGCCGGCTGATTCCGCCGCCGAACACGCCGGAGCGGCTGCGCTACACCTATTGGCTGCACTATGCGGAAGGATCGGCGATGCAGCCGCTGCTCCTGAAGCTGCTGTTCACGCTGATGCCGAAGCGCGCGCCGGCGCTGCTTCGGCCGCTGGTGCGCAAGGTCTGCAAC
Source organism: Bradyrhizobium vignae (assembly GCF_004114425.1). GTDB lineage: Bacteria > Pseudomonadota > Alphaproteobacteria > Rhizobiales > Xanthobacteraceae > Bradyrhizobium > Bradyrhizobium vignae. The sequence continues at coordinate 43,527 of NZ_RDQF01000020.1, read as the reverse complement.
CAGGCGCTGACCGCGCTGGTCAATCCGCAGCTCAAGCAGCACATGGACTATTGGGAAGGTGAGCTTGGCAAGAGCGAATGGTTCGCCGGCAGCGAGTTCACCGCGGCCGACATCCAGATGAGCTTTCCGCTGGAAGCGGCCCAAGCGCGAGGCGGGCTCGAGCAGGGCCATCCGAAGGCCATGGCGTTCCTGGAGCGCATCCACGCGCGGCCGGCTTATGCGCGTGCCCTCGAGAAGGGCGGGCCGTACCAGGTGGGAAGGTAAGCCACTATCTCGTCATTCCGGGGCGGTGCGCAGCACCGAACCCGGAATCTCGAGATCCCGGGTTTGATGCTTCGCATCGCCCGGGGATGACGCCGAGCCGTCAATCCGCGTGCAGCACGCGCCCGCGCGTCTCCGGCAGCGCGAACGCGGCGATGAAGAACACCGCATAGGCGACTACCGCAAAAATCGCGATCGCGTTCGCCAGCGACGTCGTCGCCGACAGCGCGCCGACGAGGAATGGAAACAGCGCGCCGATGCCGCGGCCGAAATTGTAGCAAAAGCCCTGGCCGGAGCCGCGCAGTCGCGTCGGATAGAGTTCTGTGAGGAACGCGCCGATCCCGGAGAAATAGCCCGAGGCGAAAAAGCCGAGCGGGAAACCCAGTATCCAGAGGATCTCGTTGGTTAGCGGCAGCTGCGTGTAGAGCAGCACTACTGCCATGGCGCCTAGCGAGAAGATCAGGAACAGATTGCGCCGCCCGATCCGATCGGCAAGCCAGGCACCGGTGAGATAGCCGATGAAGGAGCCGATGATCAGCGTCGACAGATAGCCGGTCGAGCCGACGACGGACAGGTGCCGCTCCTTGGTCAGGAATTGCGGCACCCAGAAGGTGATGGCGTAGTAGCCACCTTGGCAGCCCGTTGCCATCAGAGACGCAAGCACCGTGGTCTTCACGATCGGGAAGGTGAAGATCTCCCAGAGTTTCGGATGACCGCCCGTTTCCGCCTGCTTTGCTCGGGCCTCGGCTGCGATCTCCGGCTCGGTGACGGAGCGGCGGATGTAGAACACCAGCAGTGCCGGTAGCGCACCGATCACGAACATCCAACGCCAGGCCGTCTCCGCCGGCAGAAGCGAGAACAGGATCGCCTGCGACAGCACGGCGAGAGCCCAGCCGACCGCCCAGCCCGACTGCACCGAGCCGACCGCGCGCCCGCGAAATTGCGGCCGGATCGCCTCGCCCATCAGCACGGCGCCGGCGGCCCATTCGCCGCCGAAGCCGAGACCGAGAACGGCGCGCGCGATCAAGAGCTGATCGAAATTCTGCACGACGGCGCAGACCAGGGAGAAGAAAGAGAACCAGACGATAGTGATCTGGAGCGTCCTGACACGCCCGATATGGTCGGAGAGATAACCGCCGAGCCAGCCGCCGATGGCGGAGGCGAGCAGCGTCACCGTGCCGGCAAGGCCGGCCGAGGCTGCATCGACCTTCCACAGCGCGATGATGGTGCCGATCACCAGCGGGTAGATCATGAAGTCCATGCCGTCGAGCGCCCAGCCCGCCGCGCAGGCCCAGAACGTCCGCCGTTCGGACGTATTCATGTCGCGATAGAAGGCGAGCAGGCTGGTGTCCTCGATCTCGGCGCGTTCGATGCGCTGGTTCGGATCGGCGATGGTCATGTTGCGTTTCCCCGGCAATTGTTTTGGCGGACGGTAGTAGCATGCGCGACGGCCGAGCAAGCCGGCGCGCGCGGTCGTGCCATGCAGAGAGAGCGGGTTTACTGCCCCGCCGCCTCCGCGCCGCGCGTGCGCGGATCGGCCGCGCCGAGCGGTCCGTTCGGCGTCACGAGAATCGAATTCGCCGATGTCTGTCCCATCGGCTCGACGATGAGATGGCCCATCACCTTAAGCCCGAGCAGCACGTCGTCGGGAAAGCCGCGTTCGACGCGCACTTCATCCGGCAACCATTGGTGATGCAGCCGCGGCGCTGCGACCGCGGCCGCAACATCCATCCTGTAGTCGAGGACGTTCACGATCACCTGAAGCACGGTCGAGATGATGCGGCTGCCGCCAGGCGAGCCCGCCACCAGCACCGGCTTGCCGTCCTTCAGCACGATGGTCGGGGACATCGACGAGAGCGGCCGTTTGCCGGGTCCAGGCAGATTTGCCTCGAAGCCGACGAGGCCATAGGCATTGGAAGCGCCGACCGCCGCCGTGAAATCGTCGAGCTCGTTGTTGAGCAGCACGCCGGTGCCTTCGGCGACGAGGCCGACGCCATAGCTGAAGTTCAGCGTGTACGTGTTGCTGACGGCGTTGCCGCGACTGTCGACGACGGAAAAATGCGTGGTGTTGCTGCCCTCGCGCGGCGCGGCAGACGCGGACACGAGGTCATTCGAGGGCGTGGCGCGTTCGGCGGAAATGCCCGCGCGCAGCTTGGCGGCGTAGTCCTTTGCGATGAGCGTCTCGATCGGCGCGTCGACGAAGGCGGGGTCGCCGAGATAGCGCGCACGGTCGGCATAGGCGCGCTTCATGGCCTCGATCAAGAGATGCAGCGATGCCGGCGATCCCTGCCTCAGATCAGCGAGCTGAAACCCCTCGAGGATGTTGAGTGTCTCGACCAGCACCACGCCGCCGGACGAGGGCAGCGGCATCGAGACAATATCATAGCCGCGATAGGTGCCGCGCACCGGCGCGCGGATGACCGGCTGATAGGCTCTGAGGTCGGCCGGCGTCATGATGCCGCCGGCGTCGGTCACGGCCTTGGCGAGCTTCTCCGCGACCGGCCCCTGATAGAAGCCGCGCGGCCCCACTGCGGCTACGGCCGACAACGTTTCGGCGAGATCGCCCTGCACCAGCCGGTCACCTTCGCCCAGCGGCGTGCCATCGGGCCGCGAGAAGATCTTGGCCGAGGAAGGCCAGCGTGCCAGCCGCCGGTGCCAGCTCGGCAGCGTATCGGCAATGTCGTCGCTGACGGTGAAGCCATCGCGCGCGAGCGCGATGGCCGGCGCGAGTAGTTGCGCCAGCGTGAACTGTCCCGAGCCGTATTTGTCCAATGCCAGCGCGAGGCCGGCGACTGTGCCGGGCACACCGATGCCGAGCGCGGAATCGCGCGACTTCGTCGCGTCAGGCTTGCCATCGGCGCCGAGAAATATCTGCGGGGTCGTCGCAGCCGGCGCCGTCTCGCGATAGTCGATCGTGACGTCTTCATTGCGATCGGCGGAATGAATCACCATGAAGCCGCCGCCGCCGATATTGCCGGCGCGCGGGTAGGTCACCGCCATCGCAAAGCCGGTCGCGACCGCAGCATCGATCGCATTGCCGCCGCGCCGCAGGATGTCGGCGCCGACCTGTGCGGAAATCTTCTCCTGCGCCACCACCATGCCGTGCTCGGCGGCGACGGCGCGCACACTGTCGCGTGCAGGCGGGACATAGCCCGTCCGCGCATCCTGAGCGGCCGCCGGAGCGAAGCCAAACGCCAGCGTGGCTATGAAGGCAAAAAATGTCCGCCGTGTCGAATATGACGACATCATCAAACTTCCGCCGCGTGCTCGGGCCAGTTCACACGTCTCGCTGCAATGCTATACGGTTTGCGCCGGTAGAGGCAAAACTGTTCGTGATGAGGACTGCGTGATGACGACGATCGCCCCCGACGTGCGCATGACCAGCACCCCGCGCACCTATCCGCCCCGTGCCGCCATCGTCAGCTGGATCTTCTTCGACTGGGCTGCGCAGCCCTATTTCACGCTGATCACGACCTTTGTGTTCGCGCCCTATTTCGCGAGCAGCGTTGCGCCAAATCCCGCCGCCGGCCAGTCGCTGTGGGGCTTCGCGATGGCCGCGGCGGGCCTTGCGATCGCGCTGCTGTCACCCGTGCTGGGGGCCATCGCCGACGCGGCGGGCCGCAGGAAGCCATGGATCGCAGGCTTCGGCGCGGTGCTGGTGCTGGCGTCCTGCACGCTCTGGATCGGCAAGCCCGGCGATTACGCCATCATTCCGACCTTGCTCACCGCGGTCGCGCTCGCCAGCGTCGGTGCGGAATTCGCCACCGTCTTCAACAATGCGATGATGCCGACCCTGGTGCCGCCGGAACGGATCGGCCGGCTCTCCGGCACAGGCTGGGCTACGGGCTACATCGGCGGCATCGTCAGCCTGGTCATCGTGCTCGGCCTGCTCGCCGCCAATCCCGAGACTGGTCGCACGCTGCTCGGCGTCACACCGTTGTTCGGGCTCGATCCCGTCACGCATCAGGGCGACCGTGCCGCCGGGCCGCTGACGGGGCTGTGGTTCATCATCTTCGTGACGCCGATGTTCCTGTTCACGCCGGATTATCCGGCGAGGCGCCCGTTGCACGAGGCGCTGCGCGAGGGCCTGTGGGAGCTCAAGCAGTCGATCAAAGGGTTGCCCAAGCAGAAGTCGCTCGCGGCGTTCCTGCTCGCCAACATGATCTACACCGATGGTCTCGTGTCGCTGTTCGCGTTTGGGGGCATCTATGCCGCAGGCACGTTCGGCTGGCACACGATCCAGATCGGTACGTTCGGCATCATGCTCGCGATTGCCGGCGCGTTCGGCGCATGGCTCGGCGGCAAGCTCGACGATCGTCTCGGACCGAAGCGCGTGATCGCCGGCAGCATGCTGATCCTGCTGCTGTCGCTGGCGGCGATCCTGCTGGTCGACAAGGATGCGATCTTCTTCATCAAGGTCGCGCCGCCGCAAGCAGGCGCTCCCCTGTTCTCGAGCGCGGCGGAGCGCGCCTATCTCGTGCTGGGCTGTTTGATCGGTGCGGCCGGCGGCCCGCTGCAGGCCGCCTCCCGCACGCTGCTGATCCACCTCGCACCGCACGATCGCATCGCTCAGTATTTCGGCCTGTTCGCGCTGACCGGGAAGGTGACGTCCTTCGTCGGACCGCTCTTGATCGGCATGATCACCGCGGTGACCGCGAGCCAGAAGGCCGGCATGGCCGTGCTGGTGGTGTTCTTCGTTGCGGGACTTGGCCTGTTGATGCGCGTGCGGGAGTAGCCCGCAGCATGCGATCTCACCTCAGTCATTGCGAGGAGCGAAGCGACGAGGCAATCCAGACTGCCCCCGCGCGAATGAATCTGGATTGCTTCGCTACGCTCGCAATGACGAAGTCAGGACCGATGCGCGCCTAGGGCGAGCTTGTCCGGGACGACAGTGAGGCTCAGTGCCTGAAGTGCCGCGTGCCCGTGAACACCATGGCGATGCCGTGCTCGTCGGCGGCCTTGATCACCTCGTCGTCGCGCATGGAGCCGCCGGGCTGCACCACGGCGGTTGCGCCGGCCTCGATGCAGGCGAGCATGCCGTCGGCGAACGGGAAGAAGGCATCCGACGCCACCACCGAACCCTTGGTGAGCGGCTCAGCCAGCTTCAGCTCGGCTGCGGCATCCTGCGCCTTGCGTGCCGCGATCCGTGCTGAATCCACCCGGCTCATCTGGCCTGCGCCGATCCCGACGGTGGCGAGATCCTTGGCGTAGATGATGGTGTTGGACTTGACGTGTTTTGCCACCCGGAACGCGAATTTCAGGTCACGCATCTCCGCGTCGGTCGGTGCGCGCTTGGTCACGACCTTGAACGTCATGTCGTCGACCACCGCGTTGTCGCGGCTCTGCACCAGCAGGCCGCCCGCGACCGTCTTGGCCGTGAGGCCCGGCGCACGCGGATCGGGCAGGCTGCCGGCGAGCAACAGGCGGAGGTTCTTCTTGCCGCCGATGATGGCGATCGCCTCCTCGCTGGCATCGGGCGCGATGATGACCTCGGTAAAGATCTTCGTGATCTCGCGCGCGGTGTCAGCGTCGAGCGCGCGGTTCATCGCGATGATGCCGCCGAAGGCTGACGTCGAGTCGCACGCAAGCGCCTTGCGATGGGCGGTGACGAGGTCAGGGCCTTCCGCGACGCCGCAAGGATTGGCGTGCTTGACGATGACGCAAGCCGCCGTGCGCTTGGCGTCGAACTCGCCGATGCATTCATAGGCGGCATCGGTGTCGTTGATGTTGTTGTAGGAGAGCTCCTTGCCCTGGAGCTGCCGTGCGGTGGAGACGCCCGGGCGCTTGTCGGGCGTCGCATAGAACGCCGCGGTCTGGTGCGGGTTCTCGCCATAGCGCAGCGACTGGATCAGCCGGCCGCCGAAGGCGCGGAAATCCGGCGCGTCGATTTCGAGCTGCCGAGTGAACCAGTTCGAGATCGCGGCGTCATAGGCCGCGGTGCGCGCGTAGGCTTTCGCGGCAAGCCGGCGGCGCAGCGCAAGCGTGGTCGCGCCGTCATTGTGGGCAAGCTCGTCGAGCACCGCCTTGTAGTCCTGCGCCTCGACGACGACGGCGACATCGTCATGGTTCTTGGCAGCAGCGCGGATCATCGCGGGTCCACCGATGTCGATGTTTTCGATGCAATCCTCGAAGCCGGCGCCTTTGTCGACGGTTGCTTCGAACGGGTAGAGATTGACGACCAGGAGATCGATCGGCGCGATCCCGTGCTTCTTCATCGCGTCCGCATGTTCCTTGTTATCGCGGATCGCGAGCAGGCCGCCATGCACCTTCGGATGCAGCGTCTTGACGCGGCCGTCCATCATCTCGGGGAAGCCGGTCAGGTCGGAGACGTCCTTCACCTTGAGGCCCGTCGCGGCGATCGCTTTTGCGGTGCCGCCGGTCGAAACCAGCTCCACGCCGCGTGCGGCGAGCGCGCGGGCAAACTCGATCAACCCGGTCTTATCGGAAACGGAAAGCAGCGCGCGGGTGACGCGGCGGGTCGTGTTGGTCATGGACAAGATCCTCTGTTGTAAGGAGTACCTATGCCCAGGCGCGCGGCAGCCATATCCCGCGCTTCCCGATGGTGCTCCATCCAAGGTCGCCAGTCGCGCGAGCGCGTGTTCGTTAGCAGCTTTCGACCGTTTTCACAACGCCGGGATGGGCCGAATCGCGCGCGGTTACAACGGAAGTTCCGGCTCGCGCCTGGCGTTGCGGCGGGCGTTGGTGACTGCGGGCGAGGCGGTGGAGCGAACGAAGCTCCAGCGCACCGACGGCGCCTGGCGGGCGTTCTGCCGGATCACGATCTGCGCGGTGCGGCGCGGGCCGTCATTGCCGGCCAGGAACACGCTGTCCTCGAGGTCGACCTTGTCGTCCAATGCTTCAAAGGTCCAGACGTCGCGATTCGGCAGCACCAGCATGACGCCGCGGGCGTCCGACAACCGGCTCGCCTTCACCGCCGGATGCAGATGGAAGCGCAGCGCGAAATCCGCATCGGCACCCTTGAAGCGTCCGCCCTGCGGCGGCGACAGCGTGTCCTCGCCGTCGATACGCGCGCCGTCATTGGTGATCATCAGCACGCGGCGGTGGATCGCCCCGAACTTGCCGAGATAGCCGTCATGCGACGTCGTCAGCAGCATGCCGTTCGGCACCACCTCGCGATAGCTCTCGACCTCGACCGGACCGCTGGTGACGGGTGCGCCGTGCAGGAGCCGTTTCATCGCCGACATCTCGACGAACTGGCATGACGAGGTGTCGTGATAGGTCAGCGTCGAATGCGCCGCCGTGCTGCGTGCGAACGGCCGCCAATTGTCGCGACCCGTGGTCGGCATGCCGCAATTGGTGACGATGCGGCTGATGCCGGAAGACAGTTCGAACGCCAGGCAGCCGGCATGGGCATCATGGCTGACGCCGGCCGGCGGCGGCGGGCCGGTATCGATGATCAGCGTGGTCTGGCCGGCATCGAGGCGCTGGAAGCCGGTATGCGGCATGTTCGCCATCGGCATGCCGTGGGTGTCGTCATAGGCGAGCAGCGTGGCGAGCAGGTCCGAAGAGGTCGCGCTCATGCCGTTGAACAGGGCGAAATTGCCGTCGCCGTGCCGGAAGAAGCGCAGCATCGGCATCATGCGGTCGATCGCATTGAGCAGCGCCGGCGGCGGCGCGATGTTGCGCGCGGCAAAGGTCTGCCGCAGCGGCAAGAGATCGATCAAAAGTTCGATCAGCGCGCCCGGGTTGCGGGAGATGTGTCCACCGTCGGGTAGGATCTGCCGCTGCAATTCATCGGACAGCTTCTTCGAGGCGCTGCGGATGTGACGTGTCTGGTTGGCGAGGCACAGGGCCGCATAGCACAGCGCGATCAGCACCTGGAGCTTTGGCACCCCGTCCGGGATGTCGACCATGGTGTAGCGCAGGAAGCGGATCTCTCGCGCCAGGGCGCGCAGATAGCGCCTATAGAACTTGTTGTCGGTCTCGCCCAGCACCAGCGGCGCCTGCGACAGCAGCGAGATCACGCGCCGGGCCAGCACGTCGGCGCGGCGCGCGACGGGGCGGCGCTTGTTGGCGGGGTTGGCGATCCAGTCCTCGATGAGTGCCCGCGCATTCGCCCGCGTCAGCGCGGTGTCGGCGGCGCGCAAATGACGCAGCCAGCCGAAGCCGAGCAGCGCAACCTCCCAATCCTCCGACGGCGGCTCGAGATCGAAGATCGAGCGGCCGTGGCAATTGACGATCTTGCCGGCGAAGACGAAGCGTCCGGCATAGATCTCGGCGGCGCGGGTCGCGTCCGCGGTGCGCAGGTCGTGCGGTGCGATGATCAGCCGGTCGGTGCGGCCGGGCCAGACCCGCGACAACGCAACGGAACCGCCGCTCGCGCGCGCGAGCATGTTCCGCGCGAAGCGGTTCATGACCAGCGTCGAGATACGTCTGCGTTGAGCGACCGACACGCCTTGCCTTGAAGGGGGAGAGGATCAGTGACGAATCCTTATTAATCCCAAAATCGGACGTCTGACACCACCTTGAACGGCGCGAATCAGCGTCGTGGTCGCAAAATCCAGTGCAAAATCAGGATTTAACGAGCCGGGCCGCGAAAAATCCGTCGAGGCCGCCGAGCTTGGGATCGGCGTTCGGCAGATGGCAGGGCAGGGTGCGAAGATCGCCGTCTCGGTTGAGGATTTCGTCCAGGCCCGCGACCTCCGACGCCTTGATCGGAACGCGGCGAAGCGCAGGCTCGGCGGCGAGCAGCGCCGCCACGGCCTGCTCACCCTCCTCGGGCTCCAGCGAACAGGTGCAATAGACCAGCGTCCCGCCCGGCTTGAGCAGCGACACCGATTTTCGTAGCAGCCGCTGCTGCAGCGAGGCCAGGGCGGCGATGTCGGATTCCTGCCGCAGCCATGCCACGTCGGGATGACGGCGGATCGTGCCGGTCGAGGTACAGGGCGCATCAATCAGGACGCCGTCGAAGGCCTCGGCCGGGCCGGCCCATTCCACGGCGTCAGCGACGACAGTCTCGGCCTGGAGCGACAGTCGCGCCAGGTTTTCGCGCAAACGCGCCACCCGCGCGGGCGAGCGGTCGACGGCCGTGACATGCGCGCCCGATAGCGCCAGCTGTGCGGTCTTGCCGCCGGGGGCGGCGCAGAGATCGGCAATGGACTTGCCTTTGACGTCGCCGAACAGCCGGGCGGGCAGCGCGGCGGCAGCATCCTGCACCCACCATTGTCCCTCGGCGAAGCCGGGCAGCATGGTCACCGAACCGTGCAGCAGCATCCGCACCGTTCCCGTCGGCAGTGTCTCGCCATGCAGACGGCTCGCCCATTGTGCGGGATCCGACTTCACCGTCAGATCGAGCGACGGCTCGTGCCCAAGCGCCAGTGCCATCTCTCGCGCGGTCGCTTCGCCATAATGCGCGCTCCAGCGCGCGAGGAGCCACGGCGGCAGATCCAGCGATTGCGTCGCGACTTCCTCGACCAGCGCCTTGCCCTCGCGCGCACAGCGGCGCAGCACGGCGTTGACGAGGCCGGCATAGCGCGCGGCGCGGCGGTCGGATTGCACGAGGCGAACGGAAAGATCGACCGCGGCATGATCCGGCACGTCCATCCAGAGAATCTGGGCGGCGCCGATCAACAGCGCACTCTGGGCGCGCGGCGCGTCGGAAGGAATGCCCTTGTCGAGCAGGCGGGACAGCACATGGCCGAGCGTGCCGAGCCGGCGCAGCACCGTGGCGACGAGGCGCCGCATCAGCGCGCGGTCGCGGTCGGCCAGCGTCTTCAGTCCGGGATGTGCGCTGCCGCCGTCGAGCTGGTCGTCAAGCGTGCGGTGCTTGTGCAGCACGCCGTCGACGATGTCGGCGGCAATCCGGCGTGCCGCAAGACCTGGCACTTCGGATGGAGGGACGAAACGTTGAGATGGCATGCGGAAGCAAGGTTCTGAGCGAGCGGCAGTTCCGCCGCAAAGGGCGCATGCCTTGAGAAGGCGATCTCTGACACGCGAATATGCCAAATGTAAGAATGTCCTCTCGCGACAGCAGTCTGCAATGACCAATTCAGCAATGCGTAATTGGACCTCGCACTTCCCCTGATCCTGCGCTAGAAACCCGAAGAGATGAGTGACGAGCCCTCCGTTCCCGATCGCAAGCCGCTGCCGCCGGCGGCACAGCGCGCGCTGGCCGAAGCCGAGGCGCGCCGGCAGGCTGCCATCGCCGCGCATGCTGGAGCCGCGCCCAGGGAGCTGCAGGGACCAAAGGGGCCGGAGCCGACCCGCTACGGCGATTGGGAGCGAAATGGCATCGCTTCGGACTTTTGACGCGCCGCGTGACGCGCGCTCGTCTTAAGTGAACTTGCCGGTTCACTCGACTCAGCCGTAGCGTGCAGGAATGTCGCGCTTCGACCCCGGCCATCCATACCGGCCTTCATACAGCGGCTCGCCATTCGGCCGCCGCTTGTCCGGCCTGTTGCCGTGGATGTTCGTGGTTGGCGTTGTGACGGCCGTCGTGCTCGGCCTTCGCCAGGGAACGATCTGGCCCATTCCGCGTGTCGATGACGAACACTCGCGCGATGCCGGGATCATCCTGCAGCAGTCCGACAGGTCCGATGTGAGGCAACCGGTCGAGGTGGTCCGCACCATCGACGGCGATACGTTCCTCGCGCGCCTGCATCGGCGCGACGGGCGCGATCTCGTCGCGCGCGTCCGTCTCCGCGGCATCGATGCGCCCGAGATGAAAGCATCTTGTCGAGATGAATTGGACAAGGCCGAGGCCGCCAGCGATGCGCTACGCAATCTGCTCGGTCAGGGCGGCGTGATGATTTACAACCTCGGTCAGGATAAATACGGCCGCCTTCTCGCCGACGTCGCCACCAAGCGCACCGCCAACGTCTCGGCCGCGTTGCTCGCCGGCGGCTTTGTTCGCAGCTACAATGGCGGCCATCGCGACGGCTGGTGCGCGCGCGGCTGGCGCTTCTGGCAATAAAAAAGCCGCGTCGAAAGACGCGGCTTTCTCATCTCGACCGATTCAGGCGATCAGCGCGTCACGACCACCGTCGTGCCGACGGAGACGCGACCATAGAGATCGGTGATATCGTCGTTCAGCATGCGGATGCAGCCATAGGAGACGAAGCCGCCGACCGAGCCCGGCACGTTGGTGCCGTGGATGGCGTATTCGCCGCCGGCGAGCGTCATCGCCGCAACGCCCATCGGATTGCGCGGCGAGCCGCCCGGAATGACGTCGGGGATGTTCGGCTTGTCGCGCTTTACCTCGGCGGGCGGCGCCCAGGCCGGATTGAGATACTTGCCGTCGATCTTCGTCGTGCCGGCCCATTGCTTGCCGGCCTTGCCGACGCCGACCGGATAGCGCACGGCATGGCCGTTATCGAGGATGAGATAGAGCCGCCGCTCGCTGGTCTTGACCACGATGGTGCCCGGCGAATAGTCGGCCAGATGCGCCCCCACCAGTTCCGGCCGTGCCTCTGCCTCCGTCGACATCGAGACCCCAACCCCGATGGTGGCGGCCAGCGCCACTGCAATCCTCATCGACATCGATGCTTCCCTTTGCCCAAAACAAATCGTCCAAAATGACGCAAAACCCGGCAATTGCCGCCGCGCCGAGCCCTCGTCACGCTCATTGTTAACCGCGCCCGTTAACCGGATGGTTTCCACGCACGGCCGCCGAGGGCCAGCTGGCAGGGGGAACAAAGGAAATGTTCGAAACAAAGTAAATGACCTGAAAACAACACTGGGCGGGAAAGACGCGGGGGAGGCACCGCCCGCTCTGACAATTACGCGAGGAGGTGCCGGGAAGAGCCGGTCTGGTCCGAGGAGCCCGCGGCTATTTGCAGATTCCGGAGCCGATCCAGATTTGGAGACTGCTCGCGGCGACACTGGAATCGACCTTCACGCTCACCCCACCGGGCGCAACGCGTGTGGCTCCAGCAGGAGCGGCGATCCCTGTAATGTCCTTGGCCAGCAGCTCAGCGAACGGGCGGTCGGACGGAGATCCATACCGCACCTCGCACGTCCGCGCCGCTGCCTCGCTCCTGGTGCCGCCCCCGGCCGTGGGCTCCTGCCATTTCCAGCCCAGCGCCCCCACCTCGCGCGCGAACGGCCTGATGTCGCGGTCGCGGTTGAAGTCGCCGGCAAAGACGAGAGAGGCTGTGTAGTCGCCCCGATAAGGCAGCCAGATGCCGAGCTTGTTGGCCTCCATGGTCTGTGGCCGCGGCTTGATGCCGGTACCGAGCAACTCGTTGGTGATCTGAGCGGCTTTGGTGGCGGCCGCAAGACTCTTCGCATCCCCCGCGCGGTAATCAACCCCCGAGCGTGGCGATACGCTGTCCGGCTTGTTGTCGTTGTCGACGTTATCATCCGAGCGGAACTGCTCAAAGCCGGCGTCGTGCAGCTTCGCAAGAAGCGCATCGACCTGCTGCTGAGGACGTTTGGTGTGCAGGTAGATCGTCACTCCCTTGAAAGCAGTCTCCGCCGTTGTGGCCGTAGGGCTCGGCGTCGCAGTTACGTCAGGTATGGAGGGGCGGCCTGCCGGCGGCCGATTCAGCATGACGACGGCGACCGCGACGCCTGCTGCCATTGCGATTGCCAATGCGATCAACCAACCCTGCAATGATCGTGGCTTTCCTCCGGCCGGTTCTGGTTTTGAGGGCCCAGGCTCATCTCCAGCAGGTCGCTCTTTGACAGGTCCGGGGCTGGTCGAACCAGGAAGTTCGTTGGCGGGCGATGACGTCGACTTGGTTGGAGCTGGTTGAACTCCCACTCTCAATTGAACTGCTTGACGAAGCTTCATGAACTCCGGGGCGTTGCGATCGCCTTGCCATTTCGAAAAATCGCCTGTCTGAATACCACGGAAGCCCAGCGGAGGCTTGGCACCGTCCAGCGAGATCGGAACGAGCTTGCCCGCCTCATTGGCGAGCCCGGCTTCATCAAGAACGTATTTGGATTTCGTCGAGGCTTTCGACCACGCGACGATCGTGCACGACGCTCTATTCAGCTCTTCCTCGATCTCCTCGCTGAAGGATCGTGCGATCTGAAGATCGTCATCCCACCACACCGTCCACTCGGTTTCGAGTGCATGAATGATGGGCTCGATCTGCGCGCGATCAACCTTGGCATAGCTGAAAAAAATATCGGCCAAGCACCAGCCCTCGCATAATCGCCCTGGAATAACAACTTCAGGTTAGTCCTGGAATCCTTCGCGAGCAACATTGCAGGATTGGCGACGATGTGGGCCAAAAATGACGGGGCCACGCAAGCGTGGCCCCGGCATGAAGTTCAGAGTTGCGGGGTCCCGGTTCGATGCTCACGCATCACCCGGAACGATCCCGATGACTTACGCCGATTTCCGGTTCTGCCGGTTCTTGACGAGATCGTCGACCACGGCGGGATCGGCCAGGGTCGAAGTGTCCCCTAAGCTACCGGGCTCGTCCTCGGCGATCTTGCGCAGGATGCGCCGCATGATCTTGCCCGAGCGGGTTTTGGGCAGACCCGGCGCGAACTGGATCTGGTCGGGCGAAGCGATCGGGCCGATCTCCTTGCGCACCCAGGTGACGAGTTCTTTCCGCAGATCGTCGGTCGGCTGCACGCCGGCCATCAGAGTGACATAGGCGTAGATGCCCTGACCCTTGATGTCGTGCGGAAAGCCGACCACGGCGGCCTCCGACACCTTCTCATGCGCGACCAGCGCGCTCTCGACTTCCGCGGTGCCCATGCGATGGCCGGAGACGTTGATCACGTCGTCGACGCGGCCGGTGATCCAGTAATAGCCGTCGGCGTCGCGTCGGCAGCCGTCGCCCGTAAAATACTTGCCCTTGTAGGTCGAGAAATAGGTCTGCTCGAAACGGGCGTGGTCGCCGTAGACCGTGCGCATCTGGCCCGGCCATGAGCGCGTGAGACAGAGATTGCCGGTGGTCTCGCCTTCCAGCACCTTGCCGTCGGCGTCGACGATCTCCGGCACCACGCCGAAGAACGGCTGCGTCGCCGAGCCCGGCTTCAGCTTGGTCGCGCCCGGCAGCGGCGTGATCAGGATGCCGCCGGTTTCGGTCTGCCACCAGGTGTCGACGATCGGGCAGCGGTCGTCGCCGACGACGCGGTGATACCACTCCCAGGCTTCCGGATTGATGGGCTCGCCGACCGAGCCGAGCAGGCGAAGCGAGGCGCGCGAGGTCCTTTTCACCGGCTCGTCGCCGCCCTGCATGAGTGCACGGATCGCAGTCGGCGCGGTGTAGAAGATCTTGACCTTGTGCTTGTCGATGACGTTCCAGAACCGCGAATTGTCAGGATAGTTCGGTACGCCCTCGAACATCAGCGTGGTCGCCCCGTTCGCCAGCGGTCCGTACAGGATGTAGCTGTGGCCGGTGACCCAGCCGACGTCCGCGGTGCACCAGTAGATGTCGCCGTCGTGATAGTCGAAGACGTATTGATGCGTCATCGCGGCATAGACGAGATAGCCGCCCGTCGTGTGCAGCACGCCCTTGGGCTGGCCGGTCGAGCCCGAGGTGTAGAGGATGAACAGCGGATCCTCGGCGTGCATGTGCTCGAGCGGGCATTCCGTCGTCACCATCGCCGCCGCCTCGTGGTACCAGAGGTCGCGGGTCGGGTTCATGTCGACCTTGCCGCCGGTGCGTTTGACAACGACGACCCAGTCGACGCCGTCCGTCTTGGGGAGCGCAGCGTCGACATTGGCTTTCAGCGGCACCTTCTTGCCGCCGCGCAGGCCTTCGTCCGCGGTGATGATGACCTTGGATTGGCAGTCATTGATGCGCTGGGCGAGACTGTCCGGCGAGAAGCCCGCGAACACCACGGAGTGGATCGCGCCGATGCGTGCACAGGCCAGCATCGCATAGGCGGCTTCGGGAATCATCGGCAGGTAGATGGTGACGCGGTCGCCCTTCTTGACGTTGCGGGTGCGCAAGATGTTGGCCATCCGGCAGACCTCGTCGTGCAGCTCCTTGTAGGTGATGTGCTTTGACTGCGAGGGATCGTCGCCTTCCCAGATGATCGCGGTCTGGTTGGCGCGCGCAGGCAGATGCCGATCGATGCAGTTGTGGGCGACGTTGAGGACACCGTCCTCGAACCATTTGATCGAGATGTTGCCGGGGGCGAACGAGACGTTCTCGATTTTCGTCGGCGCCTTCATCCAGTCGATGCGCTTGGCCTGCTCCGCCCAGAAACCGTTCGGGTCCGAGATCGAGCGGGCGTACATCTCCTTGTACTTGGTCTGGTCGATCCAGGCGCGTTTCGCCCACTCCGCGGGGACGTCGTAGATCTTCTCGGACATGCTTCCCTCCACATACGGCGGGCCGAACGCAGCGATCGGCGAGCCGACTTGATCATTGACTGATTATGCGTCGGGCTAGCCGGACCCGACAAGGAGCACAAGCTGGACCTTCGGTGGGCTGCCGGCCATGCGGAGGATCAAGGCCATCTGCCGCGACCGTCGCGGATCTGAAACAGGCCCGCGGGCGCCTTTTGGGGTGTTTACCCCGTTTGTGCGGAACAGCCCGGCGCGGAGCCTCATGCATCATTGGAGGTATTTAGCAACCTCCTCTCACTGATTCGGGACTCGCAATACGGTTCGGAACACCCTAAATGGCCAACCCGGGTCCAAGGAGACCCCCGGAACAAAAATCAGAACAGCGGCATTGATCGATAACAGACAGGGCTAAAGGCATAAGACTATGATGGATCAGCAGAATCTCGGGACGATGCGGCCCGCTTCAGCCGATCCTGCGGCCATTGCCCTCGCCAAAGCCCTTGGACAATGGCCGAAACCGGCGCCCTTCAGGCGCCCGAGCCCGAAGAAGGTCTTCGATACGGCGCCCGCAGCGACGGTCGAGGCGCTTGCCAAGGAACTCGGCCTGCGGCTCGGCGACCAGAACGAGCTGACCATCCGCCGTATCAAGCGCGGCAAGGGCTACTTATTCGTCCGTCCCAATGGCGCGCACATCCGTGATGCCCGCACCATCCGCCGGCTGCACGCGATGGCGGTGCCGCCGGCCTATCGCGAGGTACGCTACTCCGCCGATCCGAACTCGCACCTTCAGGCCGTGGGCCGCGATGCCGCGGGCCGGCTGCAATATCGCTATCACGCCGACTGGGAGAAGGTGCGCGAGCAGCGCAAGGCGCATCGGCTGGAGAAGCTCGTCGGCGCGCTGCCAAAAATCCGGCGCAAGGTTTCGGCGTTCCTGTCGGGGGACGAGCCGACGCGCGAGTTCGCGCTCTCGGCCGTGATCGAGCTGATCGCGCGCACCGCGATCCGTCCGGGTAACGAATCCTATGCCCGCCTCAACGGCACCCGCGGCGCCACCACGCTGCTGAAGTCCAACGTTATCTTGGAAGGCGACAGCTTCGTGCTGACCTTCAAGGCCAAGGGCGGCAAGGCGGTGCGCAAGGAGTGCGACGCGGCCAAGCTGGTGCGCGCCATCGGCATTTTGCAGGGCGTCCCGGGCAAGCGCATGTTCCAGTATCGCGATGCCTACGGCATCGTGCGCGCGGTCAACACCACGCAGGTGAATGCGTTCTTGCGCGAGATCGCGGGCATCAAGATCTCGCTGAAGGATTTTCGCACGCTGATGGCGTCCGCCGTCGTGGTGGAATCGCTGTCGCGGATCACGCCGGCGACCAGCCAGCGCGGCCGCAAGAAGCAGGTGCTGGATGCGATCCGCGCCGCGGCGGACAAGCTCTCCAACACGCCGGCAATCTGCCGCAAGAGCTACGTCCATGACACCATCGTCACTGCGTTCGAGGAGGGCATCCTCGAGCGCTTCGCCGCGACCATGAAGGGCCAGCGTTCGCAGGCAAGACGCGAGCAGCTGCTGGCGCAGGTGGTGGCGACCGCGGCCGTGTAAGCCGCCCGACGTCCCTACGTCTTGTCTGAAACACCATTGTCCGGGCCGGGGTCGCTGCCGGCGGCTGCGCGCGCGAGACGTCCCAGATAATGCGCCCATCCCTTCGCATGCGCGGCGGCCTGCGCCTCGCTCGGCAGGCCGCTATGGGTCATGCGCAGCAGCGTGCCGCCGTCGCGCTCGATCAGGTCGATCTCGATCAGGCTCGATCCGGGCGGCACTTCCTGACCGCCCTCCCAGCCGAATGTGTAGGCCAGGCGATGCACCGGCACGACCTCGCGAAAGGCGCCGCGGGCAACGCCATCGCGCGGACCGATACCCTTGAGCAGGTAGAGCCCGCCCGGATGTGGTTCCGTGGTCGCGTCGGAGCCCATCCAGCTGAGGATCTTCTCGGGGTCGGTGAGATAGGCGAAGACCGTGGCACGTGGGGCCGCGATCTGGGTCTCGCGCCGCACCATGAACGGCTCGGTCATTGGCGATCATCCCTCGTCTTGCCTTAGGCTGACCTTGGGACATGGCGGCGCTGCGGGGCTCCGTCAAGGATTGCCCGTGACAAAGACGGCCCGGCTTCGCCATCATCGGACCATGGATCTATCTCCGACCCTCGCCTGGCTCGTCGATGCCGCCTCGGATTGTCCCGGAGCCGACCGCCTGCTCGCGGAGCTCGGCGCTCATCTGGTGGCCGACGGCGTGCCGCTTGCGGCAGGCAGCCTGACGCTGGAGGTGCCGCACCCGCTGATCGCGAAGCGCACGTGGTTGTGGCGGGCTGATCGCGGTCAGGTGATCGAAGCGCTTGGCTTCGTGCCTGGCGGGCTGGCGCCGGACCCGCCGAACGATGCCGGCCGCCGCTGGCTGCGCGACATCGCGCACGGCGAGGTGCACGAAGACATCGTCGGCCGGCTCGATGGGCCGCAACTGGGCTGGATCGGTCCGCGTCCGTTCACTGCAGACGAGATCGAGCAATTGCGCCAGGCCGCGCGCTTTGCCGCGACGCCCCTTGCCGTGCTCGCGGCGCGTGCCACTTTGCGCGCGACACTGGATGCCTATCTCGGCAAGCGCAGCGCAGAGCGGGTGCTGGCGGCACCCTTGCGGCGCGACCTCGGCGAGACCATTCAGGCTGCGCTGCTCTATGCGGACCTGCGCAATTTCACGAGCTTGTCGGAAACCGCGCCGCCGGCCCAGGTCATCGCGGCGCTCGACGCCTGGTTCGACCGCATCGCCGGCGCGGTTCATGCCTTCGGCGGCGAGGTGCTGAAATTCATCGGCGACGGCGTGCTCGCGATCTTCCCGGTGCTCGAGGCATCGCCGCGCCGCGCCTGCGATGCCGCTCTCCGTGCGGCGAGTGCGGCCGAAGCCGGGATGGCCTATCTCAACGCCGAGCGCCGCGCGCAAGGGCTGCCGCCGCTCGCGTTCGGTGCGGCGCTCCATCTCGGCGAGATGCTCTGGGGCAATATCGGCGCCGCCAACCGGCTCGATTTCACCGCGATCGGTCCCGCCGTCAATCTCGCCAGTCGTCTCGAGGGATTGTGCAAGCCGCTCGGGCGGACCGTGCTCGTGTCGGGGGCGCTTGCGGCCGAGACGGACATGCCGTTGATCGCACTCGGATCGCATTCGCTGCGCGGGATTGCGGCGCCTTGTGAGGTGTTTGCGTTGCCGGACCCGCAAGCCCGGGTATCGTAGCCCGAATGGAGCGAAGCGCAATCCAGGCTCCGGCAGCTTCGGCTAGATTCCGCCCATCTTGCAGACGAGTTTCCATTCCTCTGCCGTCACCGGTTGCACCGAGAGGCGCGAATATTTCACCAGCGCCATGTCGGCGAGCTTCTTCTCGGCCTTGATCGCAGCCATCGTTACTGGCGTCTTCAAGGGCTTGTCGGCCTTGATGTCGACGCAGACGAATTTGCCGGTCTTGTCGGTCGGGTCGGGATAGGCCTCCTTGATGATCTCCGCGATCCCGACGATCTCCTTGCCCTCGTTGGAATGATAGAAGAACGCCTTGTCGCCCTTCCTCATGTTCACGAGGTTCTGGCGCGCAGTGAAATTGCGCACGCCGGTCCAGGCCTCGCCCTTGGCGCCCTTCGCAACCTGCTGCTCCCAGGACCACACCGACGGTTCGGATTTCACCAGCCAGTAGTTCATAATGCGCCCTGTCCATTCGTCATGGCCGGGCTTGCCCCGGTCATCCACGTCTTTGCTATCCGTCAATATCAAGACGTGGATGCCCGCGACAAGCGCTGCCATGACGAGAAAGACGTCATTCCTCTGCCTTGAAGGGACGCGTCATCAGCCCCGAGATCGCAGCATCGATCGTGCTTCGGCCGCTCAGGATCGATGCGACCGCTTCTGATACCGGCAACTCGATGTTTTGCGAAGCGCCGAGTTCGATCAGCACAGGGGCCGTGAACTCGCCCTCGGCGAGCTTGCCGGCAGGCGGCTGCTCGCCGCGCCCGAGTGCGAGTCCGAGCGCGAAGTTGCGCGATTGCGGGCTCGAGCAGGAGAGAATCAGATCACCGAGGCCGGACAGACCAGTGAGCGTCTCGCTGCGCGCGCCGAGCGCGCGGCCAAGACGCGTCAGCTCGGCAAAGCCGCGGGTCGTCAGCGCCGCCTGGGCCGAGGCGCCGAGCTTGCGCCCGACGGAAATGCCGACTGCGATCGCCAGCACGTTCTTGGCGGCGCCGCCGATCTCGACACCCCGGATGTCCGTGGAATGATAGGGGCGGAATGTCGGCGAGCCCAGCGCCTGCACCAGGCTGCTGGCCAACGCCTCATCGCTTGCCGCCAGGGTCACAGCCGTCGGCAGGCCGCGGGCGACGTCGTCGGCAAAGCTTGGGCCTGACAGGATCGCCGGCTGCGCGTGCGGCGCGGCCTCGGCGATCACGTCTGTCATGAACTTATGGGTGCCGTGCTCGATGCCCTTGGCGCAGGCGACGACCGGAATGTGTTTTGCGAGATGCGAGGCCAACATGTTGACCGCGCCGCGCAAGTGCTGCGCAGGCGTTGCGATCAGCAGCATGTCGGCGCGCGCGGCGATCGCCGGATCGCTCGTGACGACAATGTCCGGAGCAAGCCGCACGCCGGGCAGCCGCGGATTGTCGCGCGTCGATGCAATCCGCGTCGCATGCTCCGCGTTGCGCGCCCAGAGCGTCACGCTCCGCCCTGCCCGCGCCGCCACCATTGCCAGTGCGGTACCCCAGGCGCCCGCGCCGATCACCGCGATGGATTGGAACGCGGTCATCGTCAGAATCCCGCCCGTGTGTTGCCGTAGCCCCGAGGCGCCGCCGCATTGGCGTCGAGCAACCACCGTGCGCGCGGCTGCGCGTCCATCGTGTCGGTCAGGCCGAGCGCGAGGCGTTCGGCTCCGGCCCAGGCAATCATGGCGCCGTTGTCAGTGCAGAGCGCGGGCGGCGGCATGATCAGTTGCGTCTGCGCCTGCCTCGCGACGTCATCGAGAGCGCCGCGGATCGCCTGATTGGCGGCGACGCCGCCGGCGGCCACGAGCGCGCGCGGCGCGCCGAACTGCTCACGAAAAAGCTTCAGGCCAACGCTGAGGCGGTCGGCCGTCGAATCCAGCACCGCGGCCTGGAAGCTCGCGCAGAGATCGCTGATGTCCTGCGGCGTGAGCTCAGCCAGCCGGCTCGCTTCGGTGCGCACTGCCGTCTTCAATCCCGACAGCGAGAAATTCGCATCGGGACGCCCTTGCATCGGCCGCGGAAACGCAAAGCGCGTGGCGTCACCGCCTGCCGCCGCGCGCTCGACCTGCGGTCCGCCGGGATATGGCAGTCCCAGCATCTTCGCGACTTTGTCGAAGGCTTCGCCGATGGCATCGTCAACGGTGGTGCCGAGCCGCACATACTGGCCGACGCCGGTGATCGCGACGATCTGGGTATGGCCGCCGGAGGCGAGGAAGAGGCAATAGGGAAATTCGATGCCGTCGGTGAGGCGCGGCGTCAATGCATGCGCTTCGAGATGATTCACCGCAACCAGCGGCGTGTCGTGCACCATCGCGATCGCCTTCGCTGTGGTGAGCCCTACGATGACGCCGCCGATCAGCCCGGGTCCTGCGGCCGCGGCGACGCCGTCGAGCTGGGCATAGTCGATGCCGGCCTCCCGCATGGCGCGATCGATGATGCCGTCGAGCAGGTCGACATGCGCGCGCGCGGCGATCTCCGGCACCACGCCGCCGAAGCGGGCGTGCTCTTCGACCTGCGACCGCACGATATTGGAGAGAATCTTGCCGCTGCCGTCAGGTGTCCGCTCGATCACGGCCGCAGCGGTCTCGTCGCAGGTGGTTTCGATGCCCAATACCAGCATTGGCGAATTGTTATCCAATTTGCGCCCTTGCGCTCATCTGTAAAGCAGAGTTCTGGTACGTCCGGTAGCATCCCGGGGCCAGATTGCGCAATCGTCACGCGCCGCCGTCCAGGTCAATGCGTCACCGCCACGTGGTTCGGGAACACCAGCGATGTCCATTCTTGTCACACGGCCGCATCCCGACAATGAGACGACGGCGGTAAATCTGCGCGCGCGTGGGCATCTGGTGCTGCTCGCGCCGGCGCTCAAGTTCGAGCCGGTCGCCTTCCTTGGCGAGAGTGAAGCGCCCTACGGTGCCGTTCTCGTCACCTCGGCCAACGCGATCCGCGCCGTCGCGGCGCAGTTGCGGGACCTCGGTCTTCTAGAGCTCCCTTTGTTTGCGGTCGGCGAGCATACGGCCGCTGCGGCGCGCGAGGCCGGTTTTGTCGAGGTAATCGTCGCCGGTGGCGATGCTGCTTCCTTGCGCGAGAAGGTGATGCAGAGCGCGCGCGACAAGGTGCTGAAGAAAAAGAGCGCGCTGCTGTATCTCGCGGGCGCGGATCTGTCGCGCGATCTCGGCGGCGAACTCGTTGCCGAGGGTTTCCGCGTGGTCACGCAGACAACCTATCGCATGGTCCCGGTCAAGCATCTGCCGCGCGAAGTCTGCGAGGGCTTTGCCGCCCACGGGATCGAGGCGGTGCTGCACTACTCCCGGCGCAGCGCCCGCGCCTTCCTGGACGCAGCGCGGGACGAAGGCGTCGAAATCTCGGCGCTGGCGATTCCGCATTGCTGCCTGTCCGACACGGTTGCGGGCGTGCTGCGCGATGCTGGCGCGTCACAGGTTCTGGTGGCCGCCACGCCGGACGAAACTGCCTTATTCGACACCTTGGAGCGTGCGTTGCGGACCCGTTTGGCGTAAAGGTCGGGCCGAATCCGACGCAATCTAGTCCACCCTGGTATCGAAGTGTGAGGAACCGTCACGATGGCCGATGACAAGCCTGAAGACGCTGGATTGGCACCCGACGCGGGCCGTGCCAAGCGCACCCCGCCCACCATCGACCTCGAGGCGACAGAAGTCTCCACCCAGCCGCAGCAGGTCGCGGGCGAGCCCGAGGGTCCCGGGCATGCCGCGCAGGCGCAGGCCAGGTTCGAAGAAGGCGGATCGGAAGAGATCAAGACCGAGCCTCAGTCCGGCTCTGCAGAGGAGCAGGCGTCCGCGCCTGTGTCAGCGCCGGTTTCGCCCTGGGTCATTGCGCCGTTCTCCGGTGCCGTCGCAGCGGCGGTCGTGATCGCGGTCGGCTGGATGCTGGGCTGGCCTGCGGTGCAGGCGCCGCCGGCCGCGCCGCAGGTCACCAGTGCGACGATCGATGCGCTAAGCGGACGCGTTGCTGCGGTCGAGGCCAAGGCCGGCAAGCCCTCAGCCGATCCGGCCATGGCGGCGCGGATCGACGCGCTGGAGAAATCCGCAAGCATCCTGCGCAGCGACATTGCCAATCTGCGTGCGCAGTTCGACAAGACTGCGAATGCCCTGAATGACGCGAAAGTAGCGTCGCCTGCCGCTGCGCCTGATCTTGCAGCTGTCCTCGACCGCATCGCTCAGCTCGAGCGCGCCAGCAAGACGGAGCGCGCCGAGCTTGCGCAGCAGGGCGAGAAGATCGCGGACGCCAGGACGGTGGACGACAAGCCGCTCCGCCATGTGGTGGCAGCGGCGCTGCTCGACGTCGCCGTTCGCCATGGCGATCCCTACCGATCGCAACTGGCCGTGGCGCGTTCGCTGGCGGCCAAGCCCGACATGCTGAAGCCGCTCGACGCGTTTGCATCGTCCGGTATTCCGACAGCGGCCGCGCTGAGCCGCGATCTCCTCAACATCGTGCCGAAGCTGTCGCCGCCGCCGGAAGCTCCGTCGAGCGACGCCGGCATTGTCGAGCGTCTCCAGGCCGGCGCATCAAAGCTCGTTCGCATCGAGCGCACCGACGGGGTCGGCAACGATCGCGGTGCCATCGCTGCGCGCGTGACCGCGGCTGCGCTCCGCAACGATTTCGTCGAAGCGCGGCGCGAGCTGAAGATGCTGCCCGAGGCTGATCGCGCCCCGGCGCAGGCCTGGCTCGACAAGATCGATGCCCGCGACACCGCGCTCGCCGCGTCCCGCAAATTCGCCGACGATGCCATGGCGGATCTCGTGAAATCCGATCCGGTCAAGTCTGATCCAGTCAAGCCTCTTCAGTAAAGGTTCGCGCAACAATCGGCGCGTATAGGGATCGCCATGCTTCGCATCGTCCTGTTTCTCGTCCTGATCGCACTGGCGGCGGCCGGTGCGGCCTGGGTTGCCGACCAGCCCGGCGACCTCGTCCTGACCGCGGGTGGTTTTCGCATCTCGACGACGCTTCCCAGGTTCGTGTTCCTGCTTGGGCTCTTTGCCGTCGCCGTGGTGCTGCTCTGGAGCATCCTGACGATGATCTGGCGCACGCCGGGGCGTCTGCGCCGCCGTCGCCACGAAAAGCGCCAGGCGCGGGGACGCCACGCCATCACCCACGGCCTGCTCGCGATCGGCCATGGCGATCCCGCGCTCGCCCGCCGTCATGCCGAGGCGGCGCGGCGGCATGCGCCGAACGATCCGCTCGCGCTGCTGCTGCACGCGCAGTCGGCTCAGCTCGAAGGCAATCGCGACGAGGCGCAGCGCGTTTTCCGCGCGATGGCCGAGCGCGAGGACACGCGGCTGCTCGGCCTGCGCGGCCTGTTCATCGAGGCGCAGCGCGCCGACGATGCGGTCGGCGCGGTGATGATCGCGGAAGAAGCGATCAAGCTGTCGCCGTCCGCGACCTGGGCCTCGCACGCTGTGCTCGGCTTCCGCTGCGCGCGCGGCGACTGGAGCGGCGCGCTTGCGATCCTCGATTCGAATCTGTCCGCGGGCCAGATCGACAAGCCGACGTATCGGCGGCAGCGCGGCGTGCTGCTTACCGCGCGCGCGCTGGAATTGGAGACGATGGATCGCGACGTGGCGCGCGAGAGCGTGATGGAGGCGGTCAAGCTCGCGCCGACGCTGGTCCCGGCCGCGGTGCTCGCGGCAAGATTCGAGAGCGAGGCGCATCAGGTGCGCCGCGCCATGAAGCTGGTGGAAGCGGCCTGGCTCGCCAATCCGCATCCCGATCTCGCCGATGCCTACGCGCATGTGAAGCTCGGCGATTCCGCGCGGCAGCGCCTGCAGCGGGTCGAGACGCTCGCGGCCAAGACGCCAGCGGACAAGCCCGGCCATATCGAGGGCCAGCTCGCGATCGCGCGCGCCGCGATCGATGCCTCCGAGTTCGGCCGCGCCCGCGAGGTGCTCGCGCCTTACGTCAGCGATCCGACCCAGCGCGTCGCCCTGCTGATGGCGGAGATCGAGCGCGCCGAGCATGGCGATGGCGGCCGTGTCCGCGCCTGGACCCTGCGCGCAGTACGCGCTCGCCTCGACCCCGCCTGGACCGCGGACGGCTATGTCAGCGACCGCTGGCGGCCGGTCTCGCCGGTCACCGGCCGCCTCGATGCGTTCCAGTGGCAGACACCGGTCGCGAGCCTGCCCTCGGACAAGGGCGCCACGATCGAATCCTCGCCCTTCGAGGAAGCCATGCTGGCGGCCCCGCCGCCGAAGCGGGTCACCGCCGCTCCTGGCGCAGCTCCGGTGGAACCGCCGGTGATGGCCCCGGTGCCGGTACCGGCCGCCCAGGACAATTCGCCCCCTCCGGCCAAGGAAGTTCCACAGGAAGCTGCCAACGAAGCAGTCAAGGACGACGAGCCGGCCGTCACACCCTCCGAGCCGGCGAATCCGGCTCCGGCGCCCGCCGAATCATCGCCGCCGGCGGCAACGCCGGTGTTCCGAACCCGAGCCGACCTCGGCAAGCAGGCATCGGCGCCGATCCAGGCCGTCATCCCGATCGTCCGCGCACCGGATGATCCCGGAATCGACGACGACGGCCCGAGCGATGAATTTACGGAACAAATCGGCACGCCCAAGGCTGACGCAAAGGCCCAGGTGGGCGGCTGGCGCGGATTCTGGTCCCGCTGGGGCGCGTGAGGCGTATTTCGAGCCCGGCTTGTCCTTGCCAATTCCGGCCATGCCCGATATCAGGAGCGCGTATCGGGGCCGGCATCGCGCAGGTCCCGGCCGGTTCGCCGCAATAGCTCAGTCGGTAGAGCACGTCATTCGTAATGACGGGGTCGGGGGTTCGAATCCCTCTTGCGGCACCAGCGCCTGCCTGTCCGGCCCGGAGACATGGGTAACGAAACGTACCTAAGAGATGGGTGACAACCTCGTGCCGATCGGGTTGTCGCGGGGTTTCAAAGTCATCTGCTCCAAGTTCGCTTCAAATTGCTCACCCCGCCGGCAATTTCGGCTCCTGCGCTCATTACGCTGATCGCTCCCGCTGCGGGAAGAACCGTCTCAGCGCCGGTCACAACCAAGCCCGCCGACCAGGACCACGGCATCTACCGGTAAGCCGCTCGCCAAAGCAAATGGCCGGGCGAAGGCCCGGCCATGTGCATCTTGAAGTGGCGATCGCCTTTATTGCGAGACCGTCTGCACCACGCTCGAGATCGGGCGCGTGTTCGTGCCGGCGGTCGGCACCTTCATGTCCTTCATCAGCGCCTCGTCATATTCCGGCAGCGTCTGAAGCGTCGTCTTCGCTTTCATCTGCACGACCTTGTAGCCGCCGGCCTTGAGCCGCGCGAGCAGCGCCGGCATGGCTTCGCCGGTGTGCTTCTGGAAGTCATGCATCAGGATGATGCCCTTGCCGAGCTTGTCGAGCCTGGTCATCACGGTCTCGACGATCTTCTCGGGCGTGGCACCCTTCCTGAAATCGAAGGAGTCGATGTCGGTCGAGAACATCGCGACGTTGCGGGTGCCGAAATAGGTCACCATCGCCGGATTGTGCTGGAGCTGCGGGAAGCGGAAGAACGGCGCCGGGTTGGTGCCGAGCGCGAAGCGCACCGCGCTAAAACCCTTCTCGACCTCGTCCTTGACTTGTTGCTCGGTCATCTTCTTGCTGTTCAGGTTGACATGCGACCAGGTGTGCGTGCCGACCGTGTGGCCCTGGGCCAGCACCTGGCGCAGGATTTCCGGATGGTAGGTCGCGTGCTTGCCGACCGAGAAGAACAGGCCCTTGGTGCATTCGTCCGCGAGCGCCTTCAGCACGGCGGGCGTGTTGACCGGCCACGGGCCGTCGTCGAAGGTCAGCACGACCTCCTTCTCGGTGAGGAAGTCGAACTGCTTGAAATGCTCGAAGCCGAAGCCCGGACCGCCTGTCGTGTCGATCTCGACCACGCGGGACACGCCCAACGCGTTCGGATTGGCGCAGGCCTGTTTCGGCTGCATCGGCATGACCGGCGCGGGTGCCGGAGCCGCTGCGGCCGGCTTGGCCGCGATCGCCGCGGTGGTCTCGACGTCGTCCTTGGCGGCGAGCTTCGCCTGTGCCGGCAACGGGTCGGCGGTACGGGCGGCAATCGTCTTGGGAGCGCCCTGGTCGGCGCGCGCGGAATAATAAAACCAACCGCCGGCGGCGATCACGACCGCCGCAACTACACTGGCCAGCATCAGGCCCAACGCATTACGCATCGCTACTCTTTCCAATTACGCAACCAAACCGGCGGAATTTCCCGCGCGACAAGCCATTAATGCGAAGTAAGAGTTAACGTGACACCAACGCGACGGCGGTCGTGGAGGAATTTCAGCGGGGTGCGCCAAAGTGACCGGGATCACAGAGGATCGGCCTCCCGTGAGCGTCATCACAGTGGAAACGGATTTCCCGGATCATCGTAGCTCCCATCGATAACGGGGCCGCTTGTCGCGGTTCCAATGGGAGCTTCAAATGACCAAGTCGTTTACCAGCAAGATCCGTGACGCCAGCCTGGCCTTGGGCTTTGCCGCCATCGTCTCGATCATCTCGACGAGCTCGAGCTTCGCGTTCTCGGCCGAGGCGCAGCAGATGTGCACTGGCGATGCCTTCCGCCTCTGCTCGGCGGAGATCCCCAACATCCCGAAGATCACGGCCTGCATGGTCAAGCACCGCTCTGACTTAAGCGCCGGCTGCCGCGCGGTGATGGACAAGGATCTCGCCAAGGGCGCCTCGCGCAAGATCGCTGACGCCCAGGACAAGCAGTAAGCAACGCGGCGATCATTGCGCTGGTCAGCTCCCCTTGCGATGTGTCCCGGCATGAAGCCGGGACCATGCGGCGGCGCCTTGCAGCCAGTCAACAAAGCCGTTGCAGCCCCGGTATCGTCGCACTAGCTTCGCCCGCACATTCTTTTGCGCTACGAGGCATTACGCGATGGCCAGATTTCTTTTCATCATCCCTTTTCTGCTGTGCGCATCGGCTGCATCCGCACAACAGCAGCCCGGCCACGATGCCTGCGCGCGCGACGTCTCGCGCTTCTGCCGCGCCGTGATGAACAATGGTGATGGCGCCGTGCTCGCCTGCCTGAAGCAGAACCGCACGCGCCTGAGCAAGGCCTGTGACAAGGTGCTGACGGAACACGGGCAGTAACGATTTCTGTAGCACGGATGAGCGCAGCGAAATCCGGGAACGCTTGGCCCCGCATGTCGCTTCGCTCATGCGGGCTACGGGCCGAAAGAAGCTACGTGCCGCTCCCTGTCGCGGTCGCGACCACGGGCAGCACCTCGCTATTCGCCCGGTCCGGCGTCTCGTCCTTCCAGCGCACCGAACCGAATGGGCGCTCCAGCATGCGGCGGATCCGAACCGGCTCGGGACCGATGTGGAAATCGATCGCCTGCTGATGCAGCGCGCGTTCGGACTGGGTCGAGCGGTTGCGCTGGCGCAGGTAATCGAACCAGGTCGGGCAATGATAGCGCTCGGTCCACAGTTCGGGATCGGCGATGTCGCGGGCGATCGACCAGCCATAGGCGCCGTTGCGCTGGCGTGAGAGCTGCACGTCCTGCATCACGTTGTGGAACGCGCGCGCGTTCTCTTGCGCGACGCGGTATTCGATCTCGACCACCAGCGGCCCGCTACGCCCGGTCAGCGACAGCTTCACCTCGGGATCGGCCAGCACCTCTGCATCCTCGTTGCGCGCGCCGACGCGCGGCATCGCCAGCCGAATGCCGAGCAGCGGCGAGATCAGCATCAGGCCTGCCGCCGTCAGCAATGCGATCTCGACGCCGGCATAGTCGGTGAGATGGCCCCAGCCCCAGGCGCCGATGGCGATGCCACCGGAAATCGACGCCTGGAACGCCGCCAGCGAGCGGCCCGCGACCCAGCGCGGCGCCGAGAGCTGCACGCCGATGTTGAACAGCGCGATCGCAGCCATCCAGACCGCGCCGGCCAAGACCAGCGCGGTCGCCGTCAGCACCGGCTCCGTGCTCAGGGCCAGGGCGGCCATCGCGAAAGCCATCGAGATGGTGCAGGCGCGGATCGCGGCCTCGCCGCTCATGCGCTTGCGCAATTCGTGGATGTTGAGCGCGCCGATCACCGCGCCCATGCCGAAGGCACCCAGCATGATGCCGTAGGTCTGCGCGCCGCCACGCAGCAGGTCACGCGCGACCAGCGGCATCAGCGCCATCACCGCGCCGCCGATCAGGCCCATCACCAGCGTGCGCAACAGCACGATCTTGATCGGCGGCGAATTGGTGATGTAGCGCACGCCCGAGACCATGGCGCGGTTGAGCTTTTCCCGCGGCAGGCGCGAGGGCTCGGTGCTGCGGCGCCAGAGCAGCAGCACCAGCAGAAGCGGCAGATAGAGGATCGCATTGCAGGCGAACGCGGCGACCGCGCCGAGCGCAGCGACGATGACGCCGCCGACCGCCGGACCGAAGCTGCGCGCGATGTTGTAGCTGATACCGTTCAGCGCGACGGCCGAAGGCAGTGCATCGGGCGGCACCTGCTCGCTGACCGAGGATTGCCAGGCCGGGCCGAACAGCGCGTTGCCGCTGCCGACGACGAAGCAGAAGGCGAGCAGCGTTTCCGGGGTGATGAGCTTGAGGCCGGCCAAGATCGTCAGGGCCGTTGCGCCGATCAGCGCGATCGACAGTGAAATCACGCTGACGATGCGGCGGTCATACATGTCGGCGATGGCGCCAGCCGGCATCGAGATCAGCATGATCGGCAGCATCAGGGCGGTCTGCACCAGGGCCACCTTGTCTGCCGAGGCCGCCATCTGCGTCATCGCCCAGGCCGCGCCCACGCCCTGGATCAGGAGGCCGAGATTGGAGAGCAGGCTGGCGAGCCAGATCCGCCGAAACACGGTGTACCGCAGGGGTGCGGCAATGCCGTCGGCGGCACTTTTCTGGCGGTTCGTCTGCTCGGTCATATCCCCTTCCAAACGGTCTTGCAGAAATGGTCCCAGGCGATTCCGGCAAATTCAGTGATGCCCGCGAAAGTCCTTCGCTGTCCAGCGTTTAGGCCGGTATAAGCGGTGCAAAGAGGCGGTTTGCCGGGGAGGAACAGATGAAGCTGTCACGACGGACGATTTTGCAGGGCGTTGGCAGCTTGCCTTTCGCAGTTGCGAGCTTGCGGACGGCTGCGATCGCGCAGACCGCGCCGGCGGCCGCGCCGAGCACGGAGGTGCCGCCGATCCTGTTCGTTCACGGCAATGGGGACTATGACGCGCTCTGGATGACGACGCTCTGGCGGATGGAATCCAATGGCGTTGCGCGCGAGCGCATGATGGCGATCAATTTCACCGATCCCCTGGCGCGCAGCGACGACAAGCTCGAGCAGGCGGGGCGTTCCTCGACCGAGGACCAGCGCCGCGAGCTGGCCGCTGCCATCGCCGAGCTGAAGCGCCGGACCGGTGCGACGCGCGTGGCGCTGGTCGGCAGCTCGCGCGGCGGCTACGCCATTCGCAACGTCATCAAGAATGGCGGCGCCGGCGATGTCAGCCACGCCGTGCTGTGCGGCACGCCCAATCACGGCGTGTTCGCGACCGACGACCAGCCGAACAACGAGTTCAACGGCCGCGGCACGTTCCTGCGCAGCCTGAACGAAGGCGAGAGCGAGGTGACGCCGGGGGTTGCCTTCCTCACGCTGCGCAGCGACGGTCTGGACAAATATGCGCAACCCGACGGCCGCTTCATCGGCAAGCCTGGCACACCGACCAATGTCAACGCAGAGGGGCCCGAGCTGAGGGGCGCCACCAACCTCGTGCTCGGCGCGCTCGACCATCGCGAGGTCACGTTCCATCCGCGCGCGTTCCGGGAGATCTACAAGTTCATCGCCGGGCGTGAGCCCGCGCGCATCGCGATTGTGCCGGAGACGAATGTGAGGCTGAGCGGCCTGGTCACGGGCACGCCCGGCGGCGTATCGACCAATCGCCCGGTGGCGGGTGCAACCGTCGATATCTTCCGTGTCGATCCCGAAACCGGCGAGCGCATGGGCAGTGCCGTGCACAGCACGAAGACCGGCGCTGACGGCCGCTGGGGGCCGGCGCAGGTCGAGCCGTCCTGGTCGCTCGAATTCGTGCTGGCGGCGCCGGATGCGCCGATCACGCACATCTACCGCTCGCCCTTCCCGCGCTCGTCCGACGTCGTGCACCTCCGGCCCGCGCGCCCGGTCGGACCGGCCGACAAGGATGCCGACGCGGTCGTGATCATGTCGCGTCCGCGCGGCTATTTCGGACTGCCGCGGGACGTGGTGCTGTTCGACGGCAGGGAGCCGGCCGACGTCAAGCCGGGCGTGCCCACGGATGCGACAGCAACACTGCGGCTTCCGGCCAGCGAGGTCGGACGTAACATCGTGGCTCAATTCGGCGAAGAGCGGATCGTGGCCCGCACCTGGCCTGCCGCCGAGAACCGGATTGCGATTGCCGAGCTGACTTACTAGCTATTAGCCTGCGTCACATCCGCGGGAGAGAGCCATGAATATCGCCAGCGTGCGTCGGCCCATCATCCCTCCCGCTCCCCCGCGTGCGCCCGACGACATGTCGTTCTTCGGCCGTCTCGCGGTGATCCGGCAGAACATGATCGCGACCTGGGGGCAGCGCGCCTATGAGGAAGACGTCATCCCGGGCCGCTTCTTCTTCCGCAACAGTTTTATCCTGAACCAGCCGGATGCGATCCGGCACGTCCTGCTCAGCAATTACGAGAATTACACGCGCACGCCGGCCGGCATCCGCATGCTGCGCCCCGTGCTAGGCGACGGCCTCCTGATCGCGGAAGGTCATTCCTGGACATTTCAGCGCCGCACCCTCGCGCCAGCCTTCACCCCGCGCGCCACCGCAAATCTCGTCCCGCACATGACGGCGGTACTCGACGAGACCATCGCAAAGCTCGATGCGCGCGCGGGCGAAGACGTCGACCTGCGCGAGGTCATGCAGCGCATGACCCTCGAGATCGCCGGGCGCACGATGTTCTCGTTCGGCATGGACCGGCACGGCGCGACCCTGCGCAACTTCATCATGGAATATGCCGCGCGGTTGGGACGTCCCTATTTCCTCGACATGGTACTGCCGGTGTCGTGGCCGAGCCCGATGGATCTTGCGCGCGCCCGTTTCCGCAAGCGCTGGACCGAGTTCGTTGCCATGCTGATCGCCGAACGTCGCGCGGCCGGCAAGAAGGATGGCGCGCCGCCGCGCGACCTGTTCGATCTCATGGACGAGGCGCGCGATCCCGAAACGGGCAAGGGCTTCTCGGACGAGCAGCTCGTCGACGAGGTCGCGACCATGATCCTGGCGGGTCACGAGACCACGGCGACGGCGCTGTTCTGGGCGCTCTATCTGCTCGCGCTCGATCCGGAGACGCAGGAAGAGCTCGCGTCCGAGACAAGCGGCGAGCATCTCGACAGTATCGCCGACATCGATCGCCAGAAATTCACCCGCGCCGTGATCGACGAGACCATGCGGCTCTATCCGCCCGCCTTCCTGGTCGCGCGAGCCGCGCGCGAGAGGGACAATGCCGCGGGCGTCGAGATCGGCAAGGGCGACATCATCATGATCGCGCCCTGGTTGCTGCATCGGCACGAGAAGCTGTGGGATCAGCCGAACGCGTTCATTCCAAAGCGCTTCATGTCGAAAGAGGCGCCGGACCGCTTCGCCTATCTGCCGTTCGGCGCAGGTCCGCGCGTCTGCATCGGCGCGCCGTTCGCGCAAGCCGAATCCGTGCTGGCCCTGGCCCGGTTGATCGGCGCCTTCCGCGTCGAGCTCGCCGATCAGGCTGTTCCCGTGATTCCGCAAGGCGTCGTCACCACCCAGCCGGACCATTCGCCCATGTTCCGCATCACGCGTCGGTGACAGGCGCTCGTCCGGCCGACGGCGTGATTCATCCTAGATAGAGCCCCTGCCATGAGCGACATCCAGGCCCAGTTTTCCGTTCTGAAGCAGACCGCCGATCCGAAGGTTGTCGATGCGATCGCGCAGCTGATCGCCCAGGGTCAAGATCGCGACCTTAACCGCATCAATGTGCTGGATTTTGCCGATCGCACCGGGCTCGACCAGGAGAAGGTCATTTCCGGATTCCTGCATGCCTCGCGGCTTGGCCTGTTCGACATGAGCTGGAACGTGCTGTGTCCTGGCTGCGGAGGGGTCCTGGGCGCACACGCAACGCTGAAATCGTTGAAGCACGAAGACTACAACTGCGCGCTCTGTGCAGCCGGATACGAGGCATCTGTCGATGAGATGGTCGAGGTGGCCTTCACCGTCAGTCCGCGGGTTCGCCGCATCGGTGCTCATGATCCCGACACGCTGCCGATCTGGGAATATGTCCGGCAGATGTTCTGGAGTTCAGGCGTCGACATCAACGATGAAACCTTTGCGCGCCTGATCAACGAGGTGACGCTCGAGGCACTCGAATTGCCTGCCGGCGAGAAGGCAATCCTCTCGCTGACCCTGCCCAGCCAGTTCATCATCGTGTTCGAGCCGGTCACTCATTCGGCGCATTTCCTCGACGTCCGGGGTGAGCCGACGAGCGAACGCCAGCAGCTTTCGATCATGTTCAACAGGCTGGAGGCGCCTACGGGGACCACGGTGATGCGCCCCGGGCCGTTGCGCCTTACGCTCGAGAATCAATCGGGCGGTCGCGTGTTGCCCTCGGTCTGGATTGCTGCCGACGCGCTGCATGAGATGATCGGCAAGCGCAAGCCAATTCTGACCGCCAAGCGGATGCTGTCCAATCAGACGTTCCGCGATGTTTTCAAGGCCGACAATCTCAACGTCGACCAGCGATTGAAGATCACATCGTTGACCTTCCTGTTCACCGACCTGAAGGGATCGACGGCCCTGTACGAGCGCGTCGGCGACCTCAGTGCTTTCGATCTTGTGCGCGCGCATTTTCGTGCGCTCCTGGAGATCATCGCTGCCGAGAAGGGTGCAGTTGTGAAGACGATCGGTGATGCCGTCATGGCGACCTTCGTCAGACCTGAGCACGCCATCACCGCCGGACTGCGCATGCGCGCAGCCATGGACGAATTGAACAGGCAGCGCGGCGCCAACGATCTCATTCTCAAGATCGGCATCCATGAAGGTCCCTGCCTCGCGGTGACGCTCAACGAGCGCCAGGATTATTTCGGCCAGACGGTCAACATCGCGGCTCGCGTGCAGAGCCTGTCGAC
Source organism: Bradyrhizobium vignae (assembly GCF_004114425.1). Lineage (GTDB taxonomy): Bacteria > Pseudomonadota > Alphaproteobacteria > Rhizobiales > Xanthobacteraceae > Bradyrhizobium > Bradyrhizobium vignae. The sequence continues at coordinate 9,640 of NZ_RDQF01000020.1, read as the reverse complement.
CGCGCAGGAGATCCACATCACCGGGCCGGTGGCGGATGCGCCGGCGGTCGCCGAGCTGCTGGAGCGGCGCGCGATCAAGCCGATCCAGAAGCAGGCCGCGCTCCGCGGCATCGCCGACAAGATGGTGGTGTACGAGATACCGTGAGGGAGTGCGGCGGCCGCAGCGCCGTCATTCATGCACAAGTAATGACGGTGTCGAGGCAGGTGCGTATCCCAGCCACCGTCGTCATGTCCGGACAAGCCTGGACATGACCGCGAGCCGCGCTCCGGATTGCTGAAACGTAATGCAGCGCGCGGAACTGACGCACGTTGCGCCGGTTGAGTTTCCCGCTCATATAATGCTGGTATCGGCCGCACCCCTCGCGGCGTCATTGATCTCGGTAGGACCTCATGCTCGACGGCTTGCGCCAGTTCATCGCCGACATTGTCGGTCCCCAAGCTCAGGACCGCGCATTCGGCGACAGCGATTATCGGCTGGCGGCGACCGCCCTGCTGGTCCATGTGGTCTCGCTGGACGGTCAGCCGAGTGCAGCCGAGAAGCGCAAGCTGCACAGCCTGATCGAAAGCCATTTCGGCCTCGATCGCGGCACCGCGGATCGCCTGATCGCCGATGCGACGGAGGTCGAGGGCGAGGCGGTGGACCTCTATCACTTCACCAGCGTCATCATGCGCTCGCTGGACGAAGAGGGCCGCAAGCGCATCGTGCAGATGATGTGGGAGCTGGTCTATGCCGACGGCCAGGTCAGCGAATTCGAGGACAATGTCGTCTGGCGTGCTTCCGACCTGCTCGGGATTTCCCAGCGCGACCGGATCGAGCTGAAGCACGCAGTCGCAGAGCGTGTCGGCGGCCAAATCAAGGACGGTGCCGTCGGCGGCTGACGGCGCTGGACTCGACGAAGCGCGGCGTGCGCGCATACATGACGAAACTTTAATTTATTCGCCGCCCGCGCCGAATTCGCCTGTAAATCCACGGTCTTTCAGCACTGCCTGTCGTTCTGCTCAAGCGGCCATGCTGTCAGCGCCGCTTGCCTGTTGCGTTCGGCCTATGCTCTCGTTCCCCCGTTGCGGGGCCAAAAAAGTTGCTTTCAAGAGACTTCGATCGTGGTTGAGCGGGTGACGCTGATTACTGGTGCCTCGGCGGGCATCGGGATGGAGCTGGCGCGTGTGTTTGCGTCCAATGGACATCGCCTCGCATTGACCGCGAGACGGGCAGACCGTCTGGAGGCGCTCGCCACTGAGCTGGCCGCCAAGTGCGGCAAGAAGCCGATCGTGATCGCCTGTGATCTCGAGGACAGGGACGCCGGCGCGACGATCGCGGCAGCGCTTGCGGCCGAAGGTGTCGAGCTCGATCATCTCGTCAACAATGCGGGCTTCGGCGTGTTCGGCGATGCGACCGAACGCGATCGCAGCGAGCAGCTCGGCATCGTCGACGTCAACGTCCGGGCCCTGACGGATCTGTCGCTGCGCTTTGCCGATCAGCTCGTCAGGAACAAGGGCGGTCTTCTCAACGTCGGATCCGTCGCCGGCTTCCTGCCCGGGCCCGGCATGGCCGTCTACTACGCGTCCAAGGCCTATGTGATTTCCTTCACCGAAGCGATGCGGGCGGAGCTTGCACCGCGCGGCGTCCGCGTCACCGTGCTTTGCCCGGGTCCGGTGCCCACCGAATTCCAGGCCCGCGCCGGCGTCGGATCGCAACATGATACGGCCGTTCTCAACGTCTCTGCCGCCGAAGTTGCACGGGAGGCGTATCGTGGCCTGATGGCCAACAAACGGGCAGTGCTGCCGGGTCTCGGCATCAAGATTGTGCCGTTCGCGCTCCGCTTCTTCCCGCGCGGCTTCATCCTGGCAGCCACCAGCCGGTTCCAGAGGCAGCGGCGCTGAAGAACGCCCGGTGCATCCGTAGTGGCCCGGAGCTTGCTTCAAGATCGGGGCGTGTGTGCGCAAACTCACACGATGTTAACCATCGCTTAGCTAAGCTGGCGGTCTGAACCGATAGCACTCGCAGAGGCCATGTCGTTCCGGACGGACAGGTTTGGTGGCGCAGATGTGGTGCCCTTCCCACGGAGGGCGCCGAGCGCCGCCGCCGCTGAAACCCGGCTGCCGATTCTGATCGTCCTGCATCAGGAATGCTCGACACCGGGCCGCGTCGGCAATGTGCTGCGCGCGCTCGGCCATCGCCTCGACATCCGCCGTCCACGCTTCGGCGATCCCTTGCCCGAGACGCTCGATCAGCATGCCGGTGCCGTGATCTTCGGCGGCCCGATGAGTGCCAACGATCCCGACGACTACATCCGCCGCGAGATCGACTGGATCGAAATTCCGCTTCGCGAGCAGCGGCCGTTCCTCGGCATCTGCTTGGGTGCGCAGATGTTGGCGATGCAGCTGGGGGCCCGTGTCGCGCCGCATGCGCAGGCGCTGACCCAGATCGGCTATTACCCGATCAGGCCGACCGCTGCTGGCCATGCGCTCTGCCCTCATTGGCCGGCACAGGTCTATCACTGGCATCGCGAGGGCTTTGAGCTGCCGGCCGGCACCGAGCTGCTCGCCGAAGGCGATGATTTTCCGGTGCAGGCGTTCCGTGCCGGGAATGCCTTCGGCGTGCAGTTTCATCCCGATGTGACCTACGCGATGATGCATCGCTGGACCACGCGCGGCTATGACGGTTTCAGCGCGCCCGGTGCGCGGCAGCGGCATCATCACTTCGCGGATCGAGCCGTCTACGATGTCGCGGAGCGCGCCTGGCTCGATCACTTCATCAACGGCTGGCTGGCGCGCCGGCCGGTGCTGGCGCAAGCCGCCGAGTGATCGCGACTTCGCGCAGGTCCTTGGCGCAGGTCCTTGGCGCAGGTCCTTGGCGCAGGTCCTTGGCGCAAGTCCTTGGCGCAAGTCCCTGCCGCTTCCTTGGATATGCTAGGTTCGCCGCCAACGAGCGCGCGCGAGATCGCGCCGGCAAACCAGGGAGAGCGTCATGGCCTATGAACACATTCTCTATGAGGTGAGCGACAAGATCGCCACCATCACGCTCAACCGCCCCGATCGCATGAACGCGTGGACGCCGATCATGGAGCGCGACGTGCGCCACGCGATGGAAGCGTCAAACGCCGACGACAATGTCCGAGTCATCATCCTCACCGGCGCGGGCCGCGCCTTCTGCGCCGGCGCCGACATGGATGCGCTGAAGGGGCTCGATCCCGACGACGTCAGGCGTGCTTCGAACCTGCCGCCGTTCGACATGAACCGCCGGCCGGATTGGCAGACGCGCTACGGCTATTACCCCTCGATCAAGAAGCCCGTCATTGCCATGCTGAATGGCGCCACGGCCGGCATCGGTCTCGTCCACGCGCTCTGTTGCGATCTTCGCTTTGCTGCCGACAATACCGTGTTCACCACCGCCTTCGCGCGGCGCGGCCTGATTGCGGAGCACGGCATCAGCTGGATGCTGCCGCGCATCGTCGGTCACGCCAATGCGCTGGATCTGTTGCTTTCAGCTCGGCGCGTGTCGAGCGAGGAAGCGTTGCGGATCGGGCTGGTCAACCGGCTCTGCTCGCCCGAGAAGCTGCGCGAGGAGACCTACGCCTATGCGCGCGACCTCGCCGATTTCGTCTCGCCGAGCGCGATGGCCGTGATCAAGCGCCAGCTCTACGAGGTGCCGTTCCAGACGCTTGCCGAGGCGACGATCGAGGCCAACCGCGAGATGATGGTGGCGCTGAAAGGGAGTGATTTCAGGGAGGGTGTAGCCAGCTTCATGGAGAAGCGGCCGCCGAGGTTTACGGGCAGGTAGGGACTGATTTGCGGATGAAGCCCGGCTTCGCCCTTCGGGCTGCGCCGCGGCAGCCTTCGCTACGAAAGGGCTTGCCGAGCCGAAGCTGGCGAAGCCAGCGAAGGCTGGTGGAGCCAGGCGGGATCGAACCGCCGACCTCGTCATTGCGAACGACGCGCTCTCCCAGCTGAGCTATGGCCCCTTTGCTGGCCGCTCTGGTGAACGCGGCCGACAACCGGGCGCCATTTAAGTCCCTGCCAAGGTCAAGTCAAGGACGGGTGTAACCCGGTTTTAGCCATTTCCGCGCCTGAACTTCCCTTGTTTGGGCCGGAGGGAACCGATATCTAGCAGCAGGCGTCAATCCCGACCGTAGCCAGAGTTTTCAAAAGCCAGAGGCCTCAAAAGCCATGCGTGCCGTTCTCGACATCGTCATCATCGTGCTCGACCTCTACGTCTGGCTGCTGATCGCCTCCGCAATCCTGTCCTGGCTGATTGCCTTCAACGTGGTGAACACCCGCAACCAGTTCGTGTCGGCGGTAGCGGAGTTCCTGTACCGGATCACCGAGCCTCTGCTGGCGCCGATTCGCAATTTCCTGCCGAGCCTCGGCGGCCTCGACATCTCGCCGATCATCCTGATCCTGATCATCATGTTCATCGAGCGGGTGATCCTGTACTACATCTACCCGAACGTGATCTGAGCGGGCTGGGGCGCCTTGGTTGCGAACGAAGCTTCAAGGGAACCCTGGCGTTACTCGACCGCAGGAATCAGCATCGCGCTGCGGGTGACGCCACGCGGCGGCCGCGACGACATCGACGGCATCGAGCAACTCTCGGATGGCCGCAGCGTGCTCAAGGTGCGGGTGCGCGCCATCGCCGATGGCGGCGAGGCCAACAAGGCCGTTCTGGTGCTGCTGGCGAAATCGCTTGGCGTACCGAAGGCCAGCGTCAAGCTTTTGTCCGGGGCGACCTCGCGGCTGAAGCAGATCGCGGTCAACGGCGATCCGACACGGCTCGGCGAAGCCTTGCGCCGGCTCACGTCGGCCCATTCGATAGACTGAGGAACTGACATGACCGCTGAGATCATCGATGGAAAAGTCATCGCCGCGGACCTCCGCGCCCGCGTCGCCGACGAGGTCGCCCGGGTCAAGCGCGAGCACAATCTGGTGCCGGGCCTTGCGGTCGTCCTGGTCGGCAACGACCCCGCCAGCGAGGTCTATGTCCGCTCCAAGCGCACCCAGACCCAGGCGGCCGGGATGACCTCGTTCGAGCACAAGCTGCCGGCCGACGTCTCGCAAGCAGATCTGCTGGCGCTGGTCGCAAAGCTCAACCGCGATCCCGCCGTGCACGGCATTCTGGTGCAGCTGCCGCTGCCGAAGGGGCTGAACACCGAAGCCGTCATCAACGCGATCGACCCCGCCAAGGACGTTGACGGGCTACATCCGAACAATGCCGGCCGGCTCGCCGGCGGCTTTGAGGCGCTGTCGCCCTGCACGCCGCTCGGCTGCATCATCCTGACCAAGAGCGTGCACGCCTCGCTCGAAGGCATGAACGCCATCGTCCTCGGTCGCTCCAACCTGGTCGGCCGCCCGCTGGTGCAATTGCTGCTGAACGAGAACGCCACGGTGACGATCGCGCATTCGCGCTCGCGCGATCTGCCTGATCTCGTGAAGCGCGCCGACCTCGTCTATGCCGCGGTCGGCAAGGCGGAGATGGTGCGCGGCGACTGGCTGAAGCCGGGCGCCACCGTGATCGATATCGGCATTACCCGGATTACGAAGGAGGATGGCAAGACGCGCCTCGTCGGCGACGTCGCCTATCAGGAAGCGCTCGGCGTCGCCGGTGCCATCACGCCGGTGCCGGGCGGCGTCGGCCAGATGACGGTGGCGTGTCTGCTGGTGAATACGCTGCGGGCAGCGTGTGCGATTGCCGGCCTGCCGAAGCCGGCGGTGTAGTTGAACTCTCATGCCCCGGACGCAGCGTGAAACGATGCGCTGCCGAGCCGGGACACGGAAGCATCAACCCTTCTTCTTCTTCTTCTCGCGCTCGATGCCTTCGAGGATCAGCTTGTGCGCTTCCTCAGGGCCGCCCCAGCGCAAAATCTTCACCCACTTGCCCTTTTCGAGATCCTTGTAGTGCTCGAAGAAGTGCTGGATCTGCTGCAGCGTGATGTCCGGCAAGTCGGAATAGCTCTTCACCTTGTCGTAGCGCTGAGTCAGCTTCGATGACGGCACTGCCAAAATCTTCTCGTCGCCGCCGGCTTCGTCTTCCATGAACAGCACGCCGACCGGGCGCACGCTCATGACGGCGCCGGGAATGATCCCGCGGGTGTTGATGATCAGGACGTCGCAAGGATCGCCGTCGTCCGACAGCGTATGCGGGATGAAGCCGTAGTTACCGGGGTAACGCATCGGCGTGTAGAGGAAGCGGTCGACCACCAGCGTACCGGCCTCCTTGTCCATCTCGTACTTGATCGGTTCGCCGCCCACGGGGACCTCGATGATGACGTTGACGTCGTGTGGTACGTTTTTCCCGATCGAGACCGCATCGATACGCATTCAAGGCTCCGTTATTGCCGAGGTGAAATCGCGCCCGGCAGCGATTTTGGCGCTGTCATACGCGGGCTTGGCCCGCTGATCCATCGCGTTTTTGTGAAATAATGAATCCGGCGACCACCGGCTCTTGAGGCAACGGGTATCGACGGACGGGAAACCCTGCCGGGAGGGTTTCAGCAGCTCAATTGGTCCAGGCGAAGGCAACCTTGTCGAGCGATTTCGGCCCGAACCGCTCGGACGAACGTGCCACCATGCGTCCTCCCAACGCCCGGTAGAACTCGGTCGCGGGGTCATTGTCCGAGAGCGCCCACACCACCATGCTCTTCAGCCCGCTCTGCATCAGGTCGCGGCGGGCGGCAGCGAACAGCCGGCGGCCGAAGCCGAGTCCCTGAAATTCGGGCCGCAGATAAAGCTCGTAGATTTCTCCGTCGAAATGCAGGCTGCGGGCGCGGTTGCGGCCGTAATTGGCATAGCCGGCGATCTTGTCGCCGAACACCAGCACACTGACGCGGCTGCCCTTGCGGATTGCACTGTCCCACCACTGCGGACCGCGGCGATTGATCAGCTTCTCCAGCTCGGCGCCGGGAATGATGCCCTGATAGGCCGAACGCCAGGCTTCGTCATGGGTCGATGCCACCGCAGTTGCATCTGCAGCTTTGGCCGGCCGGACCTCGATCAGGGTTGTGCTCATGGACGCGATCAAACCAAGTCGCCGCGCCGGCGGCAAGACCTATCGTTAATTATCGGTTAACCTGTGGACTTTCTGCATCAGTATTTTGGCCATGCTGTGCCGAAAGAGGACAAGCCGACATTTCAGACGGCAATCGCAGGACCAAGCGTCGGTACGAAACTACGTTACGGCAACCAGGGAAGGGCAGTGGCAACGCAGAAAGTCGGCCGATAATGATTCGTTCCTACCAATCTGGCTGTCACTATTCGCATTCGCCCTCGGCAATTCATGCGGCTCCTCAACACCATTGCGCTCCTGCCTCTGTTGGCTTTGCTGACTGCGCCGCCTCTGTGTGCTCAGGCCACGCTCGGCCCATCGGGGGAGGAGGGCGAACCGTTTCGTCGGCAAGAGTGGCTTGTGCCCTCGCCGGATACCCACCTTGCTGCGCATGCCCTGCTGTTTCGCCCCGCTGGCCCAGGTCCGTTCCGACTCGCGGTGATCGCGCACGCCTCGACGCAGAACGCGTTGCGTCGTGCGCAAATGCCGCAGCCGGAATACCGTCCGCTCGCCGCCTACCTCGTCGCGCGCGGTTTTGCCGTGCTGGCGCCGGAGCGGCCCGGGCATGGTGCGACCGGCGGCCGCTATATCGAGGATCAGGGCGGCTGCGACGAGGCCGACTACGCACGCTCGGGCCGCGCAACGGCCAACGCAATTTCGCGTGCACTGGCCTATCTGCAAAAGCAGGATTTCATCGGCAAGGAGGCCGCCATCGTGATCGGCCATTCCGCCGGGGGATGGGGTGCATTGGCGCTGGCCAACGCCGATCCCAAGGTGATCTCCGCGATCATCGCCTTTGCGCCGGGGCGCGGTGGCCATGCCAATGATGAGCCGAACCGAATCTGCGCGCCGCATACGCTGCTTGCCGCCGCCGCGGAGTTCGGCAGGGCGGCGCGCATTCCCGTCACTTGGCTAGTTGCGAGCAATGACAGCTATTTCGCCACGGCATTTTCGCAGAAACTCGTCGGTGCGTTTCGCGGCAGCGGCGGAAAGGTCGAGTTTCGCTCACTGCCGGCCGTCGGCAGCGAGGGCCACTGGATGATCGAAACCGAAGCCGGCGTCAAAGCCGCAAGCGGTGAGCTCGCGCGCGCACTGAACCAGAGCGGGCCAACGGCCATCCAGAAGCCATGGGGCAATCGCTGATGCAGAAATGGCCCGACGATGACGTGATCCTGTTCGACGGCATCTGCATCTTCTGCTCGCGCTGGGTGCGGTTCGTTGGGACCCGCGACACGGCGAAGCGGTTTCGCTTTACGCCAATCCAGTCGGATTATGGAACGCGGTTGGCGCGAACGTTCGGCATCGATCCGGAGGATCCCGACACCAATGCGGTGATCCATGGGGGCGAGGCGTTCATGAAGTCGGATGCTGCGCTGACGGTGCTGTCGCAGCTCCCCGGCTGGGGCTGGGTACGCGCATTATTCGTCGTGCCGAAGCCGTTGCGGGACCCGATCTACAATCTCGTCGCGCGCAACCGCTATCGCATCTTCGGCAAGTACGACGCCTGCTTCGTGCCCGATGCCGATTTGCGAGCGCGGGTGATTGAGTAGCCCGTCATTGCGAGCGTAGCGAAGATTCCATGGGGAGTGGATAGCGACCAGGTCTGAGGCCAGACTGAGGGTTGCTGAATCCATTCAACCTGGAGACGACGATGTTGCTCGATCATCCTTCCGACGGACTGGCCGCTATCCGCACGCAGTTTGGCGCAATTTTTGTGTCATTGGAACTGAGCCGTTCGACATGGCTGGTCACTTCGCTGTCGCCCTGCAAGGGCGAGAAGATGTCCAAACGCAGCATGAAGGCCGGCGACCTTTCGGAACTGTTGAAGCTGTTTGCGGAGCTGAAGCGCAAGGCGCAGGCGCGAACGGGTGAGAGCTATCCGATCATCACGATCCAGGAGGCGGGGCTGGACGGGTTCTGGCTTCACCGCGCCCTGCAGCAGGAAGGCATCGAGAGCCACGTAGTCGATCCGGCCTCGATTGCGACGCCGCGCCGGCGCCGGCGGGCCAAGACGGACCGGCTGGATGGCGAGACGCTGTTGCGGACGCTGCTGGCCTACAAGCGCGGCGAGGTACGGGTCTGCGCCATGGTCGTTGCGCCCTCTCCGGCAGAGGAGGACCGCCGTAGGCTGTGCCGCGAGCGAGAGACCTTGATCGCGGAGCGGATCGAGCATGTGAACCGGATCAAGGGTCTTCTGTTCGCGCAAGGGATCTTCGACTACGCGCCGCTGCGGCGAGACCGGCGGAAGCGGCTGGAGGCCTTGCGGACGGGCGACGGGCGCGCCTTGCTGGCGCATCTGAAGGCGCAGATCAGCCGCGAACTCGACCGGCTCGAACTGCTGCTCGACCAGATCACGGCGGTGGAGCGCGAGCAGGATGCGTTGCTGGCCGCGAGCAAGGCGGCGGGGGAGAAGACCGTATCGAACCCGGTGGCAATGCTGCTCGAACTGAAGAGCCTGGGCCCGAACTTCACGGCCGTTCTCTGGTCGGAGGCCTTTTACCGGCAGTTCGCCAACCGCCGCCAGATTGCATCCTATGCCGGCCTTGCAGCCACGCCATGGCGCAGTGGCGGCATCGAGCGCGAGCAAGGCGTGTCGAAGGC
>NZ_RDQF01000002.1 GCF_004114425.1 Bradyrhizobium vignae | reverse complement strand
TCCGTCCTAATCTTCGTCACGGTCATGGCGGGTCCAAGCTCCTCTACGAGCGGTGATCTTCGCAATCACCGGACTTACCATGACCGCTTCAGCCTCTCAGCTTTTGCAGAACCTCCCGCACACTACCCACACACGGCCCATCTGCGGAGTTGCGCTGTGTCTGCCGGAGGTCCGCTCACAACTCCAGAGCGGGCCAGATTTGCTCAACCTGAATACTTCGCATTTTGCCCCTGAACGGACCTCGACGGTCCACCCGCCGGGCCACTACCCTCAAGCCCAACGGTATCGTCAACCCAACGGAACCATCGGCACGGCGGGCAATTCAACCGCCAGTGGCCCCTTTTGACTTGAGAATGCAAAGATGAGGAGGACAACATGCCGAACGCGTATTGGATCGGGCGCATCGATGTGATCAAACCCGAATACACCAAAGCCTACGGCCCCGCCCTCACGGCGGTGCTCCGCAAATACGGTGCGAAATTCCGGGTGCGCGGCGGCACCTTCGAGGCGGTGGAGGGCAAGTCGCGCGAGCGTAACATCGTGATCGAGTTCAAGGACTACGAAACCGCGCTCGCCTGCTACCGCTCACCTGAATACACCAAGGCGAGGGAACTGCGCGCCGGCGCCGTGGACATCGACATCATCGTGATCGAAGGCTACGACGGCCCGCAGCCCACGGATTGAACCCCGCTTTGGCGGCGCGCACCACGCAGCCTGATTTTGCCTCGTAGGTCGTTAGCACCACCGAAAGTCTCCTTCTGGCCCGTGACTGACCTGCGCGGCAATGTCCGCTTCCGAGAGGTGACCCGACCAAGGGCATGCTGGCTGCCGAGGGCAGTCTTTTGACCCAACGCGGAAATCACAACCCGTTTCATTCATCGTTTAGCACGCCGATCTTTTCGGTTGATCGACCGATGCTGCGCAACCTACCATTGGGCGTGCCCGGTGTTCAAAGCTGGCCTGGGCGGAGCAAAATGAGCACAGCAATGAAAGGCCGTTTGATCGGCTTGGTCGTGATCGACTGGTAATACTCGTTATGTACCTGTTCGGCACCACCAACCCGGCGGTTTTTGCTGTGGTGACGATTGGTGTGCCCGCACTAGCTCTGACGGTTGCTCTGCCCATGGCGTTGTGGATCAGGTCCAATCGTTCTTCAACTCAAACTAGGCCACCTTCAAGTTCAAACTAGGCCGCCATGTCCGCTTGTGGCCCGAGGCTGACTAACGCGACGCTCGTCCAAGCGTCGGCTCTTAAGTGCAGACCGGACGTGGCGTGCAAGGAACCGGACCGCCGATAGCCTTGGGAAAATGGCCGGACCTCAACGAACTTGGCGACGCGCCATCGTCAAGGCTCATATGTGAAATAACGATACGAGCGCCTCGTCCGGGCGACCAAGCACAAAGGAGGAAACCCCATGAGCGCGATCTGGCCGGAAATCCCCTTCGAGACATGGCGCGAAACCTGTTCTGCGCTTCATTTGTATTGCCAAGTTGCCGGCAAGTATCGGCTCGCGAGGACGCCGTGGATCAACCATTCATGGCACGCGACTTTCTACGTGAATGCTCGCGGGCTCACGACTTCACTGGTTCCAGACGCCTCAGGTATCGAGATCACCTTCGATCTCTCCCGCCATATCGTGATCGCAGAGGCCTCTGACGGGCGCAGGGTTGAAATGGCGCTCGGGCCGATGTCCGTTGCCGACTTCCACACCAGGTTCTGTGAGCTGGTGGGACGTCTCGGCGGCACACCGGAATTCGACGGCCGGCCCAATGAAGTCCCTGATCCAATCGCTTTTCAGGACGACCGTCAGATCCGCCCCTATGATGCAGACGCCGCCACGCGGTTCTTCAGGGCCCTGGTTGCAATCGACGGTGTTTTTCATCGGTTTCGGACGGGCTTCACCGGAAAGGTCAGTCCAGTCCATCTCTTTTGGGGCAGCTTCGATCTCGCGGTGACGCGCTTCTCCGGACGTCCTGCTCCGCTTCACCCGGGGGGCGTACCGGGTTTACCTGATGAAGTGACGCGCGAGGCGTACAGTGATGAAGTCTCATCCGCCGGCTTCTGGCCGGGCGGAGGCGGCACAGACTTTGCGGCTTTCTACTCCTATGCCTATCCCACTCCGAACGGCTTTGCCGACGAACAGATTTTGCCGACGGGCGCATATTTCGATCGGAAGCTCGGAGAATATCTCCTGGCCTACGACATTGTGAGGAAGTCAAGCGATCCAGAGGGGACGCTCATGTCGTTTCTGGAAAGCACCTATCGTGCGGCAGCGGATCTCGGAGGCTGGGATCGTGCCGCGCTCGAATGTCCGATTGGTCACCCCCTTCGGCCCCGCCCTCTCAACAGGAAGAGGTGAAGTTCACCAGCCTTCCCGTTGTTCAGGCAGAGCACCTTAAGCGCGACGTCGAGCCACTATGCTATGCCGGCGGGGCTGCTCGTCCCATCGACGGTAGGCGCCGCCCGACTCGGATCTGCCTTGGTGTTCGCTTTCAACGCGCCGCTTGCGATCCAATCGGTCGGATCCAAAACCGAAGAAGAATGCCGCCCAGCAAGGAGCAGAGCGCCGCCACTTGCAACACTATGCGTAGCGCGCGTTCGAACGCGGCCGTTGCGGCTTCGGTGATGCCGGCTTGTCCGGCCAGTATTGCATTCAGCGCTTCGTTGGCTTGTGCCCGCGGCGCACCGGCAAGATGATACGAAAAGCTGGCAAACAAAACGGCGCCAAGCGCCGCGACTGCAAAGAGACCTGCCACCCGGGCGACCGCGTTGTTGACGCCCGAAGCGAGTCCTGCGTGGGCGTCACCCACCGACGACATTACCATCGACGTCAGCGGCGGGACCGTGATGGTCATACCGATGCCAAATACGCAGATCGCCGGAAACGCTCCGGCCCAGTAGGATTGTCGGAAATCGGCAAAAGCCAGCAGCGCCAGACCGCAGCCTGCGATGACGGGCCCGAAGGTGAGCGACTGCTGCGGCCCGAAACGGTCGGAAAGCATGCCGGCGAATTGCGCGCCGAAACCCATGATGAGAGCAAATGGAAGCAGTGCTGCACCGGCCTGTGTCGCGGAGTAGCCGCCGAGCCGGATCAAGCCAAACGGCAGATAATACAGCGCACCGCCTAGCGCAAAATAAAGCAACAGCGTCAATGCGTTGGCTGCGGCAAAACTGCGCGAACCGTACAGCGATAGCGGCATCATTGCTCGTGCGCCGAGCCGGGCTTCGATTGCGAGAAATAACAAGAGCAATAGAAATCCCGATCCGAGCGCGCCGACTACGGTTCTGTCAGAAAATCCCGAGGCCGGAATGGCGTTAAGCCCCCAGGTGATCGAGGCGAGAGCGGCGGCGATGGTGGCCGCTCCGGTCCAGTCCAACGATTTTGCGCTGTCATTTCGGCTTTCGCCTGCGAAGCTCGCAAGTCCCGCCGCGACGGCCGCCAGCGGCACATTGAGCAGAAAAATCGCGCGCCACGACACCTGATCGACGAGCCAGCCGCCCAATACCGGGCCGACGGCGGCGGTCAGCGCGCCGACACCAGCCCATACTCCGATCGCATGATTGCGCTCGTGCTCGTCAAAAGTCGCTCCCAACATCGCGAGGCTCGCCGGGATGAGGAACGCGGCGCCAACCCCTTGAATTGCGCGGCTTGCGACTAGCACCGTGATGTTGGGGGACAGGCCGCACGTAATGGAGGCCAAGGTGAATATCGTAATGCCGAAAACAAAGATGCGTCGACGGCCGTAAAGATCGGCAGCCGCCCCTCCAACCAGCACCGTAGCGCTTAGCAGCAGCAGGTAAGCATTAACGATCCATTGGGTCGCGGCCACGCTTGCATGCAGGACGTGCTGAATCGTCGGCAGGGCGATATTTACGACAGACCCATCGACCAATGCCATGCTCGACCCGAATATGGTCGCCGCCAGCGTCAGCCGCTTGCGTCTTTGCGACGGTGCCGCGTCAAAAGCTGGTGTCACCCGGATAACGTTGGCGTCGCAGGGAGATTGCATGAAACCAATCATTTGGGGGGCTCGAGAAGCGTGGCTGTCGCGGTCAGCGTGCGCCTCGAGGGTACCGTTGGCAACCGCCGGTTTCGCCCATTTCGCCGGGTCGCTCAGACGGAGGTCGGCTCCTGGCCCTTTGGCGACGAGACGGGAGCGGTGCGCGGGGACGGCCAGGTACGCCCGCGTTGGTCGCAGCGAGACCATCGTCACGTTTCCTTTGCGAGACCGAGCTCGCTGAGGATGGCTTCGTTGTGCTGACCGACATCAGGCACCGGGTCCATCCGCGGCGCTACGTCGGGAATGGTGAGGGCGGGCAGGAAGCTCATCACCGGCCCGCAGGGCGATCCCACGCTCTGCACCCGCGAGCGCGCATGGAGTTGCTCATGCTGCAGGAAGGCCTCGACCGAGTTCAGATGCGCGTTGGCGATCGCGGCTTCATCGAGCAGCCGCAGCACCTCCTCGCTGGTCATCGCGGCAAAACGCTGCTCGATATGCGCCTGCAGATCGTCGCGGTTCTGCATGCGCAGCGGATTGGTGCGGAAGCTCGGATGGTCGGCGAAGCCGGCGTCGCCAAGCACCGGCACAGCGACCGCCATTCCCGGTCGTTCTGGATGCCGAAGAAGATCGTGGTGCCGTCACCCACGCGGAACGGGCCGTAGGGCGCGATCGTCGCATGCTTCGCGCCGGTGCGCGGCAGCGGCCGGCCGGTACTCATCGTGTAGAAGGCGGGATAGCTCATCCAGTCCGTGATGGAATCGAACAGCGAGGCCTGGAAGGCCGTGCCCTTGCCGGTTCGCTCCCGGCGATACAGCGCCATCAGCACGCCGTTGAGAATGTACATCCCCGTGGCGATATCGACCACGGAAAGCCCCACCTTGGCCGGCTCCGCCTCGGTGCCGTTGACGGCGAGCACGCCGGCCTCGCACTGGACCAGCAGATCATAGGCCTTCTTGTTGCTGTAGGGGCCGCCGCTGCCATAGCCCGAGACGTCGCAGGCGATGAGGCGCGGAAATCTTCGCACGAGCGATGCGGCATCGAGGTCGAGCCGCTCCGCAGCACCAGGCGCGAGATTCTGGATGAACACATCCGCCCGCGGCAGCAGGGCGTCGAGCACCTTGCGGCCGCTCTCGCTCTTGATGTCGATGGCGAGGCTTTGCTTGGAACGATTGGTCCAGACGAACTGGCTCGACATGCCGTTCATCACATGATCGTAGTCCCGGCAGAAATCGCCGCCGCCCGGCCGCTCGATCTTGATCACCCGTGCGCCCCAATCCGCCAGATGCCGGCTGGCCAGCGGCGCTGCGATCGCCTGCTCCAGCGAGACCACCGTCACGCCCGACAGCGGCAGCTCCGCCTCATTCCCCTCCATGCGATCGCCTCCACTCCCGCTCAAGCTCTTGATCAGCGCAGGAGACAAGCCGACCACCCACGCGCATTCTTTGATGCTGCCATCATGCTCCTGTTTTGCCCGACGAGTCAAACTCGACTTCGCAAAATCCTAAGGCATGAAATGCGTAAGGATTGCCATGACTTGGCTACTGTGCATGGGGTTGTTTTCGCAGTTTTGTCTTGAACGGCCTGTCCCCACCCTCAGGTGTCATCTCCCGCGAAAGCGGGGGATCCGGTACGCCGCGGCGTCCCTGTTGCCGAGACCGCACACGTGCCGGCTTTCGCGTCTCCCCTCGGTTGCCAATGAACCGCCGTTCACCCACTATTCGCACTGACTCGTCATGTGGGGGGGATCGATGCCGGCATTTCGCTTGAAGAAGTCATTGGCCATTGCGAGCCTCTCGCTTGCCTTGGCCGTCCTGGCGCTGCCGCGCTCAGGTTTCGCCTACACCCAGGAGCAGCAGCAGGCCTGCACGCCGGATGCGATGCGGCTGTGCAGCGAGTTCGTTCCGAACGTCGATGCCATCACCGCCTGCATGATCAAGAAGAAGGCGCAGCTCTCGCCGCAATGCCGGGTGTTCTTCCGCGCCGGCCCCGAGCCGGGCGAGTTGCGCGCCGGCAAGCCGACCCACATCGCGCCGAGGACCGCGAAGAAGACCAAACCGGCCTCGAAGAAGAAGAAATCCAGCGAAGGCTAAAATCCCGAGCGAAGCGCGTGCCTGTTTTGAAACCCGACAGGCCTGGGAACCGCGCCATCGCATATCCGGCTCGCTCCGGCCGTGACATCAGCTTCGCGACAGCGGACTCGTTTTGTTCGCGCGTCGCCGCACAGGCTTGCGGCCATTACGGGCGCCTCTGACGGAAAAGAGCCGCCCCGAGGTTTGCGCGGCAAGGTTGTGTTGTCCCGTCCGCTGCTCAAGAAACGCACGCTTGCCCGCGCGCGAAGCGTTTTGCAGCAGTTTGTGTGTGACGTCACAGCAAGCAGTGTGACTCAAAAGCCAACACGCCTCGTTATTTCGTGGCGCCAACGCAACCCTCGATACATTTTTCTTTCGCGAATCACTGCGCTGATTCATTTTCGCGGCCTGGGGTCAATCTGGAGGCCGAAGGTATGAACGTAATTGTTTTTGCATCGCGTAAAGGCGGCTCGGGCAAGAGTACCCTGGCTGCACATCTCGCCGCGCAGATCAAGGCGAGCAAGCAGGTCATGCTGGTGGACGCAGATCCGCAGGGCTCGCTCACGCTGTGGCACAAGCTGCGTGGCACCAACGAGCCGCCGATCAAGGCTGCCGTGAACTCCGTCAGCGGCATCGTCTCCGCTGCCAAGCGCGACGGTTATGAATGGGTGTTGATCGACACGCCGCCGAACCTGTCGGCCGTCGTCGACGACGCGATCCGTAACGCGACGATGGTGATCATTCCGGCGCGTCCCGGCGTGTTCGACGTCAACGCGGTGCAGGAAACCATCCAGATGTGCCGCGCCGCGCGCAAGCCCTACGCGGTCGTGCTCAACGGTGCGCCGGCGCGCCGTGACGAGGTCGAAAGCCCGATCGTCACCATCGCCCGCGAAGCGCTGGCGAAATTCCGCGCTCCGGTGTGGGGCGGCCAGATCACCAACCGTTCGGATTTGCTGATGGCGCTCAGCCACGGCGAAGGCGCGCGCGAGTATCAGGCCGAGAGCCGTGCGGCTCAGGAAATCGCAAGGCTTTGGGCGGCGATCGAGCGTTCGGTGAAGGCTATTCGCGGCACGGCGTCGGCGTCCGGCGCAATGCACAAGCAGGCCGCTTAATTTTCATTGGTCATTTCGTGGATACGAAAAACGCGCGGGTCGAGCCGCGCGTTTTGCGTTTCTGCCTTCACCTGTCATTTCGGAGCACCCGAAGGGCGAAGCCGGAATCTCGAGATTCCCCGGTGCGCAATTGTGCACCTGCGGTCTGGCGCTATCGCGCCATCCGGAAATGACGAAATGAATCTTACGCCACCAACAGCATGTAGAACACGATCACCGGCGACAAGGTGAGGATCACCGACCAGATGCCGGTCGCCCAGAGAATGTCCTCGGTGGTAAAGCCCTGCTGTCCAGCGTCGCAATGCGACGCCAGTTCATTATGACTATTCACAAACGCCTCCGCGATTTCTTCGCTTATGGCGTCCACGCTAGCCGGGATGTTTTAACATTCCGGGTCGCTGCGACCAGCGCATTTGAGCACGGCCGTGACCCACGGGTTAACCATCCCGCGCCCGCTCGCGTCAGCCGATCAGCCAGACGCGAAACAGCAGCACCGGTATCAGGCCGAGCATCACCGCCCAGAACCCGAATGACGACACCATCAGAATGCCCTGCAAGAGATCGGCCGGCGCGAATTGCCGCGCGGCCGTCGGCCGGATGCGATGCCCCATGGTCATTCCCCTCTCCGAGGTCCTTTGCGGAGACGATAGGCCCGATTGCGTAAACGAGCCGTGGATGCGCGATGCGGCGGCTGCGAATGCGGTTGGGATGCTGTTAACCACGGTCGCCTCTTACCCTTCCCTGGAGGGGCCCTCCAGGGAAGGGGATGGAAGCCGCTACGCCGCGACTTTCCTCCGTCGCTCGATTTCGCGATCGATCGCCGCCGCGAGCTCGCTGCTCACTTCCACCATCGGCAGGCGCACTTCGGGGCTGTCGATCAGGCCGCTGCGCCACAGCCAGTACTTCGCCGGCGCGGGGCTCGGCTCGGTGAACAACAGCCGCGTCAGCTCGGCGACCTCGTGCCAGCGCGCCTGCGCCGCATCGTGGTTGCCGCGCTTCAGCTCGGCATACACGGCTGCAAATATCGCGGTCTCGACATGGGCCGACAGCAGGATGCCGCCGTCGGCGCCGTCAATGAGCGCCTCGAGATAGTTGGCGTCCTCGCCGGTGAGCACACGAAAGTCCTTCGGCCGGTCGCGCAGCAGCGCGATCGACTGCTCGCGGCTGGCGCCGCAATCCTTCAAGCCGACGATGTTCTTGTGCTCGGCGAGCCGCAGCATGGTCTGGTTGGTGATGTTGACCGCGCAGCGATAGGGGATGTTGTAGAGCGCGATCGGCCATGCAGCGTGGTCGGCGAGCGCCTCGAAATGCGCCAGCAGCCCGCGCTGCGACGGCCGCACGTAATAGGGGCTGGCGATCAGGTAACCATCGATCGGCCAGTCCGCGGTCTCGTCGAGGCGCTCCTGCAGCCGCGAGGTGTCCGCGCCCGAGAGCCCGAGGCAGATCGGCAGGCTGCGGCCGCCGGCCGCCATCTCGTCGCGCACCACGGCGACGAGACGTTCGAACTCGGCGCCGCGCAGTGTCATGCCTTCGCCGGAGGTCGCCCCCAGGATGAAGCCGTCAACGGCCTGTCCGCCGTAATGCCGCGTCAGTCGCCGCAGTGACCTGTCGTCCAGTGCGCCGCCCTGAAACGGCGTCACCAGCGGCAGCCATAGCCCATGCAAATGATCTCGTAGTCCGGTCATGTTCCATCTCCTTCTCGGGAAAAAGCCTGAGACGGAGGCACATGAAAAAACCCCGTCCAGGCGGCGGGGTTTTCGGGATTTGTTCGCAATGACGACGTCAGCCTAGTGCGCGCAGAAATCCGAGGCCCCGGGATGGGGGCCTTTTTTCGAGATGACTGCGCACGACTTCGTGATCATTTGCAAATGATGCGGGGTATGCCTGGAACTGTCAATACACGCGGAGCGCGAAGCCACATTTTGACGAAAAAAAGCCGGACCCGAGGGCCCGGCTTAGGTATTGGCCACGTGAGGCCGACACAATCACCTTCCAAGAGGGATTACTGAACTCCCGCGCCACTGGAGGAGGGGGACAAATGCGCAACGCGAAGGCTCAGCGTGCAAACATTATGGGCTTGCCAAGCGCCATGCAGCAACAGCCGAGGCCGCATGTCAGTCATGCGGAAATCAGGACGGCCAGCGCTGTGCCTTGCTCACCACGAAGTCGCGGAACACCTGCACGCGCGCGACCGTCTTCAACTCCTCGGGATAGACGAAGTAAGTGTCGAGCTGGATCGAATCCGACTCGCCGAATAGCTGCACGAGCTTGCTCTGCTCCTCGACGAGGTAGTCGGGCAGGGCGGCGATGCCGAGTCCCTGCTGGCAGGCGCGCACGAGTCCGAGGATGTTGTTGACCTTGAAATAGGCTTCGCGCGGACCCGACCCGTTGCGACCGGCTTCGATCAGCCAGTTGCGGTTCTGCAGATGCGGCGCGAAGTTGCCGTCGGCAAGCGTGATGATGCGGTGGGAGTCGAGCTCCTCCAGCGTGCGTGGCGTGCCGAAGCGCTTGATGTATTCCGGCGAGCAATAGGCGTGAAAGCCCATTGCGAACAGCTTGCGCTGGATGAGATCGGGCTGCGTCGGCTTGCGGGTGCGGATCGCGACGTCGGCCTCGCGCATCGATAGATCGAGCTCCTCGTCGGTGACGATCAACGAGATCCGGATCTCCGGATAGAGCGCGGTGAACTCGCCGAGCCGCGGGATCAGCCAGTTGATGCCGACGCCGGGCGTGGTGGTGATCTTGAGGTCGCCGCTCGGCCGCTCGCGGCTGTCGGTCAGCTTGGCGCGCGCCGCCTGCAGCTGCATGAACACGTCGTGCGCGGTGCGGAACAAGAGGTCGCCCTGTTCGGTGAGGATCAGGCCGCGGGCGTGGCGGTGAAACAGCGAGACCGAAAGCTCCTGCTCCAGCGCCGAGACCTGGCGGGAGACCGCCGATTGCGACAGGCCGAGCTGCTCGCCAGCATGCGTGAAGCTGCCCGCTTCCGCCGCCGCGTGAAACACCTTCAGCTTGTCCCAGTCCATATCCGTGAATCCGTCGCGTGTTCGAGGCATGATCTTCATTCCGCTGCCGCGCGCTCGCTGGCGCGAAGGGCCAAGAAACGTTCGGCTTCGAGTGCGGCCATGCAGCCGAGGCCGGCGGCCGTCACGGCCTGGCGATAGGTCTCGTCGGCGACGTCGCCGGCGGCAAACAAGCCGGGCACCGACGTGGCGGTCGAGTTCGGGGCGACCTCGACATAGCCCGACGGTTTGAGCTTGACCTGGCCCTTGACGAGCTCGGTTGCCGGTGCGTGGCCGATGGCGATGAAGATGCCGTCGGCCTTCACGTTCGTGAGCGCGCCGGTCCTGACGTTCTTGAGCCGGACATGGGTGACTTTGTTGGGGTTCTCGGTGCCGCAGATCTCGTCGACGGCGGAGTCCCAGATCACCTTGATCTTCGGATGCTTGAACAGGCGTTCCTGCAGGATGCGCTCGGCACGGAAGTGATCGCGACGATGCACGATGGTGACCTGCGAAGCATGGTTGGTGAGGTACAGGGCTTCCTCGACCGCGGTGTTGCCGCCGCCGACCACGATGACTTCCTTGCCACGGTAGAAGAAGCCGTCGCAGGTGGCGCAGGCCGACACGCCGCCGCCCTGGAACTTCGCTTCGGAGGGCAGCCCAAGCCAGCGTGCTTGCGCTCCCGTGGCGAGGATCACGGTGTCGGCGAGATAGACGTCGCCGCTGTCGCAGGTGAGACGGAACGGCCGTTGCGCAGTCTCCAGCTTGGTGACCAGGTCGGTGACGATCTTGGTGCCGACATGGACCGCCTGCTTCTCCATCTGCTCCATCAGCCAGGGGCCCTGGATCACGTCGGCGAAGCCCGGATAGTTCTCGACGTCCGTGGTGATGGTGAGCTGGCCGCCGGGCTGGATGCCCTGGATCAGGATCGGCTCGAGCATCGCGCGCGCGGCGTAGATCGCGGCGGTGTAGCCGGCGGGGCCAGAGCCAATAATGACGACCTTTGCATGAACAGGAGCGGACATTTCGATGGACGCCTTTCACGGGGGATTTGCAGCGCGGGCGCGGAACGTGCCGGGAGGCCTCGCGGAGGCGCTGAAATATCAGAGCCAATCTAAGCTTTCTGATGAGCCATGCAAGAATTGCATTCCCTCACGGCGGATTTTTCCAACAGGGAACAAAAGCCGATCGCGCCGCGCGCGCAATAAAATTGCGCCGATGGTGCGGACTGGGCTATGAGGATTTCGACAAATCACCCAATACCCCGTAAGGGGCAGGAGTTCCAATCACGTGTCGCGGAACCTAGACGAGATCGACCTGAAAATTCTCGCCGAGATTCAGGCCGACGGTCGAATCACGAATGTCGAGCTGGCCAAGCGCGTCGGCATCTCGCCGCCCCCCTGCCTGCGCCGCGTCCGCGCGCTGGAGGAGGAGGGCTACATCCACGGCTATCGGGGCCTTTTGGATGCCCGCAAGCTCGGCTTCGACGTCACCGTGTTCGCGG
This sequence comes from Bradyrhizobium vignae, assembly GCF_004114425.1. Classification (GTDB taxonomy): domain Bacteria; phylum Pseudomonadota; class Alphaproteobacteria; order Rhizobiales; family Xanthobacteraceae; genus Bradyrhizobium; species Bradyrhizobium vignae. The sequence continues at coordinate 270,694 of NZ_RDQF01000002.1, read as the reverse complement.
CCGTGCACCTGTCCAGCCAGGCCGAGGCCGATTTGCGCGCCTTCGAGGAGTTCGTCCGCGCCGAGCCCCTGGTGCGGGAATGCTGGATGCTGTCGGGCGAGGTCGATTTCATCCTGAAATGCGTCGCCCCCGACATGGCGACCTTCCAGGATTTCGTCACCCACCTCACTGCAGCGCCCCATGTGCGCAACGTGCGCACCTCGCTGGTACTGCACAATTCGAAATACGAGGCGGCGGTGCCGCTGGAGGTGAAGGGGCGGAGGTAGATCGCTCATTCCGTCATCCTGATGAGGCTCGCCGAAGAGGCGGGCACCTCAGAGTGACGGTGATGGAGTTGGGTCCGCTGCTTCCACATCGACAGTGCGAGCGCAGCGAAACAATCCAGAGTCTTTCCGCAGCGGCAGTCTGGATTTGCTTCGCTGCGCCCGCACAATGTCGGATGGCGAGAGCCAGCGTTCACCCATGCCAACAACACGCAAAAACAAAAAGGCCGCGCCACGCGCGGCCTTTTCGAAACATCATTACACGGTGGCGGCAAATGCTTACCGCCACTCCACCTTGGTGATCTCGTAGGCCTTGGCGCCGCCGGGCGTATTGACCTCGACGGAAGCGCCCTTCTTCTTGCCGATCAGTGCGCGCGCGAGCGGCGAGGTGATGGAGATGCGGCCCTTCTTGGCGTCGGCCTCGACCTCGCCGACGATCTGCCACACCGTCTTCTTCTCGGTGTCCTCATCGACCAGCGTCACGGTGGCGCCGAACTTGATGGTGTCGCCGGACAGTTTCGAGATGTCGATGATGTCGGCGCGCGCAAGCTTGTCCTCGAGCTCGGCGATGCGGCCCTCATTGTGGGACTGCTCTTCCTTCGCGGCATGATACTCCGCGTTCTCCGACAGGTCTCCGTGCGAGCGCGCCTCGGCGATGTGCTCGATGATCCGCGGACGGTCCACGGACTGGCGGTGCTTCAATTCTTCCCCGAGCGCGACAAAGCCGGCCTGGGTCATCGGAACCTTTTCCATCTCTTCTCTCGTCCTTCAGCTGCGCGCCCCGGAAAGATGCGGGGCGCGGCAACCTTGATTCGTCGGTATTCCCGGGGCTGAACACGCGCCCGCCGGGATCTCTCATGTGGTCTGGCGCCGGAACAGAACAACCACATGGCCGGACGGTTCCTCCGGCCATTGTAGCTTCATTGCCAATCACTTAGCGGCGGGTTCGCCGCCGCTCGCGATCAGGTTTCCGAAAAGTAGCTCTGCAGGGTACGAACCTCAAGGTCCCCGCCCAGATAGGCGCGGATGCCCTGCGCGGCCGCCACGGCCCCGGAAAGAGTGGTGTAATATGGCACTTTATGCAAGAGGGCCGCGCGCCGCAGCGAACGGCTGTCCGCCAGCGCCTGCGGGCCTTCGGTGGTGTTGAAGACGAGCTGGACGTCGCCATTGGTGATGGCATCGACGATGTGCGGCCGCCCCTCCAGCACCTTGTTCACCTTCTCGGTCGGAATGCCCTGGTCGGTCAGGAAGCGCGCGGTGCCCGACGTCGCCAGCACCTTGAAGCCGAGCGAGTGCAATTCGCGAACGGCGTCGGCGATGCGCGTCTTGTCGCTTTCGCGCACCGAGACGAACACCGTGCCCTTGCGCGGCACCCTGGTGCCGCCGCCGAGTTGGCTCTTGGCGAAGGCGACCGCGAACGAGCGGTCGATGCCCATGACCTCGCCGGTCGAGCGCATCTCGGGGCCGAGCACGGTATCGACGCCGGGGAACCGGGCGAACGGAAATACCGATTCCTTGACGCCGACGTGCTTGAGCGCCGCCTTCTTCAGCTTGAAGTCGGCGAGCTTCTCGCCCGCCATGATGCGCGCGGCGATCTTGGCGACCGGCATGCCGATCACCTTGGCCACGAACGGCACGGTGCGCGAAGCGCGCGGATTGACCTCGAGCACGTAGATCTCGCCGTCCTTGATGGCGTATTGCACGTTCATCAGGCCAATGACGTCGAGGCCGAGCGCGAGCTCGCGAGTCTGCCGCTCCAGCTCTTCGATCATCTTCGCATCGAGCGAGTGCGGCGGAAGCGAGCAGGCGCTATCGCCGGAATGGATGCCGGCTTCCTCGATGTGCTCCATGATGCCGACGATGAACGTGTCCCTGCCGTCGCAGAGGCAGTCGACGTCGACTTCGGTTGCATCAGACAGATAACGATCGAACAGCAGCGGGTTCTTGCCGAGCACGGTGTTGATCTGCCCGGTCTTGTCGTTCGGATAGCGCGCCTTGACGTCGGCCGGCACCAGCTCCGGCAGCGTGCCGAGCAGATAGTCGTTGAGCTGGTTCTCCTCGCGGATGATCTGCATGGCGCGGCCGCCGAGCACGTAGGACGGGCGCACCACGAGCGGCAGGCCGAGATCGGCGGAGACGAGGCGAGCCTGCTCGACCGAATAGGCGATGCCGTTCTTCGGCTGCTTGAGCCTGAGCTTGTCGAGCACGCGCTTGAAGCGGTCGCGGTCCTCGGCAAGGTCGATGGCGTCCGGCGAGGTGCCGAGGATCGGCACTTCGGCGGCTTCCAGCGCGTGCGCCAGCTTCAGCGGGGTCTGACCGCCGAACTGCACGATCACGCCGTGTAGCGTGCCCTTGCTGCGCTCCGTCGCGATGATCTCGAGCACATCCTCGGAGGTGAGCGGCTCGAAATAGAGCCGGTCAGCCGTATCGTAGTCGGTCGACACCGTCTCCGGGTTGCAGTTGACCATGATGGATTCGTAGCCGGCATCATGCAGGGCGAAGCAGGCATGACAGCAGCAATAGTCGAACTCGATGCCCTGGCCGATGCGGTTCGGCCCGCCGCCGAGAATGATGACCTTCTTCTTGTCGGATGGCGTGCTCTCGTCCGCCAGTGCTCCCGCAAACGGCGCCTCGTAGGTCGAGTACATGTAGGCGGTCGGCGAGGCGAACTCGGCCGCGCAGGTATCGATGCGCTTGTAGACGGGGCGAACGCCGAGCGCATGGCGCTTCGCCTTGACCTCGGCCTCTGTCGTCTCGGCGAGCACGGCGAGCCGCGCGTCGGAGAAGCCCATGGCCTTCAGCGTGCGCATGCCGAAGGCGTTGCCGGGCAGGCCGTTCTTCCTGACCTTCTCCTCCATGTCGACGATGCCGCGCATCTCGCCGAGGAACCACGGATCGATCTTGCAGGAGTTGAAGATGTCTTCGTTCGACCAGCCGAGCCGCATGGCCTGGGCGACCTGAAGAATGCGGTTCGGCGTCGGCGTGCCGAGCGCGGCGCGGATCGCATTCTTGTCGTCGTCGCGGCCGAGGCCCTCGATCTCGATCTCGTCGAGGCCGGTCAATCCGGTCTCGAGCCCGCGCAGCGCCTTCTGCAGGCTTTCCTGGAAAGTGCGGCCGATCGCCATGACTTCGCCGACCGACTTCATCGACGTGGTCAGCGTGGCCGAGGCGCCCGGGAATTTCTCGAAGGCGAAGCGCGGCACCTTGGTGACGACGTAATCGATCGTCGGCTCGAACGAGGCCGGCGTGGCGCCGCCGGTGATGTCGTTGGCGATCTCATCGAGCGTGTAGCCGACCGCGAGCTTGGCGGCGACCTTTGCGATCGGAAAGCCGGTGGCCTTCGAGGCCAGCGCGGACGAGCGCGACACGCGCGGATTCATCTCGATGACGACCATGCGGCCATCTTCGGGATTGACGCCGAACTGCACGTTGGAGCCGCCGGTCTCGACCCCGATCTCGCGCAGCACCGCGATCGAGGCGTCGCGCATGATCTGGTATTCCTTGTCGGTCAGCGTCAGCGCCGGCGCCACCGTGATGGAGTCGCCGGTGTGCACGCCCATCGGATCGAGGTTCTCGATCGAGCAGACGATGATGCAATTGTCGTTCTTGTCGCGCACCACCTCCATCTCGTACTCTTTCCAGCCGAGCACGGATTCCTCGATCAGCACTTCGTTGGTCGGAGACGCATCGAGACCGCGCTCGATGATGTCGAGGAACTCTTCCTTGTTGTAGGCGATGCCGCCGCCGGTGCCGCCCATGGTGAAGGACGGGCGGATGATCGCGGGCAGGCCGATCTCGGATAGCGCCATCATCGCCTGCCCAAGCGCGTACTCCTGATAGCGCTTGCGGCGGTCGCCTTCGCCGAGAGTCCATTGCCGGTCGAGCTCTTCGAGCGCCGCGCCCGACAGTTTCTCGCGTTCGGCGAGATATTTGTCGCGGAACGACTTCTTCAGCTCGGAGGCGTTGGCGAGCCGCGACTTCGGCGTCTGCAGCCCGATCTTCTCCATGGCGTTGCGGAACAGCTGGCGGTCTTCGGCCTTGTCGATGGCATCGGCGGTGGCGCCGATCATCTCGACGTCGAACTTCTCCAGCGTGCCCTGCCGGCGCAGCGACAGCGCGCAGTTCAGCGCGGTCTGGCCGCCCATGGTCGGCAGCAGCGCGAAGCCGCCGGGAATGACGTGACGTTCCTTCTCGATGATCTTGGCGACGATCTCGGGCGTGATCGGCTCGATATAGGTCGCATCGGCCAGCTCCGGGTCGGTCATGATGGTGGCCGGGTTGGAATTGACGAGGACGATGCGATAGCCCTCTTCCTTCAGCGTCTTCACCGCCTGAGTGCCCGAATAGTCGAACTCGCAGGCCTGGCCGATCACGATGGGACCGGCGCCGATGATCAGGATGGTGGTGATGTCTGTACGTTTGGGCATCAACTCTCGCCGAAGTGGAATTTGGGCACAAAAAAAGGGCGCGCCTGCTGCGCGTCCCTTTGGCCGAGAGCGCGGTGGTCTCCCTCGCGCGCGGGTGGGTCTTAGACCAGTTTTCGGGGCGGCGAAACCCCGAAAAACGCCCATCAACCGGCAATTTTGACCGGTTTTGGCCGCGCCTGCCAGCCACGGGCAAGGTGCACCAGAAGCGAGGCCGCAACGCTCGATCCGCCGATCCAGCCGAGGTCTGTCGGCGACAGGGTGGCCAGCACAGCGCCGCCCAGCGCTCCGCCGATGGCGAAGCCGAGATACATGGATGAGGCGTTGAGCGAGAGCGCGATCGTCGAAGCCTGCGGCTCGATCCGGATGATGCTGGCGAGCTGGGCGGGATAGAACGCCCAGCCCGAGAGCCCCCAGAGGAAGATCGCCCCGAGCACCGCGTAATGCGCCTGTGCGGGCATCAGCTTCAGGACCAGCGAATGCAGGATCAGGGCGCCCGCCATGCCGGCGAGCCCGAGGCCCGCGGTCACGAGCGTGCCGAGCCGGTCGGCCAGGACGCCGCCAAGCATGTTCCCGATTGCCGCCGCGCCGCCAAACACCAGCAGCGCCAAGCTGATTTGCGAGGCGCCGAAGCCGAGGCCGCGCAGCGGGACCGCGAAATAGGTGAACACTGTGAAGCCGCCCAGCGCCCACAATGTCGTGATCAGCAGCGCAACCACAACGTGACCGTGGCGCGCCACCGCCAACCGTTCGCTGAGCGAGGCCGTATTGCGCGGCAGGCCTTTAGGCAGGCCGAGCAACAGGCCGGCGAGCGCGACCGCGCCGATCAGGGCGACCATGGCAAAGGTCGCGCGCCAGCCGAGCAGGCTGCCGACGAGATTGCCGAAGGGCACGCCGACCACGGTCGCAACCGTGAGCCCCGCGGTGACGAGCGCCACCGCGCGGCCACGCCGTTCGGGCGCGGCAACCGCCACGGACACCGCAAGCGCCGTGGGCATGCACAGCCCCGAGCCCAGCGCCATCAGCATCCGCGAGGCCAGCAGCAGGGCGTAGTTGGATGCCACCATCGCCGCGAGGTTGCCGGCGATGAAGGTCGTCAGTGCGAGGGCCAGGACGGTGCGGCGGTCGATATTGTTCAGCGCCACGGCGAGGATGGGCGAGCCCACCGCATAGGTGAGGGCGTAGGCGGTGACCAATTGGCCCGCGGCCGAGACCGAAATCGAAAGGTCGGTGGCGATTGCCGGCAAAAGTCCTGCAATGACAAACCCTTCAGTGCCGATCGCAAAGGCCGCCAGGGCCAGCCAGAACACGCTCATTGGAGAAATCCCCATGTTCAAGGTTTATTGAACTATTGGATGTTATGGTTCCGAGAGTCAATTGGTTCAAGAACTATTGAACATTGTCGCCGCTTCATTATGATCCGGGCATGAGCCGCACGCCACTTCATCCGACCCGCGAGCAGATCGAGCTGCCGATGGTGCTGGATTGCTTGAGCGATCCGATCCGGCTCGCCATCGTCTACCAGCTTGCCCAGCAAGAACGTGTCAGCAGCGAACTCTGTTGCGGCGATTTCAGCGGGCTTGGTGGCAAGTCGAACCTCGCCTACCACTTCGCCAAGCTGCGCGAATGCGGATTGATGCAGACGCGCGTGGCGGGCACCAATCGATTCATGCGGCTGCGACGTGAGGATCTGGAGGCGCGCTTCCCAGGCCTGCTCGATGCCGTGCTCAGTTCGGCGGCCAGGGATGCGGACCGGCTTCCGCTCGTGTCCGGCTGCGAATTGGTCGAGGGTGACCGAAAATGAGACGGTTGCTCGTGGGGTGCTGATTTGCCCGGCGTGCGTTTAGCCGGCAGTCCGTCTTCGCTTTTGCTCCGCTCCAGCTACGGCGGACACGCTTCGCCCCTGCGTGGCTGCGCCACGCGTAACCCCGCAAGCGTGGAGACCCGGCCTGGATTTGAACCAGGATGAAGAGCGATGCACCGCTCCCGCGTAGACGCTTCCGCCACCGGGCCGCGGCGATAATGACCGATCGGAATGCGAGAGGCCACCTCGGCCGATCGTTATGCTTAACGAATCAAAGGCGGTCGCGCGATGAAGGTCATGCGCCAGCGGTTATGGCCGATGTTGCTGTGGGCGCGCTGGACCGCGAAGCCCGCCGCCTTCAGCTTGGCGGTGATCTCGTCCTCGCTGTAGCGCTGCAGCCCGATGCGCGTGCGCAGATGACGGTAATCAGACAGTGCGGTGCTGATCAGCCCGAGCAGCGCGTCCTTGAGGAAGCCGTGACGCAGACCGAAGCCGAGCAGCGCCATCACGTCCCTGACCATGCCGACATTGGGCTGGAGGATATCGCCAAGCACCAGCTTGCCGGACGGCTTCAGGATACGGCGGATGTTGAGGAGGGCGGCATCGAGCTCCTCCGGCGTCATGTATTGCGCGACCGAGTTCATCACGACGAGGTCGATCGACTTGTCCTGCATCTTGCGGACGTCATCGAGCGAGCGGACGCGGATCTTGGTGTTCGGGGCGAACCGCGCGATCAGCCGGCCGCGCACGCCGGGCGCGGGCTCGGCGAGGATCAGCTTGGCGCAGGCGGCAGCCACCTGGTTCGCCGACAGCGCCTCGCCGCAGGCATAGTCCAGCACCGTCGCCTCGGGCGAGGGGATGTAGCCGATGATGTCTCGCGCAATGATCTGGAAGTGCAAATCGCGATGCAGCTTGCTGACATAGATCGTGTGCGTCGAGTCGTAATAATCGATCCAATCGTCCATGGTATTCGAACGTCCCGGCCAAATGGTTCCTGCTCAGGAACCGACGCTGCCTGCCTTGCGTTAGGGGTGCGACGGCGCGCCGTCAATGTCCGCGTCCTAACAGGAAGGTCTCCCGTGAGCAAAACGAACAAGGTCTCGCCCGATCTCGACACCCCTACCGATCTGTCGTCCGAAGGAGTCAAGAAGGTCTCGGAAGCGCTCAACGTGCTTCTGGCCGACGCGTTCGCGCTTTATCTCAAGACCAAGAATTTCCACTGGCACATCAGCGGCCGGCATTTCCGCGACTATCATTTGCTGCTCGACGAGCAGTCCGACCAGATCTTCGCCACCACCGACCAGCTTGCCGAGCGCGTCCGCAAGGTCGGCGGCACCACGCTGAAGTCGATCGGCCAGGTCGCAAAGCTCCAGACCATCAAGGACAACAACGAGGACTATGTCCCGCCGCGGGAGATGCTGCGCGAGCTGATGCAGGACAACAAGCACGTCGCAGCCGCGATGCGCAAGGCGCACGAAGTCTGCGACGAGGCCGGCGACGTCGCCAGCGCCAGCATCCTCGAGGTCTTCATCGACGAGACCGAGCGCCGCACCTGGTTCCTGTTCGAGGCGACCCGGCAGGAAGGCAGCAACGCGGCGTAGCGCACGGTGTCGTAGGGCGGGCAAAGGCGCGCTCTTCGCGCCGTGCCCACCATCTATCCTTCGCGGCTCAAATCGATTGGTGGGCACGCTTCGCTTTGCCGACCACCACGGTACTGCGCGTGTAGCTATCGCCACAACCGCATCAGCGCGCCATCCTTCCCGGTCACGGGATCAGCGGGCGGCAGCGCGACTTGCGGAATCGTCTTCAGCGCTTTCGCATGGTTCTCCGGCGTAACCCGTGTGATCTCCATCTTGCTGCCTGGCGGATAGGCGCCGATCACGCAGAAATCATTGCTGGCCTTGATGCATTGGTGTCCGGTGCCGGCGGGCAGGATCGCGACGTCACCGGCCTTGATCTGAAGCTCCTGGCCATGATCGCCGCCGAAACGGACGCGGGCGCTGCCGCGCGCGACGCCGAGCACCTCATGAACCGTCGAGTGATAGTGCAGATAGTCGTAGACGCCGTTGCGCCATGTCCCGCCCCAGCCGTTCTGTTCGAACAGGTTTTCGATGGTCTCTTCGGGACGCTTCGGATCGAGCTTCACCGCGTCCTGGTAGACCAGGAACGGAAGGATGTTGTTCGGCACGAGCCCGTCATCCTCGAAAACGATGGCGAGCGGCTCGGCCTTGTCGCGGAGGACGGACATGGCAGGCTCCTGCTGCAAGGTGCCAAGACAACATTTCACCTTGTCAGGGCGTTCCTTGGCAGGCCTCGTGTCCCGGCCCGGGGCACGAGAGCCGTAGCGAGTCTTACGCGCTCTTCTTCTGCCGCATCAGGTCGGCGAAGCGCTGGAAGAGATAATGCGAGTCGCGCGGGCCGGGCGATGCTTCGGGGTGGTACTGCACCGAGAACACCGGCTTGCCGTCGAGCTGGATGCCGCAATTGGAGCCGTCGAACAGCGAGACGTGGGTCTGCCTCGCGCCCCTTGGCAGCGTGGTCTCGTCCACGGCGAAGCCGTGGTTCATCGAGGTGATCTCGACCTTGCCGGTGGTCTCGTCTTTGACGGGATGATTGGCGCCATGATGGCCCTGATGCATCTTCTTGGTTCTAGCGCCGACGGCGAGGCCCAGCATCTGGTGGCCGAGGCAGATGCCGAAGGTCGGCGTGCCCGACTTGATCACGTCCTGGATGACTGGCACCGCGTACTTGCCGGTCGCGGCCGGATCGCCCGGACCGTTGGACAGGAACACGCCGTCCGGCTTCATCGCCAGGATGTCTTCGGAGGACGTTGTCGCCGGCACCACTGTTACCTTGCAGCCGACGCCGGCGAGCAGGCGCAGGATGTTGCGCTTGATGCCGTAATCGATGGCGACGACGTTGAACTCCGGCTTCTCCTGCCGGCCAAAACCCTTGTCCCATAGCCACGGCGTCTCGTCCCAGGTGAAGCGCTGGCCGCTCGTGACCATCGGCACGAGGTCCATACCCTCGAGGCCCGGCCATTCGCGCGCCTCTTCCTTAAGACCATGCAGATCGAACTCGCCGGTCCGGGAATGCGCGATCACGGCGTTGGGCATGCCCTTGGAGCGGATCAGCGCGGTCAGCGCGCGGGTGTCGATGCCGGAGAGGCCGATGATGCCGCGCGCCTTCAGCCATTGGTCGAGATGCTTGGTGGCGCGATAGTTCGAGGGATCGGTGATCGCGGTGCGCAGGATCACGCCGCGCGCGCCGGGCGTCGCGGCCATGTTAACCGTCTCGATATCGTCTTCGTTGGTGCCGACATTGCCGATATGCGGGAACGTGAAGGTGATGAGCTGTCCGGCATAGGAAGGATCGGTCAGGATCTCCTCGTACCCGGTCATCGCGGTGTTGAAGCAGACCTCACCGACGGCGTGGCCTTCGGCGCCGAGACCAAAGCCCTCGAGCACCGTGCCGTCGGCAAGCACGAGGAGCGCGGTCGGTTTATGGTCCGGCCAGGCGGGATCGTTGTCATGTTGTGTCATGAGCCCGCTTCATAAGCCCCCCGGACGTGCCCGTCAAAGCGGGAGAGGGCCGATTCACATGCGTTTTTGCATATTTGACAGCTCTTCTCGCGCACTTAAGCTCGGCCGCACAATTTCCGGCAGTTTGAGGGGCTTGCGAGGCAATAATGGATCAGACCACCCCGCTTCTGCTGGTTCCGGGGCTGGCCTCCTCGGCCCGGATCTATGCCCCGGTCCTCCCCGCCTTGTGGCGGCTCGGCCCGGTGATGATTGCCAACCATATCCGCGACGACAGCATGGCGGCGATCGCCGCCCGGGTGTTGAGTGAGGCGCCGCCGCGCTTCGCACTCGGCGGTCATTCCATGGGCGGCTACATCGCGCTCGAGATCATGCGCCAGGCGCCCGAGCGGGTGGCAAAACTCGCGCTGATCAACACCCAGGCCGGCCCCGACACGCCGGAGGCGACCGCGCGCCGCCGCGGCCTGATGGAGCGCGCGAAACGCGGCGAGCTCCGCGCCATCCGCGAGGAGAGCTTTCCGGAGCTCGTGCATCCGTCGCGGCGCGATGATGCCGCTATCCTGAAGCTCGTGCATGCGCAGGACGAGGACGTCGGCGTCGAAGGCTATCTGCGGCAGCAGACCGCGATCATCGCGCGGGTGGATTCACGCCCGACGCTGGCGACGATCAGATGCCCGACGCTGGTGCTGACGGGCGATCAGGACAACACCATCCCCAACGCCTTCTCGAAGGAGATGGCCGAGGCCATCGCAGGCGCAAAGCTCGTGATCCTCGATCGCTGCGGACACCTGCCGCAGCCGGAACAGCCGGAAGCCACTGCGCGCGCCCTCACCGAATGGCTCGCGAGCTAGGTTGTGCGGAGGCCGCAAACGGCCTAGATCAGGCGTCGTATACTCGAAGGGATCACGACCATGCTGCGCGACGACATCAACAATGCGGTCAAGGAGGCCATGAAGGCCAAGGACGAGCGCAAGCTGTCCACGCTGCGCATGGTCAATTCGACCATCAAGAATGCCGACATCGACGCCCGCGGCAGCGGCAAGCCGCCGTTGTCGGACGCCGACATCCTCGCCGTGCTGCAGAAGATGATCAAGCAGCGCCAGGAGGCGGTCGAGCTCTACGACAAGGGCGGCCGCGCCGAGCTTGCCGCGCAGGAGCGCGAGGAGATCGCGGTGATCTCGGCATACCTGCCGAAGCAGATGTCGGACGACGAGGTGAAGAAGGCGATCGCGGATGCGATCACTGAAACCGGTGCGGCCGGTATGAAGGACATGGGCAAGGTGATCGCGGTGCTGCGCACGAAGTACGCGGGACAGATGGATTTCGGCAAGGCCAGCGGCCTGGTGAAGGCTGCCCTGTCAGGCTAGCAGGAAGGGCCCTGGATGTTTCGTGTCACTGCGGACAGTCTGGAGGCCTATCTCGCTTTCGATCCCAATCGCACGGCGGATCTCGAAAAGCTGCACGCGCTGATGCGCAGGGCTGCCGTCGCTGAACTTCAAGGCGTTCACCGATCTGAATGCTTCGGCCGTGTCGGCGCTGTTTGCGGAGGCTGCCGACATCTTCAAGGCGGACAAAACGAATCCCACGCGCTACATGCAAGGGAACTGAGATCGCGCCTGCGCCCAGCTGAAGGGAGCTCCCGGCCCACGCTGTCCGAGGCGGTGCTTTAGCCCCCGCGCTTTTCGCTAGGCTTCGATGCTCTCTCCGCGCAAAATGGAGTGAAACACGAGGGACGGAATGCTCACCGAAGCCGCAACTTACGACGAGCTCTATCGCAACTTCCGCTGGGACATCCCGGCGCGGTTCAACATGGCGGAGGCGTGCTGCGACCGCCATGCCGACGGCACGGGCCGCCTGGCTCTGATCTATGTCGACGAGAACGGCGCCACCACGCGCACCTCGTTCGACGAGGTCGCGGAGATGTCGCGCCGCTTCGCCAATGTGCTGAAGACGGATGGGCTTGTCCGTGGCGACCGCGTCGCGGTGTTCCTGTCGCAGTCCCTGGAATTGCCGATCGCGCACATGGCGGCGTTCCGCTCCGGGCTGATCTCGATCCCGCTGTTTGCGCTGTTCGGCGAGGACGCGCTGGAATTCCGCCTGTCGAATTCGCAGGCGAGAGCGATCATCACCGATGAGGCGGGCTGGGAGAAGCTCACCAAGATCCGCGACCGGCTGCCCTATTTGCAGGACATCTATGTCACGAGTGGCGCCGTCCACGCCGGTGCAAAGCCGTTCTGGTCAGCGATCGAAACCGCATCCGAGGATTTTGCAAACGTCGACACCTCGGCGGACGATCCCGCGCTGATCATCTACACCTCGGGCACGACGGGCAACCCGAAGGGCGCGCTGCATGCGCACCGCGTCGTGCTCGGCCATCTGCCGAATGTGGAGATGTGTCACAACTTTCTGCCACGCCCCGGCGATCTCATGTGGACGCCGGCGGACTGGGCCTGGATCGGCGGCCTCATCAACGGCCTGCTGGCGTTCTGGTATCACGGCATACCGCTGGTCGGCCATCGCGCGCGAAAATTCGAGCCGCAGGCGGCGATGCAGATGATGGCCGACCTCGGCGTCCGCAACGTCTTCCTGCCGCCGACTGCGTTGAAGCTGATGCGGCAGGCCGGCGTGAAACATCAAGGCGTCAAGCTGCGCAGCATCTTCACCGGCGGCGAGTCGCTCGGCGGCGAGCTGCTCGGCTGGGTGCGCGAGACTTTTGGTGTCGACGCACATGAGGTGTTCGGTCAGACCGAATGCAACCTCGTGATCGGCAGCAACTCCAATCTGTTTCCGATCCGCCCCGGCGCGATGGGCAAGGCGACGCCGGGTTTCGACGTCCGCATCGTCAACGACAAGGGCGAGGAACTGCCGCGCGGCCAGCGCGGCATCATCGGCGTGCGCCAGCCATGCCCGGTCACCATGCTCGAATACTGGCGCAATCCGGAGGCGACGGCGAAGAAATATGCCGGCGAGTTCCTGCTCACCGGCGATCTCGGCGTGCAGGATGAGGACGGCTATTTCTGGTATGTCAGCCGCGAGGACGACGTCATCACCACCGCCGGTTATCGCGTCGGCCCGTCCGAGATCGAGCACACGCTGATGAAGCATCCGTCGGTGGCGATGGCGGCGGTGGTCGGTATTCCCGATCCGATCCGCACGGAATCGATCAAGGCCTGGATCGTGCTGCGTCCCGGCTTTACCGGCAGCGATGCGCTCGCGCGCGAGATCCAGGAGTTCGTCAAGGTGCAGCTCGCCGCCCACGAATATCCGCGCTTCGTGGAGTTCGCCGAGACGTTGCCGATGACGGCGACCGGCAAGGTGTTGCGGCGCGAGCTGCGGGCGAGGGGCTAGCTTCCGACGATGGCCAAGACGTCTCAAGCCGCGGGGCTTCACCGTGCGTCGCTTGCGAAGCTGCACGAGCTCGATGCGGCACTCGAGCTGATGTATTACGGCTGGCGCGGGATGACGCTGGAAGCCGACGCATATCTTGCCAAGCAGGGTCTGTCGCGCCCGCATCATCGTATCCTCTATGTGGTGGCGCGCCGGCCCGATATCTCGATCGGCTCGCTGGTCGAGGTCCTCGGCATTTCCAAGCAGGCTCTGAACCGGCCGCTCAATCTGCTCTTGGAGCGCAAGCTCCTGACGTCGAAGCGCTCGCCGGAGCAGCACCGCTCGAAACTGCTGCGCCTGACCGAAGCGGGGCGGCGCATCGAGCAGCGCGCCTCCGACCACGAGCGCCAGGTCTTGCGCGCGGCGTTCGATCGCGTCGGGGCGTCCGGTGCGGCTGGCTGGATGGGGGTGATGGAGGCGATCGCCGACAACAGCTGAACGAAATCTCAAGTCAACATAGTTGACATGAGGCGCGGGCTTTGCCACCTTCCCGGCCACGAGCCAGGGGAGGATCCGCATCATGAGCGGACAAGCAATGGATCGCGCGGCCGCCGAACGCTTCGTCGCGGCATGGTGCGCGAATTGGTGCAGGGTCGATATCGACGCGGTGGTCGCGCATTTCGCCGACGATGCGCAGATGCGCAGCCCTCTCGCTCTCACCCTGACGGGTTCTCCGACCGTCACCGGCGCTGAGGCTATCCGCGCCTACTGGCGGAAAGCCTATGGCCACATCGAAAGTGCCGACCTGAAGATCCTGAGCTGGAGCTGGGACGAGGCGATCGCGCGACTGACGGTGTGGTGGCAGCTGGGCGACACCCGCGCCAGCGAGTTCATGGACTTCGACGACGCGGGCCGCGTCGTACGCAGCGAAGCCTTTTACGGAAAATGACGATGCACCTTTCTGATTTCATCCTGCTTCTCAACACGCTCTGGTTCGTCGGCGCCTTCATCCAGTTCAGCATCGCGCAAACCAACACGTTGAAGATCCTGCTGCCGCGGGAAGAGCGTCGCAATCCGATTGCGCCGACCCTGGCGGCGAGCGTTGCGTTCCTGGGCGCGATGAATCTGCCGATCGGGCTGCTGTCGCTCTATCTCCTGGCCGCCCGTCCGTCCTTCTTCCAGCCGGCCGAAGCGCAGCTCGCGCTGTTCCTGTTCTTCGCCGCCTGCCATTTCAGCCAGTTCGCCTACAATGTTCCCGTGCTGATGCGTGGAGGCCGCGTCGGAGTGGCTTACTGGCCCGTGCTGAAGGGCCCGATGCTCCGGATCTTCGTCATCGACGCGGCTCTGTTCGCGGCCAATCTCGGCGTGGCGCTTCAGCTGCTGTCGCGCGCTTGATAGGCGCCGCACGTTTGACATGGAGATGGCCGCGCCTACGGCGTCTTGATCCCGATCGCCTTCAGCGCGTCGAGCATTCGCTGCGGCGGGCCCATTTTCACCACCAGTGGCTGGCCGGTCTCGAGCAGGCTCTTGAGGCTGGACAGGATCGCCGGCCAGCCCTGGCGTCCGCCGGCAAGGATGTCGTCGCTGAGCGGGCGATCATGGCCTTCGCTCATGGTGAGCCGGACCGCATCGCCGACCTGCTCGATCTCGTAGGTGACGAGCGTGGGGCCGAGCTTCTCGATCAGGTCCGGCCAGTTGACGTTGAACGTCACCGAGAGCTTTCGCGGCGGGTCGTAGGCGAGAACCTCGCCGCTGATGTGCAGCGCGCCGTCAGGCGTGCGCACGATGAACGAGCCGCCAAGGCGCGGCTCGACCGCGACGGTGTTGCCGAAGAAATACTGCCTGCTGAACTCGGCCGAGGTCAGCGCTTCCCACACCTTCTCCGGCGTCGAAGCGATGTAGATGGTGTAGACCGTGAGCGGCTTGAATTGATCGAGCTTCATTTTGCATCGAATCCCTTGTTCAGGGCTGCGCGTGGAATGCCGAGCAACTTGCCGGTCTCGAGCAGGCTCTTGAGCTGGGACAGGATCGCCGGCCAGCCATTGGAGACGGCGCCGAGATATTTGCCGCCCTCGACGAAGCCGTCATGCAGCACGGTCAAACGCACGAGCGAGCCGAACGGTTCGATGGTGAAGACGACGCGCGAGGTCGGCTCGCCGCGAAGCTCCTCGTACTTGTGGTGCTTGAAGCTGTAGGACAGACGCCGCGGCGGATCGGCTTCGAGGATCTCGCCGGAATCGGTGACCTCGCCGTCGAGCAGAAGCGCGAAGGGAGAGCCGACCTTCCAGTCCGATTTCACCTCGGCGCCGAACCAGTATTGCCTGGTGAACTCGCTCGACGTCAGCGCCTCCCACAGCTTCTCGGGCGTGGTCTCGATGTAGGTCACGTAGACGAATTGGGGCTTCGGCATCACGCAGCATCCTTCGCAGAACAGCTGGGAGCCGCGATCTCGATGACATGTCCTGTCTCCAGCAGGCTCTTCAGATTGGAGAGGACCATCGGCCAGCCGCCCGAGATGGAACGCCGTGTCCTGCCGTCCTCTCCGAGCTCGTCATGTGTTACCGTGAGCTTGACGACCTTGCCACGCGGCTCGAGATCGAACGTGACGCGGGAAGCGCTCTCGCCCGCGGCTTCCGGCTTGCGATCGATCCAGCTATAGGCGAGCTTGCGCACCGGATCGAACACAATCACCTCGCCCTCCACCGTCGGGGAACCTGCATTGGTGAAACGGTAGGCCGAGCCCGGCGTCCAGTCGGAGGCAATGCGATTGCCGAACCAGTAGCGCTCCGTGAGATCGCCGTCCGTCAGGGCCCGCCACAGTGCATCGGCAGTCGTCTCGATATAGGTGACGTAGACATATTCGGGCTTACTCATCGCGTTTCTCCAACTGGCGTTTCAATTCGCTGAGCGCGGCGAGCTTGCCGCGCTCGAACTTCTTGATCCAGCGTTCACCGATCTGATGGATCGGTACCGGGTTGAGATAATGCAACTTCTCGCGGCCCTGCCTGATGGTCGTCACCAGGTTGGCCTCTTCCAGAATGACAAGGTGCTTGGTCACGGCCTGCCGCGTCATCGCGAGACCCTCGCAGAGCTCGTTCAGCGTCTGGCCGTTCCTGGCGTGAAGCCTGTCGAGCAGCGACCGTCGTGACGCATCGGCGAGCGCTTTGAAGACTTCATCCATGGCAGGATAATACGCAACCAAACGGTTGCATGTCAAGGCGCGAAAATAGAGGGAGGGGGAACGTCTTCCGTTCCAGCACGCGCCATGCATTAATGTGGCACCGCCTCCAGCGAGTCTCTCCCATGATGTCCATGCAAGCCTATCTCGCCTTCGTCGCCGCCTGCATTGCGCTGGCGCTGCTGCCGGGTCCGATCGTCACCCTCGTCATCGCCAACGGACTGCGCCACGGCACGCGTGCGGCGCTCACCAACGTTGCCGGCGCGCAGGCCGGGCTTGCCATCGTCATCGGCATCGTCGCGGTCGGCCTGACCTCGCTGATGGCGACCATGGGTTACTGGTTCGACTGGGTGCGCTTTGCCGGCGCCGCTTATCTCGTCTGGCTCGGCATCAGGCTGATCTGGACGCCGGTCGAGGGCGTCGAGGTCGACGCGCCGCCACCACCGCCGCGCGGCGGCTTTTTCCTGCAGGGATTTTTGGTGCTGCTGTCGAATCCGAAGGTGCTGGTGTTCTTCGGCGCTTTCATCCCGCAGTTCATGGACCTGAACCGGCCGCACTTCCCGCAAGTCGCGCTGCTGGGCGCCACCTTCATGGTGACCGCAGTGATGACGGATGCGCTCTACGCCATCGCCGCCGGGCGCGCCCGAAAATTCTTCTCGGCGCGCCGCACGCGGATGATGTCGCGCATCTCCGGCGGCTTCATGATCGGCGGCGGCATCTGGCTCGCGCTGACACGGGCGAAGTGAGCGAAGGCATGATCCGGACCCGGACGGCCGCCGTTGATGCAAGGTGCTGAGCGGTTGTCCGAAACGATCGTGCCCGAAGTACGAGCCAAAGCGCGATGACGATTCATCCCAATCCCATCGCGCTTTACTTACGAATATTCCGTCAATGCCCGCAAGCTGCGCTCTGCCTCCACCAGAGCTATCAATATCTCGCCCGACATATCGCTCGGCCCGATCTCGCCGGGCTCGTCGTGGCCTTCTGCGCCTTTGGCTTTGTCATCGCTCGGCCGCTTCGCCTACGTGCTCTGGACCATCGCCGCGATCTTCGCGGCGCTGGCGCTGTTCGTCGCGACGCGAGCCGGTTGACGTTCACCTCTCTCCGTTTGCGGTCGTTTGCGGGGAGAGTGAGGGCACCGCCGGATTGGCCGGCTACACCAACGGCTCCGCCCGCAGCTCCACCGCGATCTCCGCTAGGATCCGTGCCAGCCGTTCGGCCCATTGCTGCTGGCCGGACTGGTCTTCGATCAGGTCCTGGCGGATCTCGATGCCGGTGTTGACGAGGCCGCGGGCTTCGCCGTGCACGGGGATGGTGTAATCGGTGAGATCGCTCACCGCATAGGGCTCGTTATCGCCGACGACGAGATCGCCCTCGCTGCGCAGGTGCTTGAGCAAGAGCTGTGGCAGCACGGTGTCGCGGTGATGGAGCGTGCCGATGTGCCAGGGACGTGCGATGCCGGCATAGACAGGCGTGAAGCTGTGCAGCGACACCAGCACCGTCGGCTGCTTGTCATGGCGGCGGCGGGAGATCGCCTCATCGATGCGGTGGTGATAGGGCTCGAAAATCTCGCGCCGCCGTGCCTCACGTTCCCGCTCCGAAATGCCCTCGTTGCGCGGGATCGCGGTCGCCTCGGAGGTCACGGGGATCGAGCTCGCGACGTCGGGCGGACGGTTGCAGTCGATCACGAGCCGCGAATAGCGCTGCGCGATCAGATGCGCGTCGAGCATCTTGGCGAGCCGCTCGGCGACGCCGGCGATGCCGATGTCCCAGGCGATGTGCCTGACAAGGTCGCTTTCCGCGAGGCCGAGATCGCCGAGCGCGCGCGGCAGCATCCGTCCGTAGTGATCCGCGGTGAGCAGGAACGGCGATGTCCCTGCCGCATTCACCTCATGCACGGGCGGAATATCGCCCTCGCCGAGCAGTTGATCGGTTGCCTCGGCTGTGTCCAAAGCCATCCTGATTTGCCTATGGAATAACAACGTGTGTAAACGGAGTAACGGTATCGCACCGAAGCTGCAACTTTGGAACACCATGAGCTCCGATCGACTTTTCGTCTACGGCACCCTGATGCGCGGCTTCGATCATCCGATGGCCCGGCTGCTCGCGGGCCATGCGGAATTTCTGTGCGAAGCGACCTGCCGCGGCCGGCTCGTTCTGGTGAAGCACTATCCCGGATTGCTGCTTTCCGACGCGCCGACGGACATCGTCCATGGCGAGCTCTTTCACCTGCGCGTGCCGGACGAGCTCCTGCGCGAGCTCGACATGTACGAGGCCTGTGGCGAGGGCTTTCCGGAGCCGACGGAATATCTGCGGCAGATGATCGAGGTCACGTTGCCTGATGGTGCCACGGAAAGGGCCTGGACCTATGTCTACAACTGGCCCGTCACCGGTCTGCCGTGCATCGAGTCCGGGCGGTTCCTGGAGCACTAAGCCGACAGCACTTCCTTCACCATGCGCACGTCGACCTCGCGCTCGACATAGGTCCACTCCTCGGTCCGCCGGAGCATCGCCACCAGCTCCTCGAACAGCGAGGCGTCTGCGGGAGCGAACTCGAACCAGGTGAGAAAGTCGAAGGGGCCGCCGAGGTCGCGGCAATGATAGAGCTGGCGCGCGATCGCCGGCAGGAAGCGCAGGCTGCTCGCAATGTGGTGCGATCTGTCCTCGAAGATCTTGCGTCGCTCTTCCTGCGTCAGCTCCCACCAGGATTGCGACTTGCGGATCGGGATCAGCGCCGCGCTGGTTGCCTCCAGCCGGCCGAGGCCAGCCTGCACGGCCACGAGCTGCTGCTTCTCGGCCCGCTCGGTGTAGCGCAAGTTGCTCGCGACCCCGACCAGCCGCCAGGCATTGCGCGAGGGCACCTGCGGCAACGAGACGGCCTCGCTGTCGGTCACCGACAGCGCCGGCACAAAGGGCAGGGGCTCGCCCGTCACTGGCGAAATCGAGGTCACGCGCCAGCCCCCGCTCTGACCGCCTCGAAAGGTCCTGAACATGCAGGCATGGAAGCGCGGAACCGGGCGCGGTTCAAGTGGCTCCGTCAAGTCATTCCGGCCACTTATTCCGTCATCCTCGAGGGATGAATCGGCCTGGATGCAGCCGGGCCGTCGGCCTTCGAGGCTCGCCGAAGAGGCGAGCACTTTCAGGGGTGACGGGACCAAGGCCTGTGCATAGGTCGAATAACCCGGATAACCCGCCTAAACCTGACTATTGGCGAGGCCGCGCCTATATCCCTGATCCTTCGCCCGACTCAAACGCTCGGCTAAACTCATCCCATGCGCTTCACGCCCCAATTCCTCGACGAGCTTCGTGCCCGGCTTTCGGTCTCCGAAGTCGTCGGCAAGCGCGTCAAGCTGAAGAAGGCCGGGCGGGAGTGGAGAGGGCTGTCGCCGTTCCAGCAGGAGAAGACGCCGTCCTTCTACGTCAACGACCAGAAGGGTTTTTACCACGACTTCTCCTCCGGCAAGCACGGCGACATCATCGATTTCTTGATGGAGACCGAGGGCGTGCCGTTCGCGGAGGCCGTGGAGCGGCTCGCCAATATGGCGGGCCTGCCGCTGCCGGCGGTGACGCCCGATGCCGCGCGGCATGAGCAGCGGCGCAAGTCGCTGCATGACGTCATGGATCTCGCCGCAAGATTCTTCGCGGAGACGCTGGCCTCGCGCGTGGGGGCGAAAGCGCGTGGTTATCTCGCCGACCGCGCGATCTCGCCGGCGACGCAATTGCAATTCCGCCTCGGCTATGCCCCGCCTGATCGCTTCGCGCTGAAGGAGCACCTCGGCCAGCAGGGCATCTCCGTCGAGGACATGATCGAGACCGGGCTGCTTGTTGCCGGCAATGACATCCCCGTGCCCTACGACCGCTTCCGCGATCGCGTGATGTTTCCGATCACGGACTTGCGCGGCCGTGTCATCGCCTTCGGCGGGCGCGCGCTGGAGAAGGACGTTCCAGCCAAATATCTGAACTCGCCGGAGACACCGCTCTTCCACAAGGGCGACAATCTCTACAATCATCAGACCGCGCGCAAAGCCACGCATGACGGCAGCGCGCTGATCGTGGTCGAAGGCTATGTCGATGTGATCGCCATGGTTACCGCGGGTTTTGCGGGTGCCGTGGCGCCGCTCGGCACAGCGCTCACCGAGAGCCAGCTCGCGCTGCTCTGGAAGATGGCGGACGAGCCGATCCTCTGTTTCGACGGTGACCGCGCCGGGCAGAAGGCGGCCTATCGCGCCGCGGATCTTGCCTTGCCTTTCCTCAGCCCCGGCAAGAGTCTTCGTTTCGCGCTGCTGCCGGAAGGGCAGGACCCCGACGATCTCGTGCGCTCGGGCGGGCGCGGCGCGATCGAGGAGGTGATCGCGGCAGCGCGGCCGCTTGCCGACATGATCTGGTCGCGCGAGCTCGAGGGCGGCAATTTCGCCACGCCGGAGCGCCGCGCCGCGCTGGAGGCGCGCATCAAGGAGCTCACGAACGGCATCCGCGACGAGGTGGTGCGGCGCTATTATCGCGACGAGTTCGTCGAGCGGTTGCAGCGCACCTTCGCCCCCGAAGGTGGGCGCGGCTTTGGCGGCCGGGGCAATTTCCGGCCCGGCGGCGGCCGGCCGTTCCAGCCGAGGGCAGGGGGCCCGAATCGATTCGGCGCCCAGGGATTCGGCGGCGGCCGCCGCGGGGCCCCGGGTCCCACCCTGCTACCGTCCGGCCCCTACCAGGCGGCGAGCCCCCAGCTGGCGGCAAGCCCGATCATGCGGGGCCAGCGCAGCGCCATCTCCCGCCGCGAGGCCCTGATCCTGCAATGCCTGATCAATCACCCCTGGCTGCTGCATGAGCATCTCGAGGAGGTCGCCGCCCTGGAGCTGGCCCATCCCGAGGCCCACAAGCTCAGGGCCGGCATCATCGCCGCCTTTGCCAACGACCATCACCACTCGCCTGACCCTGGCGAGCAGGCCGAAAAGATGCGCAGCGACCTCGAACGGGGTGGATTTTCCCAGGTTCTTCAAAGGGTTGAGAACGTCATCACGACCCAGGCGGTATGGGCCGCCCGCGAGGGCGCGGCAAGGGATGACGTTCTTGCCACCTGGCACCAGCTGGTTGCCTTGCATCGGCAATGGCATTCACTACTTAGAGAGCTGAAAGACGCCGAGCTGGCCTTGGGGGAGGATCCCAGTGAGGCCAATTTGGCATGGCTGCGTGACGTCAAGGCTCGGATAGGGGAAGTCGACGGTACCGAGGCCCTGATCGAGGGTTTTGGTGAGCTGTCGGGCCGGCTCCAGAAGAGCATGTGATGAAGAATCATGCGGACGGCCGCGGCCGGAACCGCTAAAAGACTCGCCAAATCCTGGGTTTGGCGGCAAAAACAGGGTTAATCGAGGCTTAACGGTCTTGTAGCACTTTGGCCCAGAGGCGGCCGCAGGCATAACAGACGCGTCAGGAATGAATCCGCGCAATCGCTGTTGGCACTACACCTGCATCCGCCGCGTCAAAGAGGCTGACGAAGCGTTAGGCAATTCCGGCGAGAGAAAGTTGGGGGTGGCGAGAGGTTTGTGCGCCGCCCTTTCCGTGTCGAGAGCTGCCGAAGCGAGAGCGTCGAGCAACAGGATCAAGTGAATTCACGCAGGCGCGGCGGGCGTCTCGCATGAAGCGCGTTTAGGAGCAATGGATGGCCACCAAGGCAAAGACGCTGCAGGCGAAGGACAAGGAAAAAGACGACAAGGCAGCGGATGCGCCGGAGAAGGACTCCCAGGACGCGCCCTCGCCCTTGCTCGACCTGTCCGACGCGGCCGTGAAGAAGATGATCAAGCAGGCCAAGAAGCGCGGCTTCGTGACCTTCGATCAGCTCAACGAAGTCCTCCCCTCCGACCAGACCTCGCCCGAACAGATCGAGGACATCATGTCGATGCTCTCGGACATGGGCATCAACGTCACCGAAGCCGACGACACCGAAGGCGAGGAAGAGAAGGACGAGGCCGACGACGACACCGATAACGAGCTCGTCGAGGTCACCCAGAAGGCCGTCACCGAGGTCAAGAAGAGCGAGCCGGGCGAGCGCACCGACGATCCGGTGCGCATGTATCTGCGCGAGATGGGCACGGTCGAGCTGCTCTCGCGCGAGGGCGAAATCGCGATCGCCAAGCGCATCGAAGCCGGCCGCGAGGCGATGATCGCGGGCCTCTGCGAAAGCCCGCTGACCTTCCAGGCCATCATCATCTGGCGCGACGAGCTCAACGAAGGCAAGATTTTCCTCCGCGACATCATCGATCTCGAAGCGACCTATGCCGGCCCCGATGCCAAGGGCGGCATGAACACTGCGATGATTGCAGGTCCCACCGGTGAGAACGGCGAAGCGCCGGCCGAGGGTGGCGAGGCCGCGGCGGCAGCCGCCGCGCCTGCGCATGTCGCTCCGCCCGCAGCGCCGCCGGCGCCGACCCCGTTCCGCGCCGCGCCTGCCGCCGGCGGCGAAGGCGAGGACAAGGATCCGGGCGAGGCCGCGGCCGAAGCCGACATGGACGACGACGAGTTCGAGAACCAGATGTCGCTCGCGGCGATCGAGGCCGAGCTCAAGCCGAAGGTGGTCGAGATCTTCGACAAGATCGCCGACAGCTACAAGAAGCTGCGCAAGCTTCAGGAGCAGGACATCCAGAACCAGCTCCAGAACGAGTCGCTGTCGCCGCACCAGGAGCGCAAGTACAAGAAGCTCAAGGACGAGATCATCGTCGAGGTGAAGTCGCTGCGCCTCAACCAGGCGCGCATCGACAGCCTCGTCGAGCAGCTCTACGACATCAACAAGCGCCTCGTCTCGCATGAGGGCCGCCTGATGCGCCTTGCCGACAGCCATGGCGTCGCGCGCGAGGACTTCTTGCGCAACTACACCGGCTCGGAGCTCGATCCGCGCTGGCTCAATCGCGTCTCGAAACTGTCGGCCAAGGGCTGGAAGAACTTCGTCCATCACGAGAAGGACCGCATCAAGGACCTCCGCCACGAGGTGCATCAGCTCGCAGCCCTGACCGGCCTCGAGATCGGTGAATTCCGCAAGATCGTGCACTCCGTGCAGAAGGGCGAGCGCGAGGCACGCCAGGCCAAGAAGGAGATGGTGGAAGCCAACCTCCGCCTCGTGATCTCGATTGCCAAGAAGTACACCAACCGCGGCCTGCAGTTCCTCGACCTGATCCAGGAAGGCAACATCGGCCTGATGAAGGCGGTCGACAAGTTCGAGTATCGCCGCGGCTACAAGTTCTCGACCTACGCCACGTGGTGGATCCGGCAGGCGATCACCCGCTCGATTGCGGACCAGGCCCGCACCATCCGCATCCCCGTGCACATGATCGAGACGATCAACAAGATCGTGCGCACGAGCCGCCAGATGCTCAACGAGATCGGCCGCGAGCCGACCCCGGAAGAGCTAGCGGAAAAGCTCGGTATGCCGCTGGAGAAGGTGCGAAAAGTCCTCAAGATCGCCAAGGAGCCGCTGTCGCTGGAAACGCCGGTCGGTGACGAAGAGGATTCACATCTCGGCGATTTCATCGAGGACAAGAACGCGATCCTCCCCATCGACGCCGCGATCCAGTCCAATTTGCGCGAGACCACCACGCGCGTGCTGGCGTCCCTGACGCCGCGCGAAGAACGCGTGCTGCGCATGCGCTTCGGCATCGGCATGAACACCGACCACACGCTGGAAGAAGTCGGCCAGCAGTTCTCGGTCACGCGCGAGCGTATCAGGCAGATCGAGGCGAAGGCGCTACGGAAGCTGAAGCATCCGTCGCGGTCGAGGAAGCTGCGGAGCTTCTTGGATAATTGATCGTAGACAGCGATTCAAAGCAAACGGCGGGCCTTGACCCGCCGTTTTTCATTTGTCGTCATTGCGAGCGCGGCGAAGCAATCCAGAGTCTTTCTACGGAGGGTTTTCTGGATTGCTTCGCTGCGCTCGCAATGACGGGAGAGGCTGAAGGCCTATTTCTTCCTCGCCCCCACCCGCTCGATCCGCTTGATCTCCAACGCCGGTCGGCCGCTCTTTTCCGCGATCTCGCGGTCCTGCTCCATGATGAAGCGGCGGGCGGGTTCGTCGCCGTCGAGGCCGCCGAGCAGCTCGGCGGGCACGCGGCGGTTGGAGCGCTGGGAGCCGTCTTCATAGACGACGTTGAAGAAGGCGAATTCGCCTTTCGGGTTGGTTCCGGGTTTCTTGGCCATGGCGGCTTGTCGTCGATCAGGACGCCGCAGTCAAATGACTTTGCGGCTTGCATAGGTGGGCTCCTGCCGAGCGGGGCGAAGCCTCCGCGTTTTCCTTGAAGCCCACACTTGACCTGAGGTTGACCTTGGAGGAACATGAAGCTTTCAATTGCTCCGCTGCATTTTGGGAGCGCGTGATATGCCCAATACGGCCATCGATTATTCCAAGATCTGCTTCGTCATCATGCCGTTCGGTTTGAAGAAGGTCGGCGACAAGGATGTCGATTTCGATGTGATCTACAGTGACATCTTTCTCCCCGCCATTGCCGCGGTCGACCTGCCCGAGGGCGGCAAGCTCGAGCCGCGGCGTACCGATCAGGACTTCTTCACGGCACTGATCACGCAGGACATGTTCGAGTATTTGGAGTACTCGCGCTTCGCGTTGGCCGACCTCAGCGGGCTCAACTTCAACGTCGCCTACGAGCTCGGGGTTCGGCACCGCGCTCGTGAGGCCGGCACGGCGATCTTCCGCCAGGGCAACTCCGCCCCGCCCTTTGATATCGCGTCGATCAAGGCTTTTCCCTACGAATATGCGCCTGCTACGGAGGCCCAGAAATCGCGGGCGCTGATCACGCAGGTGTTGACAGAGTCGCTCAAGCGAAACCGGATCGACAGTCCGGTACGGCAGGCCCTCGACGAGCAGCGGCAGTCTCCGCCGGTCAACGACTTGTTGACACAGGCCGAAAACGAGATCCGCGCCTACAACGTCACCAGCGCGATGGAGATCTATCGCCAAGTGGTTGCGGCCGATCCCAACAATCCGTTGCCGCGGATGAAGCTCGGCCTGTTATGCCGAGACAACGACATATGGGACGAAGCGCTCGAACAATTCACCGCTGCGGCGGCCGCGTCGCCGACCTATAGCGAAGCCTGGCGCGAGAAGGGAGTCGCCGAGAACAAGGTCGCGCAAATCGCCAAACGGCCGCCACTCGATTCCGATCCCGCGCCCGGCGAAACATCCATTCGCGAGGCGATCAGACTCAACCCGAAGGGATTCGACGCTCTCGCCTCCCTTGGCGGCGTCCTCAGACGTGCAGGGCGCCTTGTGCCTGCACTTGCGGCCTATGAGGAGTCGATGAAGGCTTCGGGCGGACATCCGTATCCGCTGCTCAACGCGTTGAAGCTGCGTGCGCAAGTCAACGGACGTCTTGCCCTGTCCGAGTCGGACCAGCTCGCGCTGGCGCGTGCCGCCCGCGTCCGGGAGGCGCAGCTGAAGCAGCAGCCGCCGTTCGATCGACCCTGGTGCTACTTCGATCTGGCGGAGATCAGGCTGTATCAAGGGGATGCCGCTGCCTTTCTCAAGATCGCCAAGGATGGATTTGCGGATCTGGACACGGTCAATTGGCAACGCAAGAGCTTCATCGACGCTATGCGCGGGCTGCTACCCGCAGAGAGTGAGCTTCCGGGATTCAAGACGGGCTTCGAAGAGCTGGAGAAGAAATTGCCGCCGGAGTGACCGAACGGGCCTCCGCTGGTTCAGAGGCGAGGCGCAACGCCCACCGCGTCAAATGCCCTGACACCTCGTGTTCAATCGAAGCATCTTGGAGGAAACGACGATGACCATCTTGGAGTCCGTTGCGGATAGTCAGGCCAAATGGTCGGCCGCCGCAAACGGGATGAAGTCGACGATCGATCGCGCGCGGTGGTTTGTCTTCGCTCTGTCGTCACTGGGCGCGGTTCTGGCGGCAGTGGCGAGCCAGCTGCAGGAAGGGAATGCCAATCCCCGCACCTGGGTCGCGATCACGGCAGCAATATGCCTCGCATTCGCGACTTTCTTCACGCACCGCCTGCTGGGCTCCGAGCGCGTCATTGCCTGGGTTCGCTCCCGCGCAATCTCGGAACGCTTGAAGCGTGAGGCCTACCGATATGCGACGAAGACTGCGCCCTATGACGATCCGGCCAAGGCGGACGACGTTCTCCGCGCCGAGCTTCAGAAGATCGATGAAGAGGCCAAAGACTTGCTCGAACAGCAAATCCCGGCCAAGGACCAGGGATCATCGCCGCGCGTTTTTCTTGGGATCGACGAGTATGTGGCGAAGCGCGCGAACAAGCAGATCGCATTCTATGAGAATCGGGCCAAGGAGTACCAGTCGACGGCCTGGCGACTCAGGTCCCTCGAGATGGCTCTGGCGGCAGCCGCGACGCTGCTCACGGCCATTGCCAGCGTCGTTGCCAAGCCGGTTATTCTGGGCGTCCACTTCGATCTCGCCGCCCTTACGGCCGTGCTCACGACCCTCGGCGGCGCCGTCATCGCCCATATCGAGGCGGAGCGTTATAGCTTTCTCGTGGTCACGTATCGCGCAACTGCATTGCAGCTGCAGCGACGCGTGGACGGCGCGAAGCAACCGCTCTCGGACTTCGTCAACGACTGCGAAAATATTCTGGCGGCGGAGAACGCATCCTGGATCGCGAAACAGACCAAGTGAGTTCGATTCCGAGGTCGCAACTCGCATGGCGCTCAATAAACGGCGGGCCGAAGCCCGCCGTTTATCCTGGTCCTCAGCGTCGCCCGGGGCTGGTGGGGTGACAACCTAAAATAGAATTCTATCGATTGCGCCCCGCGATGGCAAGGCAAATCGTGGTGGTGTCGATGTCGCAGCGAGCGCATCGGATCTGTGTTGGTTTTGACGTGTGATGCAGCCCCGCATCGAAACGATTGTTTTGGTTACCAAATCATCCTGTTCATCTTCTTTTTGCGCATGCAATGCGGCTAGAGCGACGCGCTCTGTAAGGAAAGTGCGTTGGCCTGCACCTGTTCCAGAGACATGTCATGACCTGGCCGACGTCCGAGAGGCGCGTGTGATGCAGGATGTCCATCAGGCGGAACGTCATCACCGCGGGACGGCCGAAGCTGATGCCGGGGCGGCCGAGCTCGAACAGCACGTTCACCGCGGGAAGCAAGCCGCGGATGTGCTCGAGCACGCCAGCCATGTCCTCCACGCTGCAGGCGATGAGATGGGCAGCCTGCGCCGGTGCGGCCGCGGGCGTCGGCGGCGCGAGGCCGAGCGCGGCGATCACCTCCTGCTCGATCCATTGCCGCACCACGGCGGGGGCATTGCGGACCTGCTCGGCGGTCAAGGTAATTCCGGTCATGTGCGGCTCTCCTGTTTCGCTCAGTTTAGAAAGCAGGGCGTGAGACAGTTTGATGCGGATCAAGCCTTGCGCTTCAAGCCGTTGCGCTTTGACGCTCGCAGTGTTCCCGGGCATGATCGCGCACTGCTTCGCGCTGGGATTTTGGGGGATTGCTCCACATGCTGAGACTGCTTTTCGCCGCCGCGTTGGTCGTGACTCTGGCCGGCGGGCCGGCGCAGGCCGCCCGCTGCGGCGGCGACTTCAACAGCTTCATTGCCGGCATGGCCGCGGAGGCGCAGGCGGCCGGCGTCTCCGCGAGCGTGACGAGCGCGGCGCTCGGCGGCGTGACGCCTGATGGCGCCGTGCTCGCCTTCGACCGGCGCCAGCGCCACACCTTCAATAAGAGCTTCGAGCAGTATGTCTCGACCCGCGTCGGCCCCGGCCGCATCAATGGCGGACGGGCTCTGCTGCAGCGCCATGCTGCGCTGCTGTCGCGCATCGAGCAGCAGTTCGGCGTGCCCCGCTACATCCTGGTCGCGATCTGGGGGCTGGAGAGCGATTTCGGCAAGGGCGACATGGGCAAGCTGCCGGTGATCCGCACGCTGGCGACACTCGCGCATGATTGCCGCCGCACCGATCTGTTCCAGGGCGAGCTGCTCGCGGCGCTCAAGATCGTGCAGCGCGGCGACCTGCCGCTGCGCGACCTCATCGGCGCCTATGCCGGCGAGATCGGCCAGACCCAGTTCCTGCCGTCGTCCTACATCAAATACGGCGTCGATTTCGACGGCGACGGCCATGTCGACCTCCGCCACAGCGTCCCCGACGTGCTCGCCTCGACCGCGAACCTCTTGCACATGAGCGGCTTCAAGATGGGCCAGCCCTATGGCGAGGGCACCGCCAATTTCGAGGCGATGCGCGAGTGGAACAGGGCGGTGGTCTATCGCAAGACGATCGGGTATTTCGCCGACCGATTGATGGGGCAATAGAGCTTCACATAATCGGTTTCATCGCCCGGGTTGACCCGGCACCCAGTACTCCGAGATGGTTGTGGTTCGATCGATAAACCGCGGCGTACTCGATTCCCCGCCTTCGCGGAGAATGGCAGCGGAGTGTGAGGTGGCGCCGCTGCGCCTCGTCCCGGTCATGCTTTCCCCGTCGAGTCCAATCGGCGGAACCATCAATCACTTTTTTTGAAATGAAACCGAACCGTTGCCGGCTTCGGGTTTTTAACATGTGTTATGGAGGCATGCATTGGGAGCTGCCGATGGGACAAGCGACGCCATTTCGCGCGACAGCGCTGATCGTTGAGGACGACGCCATGCAGCGGGAGATGCTTTGCGTCCTCCTGGAAGAGAGCGGCTACCAAGTCATCCAGTGCGAGAGCGCCGAGGCGGCGGAGCGCGTCCTCGACACGAGCGCCGGCTCGCTCTGTCTGATGCTGACCGACATCCAGCTTGCCGGCCGCATGAACGGCGTCGAGCTCGCGCACGTGGCCAAGCACCGCAATCCGAAGCTCGATGTCGTCGTCACTTCCGGCCGCCCCTTGAAGCAGCCCTTGCCCGACGGCGCCAAGTTCTGGGCCAAGCCCTGGGCGCCGCTCGACGTGCTGCGCGAGGCCGAGATCGCTCAGCTGTCCTGACGGCTCGCCAGAGAGCTCGCTTTCTCGCCGCGAGCCAGTGGTGATAAGGTCAGCCAATGACCTTGTCCTTCCTGCTCACCTCGCTGATCGTCATCGCTTCGCCCGGCACCGGCGTGCTTTACACGCTGGCCGCGGCGCTGACCCGCGGCTCGCAGGCCAGCATAGCCGCCGCCTTCGGCTGCACGCTCGGAATCGTGCCGCACATGGTGGCGGCGATGCTCGGCCTTGCGGCCGTGCTCCACACCAGCGCGCTTGCCTTCGCCGCGCTGAAATGGTGCGGGGTCGCCTATCTGCTCTACATGTCCTGGCAGGCGCTGCGCGAGGCGGGGACGCTCGCGGTTAGCGGCGAGATCAAGGAGCGATCGAGTGGCCGCGTCATTGTCACCGGCTTTCTGATCAATATCCTCAATCCAAAGCTGTCGATCTTCTTCCTCGCCTTCCTGCCGCAGTTCATCGCGGCGGAGGAGGCCCATGTGCTGGCGCGCATGCTGGAATTGAGCGGCGCCTTCATGGCGATGACCTTTGCGGTGTTCGTCCTCTACGGCTTCCTCGCCGCTGCGGTGCGCGAGCGCGTCATCTCCCGTCCCCGCGTCATGGCCTGGCTGCGGCGCAGCTTTGCCGCCGGCTTCGCCGCGCTCGGCGCCAAGCTGGCGTTTGCCGAGCGGTAGGCGTCTCTTCGCCTCTCCCGCAAGCGTGGGAAGAGGGAGCGAGAGAGCGGAGTGAGGCAATAAAAAAGCGGGCCCGCCGCCCGCCATCTTCAAACCCGATCGATGCCACCCGAAGCCCGGGCGGAGCGAGAACCCCACCCGGGCAAAGAACAGAAGCCTCGTTACTTCTTCTTCGCCTTCTTGGCCTTTTTCGCCTTCTTCTTCGCCGCCTTCTTCGCTTTCTTAGCCATAGTATCCTCTTAAGGGTTAATGGTGGAACGCGACTCGAGGCATGCTCGGCGGAGGGCCAGCCTCGCAACATCCTCGACCACAAACTCAGCAGATTCGGAGCCGGCTGCCCCGCGCTGTCATATCTCCGTCATCGCGTTATCCACAGCTCAGATGCATTTTCGGGTGATTTTGCCGCGCGAATCCGCATCAAGCGTGTCGCGCCGCGACGGCAGCGAAATGCCTAACGATCCGAGAACGCGACTGCGCCGTTCATGAATCCAAAACCAAAGGCGCGCTTTGAAGGATTCCAGTGAGACTCCGTTAAGTGCAACCCGCGCATTCTTCCCCGCAAGAAAACGGGGGCGGGTCATGGACGAACGGCTGCCAGGAATGGGGGACGCGACGCTGCGCGCGCTGCGCTCGCCATGCTGAACGTACCGACACTCTGGACGGTCTTCATCGTCAACTTCCTCGCGCTCGGCCTGATCTGGGCCTACGTGACGCGCTCCTATCCGAAATTCGCGGCTGCGCGGTTCTGGATGGCATCGGCCTTCGTCGGTGCGGCCGGCGCGATGGTCGCCCTGATTGGCCTCTTGGCCATGTCCCCTATGCCGCTTCTGATCGGCGGCGCCGGCATCATCGCGGCGAGCTGCTTCGCCGCAATGGGCATCCAACGCTTCTATGGTCGGCCAGTGTCCTGGCGATTTATGCTCGCGACCGGCGTCTTGAGCCTCTGCGGCGCCGCTTTCTTCAAGTTCGGTTTCGATCACATGCCGCTGCGGATGCTCTGCTACACGCTCGGGCAGTGTTTGCCGCTGTTGCGCTCGCTGGGTCTGTTGCTGTCGCCACCGGAAGGCCGAGTTAGCCCGGGAGCCCGGCTGTCCGGCATCGTCATCACCGCCATGGTCGCGACGTTCTGCACGCGCGTCCTGGGCAACCTGCTCGGCCATGATTTCTCGGCGGTCGCGGGCGGTCAGAACCATGCCGTCATGGTGCTGGGGCTGCTGTTCCTGTCGATGACGCTCAATTTCGGTTTCCTGCTGATGGCGATGGACCGGCTGCGGGGCGAGGTCGCCGACCTTGCGCTGCTCGACGATCTCACCGGCGTTGCCAACCGGCGCCATCTGCTGCAGCGCCTGTCCGAGGAATGCGCCCGATCAGCGCGCAGCGGTGAGCCGTTCTCGCTGCTGGTGATCGACCTCGACGGCTTCAAGACCATCAACGACACCCATGGCCATGCCGCCGGCGATGCCTGCCTCAAGCACTTCACCTTGATGGCGCAGACGCGCCTCCGGCCCGGCGACATGCTCGCCCGCACCGGCGGCGACGAGTTCTGCGTCGTGCTGCCGTCCTCGTCGTTGCGCGAGGCTGCCGCGATCGCCCGCCGCGTGCTCGAGGTCTGCCGTCGGGATGCCGCCGGTTGCACCGGCAGCGACATTCCGATCGCGATCTCGATCGGGGTCGCGCAGTGGGATCGCGGCATCGGAGAATTCCCGGACCGACTGATGGCCAACGCCGACCACGCCCTCTATGCCGCCAAGAAGGACGGCAAGAACGATTTTGCGGTCTATGATCCCGCTCCGCCGCTCGCGCCGGAGCCGATCAGGCTGGCCGAGGGCAAGCGCACATTCGCGTAAAGCCTGCTACGATTGGGGTCCGTCATTGGACCCGCATGATGATGTCCCGCCTGCTCGCGTTCCTCCTCGCCGCACTCTTCTTGACCGCACCAGCCGTTGCAGCCGACGCCGAGCTCGCAAAACTCGCGCGCGCCTCCGGCACGCCCGACATCCCCGGCTTGAAGATCGTCTGGCTGGCGCCATGGGGCGACGTCCGCAACGCAAGAGCCTGGCGCAACATCATCGTGCACCAGACCGAGGGACCAGCGGGCTCGGCGCGCGGCGGCGCGCAAGCGCAGGCGAAGAACCCGACGCGGCGCGGCGTCACGATCTGGGTCGAGACCGACGGCACGGTCTATTGGGCGGTCGCCGAAAACCTGGTGCCGACCCATGGCGACGGCGCCAACCGCAACGACAACAAATACATCGACAACAGGCCGACCTATCGTCAGGTCGTGCGCGACAATTCGATCGGCGTCGAGTTCGCCGGCAACTATCCCGACGTGACGGCGGCCCCGACCGAAGCACAGGTCGCGGCCTGGAAGATCCTCGTCAAGGTGCTGCGCGCGCGCTACGACATCCCGGCTGGTCGCGTCTATGCGCACAACTGGATCGACTACAAGGACGCGCGCTATTGCGAAGGCTGCACGCTCGCGACGCTGGCAAGGGAATGGGGAGAGTGAGTTAGTACGGCGTCGGCGGTGCGCTCAAGGTAAGCAACATCTGGGCGCATACGTCTCCTGCAGCGAGCATGGAGCATTGATCCTCTCAAGTCCAAAACAAAAAAGCCGGCGTTGCCGCCGGCTTTTCGTCTCTTTCGATCCGCCAATCTCTGGCGCTGGGCCGTCGTTCAGTGCGCGGCTTCCAGCGCAGCCTGTTCCTGCTTCGCGATCGTGCCCTTGACCGCGGACTGCACCTTCTCGAAGGCGCGGACCTCGATCTGGCGGACGCGTTCGCGCGACACGCCGAACTCGGCGGCGAGGTCCTCCAGCGTCATCGGCTCATCGGCGAGGCGGCGGGCCTCGAAGATGCGGCGTTCGCGCGGGTTGAGCACGCCCATGGCGCCGTTCAGCGCGTCACGGCGATGATCATACTCCTCGTGCTCCGCCATCATGGCTTCCTGGTTGGGCGTGTTGTCGACCAGCCAGTCCTGCCATTCGCCGGCTTCGCCGTCGTCGCGGATCGGCGCGTTGAGCGACGCGTCGCCACCGAGGCGGCGGTTCATGTCGATCACGTCCTGATCGGTGACGCCGAGGCGCTTGGCGATCATCTGCACCTGGTCGGGGCGGAGATCGCCTTCGTCCAGCGCGTTGATCTTGCTCTTCGCCTTGCGCAGGTTGAAGAACAGCTTCTTCTGGTTCGCGGTAGTGCCCATCTTCACGAGCGACCAGGAACGCAGGATGTACTCTTGAATCGACGCCTTGATCCACCACATGGCGTAGGTGGCGAGACGGAACCCCTTCTCGGGTTCGAAACGCTTCACCGCCTGCATCAGGCCGACATTGCCTTCCGAGACGACCTCGGAGATCGGCAGGCCATAGCCGCGATAGCCCATGGCGATCTTGGCCACGAGGCGGAGGTGGCTGGTGACGAGTTGGTGTGCCGCGTCGCGATCGTCATGCTCGCGCCAACGCTTGGCGAGCATGTATTCCTGCTGGGGTTCCAGCATCGGAAACTTGCGGATCTCGGCGAGGTAGCGAGAAAGGCCGGATTCTCCATTGAGGACCGGCAAAGCAGCGGTACGGGCCATAGTGCGCCCTCCAAAGGTTCAGGCCCCCGATAGCGGCGGGCCAGGCAGACGACCGCTGTGTTAAAGCCGGCCGTAGCTGCGATGTTCCGCGTTGATCATTTCAACGCAGGGGCAATATACCCCATCGGGGGGCGGAAAGGGAAGGATTGCTGACGTCACGTCCCCGTGTGGCAGCTATAACTTTTTGTAATGTAAAGACTTTCTGAAGCGGCCTGCGTCATAGCGCCGCTTTGAGGGCGCTTTGAAGGAGAAGCAAATCCTCCGGCAGAGGCGCTTCCCAGTGCAGAAGTTCTCCTGTCCTCGGGTGCTCCAATACCAGCAGGTAAGCATGTAAGGCCTGTCGCCCAAGCGCCGCCAACGCGGCTTGCGACTCGGGGCCGAGCTGGTTGGCTTTGGTCTTGAAATGCGGGCCATAGACGGCATCGCCCATCAGCGGGTGGCCGATATGGGCAAGGTGGACGCGGATCTGATGGGTGCGGCCGGTCTCGAGCTCGCAGGCGAGCAGGGCGGCGACGCCCTTGCCGTCGCGTCCATTGAAGCTCTCAAGAATCTCCCAGTGCGTCACCGCCTCGCGGCCGCCTTGGCGCACCGCCATCTTCTCGCGCGCGTGCGGATGGCGGTCGATCGGCGCATCGACGGTGCCGCGGTGCCGGTTCGGAACGCCCCAGGCGAAGGCCATGTAGCCGCGGCGCATCGCGCCGGTGCGGCCGTGATCGGCGAATTGGGCGGTCAGTGAGGCATGGGCAAGGTCGTTCTTGGCGACCACCATCAGCCCCGTCGTGTCCTTGTCGAGCCGGTGCACGATGCCGGGCCGGCGCACCCCGCCGATGCCCGACAGCGAGGCGCCGCAATGGGCGATCAGCGCGTTCACAAGGGTGCCGGTCTCGTGGCCGGCCGCGGGGTGCACCACCAGCCCCTTGGGCTTGTTGAGGACGACGATGTCGTCGTCCTCGAACACGATATCGAGGGCGATGTCCTCCCCCTTGGGCTCCGCAGGCACCGCCTCCGGCACGTCGATTATGATCGTATCGCCGGATGCGACGTGATAAGCGGGGTCGCGGACCGCGGAGGCCTTCAGGTGCACTGCGCCCGCCAGGATCAGGGCTTTCAGCCTCGATCGCGACAGCTCCGGCAGGCGCGCCGCCAGCACGCGGTCGAGCCGCGCCGAGCCCTCATCGCCGGCGACCACGACCTCCAACCTTTGCGCTGACCCAGAGCTTTCCATGACGACGTCTGATACCGCTGTTCCCGAGCCGACCCCCGAGCAGGCCGCGTTGTTCGCGCGGGTGCGGCGGATGATGCTGATCGCGGGGTTGACCACGGCGCTGGCGATCTGCGCCGTGGTGATCGCGGTGGGCTACCGCCTTTTCAAGTCCGAGGGAAGGGCGGTCGAAGCGGCCAGCGACGTCACCGCCACCCTGCCCAAGGGCGCCAGGATCGTCTCGACCGGCGTCGCCGGCGACCGCCTCGTGGTCACGCTGGATGTCGGCGGGATCATCGAGATCCGCACCTTCGATGCCCACACCTTGAAGCCGGCCGGGAAGCTGAAATTTGCCAATGAGCCGTGAGGTGGGCCGCAGTCGCGACGCATAACTCCGCTGTGGTCCCGGACAAGCGAAGCGCAACTCGGCACCCAAAGCCGCAGGGTTCAGTTAACGAATCCCGTCAGCTCCGATTTGCCTTTGGGCCCCGGGTTTTCGCCAGGACGGCGTTGCCGAAGCCGTTTGAAACCCGTGAATCTCACCTTGCCGCCGGCGGAATTCGCGGCTATGTCGTACCCCTCACGCTCCCTTCGTCTAGCGGTTAGGACGCGGCCCTCTCAAGGCTGAAACAGGGGTTCGATTCCCCTAGGGAGCGCCAACTAAATCAACAACTTAGAGCTTGTAAAAGGCTGTCTTTGACCGCCTTCTTCAACTTTTCTTCAAGTCAATTAGCCGATAGACACCACGGAATTCTCCATCATTGCGGCATCCGGTCGAGTTTTCGAGACTCCTCCGAAGGAGGATCGTGTGGTTGACGAGCTAATAACTTTGGCCGACGCACTGCTTGAACTTGAGAGCATCATCGTTAGCCACGAACCACCTTTGACGGGACATTGGCGGGCTGCCAACGAGCTTGGAGCCTTGCTGGATGGTCAAGCCGCGCCGAATGACGATGTTGTGCGCAGTGAGCGTCGCTCTTCGGTCAGAACTTGGCTAACCGAGGACACCGCTGAGGCCTGGCACAATTTTCAAAAAGCGGCTCTGTTTCTTCGACTGCAACTGGAAGAGGGGCACCTGGCCGCGTTTGTCAGAGACCCTGCTGGGGATGGCAAGCTGTTGCCATTGATTCCAGAGGACTGGCTGCCGTGGACGCCAACAGACCGGCTCGCCAGCGATTTCCTCGAAAAAGGTAACTATGGCGTGCGCGGCGCCGATGGCGCGCGTTTCTATGCGCAGCTGCAGTATGCGCTTGTACCGCGGGCCACCTTTGATGCCTGGGTTAGGGAACAGCTCCTGTTTCCGTCCAACAGACCCAAGCAACGCGATGGTGTAAAGAAAGCATGTTACGCGCTTTGGGGCGGCTATCCGCCACGATCGCTGGCAGCCAAACTCCGCGACCGGCGAATTCGGGAATGGCTCGCCAACAATGGATACGAGGGCGCGGACAGATGCTCGCCGGCCACGATCAAACGGGCGCTGAGCGAGATGCAAGACGAGCAGTCGAACTTCAAGTCGCCTCGTGAGCCCAGTTGAGCCGTATCGGGCGTTGAGGGCACGACCTTTCGAGTGATTTAGTTCCGCGCACATCTCTGTCGGGACTAACACTATGAAGCTTGCTTATAGCATCCAAGAAGCGTGCAGCCTCTTGAGCATTGGACGCACGACCATCTACGCACTGATTGGTCAAGGTGACCTGGCCATTCTCAAGATCGGTCGCCGAACCCTGATCTCCGCAAAATCCCTTGATGCATTCATCCAAAGCATCGAGCGCAATTCCGGCCGCGACAGCTTGGGAGAAAATCGTGGCTGAAGGCTTTCTCGTTCTGAAGAAAGATGATGCGGTCAAGCGGCCTCTGCTGACCCTCAAGCAGACCGCACGCGCAGGAACGGTGATCAAGTTAGCGATCGCCGACATCACGATCGGCGAACGCCTCATACCCGAGGACCCCAAGCTCGTCGCGCAGTTGAAAACCTCCATTCGAGAAATCAGGCAGACAACGCCCATTTTGGTTCGTCGGACGTTGGATGGTGGCTACATGCTCGTGGATGGGCTCAACAGGCTTGCGGCTTTGAAGGAGCTCGGCCAAGCAGATGTGTCGGTATCCGTGTTGGATGTGACGACCGAAGAGGAAGCCAAAGCGTGCGAGGCGATAAGCAACTGTCACCGGCGGCTGCGGCTCACTGCTTTGGACCGTGCCTTAAGCGATTACGCGACGGTTCAATACATTGCGCTGAAGGTGCCGCAAAATGCGGCACCTCGCGGTGGTCGCCAACCGAAGGAAAAATTCTATGCCAAAACGGCCCGAGAGCTGGGTGTTTCACCGGACCAGATTGCGAGGTCGTGTAAGATCGCAAAGATCCTTCCAGGCGTTCAAAAAGCGATCCGCAACTATAAACAGGAGGACAACCAAACCCTTCTGCTTGAGGTCGCCGCCTCGGGTGAAGACTTTGTCGCACAAGTTCATACCCTCACTAGGCTGATGAACAAAGTCCCAGAACCATCGGATGAACCGCGGTCTGATCCACCTCCTTCGCCGGCGTCGAGTGTAGTCGCCGAAACCAACCCGGCCGTCCGGAGCCAGCCATCATCCACGCATCACGATCTCGAACGATCCGAAGCATCCTGCGGAAATGCCGAGCAGTCAGTTGCAGCTGCTGCACAAAGGCAGCCGCTCAGAAAACCGGCGGTGTCGCGTGGAGACAGTGGAGAGGAGGAGGGACAGGCAACTCCGCGGGACATGAGATCTCGCAATCGGTCTGGAATAGACGCCGAACCAGATACACAGGTCGCGTTCGACATCCCCCAGGCGCTTCGCGCAAAAATCGCTGGCCTCGCCGACGGATCTGAGGTCGGGATTTTTGGATACGCGCGAATAAAAGTTGGCGGTGCGCCGACCATTGACGTCCAGGAGGTAATCGAACTGCACGAGGACGAAAGCGACTGATCTAATTAGTGTTTCGGTTCGCACAAAACTCAGGTCCCTGCCGACAGTGCCCCGCACGTGCGTCGATCGCGCTGCGCAACTGTGACTATGGGCATGGCATCTATGGAAGCCCCAATGAAATTCAACTTCTACTCTCTCGATATCAACGAAGACTACGATCCTGCAAAACATCTGAAAAGGTTCGAGACGATGAGTGAAGCTCACGTCCGGCGTCGCAGGCTAGTGAGAGCTCTTCCCGATTTTGGAGAGCCCGGCCGCGCTCTGGCCGAGCGTCTTACTGGGTGTGGTTTTTTCAGGTGTCGTTCAGCCGGTTGTCCGGTCTGTCTTCGCGCCTTCCGGCGCTGGTGGGGGTCGACGTTGGCGGCGTACATGTCGCGCGACCCTGACTACTGGTTCACGGTGAGCATCGTGCCTCCAGACCTCTTCGACATTGGACACATTCACCAGTTCAATTGGAAGCTGCTGAAGGATCGCTTGCGTAACCAGATTGCACGCAGCCAAATCAGCCAAGCGATCATTCTAGGCGGCCTTGACTACAACTTGTTGCATTTCGATGATGATCGGGCACCGAAATGGCGCCCGCACCTCTACCTTCTTGCTCAAGGCGGCGGAAGAGGACTAATTGAGGCTGCTTTCCGCAAGCACTACGCGGCGAACGAGGATACGCGAAGACCCGTTTTCGTAAACCCCCAAAGAACCAAAGTTAGAGACCTGGTCTGGACCGCCACCTACACGTTCAAGGCTCGTTTCGAGAACCGGAGGCCATGCACCGATGAGCGCGGTAACGCGGATACCGATAACGACGAGCTAGCGGTGCACCATCAAGCGGAACTCGCAATCCTGTTGGATCGTCAGGGCTTCCTCGGCCGGATTATTCGGCATGGCGACGACCCATCTCTTCCAGCGCTGAAAGTGCGTTGAAGGAGCGATTCCTACTAAGCCGGCAAACAAAGCTTTATCGATTCAGTCCGCGACATAGGTAATTCGAGACATGGCATAGCTTAGCCCTGCTTTCAGATCGCGACTGCCAGCAAAAACCAGTCGCGGACAGGAAGGGAGTGGCGGACTTGTCCGCGACTGAAAATCGATGACCTCGCCTATACAACTTCCCTCAAGAGCGACGCCCGGGTTCCGTCGAGGTGCAGTGTATAATGTAAACTGTAAGCATGGCGATAAACACCAGCCTAATTTGCTGCAGCGATGCGCAATGCGACGCCTCGATCCACTTTCGACGCTCGTAGATTCGGCCCCTTGTTAGCCAGGAAGGGCCGCGCCGCTGGTGTGTGATGCGTGGCCTCGACGGCTAATGGTTCGTTTGTCGATATCAGTGTCGCCGTCAGATTTGCGCACCTCGGGCGTGCCTGAGCGGCACTTGAGCCGGGAGCGGCTTATCTAACAGGCAACGAATTAACATGACCGCGTGAGAAAGAAGACCGGACGAGAGCAGTGGGCTCATTGTGACGTGGGGCTTGTATCTGGATCGCTAGGCTAGCCCGAGAGAGTTCTGCGATCTTGTAAATGCCCGTTGTGGCCTCTGCCGGTACGGCCGCGGCAAACAATGGAGAAATGATGATGAGCTACGATGGTATCCTCGCCGGACTGAACAGGCATACCGAGCCCGAGCGACAAGAAAATGCCAAGAAATGCACTCCGCAGCTGATTCAGGAGCTTACTCAAGCTATCGCAGCTTGCGAGAGAAGTCCGCTGCTGCCCGATGAGATCGAAGAATTGTTCGATGTGATTGCAGAGAGCGGAAGTTTGAGGTTCGAGGCGCGAAAGATAAAGGACGACTTGCCATTTTTCTTGCGGACGAGCTCGGCAGAAAGGTTATCCGAATTAACGGCAAGGCTGTGGGAATGCGCCGGCCTCGCCCGAAAGCTGGCGGACCTGCGAGAAGACCTGCGGGTGGTGCTTCGGCACATCACAGAGTTCGACGAAGAACTCTCAAACCTGGCGGCGCACGTTGAGGATATGGAGGCGGAAGCGGAGATAGCGTGAACCGTCTTGTCGGATGGGCCGTTGCTAAAGAATGTTTAGAATGGGAAGGCGCGGGCTCCACATTTCAGTGGGGCCCGTTTTCTTTTTGGCGCGTTGCCGCGAGCACCGAGCGCTTGGCCGCGCTACCGAGCTAGTTAGCGGCTCGGAGTGGGGAAGGTCCTCCGAGGAAACGTCGTCCGATTAGGTTTGGAATCTCCAACGGCGCTGGATCGAACTTGTAAAGGATTCCACCGAAACCGTTGTTTCGGGCAGAGCGATGCTCTGAACCCTTTGGAGATTCGTGATGGGTGAAAACTCAAAAATAGAATGGTGCGACCATACGTTCAATCCGTGGATTGGCTGCCAAAAAGTGTCGACAGGCTGTGATCATTGTTATGCCGAGGCAATGATGGATCATCGTTATAAAAAGGTGCAATGGGGCGCTCACGGCGAGCGCAAAAGAACGTCAGAACAGAATTGGAAAAAGCCTGTCCAATGGAACGCGCAAGCCAGCACATCTAGAAAGGAAAATGGCCACCGACCTCGGGTATTTTGCGCGTCGCTCGCCGACGTCTTTGACAACCAGGTTGATTCTTCGTGGCGCAGGGACTTGTTCGCCTTAATCCGCGAATGCGCAGCATTGGATTGGCTGGTGCTTACGAAAAGACCGGAGAATATAGAAAAGAGGCTCCCTCCCGATTGGCGCGACGGGTATTCGAACGTGTGGCTCGGAACCACGGCCGAAGACCAGGTTCGGTTTGATTTCCGGTGGAAGCGCTTAAAGCGAGTGCCCGCGGTCGTGCGCTTCATATCCTACGAGCCCGCTCTTGGGCCCCTGCGCTTGCCGCAGAACGGACTTTTGCCGGATTGGCTGATATCCGGAGGCGAGAGCGGTGCGGGTGCCCGTTCATTGAGGCCGCATTGGGTTCGCGATGTTATCGCCGACTGCCGCCGCTTGGGTGTTGCACCATTTCATAAGCAATGGGGGTCTTACGACAGCAACCCGCTTGTAGTCGAGCAAGGCATGACGGCTCGCGAAGCACGAGCAATCGATGCGGAAGGAAAAGGTGGCGGGTTGGTCGACGGTAAACTCGTTCGTGAATTCCCACGTCAGAATCGCCGGTCCTTGGAGCTCCGCCTTCGATCGGCGGGCTAGGCTAAAAGGCGGATTGTGGCGTTTTCAGTGCGGGCGATGGCGCTTTGAGATCAGGGACGACAACAAAAGAGAGCCCGCTCCGATGCTAAGAGCGGGCAGTGTAACCGATGCGATATTAGTCCACGCCGTAAGGCGCGCAGCTTGTGGGCACTCTGCGGGCATTGCCAAGGAGCGGATGACTCGCATTTTAGCGAGCTATGAACGATCGGACCCGTTGTGATCGCTCTGACGCCTCTTGCTAATACTTGTCACAGCATTAGCAATCGGTTGTAGCTGTTGGGGCGCTACCAAATCAGATTTTCTGCCAATTGTCGGTCGAAAAAAAACTTAATGCACAGTCATCGAAATGGCCGCCGCGATTCGAGCTTCTTCGTGAATTCTAGCAATCCGCGCGGCTTCCAAAACCTGACGGTAAAGACTGGATCCAATTCTCGGGATCAATAACTTGACTACCTTGCCAGTACCGAGCACGTAGCCCAGCGGCAGTTTTCTGGCCAGCGCACTCACCTCGGGGGGCTGTCGGATCAGGATCCGGCAGCCCACGTCCATAGCCGCGGAGACGATGCTGTCCCTCAGGACTGCGAACCGAGCGCCGCAGGCAGTCCCGTCGCCATCTAGTCTGAGAACATAGACCTGGTCGAATTCGGGCGGTTCCGATTTCTGGCCCATTGATGGCTCTTGATGATCTGAGGGAAAGCCGATCGAAATCGTTATTGCACAACCCAAGATCAAGCCCCAGGAGCGTCATGCCCGGTAGACGCTTGGCCCACCGGGCGCGCAACGAGGAAAGAGACGAGGGATCACTCTTCCACTGAGGCGTACACCACGAATCCGACGATCAAACTGACGATCCAGGCGAGTGCGTAGTAAGGACGTTGCTTCAACCGTTTGGCCCTCAGGAACAGGTAGACGGGCGTAAACAGCACGGCTGTAACGCGGGTGAGCCGTGAGCCATATCCTGCCTGCTTTAACCTGCGATCATCCAGCCAACCGAGAAAACCATTGATGATGATGGGTATCTGAACTGGTAGTCCTCTGCTTGGGTGGTACGGAAACCCCAGCATCAGGGAGCGAGCGGCAGCTTCCTGATTGCTCGCGCTGATTGCTGCGTCGATCACACCGAATATGAGCGGCAAGAGCGCGAGCGTCCAGACGTAGCCGTTGCCAATTTGCTGCGCCGAAATCGGCGGTGGATCCGCGGCTACGAGCTCGGCGAGGTCGCTCTCGCGCAGGCTCTTCCATTCGGGCATGCCCTTGCGCCAGACCTGGCAGTCAGGCTCGATCTGCTTGTTATCCAGCAACGCCTTGATGGTTGCGGGGTCGGTTGGGCCCTGCCGGCTGCCGTTTGCGAAATAGTACCATTGGGGCGCTTCCAGCTTGCTCGCATCGCCGACGTCAGGAAGCGGGGGTGGTGCACTGAGGTCTTCGGTCATCTTGTTCCTCTTAAAAAGCGGTCGGCTCTCCAAGAAATTCAGGCTTCCAAGTAGCCTGAGCTCGGGCCTCATTGGTTAAGATGAACGGAGAAGCCTTGCCTTTACCTGTGAAATATACGTTCTTCTTCGTCTCGAAATCGTAGTTGCTGGCAGATGGATTCTTGCGGATGTGGAGCGGTACGAGATTGGCCAATCTATGGGTCCATGAATCCCGTAGCCCGTTGTGCGCAGCTCGTACTGTTCCACCCTCAATCTCCTTTGGTGATCAGTCACGGGAGGTCTGGAGTTCGGTTGCGCGCGTGCTCGATCGCCTTAACTGGCCGGCGCGCAACATCGAAAGTATCGACGAAATACACGTTATCTGCAGGTACTGCGTTGATCGTTTCACTTAAGGGGCTCTTTGCAATAGAAGTGCTGTCAAGTCTCCAGAAGGGATGCACGAGGACGAAGCCTTCTGTGCCCCCCGCAAAGGGTTGAGTTAGGACGGGCAGCTTCAAAGGCCCGCAATGTATCACACGGCGATTGTTCGGGTTCAGGCGACGAACCTCTTCGGCAGCTTCCGCGGCCAACCGCGGCCAATCGGCGAGCTCGGGATAGGCCTCAAAACGACCGTCTAGTCCTGCCTTGTAGGTGGGGTCCAGCATTCCGCGGAGGAAGCCGATGCCCAGGCGCCAGTCAAGGAGCCCATGGTAACCACGGTTGTTGTACCGCTGCAGGCAGCGGTAGCACGCTCTGGCGCAAGCCCCCGGATGATCCCCTTCGAAGAA
Source organism: Bradyrhizobium vignae (assembly GCF_004114425.1). Classification (GTDB taxonomy): domain Bacteria; phylum Pseudomonadota; class Alphaproteobacteria; order Rhizobiales; family Xanthobacteraceae; genus Bradyrhizobium; species Bradyrhizobium vignae. The sequence continues at coordinate 227,510 of NZ_RDQF01000002.1, read as the reverse complement.
TGCTTTAACAAGCCTATCGTTGCGATCATTCACCAAAGAATCGATTAGCCGACTAACCAAGGGGCGACGGCTTCCTCCGTCGGAGGCCGCAAGGCGCCTCGAGAACCCAGCTCCGTTTACCAAAAAATCGGCAATCTGTAGCATCGGAAGCCCATTCCTGAGCCGTGGCTCAAGCGCCTCGAACTCCTCTGGCCCGATGTCCATTTCGAGAGCCGCGCGCTGGATGATTAGCTGCGTCGCTGAGATCGCCGCAGCCCGCACGCTAATGGCGTGCGGCTCACGACTTCCTACACGATCAAACGAAAGGCGGAGCGCCCAAGCCAGGTCGAGTGGCCGGTCTTCACTCCATCAGCAAAGGAGAGATCAACAAGCGGGCATCCAGTGGCCGGAGCGAGCCCAAGGCGTCGTCGAAGCCCCGTCACAGAGTGCGGATCGAGCTTCCCTGATACAAGCCATCCTCCCTCAAGGGAGCGCCACTTTGTCTCCAAGGGCCAACTGACCGCCAAGCTTCCGGCTCGCGCAAGTACCACTATGGCACGATCCACGGGTAGATCGCTGTCTTCCATCGACCAGGTAGCGCCGGGTCCTTCACTGAGCATTAACACTCCCTGCCGGAGCGCATCGGCTAGTTCAGCAGGTAGAGTTAACGCACGGGAGGCTGCCAACTGCTGGACGGAACCCTCCCAAACAGCCTCTTCGTCGAGCGCTGCCCGTCCCCGAAAAAGTGCAAGGGTGATTTCGTCCTGTTCATAGCCACCGAATCGCACGTCCAAGCGCCAGCGCTGATTTCGGGGCTCGTCTTCTTGCTCGGCGAGACGGGCCTCAATGCTCTGGACTAGGCGCCAAAATCTGTGACCCAAGAGCATACGCCGGCGAGCGCGAACACTCGCGGTGAAATCAGCGAGGGCGGTTGCTACCGCGTTCGGAAGTAGGTGAGAGTGGTTAGACCGTGCGAGCTCCTGAACAAGCCGTTCGGGCGCGCGGCGCGTAGCAGGTGAAATCCTGCGCAGAACCTGGGTGAGGGCGCTGCGATCGCGCCAAGACGGGAACGCGATTCGCACCGCATGTCCGATCAGCGTTGCGTGGCCAGGGTGAGGCAAAACGATACGACGGAACGGTTCCCCGGCAGCTCTTTTTCGGTCGCACCACCGAGCCAGCGACCTCCACAGCTTATTCACTCCATCAACGGAGTTGAATGGACCGTCAGCGCCCAACAGCTCGCCAAGTCGAATGCGGAAATTCTGAGTGCTGCCAGCGCCAGTATCGGTGGCCGATACTAGACAGCTCAGAACCAGAAACCGAAAATAGGTCGGATCATCTGCGTCATGTGCGGGCGGCCTATAATCCCCAGATAACCAGCCCTCAATGCTTGAACGGCCGAAATGCGTGACGAAGGCTTCTTGTGCCTCAAGGTCCCCGATTCCATCGATTTTTGAAGCCGTTGCAATCTCGGCGGGAGTGGCATCAAGAAAGGAAAGGGGCGCTCCGCCGGATGGTCCGTCCGACCTCAAATAGTGAATTACGAGACGGCGCTCCCACTCGGCGGCGGACAGTGCCCCGCTCGAAACCTGCGTAGCCGACAAATCTCCTCCCCACGAGAACGCGCTCTTAGCGCTGGAATCATTCTGCTTATGGCTGTGGATACGGACGCTAGCAACCGCATACGCGATGGGCAACCCGATTTCGAATGGTACAAAAGTCGAGTTCGATGCCGGTGGAGCTTGCCGTTGGCAGGGACAGGCCAAGGGCTGGAGGCGCCGATGCAGCCGGTCGTTTCCGATTTCTCTCGAGCAGATTCATTGCGTGTGCTATTCCTTCGAGCGCCAACGCGACTCAACCACGTCAAGGAATATCAGATTGCTTAAACGAACACCCTTCGACGCCAACGTGAAGGGGGCAAGGTTAACACGACGTGAGCCGAACGAAGCTCAGTCCGCTAAAGAGCATACCAAGCATTCTGTAGTGGGCATCTTCGCTGGAATCGGTGGAATAGAGCAGGGCTTCCGAAACGAAGGGCATGAAAGCGTTCTGCTTTGCGAGGCTGATGCTCGTGCGCGCGCAGTCCTTGGACGTCGCTTCGCTACCGTGCCGCTGTCCGAGGACGTAAGAGAACTTAAGTCGCTCCCGGAATGCGGGATAGTCACTGCCGGCTTCCCTTGCCAAGATCTGAGCCAGGCCGGGCGCCGGCGCGGTATTCAAGGGCCGAACTCTGGTTTGATCGATGAACTGCTTAGGCTTCTCAAAAACTCGCGTCCGCAATGGCTCGTACTTGAGAACGTCCCCTTCATGCTGAGTCTGGAGCGAGGACGCGCGATTGAAAGGATCGTTTCCAAGCTTGAAGACATGGGTTTTGCTTGGGCTTACCGCACGGTCGATGCACGAGCCTTCGGTCTGCCGCAGCGGAGGCGCAGAGTTGTGATTCTGGCATCCCGCCAGATCGATCCCCGGGCCGCTCTCCTCGGTGAAGATGCTGGCAATCCCGTGCCGAACGCTCGTGGAACACACGCCTGTGGATTTTACTGGACGGAAGGGAATACTGGTCTCGGCTGGGCGGTAAACTCAATACCGCCTCTGAAGAGTGGGTCTGGCGTTCACATTCCTTCGCCGCCGGCGGTTTGGTTCCCGCAACGCCGCTTAGTCGCCGTCCCAACGATCGAAGCGGCTGAGCGCCTGCAAGGCTTTGAAGCCGGATGGACGGAGCTAGATAATGACGAAGCAAAATCTGCCCGCGGGCGCTGGCGTTTGGTCGGTAACGCCGTAAGCGTCCCGTTCGCCCAATGGATCGCTCGACGATTGAATGTCGCGGAGAGTTATGATGACGGTAATGACGAGCCTGTCCGGTTGAACCGAGGCTGGCCTCCGGCTGCCTGGGGTTTTGAAGGTCGGCGGGGACGTTCAGCGGTGTCCGAGTGGCCCGTTTCCCGGCCGGTGGAGCACTTGGCCCGATTTCTAGGCAGCGATATCGTCCCGCTTTCTAGGAAAGCCACCTCAGGCTTTCTCTCCCGGCTTGAGCGCAGCAAATTGCGTTATGAGGAAGCCTTTCGTCGCGATCTGCGACATCATATCTCCAAGCAATGACGAACCCACAAGCCGTTGATCCGGTCTTGCCGGTTACCACCAAGCGAATGACCTCAACGCGGGGCCGCGACAACGCACGTGAAATAGCGATCCGGTCGGAGCTCCACAGGCGCGGATTGCGGTTCCGGTTGCACCAGCGTCTGCTGAAGATGACGCGGCGTTCCGTCGATATCGTCTTTCCCGTGGCGCGCGTAGCAGTCTTTATTGATGGGTGCTTCTGGCACGGATGTCCAATCCACCGTACTTGGCCAAAGAACAATGCTAAATGGTGGTCCGAGAAGATCGAAACGAATATCGCTCGGGACCGAGACACCGATCGCCGACTTGTCGAGCTCGGCTGGACCATTGTTCGCGTCTGGGAACACGACAAAATCGACAAAGCGGCCGATCAGATAGAACGTACTGTACGAACACGGGCTTCGCGCTGCAATTCGCGTCCATCCATTGATCGTGCCTAGGGGCAGCTAGCAAGAGACGGGAGTAGCTAGTTAACCTCCTAGTTTGCATGGTCATGGCTACAATCCACTCGGCAACATCTCTAGACTACAATTCGTCTGTGCAGTAGCTGCATTCAGTGAAGAGTCCCATGAACTGTTCTAGTCCGTTTCTTTGCTGCTGAACCCTGCTGATCTAGCTCTAGTTTCAGCAGTCGATGTGCCACACGGTGGCAATTCGCACAAAGGCACTGCAAATCGTCAAGCGTGGGCTTGTGGCCTTCCGCCATACCTTCACTCTGCACGGCGTTGTGGTGGACCGCGATGCATCTTGCAGCGGGATTTTCGTCTGGCCGATATAGACGGTGTACGCGTCGGCGATCCGGGGGGAGGGGGGTCTCAGAAAAAAAGAACAACAATCAGACGCACTTAGAGCTACCCCGCACCTTTACGCTAGATAGTTCAAGAGTTACATGGGGGGCCGCGCGGGGCTACGAAAGTAGGTAGACACCCTAGAAACCTGTCGGCATGAGCTGGTTTCTGGACGGCGATACGAAGTCCGCACGATAGCGAATCTGTGAGCATGGCGATGTCCCGAATCCAGGCAGTGCCACCCGGTTCGCTCAGGGCAACGACGCGGCCTTGTTCGATATAAGCCCTGACCTCAACCGCGAGACCAAGGAAATCGCCGCCACGTTCGCCGACTATGTGCGCGACAAAGGCGAGCTCGATGATCTCTCTGCCGCCAGCAGCCTGACATTCGCCAACGAGCTCGATGATATGTTCAAAGCCCTGAAGGCCGAGGGCGCCATCGTCTACACGGCCAAGCATGACCACAAATTCGTTGGTGAGAACTGGGCCGACAAGACCCCGATGTCGATGACCCTGGGCTACCTGGTGGTCGTCCCGGCGACCAAAAAGTTCGAACACCTCTGTGTGCCGCGCAAGACCAAGCTTTTCTAGCGGAGGCGGGGGCAAGTCGCCAAGAAGTCATGGAAAGCGCTTTCCAGACGTCGGGTTCGGCGTCCGGCAATGTGTGACTGAGTTTTGCGGTCCAATCTCGGCATCCTTTCCTTGGTGTCAGCCTATCCTGGCCGGGCTGGGTCGGGTGATGGGGCCGGAATTCATGCCGCAACAGACCACACGCACATTTCCAAGGGCCCTCGGAGCCTTCACCGGCCAGTTTGACTGAAGCCACGGGCTTTCATCGGAAAACCGGGGGATTCTCAGGTCACAATGAGAAAATCCGCTGCTTCCGCATTGACCCTCCACAGTTCCTTGTTCTAATTTTGTTCTCATAGCGGCATGGCGATTCTGCCAGCTGTTAGCCCATGTTTTGAATGACAACAGCAGCCGCCCCGATCCGGACAGGAACCATGCACGAGATCATCTGTCCCCACTGTGACAAGGCCTTTAAGGTCGACGAGTCCGGTTACGCGGATATTTTGAAGCAGGTTCGTGACGCCGATTTTGCAGAGCAGCTCCACGAACGGCTGGACTTAGCCGAGCGTGATAAGCAGAGCGCTGTGGAGTTGGCCAAGGCCCAGGTGAGCAACGATCTGCAAAAGGCTGCGGCCGCCAAGGACGCCGAGATCCTGGAGTTGAAGTCCAAGCTTGAGGGGAGTGAGGTTGCTCAGAAGCTTGCCGTCACCGAAGCGCTCAACGCCGTGGAGAAGGAGCGTGACAGGCTTGCAAACGCGCTGGCCGAGGCTGAGCGCGAGAAGAAAGCAGCCTCGGAGCTTGCTGAAGCGCTCCTTGCCACCGAGCAGCACAAGATCACCGCCGCCAAGGAAAAGGAAATTCAGGAGCTGAAGGCCAAGCTTGAGGCTGCTGAGCTTCAGAAGAAGCTCGCCGTGACCGAGGCGGTCGGCATCATCGAGAAAGAGCGCGACGAGCTGAAGAACGGCATCAAGCAGGTGCAGCTTGAAAAGCAGCTCTCCGAGCAGTCGCTGAAGGACAAGTACGAAACGCAGATCAAGGATCGCGACGACGCAATCGAGCGCCTGAAGGACATGAAAGCCCGCCTGTCGACCAAGATGGTCGGCGAGACCCTCGAACAGCACTGCGAGACCGAGTTCAACCGGGTGCGGTCGATGGCCTTTCCGCGGGCGTATTTTGAGAAAGACAACGATGCGCGGACCGGCAGCAAGGGCGATTACATCTTCCGGGACTCGGACGATGCCGGCACCGACATCATCTCGATCATGTTCGAGATGAAGAACGAAAGCGACAGAACCGCAACGAAGAGCAAGAACGAGGACTTCCTCAAGGAGCTCGATCGGGACCGGAACGAGAAGGGCTGCGAGTATGCCATCCTGGTCTCATTGCTTGAGCCGGACAACGAACTCTACAATGCGGGCATCGTCGACGTCTTCCACCTCTATCCGAAAATGTATGTCATCCGGCCGCAGTTCTTCCTGCCGATGATTACGCTTCTGCGGAATGCGGCGATCAACTCGCTCAAGTACAAGACCGAGCTGGCGCTCGTGAAGGCGCAGAATATTGACATCACCCAGTTTGAAAACCAGCTTGAGACGTTCAAGACCGCGTTCTCGAAGAACTACGATCTGGCCTCCAGGCACTACCAGACTGCGATTGCCGAGATCGACAAGTCTATCGATCATCTGCAGAAGACCAAGGATGCGTTGATTGGCGCGGACCGCAACCTGCGCCTCGCGAACGATAAGGCGCAGGACGTGACGATCAAGAAGTTGACCAGGGGCAATCCAACGATGGCAGCGAAGTTTGCGGAGCTCAAAAGCCATGCCGCTGAAGCAGCGGAGTAAATTCTAGGCCAGGTCAGAACATACCGTGACGTAACATGGTGTGATCACATTTGCGATTTAAGGTTCAGCGCCGGCGCTGAGTCGAAGATATGGCCGAGCCAGGCGACGGATTAACGCGAGCGACCGTGCAAAGGGGCTGCGTAGAGGTCGTGGGTGACGAATAAATGGTCGCAACGGTTGGTTAGGGCGGCGGACTTGCTCATTTCAAGCAACCCAAGATTTGTCCGCATTATCGCCTAGAGAGCTGAAGGGTTAATATCTTTGCTCTGAATGTGCGAGGAAACTACTGACGTGTTAGGGACATGAAAACAGCCTTCACGTCGCCTCGACCGATCAGCTTCGAGAAACGGCGATAGTCTGAGTGCTCAAATCGCCAGCGACCGGCCGCGATCGCTGGGTGCACGCCAGCCTTCTCTGCCGCCTCCAACACTTCCTCCGTACTGCTATCTTTGTCAATCGGCTTCCAAATGGCGGGAGGAATAAGGGCGTTGCGTGCGAACGCATCCGCTTCGGCCTCGATGACCTCAGAACTCGTCACATCCAAATCGTCAAGGATTATCTGTCGATCGGGACCCAAATGGCAAACCACGTGTGCGAATTCGTGTAACAGCGTGAACCAGAAATTGTCCAAGCGGTCGTGACGTAAAGTGAGCGCGATCACCGGAACACCATCGCCTCGGCACATCGCTGCTCCATCAAGGAATGTACCTGGAAGATGTTCTAAGATAACCAATATGATTCCCATACGATGTAAAGCGGCGAAGATTTGATCATGCCAGTCTCGCAAGGTACTTAGCTCCGCCAGTTGACGCGCCGCCTTCATCGGATCACTGATCTTTACCTTCTTGATGGTAATTTTTTCTGCGCGCACTAATGCTGCTGCACACCAAGCCTCAAGTGCGGCCATGTCTGTCTTTGCGTTAGTGCGTTCGGTTCTAGTCTTGCGCAACATCGCGACAGCCGGAGCGGAAGCTTTTGAACGTGACAAGAAGCCTGCGAGGTTTTCTTTCTTTTTCATCAAGCCAAGTTTGCGAAGCGCCCCCTCAGCCGCTACTGATGTACTCGACGGACGAGCTGCGGGCTCATGCTTGGAGGCGCCGACAAGTGACGCAATTGGAATGCCAAGATGTTGATGCAGGGCTCGGATCTGATCGACGGTAGGTTGCCGCTGGCCGTTTAGAATCTCTGACACGCGCGATTTGCTGCCAAGGTATGGCATCAGATCACGTTGAGACAGTCCAGCTTGCGCCATGCGGAACTTGATCGCTTGAGCAGGGGTAGCTGCTTCGATGAAGTGCTCGGATCGTTCCCATCTTTCGATCAGAGCTTGCAACACCTCGAGTTCGTCAAGGTCGTTCTGACGGCTTTGGCCGAACAGAGCCTTGGCCCGCTTCAGCGCCGATTGATAGTCCTCGTCTGTGCGTATTGGGCGTATTGTCATGCCACGTTGCTCCCTGTCTTGCGGGCGCATGCCGCGCTCCTCGTACCTGCGTACTCGATGAAAATCATCTGTGCCTCGCAGTCGGCCAGGAGATCGACCTGATAGCCATCTTTCATCGAAATTCGAACCTGGATGCCGTCGATAATCGCCGCCGGAAAGAAGTCAGCGATTTCATCCATCGAGCGCCATGTGCCCGCCTCAAGCTCCGCAATAAGGGCTGGTATCGCCCCGTCCAGGGCCCGCCCTGTGCGATGCGCAAGTTCGGCCAGCTTCGAAATTCCCATCAGTTTCAAGGCAATAGCGATCCTGCTAAAAAGTAGTTCCCAAATATGGGACGATCTATTGCGTTCAACTCCGCGCCGTGCCATATAGGAATCAGCGTTCCCAGAAGTGGGACTAACATGCAGAATCGCTTGGGCCAAGGACTTTTGCTCCGTCCTCCCATACGCAATTCCGGAGCATCAACCCTGGGCAGTAGCCTGGGCGGTAACGCTAGCGCCGAGAGAGCGGGAAGGTGTTGAAATGTCTGTTGATGTCGCCGCGCATTTGGTGCGCATTCATATCAACCGGGAGGCCCTCGAGTCGCCGAACCCCACCACCGGCGAAGCGCTCTATGAGCTGGGCAAAATCCCCAAGCACGAGAAGCTGTTCCGCGAGGTCGGCGGCGACAAGGAAGACAAGCTGGTGCCGCGCGATGATGCCCATGTGCATCTGACGCAGGACGAGCACTTCTATAGCCAGAAAGTGTTCGCGATCTTCGTCAACACCGACGAGCACGACATCCACGAGAAGGAAATCACCTACGCCCGGGTGGTCGAGCTCTACCTGGGCGACGGCGGCAAGCCGTCCAATGAGTACCTGATCAAGTATTCCCACGGCCCCGCGGAGAACCCGAGCGGCACACTGCCCCCGGGCGGAAAGGTGAAGGTGAAAGATGGTATGCGCTTTAGGGTTGCCGGAACTGGCGAGTCATAATCCGTTCATCAAAGACCTCGACGAACTCGGCTATCATGTCGATTTCGTCGGCGGCTATCTCGTCATCTACGGCCTGCCGTACCTCGACCAGGACGCCGCGCTTCAGCACGGCGACTGGGCCTGTCCGGTCGATCTGAATGGCGCCGTCATCGACGTGCCAAAGCATCACCAAGTTTGGTGGCGCGGCAGCCGGCCGCATGATGGCAACAAGCGTCAGCTCCTGCTCGGCGGCGGGCCGGATCGCGTAACGGTAGCGCCGGATCTGGTCACCGATTGCTCCTTTTCTTTCAAGCTTCTGAATGACAACGGCGAGAAGCGCGAATACCTCTCGTTTGAGGAAAAGGCGCGGACGTACCTCGACGCCATCACCGGGCCGGCCATGACGGCTTTTCCCAGCGCAACGCCGCTGGGCGGCATCGCGGTCAAGGCCGCCGCGCAGGGCAGCCCGCTTCGCTTCCCGGATACCATGTCAGCTCGTTACCATATCAACGACATCTCAGCCCTGCTTCGTGGCAAGAGGGCCGCTATCATCGGCCTCGGCGGCACCGGTGCCTACATCCTCGATTTCATCGCGCGAACGCATCTGGAGAAAATTGCGCTGTTCGACGACGACAAGGTCCATGTCCACACGATCTTCCGGTTTCCGGGGTTCATTCCGGGAGCTATCGGTAAACTCAAGGTCGACGCGCTGGCGCAGCAGTATGGGCAATGGCACGCCGGCATCGACCCTGTCCCCGAGCGCATCACGCTGGAGAATGTCGAGCGCCTCGCCACATTCGATTTCGTCTTTGTCTCGGTCGATGACGGTCCGGCCCGCGCGCTCATTGTCGAATGGTTGAGCGCGCGAGGCATCCCCTACGTTGATTGCGGGATGGGCCTTAACCGTTCAACTATCGGCCTCAGCGGCTTTGTTCGCATCACCGGTACCGACCGCAGAGCCTTCGAGACCAACGTGAATTCCGCTTATCTGCCGACCGAGAACGCCAAGGAGGACGAATACCGCAAACAAGGTCAGATTACCGAGCTCAACGCGTTCAACGCCATCATGGCCGTCATCAGGTTCAAGCAGCACTTCCTGCTTCTTGAACGCCTGGATGATGCCACCAGCTACGTCCTTGATACGGCGATGCTTGAAATCGACTCGAAAGGACGGTCCGAGTGAGATTCACCTATCAGGCCGTCGAGCGGATCCCCAAGCAACTCAGCGAAGGCGTTGTGTATCACAGCCCGGAGTTCCAGGTTGCCGCCCTGCTATGCGCTTGCGGCTGCGGGCACCGGGTGATGTTGCTGGTGCCTGATAGCCATCAAGTCTCGTCCGTATGCGGCATGGCAAGCGTCAATCCATCGATCGCTGTCTGCGACGCGCCATGCAAGGCACATTATTTTATCACCGCTGGCGAAGTCGAATGGTTGCCCGCCTTCTCGCCCGCCATGGCCTCGTCCGTCATGCGCAACCAGATTGCGCGTCACGCGACCGTTGACGCCAAGCGACGGCCGTGGACCACACGCCTGTGGGCTGCTATAGCACGCGCATTCAACAAGCTCAGAGATTTGCTCGGCGTATGAATGACGAGCGGATTGCGCACCGCAACTCGCTAAGCGGATCGCACCTCGGCGGCTGCAACGTTGGTTTCTCCTATATCTCCAGTGAAGAAGCTGCCGCCGACGACCTCGGCGATCTGACAAACAGGCTTGCGATCTCGCGTGTCGGGAGCTGGTATGCATCACTGACGCTACGATGATGGCGCAGTAAGCCGTGGGCCCGAGATCGAATTCACCTCTCGTTGACCACGCAACCATATGATAATTATTGAATTATCTCTGAGTTCTTGATTTGTTCATGTCATTTGCTAGGCTGGCTTTTGAAAATTTGGCCCACAAATGTTGGCTCCTCAAACTAGTGGACTTCGTCTCGGTGGATTCGACGCCGCCATAGGGGGTGGCTAGGGTTGGATGATGAACCTGCTTGCACGAATGAATGACGGACCCGCCGTACGGTCGATTTCGCCGCGCAGGGAACTCGGAGCGTACGAGGCGCTATGGCTTGAGAAGGGCGCGACCTTCAAAACGATCGCAGAGAAGTTCGCTTCCGATCCGACTGCCGTCCCATCCGATTTCGTTCCGGGTGCTGTAGCTGACGCTCGCGCTGCGGAGGTTCTGGCAGCACTTAAGAAGGCTGGCATCTCCAGGTTTGGCACCCGGCTGAATCTTACTGGGAATTATCCTTCGAAGCTCCGAGACGCGAGGCATCCCGTAGAGATGCTGTATTTCCAAGGCGCTTGGGAACTCGTCGAGACCCGGTGTGTCGCCATCGTAGGCAGCCGCAATGCGAGCGAAGAGGGGAAACTGCGTGCGGGTAAGCTCTCACGTGCATTGGTCGAACGCGGCTTCACCGTCGTGTCGGGACTAGCGACCGGTATCGACACCGCAGCTCATACAGCCGCGATCGAGGCGAAGGGCCACACCATTGCGGTGATCGGCACGCCGATCGGAATCTATTACCCGAAGGAAAACCAGGCTCTCCAACGCAAGATCGCGGAGCAGCATCTGCTCATTTCGCAAGTGCCGGTGCTGCGATACGCTAGTCAGTACGTGCCGCAGAACAAGCTGTTCTTTCCCGAGCGGAATGTCACGATGAGCGCGCTCACGGAGGGGACGGTTATCGTGGAGGCCAGCGACACGAGCGGGACGCTCACGCAGGCTCGTGCCGCACTTCAGCAGGGCCGCAAGCTGTTCATCCTCGATTCTTGCTTCAAGCGGGATGACATCACCTGGCCGGCGAGCTTCGAGAAGCGGGGCGCGATCCGTGTCCGCGGCCTCGCCGATATCTGGGGCGTATTAGGTGATGGCACGCCTGCTTCAGCAAATTGACGAGACAAACCGGCGGGACCACTGGTACCTCGACGAGAGTGACGACTGTCATTATCTCTATGAGTATACGGCAGGTAAGGGCTGGCGAGGCGGCGATACCAACCAACTGATCCACAATCTTCAGAAGAAGCACGGCGATGGCGGCTACCATTACAAGGCGCCAGCGATCGCAAGATGTGCTCGTGACTTGTCCGCGGTTCTGAGTGCGGAATGGCTGGACCAGGCCACGATTGTCCCCATTCCACCATCGAAGGCGAAGACCGACCCGGCTTACGATGATCGGATGGTTCAGGTATGCAGAGGAATCCGCGCTGCAACCCCGCCAGATGTTCGGGAGCTAGTCGAGCAGATCGCCTCCACTGACACGTTCAAGGGTGGCCAGAGGAAGTCGCCGGCCGAACTCAGACAAAACTACAGGATCGTCGAAAATCGGCTGCAAAACTTGCGGGGTATCGTCGGGATTTTCGACGATGTTCTCACGACCGGTTCCCATTTCAAGGCAATCAAGGAAATGATTTTGGAGCGCGCTCCACAAGCCCGCGTGATCGGCCTTTTCGTTGCCAGACGCGCGATTCCAAATCCGTTTGAAGAACTCTCCGAAGACGATCTGCTGAAGTTATAGTTGTTACTTCGCGGCGCCCCCTGAACCGGCGTGACGCTCCCGGCCTGATCGAACTGACGTGCCCATCCGGGTTGCGTACTGATAAGGAAAGGTCGCAAATGGAGTCAGTTGGCGATCTGATAAGGATTGGCTGCGAAAGGAGTCAGTTGCGGGACTGATAAGGTTTCTAACAAAGCCTTATCAGTCTCAGTGCACGTGGGCGCCCGTCAGCTTCATAATCAACCAACTAACGCATATCAGATGTTGGCCAAGCGGCGGATTTTGATTCGTTCGGCCACGCGTGAACATGAAGTTCGTTGGCTCGAAGGATGGTCCGAAGGATGATATTCGGGACCTGGACGACTTGGAGTTCGCCTGCAAAAACTAAGGCTTCAACGTGATGCGTCCCGATACGATGAGATGCGGCAGGCATTTGCCTGCAAATTTTTCGAAAAGTCCCGCGACGAATGGTGCCAGATCCTCGAAGGCAGCGACTCATGCTTCGCGCCCGTCTTGAGCGTCGCGGAGGCTGCCGGGCATCAGCAGTACGCCGCGCGCGCATTCTTTCGGTCGTGCAGCCGGGGCCGGTTCCGGCATTTTCGCTGACGGTGCCGCCGACACCTTCTCCAGCCCAGACCGATCCCTATGCCGATGCGGCGGAAGCCCTCGGCGGCTGGTTGCCTGCGGACCGGGTCAAACAATTTTACCGTTTGGCTTGAACCGCCTCGGCCCCATTCCCGGCGGGCTGAAACAATCTTTCAGATGGAGACGCTTCGCATGAATCTCGAAATCGCCGGTACCGCCATCGTCCCTGGCGCGGCGCGTGGCATCGGCGCGGCGATTGCTGAACGTTTCGCCGCCGAAGGGGCTTCGGTCGTCTTGGTTGATGTCAATGACGCAGAGTAACGGCCGAGCGGCTGCGTCGAAGTGGCGGCCGGGTCTTGGCGCTTGTCGCGGACGTGCTGGAGCAGTCGTCGATCGATGCGATGGTGTCCCATGCTACCGAGTCCTTTGGCGGCGTCGACACTCACCGCGAGGCGCGGCAGCTCTCAGAAGACTCGCGCCTATTCGCAAGCGCTCGGGCCGCACCTCAATTTTGGTGAACGGCACTCGTGCTCGCGCCAGTCACTTGCCGGTGAAGCGCGGTGCACGCCTTTCGACGAAATGGGCGACGCCCTCCTTGAAGTCTTCCGTTCCGCCGCAGATCGCAACTTCCCTGTTTGCGAGCTGCGTGGCCTCAGCCAAGGTTTGCCGGGGAGCTGCGGTCAGCTGCTGCTTGATGATACGCATGGACCGGGGTGAGCAGAGGTTGGCGAAATCGGATGCCGTCTGCTGCACGGTCTCGCGGAAGGTGTCCGCGGGCAGCATCCTGACCAGTCCAAGCCGATCGGCCTCCGCGGCCTCGATCACCCGCCCCGACAGCAGAAGGTCGGCGGCATTCATCGGTCCGATCAGCTGTCGTAACATCCAGGCGCTGCCGTGCTCAGCGATCAGTCCACGCCGGGAGAAGGACGTGGTCAGCTTCGCACCAGCGGCCATAAAGCGAAGATCGCAATACAGCGCGATGCAAAGACCGACGCCCGCGATCGCGCCATTGATGCCGGCGATAATCGGCTTCGGCACGGCGAGCAGGTAACTGTATCGCTGTCCCAGATCGTCGTCGCGCGAACGGGGAACGGCCGGTGCGGCGGCGGCCGCGTTTCCCGACGACGCGTCTGAGAGGCGGCCCATGTCGGCGCCGGCGCAGAAGCCCCGGCCCGCGCCGGTGATCACGATCGCGCGGACCTCGTCGTCTTCGGACGCGATCGCCATCAGGCGCCGCAGCTCGCTCTCCATGACAGGAGTCCACGCGTTCATCTTGTCCGGCCGGTCGAACGTGATCGTCGCGACGCGATCGGACACGTCGAACTTCATCTGATCGGCAGAAACCATGGTGACCTCCGTTAAGTAGCCTCCTAGCAAATACCGGAAACGCGCGGAACGGCTTTCGTTTCGGCGAAAAGTTTTCTATCTATGTGAAACGCAGAGAGGGGTGCCATGTCCAAAGAGGTTATCAAAACGGCCAAGCGGCTGTTCGAAATCTTGGAATATTTCGACGAAGTGCAGAGGCCATTGAGTCTCAAGGAGGTCGCGCTGCGCTTCGGCTACCCCGTCTCAAGCGCTTCTGCGGTGCTCAAGAGCATGGTGGTGCTTGGCTATGTCGACTTTGACCGATATTCGCGCACCTACATGCCGACCATGCGTATCGTGCAACTCGGAAACTGGGTGCAGAGCGCGCTATTCGGCGAACGCGGAATTTCCGCGTTGGTCAACCACCTCAACAAGGAAACGGAAGAGACCGTCAGCATCGCGACTCAAAGCGACCTGTACATGCAATATATCCATGTTCAGCCATCGCCGCGTGCGATTCAGTTCTTGGTGAGGCCCGGGACGATTCGGCCCCTCGCGCGTTCGGGCCTCGGATGGATGCTATTGAGCGCCCGTTCGGATGACATGATCGAGAAGCTTGTGCGCCGCATCAACTTCGAAGAAGAGGATCGGAAAAAGAAGATCGATTTGAAAGAGCTGATGCAGAAAGTCCGAAAGATCCGCAAGGAGGGCTACGTCGTTTCGCTTCATACCGTCACGCCTGGTGCTGGCGTCATCGGCATGTTGTTGCCCGAGCGACGCCACGGCCGGATCCTGGCAATCGGCGTCGGCGGGCCAGTCGATCGGCTTGTCTCCAAGCGAACGCAAATCCTGAGATCACTTCGCGAGGGCATCGACAAATTCGTCTCCCAGGAGGATCTCACGCCCGCGACGAAAGCTCGCAACTGAGGAAATCCATTTTCACATATCTGTAAATACGCACCCTTATCTGTAAAGCTCTGGCTTTCAGGTTCAGCCCGGCACATGCTCCAGCCCACCTCACGCCTTGAAGGCGCGGGGATACAAGATGGCTAAAAAAGGGTGGAGTCGTGCAAGAGAAGGTAGTCGATCTGAGAACCAGGGATGGGGTGATGAACACGTATGTGTTTCATCCGGATCGTCCAGGACCGTTCCCTGTCGTCATCTTCTATATGGACTCGGTCGGCCTCCGCGAGGAGCTGTCAGACATGTGCCGGCGTCTCGCAACGGTCGGCTACTACGTCATCATGCCCAACATGTATTACCGCATGGTCCGCTGCGTCGACCTTGACGCCAATCGGCTGTGGGATCCTGCTTGCGCGGATAAGCTCGAGCTGATGTGGAAGCTCAATCGCCACCTCACGAACACCATGGTGATGGAAGACACGCAGGCGATGTTCGACTTCCTCGCCAACGAGCCGGCGGCGCGGCAAGGCAAGACGGGATGCGTCGGTTATTGCATGAGCGGCCGCTACGTCTACTATGCGATGGGCATGTTTCCCGATCGCATGGCCGCCGGCGCCTCCGTCTACGGCGCGCGTCTCGTCACCGACCAACCGGATTCGGCTCATCTCGTCACCGACAAGATCAAGGGCGAGATATATTTTGCTCTGGCTGAGCATGATCATTACGCGCCGCCCGAGATGCTCGAGCAGGTGTCGCAGGCGATCAAGGCAACCGGCATCAACGGACGGATGGAATACTATCCGGAAGCCGAACACGGCTTCGCCTTTCCAACCCGTCGCCTTTACCACAAGGCGAGCACCGAGCGGCATTGGGAGCGTCTGTTCGATCTCTTTCAGCGCAACCTGAATTGAGCTCGAAGGCCCGAGACGAACATACATTCAAGAGAGCCGCGGCGGCGTCGCAGTGCGCCTCGCGATACAATCATGGGGGAAGAACGATTATGCATGCGGATCGACTAAGGAGCATCTTTTCGGTTGGGGCCATCGTTGCCAGCACC
The DNA here is from genome assembly GCF_004114425.1 of Bradyrhizobium vignae. Taxonomy (GTDB): domain Bacteria; phylum Pseudomonadota; class Alphaproteobacteria; order Rhizobiales; family Xanthobacteraceae; genus Bradyrhizobium; species Bradyrhizobium vignae. Next base: position 211,474 of record NZ_RDQF01000002.1, on the reverse strand, counting down.
TTGCAGCTCGCTTACGCGCCCAACGCGATGGCAGCCGACCCGGTAAAGATCGGTCTTGCGCTGCCGCTGAGCGGCGCGGCAGCGACTTACGGCCAGGAGTTGCAGCGCGGCGCCGAGTATGCGGCGGACCTCATTAATCAACGCGGCGGTATTCTCGGGGGCCGGAAGATCGAACTAGTCTTCGAGGACGAAAAGGGCACGCCGCAGGGCGGGGTTGCAGCGGTGCAGAAGCTGATGTCCGTCGGTCGCGTGAAGGCGATTACCGGCGGCACGAACAGCTCGGTCGTGCTCGCGGAATCCTCCGTCACGAAGAAGCGCATTCTTCAGGTTAACGCGGCAGCACAGGCCGATGCCATCACCGATCAGGGCAGCCCTTGGCTATTCCAAATAAACAATACCGTTTCGCTGAATTCGGAAGCCTTCAATGCCTACATCGTCAAAACCTTGAAGCCCAAGACGGTGGCCTACATGGGCGAGAACTCTGAGTTTAATAAGACCGTTCTGGAGAAGCTGAAAGAAAGCCTCAAGTCAGCCGACATCGAACTGGTCAGCACATCGACCTACGATGCCGAGACCAATGACTTCACGTCTATCCTCACCAAGATAAAGGCGAGCAATCCCGACATGATTTACGTCGCCGATGCCTATCCGGCGCGTGCAGCTCAGCTCTGGAAACAGGTGCGACAAATCGGCGGCTTCAAGATTGAGGCGATGTCGCCGGGGGTGGTAACGGCGGGCATGATCAAGCCCTCTGAGGGGGCCATGAATGGCGTCATCACGGGTGAAATCTTCATGGCCTCCGATCCGGGGCATGATGGGAAGGAATTCGTGGAGAACTACCAAAAGAAATTCAACAGCCTGCCCGGCAAGGGCGATCTTGTGATCTTCGAAGCGATTAATCTGATCGCTTCTGCGATGGACAAAGCGGCCACCGATAGCGACTACGACAGGATCTCGAAGGTCATTCGTGAAGGCGCTTGGCAGAGCCCGCGTGGTCTGCTGAAGTTCGACGGAAAGGGAAGGGCACGCGCGCCGTACTTCTACATTCAGCGAGTCGAGAACGGGGAAGTCGTTCAGCTTGAGCGCGTCAGCGCGAATTGAGGACCGACCACTGATCAAAAAGTAGAAGGTGCGACGGCTTTGGAACTTTTGGCTCAAACCTTGGTCAACGGATTGGTGCTGGGCGCCGGCTATGCGGTCATCGCCGTCGGCCTAACCCTGATCTTTGGAATCGTCGGCATCGCAAACTTTGCCCATGGCGCGTTCTTCGCCATGGGCGGCTACGCCTGCTATTTGCTGGCGTCGCAAGGCCTTAACTATTTGGCCGCTGTACCGTTGGCCGTCCTGATCGTCGTGATCATCGGTGCGATCACCGAATGGATGGTCATCCGGCGCAGCCTCTACGGAAACTCGCATCACGGCTCATTGATCGTGACCTTCGCGCTCGGTCAGGCCGCGGTGGCCGGATTGATCCTGATCTTCGGGCCGGATCCGCTTGCTGTGCCGTCGCCGCTAGGCCAGAGCACGATGCGATTTTTCGGGATCTTCGTTACTTCGCAGCGCGTTTTCATCTTCGTCTGCTCAGTGCTCGTGCTCGGTGCCCTCGGCCTTTGGCTTCGCCTGAGTATTAGAGGTCAGCAGGTCGTCGCGGTCGCCCAGAACGCGCGCGGCGCGCTCTATTGCGGGATTGACGTACCCTGGATACGCACGCTGGCCTTTGTGCTCGGGGTCGCCGCGGCGGGTCTTGCCGGTGCGCTTCTGGCGCCGATCTCGACGATCTACCCAACCATGGGATACAGCGCCCTAATCGTCGGATTTACCGTCGTCATTCTGGGCGGCATGGGCAGTATTCCCGGCGCGATGCTGGGAGCGCTTCTGATCGGTGTCGCCAACGCGTTGTTTGAAACTTATGTCTCCGTCTCTTGGACGCCCGCGTTGGGCTGGGCGCTTGTCATCGCCACACTGCTGTTCCGTCCACAGGGACTGCTCGGTCAACTCCAGCAGCATCGGCACTAATATGGCGACCCACTTCGGCACCATGATTGACAGGAAACTGGTGGCTGTTTCGGACAAGAACAGGTCCGGACGCACCGCCCGGGAAGCCTCCTACGCCATTTGCTCTCTCTTCGTCATCGCGGTGTGCGGTTACACCTTCACCGACCCGTTTGTGGTAACGCTGGCAGGCTATACCTGCGCGTTCGCCCTGTTTGCCTTGAGCATCAACATCATCCTCGGTGGTGTCGGCGAAGTCCCGCTCGGCCAATGCTTGTTCTTCGGTCTCGGCGCTTATGGCGCGGCGATAGGGATGGGCAAACTGGGGCTACCTTTCGACGTCTCGGTGCTCATCGCGCTCGTCTTGTCCGTAGTGCTGGCCGCGATCATCGGCGTCATTACGCTGCGCTTGACCGGTGCGTATTTCTCGATCGTCTCGTGGGGGCTTACCGGCGTGGCTATGGTCGCGGCGACAAATCTCGACGAAATCACCGGAGGTCCGCTCGGTCTGTTCGGGTTCCCACCAATCGAGATCGGTCCACTTCAATTGTCGGATCCGCCAACCTACTTTGCGGTCACCGCCACCATTCTCCTGGTCGCGATCCTGTTCCTTGTAGCCCTGCGCCGGTCTCCCTTCGGCGCGGCGATGGACAGTGTGCGTCAGAATCCTCATCTCGCCCGCTCCGTGGGTGTCGATGTCGCGCGTGTCCGGCTGAAGGCATTCATGCTGAGCGCGCCGTTCGCTGCGTTGGCCGGCGCGCTAGCTGTTCCCTACACCCAGATCGTGACACCCGAGGTGTTCAGCGTCGCAAACACTGTTGACGGACTCTTGATGGTGCTGCTGGGCGGCGCTCAACTCGTGATCGGTCCCGTCATCGGTGCTGCAGTGTTCACGTTGATTCCTCAGGCGATGAACCTCGATCCGAACATAAGGATCCTGCTGTTTTCGTCGGTCATCATTCTGATCATGATGTTTGCCCCAGGGGGTCTGCATCAAGTGGGCGTCGCCCTGCGTGACCGGTTCGGAGGGAAGACAGATGACGATCGCAGTCGCTGAGCGTCCGGCCGTCTCGGCCCGGGATGTCGTCAAGCGGTATGGAGGCGTGACAGCCCTGAACGGCGTCAGCCTCGACGTTCAGGAAGGCGAGATTTTCGGCATCATCGGTCCGAATGGCGCGGGCAAGTCGACGTTGTTCGACATTCTCTGCGGTATTACAGTCCCGACTAGCGGATCGATCCGCATTATGGGCAGCGAGATCGCGGGGATGCCGCCGCATCACATCGCGCGCTCGGGTGTCGCCCGAACCTTCCAAAGGACGGCGGTGTTTGCCGAAAGCACGGTGCTTGAAAATCTCCTGTTCGGGCGCCATGCCAGCTTCCATCACGGGGTCTTGGGCCGAATCTTCGGCAGCAAAACCTTTGTCGGGGACCAGCAGGCCTTCCAAGCTCGCGTCGAGGAGGTGCTCAAGCTTATCGGCCTTGACGGAGAGCGGCACCGAAAGGCGGGCGTGCTCGCGTATGGCGTGCAGCGCCGGCTCGCTGTCGGCATCGCATTGATGACCGATCCGAAAATCATGTTTCTAGACGAGCCGGCCGCCGGCATGAACGGCCGCGAGACTGCCGACTTCATTGCACTGATCCGTGCGATCGCGCCGGGGCGGACCATCCTCATCGTGGAGCACGACATGAGCGTGATCCGGCAACTCTGCGGCCGTGCGCTCGTCGTCGTCGACGGCATGCCGGTCGTGGTAGACGCGCCGCATCAAGTTCTCAGTCATCCGGAGGTCGTGACCGCATATCTGGGGGCTGACGATGACGAGTGATGGGACGCTGCTGAGCGTCAAGGACGTATCGGCGGCTTACGGCAAGGTCGTTGCGCTTCGCGGCGTCTCGCTCTCCGTCAAGCGCGGCGAGATCGTTGCCATTCTCGGCGCCAACGGCGCCGGCAAGACGACGCTGTTGAACGCACTTTCCGGCGTCTTGCCGATCACGGCAGGGCGCATCGAGTTTGCCGAACAACGCATCGACGGGCGCAGGCCCTGGGAGCTCAGCCGCGCGGGGATCAGCCACGTGCCCGAGGGGCGCGAGATATTCCCGTCGATGACCGTCGAGGCGAACTTGAAGATCGTCGACGCGTTCGGCAGTGGCCCCGTGTTCTCGGTCGAGGACGTCCTGAACATGTTTCCGCGCCTGCGCGAGCGCTTCGGGCAGGCCGCCGGCAACTTAAGCGGCGGCGAGCAGCAGATGCTAGCGATCGGTCGCGGTCTGATGGCGCGGCCGCGGCTTATTTTGTTCGACGAGCCGTCGCTCGGCTTGTCGCCGTTCTTCTCAAAATTCGTGCTCGGCGCGATTGGCGCGCTGCGGGCCAAGGGCCTCTCGGCCCTTCTGGTCGAACAGAATATGCGTGCGGCGCTTAAGATTGCCGATCGCGCCTACGTGCTGAGGGTGGGCTCGATCGTCCGCGAGGGATCGGCCTGCGAGATCGCCGACGCGCCCGACATCCAGGAAGCCTATCTCGGCGCTTAGCAGAGATAACTTATTGCAAAGAAATCTGAGAAGGACACATGCAGGGTCGACGCAATCTTCCGCTCGATGGCCTTACAGTCATCGATCTTGGTCAGGTCTATCAAGGGCCGTACGCAACTTACCTGATGGCCAAAGCCGGGGCCAAAGTGGTCAAGATCGAGCCGCTTGCCGGCGAGCCAGTTCGTCAGCGCGACAGCGTCAGCCGCGGCTCGGGCGCGCCGTTTGCGATGCTGAACGGCCACAAGAAGTGCATCACGCTCGATCTGAAATCGGCCAAGGGCAAGGAAATTCTTAAGCGTCTAGCCGAGGGCGCCGACGTTCTGCTTGAAAACTACGCGCCCGGCGTGATGGATCGTCTCGGCATCGGCTGGTCGGTACTCCACGAGCTCAATCCCCGGCTGGTCTACGCCTCTGGATCCGGCTACGGGCTGTCGGGTCCGGACAAGGACAATCTGGCGATGGACGTGACCGTTCAGGCCGTGTCGGGGCTGATGAGCGTCACGGGTTTTCCAGATAGCCCGCCGGTGAAGGCCGGTCCCGCGCTGGTCGACTTCATGAGCGGCATTCACCTCTATGCCGGCGTGATGACCGCATTATACGAGCGGCAGATCACGGGCGTCGGGCGGTTAGTGGAAGTGGCGATGCAGGAAGCCGTATTTCCCGCGCTCGCGTCCAACCTTGGCTATATGTACGACATCGGCAGGGCGCCGCCGCGCACCGGCAATCGCCACGGCGGTTTGTCCGCTGCGCCCTACAATGTCTATCCGGCGAGCGACGGCTACATCGCGATCATCGCAACCAACGAAAAGCATTGGGCCGCCCTGCTGCAAGCCATCGGGCGTACCGAGCTCGCCGACGATCCGCGTTTTCGGGACAAGGTTGCGCGCGTTCGCAACATGGACGAAACCGACCAGCTGATCGCGGACTGGAGCTCAAAGATCACCCGCGAGGAGGCCTGCGCGGCGCTGGCGAACTTCAAGGTTCCCTCCGCGCCGGTGCGCGACCTGGAAGAGGTCTGCAACGACCGGCATATGCATGCGCGCGGGATGCTGGAATGGCTCGAGCATCCGCAGTTTGGACGCATCGTGATTCCGGACAGTCCGATCCGCATCCACGGTGCCGACAGGTTGCCCGCTGCGGTCTCCTCGAGATTGGGTGCGAACACCGACGAGGTACTGTCGTCCATGCTCGACATGTCGGAGCCCGAAATCGCAACGCTCCGAACCGAGGGCGTGATTGGCCCGCGCCCTTCATCCACTTAACGAGAAAAGGACGATGTCAGCTTCGGAAACCCTCGTTGTCGATACCGCCTCGCGTGTCCTTGCGGATTTGGCCGATCCGCAGACAATAATCCTGAAGCGCGACGATGCCCGGAAGGCGGCGCTCTGGTCGTCGCTTCAGGATATCGGACTGGATCTCGCATGGGCTTCCGAGACCGCCTGCGGGGCAGGGGCGTCGCTCGGCGATGGCTTCGGCATTATTCGCGAGGCCGGCCGAGCGGCATTGGGAGTGCCGCTCGCTGAAGCGCTTTTGGCAGGGTTGCTGTCCGGACCAGCAGCGCGCACATCGCGGACTACATGATCGGCCTGTTCCGGACCTCCGGCTCGACCAAGGAATACAGGGGGTACGGCCTGACCTGGTTCCTGGTCGACATGAAGACCCCGGCATCACCTGTCGGCCAATCGGCCGGATGAGCGGTCAGAACGACACCAACGAGGTCGTATTCCAGGATGCTTTTATGATCTTGTCATTCGACAATCCGGGTCCGGCTCTACGGCTTTTGAGGGCCGAGCGCTGCAAAAATATCACGCCGGGCTGGTCCCGGTGGGAGTCTTGGGCCGTAGAGCCGCCGTCGAACTCGCCGTTGCGATAAGCACGTCGTTCGGATCCCGGAGCTCGGCTTCCAGGAAGCCGACGCTGCGTCCTTGCCGGACGACCTTGCCGAAAGTCCGATACAGGCCTGGGTGTGCGGGCAGCAAAAATGCGACCTTGATCTCGAGGCTGGCGACCGTAATCAGGTTTTCGCCGCGCAGCAGACTTGCAGTCGCCATGGTGGCATCGAGCCAGCCCGTAACAATCCCGCCCTGCACGATGCCGCCCTTGGGATGCCCTTCGGTGGAATGGCAATGCCGCGGTTCGGCATGCCATTCGATCATGACGCGGTCGCGTGTCTGATCGTAGGCTACGGCGCCGACGCCGAGCAACTCCCACGCCGCCGGCCGTCTAGCCTCGGTCTGTTTGATCAGGTCGTCGTACGACATGTCTGGTGATGGCTCGCAATTGCTGGTGGTTTCACGAAGGCGAGCGGCAGCGCGCCTCGCAAACACTCAGCACAGGCAATGTCGCTACACAACCGCGCCCGGCGGAGATCAGCTATCCGCCGCGATGCCTTTTTGCCATGTGGAGGGATTTCCGCCAAAGCCGCGGCGGGCCCGCTTTTCGAGCCAGTAGCCCATTTGCGGCGGGACCGAGCTGAAGGTCGGGTCAACGCCCAGTTTCTGCGCCGCATCCATCGCCCAGTTCGGGTTGTGGATGAACTCTCGACCGACAGCGACGAGGTCGGCCTTCTTGTCTTGAAGGATTGCTTCGGCCTGATCGCCGTGAATGATGAGACCGACCGCCATGGTCATGATATCCGCTTGTCGGCGGATATAGTCCGCGAACTGGACCTGATAGCCGTACTCGTTGAGGCGGAAGAAGTTGGGCACCTTGCTGTTGAGGCCGCCGGTGCTGCAGTCGATGACGTCGACGCCCTTCGTCTTGAGTATGCGCACCAACCTGGCGTTCTCCGCCGGCCCCCAGCCCGCCTCGTCCTCGATCGAAAGACGGACGAACAGCGGCTTTGACGCAGGCCAGTTGGCGCGCACGGACTCGGCGACCTCGATGGCAAATCTCATCCGGTTGGCTTCGCTGCCGCCATAGTCGTCTGTTCGCTGGTTCGCTTCCGGCGATAGGAACGAGTGGATCAGATAGCCATGGGCGGCATGCAGTTCGACGACGTCGAATCCCGCCTGAACGGCGCGCGCCGCCGCCTTGCCCCAGGCGTCGATCGCATCGGGAATCTCGCTGCGTTGCAGCGCGCGCGGCGTAACATAGCCGTTGCCGAACGCAAGTGCGCTCGGACCGATCAGATCCCAGCCGTCCACGTCCTCGACCTCCGCAAGCTCCAGAGCGGAGAGGGTCCCGTCTCCCTCCCAGGGGCGCCGGGCCTTTCCCTTCCGGCCCGTATGTCCGAGCTGGATGCCGGCTGCGGCGCCGTTCGACTTGATGAAACTTGCGATGTCGCGGAGGGGAGCGACGAACTTGTCATCCCAGATGCCGAGGTCTCCAACCGTCCCGCAGCCGCGGCGTTCGACCTTCGTCGACTCCACTATCACGAGACCGGCGCCACCCGCGGCGAACTTGCCCGCGTTGGCGATGTGCCAACGGGTCGGAAAGCCGCGCTCTGCAACGTATTGCAGCATCGGCGGGACCACGATCCGGTTCTTGAATGCGACGTCCCGAATACGTAATGGCGAGAACAGCAGCGTTTCGTTCATCCCGGCCTCCCTTGTGGCTGGAAGACTAGGGGGCTACTCCGGGCGTGCCAATGCGCGTCAGCGACGACGTTGCATTTCCATAGATGTGAAAAGAGATGCTGCGATCCCTTCTGGCTTTTCCAGACCGCATCGTTCCCTCGATCGGTGGCAGCGGCGATCCGAATAAACGGGACGGCTGATATCACTCTGTCGTTCCCGATGTCGATCGCGCTCGCTGCTATTTGGTCTCGGAATAGCCTGCAAAGATTGTCGCCAAGGCCTTTCCCGATTTCGCGAGAATCTTCTCTCTCACTTACGCGATCCGCTCGACGGTTGGTGCCACCTTCTGGAATACCATCTCGACTCCGAGATCGTTGAGTACTCTATGATCGAACGAAATCGGGCTGTCGGCCCGCCGGTTCATCTGCTCGGCCCAGAACCTGCAAAGGCGCCAGTCAAGAGCTTCTCATACCGGCAGCCACGCACGAGATCGGATTGCCGGTTGTCCGATTTACGGCTCTTCAGTGAAAGTACGACGGCTTCTCTCGTCAGTCGGTCATGGACTCGCTCCCCCGAAGCGGGTCGTCGATATCTCAAACTCGGGTCGATGAATAAGCACAAGAGCCGGGCTTTCGGAAGGTGAAGCCAGACCGGGCAACCGCTCGCACGTTCGAGACCAAGGTCCATGCCCAGCTGTAGGTGTTCGGCTCGACCGCAAGGACATCGTGACTGGCAAGGACTCCACGCAAGATAAACTGCAGAAAGCGCCGCCTTGCGGCGATCCTTTCCTTAGGTCAACGAATTGGTACGAAACAATCCAGCGCCGAGTGAGCATTTCTTACGATCCAACCGTCGCGCCTGGAACAATAGATTAGAGCAGTTGATTCTTTTCGGATGATCTAAGTCATATATCAAATCGTCATTTGGCTCGCTGAGCGTCGCTGAGACGCGTGGTAACGGCGGCGTGGAGGAGAGCAGCGCCGCCTCACGGCGCGCGTCACTTCGAGCGGAAACCGCATCCCGCCGTCAAATCGCCAATCGGAATACAAGGGACAGGTAATTGACGCCTTCGATCAACAAAATGGCAGGATCGATCAATATTTGCGGCGGCATGTGGAGCTAACTTGGCCCCCGGAACGTCGCGCTTTGTCCTATTCAAGAATGCATGAAATGATCGATAACCGTTCAAGGGAAATCACAACATGTGGGGTCTCCGGCGTATTTTAGTCAGTTTTGCATTTGCGATCCTAAGCCTAGTTAGCGCATCCGAAGTTGCGCGCGCTCAGAGCACGTTGCGTGTTGTCATGGCAGCTGATCTCAAGTCGCTGGATCCTGTCTGGACAACGTCCTATATCGTTCGCAACCATGGATACCTCATTTACGACACTTTGTTCGCGCTGAACGACAAATTGCAAGTACAGCCGCAGATGGTGGATACCTGGACCATCAGCGACGATCAGCGCACTTACACGTTTAGGCTTCGCGATGGGCTCGAATGGCATGACGGCAAGCCGGTTACCACCGCTGATGTAATCCCCTCCATTAGGCGCTGGGCAGCACGTGATCCGCAGGTTGCGCAAGCCCTAATGAAAATCGTCCAGAGCATCACTGCAATTGATGAGCGGTCGTTTCAGATAGTGCTAGCCGAACCATCCAATCTGCTGATGATCGGCCTTTCAAAGCCGTCGGCTCCTCTCTTCATCATGCCAAGGCGTGTTGCCGAGCTGGATCCTGGTACCCAGTTGACCGACACCACTGGTTCGGGGCCTTTCGTCTTCAAAAACGACGAATGGCGGCCGGGAGAGAAGGCTGTATACGTGCGAAATCCAAAGTATAAGCCGAGGTCCGAGCCGCCCTCGGGGTTGGCAGGAGGAAAGATCGCAAAAGTAGACAAGATTGAGTGGATTGCAATTAACGATCAGCAAACAGCGGTTAACGCCCTAATCAACGGCGAAATCGATATGATCGAACAACCGCAGTATGATTTGTTGCCCTTGCTGGAGGGCGACCCTAGCCTGGAACTTGTCACACTAGACCACTACGGGGCGCAGTATACGTTTCGCTTCAACGTACTGCACAAGCCGTTTGACAACGCGAAGGTCCGTCAGGCAGTGCTATACGCGTTCAATCAGGAAGATTTTCTGAAAGCAGCAGTCGGTGATCCAAGGTATTACCGAACGTGCAAGGCGCTATTTGGTTGTGGCACTCCTTTCGATTTGAAGACGGGCTGGGAGGACAAGCTCACCTCTGATATGGAGAAAGCGAAGGCTTTGCTCAAAGAGGCGGGGTACGACGGCACTCCAGTAGTTCTCATGGCGACGACTGACATACAAGTATTGAACAATCTTGCACCCGTCGCAAAAGTGCTTTTAGAGCGCGCTGGATTCAAAGTCGACCTGCAGCGCATGGATTGGTCCACACTCGTGGCGCGTAGGGCCAAGAAAGACCCACCCCCCGTTGGGTGGAATGCATTTTTTACCAATCCTTCTGCTGTCGACGTATCCAATCCTGCACTCAATGGATTTACCAATGCTTCGTGTGACAGCGCTTGGGTGGGCTGGCCCTGCGATAAGCGATTAAGGGATCTCCGGAAAGAGTTTGAGAGTACGTTGGACGATAAACGGCAGAGAGCGATTGCTGAAGCCATCCAAGTCGCGTCAGTTGAATATCCGACTTACGTCATACTGGGCCAGTTCTACATTCCAACCGCCCGTCGCAAGACAATCAGAGGCAACGTTCAGTCGCCGGTAACGGTGCTGTGGAACATCGAGAAGGATGGGAACTGATTGAGAAGAGGAAGCACAGCATCAGCAGGGTCGTTCCGCGCTGCATGCGCCACCGTGTGCGGTTGGATGACTGACGATCTGTGGGTTAGTACTGCTGTCAGCAAATCCCTATCCACGTCTCCCAGGGACATCAATTGATAAGGGCCGTGTCTGCAACTCTCGGAACGTAGTCTCCAAGTGCAGGCTCACCTTGACCATCGCCCTCTCGGCCTACAGTACCTTAAGCGCTTCGGGTGTGTAGGCGACGTAGAAGGAGCGGCCTTGCGCGCGGTCCAGGCGGCACATTTAGGAGCTCGACCGTAATGGCGTTGCAAACTGAAGGAAAACGCGGCACCTCCCACACACATGGGCCGTTAAGCAGGTTCCTGGTGCTTGACTTGACCCGCGTGCGATCAGGCCCGACTGCAGTACGTCAGCTGGCCGATTGGGGCGCTCGGGTGATTCAGATAGAGGCGCCGGAGACCGTTGCGCCCGGAGACGGCTTGGGCGGTCCACGGCACGGCGCGGACTTCCAGAATTTGCATAGAGGTAAGCGAAGCCTATGTATCAATTTGAAAGATCGGGCCGGAATTGAGCTGCTGAAGCGGCTTGCCGCAAAGGCAGACGTGGTAGTGGAGAACTTCAGGCCCGACGTGAAGCAGCGTCTGCATATTGCCTATGAAGACCTAAAGGAAATCAATCCGCGGCTGATCTACGCTAGCATCTCGGGATTCGGGCAAACGGGTCCTTATGCGCTTCGCCCTGGATTCGATCAAATAGCTCAGGGCATGGGTGGATTGATGTCGGTAACAGGATTGGCCGGACAAGGGCCCGTCCGCGCAGGCATACCTGTAGCAGATCTCAGTGCTGGACTTTACTGCGCCTTAGGCATTCTGATCGCGTTACTCGAGCGCGAAGTATCAAATAAGGGGCAGTGGGTATCTACCTCGCTGCTCGAAGCCCAAATCGCAATGATGGACTTCCAAGCAGCACGGTGGCTCATCGAAAGGGACGTTCCGGGCCAGGCCGGTAATGATCATCCCACGGTGGCTCCAATGGGGGTCTACCCGACCGCTGATGGAAATATCAATATTGCATCTGCTGGTGACGAAATGTGGCTTCGTTTGTGCCAGGTTTTGGGTTTGGCCGAGTATGCGAGCAAGGCAGAATTCATTGATGACAAGGCACGAACCAAGAATCGATCCTCCTTACGAGACATATTGTCCCAAGCACTCTCGCGAGAAACTTCCGATGTTTGGATCGAGCGTCTAAACAAAGCCGGTGTGCCTTGCGGCCCCATCTACGACGTGAAGGATGTTTTTTCAGACCCGCAAGTTCTTCAGTCTGGAATCGCCCAGACAGTCACGCATCGCCACCTCGGAGATATTCAAGTGGTTGGCCAACCCGTCCAGCTAAGTCGTACCCCCAGTGAGCTGCGATCGGCCGCGCCGGATCGTGGCCAGAATTCTAGGGAGGTTTTGGAAGAACTGGGTTTCTCGCCAGGTTTAATCGACGGATGGCAAGCGAGCGGCACTATTCAGTGAGCTCTGAAGTGAGTGCTCGTAGCATTTGGTGTTCCTGCACGTGCTCTCTGTCTTAGGCCTAAAAACCTCCCGAGCAGGAAAGGTAGCGAGATTTTTTGAGTATAATGCCAACAGGTTCAATACGCTCCGGAACTGCGTTTATCTCGTTGCTCCTCATCCATCGTGTGGCTTCGATAGCGACACCACCGATAGTCTGTTCCTTTGAGGTAGTCTCCCGGTGGAGGAATAAAGGCCACGCGAAATGTTCAGTGCTGTAGCGGCTCGAAGGAGCAGCCTTTGCGCGGATCGCCCTTCGGAAAATGCGCATGCTCAGTCTTCGTAACGCCACTTTTAAAGTTGTCACAGAGCTTCTTTAGAGGCAGTATGCATACAAAGATTAGCTGCTGGCATGCCATGAGCGCCGCAGGCCAGGGGGAGGGCGTCGGAGTTGCAGGACAAATCCATAGTCATCGGCGCGGCGAGCGGCCGAGCATGGTCGCTCCTACTCGCGCGTGAGAGAGCTCCTCGCGATGGATTGTGCGGAAACGCTGGAAAACAATTACAGAGATCAAAAGGGAGGGTGGCAGTGCAGAGGGGGTAATCGTCGACGCCACTACTGATCGGGATTGCCGGGCTTCGAGACCAGCATGACTAAACCGGTTTTCGATCGCGCCCAGAAGCGTGACATCGAGCAAAAGCGGACGGCTCAATCGCGTTAAATGCGCGGGGCAGCCCAACGAGTTTGCGATGACTCAGTAGGAAGCTTCTTACGTGAATGGCCAAGCGTTCCCGGTGGATGGAGGCCTAACGGCATCCATACGTAACAGGAATGCCCTTCTAGGCCGGCCAAAGTGCAAAGAGAGTTCTCCAAATACAATGTCTCACGAAGTGGTAGGATAGGGCGGCCCAATTAAAGAAAAACGAGCGCTGGAGGAAGTTTCACGTGGAACTCATTGTAGACGGTCAAATCCTTCGCCGCTTCTTGTCTTTTTTGGAGGAGACGGGAACGGAAAAACGCCTGCTCAACCTTGGCGTGCTTGAGATTCCTCTTCGAAAATCAAGTGAACCCATTGCCATTGCAGCGAAGCTAGTGATCGGTCTGATGGAGGATGCGGCGGAGTTAGCTGGTCGCCCCGCAGCCGGAGTGCAGTTTGCCGAATGGCTCGATCCGCACCTTTTTGGGCCTATGGCGCTGCTTGGGGAGGGTGCGACTACACTTGCCGAAAGGTTTCACCTTGCTTGCCAGTTCGTCCACATCCGAAACAACACGCTGACGTTCGAAAAGTCTGAAGAGCAGGATAACGTCATAATGCATGTAGTCGTGCATCCTGCCATTCGTCCAATCGCTCGCCAATTTACTGAGTTCTTTGTTGCCCACTGTGTAAAGAACGTCCGCACCCTCTTGGGTGCAGGATGGAACGCAATTCGGGTTGAATTGGCACATGGCCCTCGCGCTTCCGCCGGAACGGAGGCGCGGTACTTCAAATGCCCAATCCGGTATCTCTCAGGTCGAGATGCAATTGTCGTGAGTCGTTCAGACTTCGTCCGACGTTTGCCGCAGAGCAATCCCGAAAAAATCGCGATGCTCAAGAGGCACTTCGCGCAGGAAGAACCCATGTGGCGGATGGACCTTCGAACCCAGGTGGAACATCTAGTCGCATCTCAATTGTCCACCGGTACAGTCTCCCTCACGACAATATCGGCTCTCCTAGCCATGTCACCTCGCACGCTCCAGCGGCGATTGGCCGCTTCAGGTTCCGATTTCGCGGGTGTTCTTGAGTTTGTCCGAATACAAGCAGCGGAGAAGTACCTAAGACAGGATCCTCCTCCTCCTTTAACAAGATTGTCCCAGCTGCTGGGATACTCTGATGCCAGCGTGGCCAGTCGCTTCGTGAAATCTCGATTAGGCCAATGTCCCCGAAAGCTTGCTCGGAGGTTGAGCGCCCATCAGCAGAGCATTAAACGAGCAGCCCGACAAACGTCCTTTTTTACGACTGATACTTTCCTGACTGAAAGGCATAGCACTTAATTATCGGCCTCGAAGGCTGCTACCCGAGGCTGGGCGTCGCAGCTTTTCAGCCTTTAGCCTCTCCAAGGATTAATCGTAAGAGCGAAATGATGTGGGGCGGCGGCTTGGGCCGGCAAAAGAGCAGAATGGCTGCCGATCTTTCTGCTCAAGCCAAGGTTTGTGATATCGCAATCAAGAAATCTGAAGCATCTGGCCGCAGAACCTCCATGTGCCAGCGCATTAATCGATGCGCTTCGTCAGAATCACCTCGAACGATAGCGTCCGTTATTCCGCTGTGTTCATCTGCAGATTGTTTCAAGCGACCCGCGCGCCGAATTGAAAAATCACGATAGTGAGACATTCGTCTACGGACCTCGACGACGGATTGCTCCAAGAAGCGATTTTTGGTCGCGGAATAGATGGTTTGATGGAAATTGGTGTTGATGAGGAGATAGGCCTCTAGATCTTCTTGCTGTGCTGCACGTAGGCCCTCCTGGGCCAACTGTCGCAAACGAGCACGTGAGACTTCTTCCATTCGTCGAGCTGCAAGTCGGCTGCAGAGCGCTTCTAAGTCCGCCATAAATTCGTATTGCTGCAGAAAGTCTTGAAAGCTGAGGGACGCGACGAAGCAACCCTGGTTCGGCCGCGCTTCCACTAATCCAACAGACGCTAGACGATTAAGAGCCTCGCGAACGGGAGTTCGCGAGACCTTGAGGCGGGCTGCGATCTCTCTCTCATCAAGACGTTGACCAGGCTTGTACACGCCTGCAGCGATGTTGTCCTCGATTGCGCGTTGAACGCGCTCACGCTGCCCCTTTGCGGGGGAGAGGCCAAGCTTAGGGTTAGCGCTAGCGCGGTCTGTCATTTTTCTCCCTCGGGATAAAGACACCCTGTTGTACAGAATTTGGCATCCCATTGACTACGTATTGCATACCATTTAGCGTGACGTCGAATTACGCGCGCCCGATGTAAGACGCCCGATGCAAAATGAGGGATAGGGATGAACACCCAGAAAAGTTTGGCAAATCCTTCAGTTGTGATCGGCCCCAACAAGCACCTCATTGGCGGTGAGTGGGCCGATAGTGTTGGGGGCGAACGGATAACAGTTGAGTGTCCGGCCACCAAGGCGGTGATTGCCCACACTCCCCGAGGGACTGCCTCCGATGTCGGCCGAGCTGTCCAAGCCGCGAAGAGAGCATTCGAGGAATGGAGACGGGTGCCTCCTAGCGAGAGAGGACGCGCTCTGCTGAAGATTGCAGACGACATCGAGAAAGGTGTCGAAGAGCTCGCCAAGATAATAGCCCATGAGACCGGCAACGCGATTCGCACACAAGCACGACCAGAAGCAATATCATGCGCGGCCACCTTCCGGTATTATGGAGGATTGGCAACCGAGTTGAAGGGCGCCACGCTACCGCTTGGCGAGGATATTCTTAGCTATACCCGCAGGGAGCCCTTGGGTGTCGTGGGTGCGATCATTCCCTGGAACGCTCCCGCTGCTATAGCGTGCGTTAAGGTGGCGCCTGCCCTGGCCGCCGGCAACTCTGTTGTGCTCAAGGCGGCTGAGGATGCACCTTTCGCAGTTCTCTGGATTGCAAATATCTGTAACCGTCATCTTCCCGCGGGGGTACTGAACGTGCTGACAGGGTACGGTCCTGAATGTGGTGCTGCCCTCGTAGCGCATCCTGATATTCAAAAGATGTCCTTCACGGGATCTACCGCAGTAGGGCGCGGCATCATCTCGGCAACGGCAGACCGCATTTTGCCGGTATCACTCGAACTCGGTGGCAAGAGTCCAACGATCGTTGTTGAGGATGCGAATGAAGAATGGGCGGTAGAGGGTGTTGCCTCAGCAATGCGATTTACTCGGCAGAGCCAATCATGCACTGCCGGTTCCCGGCTTTTCATTCATGAGCGTATATACGACTCGTTTTTGACGAAGCTCATCGCGCTTGTCGAGCAGTACAAGATCGGCGATCCTCTGGATGAACAGTCAGACATGGGCTCGTTGATCAACAAGAAGCAGTTTGATCGGGTGTGTGGATACATCGAAGACGGAATGTCCCGGCAGGAGGGGCGCTTGTTAACAGGGGGCCTCCCACCGAAAAGCGGTCCTCTGAGCAAAGGATACTTTACCGTTCCGACGATTTTCGCCAACGCCAAGAACGATTGGCGGCTTGCTCGCGAAGAAATCTTCGGGCCCGTTCTGGTGGCGGTGCCCTGGCGAGATGAGAGCGACGTAGTTGGAATGGCAAATGACAGCCACTACGGTCTCGCTGGATTTGTCTTCTCCGCAAACACCGCGCGCGCGATCCGCATAGGCCACGCTTTGGATGCGGGATGGATCCAAATCAACCAAGGTAAGGGCCAGCTCATGGGCCAACCTTACGGAGGGTTCAAGGAAAGTGGTCTTGGTAAGGAGAATGCTCTCGAGTCTTTACTTGAGTCCTTCACGGCTTAAGTCTGTTACTGTAAACCTCAGTCGCTGACAACCAGCTACACAGCTCGCGATAACGCTTAGGCGAACGAGCGTGCCGAGGCTAACGATATTTCTGCTTCTCGACCATCGCCTGTCAGTCCGAGAGCCAGGCGCGGACAACTCCAACAGAGCACCGAGCCAGAGTGGAGGTGGATCTTGAGGTGGAGGTCGCTGCACGTATTCCGATGTGCTCCGCGCCCAGAAGCCCCTTTGTCAGGAATCCAGATGCGTCATACAAGCAGATCGCGGTTAGCGCTCAGATCCACCGCAGATACACTTCAGCATTAGTGCAACCGCTGGCGCAGCTCGCGAACAATTGCCCGAAGGTCCTCGACGTACTCCTCAATGATTCGCCGCCGCTCATCCCCCGCGGGATCTTTTTCCGGCAAAGTACGACCGCGTTGGGACGGGTGGTTCATCGTCATCGTGAAATCGCGTGGTTGCAGTTACTCTTCGTAGCTCTCCAACTCACCTTGTAAAAATGGCGCGCCGCCTCGCACTGGACGAGATATTTCCTGCCGATGCGCAGTCTACATCTCCTTGCCCCGGCAAGGCTATCCCCCATCCTAGTCCTTATCGAGGAAGCTTAGGGCGGCCTTCAGTACTTCATCTGGCTTGTTGAATTGCGGTGTATGGCTTGCGCTCGGAATGATCTTGATTTCTGATTTCCTGATTGCTGACGCGAAATCATCTGCATAGGCTTGAGGCACAATCAGATCATCTTCTCCCCAGATTATCTGCGTCGGAGCAGCGATCCGATACATTCGCTTCCTAAGTCCTCTTTCAGGAATGGGCCAGATGAAATGTAAGATGCTGGCCATGCTCGTTGCGCGGCGTACGATTTCACGATTTCGATGAGTGGTACCGCCAGGAAGCTCCAGAAGCTTCTTCGCAGCCTCTTCATCGGATGAGCCAAGAATCAAAGTCCTTTGCTTGTCTGGCGTAGCGTACGTGAAGTCAGCCACTGGCTTGTCGTCGCGCCACAATCCCAAGGGATCAATCAGGATGAGCTTCCGTACTCGCTCCGGAAAAAGCGCCGCATACTCAGCGGCAACCATCCCGCCGAAGGAATGACCAATCAGGTCAAATGTTCCAAGTTCAAGCTTCCGAACGACATCGTCGACATAGATGGTAAGATCGTGGATGGTATCAAAGGCCTTCAATTCATCCGGCTCATGCGCACCCGCGACCTCCGGTGCATATACCGAGCGCTTGCTTGAAAGACCGTCGAGTAGGCGATCCCATTGTTGTCCGAGCAGGCCATGTAGATATACGACTGCTGGCCCGCTCCCTTTTGTGAGAACAGAGTTAGCCGAGAGGCCGCGTCCAAGTTCGATCGATCGTACGTCGCTTTGTAGACTCATCAGACCACGACCCGTTTTGCGGAGTTGAGAGGAAGTGCTGGGCCACCTTCGCGAGTCGCTCCAGAGGGCCACCAACGATCCTGGTAGCCCTCCTTCTTCCAAAGGGAACGAAGGCGAGGCATTACCTTTTCAGCAAAAAGTCGCATGTTGTATTCAGTGATCTCGCGATCCATCGATTGGATTTGCAGAATAACCATCAGGTGGCCAATCCTAAGGTTCCGAATGCCGGCCTCCAGCTGCTCAGCAACGGTATCGGGACTTCCGCCGACCACCATTCCGAACGTTTCCGTGAATTCTTTCCACGATGCCCTAGCTGGATCGCCCATGAGCTTCGTGTGAGCAGTGCGGTCGATACTCTGCGCTAATGCAAATTCGAGGCTCTTTTTTGTGCTAAAGCCGGGAGGACTGTGGATATAGCTCGGCGTGTGTAGAGATTTAGAATAGAAGTTACGAATATGCGGCAAGTAGAGCGTTTCTGCTTCCGCGTCAGTGGCGCCGACCACCACCAGCTGCGCGAAACCTGCTCGATACGGGTTGTCGTCTAAACCTGCTGCTTCGACCTGGTCCCAGTATCCTTGCATCATACTTTTCGCCTGCTTGAGGCCGGAGAAACTGAGATAGCTGTAGGTATAGTTGTTGTCAGTCGCGAACTTCCAAGTCTCAACAGACCCTCCGCCTGCAAGCCAAATAGGGGGATGCGGCTTCTGTATTGGCTTTGGCCACGGATTGACGTAGCGCAATTTCGTAAAGCGGCCATTGAACGGAAACGGTCCACTTCGCGTCCAAGCCTCTATCAAGAGTCGGTGCGCCTCGAAATAGCGGTCTCTTACCTGAGTTGGCGGAAGGCCATAATTGCCCACGGTATCTGGCGGCGATCCCACCGGCAGCCCTGCAACCAGCCGGCCGCCGCTCAAGCAATCCAGCATCGCGTATTCTTCGGCAACTCGTAACGGTGGATTATGAAGGGGGATTGTGTTGCCCAGAACGACCAAGGCAACATCGGATTGACGTCGAGCGAGGATCGACGCGATCATATTCGGTGAAACAGGAAATCCGTACGCGTTCTGATGGTGCTCGTTGAATCCTAGGCCATCAAAGCCGAGCTCATCCGCCAGCTCATATTCTTCAATGTTCCAACGAAGGTACTTCTGAACCATCGCTGGATCACAAACCTCATCGTTGGGGAGTGTCACCCAGACACTTTCGTAGCGCTTCGCGAAGTCCTCCGGGAGGTCACGATAGCCTTGCTGATGGAAAAAAATGGTCTTCATGCCATCCCCGAGAGGTTTTGATCGAGTGCTTACGAGAATGGTATTCGATCAACTGCACGAATTGTTGACGATGTCCGCCAACTATTTGACCAAACGCGACAACTCAGTTGGTGGGCATCGGCGCGTGGGAGCTAGCTAAGGAGTACAACAAAACACGCAGTTGCTCCGCGGGACAGAGCTCATGCTGAAGTGAGCTTAGGCTCCAAGTCAGCAAATCATTCGGCCGGCATTTGGCTTAACCGTTTAAACCCGCCGCCGTGGAAAACAAGGGGTGCTTTCATTGCATTACTTAGACTTACCACCTCTCCAATGTAGAGCTCGTGGTCACCGGCTGCATACCGGCTTACTGTCTTGCATTCAAATTGCGCCGCCGCGCCGCGAAGGAGAGGGACGTCAGAGACGCCATTGTCATACTCCACCCCTCTGAACTTATCACCCCCGGACCGGGCGAAAATGTTGCAAAGGTCTTCCTGATCTTCAGCTAGAATATTCACGGCGAAGTAATCATGCGCTCGAAATGCCCCAAGGCTGCTCGAACTTAAGCCAATGCTCCAAAGGATGAGGGGTGGGCTGAGTGACAGCGAATTGAACGAGCTGACTGCAAGTCCGATAGGTGCCTTTGTCCGTGGCTCGCGTGTTGTTACGATTGTTACGCCTGTCGGGAATTGACCCAAACCTCTCCTAAGGACGCTCTGTTCAAGAGGCCTCTGTCGAATGCATTCGTGCTGTCCGTACATGATCTAACTCATGTCCTCTATTGCAATAAGCAGCCACAGAGGCCAGGGGTAAGAGCCTCAAGCTAGGAGAGCTACCGTTTTGTCTCTTTCGAGCCACCAATTTCGCCGGTTACCAGCTTCACAATAGCCGAACAGTCAAGTTGTCCGAGCCCCACGGCCTCAAGCACCGTAAACAGCTGAGCAGCTACCGCACCGAGGGTGGTAGGCGTGTTACTAGCCTGTGCTGCTAGTTGCGATAGCCGCAGATCCTTGAGCATCAAGGAGCCGGTGAAACCAGGCTTGAACTCCTTATTCACGGCCGCTGCGGGTACCACTCCGGGAATTGGGCAAGCCAAGAGCAATGCTTGGTTGCTTCCGCTCGAGTTTGCGATCACATCGAAGAGTATCGCGGGATCAAGGCCAAGATTACGCCCGAGCACCATCGCTTCAGCCGAAGCTATAGTGTTGATGCCAGCAAGCATGTTGTTGCAAATTTTGGCAGCTTGCCCGTGACCTGGGCCTCCCACATAAACTAACCGCTTCCCCATCGCAGACAAAATTAGGTGTGCCTTGTCGAACGTGGCACGATCCCCGCCACACATGAATGTGAGTGTGGCATTCTCAGCCCCGATCGTGCCTCCAGACACGGGCGCATCAAGCATTTCTAGACCAATTGTCTTCGCCGACTTTCCAAGCTCTCGCGCCGTGTCGACGTCCACGGTTGAGCAGTCCATCAGAACGGCTCCCGCTCTCGCGCTTTTTAAGAGTCCTTCTTCGCTCAACCACACGGCCCGGGATTCCTTTCCCGTCGGAAGCATGGTTATAATGAATTCGGCTCCCTTCGTTACATCGGCAAGCTGGGCGCTCGCTGCGGCGCCGAACTCCTTTGCGCCGCGCAGGGCCTCGGCGTTGAGATCGAAAGCCTGAACTCGGTGCCCTTTCTCTACCAAGTTCCGGGCCATTCGGATGCCCATGTTCCCTAAACCAACAAAGCCAATCGTCGCCAATTCGACTTCTCCCAAGCAGATTTGGATGTAGTAGTACCTTTCGGTCGCCGGCACCTGCTGACATAACCCGCCAAAGATTTGACCATTTACGCCACTGCCCGCGCGAGTTTACATCAGGATCCAATGTGCAAAACGCTCCCTGAAAGTGAAATACTCCGTCCCATTTGCTTCTTGACAAACAAGTGTCGTACCTACTAGCCTGGAGCAGCTGAACAATTGCTGCGGATGAAGCGGGCATTGCAAGCTTCACTGGGGCCTCTCGGACTCGTTCGGAACGAAGCTTTCAGGAGGTGATACGTATACCCGCAGCAACTGAGCGCCTCGGTCCTGGCAGGGGTTATCGAAGAGCTGGCCGAGCGTCGCAATGTCAGAAAGGAAGGGACTACCCCCAATGAACGACGGCACAGTGACGGCGGGTAGGCCCGTTCTTGAGCTCGAAGACGCTCGCGCAACTATTCGCCTTAGTCGGCCAAAGCAGTTGAATCGTTTGCAGGAGGAAGATCTCCGCGAGTTGTTGACCCTCTTTGACGTTGTTGAGTCCAAGCCGGCTATTCGTGTACTGGTGCTGACCGGCGAAGGCCGCGCCTTTTCCGCTGGGTACGATTTGAGCCTCGTGGCCGGAAGTGCTGCTACCGAGCAGGGGCAGCCAAAGTCCGCATTCGAAGCAGCGGTCAATCGTCTTGAGGATCTCAGCATGCCTACAATTTGTAGGTTGAACGGCGGTGTCTATGGCGGGGCAACGGACCTCGCCCTTGCTTGCGATTTCCGGATTGGCGTCGACACCGCCGAGATGTTTATGCCAGCGGCAAGGCTTGGGCTCCACTATTACAAGAGCGGAATAAAGCGATACGTTTCGCGCTTGGGGCTGGACAATGCCAAGATGCTGTTCCTGACAGCGCAGAAGATCAGCGCCCAAGAGATGTTGAGGATCGGCTATCTCAATTCAATCGTTCCGGCGGAGCGGCTTGACGCAGCAGTCGACAGACTAGCGGAAATTCTAGCATGCAACGCGCCCAAAGCCATGGCCGGCATGAAGCGCGCTCTTAACGAATTCGCTCGTGGCGAACTCGACGAGGCCGCGGCTGATCAGCGCAGCCGCGACAGCTTGCGCGACAACGAACTCATAGAAGGCTTGGCGGCATTCACTCAGAAGAGACGACCGCGCTTTTAAGGTCGTGAGTTGAGGGATCGCTTGAAAGTCGTCGTCGGGTGTCAAAAGCGACGGTTCTCACCTCTTGCATTAGAATGCTGCCCAGTCGAATTGACACATGAGCAAGAAACTATTGCCCACTTGGACGACTGACGTAGCGTTCGATGAGTCTGTAGAGCTCCTGGAGCCCGCGGGATGACAATGCCTAGAAAACGATGCGCTTGATGCTCGTCAGCCATAGAAAACAAAAATACTTTCCCGGCTTGATCTCGGGTTCACCAGCTGAAGAACCTGGCGATCAGGGGCTCAATGCATGTCGGACCCGGACATGCCGAAACTGCCTTTGTCCGGCAAGCGGCCCTCTTCGCCGAACGCAAGTGGCGCGGTGTCGGCATGATCATCACGCGCGACACCGGATGTCGAGGCAAGCGACCAGGGCGCCAAAGCGGGCAGGATCTACGACGAACTTCAGCGCATGGCGTCTAAGCGAGCCGTGTCAGCGGCTACTACGAAGCAGCTGAACTCGACACCAAACGCGGCCATCAATCGGGTGATGCCGCTGGCGGGTCTGATATCTCGCACCGAGCGAGCAGAGCTACGGGATCGCGACCGACTCGCATTATGGCTCTTCAACCGCGTGTGGATAGGATCGGGTTACTTGGAGGGTTAAACGATGGGACGTCGATCTCGGGTACTGATGAGCGACGCGGACAACCGGCGCGTGATACAGGTCGTATCGCGCGCATTCGACATTGTGCGTTGCTTTGAGGGTCGAAGCATAGGCCTCGGCAATCGCGAAATCGCCGATCGCTGTGGACTTCCGCGATCAACGGTTTCCCGTCTGACGCTGACTCTCACCCAGATCGGCCAATTGACCTACCTGCCGCAGGCGCAGAAATATGCTCTCGGCCCGCACGCCGCCGCGCCCGGCGTCCCATTGTGTGCGGACAAGCCTGATTGTACCGCCGAACGCCAGCGTGAAACGGGGCAACCGTCCATGGTGCAAGCGATCAACTCGCGCTCCGAAGATCAGCGCAACACAACTGCTGAGCCGCTTGTGCTGACGACTCACCGCTGACGCCTTCGTCCGCGCAAGGCGGAAAGCGCGGCGGCATCAGAGCCATTGGCACGAGCTCACAGTACTAGAACATCCAAAGCCAAGGGAGTCGCATGGCTGAAGCATACGTCATCGACGTGGTCCGCACGCCGCACGGCGTCGGCAAGCCGGGCAAGGGTGCGCTGTCGCATCTGCATCCGCAGCACCTGGCAGCAACCGTGCCCACCGCGCTCAAGGAGCGCAACAAGCTCGATACCTCGACGCTGACCATGATCACCGACGGCTACTTCAACGGTGAAGACGTCCGCCTCAACGGCGCCATCCGCATGGCTCCCCGCTAGAGCATCATTCTGAAACAATAAGCACGGCAACAGGAGACGAAGGCGATGTCCGAAGAAATTCCGGTCCTTACTGAAGTCCGCGGACCTATTCTGATCATCACGCTTAACCGACCGCAAGCTAAGAACGCGGCCAACCTCGCCCTCTCTCAGGGCGTTGCTGCAGCGATCGACCGGCTTGACGCAGACGATGCCATCAGCGTCGGCATCATCACCGGCGCCGGCGGCACGTTCTGCTCGGGCATGGACCTCAAAGGGTTCCTGAAGGGTGAGCGGCCATCGATCCCGGGCCGCGGCTTCGCCGGCCTCACCGAGGCGCTGCCGAAGAAGCCGCTGATCGCGGCCGTGGACGGCTACGCACTCGCCGGCGGGATGGAGCTCGCGCTGTCATGCGACATGATCGTCGCCAATCGCAATGCCAAGTTCGGGATCCCCGAGGTGAAGCGCGGGTTGGCTGCTGCGGCCGGCGGGCTGATCCGCATGCCGCGCCAGATGCCGTTCCGCGTGGCAATGGAGTTCGCGTTGACGGGCGAGTTCTTCGGCGCACAGCGCGCCTACGAGCTCGGGATCATCAATCGCGTGACCGATGGCCCGGCGCTCGACGCCGCGCTCGAGCTTGCTGCTGCGATCGGCACCAATGGTCCGCTCGCTGTGAAGGCATCGAAGCAGGTGATCGTCGACTCCAGGCTCTGGCCGGAAGATCAGATGTGGAAGAAGCAGCAGGAGATCGTTCGTCCCGTTTTCGTGTCCGATGATGCCCGCGAGGGCGCGGCTGCCTTCGCAGAAAAGCGCGCGCCGAACTGGAAAGGCAAATAAGCAGCGGCCGTCTCGACAACGGAGCGCCTTGATTGCGGCAGAACCGGTTCTCCAGATCTTTGTGAGCGCTGCGCCGCAGGCCGGCTCGCGTCTTGAGAGCGCTATCGAGTGAATGATACCCAGCTTGTAGACGAAGACCGCCTGATTAACGTATGCGCGCGGGGAACGGCGAGCTCTATGATGGCGTTGCGTGAAAGTCAGACGGCCTGCTGATCGGCGGGCTTGTCGGCTTGGCGCAGGAACTTCCATTCCTAGGGTAGCAGTTCGTGCAGACGCGTCGCGGGAAGATCCGCGATACGGGCGAGGACGTCGGCGCGCCAGGCCTTGGGATCGACATCGTTAAGACGACAGGTCGTGATCATCATAAGCACGCCTTCCCAAGATCATGCCGCGCGGCGCTCTTTCGGCGGCGTTGCTGCTGAGGCAGATCTTGCTCTCGTCGAGGAAGCGGGCAAAGTCGGCCCAGCGCCTGAGCATGTAATTCATGGGTTTCAGGACCTCGGAAGGGGCGCGAAGAGGATCTCTCGCTCGCGGAGTAGCCAGTCGTGCATATCGACGAGCACCGGCTTGCTTCTCTCCTGGCACGCCGCTCGTCGGCGCTGAGTCCGTTGATGCGCGCTCGATCTCGAACAACGTATCGAGGCATCTGACCGCCTCCAGCCTGATCGGGGAGACCGGTTTGCCCTTGCCTCCCTTGGCCTTCTTCTCGATCTCGGCCAGCTCGAAGAAGCCCGCCTCGCATGGGCGAAGCAGAATGCCGGCGTGATCGGGATCGCCTTCCCTTGCGGAATCGAACAACGGCTCGAAGTCGCTATAGCAATCCGCCTGCAGGATATCGGCGAAGGCGGCCAGATGCGTCTGGGGATGCTCGCCCCATCGGTCGCTCGAGGCGTAATAGATCACCGCCGACGGCGCTTCGACGCCAAAACACCGTTGCACCCGAACTCGAAGGCATGCTCATCGGCCTGAGTTAAGCAGCCGACGAGACGGTCGTCGACCGCGACGGATCGATGCCCGTCGACCACCGATGGCGTCAATGATTTCCACGCCAAGATCGGCTGGATGCCAGATTGCTAGGACGCCGTCGCGGCGCCCGCCGGCGGCACGCGGGACCTCAACGATATCGCCTCGGTCATCAATTATCCTTCGATAACCTTCGGCTTGCGCCTGGCGAGATGCGCGGCGAGACCCTCGCGTCCCTCGGACGATCCGCCTGTAGCCGCTATGCTTCTGGCTTCACGATCCATCTGGCTGGCAAAGTCTGACGACATACTCTCGTGTAGCAGGCGACGCGTGAGCCCCATCGCTGCCACCGCGCCGGACACCAACGTCTTGGCGGCAGCGTCGGTTTCAGCAATAAGCTGATCGTCCTCCACCATTCGCGTCACAAGGCCAATCGCAGCCGCTTCTTCAACCGCTACGCGCCTGTTAGTGAGAAGGATCTCCTGCGCGCGCCTTAAGCCAACCAGACGCGGCAGCGTCCAGGTCATGCCGCCATCCGGTGTAAACCCAATTGCCCCATAAGCGGCCACGAAGTTCGCGGAGCGGCCTGCAAGTACTAAGTCCCCCGCGATCGCTAAACTGAGACCGGCTCCGGCAGCCGGTCCGTTGATGGCGGTTAGAAGCGGCTTTGGCATCGAAGCGAACTGAGACAGCGCCAAGTGCAGAGTTCCGGCCAACCGCGCCAGAAACCCTGAGATATTGTCGCTGTTCGCTGCGAAGACGCTGACGTCGCCGCCTGCGCAGAACATGCGGCCCGCCCCGGTCAGCACAACGCACCGGATAGCCTCGTCTGATGCACAGCGAATAGCTATATCGAGCAGCGCGTCTGCCATCGCCTGGTCGAGCGCATTCCCCTTTTCGGGCCGATTTAGTGTGATCCGAGCAATGCTATGCTCGACTGCAAGCAATACTGAAGCTTCACTCATGAGCACCTCTCTGCAGCATCCAGCGCCAGCCTAACGAATCGGGGATAGCTCCAAGGGCCTTCCTTCGGGCACGAACGGCAGCGAGATCAGAGCGCCTCGAGGATCGTGACATTCGCAACACCGCCGCCCTCGCACATCGTCTGAAGACCGAAGCGCTTTCCGCGTGCCTTGAGGGCGTGAATCAGCGTCGCCATCAGTTTGGTGCCGCTCGCACCTAGCGGGTGCCCGAGCGCGATAGCACCTCCGTTGACATTGAGCTTCGCGGGATCTGCGCCGGTCGCTTGAATCCAAGCCAACGGAATCGACGCAAATGCTTCATTGACTTCATAGAGATCAATGTCATCGATTTTCAAGCCGGCGCGATCCAGTGACCGCTTTGTGGCCCTGATTGGCTCCTCGAGCATGATCACGGGATCGCCGGCAGTAACCGTCATGTTGATGATGCGCGCGAGCGGTCTGAGATCGTGTCGTTTCAGCGCCTCTTCCGAGACAATCAGGGCAGCGGACGCCCCGTCGCAGATTTGGCTGGAATTGGCGGCGGAAATCACGCCTCCTTCTTTAAGCAGTTTTACGGAGCTTATGGCCTCAATGGATGCATCCCAGCGGATTCCCTCGTCCACGTCATGCAGTCCGCCTTCGATCGCTAGAGGGACGATCTCGCGGCGGAAGTCACCGCGCTTGCTCGCGGCGGCCGCCCTTTGGTGGCTCTCAAGTGCAAAGCGGTCGAGCATCTCGCGGTTGAAACCGTATTTCGTGGCGACCATTTCGGCACCTTCGAATTGGCTGAATTCGCCGACGCCGTAACGGGCTTTGATTCGGTCGCTGAGCGGCCCGGTTCCAACCCCCTCTTTCGCGTGGAAGGACAGATTGGAGAACATGGGCACGCGAGTCATGCTTTCGACCCCGGCCGCAATCACAACATCCTGTGTGCCAGACATGACCGCTTGCGCTGCGAACTGTACTGCCTGCTGAGAGCTGCCACACTGACGATCAATTGTCACCGCAGGCACGGTCTGCGGGAGCTTGCGAGAGGCGAGCACCGCATTCCGCCCAAAGGCGAACGCCTGCTCGCCCGCCTGCGTCACACATCCGAGAATGACGTCCTCAACGACACCGGCATCAATTCCGGTTCGCTCGATCAGAGCGTCGAGCACTTCGGCTCCCAAGTTTGCCGGATGCCAATCAGCCAGTTTACCCTTGCGCTTGCCTCCGGCGGTGCGCACAGCATCGATAACATACGCTTCGGCCATAATCGCGCTCCTTCATTCGCCTTGTGCTTGCTAGCCCGCTGTCTCGCGGTAGTGAGACCGCAACGACCTTACTGATGACGACAATGTCGACGCGTTCATCTCGGCGCCATTCGGATCGAACCGTCTAGGCGAATGACTTCGCCGTTAAGCATGGGGTTAGTGATGATGCTCTCGACGAGGTGCGCATATTCTTCGGCCTTCCCCAGCCGCGAAGGATGTGGAACTTGCTTGCCGAGGCTTTCTTGCGCGGCCTTTGGCAAACCCATCAGCATTGGAGTGAGGAAAATTCCAGGAGCAATCGTCATCACGCGGATGCGATGCTGGGCAAGGTCGCGAGCAATCGGCAGCGTCATACCGACGACGCCCCCCTTGGAAGCTGCGTAGGCCGCCTGTCCGACTTGCCCGTCATACGCCGCGACCGATGCGGTGTTGATGATCACGCCCGCTTCTTCGCCGCCGAACCCGGCCACGGCCAATCGAGCGGCGAATTTCGCTGTGGTGTTGAAGCTACCAATCAGATTCACCTCGATCGCCTTACGGAAGGCTTCTAGGGGGTGCGGAATGCCGTCTTTCGCAACGACCCGGATCGCCGGCGCAATACCCGCGCAATTGACGAGCACGCGCGCGACGCCATGCGCCGCTTCTGCCGCAGACATTCCGTCCTCGACGGATTTGTCGTCGGCGACATTGACGGTGTGGAAAGTGCCGCCCAGCCGCCCGGCTGTCTCGTTGCCAGCAGGCTCGTTCAGGTCGAAAATAGCGATCTTTGCACCAGCCTGGCTCAGGCGCTCCGCCGTGGCGGCTCCCAAACCTGATGCGCCACCAGTGACGATTGCAGCAACCCCATCAATATTCATCCGACGGATTCCTTCAATTGAGCTCGAAAGCCATGGCAGTCGCTTCACCGCCACCGATGCAGAGGCTTGCAACGCCCCGCCGTAGACCCCGGTTCTTTAGGGCAGAAAGCAAAGTCACAATGATGCGCGCACCTGACGCACCTATTGGGTGTCCAAGCGCGGTCGCGCCGCCGTTGACGTTAAGGCGATCAACCGGGATGCCTAGGTCACGCGCCGCAATCATGGCGACGGCGGCAAAGGCTTCATTGATCTCGAAAAGGTCAACGTCGGCGACGGTCCAGCGGACACGGGCCAGCAACTTCTTGATCGCCTGGACCGGTGCCGTCGTAAAAAGGGCTGGGCTTTGCGCGTGAGCTGCGCTGCCAATAACACGCGCGAGCACCGGTAGATCCAGCCGCTGCGCGATGCTTTCCCGCGTCATCACCAGCGCTGCGGCTCCATCGGAGATGGACGCGGAGCTTGCGGCAGTAATGGTCCCGTCGCTCGCAAATGCAGGCTTGAGCGAAGGGATCCTCTCGGGGCGTGCGCTTCCTGGCTGTTCGTCGGTATCGACCAGTACATCGCTGCCGCGCGTCTTGACGGAGACGGGCACAATCTCATCGACAAAAGCTCCATTCGCGATGGCAGCCCGGGCACGCTCGAGTGAACGCAAAGCGTAGGCGTCCTGCGTCTCGCGGCTGAATTGATAGAGGTCTGCGGTCGCTTGGGCGAATGCGCCCATCGGCTTTCCACGTTCGTAAGCATCTTCCAGACCGTCCATCATCATGGTATCGATCACGCGATCGTGGCCTATCCTGGCTCCCGAGCGGTGCTTTGGAAGTGCATAGGGTGCGTTGGTCATGCTCTCCATACCGCCCGCCACGATGACCTCTGCGGCAGCAGATTGCAGCGCTTCAGCGGCCATAATGGCAGCCTGCATCCCGGATCCGCACATCTTGTTGATGGTGGTCGCCTGCACCGACTCTGCAAGGCCGGCGCCCAGCGCGGCTTGCCGTGCCGGCGCCTGGCCCAGCCCTGCAGGAAGGACACAACCCATGTAGATGCGCTCGATCGAATTGAAGGGCACGCGCGCCCGCTCCACAGCTGCGCGAACGCTTGCCGCCCCGAGATCTATCGCCTTGAGAGATGATAGGGATCCCTGAAAGCCGCCCATAGGAGTTCGTGCATAACCTGCAATCACCACAGCATCAGGCAACGTGTCGCTCCTCATAATGCGCGCGAAATGACCATGCGCTGAATATCCGAAGTGCCTTCGTAGATCTGGCAGACGCGGACATCGCGGTAGATCTTTGCGATCCCAAATTCCTCAAGGTAGCCGTAGCCCCCGAGCGTCTGCAGTGCGCCGGAGACGACCGTCTCAGCAGTTTCGCTCGCAACCAGCTTGGCCATGGATGCCTCCTTCAAGCAGGGCTCGTCCCCGTCCTTGAGAGCGGCCGCGTGGAGCGTCAGTTGACGTGCTGCCTCCAGCTTCGCAGCCAGATCGGCGAGTCGGAACCCTACTGCCTGATGCTCAATGATCGCCTTGCCCATTGACCGTCGCTCCTTTGCGTACGCGACGGCGAGCTCAAGCGCGGCCTCTGCCATGCCGACACATTGGGCAGCAATCCCGATCCGTCCCGTTTCAAGGTTTGCGAGCGCGATGCGGTAGCCCTCACCGGGGCTCCCCAAGACCAACTCGTCTTCCACGAATAGCTGCTCAAATCGAAGGCTGCAGGTATCGGACGCCGTCTGTCCCATCTTGTGCTCGACCTTCTCCACTTCGTAGCCGTTTCGATCAGTCGGCACCAGGAAGGCTGTCAGGCCCCGTTTGCCTGCGGTCGGGTCAGTTACAGCGATGACCATGGCCAACCCCGCAATCTTCCCCGACGTGATGAACTGCTTGCTACCTGTGATGATCCACCCGCCGTCGGTCCGAATCGCGCGCGTTCGGACCGCGGCCGCGTCGGACCCGGCGTCCGGCTCGGTCAGCGCGAACGCCCCGATGGTGCGGCCGTTGATCAGGAGGGGGAGGAAGCGCGCCTTTTGTTCCTCGGTGCCCCACTTGAGGATGCCGACAACCATGATCGAGTTTTGGATCGAGACAAGGGTCGAGAGGGCCCCATCCGCCGCTGCGATTTCCATGAGTGCAAGTGCATAACAGACGTAGTCGCTCTCAGCGCCGCCATAGCTCGCCGGTGCGATCATCCCGAACAACCCAAGAGCTCCCAGATCCTCGAAGAGCTGAGGGGGAAAGCCGCCGCTATCCGCGAACGCGCGCGAATGCGGCTTGATCCTCTCCCGGGAGAAAGATCGGATCGACTCAGCGACAGCTCTTTGGGTCTCTGAAAGAAGCATTAAATCGTTCGGTCATTAGCATGCCAAAACCTCTATCGATCGGTGACAGAAGATCCACAGTGCTGCGCGGGAGCCAATCTAGTGCTAGTTGATCAATAAGCAAGTGTTTTTTTGGGCGAGCTTACGATGGGGACGTTTGAGGTATGCGCGCCGACGGAGAGATAGAAACAGAACCGGATCACGCCTGTCACTGCGCTTAGAGCGCCACATTAGGCCGCGGCGCGAGCTCTCGACGTGATCGATCCTCCAGGACCACAACATCCAACGATCTTGGTGTCCTTTCGACGACACGATGCGACCACTCTGATGCTCAAGAGGGCTGAAGCACTGAGGGCCGCCATGCCGATGGAGCCAATGCGCCCCTGGCCCGGGTAGGAAGGAGGCGACATTTTCCTTTTTTTTTGTGCGTACTTGCTATTTGCATAGCAAGTGGTAGTAAATGATCTGAACTGCGGCCAGAAGGGTAAAATGTGGGCTCGTATATTCTCGGAGTGCCGAGAAATCGGCCATCTTCGTCCCCGCCGCTGCAGACTCTTGGATCCTAATTTTCGACGGGCTGGGTACGTCCATCGTACTTGACCGTCAGTAAGTGAATTCCGTTCGTTCTCGAAAACCCGGAAGTGGAGCAGCGACTTGACCCGCAACGCCGTAATCGTAGATGCCGTGCGGACCCCTATGGGCAAAGGAAAGCAGGGCGGTGCCCTATCAGAGGTCCATCCCGTCGACCTCTTCGCCGCCGTATTGAAAGGGCTGGTCGCTCGGAATCGGCTCGAACCCGGGCGGATAGACGATGTGATCGTAGGCTGCGTGACTCAATCCGGTGAGCAAGCCAATGTCGGACGTATGGCGGTCCTTTCGGCAGGATTTCCAGTGCATGTACCGGCAACCAACATCGATCGGAAGTGTGGCTCCAGTCAGCAGGCAATCCACTTCGCGGCTCAAGGCGTCGTTGCCGGTGCCTATGACATCGTGATCGCCGGTGGCGTCGAATCCATGAGCAGGGTGCCGATGGGCTCGAACAGGATGCGTATGGACGATCTTGGGCCCGCGGTGCGCGCGAGGTTCGCGCCGGGCTTGGTTTCGCAAGGCATTGCTGCGGAAATGGTTGCCCAACGATGGAACATTTCGCGGGACGAGCTCGATTCCTATGCGGTTCGTTCTCACAAGCAAGCAGCGCTTGCTCAAGAGGGCGCATTCGCAGCTGAGATCATACCGGTCGACGCGGGCGATGCCAAGGTCGATAAGGATGAAACGATTCGCGCGGCGACCACAGTTGAATCGCTTTCGCTGCTCAAGCCAGCTTTCCGCAACGACGAATTGGCCCAGCGGTATCCCAACCTGGCGTGGGCAGTGACTGCCGGCAACTCGTCGCAGATCACCGACGGCGCATCTGCTTTGCTCATCATGGAGGAGAAGACGGCTGATCGTCTGGGCCTCCGGCCTCGCGCCCGCTTCGTTGCTTTCGATGTAATCGCCGACGACCCGCTGTTGATGCTGACGGCTCCAATACCCGCGACGCAGAGAGCTTTGGCCAAGGCATCGCTCACCGTCGATGACATCAACCACTTCGAAATAAATGAGGCATTCGCGAGTGTGCCCCTGGCCTGGAATCGCGAATTGAAGGCCGACCCTGCCCGACTCAACCCTTGTGGAGGAGCTATAGCTCTTGGACATCCGCTTGGCGGATCGGGCGCACGTCTGATGACCACAATGCTCAATGCGCTCGAGCGGACCAAAGGGCGCTATGGTCTGCAGAGCATGTGCGAGGCCGGGGGGATGGCGAACGCTACCATCATTGAGAGACTTTAATGCCCTCGATGTTAGTGGCCCGATAGTACTGCCGCTTGGGAGGCAAATGGCCGCTCTTTCGTTCGTTCTGTTGGATGTGCTTGTGACTTGCTGTGCTCTGCCCCCGGCACTATGAGACACCGCTAACTCAGATACAAGGCATGTGTCATGTGTGATTCGAGAGGGGTCACAGTTTGCAGGCATCGTGCTCTAGGAGATGTTCGGCGGCTGCGCCAAGCATCTGGAGAAACATTCGATCTCCCCGAGATGTTCGGCCTACGGTCATTGCGGCGGCTGCGGCGGTCATGAACAGCAGATAGCCACCGCGCCCGTATTGCCGGCGAAGGAGATCCATATCGTAGTCGTGAACGCCTTCTTCAATCAGTGTGCGATGGTACAGCGAAAGGAGATCCTGCTCCGCACGGCGTCGCGTGCTCGAAGGAAGCGCGCCCGCCAGAAAGTAGGCGACGTCTGTCGCGCCTAGACCATAAGCATAGGATTGCCAATCGAGCACTGTCACGGGTTTGCCGCCTCTTTCGCTCGCGAACATCATGTTGTCGGGGCGGAAGTCACAATGAGCTAGGCACCGTGGACCGTCATGAAGGCGTACCAGATGATAAAAGTTGGGCGCGATTTGATCGCCAACCACGATCCAGTCCGGCCGCAACCAGGATCGGTAACGGCTCTTGAATCCCTCCCAGAGAGAAACGATCCTCTGCTCGGACGTTCCGTCAGACGGAGATGCTTTGGAATTGGATACCCAAGACAAGTCATCGAGACTGTCATCGCCCCAATGGGAAGCGTGCAGCTTCGCTGCCTGGACGAGGACGCTTCGCGCTTGGTCGAGCGACACTCCAGTGAGTTGATCGCCTTGTTCCGCGGGCGCCAGGTCCTCCATCAGGAGAACGAAGTCGTGTGTCGTCTCGTCGACATCGGCAAGCCAGCAACGAGGCGTTTGGATTCTCGCTGAGCTTGCCAGATGCTGGTAAAAGCGGACCTCGCGCAAATAGTTAGCGCGCCTCATGGCGTGAGCGCGACTTTCGGGATTTGATGATGGGAATTTACCGACGAGGGAAGAGGGCGCGATCTCCGGTGCCTTCGCATAC
Source organism: Bradyrhizobium vignae (assembly GCF_004114425.1). Classification (GTDB taxonomy): domain Bacteria; phylum Pseudomonadota; class Alphaproteobacteria; order Rhizobiales; family Xanthobacteraceae; genus Bradyrhizobium; species Bradyrhizobium vignae. The sequence goes on along the minus strand of NZ_RDQF01000002.1, from coordinate 177,681 downwards.
TCAATTCGAAATCGTACGCTGTCGCCGATTTGTCCGGTTCCGACTGGCTGGGCCGTCACCCGGTTTACGGTCGCGTCAATTCCTGCGTGCCGCAATACCGCAGTCATCCAAGCCGCATCAATCCGATCGTAGGGTCGAATGTCGGCGCAGCTACTCATCATGGTTGCTCCAAGCTCGCCTAAGATGTCATTTTGACCAGCGAGACGGTAAGCGAACTGGCGACAGTTGAGACGTTCTGATCAGTACCGCCTTCACTGGTGCTCCTGTCCAATACGCTAAGCACTAAATTTTGCGGCCTGCGGCGGCCCAATAAGGATCGCGCAGCCGCCGCTTGAAGATCTTGCCGGAATCCTCACGCGGCAAGCCCGTCCGGATCTCGATGTGTTTTGGGACCTTATAACCGGCAAGAGAGACTCTCAGGTGGTCCCGGATTGCAGTCGGCTCAAGGGTTGCGCCTGCAACAGGCTCGACAACCGCCATGAGAGACTCACCAAATTCCGCGTCCGGAATTCCAAACACAGCACAGTCGTGCACCCCTTTCATGGAGTGCAGTACCGCTTCGATTTCGGCTGGATAGATGTTGACGCCTCCGGAAATGACCATGTCGCGCTTGCGATCGCAAAGGAAGACGTAGCCATCCTCATCGATGTAGCCAACGTCGCCCGACGTGACAAATCCGTCCCGATCGATCTCTTCACGTTTGCCAGGTAAATTGTGGTACGAGAAATCTGCCGTTCCGGCGATGCGCGAGTAGATTTCTCCGACCTGGCCCGGAGGCAACGCGCGGCCGTCATCGCCGATGAATCGAAGCTCGGCCCAGGGCGTCACCTTGCCGACCGTGCCTGGCTTTTTCAGGGCGTCTTCCGAAGTTGCGAGAGTCACAGGTCCGGATTCCGTCGAGCCGTAGAACTCATAAATAATAGGGCCCCACCACTCGATCATCGCCCGCTTGACTTCCGGCGGACATGGCGCGGCAGCATGAACGACGCGCTTCAGAGACGACGTGTCGTACTTCTTTTGAACGTCTTTAGGTAGCTTCAGAAGCCGGATGAACATTGTCGGGACCATGAAGGTCATTTCGATGCGCTCGCGCTCCACCAGTGCCAGGAACTCTTCGGGTTCGAAGCGTGGCATTATGACGAGAGCACCGCCAAGCCTGCCAGCGCGGAGAGCGAACCCGTTGGGTGCGGAGTGGTACAGTGGACCTGGCATGAGCGCGCGCGCACCGTCAATCAGCCCGGACACGGTCGAACGTAGACGTTCAGAGTGAGCTTGCTGTTCAGACGTCGGCGCCTCGCGCCGAACTCCTTTCGGATGACCAGTCGTGCCCGACGTGTAGATCATACTCTGCGGCTGAGGCAGAGCTGGTCCTTGGTACGGTGTTTGCTGCACGAGCCATTCCTCGTAGTCACGTGCAAAAGCGGGCCTGACGAGATGGTTCGGGTCGATCGTGAAGGAGTTCGTGACAGAGGCGGGCGGTGCTAAGCTGAGAACTGTAATTCCGGGGGGAATCCAGTCGGCCAGGCCATGCAGCAGGTCCGTATGAGCGATCAGCACTGATGATTCGGAGTCTCGCAAGATGTAGCGGATTTCTTCAGGCTGGAAATGCCAATTGAGCGGAACGGCATAGGCTCCGAGTCTCATAGTAGCGTAGGAGCTTTCGATGAATGCGATATCGTTCCGCATCAGGATGGATACGCTGCCCCCTTGCTTCACCCCCAAACGGCTCAATCCGCCGGCGGCTCGCGCAACGCGCAATGCGATTTCTTCGTGGGTGCGGCGATCGCCGCCACAAACGACGCCACGGTAGAGCTCTAGAGGTGCTTTGGTCATTGTCTTGTTCGCCATTGGATTGTGAAGAGAGGACGTGCGAAACAGGGGCGTGTCACCTGTGTAGCGTAGACAGCCTAGTTGAACTCGATCAGGCTTCGCAGAACCGTTCCTGACTTCATCTTTGCAAACCCCACGTTGACATCTTGAAGTGTGATCCGTGCGGTGACCCAATGTTCGAGCTTGAGCTGACCCGAAAGGTAGAAATCGACCAAGCGAGGCATATCGACCCGGATGTGACTGGAGCCCATGTAAGATCCCTGGATTCTCCGCTCCCTTATGAAGTCGATGCCATGCAGCTCGATTTTGGTACCAAGGGGCATTATGCCGAGTATGGTCGCGGAGCCTCCTTGAGCAAGCATTGCAAATGCTTGCTCCGCCGTGGATTTGGATCCGAGCACTTCAAAGGAGTGGGGGACGCCCGCCCCATCGGTGAGTTCCTTGACTTGTGCGACAGGATCCACTTCGCTGGCATTGACTAGATCTGTTGCCCCGAGCGTCGCAGCAATCCGCAGTTTGGCCGGGTTGGTATCGATAGCAATAATGCGCCCCGCGCCACTAATCTTTGCTGCGTTGATCGCAGCCATCCCCACACCGCCGCAGCCTATAATCGCGACTGTTTCTCCAGGGCGGACGTTGGCGGTGTTTACGACAGCACCGTAGCCGGTGATAATCGCGCAGCCGATGAGTGCCGCCAGATCGAGCGGCATCTCCTCCCGGATCTTCACCAGCGCGTTTTCGTGAACCAGCATTTGCTCCGCAAATGCTGAGACGTTGACAAATTGGCTTAGCTTTTCTCGACGCTCCCAATGGAATCGATCCGCTACGCCTGGCGGCAGTCTTATCTCCGTCGAAGAGCATAGAACGGGTCGTCCGGTCGTGCACATCGCACAACAGCCACAAAATACCGTTAGACAGGTAATGACGTGGTCGCCCGGCTTGACGTAGGTGACTTCGGAGCCGACTTGTTCGACCACGCCCGAGGCTTCGTGTCCGGGAATGGTCGGCAGCGGCCATGGGAAGGCGCCTTCCATCATGAGCAGATCGGAATGGCACAGACCGGCGGCTCTCGTGCGAACGAGAACCTCCCTGGGACCCGGCTTCTTGACGCATACATCCTCGATTGCGAGCGGCTTGCCCGACTCGTAAAATACCGCTGCCTTCATCCGCAATTTTCTCCTGGCCCTGTTAGCCAACCAGAACTGCCTTGCCGAGCGTAACGTCATTCCGCGTTGCAAGCGGGACCCGGTCTCGCTAAGCGAGTTCGTAGCGGAATGCATCCTCGCTGCGCTTGATGTATCCGCCATCGAAATGACCACCGATCACCAGCACAGGCCGATCCGCAAAACGTGAGAATAGGTCCCATCGTGTTCGAGCCGATTGTTCCCCATCGAAATCGACATGGGAGGACCATCCCACGTAGTGCATTTGAACGGGACTATGTGCCACATCGCCCAAGAGCAGGCATTCCTCGCCAGCGGACTTGATATGGATGCTCATATGTCCTGGGCTGTGCCCGGGGCTTGGGATCATCGTGATCTCGTCAGTTAGCTTGTAATCGGAAGGAATGAGGTCAACGAGGCCCGCCTCCGCAATCGGTGCGATAGAGTCATCAAAAACCGCAACATCCATCGGCCTTTGCCGCGAGGATTTCCAGTAGTCGAACTCGTGCTTACCAAATACGTAGCGTGCCTTGCTGAAGGTCGGCGCCCATTTCCCATCGACCAGTCGTGTATTCCAGCCGACGTGGTCGACGTGAAGGTGTGTGCAAACCACGGTATCGATGCTCTCGGGAGGAAAGCCCGCCTTGGTCATGTCGTCCAAGAACGATGTCTGGAGACCATTCCAATCATCGATGGGTCGCCCTTGCTTGTCGTTTCCAAGCCCGGTGTCCACGACAATCCGTCGATTTCCAGTTTCCAGGACAAGTGAGTGAATCGAACTCTTCAGCATTCCGTCTGGCTGCGCGAAATCAGGGACCATCCAGGTTAGCTTCCGGACTTCCTCATCCGTCGCTTGAGGGAGCACCATTTTGATGGCGCCGGTGCCCTGAACCTCCACGATCTTCGTTATTTTGATGTTCCCGATCTTCCAGCTCATGATGCTTCCTTTCGGTTTCGATTTCACGGGACGAGCCATTGGCTCTGGTGCCCCTCCAAGACGTTTCCAAAGGTGGTGGGCGTGTTGCGATGTTCTAGCGAGTGCTCTGATCATTTGGGGCCCGCGACGCCGTCGGCTCTCCGGCCCTCTGCAGTGCGCGCGCGAGAAAGATCGAGGACAATGACGGCTTGTATTGCGGGCAGAATCCGCTGTTTGGCGGCTCCATTGAAGGCATCCTCCGTTTCACGAGCGCCTTAGTCGGCGCCAGCATCTCAGTTCTTATCACTTGCTTTTCGTATAGCAAGTATTTTACGGTCGGCCAAGGCCAAAACGCTGCGAATGGCAAACAGGCGGGACAACAGGATGTGAGCGGAGCGGCCGCCTAGTCTTGGTCATGCCTTGGAGGTGAGCGAAATGGCGGCGATAGCGCGGAACGTGCTCCGATGGTCGGATGCTGCGTCAATCCCTTTGAACCAAATCGACGTCAGTAGCCCGGCGCTCTACCATGACGATGCTTGGCGGCCTTTCTTTGCCCGGCTGCGGGCCCAAGATCCGGTCCACTATTGCTCTGATAGCCCCTATGGCGCTTATTGGTCCCTCACCAAGTTCGACGACATATCGCACGCCGAACTCGATCATGGGACATTCTCTTCGAGCGCCGCCTTGGGAGGCATTCAGATCGAAGATTTCCTCGGTGGGAGGAATGTCGTCAATTTCATCCGGATGGATCCGCCAGAGCATACAGCTCAGCGCAAACTGATCAGCCCCATTGTTGCCCCAGCCAATCTGATCAATTTGGAGCCCTTGATCCGCTCTCGGACCGAGAATGTGCTCGATGGTCTGCCTCGCAACGAGCCGTTCGATTGGGCTGATCGTATTTCAACCGAATTGACCTCAATGATGCTTGCGACGCTGTTTGATGTTCCGCTCGAGGACCGCCGCAAGCTGACCTATTGGTCGGATGTCCGTCTTTCTGTGGTCGGTGCGCCGGATTCGCTGATCAACTCTGAGGAAGAGCGCATGGCTGAGATGGCTGAGATGGCAGCCTATTTCAGGGCGATTTGGGACAGGCGCATCCACGAGCCCCCCAAGTTTGACCTGATTTCGATGCTGGCTCACGGAGAGGCCACCAGGAACATGGATTTGGGGACTTTCGTTGGCAATCTCGTTCTGCTGATCATTGCTGGCAACGATACTACTCGGAATTCGATGTCGGCGAGTTTGCTCGCCTTGGCCGAGAATCCCGACGAGGCCACGAAGCTGCGGAGCAATCCTCAACTGGTGCAAAATTTTGTATCCGAGGTAATTCGCTATCATACGCCCGTTTTGCACATGCGCCGGACAGTTCGTGCCGACATCGAACTTCGCGGACGCATGATTCCGGCAGGTTCGAAAGTCGTGCTTTGGTATATCTCCGGAAATCGCGATGAAGAAAAGATCCCTGATGCGGACAAATTCATCATCGACCGCGCGAAGGTGCGCCAGCATCTTTCGTTCGGAGCTGGCATCCATCGCTGTGTCGGCGATCGGCTGGCCGAGTTGCAAATAAGGATTCTATGGGAGGAGATATTGAAGCGGGACCTGAAGTTCGAAGTCCTTGGTGAGCCGGATCGGCTTTACTCGAATTTCATTCGGGGTATCCGAAGGATGCCTGTCCGCATCCATTGATCGGTTCAGAGAGCCGCGGCGGCTCCCGGCGGCGAATCGCTTCATGAGGCGTCCGGGAAGGTAAATTGACTGCATCTTCTTCCGCACGGGCCTGCCACTGCCGAAGTGGCCACTCGCCGTGCCGGCGTTTAGTCAGGCATGGAGGTATCAAGGCATGACCACTTCCCTGATCTTCGGGCTGGCGTTCCTGGCACTGGCGGCGGGGATTCTATTCCTTCCTGACGAAGGCCCAGGCGAAAAGTAAAAACGGCTGGCTTTACGCCTCTGAGTTGGTGAAAGCTGCCGCCCCGGGCTTGCGCGCTGAGCACCTTATCCGTACTTATTGTAGCTTCAGCAAGCTTCGAGGAAGAGGCATGGCCTCCGTAAACGACATTCAGCGGCCCCCCCGTAGAACACAAGCACATCGTCGTGAAACTGCGGAGGCAGCTTTGCTGGATGCCGCATTGTCGTTGATTTCCGTTCGGGGGGTCAAAGGGACTACTTTGGGCGAGGTGGGGGAGGCAGCAGGATACAGCAAGGGGATTGCGGCGCACTATTTCAAGACCAAGGATCGGATGCTGCAAGCCGCTGCTGAATACGTCAATGAGGTGTATGCGCAGCTTTTGGTCGAGACATCCGCCAAGCCGGGCCTCGAGACCTTGATGAGATTTGTCGAGATGTCGTGCGCGCCGCTCCGGCTTGAACTTTCGCGGGCGATTTATCTGATGCAGAAGGAGGCCTTCTTCAACACGTCTGGGCTGGCCGATGTCTTCAGGAAGTACAACAAACGAGCTGTGAAACGGCTTGAGAGCGAGATACGTGCCGGAATTGCGAATGGAGAGATCAGAAAAGACGCTGATCCGAAGGCCGAAGCAATTGTATTACTGGCGCTCACTCGTGGGCTCCGTACCCAGTGGATATTGGCGCCCGACAAGTTGAACTTGCTGAAAATGAAAACTGAAATGGCCGATTTTGTACGTACCAACCTCTCTCCCAAAAGGGGACATTAATGGGTAGGCCAGTGACCGCCAGGAAGTCAAAAGGGACTAAGGCGTCGGAGGAACTGGGATCGCATGCGGAACGTCGCGAAGAAGCAGAGCGACGTCTGCTCACGGCGGCTGCAGAAATCATTGCTGAGCGCGGTGTTGAGGGGCTTACATTAGCTGACGTCGGCGTCGCAGCCGGATACAGCCGAGGACTGCCGGCGCACTACTATGGCAACAAGAACGGGCTGCTCGAAGCAGTAGCCAGCTACATAGCCGACGGTTTCGCAAACCGCTTGGACCAAGGTTCCCGTTTCAAGCCGGGGCTGCCGACCCTTTTGGGGGCTGCGGAAAACTACCTGACAGGTACTCCGCGAACGCGCAAAAACACGGTTACTCTCCAGTCTCTCATCGCCGAATCCCTCACTGAACCGGCCTTGCGCTCCTCGGTCTCTCACGTCAACGATCGGTCCTTGGAGCGGCTGGCTGCAATGATCCGGACGGGGATCGCGGCGGGTGAAATTCGCGCAGGGGTCGATCCCGAACGAGAAGCCATAATCATTTTAGGCGCCCTTCGCGCATTGGTGGCCATGTGGCTGATCGATCCTAGGGACGTCAACCTTGAGACCGTTCGGAAGGTGTTTGCAAGCTGTTTGAAGCGGGTCATGATTCCCTGACTTGCCGCCCTTCCGATCTGCCGACTGAAGTCTTGGCGGCGATATTTGCGTTTCTTTTGTCGACGCAGGCTTCGGCACAAAGACTGAAGGCGCCGGGCTTGAAGCGAAGGACGAAGGCGTAGAAAGCCTGGAAAACGAGGCTAAGCTGCTCTGGCGCACACTCGTATTGGCGCCATTTGCTACGCGTAAGAGAACCGCTGGTTTCAGAGCACTTTGAACTACCGATCCGGCCTCCCCATTCTTAAACCCAACCGCCTCGCCCTGTTCTGATCACCACACAGAAGTGCAGAGGTCCATGTGCCGACCATTTTCGGCCGAGCGGTCGCGCGCGAGCGTGGGAAAGTATGCGAAAAGGTCGATATACCTTATGGGTTTGCCAGCCTCAAGGGCGACCGCGAGGGCGGCTGCCAGATGGGCGCCATTCGGCCAGTCGGCAATGCCACCATCGAAAAGATCAAAGCGGAACCATCCGCCGAGCCGCAGTCGCTGTAAACCCATGCCGGGAAATCTTACCGCACTCCGAGACGATTTTTGCTTTTCGCTTGCTTAGTCGCTAACAAGTGGATATGCTCTTTGGAAACACGCCTACTTTTGCAGAGGAACGATGAAAACCAGAATCACGGAACTGCTGGGCATCGAACATCCCATCGTGCAGGGAGGGATGCATTACGTAGGATTTGCCGAACTCGCTGCAGCAGTCTCGAATGCGGGTGGCCTAGGGATCATCACCGGTCTTACCCAAAAGACGCCAGACCTGCTGGCAAAAGAAATCGCTCGATGCCGGGGAATGACGGACAAGCCGTTCGGCGTCAACATGTCGTTCCTGCCATCATTCAATCCTCCGCCTTACATGGAATACATCAGTGCGATCATCGACGGCGGCGTCAAGATCGTCGAGACGGCTGGGAGCAATCCGGAACGTTATATCCCCGCACTGAAATCGGCGAACACCGTCGTAATTCACAAGTGCACTTCCGTACGACACTCTTTGAAAGCCGAAAAGCTCGGCTGTGACGCTGTTAGCGTCGATGGTTTCGAATGCGGAGGACACCCTGGCGAGGACGACATACCAAATATGATTCTGCTGCCAAGGGCCGCGGATGAATTGAAGATCCCATTTATTGCATCCGGCGGAATGGCGGACGCCCGCAGCCTCGTAGCAGCGCTCGCGCTGGGTGCTGACGGGATAAACATGGGTACGCGGTTTATGGCCACGAAAGAAGCGCCAATCCACGACAATGTGAAACAGGCGCTGCTCGCTGCCAGCGAGCTCGACACGCGACTCGTCATGCGGCCGTTGAGGAATTCCGTACGGGTGTTGAAGAACAAGGCCGCCGACATAGTTCTTGAGATTGAGAGAGAGAAGCAGGGCGCTGTCACGATTGAAGAGCTTCACGAGCATGTCGGAGGAGTTTATCCTAAGGTGATGCTCGAGGGGTTGGTGGACCGAGGGGTATGGAGCTGCGGCATGGTTGCAGGCTTGATCCACGACATCCCTAGCGTCAAAGAGCTGGTCGATCGGATCATGACCGATGCGGAGCGCTTGGTGCGTCAGCGTCTCGAGGGTTTCTTCGGCGGCAAGTCGACCAAATTGGCTGCCAACTTGGAACCTGCCTGAGCTGGGCCTGAGGACGTCGCCACCAAGCTATTACGCCAGCGCCGACAACTCCCGAGGCGGTGGCAACCTTAGCGGCCTCGTTTGATCTACGGTCAACGAAGCCGCTTTTTTTCTCTGCGCGTCGGCTGATCTTAAGGCGCTCGCAGCCATTCGGATCCAACCGTCGCGTTTGTCTATTTCGATCGAGCGCCGCCGAACTGTGCAAGCGGAATTGGATGAGCGTGCGATGCTGGCAGCCAATCGACACCGATAGATGAGAAGCTGGCGGATTGCGTCTTTGCCGAACGTGCCACGTCGGCCAGTTCGTTCTCCATCTCGCTCAGCGGCAAGTCAAATAATGATGTATCGGGGACGTGAATGAACCGACTAGTCGCGGCGGAGAGAAGGAGCAATTGCTGCAGGGAGCCCAGAGCAAGCAATCCATTGACGATCAGTCAGATTGTGCTGGCTTCGAAGGGCGACTGCTGTTCGACAAATTGAACGTTCTTTGCCTGATAGCTCTTTTAATGAAGTGCTGGAGGATCAAGCGTGTCCGCAACCATTCGTCTTTTTGCCAGTCTATGTGACCAGACGCTCACAGCGCTGGGCCGCTACCCATCTCGCACTGCATTTGTTTGGTCTGGCGGTGCATTGACTTACCGTGGAACGTACGAACTGATCGGGCGCATGCAGCACCTGTTCTTTCGCCTCGGCTTGAAACCGGGAACGCGAGTAGCACTGCTCTCTGCAAACAGGGCGGATGCATGGTGTGCGGCGGTAGCGGCTCAATGCGCGCGACTCTCGACGCTTTGGCTTCATCCCATGGCTTCGCTGCAGGACCACCTTTTTCAGGTCGAAGATGCAGAGGCCGAAATTCTTATTGTCGATGCGGCGACCTTTCGTGAACGGGGAGGCCAGCTCGCCGCGGCGTCATCGTGCACCAAGGCGGTTCTGACGCTCGGACCGGCGGATTACGGGCGCAACCTGCTCGATCTGGCAGAAGACGCTGGTCAGAGTTCCCCTCGCGCACTAGCCGAGCCGGGGGACATAGCGACCATCAATTACACGGGAGGAACCACCGGCAAAGCAAAAGGAGCCGTGCGCAAGCATGCCAATATGGGGGGATACGCCTCGTCCATACTGGCCAACTTCGAGATTCCAGAGCGGCCTCGATATCTCGCTGTGGGTCCCATCAGTCATGTAACCGGCAGCAATATCCTGCCAACGTTGATTCGGGGTGGAACCGTGTACCTGCAGAGCAGGTTCGAGCCTCCGATGGTCCTCGACGCTATCGCTCGGGAACACATAAACTTCGCTCTTCTGGTTCCTACGATGATCTACCGTCTGCTTGACGAGCCCGCGCTTGAGCGAGCCGCACTCAAGTCGCTCGAGCTCGTCTTGTACGGCGCTTCTGCAATGTCCCCCGCGCGCTTGACGGAATGTCTGGAGCGCGTCGGTCCAGTCTTTTCGCAGCTTTATGGGCAGACCGAGTGTTATCCGATCTCGGTATTGCGACGAGGTGATCATGATCCTCTAAAGCCCGAACTGCTGTCCTCGTGCGGCTTCCCCGCCACCGGTTGCCAAGTCCGAATCCTTGACGAGGTGGGTCACGAAGTCGATACCGGCCAAGAGGGCGAGATCTGCGTTCGCTCTCCCGGTGTGTTGCTCGAATATTGGAAGCAGCCTGACCTCACTGCGGAGGCGTTAAAAGGAGGATGGCTTCATACGGGAGATGTCGGCCGAATCGACGATCGGGGCTACATGTTTATCCTCGACCGCAAGAAGGATATGATCGTCAGCGGAGGCTTCAATATCTTTTCACGCGAGGTTGAGGACGCGCTCGGCGAGCACCCTGACGTCGCGCGAGTGGCGGTATTCGGAATCCCTGATGAGCGCTGGGGCGAGTCAGTCACGGCTGCCGTCGTGCTGCGTGACGGTGCGGATGTGCAGGCCGAAGATCTGATCGCGCGGGTTAAAGCTCGTAAGGGTTCGGCGCATGCGCCCAAGCAACTCTACTTCGTGCAGGAACTGCCATTGACGGCCGTGGGAAAGGTGGACAAGAAACAATTGCGTGCAAAGTTCTGGAGCGGACGCGACCGTATGGTCGGGTAAGACATGATAGCGGCTTCATCAGACAGGTTGGCCCGCTATCGGTCGCGACTGGCGTTGCCGTTAATCGCGGCGCCCATGTTTCGCGTCTCGGGGATCGACCTGGTCACGGCCGCGTGCGCGAATGGCGTCCTCGGCGCGTTTCCGACTGCAAACTGCAGGACATCTGAAGAGCTGGACGGATGGCTGTCGATCATAGCAGAACGTCTGAAGAAGATCGAAGGAGAGACCGGTAGGAAACCCGCTCCGCTTTGTCCAAATCTCATCGTTCATCGTACCAATACGCGGCTCCGGGAAGATCTGACTGTGCTCGTGGCCCACAAGCCACAGATTGTCGTGACGTCTGTTGGATCTCCCACTGCGGTCCTCCGAGAGCTCCAGGAGGCTGGTGCGATAGTCCTCGCGGATGTTGCATCGATCCGGCATGCCGAGCTTGCGGCGCGGGCGGGGGCGGATGGATTGGTCCTTCTGACGTCTGGCGCGGGTGGTCAGACAGGATGGCTAAATCCCTTTGCTTTCGTTCGGGCCGTTCGCTCATTCTATAGCGGCATTCTCGTGCTCGCTGGCGGTATCGGCGATGGAGTTGCGATCGCGGCGGCAGAATCGCTTGGTTGCGACCTTGCCTACATGGGAACGAAATTCATCGCGACACACGAAAGCATGGCCTCCGACAACCACAAACGCATGCTCGTCGACAGCACGGCGGATGACATCCTGGCGACCACCGCCTTCACCGGGCTGCAGACGAGCGTCCTGACCCCGTCGATTGTGGCCGCGGGCTTAGATCCCTCTAACTTGCCATTGCGGGGACCGATCGACGTCTCTGACGACCTCGATGTCTTGGCAAGAGAGAAGCGCCCCAAACCATGGCGGGACATCTGGAGTGCCGGTCACTCGGTATCTGGTGTCGCCGAGATACTCTCCGTCTCGGAACTCGTTATGAAGACTACGCTTGAATACGAAACGGCAAGATCGCGGGCGCCGCCGAGCCAGAGTTGATCGCAAACCAGCCGGCGAGGGGGCGCAATAACTCAAAGTCCGCGCGCCAACACATACTTCGTGTTTGACAAGCAAATGCGCGCTAGTACCGTTAGCCGTCCAGGTGTGAGGGTGAACACGTCCGGGAGGCAGGGGAGTGAGATGCCGCGAGCGCTGATTTGCAGAGCCCTGGGGACCCGAGTGCACTCGACTTAGCGGAAGTTGCCTCGGCACCGCTACATCGGCGCCAGGTTCGGGTTCGCGTCCGGGCTGCCGGTCTGAACTATCCCGATATTCTCGTCGTTGCGGGGCGGTATCAGCACAAACCCGCCTTGCCGTTTGTTCCCGGTCTTGAAGCGGCGGGCGATGTTATCGAAGTGAGCAAAGACGTAAAAGGCCTGTCCGTCGGCGACAAAGTGATAGTCAAATCCAAGTTCGGTACGTTTGCCGAAGAGATTGTGGCAGATCTCGAAGCCGTCCGACCTCTCCCAGTACGGTTCGACTACGCACAAGGCGCGACATTCCTGACGGCTTATGGCACCGCCCTTTACGGATTGGCAGAGCGGGCACGCCTCAGAGTTGGCGAAACCTTGCTGGTGCACGGCGCTGCAGGTGGCGTCGGTCTTGCGGCAGTGGAACTTGGAAAAGCTTATGGTGCCCAGGTCATCGCAGTCGCCTCGACACCGGAAAAACTCGCCGTGGCTAAGGACCGAGGGGCGGATCGGATTCTGCTCTCGGGTCTACCGTTTCGGGAGCAAGTCAAGGAGTTTACTTCTGGTCGCGGAGCCGATGTGGTCTTCGATCCTGTCGGAGGGAGCGTCTTCGAAGAGTCGATACGCTGTATAAATTTCGGCGCGCGTATTCTGGTCGTCGGCTTCGTCGGGGGAATCGGAATGGCCAAGACGAACTTGATTCTGATGAAAAACGCCACCCTGCACGGAATCCGCGCAGGCGAGGCGCTCCGGCGCGCTCCCAGACATGCTGGGTTTCGATGGCGCGCGCTGGCACGACTGGCCGAGTCGGGCGCCATTTCCCCGCATGTGTCGCATCGAATCCCATTCGAACGATGGCGAGAAGCGATGAAGTTGCGGACCGATCGTAGAGCGGTTGGCCGGGTCGCATTGATCATGAAATAAGCGATTCCGTGTGATGCCGTTTCGCGTCTAAATACAAGAATGCAGGGGGCTCAATGCGGCTGAATGGGAAGGCGACGATTGTGACGGGCGCTGCATCGGGAATTGGGAGAGCGACAGCAGTGCTGTTTGCAGAAAATGGTGCACGGGTGCTCGCCGTTGATCGTCCTGGATCGGACTTGAAGGGCACAGCATCGTTTAATCCTGCGATTCGGCTTTTCGAAGCAGACATCGCTGCACCAGACTCGCCAGGTCGCATCATCGACGCGGCCATAGATAGATTCGACCGGTTGGACGTTCTCATGAACAATGCCGGGGTATCGCTTCGGATTTTGGTCGAAGACATGAAGGAAGAGGAGTGGGATCGCGTGCACTCGATTAATCTTCGCGCGCAGTTTCTTCTCGCGCGAGCAGCAATCCCTCACCTGAAGAGATCCGGCGCCGGGCGAATAATCAATATCGCATCTGTGATGGCTGAGGTGACGGATTATGGCAATGCAGCCTATTGCGCTGCAAAGGCGGGCATTGGCGGACTCACTCGAACCTTGGCACTCGAACTCGGAAAGCACGGAATCACCGCAAACTATATTGAACCCGGCGCGATTGTGACGGGCCTTACTCAAAAGTCGTTCTCTAATCCGGAAATCTCGGCAGTATGGTCGAGGAAATCTCCGCTAAAGCGCCTCGGTCAACCTATCGACATCGCGCGGGCGGCGCTCTTCCTCGCATCCGAGGACGCCAGTTTTGTCACCGGACACGGGTTGCGGGTGGATGGTGGACTATTGTTGAGGTGTTAGTCCGCGGCCGCCTGCTTCTGTTCGGGCAGAGCAATTGGAAGCGGCCCGAAGGGGCGCTGGCTCTTTCGGCGATGGTCAGCGCCCCATTTCCGCTTTTGAATGGCGGGTTTGTATCTGCGTGCGCCTGAGACGAGTAGATTGTTTCCAGCCCGCTGGGGCGCTTGCAACTAAGCGTCGGGGCTCTTCCGATCCTGAAGAAAGCTTGTTGCGCAAACTTATTAGTTGACAAGCAAGTTTTTGGAGCCCAAGAAAGTTTCGTCTCCGCCGGGGACCTAACTGGCTTCGGACTGCTCTCGACGAATTGGACCTGTGGGCGACGGGGTCGATCGTACATGAGGCGAATTCCGGAAGGTGTCTCGCCAGCCCCTGGAGCGGCCAGATCGTCGCGGTCAGGAGTGTTCGTTCCAGGAAGAAGGATACGATTTGAGGATGCATCATGCCTGAGCAGGAGAGTTACGTCGTTGCGACCGCAGAAAGGGTTTTCGCTGATCTGGCCGATCCCCAATCGGTCATCCAGTTGCGCAACGACTCCTGGCGCGCGCCAGCTTGGGCCGCTCTCCTGGAAACGGGTCTCCCACTGGCATGGGTGCCGGAAGTGCTCGGTGGCCCCGATGTTCCGCTGGATGAAGGCTTCGCCATATTGCGGGCGTCAGGACGCGTGGCGTTGGCTTTGCCGCTCGCAGAAGCCATGCTCGGAGCATGGATGCTCGCGCAAGCTGGCATTACTCCGCCCCCTGAGGCGGCAAGCATTGTGCCATCCGGCCCGCACGACCAGATCCTAGTTGGAAGGGATGGGCGGCTGGCAGGCAAAGCGACTTGCGTCGCCATTGCGACAGAGATCGAGCGTTTGGCTGTTCTCGTTGCTTCGAACGAGGGGCCGCATGTGGCTCTCGTGAGGACCACCGATTGTCGGATCAATGGGAGACCGAATCTTGCGGGCGAGCTCAGAGCTTCGATCGACTTCGACGGCGTCTTCCCATTGGCCTATGCAAAAGCTCCGGCCGGCCTCAACCATGCCGCTGTATTGAGAATGGGAGCCGCGGTTCGCGCTCAACAGATTGCTGGAGCACTCGAGCGAATGCTGGAAATTTCGGTTCGCTACGCCACAGAGCGAATTGCGTTCGGAAAGCCGATTGGGCAATTTCAAGCCGTTCAGCACAACCTTGCGAAACTCGGAGGCGAAGTGGCGGCATCGGTCGCTGCTGCCGTCTCGGCTGCCGACGCCATCTTACATGAGGGCCTAGCGAGCGATGCCTCAATCCTGGAGATTTCGGCGGCGAAGATCCGCTGTGGGCAGGCCGCTGAGGTTGGCGCGGCGATCGCGCACCAGGTGCATGGCGCCATCGGCTTTACCGACGAACATGTGCTCCACCGCTTCAGTTTACGTGCGCTCAGCTGGCGAGATGACTTCGGAAATGAAGTGTTTTGGAGCACGGAGCTCGGCTCGATGGTGGCTCGCGTTGGCGCGCGAGGACTGTGGCCGCTTCTAGCTTCGCGTTGAGCGGGGAGAACTCGATATGCTTGAATTGCGGTTTGATCCGGTCCGCCTTCCCCCGCGCTGCAATGAACTCCGTCATGAAGTTCGTGAGTTTCTGGCCGCAGAGGTTGCGGCGGGGACGTTCGATCCGCGTGATCCAGAGAGCGGGTCCTCGACTGCCAAAGAGTTCAGCAAGCGCGTTGGGGCGCGGGGCTGGATTGGAATGACGTGGCCCAAGCAATACGGAGGGCAAGAGCGGAGTTTTCTTGAGCGCTATGTCGTGACGGAGGAAATGCGCGTCGCCAATGCACCGACCCGCCATTTTTTTGTTGCCGATCGTCAAAGCGGGCCAACGCTGATCCGATACGCGAGTGAGGCTATCAAGCGCAAGATACTTCCAGCAATTGTCCGCGGTGAGATCTGCTTTTGCATTGGCATGAGCGAGCCGAATTCTGGCTCCGACTTGTTTGCGGCTAGCACCAAGGCGACTCGCGTCGATCACGGGTGGAGGATCAACGGAACTAAAATCTGGACGAGCAACGCTCACAACTCAGACTACATGATCGGACTGTTCCGCACATCTGCCTCTACGAGAGAGAATCGGCGGCACGGGCTGACGTCATTCCTGGTCAATATGAAAGCTCCCGGTGTGAGCTGCAATCCCATTGGCCAGATGAGCGGCCAGAAGGAGTTTAATGAGGTCGTGTTCGACGACGTCATTATTCCGGACGATCATACGATAGGAGAGATCGACGGCGCCTGGAAACAGGCGACCAGCGAATTGGCCTATGAGCGTAGTGGTCCAGAACGATTCTTGGAGACGTACGGAGCCCTCAGCGAGCTCGTCGACGCAGTTGGCACGCAGCCGCCCGCTACGGTCGTAGCAGGGATTGGCCGTCTCGTGGCCGAGCTGCACACCTTGCGTCGGATGTCGGTATCGGTCGCCGGCATGTTGGAGGCAGGGCGCGAGCCTGTCGTCGAAGCAGCCATCGTCAAAGATGTGGGCACGGTCTGGGAGCAGGGCTTGCCGCATCGTGCTCGCGACTTGGCCGCACTCGTCGCTCACGAGACCGGGCCCAACGTCACATTTGACGAGAAGTTAGCATTCTACCTGAAGATCGCGCCAAAGGTAACGATCCAGGGCGGCACTACCGAGATCCTGAGGGGCATCATCGCACGTGGCCTGGGCCTCAGGTAGAATTGTGATTAAGAGCAAGGGAATTTGAATGAGCCGGGATATCGATGTATCGCATGCGGGCCACGTCGCAACGATCGAAATTCGTCGTCCGCCACTGAACTATTTTGATCTTGAGTTGATCAGGAGCATTGCAGATGCGCTTGACGCGATCGACGCGAATCCCGCGGTCCGTGCGGTCGTGCTTGCCGCTCAAGGCAAGGCCTTCTGCGCCGGCGCCGATTTTGGTTCCGCGGCAGCGAAGACCGGCGAGGAGCGGGCTTCGCAAGGTGCAGCTCATCTCTACGTCGAGGCGGTTCGTATTTTCAGGAACAAGAAGCCGATAGTGGCAGCGGTGCACGGCGCGGCAATCGGCGGTGGTCTTGGACTTGCGATGTCGGCGGATTTCCGAGTGACATGCGCCGAGGCGCGTTTTTCGGCCAACTTCACAAAGTTGGGCTTTCATCCTGGCTTCGGGCTGACCGTTACACTCCCGGCGTTGATCGGCAGCACCAAGGCCGCCCTGATGTTCTACACGAGCCGCCGTGTAACGGGCAAAGAAGCCTATGAGATGGGACTCGCAGACATCCTGGT
Organism: Bradyrhizobium vignae; assembly: GCF_004114425.1. Classification (GTDB taxonomy): domain Bacteria; phylum Pseudomonadota; class Alphaproteobacteria; order Rhizobiales; family Xanthobacteraceae; genus Bradyrhizobium; species Bradyrhizobium vignae. Next base: position 160,585 of record NZ_RDQF01000002.1, on the reverse strand, counting down.
ATCTCAGGACGAGGTACGAAGCGCAGCGCTCAAGCTCGCGGAAGAGATTGCGGAGTGCTCGCCTCTGGGCTTGCTCGCGACTCGCGCCACGATGCGCGAAGGACTGGCGGAGCGCGTGCGGCAGGCGACCGATCACGAGCTTGCAGAGCAGAGCCGGCTTCGTCAGACCGATGACTTTAAAGAGGGTGTCGAGGCAACTGCTGAGCGCCGAGCGCCCGTCTTCAAGGGGCGCTGACCCCGCATTCGACGGCGGTGTAGTTGCTTTGTGCAAACTTGCTGGAGAAGTTGGATGAATGTGCTTCTTGTCTTTGCTCATCAGGAACCGCGCTCGTTCAACGGCGCGCTACGGGATATCGCAGTTCGCACTCTGACCGAGAATGGATGCGAAGTTGCGGTGAGTGACCTGTACGCTGAAGGGTTCGAAGCGCGTGCAACCGCGCAAGATTTTACGAGGCGTTCGAATCCGAAGTTTTTTAAATATCAGGCAGAACAGAGGGATGCTGCAGCTGGTGGTGATCACGGGTTCTCAGCAGATATCCTACGTGAGCAAGAACGGTTGTTGCGCGCAGATCTGGTCATCTTCCAGTTCCCGCTGTACTGGTTTTCGGTCCCGGCAATACTAAAGGGGTGGTTTGATCGCGTTTTGGCTGCCGGCTTCGCCTATGGAGGAGGCCGCTTTTTTGAGAAGGCGCCGCTCTATGGCAAGCGGGCTTTGCTGTCGCTGTCGATGGGAGCTGCAGAAGACCGGTTCGGACCGTCCGCCCTCTATGGCGATTTGAACTGGGTTCTCCATCCGCTTCGCGTCGGCACACTCAATTTTTGCGGATTTGAGGTACTCGATCATCACGTAGTACACGGTCCCGCATCGATGACACCCGCACAACGCGAAGAAGTGTTGGAGCGTTGGCAGAAGAGGGTGTGCTCGTTGGCTAACGAGACGCCGTTGCCGTTCATGAAAGCATTCGATCCCGTGCAGCCGGGACATTCGGCCGGGACGAAGGGGGCGGCCATGTAGCGCGGCTGGGACGCTGGAGCGTTGTGTCTGGCGCCGGCGGCCTTGGCGATATCGAGACGTCAGGGAGTCCGGCCACGCGGCCGGGCTGAACTCAGACAGGCAGGACGATGACCGGCACGCCGTCGAGGTGGATCATTCCGGAAATCTGCTCCCAATCTTGCGGTCGCGATGAGGCGAGCAGGTTTACGTTCGCTCCTGGAAGGCTTGCGGCGTGCGTCCAGCCGCCCCGATTACCCCACCCGTGTGGGTAACTTACGGCACCCGCAATCATATCGGTGGAGAGTTCGACTTCGACCTCGATGCTGCCAAATGAGCTGGTGATCTTGACGCGCGTCCCGTCGTGAATACCGCGTGTTTCTGCGTCAAGCGGATTCATCAGCAAGGTCGGTCTATCGGAGCGCACAAGCCTTTCGACGTTGTGCATCCAGCTATTCATGGACGGGAGCTTGCGACGGCCAATCAAGCGCAAGGGGCCGTCCTCGTCTGTTGCTGCGCCTTGCAACCGGGCAAACTCGGCACCAAAAACAGGATGCCACAGTCTTATCTTGCCATCCGGTGTGCGTAGCCTCGCCCATGAGGCTGCCGCATCTACCCGGTCTGAGAGACGGACGCCGTGGGGAAATTCGTCTCGCAGCCGCGCAAGCGAAAGGCCGGACGATCGTTCGCCAAAGCGATCGCCGTATACGCCAGCGCGAAGTGCTCTGTCGACGGCTTCCATGAGCCTTGGTCGGGGGGTATCGGATGAGGCGAAGTTGGAGAGCAGGCTTGGTAGTCCCAGCCTTTGTAGAATGGCATCGTAGACGTCGAACTCCAGTCGTGCCTTCCCCAATGGCGGTAATACTGCCCCCACGTACTGAATCCATGGGCGGGGAGCATTGGCGACCCACATGTCGGTGAGATCGTCGCGTTCATAAAAGGTCGGTGAGGGAAGAATGTAGTGGGCGTGGCGGGTGGTCTCCGTGATGTAAAGGTCGAGCGCGACCATCATGTCGAGTTGCTCGAGAGCGCCAGCCAGCTGGTCGCCCTGTGGGTAGCTGGCGACCGGATTGCCAGAATCCATGAACAGTACCCGCATTTGATCCGGGCCGCCTGTCGTGATCTCGTCCGCGAGGCTGCCGCCGGGTGAGCTGCCGATGATCAGAGGCAAGTCACCGATGCGCGACCGCTTACTACCGTATGCTGGATAGGTCCTTGGACCGCCGTCCGCTTGCAGCGGCGACATCCCGGATACCCAGCCTCCGGCCTGGCCAAAGCGGCCCGTGACCACGTTTAGCAACTCGATCAATACGTTGACGAGCGTCGCGTAGCGTCCGCGGCATACTCCCACCCGGCCGTAGCACGCCGCAGTACGCGCTTGGGCGAACCGAACAGCCAGGCTACGGATTGCCTGCGACGGTACTCCACAGTAGGACGAGGCACGTTCAGGCGTGATTGGCTTGACTGCTTCCCGAAGTTGTTCAGCCCCTTCGCTCCTCTGCTCCAGCGTCTTTCTATCTTCCAAGCCAGATGCAAAGATGTGCTGCAGCATCGCCGCTATGAGCCAGGCATCTGTATCGGGACGGATGGGCAGATGTTCGAACAAGCGCGCCGTCTCTGTCCGGCGCGGGTCCACTACGACAACCCGACCACGTTGATGAATGGCGGCAAGCTTTTGACGAACGCGAGGCTCGGACACAAGTGACATATGCGATACCATCGGGTTGGCGCCGAGCATCATCAGGAAGTCACAGTCCTCGAGGTCTGGAAAGGTAACCGGAACTGGGGTCCCATAAACAAGCTCCTGCGCCAGAATCTTGGATGCGGTGTCGGTGTGCATTGCGCTGAACGCTTTGGCTTTGGACCCGAGCGCCGCGCCGAACATCCTCGTATAGGAATAGTGCATGGTCGCGAACGAGGCGGGGTTACCGGAGTAGGTTGCCACGGCTCCGGAACCGTAGAGCTCTAGGACGCTGTGCAAGCGCTTCGCGATATCGTCCAGCGCCTCCTCCCACGACACTGGTTCGAAATCACCAGGACCGCCTTTGCGACGCAACGGCGACAACACGCGATCAGGATCATGCGTCACGGAGGCCATCGCGGGCCCTTTCACGCATAGATGCCCCGCCGAGGTTACATGTTCTTCGTCAGGACGGACCTTGACAATCATCCCGTTCTTGACCTGGGCAACGAGGCCACACTGGGCCTCGCACAGCCTACAGTAGGTGAGATGGGCGCCGTCTTGGCCAGGAGCTGTGGCGAACACTTGCGCTCCGCCCTTGTTGGAGATCGCCATTTTCCTCATCACTCCTTGCGGATCAACTTCCGGCCCTAAAGAAGCTCCGGCTACGCACGGAACGGAACCGCTATTCGGTTCCGTCGCCCGAGAGCATCGGTCCGAACAGCTCCCATGACTGGCCATTGAACCGCATCATGCGAAGCTGTTCGATGGGGGTGTAATCGGTCGGACTGGTTTTCGCGACGATGCCTGGAAGGTATTGGGGAATTGGGAGGTCGAGGCTCGTAGCCTGCTTCATGATGTTTTCCCGGCTGAGATCATCTCCACATTGGTTGAGGATTCGGATCATGACGCCAGCCGTCACGTAGCCTTGGATGTTGGCTCCATCGGTCACATCGCCCTCGGGATACCATTTCGCCATGAACTCGCGATATTCGTTCATCGCGGGATCATCCTTCCATTGCGGATCATTAGGATCCTTAATGTAAGCGGCGCTCATGATACCTTTGGATTGCTCAAAACCCGCCGGTTTGAGAACACTCGACACAGACACAGATATGTTACTCATGATGTGCACCGGGTGCCAATCGAGTTCGGCGATCTTCTTAATCGCCTGTGCAGCGAATTTGGGCGTGCTGAAGTTGAGAAAGATATCCGCATTCTGGTTGCGGAGCTGGACGATCTGCGAATCGATGTTCGGAGATGTGACTTCATAGGCCGCTTCGCTCACAACGATTCGCGACCTTTCCGATCCGAAGACAGCGTTCAACCCTTTCAGATAGTCCTTACCCAAATCGTCGTTCTGATAAAGAACGGAAACGCGTTTGCCGGGAAAATTCTTGAGAATATAGTGCGCGTAAAGTCGTCCCTCAGTCTGGTAGTTCGGGGGCCAAGCGAGTGACCACGGGAAGTTCTTCGGGTCATCCCATTTTGCGGCGCCGCTTCCGATCATAAGATGGGGAACGCGCTTTTGGTTGACGTATTTTTGGATCGCGCTGTTGCTGGCAGTGCCGAAGGTGCTGAAGAGCAGCAGAACCTCGTCGCCTTCCACAAGTTTCCGAGTTTGTTCGACAGCTTTAGGCGGGCTGTAGCCATCGTCGTAGGAGATAAATTTGATGCGGCGGCCGTTCACCCCTCCTGAGGCATTTGTCATCTTGAAGTAGGCTGCCTGTGCCTTTGCGATCGTGCTGTATCCAGATGCGGGACCGCTGTAGGGCGAGAAGTTTCCGATCTTGATCTCTGTATCGGAGACGCCTGGCGGAGTCGCGTTCTGCGCATGCGATGGTCCCACCGATATGCTCAAAGCCGCGAGAAAGACCGTGCTGAAGATTGAATGACGCATCGCCCTCGTATTCCTCCCTGATGGTCCTGCTTGATTACGAGACGCCCCAACGTTGCAAGCAGGTCGTTCTCGCTGCCCGAATTACTCTTCGCCGCTGGTCTTGAGAGCGAAGCTTGCAAGATGGGCAAGCGGCGCTCGGCTTGGCAGTTCGGGCTGGTACGCAGTGTAACTAAAACTTACTAGTTGACAAGCAAATATTATGAGTTACAAAGCCCAGCGCGGTCACCCTCGAGAAGGAATCCGCGGCGTGGATAGGTCTGCTGCCGCGTCGATGCGCGCATCGTGGGCTGCGCTTGTGACAGCCAGTAAGCCGGGAGGAAGCGGTGAGTCAGGTTTTGGATTTGGGCGGACGAGTCGCTTTCATTACCGGTGCGGGCCAGAACGTTGGCCGGCGAATTGCGCTGCACTTTGCTGCGCACAATGCCGGCGGAGTGGCTGTAAACGATTTCCATTTGGATCGGGCTGAGGCCGTCGCGGAGGAGATTAGGTCGGCGGGCGGTAGAGCGTTGGCTGTACAGGCGGATGTGACGGATCTCGCGAGCGTCAAGGATGCAGTTGGGCGCACTGAAAAGGAATTTGGGAAGATCGGGATTCTCGTCAACAATGCGGGCAATGCGGGTGCAAACCCGACGGCTGATCTTAAGAAGCCCTTTTGGGAAGTGGGATCTGAGGCCTGGAACAAGTTTATCGGAGTGAATCTCTACGGTGTGATCAATTGCACGTCGGCGATCATTCCCAGCCTGATCGAGCGTCAGGCGCCCGGAAGGATTATCACGATCATTTCAGATGCCGGACGGTGGGGGGACCCTGGCCTGGAAATTTATGCGGGAGCGAAAGCTGGCGCGGCCGGCTTCATGCGGGCCGTTGCGCGTACGCTCGGTCGCTATCAGATCACGGCCAACTCGGTAGCTATTGCTGCGGTTTCTACGGATACGAACTCGCGGGTGAATCCGAATCCGGAGATCGAGAAGCGCATTCTCGAGAAGTACATCATTCGCAGGCGCGGTGATCCCGTCGACGTTGCGAATATGGTGCTGTTCCTTGCGTCAGACGCGAGCCCCTGGATCACGGGACAGACCTATCCTGTGAACGGCGGGTTTACCTTCGCACTCTGATTACGCGCCCGCCTCGGGTTACGATCAAACTTTAAAACCGTGCCACAATTCTTATAACCAGCGGAGTCTTGCCATGAACTTTGAACTCTCCGACCGTCAGAGGGAATGGCGTGATCGCGTGGTTCGATTTCTCAACCAGCATGTGAAGCCTGCGGATTCAATCTATCACAGCCAGGAGTCCGAGGGGCCGCGCTGGAAGGTGATACCTGTCATCGAGGACCTCAAAAAGGTGGCGCGCGCCGAAGGCCTCTGGAACATGTTCATGCCGCCCAACGATCATGAAGATGATGAGTTCCGTGGCGCGGGTCTGACCAATCTCGAATACGCTCCGCTCGCTGAAGAAATGGGCCGGATCAAGTGGTCCTCAGAGGTCTTCAACTGCTCCGCGCCGGATACTGGCAACATGGAAGTTCTGATCCGCTACGGAAGCAGGGAGCAGAAGCGCAAATGGTTGCGTCCGTTGATGGATGGCGAGATCCGTTCGGCGTTCTTGATGACCGAACCGGCAGTTGCATCGTCTGACGCGACTAACATCGAAACCAGGATCGAGCGACGGGGGGATCACTATGTGATCAATGGCCGAAAGTGGTTTTCGTCAGGAGTGCCTGATCCTCGTTGCAAATTGGGAATTCTGATGGGAAAGACCGACCCTTCGGCGGCTCGGCATCAGCAGCAATCCCAGCTGTTGCTGCCCATGGATACGCCCGGGGTGAAAGTTGAGCGCATTTTGCCCGTCTTCGGATATGACCAAGCGCCTCATGGACACGCCCAGGTTCTTCTGGAGGATGTGAAGGTCCCGGTGGAGAATATGCTCCTCGGTGAGGGACGCGGATTCGAAATCGCTCAGGGGCGGCTCGGACCAGGACGCATTCACCATTGCATGCGAACGATCGGGGTGGCCGAGTTCGCTTTGGAGAAGATGGTTGAGCGTCTCACGGAACGCGTGGCTTTCGGAAAACGTATCGTAGAGCACTCGGTCTGGGAGCAGAGGATCGCCGAGGCTCGCATCGACATCGAGCGTACCAGACTTTTAACATTGAAGGCGGCTGACATGATGGACAGAGTGGGCAACAAGGGGGCCCAGCTTGAAATCGCAATGATCAAGGTCGCCGCCCCGCGGATGGCTATCGAGATCATCGACAACGCCATCCAGGCGTGGGGAGCTGCTGGAGTGACGGAGGATCCGGGCCTTGCGAGCGCGTACGCTGCAATTCGGTCCCTGCGTTTCGCGGACGGACCGGATGAAGTTCATAACCGGGCTATTGCCCGTCTCGAGTTGAAGCGGCAACGCGAAGCCGCGGAACCGCGGCGCTAGTACCGATGGCATCCCTTGCGAATCCGGATGACGAGTACTCCGGAACCAAAGCCGTCGAGGCAACGCACAGGATCGACGAAGTCCGGCTCGCAGACTGGATGAAGGCGAATGTCGAGGGTTTCGAAGGGCCCATCCGTTTATCTCAGTTTAGAGGAGGACAGTCGAACCCAACCTACCGCCTTGACACGCCAACGCGCTCCTATGTGCTTCGTCGCAAGCCGTTTGGTAAACTGCTGCCTTCGGCGCACGCTGTTGATCGCGAATACCGGGTCATCAATGCCTTGTACAAACAAGGCTTTCCAGTCCCACCGACTTTTGGCTTGTGTTCGTCAGAGGAGGTTATCGGCGCTCATTTCTACGTGATGGCCTTCGTTCAAGGCCGGATCTTCTGGAATCAGCAATTGCCTTCCGTCGAGCGGCAGGAACGTTGGCCGATCTACCTCGGCGAAATCCAGACGCTGGCCAAGCTGCATAATTTCGAACCGGCAAGTATCGGATTGGGAGACTACGGCCGGCCGGGAAACTATTTCGCGCGGCAAGTCGACCGTTGGACCAAACAGTATCGGGCGTCGGAAACCCAACCGATACCGGAGATGGAGAGGTTGATCGAATGGTTGCCCAGGACCGTTCCGAAGCAGGCCCGTGTCTCGGTGGTTCATGGTGACTATCGCCTCGACAACATGGTCTTTGCCACAGGCGGGCCCGAGGTTGTCGCCGTGCTCGACTGGGAGCTGTCGACGCTTGGCGATCCCCTGGCGGATTTTACCTATCTATTGTTGCAGTGGATCTCGTCCTCTCCCGGCCGAGTAAGCTTGTACGGTGCAAACGTCAGTGAGCTCAACATTCCCGATGTCCATCAGGCGATCGAGATCTACGGCACCGCTACCGGAATGGGGGCAGTCGCCAACCTGGACTGGTACTTCGCCTACAACCTGTTTCGGCTAGCCGGTATTGCGCAGGGAATTGCGGGCCGCCTTCGCGATGGCACGGCTTCGAGCGCGCGCGCGCTCGAAGCCACAGAGCGCGTCGCGCCAATGGCCAAACTAGCATGGCGCTATGCCATGGTGGCGGGTGCGCAATGAACGATCCGCGCACGAGCCGCCAACAGAAGAACGTTGCTCCCCGTTGAAGAGGGAGTGTCTATTGATGATCCTATTCGACATGTCCGGCTAGGTCGCAGTGATCAAGGGCTCATCACGTGGCATTGGCCGCGTCATCGCTGATCGGTTGGCAGAGCATGGGGAAAATGTCGTTATCTCGTCGCGTTAGGCGGCTTACGCCTGAGGAGGCAAGACCTCTCGCCGGTATCGAACGCTATAATGAACTGGAGGCCGGCTATTCAAAACGACAGGTAACACGTCCGCAACCATTGTCTACGCTCTGGTGGACTCGCCCACCAGGCAGCGCGTCGCTCGCTCCATGTCCAATACCGATCGCCCTCTAGAACATGCCCCCGCCGGAACCGCCGTCGATGACGACATTCTGGCCGACAATGAAGTTCGCACACTCAGAGGCGAACATGGCCGCAAATCGACCGAAATCCTCGGGCTCCCCCATCCGGCCCGCTGGAATACGCCACTGCCGCGCCACCTCGCTCTTCGCCTGGTCGACCACATCCGCTGGTGCTTGAGCCAGATTGTCGCGCGAAAGGAACGACTCCGTCGCATACATTCCGGGCAAGAGATTGTTGATTGTGACGTTGTGCTTCGCCACTTTCCGCGCCACCACGGCTGTATAGCTGGCCAGCGTCGTGCGCGGCGCACCGGAGAGCAGCCGTCGCTCCACTGGAAATTTTATAGCTACCGTAACGATGTTGATTATGCGGCCCCATTTGCGTTCAGACATTCCGTCCAGGACACCGCGCATGAGTTCAATCGGTCCGACAGTCCCTGTCCGGTACGCGTTCATCCAATCATCTGATGTGATCTGACGGAAGTCTGGCGTGTAGGGCGGCGGCGAAACGGTCGTCACCAGGATGTCGGGAGCTGGGCAGGCTGCCAACACCGCAGCTCTGCCCTCGGGCGTTGAATGGTCGGCCCGGACGAACCTCACTTCCCGACCAATGTCGCGGCTCAAAGCGCCCGCAGCTTCTCGTAAACGCTCCTCGTTTCTGGCGCTGATCAAGACCTCAGCGCCTTCCTTCGCGAGCGCGGCGGCCGTTGCTCGACCCATTCCGGCACTTCCGCCTGCTACGATCGCTTTGCGCCCTTTTATTCCGAGATCCATTCACGCCCTCCTGTTGCTCAAGGCCATGCGGGGCAGCAGAAGACCAGACGCTGCTGCCAACAACCGCGGCAAACCGTCGTCAGCAATCACTGCGTCCTGTGGACATTCCAGAGAACTGTTACTGGAGCTTCGAGGTTTCCACTGACCCCTTTTCGGCGTGCAATGGGAATGTTGACCTGACCGAGAGGGACATGGGTCGGGTATTCCGTTAAACGACTCTGGATCGCTTCAGCAATTGTCTTTTGTTGTTCCGGATCGGTCGTTTTGCTGAACTCCTGTCGCAGCTCTTCCAATTGTGGGTCGCATGGCCAGCCAAACCACGCCTTGTCGCATGAAGCATTTGTCATGCCGTTTACCAAAGGATTGGACAGGTCCGACGCATCGGGCATTGTAAACATCGCATTCCATCCAGCTGGAGGAGAATCCTTCTTCGCTCTCCGGGCAACCAGAGTGGACCAGTCCATCCGCTGCAGATCGACCTTGAATCCGACCTGCTCCAGCTGAGCCTTGGCGACCGACGCCAGGTTGTTGAGAATGGGAAGATCGGTGGTTCCCATGAGAACAACAGGCGTACCGTCATAATTCGCTTCTTTGAGAAGCGTCTTCGCTTTGGTGAGATTGGAGCTCAGCTTGTCATCCCAACCTACCGTCGATCCGAGCGGAGTATTACAGATAAAGACGGCCTTGCATTCCATATAGAACCTCGGATCTCCCACCGCAGCGTTGAGGAAATCCTTCTGGTTAAGTGCGTAGAGCACAGCCTGCCGAACCTTGGGATTGTCAAACGGCTTATGAAGCACGTTGAATCGAAGCAAGTATTGCGAACCCTGCTTGTTCAGTTTGACGAGTTCAATCTTCGGGTCGTGCTCAAGGAGCGGGAACAGATCAGGTTGCGGGGACTCAATCATGTCGACCTCGCCGTTTATCAAGGCATTCACGGCGGTTTGTGAGTCGCCGATCGTGACCCACTCCACGCGGTCGACCTTTGCAAGCTTGCCGCCGGCGAGGCCCGACGGAGCTTCAGCGCGGGGCCTGTATTTGGGATTTCTGATGTAGACCGCCTTCTCTCCAGGCTTCCAATCGTCCTTCTTGAAGATAAATGGGCCGGAGCCAGTCGTATCACTTATTTGCGTGTTGGGGTCGATGTCAGCAACCCTCTTCGGCATCACGAAAACGGCGAGTGACGGTTTGGCCAGAGCGGTCATCAACAGCGCGGTCGGCTCGGTGAGCACTATCCGGAAAGTGCGGTCGTCATCGAGGGCCATTTCTTTGACCAGCCGCATCAGCGGCGGTCCCAACGCGACGTCGCGCGCCGCCCAGCGCTTAATCGAGGGGATAACGTCCGCACTCGTCACTGGTTGCCCATCGTGCCATTCAAGCCCTTCTCGCAGCTTGAACGTATAGGTACGCTGATCTTCCGAAACGCTCCAGGAATCGACCATCTGCGGCTGGATCTTCAGATTTGCGTCCCTCGCGAACAGTGTATCGTAGATCATGTAAGCGTGGTTGCGCACAATATACGCCGACGTCCAGTACGGATCGATGATCTTCAAATCGCCTGACATGACCACGCGAAGCTTGGTGGGCTCGGCCGCTACTGACGGCGGCAAAAACCCGAGGATAGATGCCAGGATGACGAGATTGCGGATCCATTCCATCTCTGTTTCCCCTATATTCGTTCATTATCAAAAGCCGAACTGTCTTCGCCATATCACTTGCTAGACAAAAAGCAAGTCGTGTGTCACAATCAGGCTACCCGCCATCAGAGCGAGGAAACGAGAGGAAATGGCCGGTGGCTTCAGGCATCCATACGACGTGCGCATCTTCTACGGTACCAAGTAGGTTGGTCGCTTGCGTTCCAACCGCACTCGCTCTGATCGCAGGCCAGCAAACGGCCGCTGATCGTCGACGGTATTTGAATGCTTGAGTTCATCGCACGCCGCCTCGCGGGCACGCTGCCTGTCTTGGCCATAGTAACTCTTTTCGTGTTTCTTATGCTCCGGCTGATTCCTGGCGATCCGGCCGCTGTCATTGCAGGAGACAATGCGAGCTCCGAGCAGATCGAACTCATCAGACAAAGGCTTGGCTTGAACGACGCAATCTGGTCGCAGTTCGGCATCTGGATCAGCCATGTCCTGAGGGGCGATTTCGGCGAAAGCTTTTTCTTTAAACGCAGCGTCGCCGAGCTCGTTTTACAGCGGATCGAACCAACGCTGGCGCTAGCTCTCTGCACTCTTCTGTTCGCGATCGCCGTCGCGGTGCCGATAGGCGTGCTGGCTGCCTACCGTCATGGTTCGCTTTTTGATCGGATAGTGATGGTGCTTTCGGTTGTTGGCTTTTCCGTTCCCGGATTCGTGGTCGGCTACTGCATGATCTACATGTTTTCAATAGTGCTCAACTTGCTGCCCGTTCAAGGTTATGTGCGATTGCAGGAAGACTTCTGGGCATCGCTGCGGCATCTCATATTGCCGTCGGTGACGCTATCCGTCGGGTTCATTGCACTCATATCTCGCATGACGCGTGCTGCTGTGATCGAGGTCTTGAGAGAGGATTACATCCGCACCGCGCGCGCAAAGGGGCTGTCCCAGGGTGTCATTCTCGTTCGCCACGCCTTGCGCAACGCTGCAGTTCCAGTGCTCACCATAATCGGCACCAGCATTGCCGTCCTCATTAGCGGGGTGGTGGTGACCGAGACCGTGTTCGGTCTGCCGGGGCTTGGTCGGCTCACGGTCGAGGCTGTGCTCAGTCGTGACTTCCCGACAATTCAGGCGGTCATCCTGATGTTCTCAGTTGTTTACGTCCTGATCAATCTGGCGATCGACATCCTTTATACGATCTGCGATCCGAGGATACGGTTTTGAGCCTACTGGTTGAAAACGTTCCGGGTGGAGACCGTTCGCCGCGCGCGGAATGGCCGAACAAGCCACTTTGGCGTCTCGCAATCCTAAATCCTGCTGTGGCAATCGGAGGGTTGGCTCTACTGCTGGTGCTCGGAGTTGCAATTCTTGCGCCCGCACTTGGAACCGTCGATCCCACAAGGATCGATCCGGGAGAACGCAATCGTAGGCCCGGAGCTGAGATTTCAGTACGCTTGGAGGATGGTACTCAAGTTAAGCGGACGGCCATCATGGGCACGGATACGCTCGGCCGAGACGTCTACAGTCGGGTCATCTACGGCGCGCGCGTGTCGCTGTTCGTCGGCCTGGCGGTCGCGGTCATTGCCATCGCAATTGGGACGGTGATCGGACTGGTCTCGGGCTACGTCAGGCGGCTCGACGGTCCCATCATGCGGATCATGGACGGGTTGATGGCCTTTCCTGGTATCCTGCTCGCCATCGCGCTTGTTTCGATCTGGCGAGGAGGGCTTATGACCGTGATTTTTGCGATCGTTGTACCCGACGTGCCACGAGTCACAAGGCTTGTGAGGTCAATCGTTCTGAGCGTTCGCGAAGAGCCTTACGTGGAGAGTGCGGTTTCTGTCGGTACACCAACATGGATTCTTATGCTGCGCCATATTTTGCCTAACACCATTGCCCCGTTGATTGTCCAAGGCACGTTCCTGGCGGCATCGGCTGTCTTGATCGAGGCGGCGTTGTCGTTCCTGGGCATCGGAACGCCCGCTGAGATCCCAAGCTGGGGCAACATCATGTCCGAAGGACGCGCTCTATTTCGCATCTATCCTCATAACATCCTATTTCCGGGCCTGTTCCTGGCCATTACGGTCCTTTCAGTCAACATGATGGGTGACGGGCTACGCGATACACTCGACCCGAAAATGAGCGAGGGCGCATGACGGAGCTGTCTCCGACGGTAGAGCCGGTGCCGTTGGCTCGACCTACCGCACCGAAGAACAAGCCGATCCTAGAGGTGCGTGATCTCACCGTTGATCTTCCAGCTAGAGGGGACCGATCCTACGCTATCCGGAATGTCAGTTTCACCATCAATGCGGGTGAGGTCGTCTGTCTCGTAGGTGAATCGGGATCTGGCAAATCAGTGACGGCGTTCGCTGCGATGGGCCTGCTTTCCAAAGCTCTGAAGCCATCGGGCGGTCAGATTTTGCTGGAGGGGGAAGACCTACTGAATGCCGATGAGCCGCGGCTCCGGCAGCTTCGATGCGCTCGCATGTCGATGATATTCCAGGAGCCGATGACAGCGCTCAACCCGGTTTTGACATGTGGAAGGCAAATCGACGAAGTCCTCGAGACTCACACTGAGCTTGACTCGAGGTCGAGAAGAGCAAAGATCATATCAATGCTGGCTCGTGTGCGGTTGTCTGATCCGGAGCGGATCTATGCGTCGTTTCCACACCAGTTGTCGGGCGGTCAGCGTCAACGCATCATGATCGCCATGGCGTTGATTCTCGATCCCGTTCTCCTGATCGCGGACGAACCCACCACGGCCTTAGATGTGACGACGCAATCAGAGATCCTCAAGCTGATCTCTGAATTGCAGAGCAGCAACGGGACAGGTGTTCTCTTTATTACCCATGATTTTGGTGTGGTCGCGGAAATTGCGCACCGCGTGGCCGTTTTGCGAACTGGCGAACTTGTTGAAATGGGCCCGGCGGACCAGGTATTGTCGAGTCCTCGGCACGAATATACCAAGATGCTGATCTCCTCCGTTCCCTCTATCAAACCTCCGGTCCGGCAAGTCGCGCAGGAGCGGCCTATTTTGCTAAGAACAGAGAGGCTTGGAAAGACTTACGAGAGGAAAGGCCTTTTCAGACGAGGAGCGGCGGTCCATGCTGTTGAAGACGTCGATTTCGTACTTCGCAGGGGACAGACGGTCGGGATTGTAGGCGAGTCCGGCTCCGGCAAGTCGACGGTGGCTCGTTGCATTGCGCGATTGATTGACCCCAGCGCCGGCAAGATCATGCTTGGCGAGGCGGACATCACGCAAATGTCGTCTTCACAGCTCCGCCCTTATCGACGCCGGGTCCAGATCGTGTTTCAGGATCCCTATCGGTCGCTCAACCCACGGATGACTGTCGGCGCGTCCATAATCGAAGGTCCGATGAATTTTGGGATGAGCAAGGGTGAGGCGCTTGCACGCGCTGCGACACTCATTGAGACGGTGCGGCTCGAGCGTTCGGCGCTCAACCGATACCCGCATCAATTCTCGGGAGGACAGCGCCAAAGGATCTGTATTGCACGCGCGCTTGCAATGGAGCCTGAGCTGATCATCGCCGATGAGGCGGTCTCAGCGCTGGACGTGTCCGTGCAGAAGCAGGTACTTCAGCTGTTGGACGAGGTTCGACGAAGGCTTGACCTTGCCGTTCTATTCATCACCCACGACCTGCGCGTCGCCGCACAAATCTGCGATTGGGTGGCAGTGATGAAGCAAGGGCGCGTGGTCGAATTCGGTACGGCGGAAAGCTTGTTCGAGCATCCGCAGCACGAGTACACCCGCGCGCTCTTTTCAGCAGCTCCTGGCCGGGGGCGTGAGTTCGGCCAGCTTCATCTCGTGGACCCAGATGGGATCGCCGAACGCGTGGTCCGCGTGGTCCCGTAAGTCCTATTTCTTTGTTCGAGCATGTGAGGCTCGGATTTCTTTAGGAGGTTCGCCGCCAAAGCTCGCGCCAATGCCGGTAACAGCCCCGTTACACGGCCAGGGGCTGTCTCCGTAGACGGCAAGCCTGCTCGACAAGACTTATCGACTCCGTAACCCGTTAAGTGAGCCCCAATCTTCGACTGCAGTGCAGTTGCGCTTGACGAGCGCAAGGAGGAGCGCGGCGATGGACGGGTTCTCCGGGAGTTTGTTGGCCGCACCCACGGTGTAAAGTAGTCCGGCCACCGTGTTTAGGCGATAGGAGTGCATTGCGATCTCGTCGGTGTAGCAGGGCTCTATCTCGCGAACCAAAGCTGCATGCCGCTTGACTAGGTCGCGCTCGCAGGTACGACGATCTTGCGCGCTTAGGCTTCCGGTCAAGAAATATGCGACATCGATCTGCGGGTCGCCGATACGAGCTAGTTGCCAGTCTACCAGATATGCGGATGGATTGCCGCCGGCCCCCATTTCGAAAAGGATGTTATCCACGCGCGGATCTCCGTGAAGCAGAGTTCGAAAGTCGGATTTGCGGTCCCACCATGAGCCAACCAGCGGCCCGAATTCGTCAATGATGCTGAACTCGGCCTTTCCAAGCTGATTCGCAAATCGATCGTGGCAGATCGTTGCGCCACTGGAATATGAAGTCTCTAGATGGGATTTGTCGAAGCATTGTTCGACGCCCCAGGTAATCTGGTTGAGCTCCTTTGAATTTAGAAATCGGCGATGCAGCCGGGCAAGCTGCTCGACGACTGCGGCGGCCTCGGCGGTGTTGCAGCCGTCCAGCTGATTTCCAAGACGGCAACGATGCGACAAGTCCTCGAGCACCAGGTTGAGCTTGGTGCCTTCTTTGTTTGTTTGGGCTAGATATACCCGGGGGATTTGCACCGGCGGGTCGGAGCTCAGCAGATTGTACGCTGCGACCTCTCGTGGGAAGTAGCCAAAGCGCACAGCTTTCGCACCGAGGTGAGGTGACGCCGGGTGAAATTTCGCGAACACTGTTTGGGGAGCGGGGGACGGTATGTTGTAAGCGATATTGACCTTGGCTGTACTACAGACGGTGCCTTGTCCGATCTGCTCGTTGCGGGCGATCGTCACGAGCGGGACTTCGGTGCCGGAATGGGCGAACAATCGTTGCAGCCACTCTGGCGATATTTGCTCTAATGAGTCCAGGATCTCCGGCGCTTTCAAGTTCGCCGGAACTGCGGGATCGCCCTCGCGGCCCCAGCGGCCTGAGATGTAAGGCGAGTTCCAGCAATGTGTAAGTCTGCCGTTTTCGGCCTGGAATACCTCGATTCCGCATCTTTGTATCGGCGTGCCTTTGCGCGTATGAGCATTCCAGACCGAGCAGACAAAGGTATCATCAGCCAGGACGACTTCGTGCGTGAAATAAGGCTCGCTTTGAGTTCGTCGGTAGCGAATACGCTCAATCTGCTCATCGTGACTAAGCTTGATGACGGTCGATGCGTCGTGTCGTGTTATTGGGTCGCCACAAATCTCGCGCACGAGCTCGAGCTCGCCGTTATTCCAAACTCGATCCCAATACATCACGATCAGCTCGCGCGGCGTTCTCATCCTACGTCCCTCCCTATTGATCATTCCGACCGCTACTGGCTTGGCAGGTTAGATGCGAGCGCGAACCCACTAGGGTCGTCTCGTGCGACCGTCTCATTTCTTGGGGAGCTCCGGCGACGAGGTTCGGAGACCGTCCAACATTGCGTGTCAAGAAACTGCGACACGGGTGTCGCTCCTCCTTGCATCATTGTTGGTTAATAAGCAAGTATCTTGCGCAGGTACTGAGCCTCTGGTAGCAATCGGTACAGTCATCGTCAGGCATGGTGGGAGGGATTTTCGGTCTCTGCCTCCGCTTTTCCAACTGGAGAGGGTTGATGAGCGAATTCAGGCTATTGATCGACGGAAAAATGGTTCCGGGCGATCTGAGTATGAACGTTGTCAATCCGGCAACCGAGGGAATTGTCGCGTCATGCCCGCGAGCTTCACACCGCCAGCTCGACTCCGCGGTCGGAGCCGCAAAAGTGGCATTTCCGCTGTGGAGCAGCACGCCAATTGAGCGGCGGCGCGAGGTGCTGATGCGGATTGCAGATGTTATCGATCAGAACGCTGAAATGTTGGCACGCATTTTGACCCAGGAGCAAGGCAAGCCGTTTCCGGACTCTATGCAGGAGATTCGGGGTGCGGCCGGACTATTCCGGCGGATCGCGCCGATGGAATTGCCGATGAAGTTGCTCGAGGAAAGTGAATCCCGTCGTGTCGAAGCGCACCGACGACCGCTGGGAGTGGTGGCAGCAATAGTTCCCTGGAATTTCCCGATCGCTCTTCTGGCTTTCAAGATGCCTCCAGCGCTCCTGGCCGGCAACACTATCGTGGTCAAACCGGCTGCGACCACGCCTCTCAGCACACTCAAACTGGGAGAGCTGATCTGTGACGTTGTTCCTGCGGGCGTTATTAATGTCATCGCAGATGCAAATGATTTGGGTGGTGCGCTTTCTGCGCATCCCGACGTCCGCAAGGTGTCCTTTACGGGATCTACCGCGACGGGCAAAAAGGTGATGGCCAGTGCTGCCGATACGCTCAAGCGCGTAACCCTCGAGCTTGGTGGGAATGATGCGGCGATCGTCCTCGATGACGTGGATCCAAAGGCCGCCGCTCCGAAGATCTTCCAGCAGGCGTTTCGCAACAGTGGCCAGATCTGTGTGGCAGTGAAACGCGTCTATGCTCATGAAGCTGTCTATGATGAGCTTTGCGATGAACTCGCGAAACTGGCGGATGCTGCCGTCGTCGGAGATGGATTGCAACAAGGCGTTCAGATCGGCCCAGTACAGAACAAGGTGCAGTTCGAGCGCGTTCAAGAGCTTCTGGAGGACGCACGGCTGCATGGAAAAGTAATCGCGGGAGGCACGATTACCGAAGGCCCCGGATATTTCGTTCGTCCGACGATCATACGCGACATCGAAGACGGGGTCAGGATCGTGGATGAGGAGCAATTTGGGCCCGTGCTGCCTGTAATGAAATTCACCGATCTTGATGACGCGATCCAGCGGGCGAATAACAGTCCCTGGGGCCTCGGGGGATCTGTGTGGTCGAGGGACGAGCGCCGAGCAGTAGAAGTCGGGAGCCGCATCGAATCGGGCACAGTGTGGATCAACAGCCACGGTAGCCTGGCGCCGCACATTCCGTTTGGCGGCAGCAAGCAATCCGGAATGGGTATTGAGTTCGGCGAAGAGGGATTGGCGGAGTTCACGCAGCTGCAGGTCATAAGTGTTGCTCGATAAAGTTGGCCCGCGAATGACACGAACGCCGTCGCATCACTGCGCGTCGCACGATTTGCGGCAACAGGGTTGGACTGCGCCGGGCAATGGAGAGCGTTCCCAACTTCGGGGACAAATATGGGGCGTCTTAAGAGGAAAGTGAGCACTCGTGGCTGAGTTAGACCAGGTGTCTGCACCATTTAAGGTGTATCAGTGCTTGACTTGTGGGTTCTTGTACAACGAGGAGGTCGGAGCCCCTGATGAGGGTCTCCCCCCCGGTACGCGTTGGACGGATATCCCAGAGGACTGGATTTGCCCGGGGTGCGGTACCCCAAAGAGCGACTTCGACATGGTCGAAGTGGATCCCACCTAAGTCTGACATTTGGATGCTGCGGGCCGTTGCTTTGTCGGACGCTTCCGGCCTTTCTGGTGCCCTTTGTGATCATGGTCAAACGGGGTCTTCGTGGGCAACGAATCGCATCGAAACCAGAGTGACGAAGTCCGCTGCGTCATTTGGCGCCTGTAACCCTTGACGGGCGCCCGGGACGCAATGTGCCCCGTCCATTGCGATGATCCATGACATCCGCATGATCGGAGCCGCATCAGATCTTGGCGGAAAAGCCCAAGCTCTGCAGGGCTCTGCTACCGCTTGGAATACCACAACATATTAGTTGACCAGCCAACAAGTAAATGATATAAGTAGGCGCATCAAAATGCCGGAAGGAGATGTCTTTCCGGGTCAGCAAATATAAAGGGAGGGCGGTGAAATGCAGGTTCCGCAGAATTTCGCCGATGCGATCGTGGATCCGCTTGCTTATGCAGAAGTCGAGCGGGTTGACGAGGCGCTCCGCTGGCTGCGCAAGGAAGCACCCCTAACCCGTATCGAGCCTCGTGGGTACGAGCCGTTCTGGACGGTGACCCGGCACGCCGACATTCTGGAAGTCGAGCGCCAAAATGATCTGTTCCATAACGCGGATAGGTCTGTGACGATCATTAGCAAGGAGGCTGAAAGGAACATCAAGCAGATTACGGGTGGTTCGCCGCATCTGAACCGCAACTTAACGCGGATGGACAACCCGGATCATTTTGCTCATCGCCGGATCGCGCAGGGGGTGTTGCTTCCGCAGAAATTGAGGGAGCGTGTACCTCGCATCCGTGAGATCGCCCGCGAATTTGTGAACAAAATGGCGGACTTAGGGGGGAGCTGCGACTTTGCGCGAGACATTGCTTTCCTCTATCCACTGCGAGTTCTTATGGAGATCATGGGGCTTCCCCAGAGCGAAGAACCCTTGATGCTCAGGCTAACGCAGCAGGCATTCAGCTCAACTGACCCGGACTTGAACCGCTCCGGCAAGCAAGTTTCAGAAGCCGAACGGATCGCGGACCTCCACCGGCTTCGGGGTGACCTTAGTGAGTACTTCACGTCCGTCGTGAACGACCGGCGAAAGTGTCCGCGTGACGATTTGGCCAGTGTGCTAGCCAATGCAAAGATCGGGGGCCAGCATCTGCAAGACTATGAATTGGTATCTTACTATGGACTGGTCGCGACTGCCGGTCACGATACGACTGCCAATACGACTGCCGGTGGTGCTTGGGCGCTGGCCGAGAATCCCGAACAGTTCGCCAAACTCAAAGGCGATCCAGCCCTGATCCCAGGTCACGTCGAGGAATCGGTGCGCTGGGAGACCGCTGTAAAGCACTTCATGCGTACTGCTACGGCTGATACGGAACTGAGTGGTCAAAAGATATCGAAGGGCGACTGGCTAATGCTCTGTTATCTTTCCGGCAACCGCGACGAAGCGGCGTTTGTAGATCCTTATCGGTACGACATCAGCCGAACACCGAATAAGCATGTTGCCTTCGGCTACGGGGCGCATATTTGCCTCGGCCAACACCTTGGGCGCCTGGAGATGCAGATCTTCTGGGAAGAGCTTCTTCCCCGATTGGAAAGCCTCGAACTTGCCGGGACGCCGACCCGGACGAAGGCGAATTTCGTCTCGGGGCCGAAGTCGGTACCTATCCGTTACAAGATGCACTGAATGCTGCCGGGCGTCGGCTTCTCGCGAAGTGCTGCTTCGGGGCAGACAAGGCCGTAGATGCGGATTGAGTGCACAAGACCAAGTGCGCTGGGAGCAGCCCAGAGCGCCGGAAGACGATTTCAGTGCCCAGCGGATGCATAGGTGCCCGACGATAAACGCGCAGGGGCGTCCCAATGCAGCACCTTGAGAACAGTTATGTAGCGCGCCAGGAGCCGCGGCCCTGACTAGGGGGTGCGCTAGGGCCATGCGGCACGTTCGCCTCGCCAATCGAAACAAGCGAGCGAGAGGAGATTCGATTGAAACGAGTTTATCAAACGATCGAAGTAGACGTGAGGGGCGCGGCACAGTGGGTTACCCTGAACCGGCCAGAAGCACTGAATGCCATTAATACGCTAATGGTGACGGAGCTTCGTGACTATTTCGACGCGCTCTACAACGATCGATCATGTCGCGTTGTCGTTCTGCGTGGAGCCGGTCGCGCGTTTTGTGCCGGGTTAGATATCAAGGCCGCGCGAGAGAAGGAGGGAATTCCGTTTGCGGGCGGCTTCAATTTCCAGGGCTACCTCGCCGATGTTTATGTCAAAATGCGGCGGTGCCCTCAGCCGATCATTTCACTGATTCATGGTGCCGCCTGTGGCGGCGGTTTCGCTTTCACTTTGGCTTCCGACATTCGAATTGCCGGCACGACCGCTCGGATGAATGCCGCGTTTATCCGCCTTGGCTTATCAGCGTGCGACATGGGCGTTAGTTATTTTCTGCCGCGATTGACAGGGTATTCACTGGCTTCCGAACTCATGCTGACGGGGCGGTTCATCTATGCACAGCGGGCGCTGGCGGTCGGGCTTGTGTCTGAGGTTGTCCCCGACGATGAATTGGAGCAAGCCGCTCAGCCATACATCGACGAGATGCTCACGACAGCTCCGATGGGGCTGCGTCTTACGAAGGAGGGACTCAACTTCTCTGTCGATGCACCATCTCTAGAGGCGGCGATCGCGATGGAGAACCGCAACCAGTACCTTTCGGGCCAAACTGAAGACTTCAGGGAGGGACTTCAGGCCTTTATCGAGAAGCGCGCTCCGCGATTCAAAGGCTAACTACTGCGCAAAGTGCACAGCATGGCGTTTGTGTCTGGCTGGTCGAAGATTTTGTCGGTCGGATGGCGGGCCGAACTGCAAGCATGGGAGGTTTCAAGGTGGCATTTGAGTTGGATGGCCGTGTTGCCATCATTACAGGTGCGGCGAAGGGAATCGGCAAGAGAACTGCAGAGCGACTTAGTGAAGCTGGAGCTCGAGTCGTTCTGACCGATGTGGACGAAAAGGGCGTCAAGGCAGTTGCTGCGCAGCTCGGTGATAGGGCGAGAGCAATTCGCCATGACGTCACTTCACAGCAGGAGTGGAAACAGGTCGTCGCGAGCGTGGAGAAGAATGAAGGGCGGCTAGACGTTCTAGTGAACAACGCCGGCATCATTTTGAGCCGACCGTTTCTCGAGACGACTCTGGAGGAGTTCCGTCGCGTCAACGCGATTAACGTCGAAGGCGCCTTTATAGGTATGCAGTCCGCTGTTCCTTTGATGCAGCAGTCCGCAAAGACGACACCGCATGGTGGCTCCATCGTTAACTTGTCATCGATATATGGCCAGGTGGTGGGCAGGTCTCATTCGGCCTATGCAGCTTCGAAGGGGGCGGTTCGGCTGTTGACGAAGGCCGTTGCAGTTGAGCTCGCTCGCGTTCCATTGGGAAGGATCCGGGTCAATTCCGTGCACCCGGGACCGACTGAGACGGACCTCGGCACCAGCGGACTGCACCAAGCAGTTGAGCAAGGGACGTATCCCAGCGTCGAGGCGGGAATAGAGCAAGGGAAGACACTTTTTCCGATGGGACGATGGGGGCAAGTCGACGACATCGCAAGCGTCATTCTGTTTCTTGCGTCTGACGCATCCAAATTCATGACGGGTGCCGAACTCACAGTGGATGGCGGATACACGCTGTTGTAGTGCGTTCAGCTCTTGTGCCCCGCAAGCGTGCCTCACCTGTGTGACCTGCATCGATCCTGGAGTGCCGCGGGATGCAGGAAGTCAAGGTTGGCGCCTGCGAAGCCAGTCGTCTTCGGGTGCGAAGGATCATTGGTTGAGGCGGTTCACTTCGCCGCCGCAAAGATAACCGCCATCAATCGGCAAGGAAACACCGTTGATGTATACAGCTTGATCGGACGCCAGAAAAACGACCGCCGCTGCAATTTCGCTCAATTTGGCCGGACGCGCGAT
This sequence comes from Bradyrhizobium vignae, assembly GCF_004114425.1. GTDB lineage: Bacteria > Pseudomonadota > Alphaproteobacteria > Rhizobiales > Xanthobacteraceae > Bradyrhizobium > Bradyrhizobium vignae. The sequence goes on along the minus strand of NZ_RDQF01000002.1, from coordinate 138,242 downwards.
CGGATACTGCCTGAAGTGTGCTTCTCGAGCGGTCGCGTCTGACATCAGTCGCTCGGTCAAAGGAGTATCCAACATCCCGGGCGCAATTGCATTCACCCGGATCCCTCTACGACCGTAGTCGACGGCGGCAGCCTTTGTCAGACCTTCGACAGCGTGCTTTGACGCCGTGTAGTGCGCCGATAGCCCGAGCGCGATCCGTCCCTGAACCGAGCTATTGTTGATGATGCAGCCGCCGCTGGCTTGCCTGATAAACTGCTTGATTTCGTACTTCATGCAAAGCCAAACGCCCTTTGCATTGGTTGTCATCACCCTGTCGAAGTCACTCTCGTCGAGATCGGCAAGCCGGCCGCCGGGTGCAGCGATTCCGGAATTGTTAAATGCCAAGTCTAGTCTGCCGAAGCGCGAAGTCGTAGCTTCTATTGCGGCGTGGACTTCGGAAGCGACCGTCACATCCGCCTGCACGAATGCAGCTTCGCCTCCTTGCGACTGAATCTGGCGAATCGCCTCGGCCCCCGCTTCGAGGCGGCGACCGCATACCATTACGGATGCACCGGCTGCCGCTAAAGCACTTGCGGCGGCCAACCCGACGCCGCTTGTGCCGCCAGTGACGAAAGCGACCTTTTTCGTCAAAGTCTTTGTTCTTCTTCCGTTCGTGAGCATACAAAATGTCCTCTTGAGCGAGTGGATTGGAGTCCGGTCTTCAACTCACAGCAAAGTCAAAAGCGGGGGCCTGCGCTTGGCCATGTGATCGCGACGCAGTGCAAATTTTCCGCGGCCGGTGCAAGCTTCAAGACACGAACAGGGGTTCGAACGTGTCGCCGCTCATCGCAATCATGCAGATCGGTGCGGATACCGCCCGAAGGTAAGCCATCACTGCGCGCCGCCATCGATGCGCAGCGTCGCACCCGTCGTGAAGCTAGCGTGGTCAGACGCAAGATAGAGCGCCGCAGCGACTATCTCCTCCGGCTGCCCGCCGCGTTTCATCGCTATCGCATCCTTCGCGCGCTGGGCGAATGCGTCCATGTCCCATGCTTTTGAGATGTCTGTGAGAAAAGGGCCAGGCATGATGCAGTTTACGCGTACGGTCGGTCCATAGGCGTTTGCGAATGCCTCTGTCATTGCATTCACGCCGGCCTTTGCAGCCGCATAGGTGATGACGCTTTTGCGCGGCCGGATCGAGGCGGTGCTCGAAATGTTGATGATTACCCCGCTGCCATCGTCCACCATGCGCTGGCCGATCAGAGAGCAGAGGCGAAAGGGGCCCTTCAGGTTAACGTCGAAGACGCTGTCGTAAAGCCGTTGGTCAATATCTACCGGACGATCATAGGTAGGCGATTTGCCGGCGTTATTGATGAGCACGTCGACCTTACCAAAGCGCGTGTACGCAGCGTCTGCCAATCTATCGCACTCGTCCCATCGGCCGACATGGCAGTCGACGGCCATCGCCCGCCGTCCCAGCGCCTCGATCTCCCGCACGACCGCTTGGCACGCATCCAGTTTCCGGCTGGTGACGACGATATCCGCTCCCGCCGAGGCAAAGCCCAGCGCCATCGCGCGGCCCAGACCGCGGCTGCTCCCTGTGATGAGCGCTACCTTTCCGCTCATATCGATAATATGTGGTTTGGTCATGATTGGTAGCCTCATCTTGTTCTGGATGTGCTGTTCCGGTGCGAACAGGCCGCCAGTTCTATGCTGGGAAGGTCGGCGCCAGGCCCCGTCGACGACCCAGCGTTGTCAATTTGTCGCAAATCCTATGTAGCGAACGAATTCGAGTTCGGCTCGCGATCTGACTCGACCGTATTTGCGGGAAAGCTATCGTCTGGATACCCCATCGCGATTTAGGTCAGCACGACTTCGCCCTCCGGGATAAAGGCAATCTCTCGGATGATATCGGAGCGCGCAATCCCTTGACCGTTGACAACCGTTCCGAGCCCCTGATCCCAGGCGGCAAGTACGATCCCATAGCAAAGGGCGCCGAGATCGAAGTGACAGGTTGCGCCCGGATCAAGGACCTTGTCGGTAGGTGACACCGGAGCGTCGAATTGCCTGAAACCGCGTAGCGTCCAGTCTTGACGTCGAGCCCTGTCGTCCCGCTCGATGCCCATCGCCCGGAACTGCTTCTTCGCCACGCCGATCTGACGGTCTCGGTGGCGACCTGCGTACTCATGATGGGTGAAAGTATCTCGCTTTGCCCGAGCGCCAGCCATCATCTCTCCCATGTTGCTGGCGCGCACGCGCGCCAATGGTTCGCCTGTCAGAACCTGCACATGCCAAAGCTGGCCGTCCATCGAAGAAGGGGCGCGTTTCGCTAACGCAATGACTCGATCGATCAGTTGCAGCGGAACCGGGTTCCGGTAGAAACCGCGAATGCTTCTTCGTGTCCGTACAAGCCTTTCAAACACCACGGCATTATCGAGATCCATATCTCGCTCCCTGGACCCAATGCGGGCCTATCTCCCAGTCTTTGACCGCCGTTGGTCCGATCATAGGTGACGATATTTGCTTGTCAAACAGCAAGTCATGTGGATTATTGTCCACCGGTGCCGTCGGGATCGAACGCGTCGGAGCGTCTCGCGCGGCGGCCCGACATCTCCAATGGGGAAAACCGATTGTGTCTAATCAAGCCCTCCCGGACTGCCTTTTCAGTCCGAAGATTATGAGTGACCGGGGCCCAGAGCTTAGCTCGATCCAACCACTGCACTTTGGCAGGCCACGAAGGCATTTCACACGTCTGCGCTCTCCGAGACTGCTCAGAAGAGGCCGAAATTAATGTTCGTTGTGATCAACAGGCTCGAAGATTGCCGTGCCGGTGCCAAGCTCGGCGGCGGGGAGAAGCGCATCGAGGCGCAGCATGCCCGCGGCAAGCTGACCGCACGCGAGCGCATCGAGCTCTTGCTCGACAAGGGATCGTTCGAGGAATTCGACATGTTCGTCGAGCACCGCTCCACCGAGTTCGGCATGGAGAAGAATAAGATCCCCGGCGACGGCGTCGTCACCGGCTGGGGTACCGTCAACGGCCGCAAGACGTTTGTCTTTGCCAAGGACTTCACAGTGTTCGGCGGCTCGCTGTCCGAAACGCACGCGCTGAAGATCACGAAACTCCAGGACATGGCGATGAAGGCGAGGGCGCCCATCATCGGCCTCTATGACGCGGGCGGCGCCCGCATCCAGGAGGGCGTCGCCGCGCTCGCGGGCTATTCCTACGTGTTCCGCCGCAACGTGCTCGCCTCCGGCGTGATCCCGCAGATCTCAGTCATCATGGGCCCCTGCGCCGGCGGCGACGTCTATTCGCCCGCGATGACCGACTTCATCTTCATGGTGAAGAATACCAGCTACATGTTCGTCACCGGCCCGGACGTCGTGAAGACCGTCACTAACGAGGTCGTCACGGCGGAAGAACTCGGCGGCGCCTCGGTGCACGCCACGCGCTCCTCGATCGCGGACGGCGCCTTCGAGAACGACGTCGAGACGCTCTTGCAGATGCGGCGCCTGATCGACTTCCTTCCGTCCAACAACACCGACGGCGTACCGGAATGGCCGAGCTTCGACGATATCGGTCGCGTCGACATGTCGCTCGATACGCTGATCCCCGACAATCCGAATAAGCCCTACGACATGAAGGAGCTGATCCTGAAGGTCGTGGACGAGGGCGACTTCTTCGAGATCGCGGAAGCCTTCGCCAAGAACATCGTCACCGGCTTCGGCCGCATCGCGGGGCGCACCGTCGGCTTCGTCGCCAACCAGCCGATGGTGCTGGCCGGCGTGCTCGACTCTGACGCATCGCGGAAAGCGGCGCGCTTCGTCCGTTTCTGCGACGCCTTCAACATCCCGATCGTCACCTTCGTCGACGTGCCGGGCTTCCTGCCCGGCACCGCACAGGAATATGGCGGCCTGATCAAGCACGGCGCGAAGCTCTTGTTCGCCTATTCGCAGTGCACCGTGCCGCTGGTCACCGTCATCACCCGCAAGGCCTATGGCGGCGCCTTCGACGTCATGGCGTCCAAGGAAATCGGCGCCGACATGAACTACGCCTGGCCGACCGCCCAGATCGCGGTGATGGGCGCCAAGGGCGCGGTCGAGATCATCTTCCGCTCCGACATCGGTGATCCCGACAAGATCGCCGCGCGCACCAAGGAATACGAGGACCGTTTCCTGTCGCCGTTCATCGCCGCCGAGCGCGGCTATATCGACGATGTCATCACGCCGCACTCGACGCGGAAGCGGATCGGAAGGGCGCTGGCGATGCTGAAGGACAAGAAGGTCGAAGCGCCGGCGAAGAAGCACGACAATCTGCCTCTGTGAAAAGCATGTTCAAACGCATTCTGATCGCCAATCGCGGCGAAATCGCCTGCCGGGTCATCAAGACTGCCCGCAAGATGAAAATTGAGACGGTTGCGGTCTATTCCGAGGCCGACCGCGATGCCCTCCATGTCGAGATGGCCGATGAGGCGGTGCTGATCGGCCCCCCGGCCGCGGCCGAGAGCTACCTGGTGATCGAGAAGATCGTGGAGGCCTGCCGCAAGACCGGGGCCGAGGCCGTGCATCCCGGCTACGGCTTCCTGTCCGAGCGCGAAGCGTTTCCGCGCGCACTGGAAGCCGCCGGCATCGTCTTCATCGGCCCGAACCCCGGCGCGATCGCGGCGATGGGCGACAAGATCGAGTCCAAGAAGGCCGCCGCAAAAGCAAAAGTCTCGACCGTGCCGGGCTATCTCGGCGTCATCGAGGACGACAAGCACGCGGTCCGCATCGCCGACGAGATCGGCTACCCCGTCATGATCAAGGCCTCGGCCGGCGGTGGCGGCAAGGGCATGCGCATCGCCCATTCGAAAGCCGAGGTCGCCGAGGGCTTCAACCTCGCCAAGGCCGAGGCCAAGGCCTCGTTCGGCGATGACCGCGTCTTCGTCGAGAAGTTCATCGTCGATCCCCGCCACATCGAAATCCAGGTGCTCGGCGACAAGCATGGCAACGTGATCTATCTCGGCGAGCGCGAGTGCTCGATCCAGCGCCGCAACCAGAAGGTCATCGAGGAAGCGCCGTCGCCGCTGCTGGACGAGGCCACCCGCCGCAAGATGGGCGAGCAGGCGGTCGCACTGGCCAAGGCCGTGAATTACGATTCCGCCGGCACGGTCGAGTTCGTCGCCGGCCAGGACAAGAGCTTCTACTTCCTGGAGATGAACACGCGCCTCCAAGTCGAGCATCCCGTCACCGAGCTCGTCACCGGCGTCGACCTGGTCGAGCAGATGATTCGCGTTGCCGCCGGCGAGAAGCTCGCCATCGCGCAGAAGGACGTCACGCTGACGGGCTGGGCCGTCGAGTCGCGACTCTACGCCGAAGATCCGTTCCGCAACTTCCTGCCCTCGATCGGACGGCTCGTGAAATATCGTCCGCCGGCGGAAGTGAGCCACGAGGGCATCACCATACGCAACGACACCGGCGTGCAGGAGGGTGGCGAGATCTCGATCCACTACGATCCGATGATCGCCAAGCTGGTCACGCATGCACCCTCGCGCGCTGCCGCTATCGAGGCGCAGGCGACCGCGCTGGACTCGTTTTATGTCGACGGGATCAGGCATAACATCCCGTTCCTGTCGGCACTGATGCATCATCCGCGCTGGCGCGAGGGAAGGCTCTCGACCGGCTTCATCGCCGAGGAATTTCCCAAGGGTTTTGCGGTGCGCGTGCCCGAAGGCGAGGTTGCGCGTCGTATCGCCGCGGTCGGCGCCGCGATCGATCACGTGCTGGGGGCGCGCAAGCGGCAGATCTCCGGCCAGATGGGCGGCCGCGTCGTGCAGCGCGAGCGGCATCGCGCAGTCTGGCTCGACCGCCAGGAGATCTTGCTCGAGGTCGGCCGCGAAGGCGAGGCGATCGCGATCCGCTTCGTCGACGCCGAAGGCAAGGCCGGCGCTGCGCATCTGTTGCAGTCGCCGTGGGAGCCGGGCGATCCGGTCTGGCAGGGCACCATCGACGGCCACTTCGTCGCGGTGCAGGCGCGGCCGATCCCGAACGGCATTCGTCTGGCGCATCAGGGCGTCGAGGTGCCGGTCTATGTCTGGACCGAAACCGAAGCGACCTCGGCGCGACTGATGCCGGTGACGACGGCCTCCGACACCGGCAAGAAGCTGCTGTGCCCGATGCCGGGCCTCGTGGTCTCGATCGCGGTGACCGAGGGGCAGGAGGTCAAGGCCGGCGAGACGCTGGCGGTGGTCGAAGCCATGAAGATGCAAAACGTGCTGCGCGCCGAGCAGGACGGCACCGTGAAGAAGATTCACGCCAGCGCCGGCGCGACGCTTGCGGTCGACGCGCTGATTTTGGAGTTTTCCTGAGTACCGCAAAGATCGCGACCTGAGATGGGCAGCCGCCTGCAGGACTTCCGGTTAGCTCTAGACAGAAGTGACGTTGGGCGGCTCGGCTCACTTGGGACGGGGTGGAGTTGATGAATACCGAACTATTTGCATTGGCATCGGGCTTTGCGCCCGCTTCACACGAGGACTGGCGCAAGCTGGTCGATGGCGTGCTAAAGGGAGCACCGTTCGAAACGCTGATTGGCAAGACGTACGACGACTTGAGAATCGAGCCGATTTACCGCCGCGCGAAAGACGTCACGCCGATCGTGGGGCGGGCACCCGCGGCCCCTTGGCAGATCATGCAGCGCATCGATCATCCAGACGCGGCAACGGCAAACAGGCAAGCCCTTCAGGATCTGGAGAATGGAGCGACGGGCCTGGCGCTCGTCTTTGCCGGGGCTAACTGCAGCCGCGGGTTCGGTCTAGATCAAACGGCGGGTGCCGTCGCCAAAGCTTTAGAGGACGTCCACCTTGATGCCGGCATTGGGATTGAACTTCAGATTGGTACACAAGGGCGTAAGACCGCGATCCATGTCGCGGAATATGTGAGGTCGGTCGGCCTCGATCCAGCCATCTGCGACATTCGATTCGGGCTCGATCCGCTGGGCGCGTGCGCCCTTCGCGGACGCAGTCCATACACTTGGGACGAAATCGCGCGGACCGTTGCCAGCACGATAAAAGGGCTTGTAGCGCTGGGGTTCAAGGGGCCGTTCGCCGTGAGCGATGGCAGTATCGTTCACGATGCCGGCGGCTCGGAAGTGCAGGAGCTTGCCTTCGTGCTTGCCTGCGGGGTGGCATATCTGCACGCTATGGAAGCGGGGCGCATTCCGCTGGATCAAGCACGAAGTATGATTTATGCGCGGCTCGCTGCTGACGCAGACGAGTTTTTGACTATAGCCAAATTCCGCGCCTTACGACTACTCTGGGCGCGCATCGAATCGGCGTGTGGTCTTGAGCCAAAGCCGCTGTTCATTGCGGCCGACAGCTCCTGGCGCATGTTGACCAGGCGCGATCCCTACGTAAACATGTTGCGCGCTACCTTGGCGACATTCTGTGCGGGAATCGCCGGTGCCAATGCGATCACGATTCTCCCGCACACGTTGGCGTTAGGCCTTCCGGACGCGTTTGCGCGGCGCGTGGCGCGTAACACGCAGCTTCTGCTGTTGGAGGAAAGCAATCTGGCCAAGGTTAGCGATCCTGCCGCAGGTGCTGGCGGCATTGAGGCGCTAACAATAGAGCTTTGCGAGGCGGCCTGGAGGAGCTTTCAGGAGACTGAAGATGCCGGAGGCATCTTTGCCACTCTCCAACAGGGAACGCTTCAGGCGAAGATCATAGCTACGCGCAGAGCGCGCGATGCCAATCTCGCGAAGCGCCGCGAGCCGCTGACTGGAGTAAGCGAGTTCGCAACCCTTGGCGAAGGCGCAGCGTCGGTACTGAACGTAACACCGGTGGCTCTTCCGCCTGAGGTTGGCCAGAGATTCGTATTCGATGCACTACCGCCGATCCGGCTTTCAGAACCATTTGAAGCGCTCCGCGACAAGTCCGATGCCATACTGAAGCTATGCGGCGTGCGGCCGCGAGTGTTTCTTGCTAGTCTGGGCACACCGACCGACTTTACGGCCCGCGCGAGCTTTGCGAGGAGCTTCTTCGAAGCCGGAGGAATTGAGGCTATCGACGGCGCAGGCGTCGCCGACCCAGCCGAGCTCGCCCTCGCATTCACGGGCTCTGGTGCCGCACTCGCCTGCCTTTGCTCCAGCGATAAGATCTATGCGGAACGCGCCGAGATCTCCGCCCAAGCGCTTCAGCAAGTCGGCGCTAGGCACATCTATTTGGCGGGACCTCCCCCTCAATTCGAGGCCGCGTTTCGGCGGGCTGGCATCGGCAGCTTCATTCACGTCGGTTGCGACGCCTTGGCGACGCTAAATGCCGCTTACGACTGGATCCAAAACCCGAAGATTTCCTTCGGATAATCGCTAATCGAAACGCGAGCACTCAAATGTCATCCATCGGCGGTATCCCGCATTTTGCAGATGTTACTTTCGAAAGGTGCTCGGTCGTCGCCTCTTCTGTTCCCGTCGATCCGTGGGTCACTCCGGAGGGCATTCCGGTCAAGTCAGCATACGGAGAAGCAGATATCGCCGGGCTCGATTTCCTCGAGACCTATCCGGGTATCGCGCCTTACCTGCGCGGCCCCTACCCGACCATGTATGTCAACCAGCCCTGGACGGTCAGGCAATATGCCGGCTTCTCCACGGCGGAGGATTCCAATGCGTTCTACCGGCGTAACCTCGCGGCGGGACAGAAGGGCCTCTCGGTCGCCTTCGATCTTGCCACCCATCGGGGTTACGACTCCGATCATCCGCGCGTCGGCGGCGACGTCGGCATGGCCGGTGTGGCCATCGATTCCATCTACGACATGCGCACGCTGTTCGCGGGGATTCCGCTCGACCAGATGAGCGTGTCCATGACCATGAACGGCGCGGTGCTGCCGATCCTCGCGCTCTACGTCGCCGCCGCCGAGGAACAGGGCGTGCCGCCGGAGAAGCTGTCGGGCACCATTCAGAACGACATTCTGAAAGAGTTCATGGTGCGCAACACCTATATCTACCCGCCCGCGCCCTCGATGCGGATCATCTCGGACATCTTCGCCTACACCTCCACGAGGATGCCAAAATACAATTCGAACTCGATCTCCGGCTATCACATGCAGGAGGCCGGCGCGACGCAGGACCTCGAGCTCGCCTATACGCTCGCCGACGGCGTCGAATATCTGCGGGCCGGCCTTGCCGCGGGGCTCGACGTCGACCGCTTCGCGCCGCGCCTGTCGTTCTTCTGGGCGATCGGCATGAACTTCTTCATGGAAGTCGCCAAGCTGCGCGCCGCGCGCCTGCTCTGGGCGAAGCTGCTGAAGCCGTTCAATCCGAAAGATCCGCGCTCGCTGTCGCTGCGCACGCATAGCCAGACCTCGGGCTGGTCGCTGACCGCGCAGGACGTCTTCAACAACGTGATGCGCACCACGGTGGAGGCGATGGCGGCGACGCAGGGCCACACCCAATCGCTGCACACCAACGCGCTCGACGAGGCGCTGGCGCTGCCGACCGATTTCTCGGCGCGCATCGCGCGCAACACCCAGCTCTTCCTCCAGCAGGAGAGCGGCACCACGAGGATCATCGATCCCTGGGGCGGCTCCTATTACGTCGAGCGGCTCACGCGCGACCTCGCGGCCAAGGCCTGGGGCCACATCCAGGAGGTCGAGGAGCTCGGCGGCATGGCGAAAGCCATCGAGGCTGGCGTGCCGAAGCTGCGCATCGAGGAAGCTTCGGCGAAGACACAAGCGCGCATCGATGCCGGCAGGCAGGCGGTGATCGGCGTCAACAAGTACAAGCCGACCGACGAGGACAGAATCGAGATCCTGAAGGTCGACAACAGCAATGTTCGTCGCCTGCAGATCGACAAGCTGGCGCGGCTGAAATCCGAGCGCAACCAGAAGGACGTCGATGCTGCGCTCGCCGCGATCACGCGCTCGGCCGGCGAAGGCAACGGCAATCTGCTGGCGCTCGCGATCGACGCGGCACGCGCCAAGGCGACCGTCGGCGAGATCTCGGACGCGATGGAGAAGGTGTTCGGCCGGCACCGCGCCGAGATCAAGTCCATCACCGGCGTCTACAAGCGGGAGGCGTCTAGCATGGGCACCCAGGTCGAGAAGGTTCAGGCGCTGATCGACGCCTTCGAGGAGGCGGAAGGCCGCCGCCCGCGCATCCTGGTCGCCAAGATCGGCCAGGACGGCCACGACCGCGGCCAGAAAGTGATCGCCTCGGCGTTTGCCGATATCGGCTTCGACGTCGACATCGGGCCGCTGTTTGCCACCGCCGACGAGGCCGCGCGGCAGGCCGTCGAGAACGACGTCCACATCCTCGGCGTCTCTTCCCTGGCGGCCGCTCACCTCACCGCCGTACCGGAGCTGAAGGCCGCGCTCAAGAAGCAGGGCCGCGGCGACATCATGATCATCGTCGGCGGCGTGGTGCCGCCGCAGGATTACGATGCGCTCTATGCCGCCGGCGCCGAGGCGATCTTCCCGCCTGGCACCGTGATCGCGGACGCCGCCGAAGAGCTGATCCGCAAGCTGAATGCCCGGCTCGGGCACAACGGGGCGGCATCGCCTGAATACAAAGCTCACCCGAACGCTCGTCCGAATATGACTAGCAGGCAGCAATCATGTCGACTCTAGACCGAATTCGTCATGAGATAGATCACATGCGCGTTCAGATCGGACGTCACCGTAGGGACGCATCTCGACTGCGACATGCAGGAATAGACGTGGGCGCAACGGAAGTGCTCATCGGCAAGATACAGGCGAGACTTCAAGAATTATGCTCTGAAAGAGATGAGCTGAGAAAGATGCAGCCGAGTCCGACAAAGGGTCGGGTCGGTCATCGGAAATGGTGACTCCGAGAGCTGGCGCAGTCGAGATTGCAGTGCCAGCCCTTCGTCCATAGCTCTGCCGGAATACGTGGCAAAGTTCCCTCCTATGGTCGACCCGCGAGACATTGCCTCGCCGCGGTCGGCTCCATCAGGGCAGCTCTGTGACCTGCATCGGACTTACGGGGGGACATCAGCCAAACTATAGACGATCGAAACCCAGTTCTCTCAGTGGTCGCAGCCGCCTGATCGAGCCTTTGTAAGTTGCGAGCTCAGCTTCATTGTCGAATTGACCACAAACTACGATGTCGATGTCGTTCCCGAGTTCGTCAGTCTTGGGGTTGCGGGCGACCTCGAGCCGGCGCGCATGCGGGATTGTGGTGCCATCGATTATCCGATCGATATAGGCGTTGCTGTTTGCAGTGAGGAAAACGATGTGACGACTCATGGCGGCCCTGGCTGTGCGCGATGAGTGTTGCCAGGCGACCTATCGGGGTTTCGAAATGGCTGTCCACTTCAAAAAACGAGTTGTCTGACGGTCCGTGTGGTCCAACAAGATCCAACTTCCTCGATTGAACAAGTGGAGCGCCTGAATGTGTTCGAAATATCGGCGCCTGGCGTGTGGCAACGCAGCCTTTCGTATGACTAATAGTTGGGAAGTTCTTGCGCGATGATCGCGCGACCATTGGTCGTTCCTTCGCGTCTAGCTGTTGGTTTTGAGAGAGATTTTTCTTTTTGTATCTCTGAGTTGACAGTTTCATCTCGTGCTCCATAGGAGAGTCGGTTTTAGGGACGCGAGGCAGGCTCAAAGGAACTTTCAGATGAGAAAAGTGCTGGCTGCAAAGCTGCATGGCATCCACGTTACGGAAGCCAATCTTCACTATCACGGCTCGATCACGCTCGATCCGGATCAGTGCCATGAGGCCGGGATCCTGCCGATGGAATTCGTGGATATCTGGAACAAGAACTCCGGGGCGCGAATTTCGACTTACGTCATTTTCGGCGCGGGCGGCTCGCGTTGCTGTGTCCTCAACGGCGCCGCCGCGCGCACCTGCCAGGCAGGTGATCAAATCATCGTCTGCAGTTCGACCTACGTAGATGAGAGGGAACTCGCTCGGCTGAGGCCACGAATCCTTACGTTCGATCGCCACAATCACATTTCCGATCGCATGACCTACTCAGTCACTCGCGATGCAACTGGGCGTTATGGCTTCGAGATATTAGGTAAGGCAGGGGACGTGAAAACTGTACCACTTCGATCCGCGGAATCGAACTGGGTCGGCTGACGAGACAGGGGGCGGGAATGAGCCACACCTCAAAAGCCGCAGGCGAGCGGGTCACGCTTCCCAGGCTGCAACGGTGGAAGGAGGAGGGGCGGCGTCTCGTGATGACGACCGCCTATGATGCGGTTACTGCCCGCATTGCGGATCCGATGGTGGATATGATCCTTGTCGGAGACAGCGTTGGCAACGTGTGCCTCGGATTCGACAATACGCTGCCGGTCAGCATCGCGATGATGAATCACCATCTTGAAGCGGTTGCGCGTGTGAAACCTCGCGCCATGCTCGTGGCCGATATGCCATTTCTGAGCTTTCACCTCAGCCCGGAGGACACGATCCGCAACGCCGGAGGCTTTTTGCAGCGTGGCGCCGACGCCGTAAAGCTCGAGGGCGGATTCAAACGCGTCGAAATGATACGTGCCCTGGTCCAGTGCGAGATCCCGGTGATGGGTCATCTCGGCCTGACCCCGCAGAGCGTCAATGCGATGGGTGGATTCAAGGTGCAGGGCCGCAAGGCCGATGACGCCGTGCGTCTGCTCGACGACGCCCATCGTTTGCAGGAGGCCGGCTGTTTCGCTCTGGTCCTGGAAGGCATTCCGGCCGAGCTCGCTGCGCGAGCGACAGAAACGCTGACCATACCTACCATCGGGATTGGCGCAGGTCCTGGCTGTTCGGGGCAAGTGTTGGTGTTCCACGACGTGCTTGGCTTGATCGAAGGCCATGTCCCAAAATTCGTTCGCACCTACGCCGACGGCTTTCGCGTGTTGCAGGAGGCGCTGTCGCGTTGGGTTGCCGATGTCCGTGACGGTGCCTTTCCGGCACCGCAGGAGTCTTATCGGCTTCCCGAAGGCATCGGTGAGACGATCGCAAACTGGACGCCTTCAAACCCAACCCGATGTGAAGCGCAACAATGAAGACAATCACGACTGTCGCCGAGCTTCGCGGCGTTCTCGCGGCGGCTCGCAGAGCAGATAAGCGTGTCGGATTTGTACCGACAATGGGCTATTTGCACGACGGCCACCTGGCGCTGATCGAGGCCAGCCGGGCGCAATGCGACTTCACCGTGGTTAGCATCTTCGTCAACCCCACTCAGTTCGGGCCAAACGAGGATCTCAGCACCTATCCACGCGACTTCGCGCGCGATGAAAAACTTTGCCGCGATGCGGGCGTTGCGATCATCTTCGCTCCGGGCGCAGAGGAAATTTATCCTGCTCAATTCGAGACCTTCGTCGAACCGGGCGAACTCGCGAAACCGCTTTGCGGCGCGTTCAGGCCGGGACATTTTCGCGGGGTCGCGACGGTCGTAAGCAAGCTGTTCAACATGGTGCAGCCGGACGTAGCGTTCTTCGGGCAAAAGGATTTTCAGCAGTGTGCGGTCGTGCGTCGCATGACCATTGATCTGAATCTGCCGATCGAGATCGTTGTCGTGCCGACCGTTCGGGAATGGGACCGTCTCGCAATGAGCAGCCGCAACCGGTATCTCAGCGAGGAAGACCGGAGGCAAGCCCTCGCCATCAGTCGTGGGCTCTTCGCCGCAGCAGAGGAGTTCGGCTTGGGAGAGCGGAACGTGGACCTGCTGATTGCAATCGCCCGGAGGCATTTGGAAACGGTCGATAGTCTGCAGTACCTTGAGCTTGTTGACGGCGACACGCTCAAGCCCGCCGCAAGTCCGCTGCATCGCCCCGCGGCACTGTGCGTGGCGGCCTATGTCGGGTCGACGCGGCTAATCGACAACGTCGTACTTCAGCCAACTCCGTAGCGCGACTGGGGCGAAAGAATCGTCTTGATTGATGCTGCTCCGACGCGAAGCGCTCCGGCAAGCCGTCCTCACCTCCGTGGGGCGGCTGAAGGGTCATCTTCGAACAGTTTCGGGCTGCGGACCTCAGGTTCTTGCCATTCCCGAGCTGAGCGCCAGATCGGCCTGATTGGGACAATGGTTCAGGCAAGGGCACGATGTTGCGGTTCGTGAACGGGTTGCTCCTGCCAACACGCGGTCGCGTCGAGGTGGTGGGCCTCGATACGGTGCGGGATCGCAAGGACCTTCCAGCCAGGGTCGGCTTTCTGTTTCAGAATCCCGACCACCACCAGCTCATCTTCCCCACGGTTGTCGAGGAGGTCGCTTTTGGACCTGCGGAGCGGGGACTACGGCGCTGCAGGCACGCCAACGGGCGCGGCACTGCTGGAGCGGCACGGCTGCACTCAATGTGCGGAACGCAACGTCAACGAGCAGTCCGGCGGCCAGAAGCAGCTGGTCTGCGTTCTGGCACTGCTCGCAACGGAGCCGTCATTTCTGCTGATGGACGAGCCGTTCTCCTGTCTGGACTTGCCGACATACCGCAGGATCATGGCGCTTCCGGAGCGGGCGGTGATGGCTAGTCATGATTTCGAGCTGCTCGCGGAATTCGATCGCATCATCTGGCTGGATCAGGGCTACATCCGCCTCGATGGCCGGCCCGCCGAAGTGCTGCCTGCCTACCGGGCCCATGCAACGATCGTTGGGGCAGGGGACTCCCTGACGTCAGGATGACCGCGCCACCGACCTGGTTGCACCGTGTGCCGGTCGGCGACTGGCGACTTCTGGCGGGCGTGTTGGCGGTGATTGCCATGCTCGACGAGCGTGGCTTCCTGCAGGCCGCCGGCCGCGCCAGCCGCATGATCATCACGGCCGGCAAGAACGCCCATCGCGAGGAGATCGAGCGTGTACTCGAGGGAGTATCGCCTAGCCGAGGCGGGGTTCTTGGCGCCGTCGACGAACGTTGGGGCGAGCGGCTGGTGGCTTTGCTGAGGCCGGGTCCGGGTGGGTGCATAGCGTCTTCCGATCTGATTAGGCATGCCCGCCTGAGCCCGCCGCTCTACAAGATCCCGCGCCGGTTTGCCGTGCCACCGCACTGGCCGATGACCTCCTCCGGCAAGACCGATTTCCATGCACTGCGCCGGCTCTGGGAATCCGACGCCTGCGAAGTGCTGCGATGAGCGCCGCCTATCTCGTCGCCGCACGCCGGACGGCGGTCGCGCCTCGGGGCGGCGCGTTCAAGACGGTAGAGGTCGACGAACTTGGCGCGGCGCCAATTCGGGCCGTGCTGGCCGACACCGGCATCGCGCCGGAGGGGATCGACGCCGTCATCTTCGGCAACGCATTGTACGGGGGCGGAATCCCGCCGCGGTTCAACGAACGTTAGGGCATGTATTCATAGTCGGGACGCTGCGGATAAGCGCGCGCTTGATGTCCGCTTTGTGGAGGGTCGCTCAGGCCACGTCGGAGATATCAGCTCCAGGATCAACGGCGTTATCCGCTCTGGGGAACCGTTTCATGGACGCTCGAAGTCGAACGACGATTTCGCCCACTCGCATACCGTCGTCGGCAATGCCATTGAGAACTCGCCGGACTTGTTCCAGATCTGGCGGTTGAACTCTTAGCCAGTTTATCCCGGCCTCTGCATTAAGGATTGTCGCTGTGAGCGCGTCCACGATGGCACCATAGGAGCGTACAAATTCCGCCGGGGTCTCCATAGACCCTTCACCCTCCACGGGGTAACAACTCGCCTTCGATTTCCAGGACATAGCGCGCTCCTCTACTGGGCGGTGAGTACGATTGGCGCTGTCGGCCGGAGGCGCCACTCCAAGATGATGCAGCGAGCCACTTTTTCCGGCCGGCTGAGTTTATGAGCGTTTGCCCAAAAAAGCGGGATACGCTCTGGCATCTCGGTCTTTAAGAGTACACGCCCTAGTCGGAGACCGAGCGCAAGGCCGTGCACTCAATAATTCCCGGGCGCGGTTCAGCCACAAGATCAGCGCCCGGAAAAGTGCTAGATAGGCGGCCCTTACCCTCCGATCAGTAGTCATTAACACTGTGACCCTGATGGCAGGGACAAGGATCCAGATGGTCTCATTCCGATGGCGCTTCCTCGAGCCGATCTCGCACCGCCCTGATCAAACTCTGACGGGCCCATTGAGCGGCAGCTGCGAGGAACTTTAAGGACGGACCACACGAGTGGTAGACCCTCATATGCATCGCTCAGCCGTCTAGACGCCCGGAAACGCCCAGATGTTCATGGTGGCTATGCCTTGGCGCAGCTTCTTAATAGGAACATAGTCCGGCGAATTCCAGAACCCTTCGATGGCCTTTATGTCTGGAAACTCAAACATGACGACCTGGCGCTGGTCATGTTGGCCTTCCAACACTTCCACCTTCGCCCCTCTAGCTCCAAGTTTTCCGCCAAATTTGGTTATAAGCGGCACAACGGACTGCACATATTTCTGGTACTGCGCTTCGTCCGTGATTGTGCTTTGAACGATGAAGTAGGCCGGCATTGCAAACCTCTTTACGCTGACGAGCCGGGCACGAACGAACTGCACCCGAGCAAGAGTACGTGCAGGGTATCACTTGCTAGTCAATAAGCAAGCGCTAAATGATGGTACATCGCGGCATCGTGAAGAAGGTCCACGCCAGTGCCGGCGCCACGCTGGCGGTGGACGCGCTGATTGTGGAGTTTAACTAGAGAGAAGCCGTCGGGTCGATCTGGCAAGCTCGCCGAGGGGACGAAGTTCGCAGCTTTCGACGAAGAGTTTATAAGAGGCTGAGATGAACCCATCCGACGGGCCGCTGTTCGCCACCGCGGAGGAGGTGGCGCGCCGGGCGGTCAAGAACGACGTCCACATCCTCGGCGTCGCCTGCCGCCGCGCACCTCACCGCGGTGTCAGAATTGAAGGTTGCGCAAGAAGCGGGGCGCGAGCACATCATGAGCTCCTCGGAGGCGTCGTGCGCAGCCGGCTGACGACAAGCTGAATCGCTTCCTCGCAGGTCGGCAGCGAGGCATTTGTTCACCGTTCTGCAACCAGGACTTGGTTTTGTGGGATGCAAGCGATGGGACGCCGATCTGAGAAGCTGATGACGCAAGAGGGGACTGCGGCCGCTATTGAAAGCGCGCAGGTGATCCAAGTCATATCGCGCGCTTTCGACATCCTGCGCTGCTTTGAGCGTCCAAGCATGCGCCTGGGCAATCGGGAATTCGCCGACCGCTGTGGCCTTCCTCGATCGACGGTCTCTCGCCTCACGTTCACCTTCACCGCGGATCGGTCAATTGATCTACCTGCCGCAAGAGCAGAAATATGCATTGGCTTCGTATCCGATCGTGACAAGCTGCGGCGCTTCCTGACCCAAGGGCGAGGTTATCAACCGACAACCGTGCGGATGTTCCACTGATGATGAACAAGTCTGAACGGCCCCCGACGCCAGTTGTCGCCTTGATTGCTGTCCTGGCCGTCGCAGCGGGGTCGGAGCGCAGCGGGCGCTGCACGTCGCCCGCGACGCACAGGCCAAATATTCCGACGGACACGTCAGTCGTGCAATCTTGAGGTCCGGTTAAAATAGGACTTGCTTTTCACATAACAAGTGTTGTTAAAGGTACCTGCGGCATGTCAGCAAGCGCCTCACTTTAGCTGGAGGCGGGGGACTGCCGGATGTTGATCGCATCGGACGTCGGCGATAGCATCGCTTGCTGACCGAACTCACTCTTTATTCGCGTACAAGTTTGAGAGGCATCATCGCATGGCTACCTATATCCTTGGCGAAGTCAGATTCTCAGACCCTGAGCTCTATGAGAAGTACACGTCGGGCTTTCCCGCCGTGTTCGCCAAGTTTGGCGGCCGGGTTCTTGCAGTCGACGATGCCCCAGTAACTCTCGAAGGCAAAGCGAATGGCGAGCGTCTAGTCCTCCTCGAGTTTTCTGACCGGGAGGCCGCAGAGCGTTTCTGGAATAGCCCAGAGTATCGAGAGCTCGTCAAGTACCGCCACGCCGCGGCCGACTCACGAATATTGCGCTTCGAAGGTCTTTGACAGGACCCGGTGAGGAAACACATGGTTGCAGGCTGACAATGCAGATAGACCACTTAAAACTCCGAGCTTGAACATGGCAGCTTGTAATTGATGGAGTGGCCTTCGACGACGTAACGCAGGATCCTTGACGCCGTCCGAACCCAATGGGCAGGGGAAGGGAGGACGGATTTCTTTCGAACATTCACCCAGTTGATCTGTTCGCGACTGTTTCCAAAGGCGCTGATCAGTCGAAATGAGCTAGACCCCGTCACGGTCGGCGGCGTGGTCGTAGGCTGCGTCACCCAATCCGGCGAGCAGGCGAATGTCAGACGGTGGCAGTTTTCTCAGCCGGATCGCCACTGCACGTCGATGCCGCGGATCGTTGGTTGCGACGAAGGTGGAACGTGGCGTGGTTTTTCGAGATCGCGAGAATCGACGAGCAAGCCGGGTCCCCATTCTGGGCGTTTTGCAGGAATCACCCGGGATTCCGCAGCGGCCCCCCAATTGTCTGAAAAACTCGAAAGCGAGCTAATTTGTTGATCATATAACAAATAAATCTTGAAGACATACGATTTCCATGTGAATAAGGCCACTTCCCCTGGCACCCCCTTAGACGAGGTTTCGCATGACTTACCGCGCGCCGATTAGCGACATCCTGCTTGCGCTCAACCATGGTGCCGGGCTCCTGGCGGCGATAAAGGCCGGCAATTACGGCGATTTCGACGGCGCCGCCGTTGCAGACGTGCTGGAAGAAGCCGGAAAGTTCGCGGCGGGCGTGCTGGCGCCGCTGAACCGCGTCGGCGACAAGCACGGAATTAGGCTGGAGAACGGCAAGATCACGACCGCACCAGGTTGGCGGGATGCCTATAAGCGATGGAGTGAAGCGGGCTGGAGCGCAGTGTCCGGACCGGAAGCGTTCGGTGGCCAAGGCTTGCCGCTGGCGATCAACGCTGTTTGCACGGAGATCTGGAGCGCAGCCAACGTCTCCTTCGGCCTTTGCCCGCTGTTGACGCTCTCCGCGATCGACGCGCTCCATGCCCATGGCAGCGAGCAATTGAAGCGGATCTATCTCGGAAAACTGGTGTCGGGCGAATGGACTGGCGCCATGCAACTCACTGAATCGCAGGCTGGCTCGGACGTGGGCGCTTTGCGCACCCGCGCCGAACGCGCTGCCGATGGAAGCTATCGCATTACGGGCACTAAAATCTTCATCACCTACGGCGATCACGATATGACCGACAATATCGTGCACTTCGTGCTCGGCCGGCTGCCGGACGCCCCAGCCGGTAGCAAAGGCATTTCACTGTTTCTGGTTCCGAAATACCTGGTCAACCCGGATGGCACACTTGGCGCGCGCAATGACATCTATCCAACTGGCGTCGAGCACAAGCTCGGCCTCCACGCTTCTCCCACCTGCACCATGACCATGGGCGACCATGGTGGTGCCATCGGCTATCTCATCGGCGAAGAAAATCGCGGCATGTTCAGCATGTTTACGATGATGAATCAGGCCCGGCTCGGGGTTGGCCTCCAGGGCGTCGGCATTGCAGAACGCGCCTATCAACTCGCTCTGGCGTTCGCGCAAGAGCGCCGTCAGGGCCGTGCCGTCGGGAACAATGGCAATTGTTCCAATCCGATCATCGTGCATCCCGACGTGAAGCGAATGCTGATGCAGATGCGAGCGCTGACGGCAGCCGCTCGAACCGTCTGCTACTCAACGGCAGTTGCACTTGATATCGCCACTCGTGCAAGAGAGCCAAAAGTACGGGCCGAGGCGGCTGCGCGCGGTGCACTATTGACGCCAATCGCAAAGGCCTTCTCCACCGATATCGCCAATGAAGTAGCTTATCTCGGCGTGCAGATCCATGGCGGTATGGGTTTCATCGAGGAAACCGGCGCCGCGCAGCATTATCGCGATGCTCGCATCACCTCGATCTATGAAGGCACCAACGGCATTCAGTCGATCGATCTTGTTATGCGCAAGCTCGGTGCAAACGGCGGCGCGTCGGTTTGGGAAGTGATCAACGATCTCTCCGAGATCGTTGATCAGGTGGAGGCTTCCAACCACCCCGCCTTTGGCACCGCTGGCCGAAAACTGCGCGAGGCAATCGGCTCGCTCGACCGCTCAAGCAGGTGGCTGTTGGCGCGGATTTCGACTGCATCGGACGACGCACTGGCGGGGGCAACACCTTATCTGCGCTTGTTCGGTGTGACACTCGGCGGCTGCTTGCTGGCCGGCGAAGCGCTTGCCGTGAAAGGGCAGGGTGACGGTGAGTCTCGGCGTTACGTAGCCCTTGCGCGGTTCTTCGCGGAGAACATCGCGGTGCAGGCCGGCTCGCTGGAACTGACAGTGATGGAAGGTGCCGACGCGATAACCTGCGCGGATACGGTGCTGCTAGCTTAGGGCCGGTCACCGACCGTCACCCTGTCGTCCCAAACCACAGTGCGTCCCTTCCAGTTTGATGCAGCGTAATGCCGATGTGGTCGGAGGTAACGTCGGCTCGGGCGCAGAATGGAGCTTTCTAAGCGAGTGGCAGCAAGCCAATCGGGTTCTCCCTAGACTTGGCCGGGATCCTCAGAAGGATTCCGGCCTTTTTTTGCTTCCTATCCTCTTCAACCGCATATTCGCACACACGCATCGGTCGCCCTACATTTCACATTTGTCATGGTGTTGGATATCCTCGAGCGTGGGCATGGCCCAACTCAATTCGATGCCCCGACGCATTGGCTTGCCGTGATTGCCGACTGACACACAAGCATTCCGTCGGACTACTTGGCCAGGTGCGTTTGCCGGGGTTACGAGGAAAGACCGCTGCTCCTACCGCTTGTTCGGCCAAGTCGCGGCGTTCGATGATCCTTTTGCGTGTTTGGTCCAGGTCGATCCCATCCGCGCTCTTCGTCCCACCATGTAGCGGGCGTAGACGCATGCAAGATCACCGCGCTCTTCCAAGGTTGAAGCCAATCGAATAAGCGATATGCGACAGGTCTCGGCCGGTTCGCACCGCATAGCTGTTGGCCAGCGTGGTGCGATCATAGCCCACAATCTGTTCGGGGTTCGTCATCCAGCCTTACCCGGTTAGGCCAATAAATGCGACGGTTTGACCGCCGATAGAACCAAATAGGCGAATGATCCGGAAAGTGTCTTCTTCACTCACTCGACGCTTATGCCCGAGTCTTGAACCAAGCGACGCACCTTTTCACTTTCGCTACGATGAAAGGCTTCAACTCCTTCTTTCGCCTTTGGCGGTAACACTCGTGTACCCGTCGCCTCTAGGTGCGAGATCACTTCCGGAGCAGCCAATGCTTCAGCAAACGCCGTTGCCAGAAAATCCACAATCTGAGGCGGTGTGCCGGCCGGCGCGACGACCGTAGACCAGCCTGTCCATTCCACCGGATAGCCAAGTTCAGAGAGGGTGGGGACATCGTTCAACACCGGAAGGCGCCACGAAGCTGTCACTGATAGCGCCCGTAGCTTGCCGGACTCAAGCTGCGACTTTGCAGGGCTGTAGTAGTCAAACGTAGCGTCGATGACACCAGCGAGCAGATCGGTCATCGCCTGCGTAGAGGCACGATACGGGACATGGGTCGCCTCGAAGCCGGCAGCAAGCTTGAACAGCTCCAATGCAATGTGTTGGCCGGTGCCGTTCCCCGCTGATCCGAAATTGAGCTTACCTGGATTCTCCTTTGCATACTTCACAAGATCCGCTGTACTCTTGAAGGGGCTCGATGCCGAAACCAGAAGAATTGGAGAAGCCTCCTGTAGCGTATGGATTGGGGTAAACGACTTGAAGGGATCGTAGGCGAGTTTTTTCTTGTAGATCCACGGACTGGTGGCAATCGCTCCTGACGATGCCCACAATAATGTGTATCCATCGGGTTTCGCGTTCGCGACGAATTCCGTCGCAATCATGCCTCCCGCCCCAGGCCGGGGTTCAACAATGACCGGGCGCCCTATTTTAACGGATAGCACTTTCGCAATTATGCGCGCGTCAATATCCGTGACGCCACCCGGCGGGGATGGGACGACGAAAGTGACAAAATGGGCTGGATACGATTGGGCTCGTGCGGGCTCGGAAATGAGAAGCCCCACCAACGCAGTGACCAGAGCTGCGTATTCTGAGATCCTTTGGTTCATACATCCTCGATCATTGCTGTCAGGCAGTCCAGTACCCGGGAAAGCCGAACCCAACCGATAGTAGTGTTTGCCTTGGATTGCCTGCGTCCGACCCAGCTCCGACAACTCGTCAGATCAACAGAGCATTGCAGCCCTAGGCTCGGATTTCGTCAAACTGGCCACGGTCGCGGCCGACTATCATGCTCTCTCCAATGACGTCGCTCACAGCTCCCTCATGACGGCCGGTGACGCGCGCGGCGATGCGTCACGACGGAGGTGAGGGTCACCATGCCATTTCCAATATCTCCATGACCTGCGCCGTGCACGTAACCGGTTTCGGGTTGGTTTTCATGGGCCCATCATGCAGAGACTTAAGCGCGATATCATCGAGCTGGTCGCGCTTGATACCGGCATCGCGCAGCCGCGTAGGCACACCGAGCTTCGTCGCGAACGCGCGCACCGCGTCCGCGAGCTTGTCACCGGTCACACCGATGACCCGGCCCGTATGTGCCTGCCGGGCGGCATTTGCATCATAGTTCCATCGCAGTACGGAGGGCAGGCAGATTCCTGTCGTATGTCCGTGTGGCACGCCATAGCCACCGATCACGTGTCCGATGGCATGGCTCGCTCCCGCTGGAGAGCCACTGCCAGCGCCAAAAATCGATAGCCACATGCCGAACTGGCAATCCATCCGCATCTTCAGATTGTCATTTGGACCACCGAGCTGCGGCAACGACGTGTACAGGAGTTTCAGAGCGGATGATGCAGCGGCGTCCGCGAGCGGCGGCGGATCAAGCCCGCAAAGCCGCTCGACGGCGTGGTCGACGGCCTTCATGCCGGTCGCAAGCAGGAGCGGTATTGGCGTCGCCAGGGTGGCAACTGGGTCGAGCACCACCACTTGCGGCACCAGCAGCGGATGGGCGAAGGGTTCCTTCACATGATGCGCCGGCTCGCTAACCCCGGCAAACCAGGTGAACTCGGCAGCCGAAAACATCGTCGGCACTGCAAGCATGCGGATGCGGCTCGCCGCGTTTGCGGGCCAAACGCTGGGATCCTGGCTCATTTCGCCGCGATGGGCGTCCATCTCCTTCGGATCTTTCAGATCGTGCCACAGGCATAGCAGCATCGCCTTGGTCCCGTCGATAACCGAGCCGCCGCCGACTGCAACCAGAAGATCAGCCTGCGCAGCACGTGCAGCGGCAGCGCCTTCGATCACACATTGGCGTGGCGTATGGGCCGTGATGCCGGAATACAGGCCAACGAATTTTTCGCCCAAAGCGCGGCCGATCTCTCGCGGCAACGCATCGTCAGCGCTAAGCGAGCCGCTGGTGGTAATAAAAATGCGGGATTTGCCGAGCTTCTCGGCCTCCTGGACGATGACCTCTGCCGCCGGCCGTCCATGCACGACCCGCTCCAGCAAGAAATTGCGGTGGGTACCGGTCTGCAATGTATCAGAGGGTTTCTCGAGCATGGAAGACTCCATTTTTGCCGCACGCCTCACTTGCTGTCTTAGATTGCCTTGTGTGAACTGGAGGACTCGCGTCGCACGGGCGCCAGGATCACCTCCGTTTTCGTGCTTGAGCAAGCGTCAACTGATCGTGGCGCCACCGTCGATCACCACGGTCTGGCCGGTCACGAAATTGCCCGCCGGCGATCCTAAAAACACCGCCGCTCCAGCGATTTCGTCCGGAGTTCCAATGCGTAACAGGGGTGAACGCGACGTTGACGCCTTCAGATTGTCCGCATCGCTCCATAGCGCCTTAGCAAAATCCGTCTTGATCAGGCCCGGTGCGATGCAGTTCACCCGAACATTGTGCTCGCCATATTCGCAGGCGAGATTACGCGCGAGCTGCATGTCGGCCGCCTTCGAAATTGAATAGGCGCCAAGGATCGTGGAGCCCTTCAGGCCGCCAATCGACGACACGATAACGATCGAACCATCCTTCCGCTCGATCATCCCCGGCACGACCATACTTATCAACCAGTTGTTGGCGACGATGTTGTTGTCGAGGATCTTGCGAAACTGTTCGTCCGAAATGCCGGCGAGGGGACCGTAATAGGGATTAGAGGCCGCGTTGCAGACCAGCACGTCGATCTTGCCGAAGGCACGGATGGATTCGCTGACCAGGTTTTGCAGGTTTTCCTTGCGAGAGATGTTTGCCGCAATCGCGGCCGCCACCCCGTTCCCGAACTTGTGGTTGATCTCCTTGGTCACTTGATCGCAGACGTCTTGCTTGCGGGAGGAGATCACGACCTTAGCACCGTGCTCGGCCATCCGTTCGGCAATAGCCCGGCCGATGCCGCGCGTGGAGCCGGTGATGACGGCAACTTTTCCCGACATATCAAACAGGGTCACGTTTCGCTCCCAGATACGCTCTTATTTCGATCGTGCGCCAAGCAGCGCTATCGCGATGCTCAGAATGAAGCTGGCGGCGCCCCGGACGGTCGAGATGTGACCGAACGCATTCGCGCCGCAGCATGGATTACGAACATCCATGGCTCCGCCGGCTTAACATACTTGTTATCTGAAAAGCAAATGCCATACATTGATTGCATGATATCGTTTCGAACCTCTTGGCTTGACAAATAAGGAGGGGTCTTTGAAGCGAAGCGCCTTACCGGGCGGCTTGGGAAATCAATCCGGACGAAATGAGGACTTGCAGGCAACCATGGATGCCGCTGGCGAAATAGAACTCACCGTCGGTCCCTCCAAGAGCCCACGACCGCAGCGAGTGGCATTTCTTCGGGCTCCCTAACCCTTGAGGGTGTCCTCGAGAACCGCGGCGCCGGAGCAGGCTGTAAGACTCCGTGGCGCGCAAAGAACACCTCACGAGAAACCATGTGCTCGTGTCGTGAGGCCTCTGTCATCGTTAAGACTGGGGCGAAGCAAACGTCGGTGCCTTCCATGATCTCGCACCACTCTTGGCGAGTCTTGGTTTTCAAGACTGCCGCAAGCTTTTGCTTCAACGTGGGCCAAGCTGCGCGATTCATTTGATCATCGAAATCAGGATCAAGCAGGCCTGCATGTTGCCGCAAGAGCGCGTAGAATTGCGGCTCTATGGACCCGATCGAGACAAAGTTGCCGCATGCGCATTCGAAGACGCCGTAGAAGTGCGCGCCTCCATCCAGCATGTTTTGCTCGCGGCCTTCCACCCAATCGCCAGCAGCGCTCATATCGAAGAACATGGTCATCAACGAGGCTGCCCCGTCGCACATTGCCGCGTCTACGACTTGCCCCTTGCCCGACTTCCTTGCTTCTATCAGTGCTGCAAGGACTCCTACGAGGAGATAGAGCGCGCCTCCACCGAAATCACCGACCAGATTGAGCGGCGGGATCGGGCTTTTTCGTGTACCGATCGCGGCGAGCGCACCTGTGATCGAGATGTAGTTGATATCGTGACCAGCGGCGTCGGCAAGGGGACCATGTTGGCCCCAACCGGTCATCCGACCGTATACAAGTCGAGGATTGCGAGTGAGAACTACATCGGGACCGAGGCCGAGGCGCTCCATCACGCCCGGACGAAAACCCTCGATGAGAGCATCGGCACCGGAGAGAAGCTCGATCAACTCGCCTTTACTTTGGTCATTCTTCAAATCGACATGGACCCATTTGCGACCGCGTGCCGCAATTGCCTTCAAGTTCCTCTTTGCGCCGATCCGGTCAAGAGTCACCACTTCAGCGCCCATGTCCGCTAGCATCATGCACGCGAAGGGACCGGGGCCGATGCCGGCAAATTCTACAACACGAACTCCGGCAAGGGGGCCAGTACTCGTCTGCGAGGCTCGATCTGCTACCACTTGGCATCCCCCATTAGCTTGGCCGTCGCTATTTGCGCACGGCGGTTCATCCCGCGAACTCCAGAACCAACGCATCTACTGCCAACGTCGTCCGCGCTGGCGTGGATCTTCTTCACCGTGCGGTCCCGCTCGACGCGCAGCACCTTGTGCATCTTCATGGCCTCGACCACCACAAGCGTCTCGCCGGCCTCGATCTCTTGGCCATCGGTGACGGCAACGAAGGGTTTGCCGCCATGAACGCCGGCAAGACGCTCCGCAGCGTGATCATGTTTGATAATTGAAGGATGTCGTCCAAGTCGGAGCGAGCGACAGAGCCAATGCATCAGCGGATGGTCGACCGGAACAACAGTGTGTATCCCGTGGCCCAGAACCACGGGATGCGGTTGGTCCAGCCTCGCGGCCCATTTAGTTTTCGCCCTCAATGTCTTGGGGAAGACGCGTCGATGATGTCGCCAAATAGAACCCAGCTCTTTCCGTCGAACTTCATCATTTGCAATTGCTCAAGCGGATAGAAATCCGACTCAGAGGTGTTGGCGACGATGCCAGGCAGCATCATCTCAGATCTGAAGTCTTTCAGACGTGCCGCCTGTCGCATGACGTTTGCTCGGGTTAGATCGTCACCACATTGTTTGAGCACGTGGACCAGGGTTTGCGCGGATGCGTAGGCTAAAACGTTGACTGAGTTGGTCTTGTCGCCATCCGGGAAGTACTTGTCCATGAAGGCGAACCAGTCCTTCGTCGCAGGATCCTCCTTCCAGGTCGGATCACTGGGGTCCTTCAGAAAGGCAGTCGAAATAATGTCCTTTGAGTTATCCAGCCCTCCCGGCTGCAGCACAGACGACACCGAGGTAGACACGTTCGATTGAAGATAAACTGGCTTCCAGCCAATTTCGGCTGATTTTCTGATCGCCTGAGCGGCAGCCTTTGGCGCCGTGAGAGACACGAAGATGTTCGCCCCGGAATCCCTCAGGCCCGCGACTTGCGAATCAACCGTAGGGTCGGTCGCCTCGTAAGAACGCTCAGCGATGATCTGGTTCGCTTTGCTTCCAAGTCCTTCCCTTAGGCCAGTTAGGATGTCCCTGCCGGAGTCGTCATTCTGCCATAGCACCGCGATCTTGCCGCCTGGATGATTGGCAACGATATATTTTCCGAGGATGCGCCCTTCGCTCTTATATGTAGGCTGCCATCCCATCGTCCAGGGGAAGTTGGCTGGGTCTCCCCATCGCGATGCCCCCGTAGCGACGAATAGCTGCGGCACCTTTTTCGAGTTCAGGTATTTTTGCGTCGCCAGATTCGTCGGGGTTCCAACTGAACTAAATACGGCCAGCACTTCATCGCTCTCAACCAATTTTCGCGTCTGCTCCATCGCCTTCGATGGACTATACGCGTCATCGTAGGTCACCAAGACAAGCTTGCGTCCGTTGATTCCTCCCTCGTCGTTGATTTTCTTGAAGTAGGCAGCGTGACTCCTTCCGATCGTCGCGTACGCCGATAGAGGGCCACTATACGGCACGATATTCCCGATCTTTATCTCGGTGTCCGATGCCCCCGGGTCGTATATTTTCTGCGCTGATGCGCCGGTAACAAAGATAAGGCTAAGACCGGCAATTGCCGCCGGCAGCAACAACTTGAGATGCCTCATGTTTCACGCCTCCTCCGAAGTCGAACAGGCTTCTCGCGAGCCCTGCCATCAATTTAGACACTTGCTTGCCATTTAGCAAGTAAGCTCTCTACGCGGTTGCGGGATAGATCGCCTTCAGGCATGAGACCTCGATTTCCGTAACGCCTGAACGCCACTCAGTTAAAGGTCGCCACAAGCGACTTTTTCGCCGCGGAATGTTCGACAATTATCGAGACGCAACCACTTCTTCCAAGCCTGCGCGGCCGGAATTCAGCAACGGCAGCGTGTAGATCTCGCGGAAATGCGGATGAGAGAATCCCTTTTCAGACGTTCGTCCAGACTATCGGCCGGCCAGCGTCGGGAGCTGGAGGGGTTTGCGTCGGCGGCGCCTCGTCTGCAATGGGAGCCGCGGCTCTGGTGCGGCCAGAGCCGTTGACGCGGGCGTGGCTCTTTCGGTCGCAGGCTCCGCACCTCGGGGAAAGGCTTCCATTAACTTCAACTCCGCGCGTCCTTTCTCGGTGCCCGTGGTCGTCTATGCCAAGGGCGCGCCGGACAAGGCCGGCTATGTCGCCCATCGGATGGAGACCTATCAGAGCCAGCTGGAGCAGCCATGGCTTAAGGAGGTGCGCATCTCTGGCAACGGCTCCGTCGATTCGATCGCAAGCGCGATCGAGATGATCCGCAAGCGCGGTGTTCCCGCCAAGCGCATCGGCGTCGAAATGGCTTTACTGGCGATGGATGCCGGCAACGCGTAAGGGGTCGCGGAGGTCACCGGGGGTTGACGTTCGAATATTGCCGGCTGGCGGCAGGCACGAGCCACAACGGGGCGCGTCCCTTGCTGATCTGAGCAAGATATTCCTTGACAATCGGGCGGGCTGCCGTGGTCGTCAACTCGCTGGCGTCACCCATTGATACTCTGATGGAGGAGGCCGCTTTGCGGATCGAACCCAGCTTGAGAAGGTGCTCATCAAAATATTACAATAGCCTGCAGCTTGAGACTTGCTAAGCAGTCTCGGGCGCATGCCGCTTGCAGTTTCATCTGGTGGTGCCGTCATACGATTCCCGTGGTAGCGATGAATTCACGAACCGCGGGCTGTAAGACGAAGGCTTGGCTCGCGAGCCAAGCTGAACTTTCCCAGAAAACAGAGCGTGCGAGATAAGATCCGATTCTATCGCCACCCTTCACTTCGTAAGACGGACACAGTGGATTCCCGCTTCGCCGAGGGGCTTGCGGATCCTGGTCGAACTGACCACCGATTGACCACCGAAACCCCGTGAACAAACGGCGATAAAGGTGGTCAATCGCAAGCAAACTTCATTGTTTTATTGATCTTTTCGTGTGCTATTTACGTTCGGGACGCAGGGGTCGCAGGTTACGAGGCGGCTCGATTTCGAAATTGCGCAACCTGTCCGAACGCACCCAAGCCCAGCACGGGAAAGTTTTCGCGGATCGTCTGCGCTATATAACTCGGCGCCAGGTGAGCATAGTGCTTTTCCGTCATTCGCGTATCGGCATGACCCAGTTGCTTGGCGATCACACCCATCGGAACTCCCGCCATGGCAAGATAGGACGCGTGCGTGTGCCGTAAGATGTGAAAGTTCACCGCGGGGGTTATGCCAGCTCGGTCGCTGGCCTCATCGAGTGGCCGCTGCTGATGAGACGTTCCCCACGGTTTTCCGTCGCACCTCAAGAAAATTCGAGCGCCCGCGTCGAGGTCAGTCGTCCAGTGCCGAAACGCCTGCTTTCCCTCCTCCGTCAGGAAGACGTGACGGTTTTTTCCTTTACTTAGCCTCACCGATAATGTGCCGCTGTCATTGTTGTAATCTTCGCGCTTGAGGCGACCGAGCTCCGCGTAGCGGCAGCCCGTATAGAGCGCCGCTTCGACCAGCTTCCGGAAATCTTGCGGGCAGCCGTCGACCAAACGACGTGCCTCACCCAAAGAAAGATACCGAACGACCGGCCCATCAACATTCTTGAACGGCTTGACTTTGCGCCAGGCGGCGTCCGACGCCACGCGATCGGCGTAAAATGCGCGATTGAGCGCGGCCTTGAGCACGGTGAGAATTCGATTGGCGGTCGCCTTGCGGCCGCGGCGCGCGTCGTCATCGTCTGCGGTTTCCTGCGTGGCCTGGTCCACTGCGCCGCGCTTGGTTCGCACCCGTTTTGGCGCCGTCGCGATCTTGTTGCGCCACCGAGCCAGCTTCTCAGTCGTCACCTCGTCGATCTTGAGCGCCCCCAGATCGGGCAGAATCCAGGCGTCGAACACGTATTTCGCGCCTTTGACGGCAGTAGGCTTCTTTTCAGCGGCGATTTCCGACAAGTAGTCCTTGACGGCATCTTCGATCGTGTATGGTCCGCTGCGAACAATGCCTGCAACGACCAGGCGCTGCTGCTCAGCCCAGGTTCGGGACTGGTCTTGCGCCTGCCAGAAGTCGAAGACAGTCACGCCATCAGCGTCGATGGTGTCGTCAGCCGCACCGATTGCCTTGGTCACATAGCCTTTGGTGCCACAATAGAAGCTCGCAACCCACGATCCTGCAGTTGCACCGCGGTAATAGCCGAGACGCAGTCCCTTCGCGATCTTGGCGAAGTAAGGCGTTCGTCGGGTCTTCAATCTCGCGCGGGCAGTCCGCGTTTCAAGCGACGAGTGCCGCGCCGAGCGTGCCACCGACGTTCTCCATTTCTTCAAGTTTTCTTCAAAAGGCGGTCGTAGATGCTCGCGAATAGTACTAAACGTGTACGGACTAAGCAATTGATATTGTTTGTGTTATCGACGTTCGCCGATGTTCGCTGACGTGCGAGATGCAATTCTCTCAAGGCTGAAACAGGGATTCGATTCCCCCCAGGGAGCGCCAGATAATCCTAAGCCATTGAAAACCTGCACACTCTAGGCGACCATGTGAACCTGGAGAGACTGCCCTGCCACATGCGTAGTCTCACAAGGTGGTCCGCAATGGCCCTCGCAGTCGCAACATGGCAATCCTGATCCCGAGTCTCGGCTTCGCGCGCTTCGACAGCCGTGGCGAGCTTCGATTGGCCGAGCGGCTCAAGGACTTCCTCGAAGACAACACCGTCGTCTGGCACAACCTCCCGGTTGGCCCTCTCAACCGGCATCCGGATTTCATTATCGTTCATCCCGCGAACGGTTTGCTCGTGCTCGAGGTGAAAGACTGGCGGCTGGAGACGATCGTTTCGGCGGACAAGACGAAGGTCGAGTTGCTGACAAGTCGTGGTGTCGTGCGGGAGAGTAATCCGCTCGAGCGGGCTCGCAAGTACACGTTCGAGGTCGTGCGCACACTGGAGCGCGACGGGCAATTGTTGTTTCCGCCCGGTCATCGCTTCGCGGGCCGGGCCATTGTTCCGTTCGGCTTCGGGACCGTGTTCACCAACATCACGCGCAGGCAGTTCGACCAGACCGATCTCAAGGAGGTGTTCGCCGAGCACCTCTGTCTGTTCAAGGACGAAATGACGGAGGGCGCCGATCCCGAGGAATTCCGGGCCAGATTGTGGCGCATGGTTCATCCGCGTCTCGGAGACCCCCTATCCATGCCGCAGTTCGACCGCCTGCGGGCGCTGCTCTTTCCGGAAATCCGCATACGGCAGATCGCCCTGCCTCTGGACGACGCGCCTCGGGCCGATCCTTCGGACCGGACGCTTGCGGTCATGGACCTGCATCAGGAGCAGTTCGCGCGCAGTCTGGGAGAAGGGCATCGAATCATTCGCGGCGTCGCCGGATCGGGCAAGACGCTGATCCTGGCATTTCGGGCCGAGTATCTGGCACGTGCGGCGGCAAAGCCGGTGCTGATCCTGTGTTACGCCAACGGCATCGCCGGGCGGCTCGAGGACGCCATGCAGAGCAGGGGCGTGGAGCACCGCGTTCAGGTTCTCACCTTTCATTCCTGGTGTTACCGGATGCTGCGGACTTATGGGATTCCGGCCCCCTCCGAGCGAGACTATCCTGACTACGCAGAACGCCTGGCTGCGAGCGTGTCGGAGGTCGTGAAGGCCGTCGATCAAGGCCACATCCCAATGGAGCAGTACGACGCTGTCCTGATCGACGAGGCGCACGACTTCGAGCCGCAATGGCTCGCGCTGGCGGCCAAGATGGTGAACCCGCGCACGAAGGCGCTGATGGTCGTCTACGACGATATTCAGGCCATCTATAAAGGACGTGAGCGCCCGGTGTGGAGTCAGCTCGGGATCGAGGCGAAGGGCAGAACGACCGTGTTGAAAGTCAACTATCGCAACACGGCGCAAATCGTTGCCTTCGCACGACGCTTCGCTGCAGACGTCATTGGCGCTCCCGGCGTCACGGCCGACGATGAGCACGCCATCCTGTTGCCCGAGGATGCGGGTCGGCAGGGACTGGAGCCCGCGGTGCGGCGTTGCGTGAGCATCGACGCAGAAGCTCACTGCGTCGCCGAGTGGTTTCTCGACCGGAAGAAAGCCGGGTACGAGTGGTCGCAGATGGCGTGTCTCTACCCGGAGCACTGGATCGGCGGGCGGGTCGCGCAGATCCTCGCCAGGCATGACGTGCCGATCGATATGGCCAAGGACAATCGCAACAGGGTTTCGGTCAAGCGCGTCGCCGTGCGGTTCCTGAGCATGCACACCGCGAAAGGACTGGAGTTTCCGTGCGTCGCCATTGCCGGCTTGGGCTTGCTCGGCCGCCACGGCGAGACCGTGGAGGAATGTGTCCGGCTGACCTATGTCGGGGTGACCCGGGCGACTCACGAAGCGCTGCTGACGTATTCGAGCGAGTCGGCATTGGTGCAGCGTTTGATAGCGTAGAGCATGTTGGTATCGACGCGAACCACATCGGTCGTTCGTCGCCTGCTTTTAAACAACGCGCTCCGTCGAAATTAAATCCTGATCATTAGTTTTCAGTTCTCCTGATGGGGCGGCAAAGAACCAGATCAAGTCGGACTGAGCCGCGACGTATCGAACCGCATGAAACTTAGTCTGCGCGTGCATTGCTCAAGGGGATGAACACAACATGGCAATTGCTGGATTTCCAGACGCGAATAGCACCGGTCTTCCTAGTGGCGTTATTCCGACTCCATCGGGCGACGTGACTGTCACTCAGCCAGGTACCGTAATCGACGCTCTCGATGTCAAAGGCACGATTTCGGTCCAGGCCGATAACGTCACGATTGAGAATAGCCGCATCACGTCCAGCGATTGGACCGGCATCTGGATCAAGGATGGCGTTGCAGGAACTGTCGTCAAGGATAGCGAGATTATAAACGTTGGAAGCAGCCCAAATGGCGCGAACGGCATTGTCGGGTCCGGCACATTCCTGCGCAACGATATCCATGACGTGGAGAACGGTATTATTGTTACAGGCTCGAGCCTCGTCCAAGACAATTATATCCACCACATGAATGCGCCGAATGTGCGTCTCGGCACGTCATTGGGTGGCCCGCACTACGATGGTATCGAGATCGACGGCGGCGTTTCAGACGTCGTCATTCGGCACAACACGGTCATCAACGAGAACAGCTACGTGTCGGCCGTGATGATCATTCAATAATGACTTCGGTGAGTTCAGCAAGAGCGTGTTCGACAGTTTTGCGAGCGTTCTCTCCCACGCGGCCCAGTCAGGCCACGACGTCGTTATCGCGGCGGGGAGCGACACCCTCACGCTGAAGAACACCCAGCTCGACAAGCTGAACAGCCACGACTTCCACTTCGCGTAAGCAGATGGGACGAACTGCTTAGCGAGCGCCAAGAGCCAGCTAGCCGGCGGCGGTGTTGCCGCCGGCTAGCGGCGCCGTAGCGACACCGCCACCCGGAGGGCCGCGTTTGCTCAAAGCGCGACGCGGTGGTCTGAAAAGATCCTGCTCAAGCAATGACCTGAAGCGCGGCAACGATTCATCCCAATCTGATCGCGCCCTAGCTGCGCAAGTGCGCGCCCTTACGCCGTGGTGCCGTCGATCGAGCGGCGGATCACGCGCTGCACTTCCGCATTCGACAAGAACAGGTCGTGGTTGATGATGCCCCAGCCTTCCTGGGAGGCATCGACCACGCGCACGCCGAGCCGCGCGATGGTGGCCTTCTCGGCGGCGCCGACCCGGGTCATTCCCCCGGCGATCTGCCCCGACAGCGCCAGTGCACGATCGTTCGTCGAGGCAATCACGGTGATTTTTCCGGTTAGCGGACCGATGCGCTGGATTGACGACGAGAACACGTCCATATCGATGTCGGGCGAGGCAAACACCACAGCGCCGATCTTGCTCGTGACTGTATCGCCGTATCGGGCATAAAGCTGACGCAGGCTTTCGAGCGTCAGCATCGTTCCCATGCTGTGCGCAACGATGTGCACGCGGCCGCCGCCTGGCGCCGAGACGAGCGCGGAGAGCACGCGTTCGAAAGCGTCGCGAGACCACATCGCGCTGTCGCGGTCATAGGCGTAGTCGAACAGTCCGGCCTTGGACGGCCAGGAGAACACCATGGTCCGGCCGCGGAACTTGATTCCGTCGGAGAGATGGACGCCATCCAGCACCGCCGTCTCGAATGTCTGCTTGAAGCCGTGCACATAGATCAGCACGTCCCCTGCGCCGGCCTGCGCAGCGAGATCGCCGGCGTCGGTCGACACCGGTTCGATCCGGTCGAGACGCCAATCGTCGAGTCCAACCGAGGCGAGAGAAAGACGGCTCTCGTCCGGGGCCACCAGCTTCGCCCGCGCGACCGTCATGCTCGTCGCGCGCTCCGGCCCGAACCAGGGTTTGGTGCGGCCGTTCACGGGCTTACGCGTGGTGACGACGAGCAATGTGGGGTCAACGGACAGCGACGAGGCGTCGAAGCGTGCGCCGGTCGCACCCAAGCCGGCGCATCCGCCCAGCGCGAGTGCGCTTCCTGCCGACACGAGTCCGCCAAGAAGCGCGCGGCGCGAAACAGAATGACGGGAGTCGCGTTGCAGAAGACGTCGGACGATCACACGGAACCTCGGGAACTTTGCCCACCGTAACGCCGCCCCGCCCAGCTCCCTGAATGACAATGGGGGCGAGAAGACGGCAGAGCCAGTTTCGCACTCGGCAGCGTGGACATGGCGTCCACGTTCCCGCCGCAGGACTTGCGAGCGTCCGGCGAAGTTCCAACCGTGTCCGAGCGGGGACGTCAGATCAGCCCACGATTTCGATCTCATGCAGCGCGCACCGCTCGCGCAAGGCCTGCTCTATCGCCTTATTCTCGTATGCATGCCATCGATCGATCGCACCTCGTCTGGCGAGCAGGGCCTTGAATTTCGGGTAAGCGCCTCGCTTGCTGAAGAAATAACGGACGTCGTCGAAATCATCAGGCAGACACTCGCGGGCAAAATCGAGCGTGAAGCGGAGCATAGCTCGGGCAAATCCTGCCGCGAGGATGCGGGCGCGTGTCTGCGATCCCCTAAATGGCCTTCCGCTGAAGCATGATGCATCGGCCTTCGTGAAGGTGGTCGTTGCCCCCGGAATCTGCCTTGATGCGATTTCAAGGCGGAGGAGTGGCGAGATGAGCGGATTGGTGATCTCTGGCGGCCGGGTGGTGGATCCCGCGAGCGGGATGGACGCCGTTGGTGATGTGGCGGTGGTGGACGGCAAGATCGCCGCGGTCGGCACGGGCCTCGGCGGCGCCGAGCGGGTGATCGACGCGACCGGGCTTGTGGTGGCCCCGGGCTTCATCGACCTGCATGCGCATGGACAGTCGATCCCGGCCGACCGCATGCAGGCGTTCGACGGCGTCACGACGACGCTCGATCTCGAGGCCGGCGTGCTGCCGGTCGCATCCTGGTATGAGCGCCAGGCGCGGAAGGGCCGCGTGCTGAACTATGGCGCAGCCACCAACTGGGCCTTCGCGCGCATCGGCGCGATGACCGGCTCCAATGCGGAGAGCTCGCTGGAGGCGTTCGGCAACGCCATGCGCGATCGCCGCTGGATGGACAATGTCGCAACCGATGCGGAGGTATCAGGCATCCTCGAGCGTCTCACCCGCGGCCTCAACGAAGGCGGCATCGGCATCGGCATTCTGAACGCCTATGCGCCGGGCGCCGGCGTCCAGGAGCTGACGGCGGTGTGCCAGCTGGCTGCGGCCAAGGACGTGCCGACTTTCACCCATGTCGCGTTCATGTCGCGCATCGACCCCGAAAGCGCGGCGGAGGCCTATATCCGCCTGATCGGCTATGCCGGCGCCACCGGCGCGCACATGCACATCTGCCATTTCAACTCGTCGAGCAAGACCGACGTCGAGCGCTGCCGCGTGCTGATCGAGAAGGCGCAGGCGCAGGGGCTGCCGATCACGGTCGAAGCCTATCCTTACGGCACCGGCTCGACCGTGCTGGCCGCCGCCTTCTTCAGTGATCCGGAGTTCGTCGAGCGCAACGGCACCGGCTACGATTCCGTCCAGCGCGTGACCGACGGCTACCGCTTCCACGACCGCGAGGAGCTGCTCAAGGCGCAGGCCGAAGAGCCGTCCTCGCTGGTGCTCTGGCACATCCTCGACACCGAGAACAATGCGCGTCACCGCGACCTGCTCGACATGTCGGTGCTCTATCCCGGCGGCGCGATTGCCTCCGACGCGATGCCATGGACGCTCTCCGACGGCACCACCTATACCGGCGATGCCTGGCCGCTGCCGGATGATGCCACCTCGCATCCGCGCTCGGCCGGCTGCTTCACGAAATTCATCCGCGAATGGGTGCGCGAGCGCAAGACCGTTTCGCTGCTGGAGGGCGTGCGCAAATGCGCGCTGATCCCCGCGGAGATCCTCTCGCAGAGCACGCCCGCGATGCGGGCCAAGGGCCGGCTTGCGAAAGGCGCGGATGCCGACGTCGTCGTGTTCGATTACGAGAAGCTCTCGGACCGCGCGACCTTCACGGCGATGAACCGTCCCTCCGAAGGCGTGCGGCATCTGATTGTCAGCGGCGAGGTGCTGATCAGCGATGGCGTGCTTGATGTGGCGGCGCGGCCGGGTAAGCCCGTGCGCCGCCCTGTCGTTGAGGGCTGACCCATGCAGGTCCCCATTCTCCTGGTGACGGGCTTTTTGGGGGCCGGCAAGACCACGGTCGTGAACCATCTGCTGGCGCATGCTGAGGGGCGGCGCATCGCCGCCGTGGTCAACGATTTCGGCGCAATCAACATCGATGCGGAGCTGATCGCGGGCGCGAGCGATGGCGTGGTCAGCCTCAGCAATGGATGCATCTGCTGCTCGCTCGAGGGCGATCTGTTGCGCACGCTCTCGACGCTGCTGCGGCGAGATCCCAAGCCCGAGTATATCGTCATCGAAACCAGCGGCGTCGCCGATCCCGCCGACATCGTGCGCAATCTGATGGACCCGGTGATCCTGCGCGAGGCGCCGCTGGAGACGGTGCTCTGCGTGATGGATGCGACGGCGCCGGCAACGGCCCTGGATGACGCGCTGCTGCGGTCGCAGTTGCGCGTCGCCGATATCGTCGCGTTGAGCAAGCTGGATCTGGCGGATGCGGGCGCGGGGGCGCGGATGCGCGCGGCCATCCGCGCGCTGCGTGTTCCCGCCGTGGTGGTTGATGCAAACCACGGCGAGATTCCGGCCGCGCTGCTGTTCCCTGCGAATGCCGATCGCGCGCCCGCGCCGCGCGAGGTCGGCCCGCGCCGGCCGGCGGAAGAACGCTTCGAGACGCTGAGCT
Organism: Bradyrhizobium vignae; assembly: GCF_004114425.1. Lineage (GTDB taxonomy): Bacteria > Pseudomonadota > Alphaproteobacteria > Rhizobiales > Xanthobacteraceae > Bradyrhizobium > Bradyrhizobium vignae. The sequence continues at coordinate 101,210 of NZ_RDQF01000002.1, read as the reverse complement.
GGACCTCGGACAAGCCGGTCTCGCTGCCCCGCCTGCAGCAGGCCATCAACCGATTGGCGCCAAAGCTGGCGCGCGCCAAAGGCCTGTTCGAGACCGTCGAGCAGCCCGGCCGCATGATGGTGTTCCAGTTCGCGGCCGGCCGCGCGACGCTGGCACCCGGCGATGCGCCGGCGCCGGGCGTGCCGCGATCACGCATCGTCTTCATCGCCGAGCTCGGCGTTCTCTCGAAGGCGCAGCTCGACGCGATCATGGAGGCGTGCGTTGATGGGGTGTGAAGCCCGCGTCGTGTCTCAATCCTCCACGGACAATCCATCCCCATGGACATACCATTCGGCGCGCGATGACCACTGCACATGCCGGTCGGGTGTCGCATCCAGCTTCTCGTCGAACGCGCCGGCATGGATGATCGCCTCGCGCCCGCTGCGAGTCAAATGCGGCATCGGGCTGCCGCAGATCTTGCAGAACGCGGTGGCAAAGCTTCGCGCATTGGGCAGATCGAAGCGCGCGACGGATGCTTCACCGCGCAGCCATCGCAGCGCCTGCGCCTTCACGATGACCTCGCAGGAATGCGCCGTTCCTGTCGCCTTGCGGCAGCGCGAGCAGTGGCAGTTGAGGAAACGGTCGAACGGACCATCGACCTCGAAGGCGACCTCTCCGCACAGGCAGCTGCCGCGGAACACCACCATCTCATTCAACCTCCGGCTCGGCCGGTGCCTTCGTCCGTCTCGTCCGGGGAGCGCCGTGGGCGCCGCGCAGTCGGATCATCGTATCGATCTCCGCACCCCATCAGAGCCTTCCGGCGATCAATTCTCAAGAGGAGATATGCGACCAGAGCCTGTCAAAGCTCAGCAGAACGCAACCGCGCCAGCGTCGCCGCGTCCTCCTTGTCGGAGCCGACGAACTGGCAAACGAGTGAGGCGAGCTCACCCGGCTGCTTGCGCCGTGCGACCGCAAGCAGGCGCATCAAGCCCGCCTGGTCAATGCAGCGTGGGGCTTCCGACCAGCCAGCTCTTCATCGCCATCATCCGGTCATGCTCGAAAGACCGCAGGTGCCGGTCGGGCAGGATGAGACCGGCCATGCGGAAGATCGTTGCAAGCCCCTGGACCGGCGCGAGCGCCCAATCGGCGCCGACCGGTAGCAGCCAGCGCTCGAACTGCTCGCGCGCGACATCGATGCGGTCCCGCTGCGCCGCGGCGATGGCGCGCAGAATTCCGTGCTCGCCGTCCGACATGCGGGGACAAGTCGGGCAATGCACTTCGATGGCGGTATGGGCCGTGCAGGCGAAGATCTCGATGATGGACTCCAGCGACGGCACGGCATCGCCGACGCAAAAATGGTCGTACACCTCCTTGATATCGGCCGCGGTCGGAACGGCGCCTCCGCTGCGTGCCTTCGCCTGAATCCCCAGATGAAGAGCCGCTCCGCCGCGCTCAGCGCAGGGAGCTCGAGGACCCTGGTATGTGTCGATTGATGCATTGAGCCTCTGGCCTTTGGCTGCGCTCACGCCGGAGTTGGCGCGGATGATCTGCGCCGATCGTTCTGCCAGAGACCTCATCAAGTCAACGCTCGGAGAGGCGACGTCGAGGTGTTCTAGATTGGAAGAATTCGTATCTCTGATGCAGTCAGTCTCGCTTGCCTCGATGCCGTCTCCGGCACCGGGCAGGTCTCGCAAAACATCTCCGGCCTCACCGACGCCACGGCGGCGACCGGCGAGGCCGCCGGCCTCGTCCTGCAATCGAGTGGCCGGCTGGCGCAGAAGCTGCAATCGCTCGAAACCGAGGTCAGCGCCTTCGTTGCAGGCGTGCGGGCTAGCGAAAGAGCGCTGCGAGACGTCTGGTATTTCCGCGTCGCGGCATCGGCCGCGACGCGGTGCTGTTTTTCTTGACATGACCTCTGCCGTGCTCGACCTGTAGCGATGTCGATCGACGGCACCTGCGTGCCTTCGCGAGAAGAAAAGCAACACGGGAAGGACGTCATGAACGTGGGCCTCGACGAGAAGGACTACCTCGCCACCCTGCGCGGTTTGTGGGACAAGGCCTGGCCGCGGGGCATGCCGCGCTCGCCGAACTATCTGCACGGCGAAGTTCCCTTGACGGAATATCTGCGCGCCTGGGCAAAGCGCAGTCCGGAGCGGCCCGCGGTGATCTTTTACGGTCACGTCACCACCTATGCCGATCTCGACCGGCAGAGCGATCGCTTCGCGGCGCTGCTCGAGGCCAAGGGCGTGCGCAAGGGCGATCGCGTCGCCGTGTTCCTGCCGAACTGCCCGCAATTCCACATCGTGTTCTTCGGTATCTTGAAGCTCGGTGCGGTCCATGTCCCCGTCAGCCCGCTGTCGCGCGCGTTCGAGCTGTCTTACGAGCTCAACGACACCCAGGCCGAAGTGATCGTCGCGCTCGACCAGCTCATCCCGGTCGTCGAGCAGGTCCGCGGCGAGGTGCGCCTGCGCGAAATCATCGTCACCAGCTTTGCCGACGTCGTTCCGCCAGCGCCTGCGTTTCCCGCGCCTGACTCGATCCGCACACCGCGCATCGCGGTACCGGGCGCAACCGATCTGTTGACCGCGCTCGCGGCAATGCCCGCGCCAACCCCGCTGCCGCCACCGGATCTCGATGATGTCGCGGCGCTCAACTACACCGGCGGCACCACTGGCATGCCCAAGGGCTGCGTCCATACCCATCGCGACATGGTCTACACCGCCGCCGCCAATTACGGCATCTCGGTGCTGTCGGACGAGAGCAGCGTGTTTCTGTCGTTCTTCCCGGAGTTCTGGATCGCGGGCGAGAATTTCGGCTTGATCTTCCCGCTGTTCTCTGGCGCGACGCTGGTTTTGCTCGCGCGCTGGGACGCCGTCGGCGTGATGGCGGCGATCGACAAGTACAAGGTCACGATCACCGCGATGCCGGTCGACGGTGCGGTCGAGCTGATGGATCATCCGCGCTGGCGCGAGTTCGACCTGTCGTCCCTGAAGCAGGTGCGCGTCGTCTCCTTCGTCAAGAAGCTCAATGCCGACTATCGCAGGCGCTGGAAGGATCTCACCGGCACGATCCTGATGGAGGCGGCCTGGGGCATGACCGAGACCCACACGTCCAACACGTTCACGGCGGGCTTCCAGGACGATGATTTCGATCTCAACAGCCAGCCGATCTTCGTCGGCCTGCCGGTCCCCGGCGCCGAGTTCAAGATCACCGATTTCGAAACCGGCGCGCTGCTGCCGCTCGGCGCGGAAGGCGAGATCCGCGTGCGGACGCCGTCGCTGCTCAAGAGCTACTGGAACAAGCCGGAGGCCACCGCGGAGTCGCTCGTCGACGGCTGGCTGCGCACGGGCGATATCGGCACCATCGACAAGGACGGTTTTCTGCACTTCCTCGGCCGCCGCAAGGAGATGCTGAAGGTCAAGGGCATGAGCGTGTTTCCGCCGGAGATCGAGGCGCTGCTCGGCCAGCATCCGAAGGTGCTGGGCTCCGGTGTGGTCGGGCGCGACGACCCTGATAAGGGCCAGGTGCCGGTGGCCTATATCCAGCTCAAGCCGGAGGCGGTAGGCACCATCTCCGCGGAAGACCTGCGCGCCTGGTGCGCCGAGCGCATGGCCGTCTACAAGGTCCCGGAAGTGCGTATTATCGAAGCCCTGCCACTGACGGCGACGGGCAAGGTGAAGAAGCAAGACCTCAATCCCAACCTGCCCGCTGCCGTTTGAGTGAGAGACCACGATGTCGTTCAAGAAGCTCCTGATTGCCAATCGCGGCGAGATCGCCATCCGCATCGCGCGCGCGGCGGCCGACGCCGGCATCGCGACGGTTGCGATCCACCCCGCCGACGATGCGCTGTCGCTGCACGTGCGCGTTGCCGACGAAGCGGTCGAAATCCCCGGCCGCGGCGCCCGGGCCTATCTCGATATCGATGCGGTGGCGAAGACGGCGACGGCGGCTGGCTGCGATGCCGTGCATCCCGGCTACGGCTTTCTCAGCGAGAACGCGGCATTCGCCGAGGCTTGCAGCGATGCGGGCATCGTTTTCGTCGGGCCGAAGGCCGCGGCGCTCGAACTGTTCGGTGACAAGGTTGCGGCACGGCAACTGGCAAAGCGCTGCGGCGTCCCCATCATCGCCGGCACCAGCGGGCCGTCCTCGCTGGAGGAGATTTCGGCGTTCTTCACTTCTCTGGGCAGCAAGGCGGCGATCGTGATCAAGGCGATGGCAGGCGGTGGCGGCCGCGGCATGCGCGTGGTCGAGAACGCGTCCGATCTCGCGGAAGCCTATGTGCGCTGCCAGTCGGAGGCGAAGGCGGCATTCGGCTTCGACGGCGTCTACGCCGAGCGGCTGATCCGGCAGGCGCGCCATATCGAGGTGCAGATCATCGGCGACCGCCATGGCGCGATCTCCCATCTCTGGGAGCGCGAATGCACCATCCAGCGGCGGCACCAGAAGCTGATCGAAGTGGCGCCGAGCCCTTCGCTGAGCGATGCCCTGCGCGGCCGTATCATCGAGGCGGCGAAGCAGCTCGCGGCAGCCGCGTCCTACGATAGTCTCGGTACATTCGAATTCCTGATCGACGGCACCGCCGAAGACAGCTTTGCCTTCATCGAGGCTAATCCGCGGCTCCAGGTCGAGCATACCGTGACGGAAGAGGTGCTCGGGCTCGACCTCGTCCGCGCCCAGCTCGCGGTCGCTGCAGGCAGCACGCTGGCCTCGCTGGGTCTTGCGCAGGGTTCGATCCCGAAGCCGCACGGCTATGCCATGCAGCTCCGCGTCAACATGGAGACGCTGGACGAGACCGGCGCGACGCATCCGACCGGCGGCGTGCTTGCCGTGTTCGAGCCGCCGTCGGGCCCAGGCGTCCGCGTCGATAGTTTTGGCTATGCCGGCTACAAGACCAGCGCAGCTTTCGATTCGCTGCTGGCGAAAGTCATCGTGCATACGCCGGGCGAGGCCTGGCATGACGTGGTCGCCAAGGCTTCGCGTGCCTTGCGCGAGTTCCGGATCGACGGCGTCGTCACCAACATCGCCTTCCTCCAGGCCGTGCTCGCGCATCCCGATTTCAGGACCAACCGCATCGCGACCGATTTCATCGATCGCAACATCGCAAGACTTGTCGAAGCCGCCGATGGCGCAGCCAAGCCGCTTTACTTCGCTGCGACCGAGCGAAGCGGCACGCTCGCCGCTGAGGCGCACGTCGCGCAAGTCGTACCCGAAGGCGCGGTGATGGTTGCGGCGCCGCTGCAAGGGACCATCGTCACCATTCAGGTGAAGGAAGGCGAGATCGTCCGCCCCGGCCACCAACTCGCCGTGATCGAATCCATGAAGATGGAGCATCTGATCATGGCCGAGCAGGGCGGCCGCGTCATGAAGCTCGTCGCCGGCGATGGCGTTACGCTGCTGCATGGCGAGCCGATCCTGTATCTCGAGCCGCTCGACGTCGCGGCTGATAGCGCGGCGGCGGAATCGGAGATCGATCTCGACCACATCCGCCCTGATCTTGCCGAGCTGATCGCGCGCCAGGCCAACACGCTTGACGAGAACCGCCCGGCTGCGGTCGAGCGCCGCCGCAACACCAACCAGCGCACCGCGCGCGAGAACATCGCACAGCTCGTCGACGACGGCTCCTTCATGGAGTATGGCAGTCTCGCGATCGCGGCACAGCGCCGCCGCCGCAAGCTCGACGACCTCATCAAGAACACGCCGGCCGACGGCCTGGTCATGGGCGTTGCCACGGTCAATGCCGAGAAGTTCGGCGCCGAAGGCGGCCGCTGCATCGTCCTGGCGTATGACTATACCGTGCTCGCGGGCACGCAGGGCCACATGAATCACAAGAAGATCGACCGCATGCTGACGCTCGCGGAAGACTGGCGCGTGCCGCTGGTGTTCTATGCGGAAGGCGGCGGCGGCCGACCCGGCGATACCGACCGGCTCGGGATGACCGGCCTCGACGGTCCGTCCTTCGTGCAGTTCGCAAGACTGTCGGGCCTTGTGCCGGTGATTGGCGTGGTCTCCGGCTATTGCTTTGCCGGCAACGCGGCGATGCTCGGCTGCTGCGACGTCATCATCGCCACCAAAAACGCTTCGATCGGCATGGGCGGTCCCGCGATGATCGAGGGCGGCGGGCTCGGCGTCTATCACCCGGCCGAGGTGGGCCCGGTTTCGTTCCAGTCGCCGAACGGCGTCATCGATATATTGGTCGAGGACGAGGAAGAGGCGACGCGCGTCGCGCAGAAATATCTGTCCTATTTCCAGGGCGCGGTGACCGAGTGGGAAGCCGCCGACCAGCGCCTGCTTCGCCGCGCCATCCCCGAGAACCGATTGCGCGTCTACGACATCCGCGACGTGATCGACCTCCTCGCCGACGAGGATTCCGTGCTTGAGCTGCGCCGCGATTACGGCGTCGGCATGATCACCGCGCTGATCCGCATCGAGGGAAAGCCGTTCGGCCTCATCGCCAACAATCCGCGCCATCTCGGCGGCGCCATCGATGCCGATGCCGGCGACAAGGCTGCGCGCTTCCTCCAGCTCTGCGACGCGTTCGATCTGCCCATCGTCTCGCTCTGCGACACGCCCGGCTTCATGGTTGGCCCCGAAGCGGAGAAGACTGCGATCGTGCGCCACGTCTCGCGCATGTTCGTCACCGGCGCGAGCCTCACCGTGCCGCTGTTCGGCATCGTGCTGCGCAAGGGCTATGGTCTCGGCGCGCAATCGATGATCGGCGGTGGCTTCCACGCCTCCTTCTTCACCGCGGCCTGGCCAACCGGCGAGTTCGGCGGCATGGGCCTGGAGGGCTATGTCCGCCTCGGCTTCCGCAAGGAGATGGAGGCGATCGCCGATCCCGAGCAGCGCGAGACCTATTACCGCAATAAGGTTACCGAGCTCTATGCCAACGGCAAGGCGGTCTCGATCGCCTCGGTGTTCGAGATCGACAACGTCATCGATCCCGCCGAGACGCGGCGCTGGATCATGGCGGGGCTGCGCTCCGTGCCGAAGCCCGAGCCGAGGACGGCGAAGAAGCGGCCGTGCATCGACACGTGGTGAGGGCGGTGCAGCAATGCGCGCCGTAAGTTTCTAGCGAACTCGCCTCCGCACCGTCATGCCCGGCTCGTCCCGGGCATCCACGTTCTTTCGCACGCGCTGAAATACGTCGATGGCCGCGACGAAGCCCCGCCATGACGGCGCTGAGGCATCGCGCGATACAACTGCGTCCCCGGTTTCCGATTGACATCCCCGCCTGTGGTGCCAGACTTTGCACAATAATACAGGGTGGAGACGTCCGCGATGGCCAGCCTTTCGGCCTCGAACCATGTCGCCCGTGTCTTGTCCGTCGCCAACCACGTGGCCGACGTCGATGCCTCTTCGCGGATTGCCAATTCCTGGCGGCGGTGCCTCGTCAATCACAAGCTCGATCCCGCCCGTCAGGGCCCGCCGCAAACGCTGACCGAATCCGAGATCCGGCATGCCGCCGAACCGATGGAGGAGACGATCAGGCTCGCCACGCCCGAGCTCGAGGATCTCGCCCGCGTGCTGCGCGACGCCGGCTATTGCGTCAATCTCGCGGATGCGAACGCGACCATGCTGTTCAGCCGCCTGCCGGGCGAGGCCGACGCAAGGATGTTCCTGGACTGGAAGATCTACACGGGCTCGAACTTCGCCGAGACATTTGAAGGCACCAATGGGCTCGGCACCGCGCTGGCCGAGGAGAAGCCGATCCTGGTGCATCGCGACGAACATTTCCGCGCGCAATGGCACATGTTCTCCTGCGCCGTGGCGCCGCTGTTCGACCAGGCCGGGCGCCTCGCCGGTGCCATCAACATCACCTCCTGCCGCGAGGATCTGGAGCGCGCCGCACATCAGCTTGCACTCGCGGTGACGATGGAGGCGACGCGGCGGATGGAGGGCGCGATCTTCCGTGGCCATTTCCGCAACGCCTGGATCGCGACCCTGCCCGGCGACGGCGGCAGCGGCCTCGTCGCCTATGACGACGACCGCCGCATCGTGGGCGCCTGCCGTTCCGCGCGTGCGCTGCTGGGCCTCACCGATGGCCTCATCGCATCCGGCATCGATCTGTCGCGCTACATCAAGCTCGATCATCACGCCGCGCGCGGTGCGGACGAGTTGGTCGAGCTGCGCCGCGCCGATGGCAGTCCGTTGGGACAGGGGCGCGTTGCTCCGCCGCTGCGTGCAAGGTCGCATGTGCCGCGCCGCGATGCGCCTGCTGGCCGGTTCGATGCCCTGCATCGGCTTGCTGGACGCGATCCCGGTCTGATCCGAAGCGTGAAGCGGCTCATGAGCATCGGCGATCACAATCTGCCGGTCCTGCTGCATGGCGAGACCGGTGTCGGCAAGGACGTGTTCGCGCGCGCCATCCACGCCGCGAGCAATCGTGCGCGCAACAATTATGTCGCGCTGAATTGCGCGGCCATGCCCGAGAGCCTGATCGACGCCGAACTGTTCGGCTACGAGGCCGGCGCCTTCACCGGCGCGCGGCGCGAGGGCTCGAAGGGCCTGATCGTGCAGGCCGATGGCGGCACGCTGTTCCTCGACGAGATCGGCGATATGCCGATTGCGCTCCAGACGCGCCTGTTGCGCGTTTTGGAGAACCGCGAGGTCTGGCCGCTCGGCGCGCTCAAGCCTGTCGCCGTCGACATCCGCCTGATCAGCGCCACCCATCGCGATCTCGGCCGCATGGCGCAAGAGGGCGCGTTCCGCGCCGACCTCTATTTCCGCCTGCGCGGCCTCGAGGTGCACCTGCCGGCCTTGCGCGAGCGTGCGGACCGCGGCGACATCATCCGCCAGATCGCGCGCGAGGAGGCGCCGAACTGCCGCCTTTCGGACCAGGCCTGGTCGCAGCTCGCGACCTATCCGTTCCCCGGCAACATGCGCCAGCTCCGCCACGTGCTACGGCTCGCCGGCTGTACGGCGGAGAACGGTGTGATTGCCGACTCCGACCTCGATCTGCCGCCGTTTGGCGGGAGGGCGGAGCTGGATCTCGCGGCAGCCGAGCGCGCGACGATCGTGGAAGCCCTGCGCCGGCATGGCGGCCGCGTCACCGAGGCCGCACGCGCGCTGAAGCTGAGCCGCGCGACGCTTTATCGGAAGCTCAAGCAGTTGAATATCGAGACGGCGCAGTAGGGCTCAACTGCATGTGGCGAGGGGGTCTTCCCCCTAAAGCATGATCCGGAAAAGTGCGAAGCGGTTTTCCGGAATGATCATGCAAACAACAAGCTAAAGCGCGATGACGATTCATCCAAATCTCATCGCGCATTAGGAAGAACGCGAGCGCTCGTCACGAAAAATCCGTCCAGCTCAGATGCCGCGCATCGAGGTCGCCGAGCGCGACCATCTCGCGGATCTCGTGCGGCGTATGGAAATTGCCGCGCAGATAGACCAGCGGCTTGGCGGCATCCGCATGCGAGACACCGCGGACCTCACCGACGAAGATCGAATGCGTCTTGGTCTCGAACTCCTGCGCCAACACGCAGTCGAATGCCGCCACCGCATCCGTCAGCACCGGCGCGCCGGTGGCGCCGCGTGTCCATTGCCCGAAGGCAAAGCGATCGTCGCCGTTGACGCCCTTCTGGCCGCTGAAGGTGAGCGCCAGCAGCGCGTGTTCCTCGTGCAGGAAATTGATCGCAAAGGCGCCTTCCTCGCGGATGCGTGCATGGGCGCTGGCATTGCGGTTGACGCAGACGATCAGCGACGGCGGATTGTCCGACAGCGAGCAGGCCGACGTGACTGTGAGCCCCGTGCGCTTGCCGTGCTCCGCGCCGACCGTGACCAGCGCCACGGCGCCGGCACATTGGCGCATGGCCTGCTTGAAATCCTTTGCATCCACGGACACGCGGAAATCTCCCAAATGAATGCGGGTGCGGCACGATCGCGCCGCACCCGCTGCGGGTCAAGCCGCCTTCTTCGCGGAGCCGAGATGCGCAAGACGCGGCATCACCTCGTTCTTCAGCAGCGACAGCGAGTGATGCCAGGCTTCGGCCTTGTGCTTGTAGTCGAAACCGAACACCAGCAGCACGCCGAAGCCGCCGACCTCGTCGTAGATCTTCTCGATCTTCTCGGCGACCGTCGCAGGCGAGCCGACGATCCAGTTCCGCTTGGCGCAATATTCGACGGTGACGTCGCTGTCGGGCACGTCGGGTGCGTGCTTCAGATAGTCCTTGAAGCCGAAATGGCCGAGCAGCGGCAGGAAGTACTCGTGCATCATCCGGCCCATCATGTCGCCGGTCGAGAGCTTCCAGGCCTCTTCATCAGTGTCGGCGACGAACACTTCACGCACGAGACGCCAATCCTGCCGGTTCGGCTTGCGCCCGGTCTTGGCCGCGCCGATCTCGACCGAGTCCCAATGGCTGGAGACATAGGCCGGGTTGAGGTTGAGACTCATCGGGATGAAGCCGCGCTCGCCGGCGAGCTTCAGCGTGTCCGAGTTCTTGGAAAGCCCGGCGACGCCGATCGGCGGATGTGGCGCCTGCAGCGGCTTGATGTGCGGCTTGAGGAAGTCGAACATCGTGTCAGGCTTGGTCACCGTCCAGAACTTGCCCTTGTGGGTAAAGGGTGCCGGCTCGGTCCAGAGTTTGAGAATGATCTCCAGCGCCTCGCGGGTCATGTCGCGATTCTGCCCGCTCATGCCGTCGACGTTGAACATCGCCCAGTCACTCGGCAGCCCAGAAGCCGCGACGCCGAAATTGAGCCGGCCCTCGGAGAGATGGTCGAGCATGGCGACGCGGTTGGCGAGCTCGGCCGGATGGTGATAGGGCAACAGGAAGCCGCCCGGTCCGATGCGCAAGCGTTTGGTCTGCATCAGCGCCTGCGCGATCAGGAGGTCCGGCGTGGGATTGGGTTCCCAGGGTGCGGTGTGGTGCTCGCCGACCCAGGCCTCCTGATAGCCGAGTTCGTCGAGCCAGCGCATGACTTGCAGGTCCCAGTCGTTCCCTTCCTTCAGGCCGCACTCCGGCGGATGCGAGGGCATCGTGAAATAACCGATCTCCATGGGTTTCCTCATCTGATGTTGACGCGTCTTGCCGCGCGTTGACGGATTGAGTGACCCAGCTTGAGCAAGCGGTGTGCCAGCGCGGCGGGGTCTCAAATTGAAGAGAAAGGGCTGGTTTGCCCGCGCAATAGCCGGTATCTCGACGGGAGCCTGCAAGACATCGTCTCATGTGTCGCGAGACGGCGTCTTAGCCGTGAGACGAGGACGAGACCTGACATGACCGAACCCGCTTACGTCGCGGTGGACTGGGGCACCAGCAGCTTCCGGCTCTGGCTGATCGATCGCGCCGGCCAGGCGCTGACCGAGCGCCGCAGCGGCGAGGGCATGCTGGCCGCGGCCAAGGCTGGCTTTCCCACCGTGCTGCAATCGCATCTTGCGGCCGTCGAAGCGCCGGATCATCTGCCGGTGCTCGTCTGCGGCATGGCCGGTGCCCGTAACGGCTGGGTCGAGGCCGGCTATGTCGACACGCCGGCGCCGCTCTCCGCCGTTCTGAAACAGGCCGTGCGCGTGCCGGGCGAGGCGCGCGACATCCGCATCCTGCCGGGCATCGCGCAGCGCGATGCAACAGCGCCGGACGTGATGCGCGGCGAGGAGACGCAATTGCTCGGCGCGCTCGGCCTCGATGCCGCGGGTGAGGCGCTGGTCTGCATGCCCGGCACGCATTCGAAATGGGTTCGCGTGACGGACGGGACTGTCGAACGATTTTCCACGTTCATGACCGGCGAGCTGTTCAGTGTCGTCTCGCGCGAGACCATCCTGTCGCTCGCGGTCGCCGGCGCAGACGACACTGAGGATGTCGTGAGCTTCAAGGCGGCCGTGAAGGCCGCGTTCGACGCCCCGGCCTTCGCTGCCAACCTTCTGTTCACCGCGCGGTCGCGGCAGCTTCTGTTCGGCGGCACGCCGGCCGCGGCGCGCGAGACGCTGTCTGGCACGTTGATCGGCGTCGAGCTGGCCGCGGGGCTCTCCGGCGCCGTGCCGCCAGCGGGTGTCCAGCTGATTGCCTCGGGGCGGCTTGCGATGCTGTATCGGCTGGGTTTCGAGGCGCTGTCGGTGACCGCAAGGCCCGTCGATGCGGATGAAGCCGTCCGCCGCGGCCTGTCGATGGCGGCCGCCGCGATCTGGACGAAGTGGAAGGATTCTTGAGATGAGCGTTCCCTTTCCGTCGATGAAGGGGCCGCTGGTCGCGATCCTGCGCGGCGTCAGGCCCGAGGAGACCGAGGCGATCGTCGGCGTGCTGATCGAGGCCGGCATGACCGCGATCGAGATTCCCTTGAACTCGCCGGATCCATTCCGCTCCATCGCGATGGCGGTGAAGCGGGCGCCATCAGGCGTGTTGATCGGCGCCGGCACGGTGCTGACCACGGCAGATGTCGATCGTCTCAACGATGTCGGCGGCCGACTGATGGTCTCGCCCAATGTCGACACCGAGGTGCTGGCGCGCGCGCATCAGCACGGCATGATCACGATGCCCGGCGTTTTCTCGCCGACCGAAGCGCTGCTCGCCATGCGATCCGGCGCGTCGAGCCTAAAATTCTTTCCGGCGAGCGTGCTCGGCGCCTCCGGCATTGCCGCAATCCGCGCCGTGCTGCCATCAGGCGTGATGATCGCCGCCGTCGGCGGCGTCTCCGACCAGAACTTTGCGGAGTACATCGACGGTGGTGTGACCGCATTCGGCCTCGGCTCCAGCCTCTACAAGCCCGGCATGAGTGCAGCCGATGTCGCAGCTCGCGCAAAGGTGACAGTCGCGGCCTACGATCGGGCGATTGCGAAAAAGTGAGCCGGAACAGACAAGCCTTGATCGTGTGATAGCTTATTGTCCTTCGCGGTGCCGCGATGTTCGCGCATCGTGCGCATGCGAATGGCTGAAGCAGGAGACCGACATGGCGATCAACAACGTGGCCGATCTGTTCGTGGCAACGCTCGAGCAGGCCGGCGTCAAACGCATCTACGGCATCGTCGGCGACAGTCTGAACGCGCTGACTGAGGCGCTGCGTCGCCGCGGCACGATCGAATGGATCCATGTTCGCCACGAAGAGGTTGCGGCCTTCGCCGCGGCCGGCGAAGCCGAGATGACGGGAAGTCTTGCGGTGTGTGCGGGCTCCTGCGGCCCGGGCAATCTGCATCTGATCAACGGGCTGTTCGATGCGCATCGCAGTCGCGTTCCGGTGCTGGCGATTGCAGCGCAGATCCCCACCGCGGAGATCGGCGGCGGCTATTTCCAGGAGACGCATCCGCAGAACCTGTTCCGCGAATGCAGCCATTATTGCGAACTGGTTTCGGACCCGAGCCAGCTGCCTTACGTGCTGGAGAATGCGATCCGCGCGGCGGTGGGCCTGCGCGGTGTCGCGGTCGTCGCCATGCCCGGCGATGTCGCTTTCCGCAGCCCGCCGAAGCGCGCGCTATCGACGGCGCGCGGGCTTGCGCTGGCTGCGCCGAAGGTCGAGCCGCAGCCCGATGAGCTGAAGGCGCTTGCGAACCTCCTGAACCGCGCCGAGCGTGTCACGCTGTTCTGCGGCCGCGGCTGCGCCGGCGCGCATGCGCCGTTGATGCAGCTGGCCGAAGCGCTCAAGAGCCCGATCGTGCATGCGCTCGGCGGCAAGGAGCATGTCGAGTACGACAATCCTTACGACGTCGGCATGACCGGCTTCATCGGCTTCTCCTCAGGCTACGCCGCCATGCACGCTTGCGACGCGCTGGTGATGCTCGGCACCGATTTTCCCTACAAGCAGTTCTTCCCGACCGGCTGCCAGATCGCGCAGATCGACATCCGTCCGGAAAATCTCGGGCGACGCTGCAAGATCGATCTCGGCCTCGTCGGCGACGTCAAGCTGACCATCGAGGCGCTGCTGCCGCTGCTGAAGACCAAGACGCAGCGCAGGCATCTTGATGATGCCATCGTGCACTACAAGAGGGCGCGCGAAGGTCTGGACTCGCTCGCCAAGGGCACGCCCGGCAGCAAGCCGATCCATCCGCAATATCTCGCCAAGGTCATCAGCGACCACGCATCTGAGGATGCCGTGTTCACTGCCGATGTCGGCACGCCGACGGTGTGGGCGGCGCGCTATCTCGACATGAACGGCCGGCGCCGGCTGATCGGCTCCTTCGCGCACGGCTCGATGGCCAATGCCATGCCGCAGGCGATCGGCGCGCAGGCCGCACAGCCCGGGCGACAGGTGATCTCGCTCTCCGGCGACGGCGGCTTCACCATGCTGATGGGCGATCTCATCACGCTGACGCAGATGAAGCTGCCGGTGAAGGTGGTCGTCTTCAATAATGGCGTGCTCGGCTTCGTCGCGCTGGAGATGAAGGCGGCAGGCTTCGTCGACACCAATGTCGATCTGGAGAATCCCGATTTCGCCGCGATGGCGCGTGCGATGGGTATCTTCGCGAAACGCGTCGAAGATCCCGGCGAGCTCCCTGGCGCGATGAAGGAGATGTTGGCGCACGATGGGCCGGCGCTGCTCGATGTCGTCACCGCCAAGCAGGAGCTGTCGATGCCACCGACCATCACCGCCGAGCAGGTCAAGGGTTTCAGCCTGTGGGTCCTGCGCGCCGTGATGAACGGGCGCGGCGACGAGGTTCTGGACCTTGCGAAGACGAATTTGTTGCCGCGTTGATTCCGGCTGAGGCGGCTCGGCCTCACCTCTCCTGAAGAGAGAGGTCGGATCGCATTGCAAATGCGGTCCGGGTGAGGGGTTGCAGTCTCACTGACTGCTGCGGCCCCTCACCCGGATTGCACTGGACGACGCTTCGCATCGCCAAGAGCATTTCCGACCTCCCGCCGATGGAGAGAGGTGAATACCAATGCGCGTCCTCAGCCGCGCTTCGCCGAGGGTAGCGGCAACCGCTCATGGCGGCGCTGGAAGCGTTGCCAGTGCAGCACGATGCCGATCAGCAGCGCCGGCACAAAGCCGAGCATGATCAGGAAGTGCGGCAGCTCCTTCGGCGAGATGAAGGCGATGGCGATGTCAGAGATCAGCCACAGCGCTGCGAACATGACCGCAAAGTCGGTTCGCGGGCAGCGCAGATAATAAAACACGGCGGTGATGACGATGGCCGGCCCGATGGCGATGGCGATCATGATCGCCGTCAGCTCCTTCGGCGTCAACGCGTCGAGCACCATTGATGCCAGCAGCCAGAGCGCGGCGAACATGGCGACGATGTCGATCGGATGCCGCACGACGGTACCTCTCGTGGAACCACGGTATCGTTGTAGACGCGCGCGTCGCCCGTCAAGCCCCAATGTGGTGAAGATCAGGCACTCCGGGTCGCACGGCAACGCCGGGCCGGCAACGTAGGCTGCTGACTCATACACCCGCGGTTCGCCTTGCGCCACCGGCCAGGACGCGCATATTTGCGATCGTGCGCTCGATGTGTCGGCATTCCAAGATCTGGCGATCGAGTAGACGAAGACGTCTCTCGACGCGCTCGAGCTCCGATTTGGGTGGCTGCATCTTATTCGCGGAGATCCAAGTTGCTAAAGCATGATCCGGAAAAGTGCGAAGCGGTTTTCCGGAAAGATCATGCGTAAACAACAAGCTAAAGCGCGATGACGATTCATCCAAATCTCATCGCGCTTTAGCGCTTCCGGTTCATCCAGAAATCGGTTTAGCCACGGAGCCAAGCCGGTCCGCTCGGCGATCAGCCCACGAATGGCGGTGTCGATGGACTCCTCGAGCAACTCAATCCTCGCCTCGTCGATCGCAGCATCGCGTTTCGACGAGCGGGTGGAGAACCTGGCGACGGCGCGCTCCAGATCGGGCAGCATGATCTCAAGAATGCTTGTGCGACGGCGATGGCGCCGCGATCACGAATCGGAATTTACGGTCGTCGGTGTAGGCTCGTGGTCTTGGGTAGCGTACCGCCAGATGCGACTTAATCCTGCTCGAGGCCCGGCGTTGACCGCAGCATGAAGTGACCGAAAGCGGTGGCGATCGGCTTGTTCGCATCGTCCTGCCAGGCCCGCGCCTCGAAGGCCACGATGCGTCGGCCCTGCTTCACGATCGAGACGTTGGCAAACGTGTCGAGGGCGCGACCGGAGCGCAAGTAGTTGACGGTGAGGCCGATCGGCTTGGGCGGCGCGGCAGCGCCGAGCTCACGTGCCACGCCGACGATCGCGGTGGTCTCGAGGAAGGCGCCGGTCATGCCGCCGTGGATCGCGGGCAGGATCGGATTGCCGATGATCTTCGGCGAGAACGGCATCGTCAGCGTGCCATTGTCGTTGACGCGGATGCCGAGGCAGCGCGCGAACGGGCTATTCGCAAACGGGCCATCCGGATCCTCCGGCGCCTCCAGAGTCGGGATGCTGCGCAAGTCCATCCGGCGATCGGCGAGCATGTTGGTGCGGTTGGCGCCGATCATGAAGCAGGCGGTCGCGGTCGCGACCGGATCGTCCTCGGATTCCTGATAGGCGGTGGAGCGCACGAAGGCGATCGAGCGCGTGGTGCGGTAGCACACCGAATGCGCCTTGATGTCGAGGCCGGGTGTTGCCGGCTTCTGGTAGTCGATACGTAAGTCCAGGGTTGCAATCGCGCGCGTGCCGTCGAGCGCAAGTTGCACCGCCATGCCGCAGCTCTCGTCCAGCATCGCGGTGACGACGCCGCCATGCAGAACGCCGGTCTCGGTGTCGCCGACGAAGACGGGACGGTAGGGCAGGCTGGACCAGGCCTCGGCCGGCGCGAAGCGATCGAGCTGGAGCCCGCTGATATGGCCGTAATCGGAGCGCCGGCCCTGGATGGCCTCGGCGAGTTCCTCGAAAGGGAGTGCGGTCGGTGTGCTGGACATGAGCAGGTTCTAGACCAGCGCCGGGCGCCGTGCAAAACCCCGAATGGGCGTCGCTGCTCGGCCTGGAGCGGTTTGGCCTCGACAGGGCGGTCCGAAGCGACGATGGTGGGGCTCCGTTCGTTCGACTCGTTGTAAGGAGTGCCCATGGCCGATCCCGAAACGCCCTCGACCGCCCAGGGGCCCGTCACCATTTCGACCTCCAGCGCCGAGCGGGCGCCGATCATCTATTTCGATGGCGCTTCCTGTTTCGGCCACCACAACGGCGCGATCCAGATCGAACTCGCCGCAAACCTGCTGATGCCGGTCGGCGCCGCCGTCAGGGTCGACGTGGTCCAGACCGCGCACTTACGTTGCAGCGTGGCCGCCGCGCTGGCGCTGCGCGAAGCGCTCGACAAGGCGCTCGCGATGTACAAGCAGGGCCAGCAGCAGCCGACGGAGGACATCCCGGCGGTGAAGAATTGAGGCAGAAGCGCGATCGCCTGTCAGGGCAATCCCAGCTTCTCAGCCCACATGCACCTTCGGCTTCTTGCCGCCGTTCCACTTGCCATCGAGTGCGCGTTCGATCTGGGCGGCGAGCTGGAGAAGCAGGCCGTCATTGGCCTGCTTGGCGATCGCCTGGATGCCTAGCGGCAGGCCGTGGTCCTGCGCGGCCATCGGCAGCGAGATCGCCGGCATGCCGCAGAGATTGGCGAGCGGCGTGAAGGCGAAGAAGCGCCAGAGATTGCCGAACCAGTCGAGCACATCGGGATTATCGGAGATGGTGAGGTATTCCTTGGTGCCGACCTTCGGCGTCGGCAGCGCCGTGATCGGCGTCAGGATCACGTCCCACTGCTCGAAGAACGCGCCGAAACCGCGTGAGGTCGTGTTGAATACGCCTTGCATCTTCGCCCGCTCGGCGAAGCTCGTGTGCCGGCCGGCTTCCCAGATCCGGACGTTCATGGGCTCGATCAGGTCTTCCGGCGGCCTTTCCAGCCCGCGCGCGGCCAGCAAGTTGGAGATCACCACCGCGAAGTTCGAGATGTAGCAGGTGGTCTGCGCTGCGAACGCGGCACGGAAATCGAGCTCGGGCAGCGCGTAGTCGACGTGATGGCCGAGGCCTTCGAGGAAGCGACCGGCCTTCGCCAGCTCGGCGGCGATCTCGGGCGTCGCGGTGTAGTCGCCCCATGTATGCGACAGCGCGATGCGAAGCTTTGCCGGGTCCCGCTTGATCATCTCGCAATAAGGCTGCGCCGTGGTCCAGAACGGCATGAACTCGCCCGGCGCCGGTCCCCTCGCGTGATCGACGAAGGCGGCGGTGTCGCGCACGGAACGCGACTGGCAGCCCTGGATCGAGACGAGGCCGGTGAGGTCGGACATGTGCGGCGCCAGCGAGAACACGCCGCGCGAGACCTTCAGTCCGATATTGCCGTTGACGCCGGCGGGAATGCGGATCGAGCCGCCACCATCGGTCGCATGCGCGATCGGCACAACGCCGGCGGCGACCATCGCGGCGCTGCCGGCTGACGAGCCGCAGGTGGTGTAGTCGGTATTCCAGGGATTGCGCGTGACGTAGACGGCGGGATTGTCGGCCGAGCTGCATACGCCGAATTCCGGCGTCGTGGTGCGCCCGATCAGATTGAGCCCCGCCTGACGGAATTTACCTGTCAGGAACGTGTCGGCCGCGGCGCGATTGCCGCGCATCAACAGCGAGCCCATTTCCTGGAGCCGGCCCTTCATGGTCGGCCCGAGGTCCTTCATCAGGAAGGGCAGGCCGCCGAACGGACCCGCAAGATTGGCGCCATCCTTGGCGGGATCGGCGATCACGTCCTCGAACAGCTCGACTACGCCCGACAGTGCCGGATTGACCTTGGCGATGCCCGCGGCGGCCTGCCGTGCCAGTTCCTTCGCCGTCAGCTCGCCCTTGCGGACGCGTCCCGCCAGCGCGACGCCATCGTGCTGCGCCCATTCACTCCAGCTCATCGGCAAAGTCATGAAATCAAATCCCCTCGGTAGCAGCGTCACCTTTTTCGCAAGGGCGGGCGTGAATCAACCGAGCCGGCGCGAGGGGCAGGGTTGCACGGCGCGGTGGGGTCGCCCTATCAGGAAGAGAGCCGCGCGATCGCTGCAACCGGCCCGCCGCCCGCAGGTCCCTGATGCTCGGCGCCGCCGGAGACGTAGACCGCACCATTGCCGGCAAGGCCCGCGAGCAGTCCGCCGACCGCAGCGCGGGCATGGCGCGTCGCGCTGATGTCGGTGTCCTCCAGCATGGTGTGGCGAAAGCCGCGTACGCTGCCGTCAGGCGAAGCCTCGGCCTTGGCGAAGACGTTGACGAGCTCACGGCTTGATTGCGGCGTAGTACCAAGCCCGACGCTGTTCAGGGCCGCCATCACTGCGGCGGCATCGATCGCGTCCTTCATCACGGCGTGCCCGATTTCGAACTCACTTGCTGACGATGTTGAATTGCCGAGCACGATGACGACGTTGTGCATCAGCTCGATCCCGGACGAGGTCGAGGCGACCTTCGAGAACAGGTCGTAGCGCCGCAGCACGTCCTCGTCGCGGATACCAGGCGCGATCTCGCCGAGCGCGACGGCGACGCCGAGCGCGGAAGCGCCGCGGGAATAGGCCATCGAGGCGTAGGCGCTGGTCGTCGTTGTCTTGCTGCCGCGCGCCGCTGCCGCCGCGATGCGATCACTGGTGAGCAGCGGGCATTTGATCTGCACGAAATGGACGTCGGCGGGATCGCTGATGCCGGCGTCCGCCATCGCGGCCTTCACGGCCGTCGCCGTTTCCGTGATCTGCGTCGCGCGGCCGAGCTCCTCAGGGAGGAGGTCCCGCGTCTGCGCCATGCCGATGCTCAGCCGCTTGCCGGAGCGGCCGTCCGGACGAGCTTCGACCGTCCGGCGTGTGAATACCGTGACATGCGGGCTGAGCACGCCTTCGGTGCCGCCGGACATCACGAAGGCAATGCGCTGCTCGACGTCGTGCGGCGGCAGGTTGAGGTGTGGTGCAAGTGCGGTGCACAGCGCGGCAACGGCATATTCCCGCGTAAAGTCGTTGACGCCGCCATTGCCCTCGGTCTTGCCGAGGATCGCGAGGATCGACTTGGGATCGATCGTGCCGGAGCTGATCAGGCTCATGAGGCCGGAGACGTCGCCGGGGCCGCTGGTCGCGATCTTGAAAACGCCGACCGATGTTGCAGGCATACTGGTCCTCAGAGTTCGGTGGTCCGGCGGATCAAGCAGGCGCGGAACGCGGGGCTGATGTCAAGCTGCAAGCGATGCACTTTCACCGTCAGCCTGAAAAAGGTTCACACCCTCTCAGGATGACGGCCGGCTATTCTGGTCTGCCGCGACGCAAGAGAGAAGCCGCCAGCCCCCACGAATGTGGCGAGATCGCATCGATCCAGCAAAAAATCCTCTGTCGAAGGTCCTCCGCCGCACCTTGATGAATCAACCTTGGTTGGTCCATAAGCTCCGTCCCGCGGCCGGTGGTTCGCCCCTGCGCCGCGTGCTTTGACAGAGGGAATCTCGCGTGGCCAACATCAACCAGAAAATTGCGCAGGAGCTTGGGGTTCGCGCCGAGCAGGTCGAGGCGGCGGTGACGCTGCTCGACGGCGGCGCCACCGTTCCCTTCATCGCCCGCTACCGCAAGGAAGCGACCGGTGCGCTCGATGACGCGCAATTGCGCACCCTGGAGGAGCGCCTGGTTTATCTGCGTGAGCTCGAAGACCGCCGCAAGGCCATCCTCGAATCGGTCCGCGAGCAGGGCAAGCTCGACGCCGCCCTCGAAGCCTCCATCATGGCCGCCGACAGCAAGGCACGCCTCGAGGACATCTACCTGCCGTTCAAGCCGAAGCGCCGCACCAAGGCGGAGATCGCCAAGGAAGCCGGCCTCGAGCCGCTCGCCAATCAGCTCATGGCCGAGCCCGGCAACGATCCGAAGGTCGTGGCGGAAGGCTTTGTCAACGCCGATAAGGGCGTGGTGGATGCCGCCGCCGCGCTCGATGGTGCCCGCGCCATCCTGGTCGAACGGTTCGACGAGGACGCCGACTTGATCGGTGCTCTGCGCGAGGAAATGTGGACCAACGCGCGCATGGCCTCCAAGGTGCGCGACGGCAAGAAGACCGAGGGCGAAAAGTTCGCCGACTACTTCGATTTCTCCGAGCCGCTGACCAAGCTGCCGTCGCACCGCATCCTCGCGATGTTCCGCGGCGAGAAGGAAGAGATCCTCGACTTGCAAATTCAAGCCGAGGCCGAAGCGCCGCCGCCGGGCGTGCCGAGTGCCTATGAACTCAAGATCATGAAGCGCTTCGGCATCGCCGATCTCAAGCGCCCCGGCGACCGCTGGCTGATCGACACCGTGCGCTGGGCCTGGCGCACCAAGATCCAGGTCCATCTCAACATCGACCTGCGGATGCGGCTGTGGAACTCGGCCGAGACCGAGGCCGTGCGCGTGTTCGCCTCGAACCTGCGCGACCTCTTGCTGGCGGCGCCCGCCGGCACCCGCGTCACCATGGGGCTCGACCCCGGCTACCGCACCGGCGTGAAGGTCGCCGTCGTCGATGCCACCGGCAAGGTGGTCGACACCACCGCGATCTATCCGCACGAGCCGCAGCGGCAGTGGAACGAGTCGCTGGCGACGCTCGGCCGGCTCGCGCTGAAGCATCGCGTCGAGCTGATCGCGATTGGCAACGGCACCGCCTCGCGCGAGACCGACAAGCTCGCGACCGAGCTGGTGAAGGGGCTGCCTGAGCTGAAGATGAACAAGATCGTGGTGTCGGAAGCCGGCGCCTCGGTCTATTCGGCCTCGGCCTTTGCCTCGGAGGAGTTGCCCGGCCTCGATGTCACGCTGCGCGGCGCGGTCTCGATCGCGCGTCGCCTGCAGGATCCGCTCGCCGAGCTCGTCAAGATCGAGCCCAAGGCGATCGGCGTCGGCCAGTATCAGCACGACCTCGGCCAGGCCAAGCTCGCCAAATCGCTCGATGCCGTGGTCGAGGATTGCGTGAATGCCGTCGGCGTCGACGTCAACACCGCCTCCGCGCCGCTGCTGGCACGCGTGTCGGGCGTCGGCTCCGGCCTTGCCCAGAGCATCGTGGCGCATCGCGACGCCAACGGCCCGTTCAAGTCGCGCAAGTCGCTCAAGGACGTGCCACGGCTCGGGCCGAAGGCGTTCGAGCAGTGCGCGGGCTTCTTGCGCATCCTCGGCGGCGAGGACCCGCTCGATGCCTCCGGCGTGCATCCCGAAGCCTATCCCGTGGTGCGCCGGATTCTCGAAGCGACCAAGAGCGACATCAAGGCATTAATCGGCAACAGCGACGTCGTTCGCACGCTGAAGCCGAAGGATTTCGTCGACGAGAGGTTTGGATTGCCGACCGTGACCGACATCCTGCGCGAATTGGAAAAGCCCGGCCGCGACCCGCGACCGGCGTTCAAGGCTGCCGTGTTCAAGGAGGGCGTCGAGGAGATCAAGGACCTGAAGAAGGGCATGATCCTCGAGGGTACCGTGACCAACGTCGCTGCCTTCGGCGCCTTCGTCGACATCGGCGTGCACCAGGACGGCCTCGTGCACATCTCGGCGATGTCCAGGAGCTACATCAAGGATCCGCGCGAGGTGGTGAAGCCCGGCGACATCGTCAAGGTGAAGGTGCTGGATTTCGAGGTCGCCCGCAAGCGCATCTCGCTGACGCTGCGCCTCGACGACGAGGTCGGCGCCAAGAAGGACGCTCCCGGCATGCAGCGCGACAACGGCTCGCGCAACGCGAGCCGTATGACCTCGTCGGCGCCGCGCAAGCAGGAGTCCTCCGGCGGCGGCGCTCTCGCGGAGGCGCTGCGCAGGGCTGCGGAGAAGAGCGGCGGTAAGCGGGCGTGACTTCTGCCTCTCCCCGCTCTTTGCGGAGAGAGGTCGGCTACTCGCCGTACGGCAAACTCTCTCCACATCGTCATTGCGAGCGCAGCGAAGCCATCCAGAACCGCTTTCGCGGCGGGACTCTGGATTGTTGCAAAGGCTCCTCGCAATGACGGGGAGAGAGCCTGCCCTCCCTAACACCGGCGTCAGAAACTGGCGCATTTGTAAGTTGATAGGGACAGCCCATTCGCATCTCCTGATCCCCTTCGTGCAGCGGGACTAGCGCTGCACTGCAAGGAGGATATTCCGATGAAGAACAGGCTTCTCACAGGGCTCGTCGCGGCGACA
The DNA here is from genome assembly GCF_004114425.1 of Bradyrhizobium vignae. GTDB lineage: Bacteria > Pseudomonadota > Alphaproteobacteria > Rhizobiales > Xanthobacteraceae > Bradyrhizobium > Bradyrhizobium vignae. The sequence goes on along the minus strand of NZ_RDQF01000002.1, from coordinate 78,277 downwards.
GTTGCTGCGACGCTGGCGGCTGCGGCGCCCGCTCTCGCGCGCGGTGGTTTTGGCGGCGGCGGCCATGGTGGCTTTGGCGGCGGGCATTTCGGTGGTGGCGGCATGCACGTCGGCGGAATGGGCGGGGGCATGCGGATGGGCGGCATGGGCGGCGCTCATTTCGGTGGCGCCCGCTTCGCCGGTTCCCCGATGGCCGCTCACGCGGCGATCGGGCCGCGCTTTGCCGGTGCGCCGTTCGCGACCCGCGCCGCCTTCGGACCGCGGTTTGCCGGCACGGCATTCCACAGGCCCTTCATTGGCCGACATGCCTTCTTCTTCCGGCATCATCGCTTCCACCGCTTCGCCTTCTTCGGCGCGCCTTTCATCTATGCCAGTTACTATGACGGCTGCTGGCGCAGGAGCTGGACGCCCTACGGATGGCAATGGGTCAATGTGTGCGGGTACGATTGGTACTAGCATCGCCGGACCGCACCATTGTCGCGATCGCCACCGGGCAGTTCCGCTCAGCCCCGGAACGGGATAGTCTGGTGGCGACCGTCGCGCGGAGTCTTGCATGACCGGAGGTCACCGCCGCATCCTGGTCGTCGAGGACGATCCGGAAACCGCAGGCCAGCTCGTCGAGGAACTGACGACCTCGGGCTATGACGTCGATCTCGCCGCCACCGGGCGCGAAGCGCTGAGCCATGGTTCGGCGCGCGACTATGCCGTGATCACAATCGACCGCATGCTACCCGATATCGACGGGATCAGCGTGATGCGCCAGCTGCGCGATGACGGCGTCGCCTCACCCTTTCTGATCATCTCCGCACTCGGCGAAGTCGACGACCGCGTGCGCGGCCTGCGCGCCGGCGGCGACGATTATCTCGTCAAGCCATTTTCCTTCACCGAATTGCTGGCGCGGCTGGAGGCGCTCGGCCGCCGCAGCGAGACCATCGCCAAGGAAACGCTGCTGCGCGTCGGCGATCTCGCCATCGACCTGATCGCGCGTAGCGCGAGCCGCCGCGGCCGCAAGATTCCGCTGCTGCCGCGTGAATTCCAGCTGCTCGAATATCTCGTCCGCAACGAGGGCCGCGTCGTCTCCCGCGCGATGCTCCTGCAGCATGTCTGGGACCTGCATTTCGATCCCTCCACCAACATCATCGACGTCTATGTCGGGCGCGTCCGCCGCAAGGTCGACGACGCCCAGGCTTATCCGCTGATCCACACCATCCGCGGCATCGGATACTGTCTCCGTGCTCCTGGCTAAGACCCTCCGCTCCTCGACCTTCCGCCTGGCGCTGATCGCGATCGCGACATTCGGGCTGATCGTGGCGGCGATCATGGCCTATGTCTATTTCGGCACGCTCGCCTATGTCGAGCGCCGGGTCGGCACTGTCGTCGATCATGACGGTTTCACCGGCATGATCGAGCTCGCGATGGCTGCCGTCGCTGCGCTGCTGCTGGTGCTCGCCGGGCTCGCAGCCGTGCTGGTGACGCGACGCACGGTCGGACGGATCGAACAGATCAACGCCACCAGCCGCGCCATCATGCTCTCCGGCCTCGACCAGCGTATTCCCCTGCGGGGCAGCAATGACGAGTGGGATCGCGTCGCCGAAAATCTCAACCAGATGCTCGACCGCATCGAGACGCTGATGGGCGAGGTCAAGCAGGTCAGCGACAATGTCGCGCATGATCTGCGCACGCCGTTGACGCGCATGCGCGGCCGGCTGGAGAAGGCCTTCCACGCGCCGCGCAACAGCGAAGCCGACGCGGCGCTGATCGGCGACACCATCGCCGATCTCGATGCCGTGCTCGGCATGTTCGCCTCCATCACGCGGATCTCCGAGATCGAGACGCGGGCCCGCACCGGTGCCTTCCGCGCGCTTGATCTCGCCGAGATCGCCGGCGAGGTCGTCGAGCTCTACGATGCCGCCGCCGAGCAGGTCGCCACGCGCCTCAGCCTCGATGGTGACCGCGCGGTGGCGATCACCGGCGACCGCGACCTGCTGTTCGACGCCATCGCCAATCTCGTCGACAACGCGATCAAGCACGGCCGCAAGGGCGGGCAGGTGACCGTGAGCTGCCGCAGAGCCGATGGCGGTGCGTTGATATCCATTGCCGACGACGGTCCCGGCATTCCCGCCGAGCAGCGCGATCACGTCTTCAAGCGCTTCTATCGACTCGAGCAGAGCCGCTACACGCCGGGCAATGGTCTCGGCCTCAGCCTCGTCGCCGCGGTCGCGCGCCTTCATGGCGCCGAGGTTGCGCTGCAAGACAATGCGCCGGGCCTGAAGGTCGAGCTCCGCTTCCGAGCGACGTCGGCGCCGTGACGCCCGGCGGTGTCAAAGCTCGATCACGCCACGCCGCGCCGCATGCGCGACCGCATCGGTGCGTCCGGTGGCATCCAGCTTGTCGAGCAGCGAGCCGACGTGGAATTTCACGGTGTGCACGGAGATGCCGAGCTGCCGGGCGATCATCTTGTTGGAGGCGCCTTCGGCCATCAGCGCCAGCACGTCGAGCTCGCGCTGGGTCAGCGCGATGTCGGGCCTGATGCGCGGGTCGCGGGCGACAACCGTCACTGAGGCCGCTTCGCCGGGCGCGGCGAGGCGTAACCCTGTGACGTTGCCCAGCAGCTTCGCCAGGCGATCGGCGAGAGCGGGATCGTCGATCTCCAGCGACAGCACGATCTCGGGCGCGTTGTCCTCGCTCACGCCTCAGGCCTCTCGCCGACCGTGACCTTGAAGCTGACCGGCTCGCCGCCGCGGCGGGCGGCGACTTCGACCACCGCGCCGACGCTCGAAGGTCCGAGCGTCCGCGACAAGGCGCGCACGCCGGACAGCTTCTGGTCGTTGACCGCGACGATCACGTCGCCCTGGCGGATGCCGGCCGCGGCCGAGGGGCCGGCCTTGTCGACACTCATCACCATCGCCCCGACGCCATCGTCGAGCCGCACCGGCTGGAGCCCGAGGCCGAGATATCCGCGTGCGATGCGGCCACGTGCCTCAAGCTGCGGCGCGACACGTTCGATCGTCGCCGTCGGAATGACGAGGACGCGCCGCGGCCCGAGCACCGCCATGCCGAAGGCATCGCCCGATGCGTCGAGCGCGAGGCCGCCCTGCTGGCTATCGCGCAGGCGAACGTCGAGCTCGATCCGGGCGTCGATGTCGCCTCCGCGCAAGGAGCGCCAGCCCTTGCCGGACGCCGATACCATTCCAAGCGCGGCGCTCGGCGTCTCGCGATGGGTGGCGACCACGATCGACAGCGCGCCGAGGGGCGGGACCGTGGAGGCGAGTTTGACCGGTGCGACAGCGGCCTCAGTGCGCAGCAGCGCGATGTCGGTCGTGTGGTCGCGGCCGGCGATCGTGGCCGCGACCCGGCTGCCGTCAGCGAGGCCGATCTCGACCTCGCCCTCGTCGGCCAGCGCCTCATCGGCAGTGACGATCAGACCGGGCTTCCAGGCAAAGCCGGTTGCGCGGGCGCGATGCGAATGCACGGAGACGACGGAGGGCGCGGTGCGCGCCACCACGTCCGCGAGCGCGGACGACAGCAAGGTCAGAGGAGTTGAATCAGTCATGGCAGGCTCCTGTAGTTGCCCTCAATCTGGGATGCCGCGCACGATTGCGAAACTGGCCGGGTGGCCAGGACCAGAGCAGGGACAGGGCGGTCCGCCGCAGGACCACGGCCGACGAACATGTGATTGGGAGCGCCTCACGGGAACGTGTAGCAATCCCGAAAGTGCGCCCTTTGGCACCAAGGATTTCAGCGAGCCCTGACAGATGACCATCGATCTCACCCGCCGCACCCTGCTTCAACTGGCCGGCGCCACCTCGCTTGCGATGGCCGCCGCAGCGGCGGCGCGCGCCGAGGGCACACCGCAGGGCGGCGGCCCGACCTATGCCAGCCGCACGCCGATGCGGGTCGGCATGGTGACGCTCCGGGTGAAGAATCTCGAGAAGATCGCGGACTACTACCGCGACGTGATCGGTCTCACCGTGATGGAGCGTTCGGCAACCGGCGCGAAGCTCGGCACGGCCGGCATCAAGCTGCTCGCGCTGGAAGCTCGTCCCGATGCGGCGATCGAGCCGCGCAACGCCGCCGGCCTCTATCACACCGCTTTCCTGATGCCGACCCGCAAGGATCTGGCGCGCTGGCTGGTTCACGCGGCCTCGCATCGCGTGCCGCTGTCGGGCTTTGCCGATCACCTCGTCTCTGAATCCATCTATCTCGACGATCCCGAGGGCAACGGCATCGAGGTCTATGCCGACCGCGACCCTTCGCAATGGCAATGGAGCGAGGGCAGCGTGAAGATGGCGACCGACGAGCTCAACATCCCCGACCTGCTGTCGCTGACCAATACGCGCGTTGCCGACTATGCCAAAGCGCCGGACGGAATGCGCGTCGGCCACATGCATCTTCGCGTCGGCGATCTCGCGCAGGCCGAGAGCTTCTATCATGGCACGGTTGGTCTCGACCCGACCCGCCGCCGCGACGGCGCGGCGTTCCTGTCGTCGGGCCGCTACCACCATCACCTTGGCATGAACGTCTGGCAGAGCCAGGGCGCCGGCCAACGCGATGAGCAGACGACGGGACTTGCCTGGTTTTCTCTGATGATGGCGAAGCCGGAGCTGCTCGCCGCCCAGGAGGAGCGCCTGCGCAAGAACGGTGTGAAGGTCACGGCGCTTGCCGACGGCCTGGAAGCGATCGATCCCTGGGGCACGCGGGTACGCTTGCTCAAGGTTTGATCGCTGGAGCTGGCGTTGGTAATACCGTCGGGTGCCAGCTGCTCTCCGGGAGCCCGACATGTCCGAATTCCACGGCGTCTTTCCCTACCTCGTATCTCCCGTTGATGCCGACGGCACGGTGCGGACGAACGTCCTTGCGAAGCTATGTGAGGACCTGATCGCTGCCGGCGTCCACGGGCTGACGCCGCTGGGCTCGACCGGCGAATTCGCCTATCTCAATGCAGCGCAACGCACCTCTGTCGTACGGACCACGATCGAGGCGGCGAGGGGCCGCGTGCCGGTCGTAGCCGGCGTTGCCTCCACTTCGACGGCGGATGCGGTGGCGCAGGCGAGAGCCTATCAGGCCCTCGGCGCCGACGGCATCCTGGCGATCCTGGAGGCTTATTTCCCGCTCTCGGATGTCCAGGTGGAGTCCTACTTCCGCGCCATCGCCGATGCCGTGGACATTCCCGTCGTCATCTACACCAATCCGCAATTCCAGCGCTCCGATCTCACCCTCGACGTCATAGCGCGCCTCGCCGAGCATCCGCGCATCGGCTACATCAAGGACGCCTCGACCAACACCGGCCGGCTGCTCTCGATCATGAACCGCTGCGGGGACGCCTTGCGCGTGTTCTCCGCCTCCGCCCACATTCCGGCGGCGGTGATGCTGATCGGCGGCCGCGGCTGGATGGCGGGACCTGCCTGCATCATCCCGCGCCAGAGCGTGATGCTCTACGACCTCTGCAGGGCCGGCCGCTGGGACGAGGCCATGTCGCTCCAGCGCCGGCTGTGGCGCATCAACGAAGCCTTCGCCCGCTTCAACCTCGCCGCCTGCATCAAGGCCGGCCTTTCGATCCAGGGCTACGACGTCGGCGACCCCGTCCCGCCGCAGGCCGCGCTGACAGTCGAGCAGCGCAGGATCGTCGAAGCCGCGCTGAGGGAGTTGGCATAGCCGATTGTCACGCGGCAATATGTCCTCGGACGCCTGCCAAGAGCCAAGCCGTTCCCCATCTGCCTGACCGGGAAACTTCCATCCGCTTGGGACGTTGCTGCGTGAGCGAGGTCCGCCAGCTTATGTATCTGCATTCCGAGCATGGTCTTCAGCACACGCAGTGATCACCCATGAATCGTCGCTACGGAATTGCCGCGGCAGTTTTGGCCGCTCTGCTCGTCGTGGTCACCGCCGCGAAGATCCAGCATGTGCCGTGGACCACGCCTGCCGCGCGAGCCATCGAGCAGCGCGGGCCGTTGTCCGAGGCCGAAAAGGCCACCATCGACATCTTCGAGCGCGTGTCTCCCTCGGTCGTCCAGGTGGCGGCGAAATCGGCGGCCAATCCGCTGATGGGCGAGGAAGCCCAGGGCGGCGCTTCCGGCACGGGATTCGTCTGGGACCGTGAGGGCCATCTCGTGACGAACAATCATGTCGTGGCCAATGGCGAGGAAATCGCCGTGCGTTTTGCGTCGGGAGAGGTGGCCCAGGTCGATCTGGTCGGCACGGCTCCCAATTACGATCTTGCGGTGCTGCGGATCCGCAGTGTGCGCGAACTGCCTCCGCCGGTGGCGCTCGGCAGCTCGAGCGACCTGAAGGTCGGGCAATCCGCCTTTGCGATCGGTAACCCCTTCGGGCTGGATCAATCGATGACCAGCGGCATCATCAGCGCGCTCAAGCGCAGGCTCCCGACTCATGGCGGCCGGGAGATTGCCAATGTCATCCAGACGGACGCCGCGATCAATCCGGGCAATTCAGGCGGACCGCTGCTGGATTCTGCCGGCCGGCTGATCGGCGTCACGACCGCGATCATATCGCCGTCGGGTTCCAACGCCGGCATCGGCTTCGCGGTGCCGGTCGATGTCGTGAACCGGATCGTGCCCGAGCTCATCCGCAACGGCCGGGTGCCGACACCCGGTATCGGCATCGTGGCCGCCAGCGAGGATGTGTCGACGCGGCTTGGTGTCGAAGGGGTGATCGTGGTCCGGACCGCCCCCGGCAGTCCTGCCGAGCGCGCGGGAATTCGTGGTGTCAACTTTTCGACCGGAGCGGTCGGAGACATCATCACCGCGGCCGACGGCAAGCCGGTGCGACGCCTCTCCGACCTGACCGATGCGCTTGAGCTGTCCGGGGCCGGAAAGACCGTTCGGCTCACGGTCAAGCGCGGCTCGGATACCCGTGATGTGAACGTAAGCATCATCGATATCGACAGGTCTTAGCGGGCCAATCCGCGCCTGCAAGGGGCTCTGACGCGCATTGCAGATGCGCCGGGGCTCGGTTGTCTGACCCGCAAAATCGGTTAAAACCGCCGCGGTCGTTTTCCGGATTTCGAGGACATAACGGAATGAACATTCTTCCCGGCAATTTGCGTTTCGGAGCGGGGCAACCCGTCAAGCGTTTGGAAGACCTCAGGCTGCTCACCGGGAAGGGACAGTTCATCGACGACAAGCCGGAAGACGGCGCGCTGTGGTTGCACGTGCTGCGTTCGCCGCATGCCCACGCCAAGATCGTCTCGATCGACACCAGCGCCGCGGCCGCAATGCCCGGCGTCACCGCGATCTACACCGGCGCGGACCTCGTCAAGGACGACATCGGCAGCATCCCGACGTTGAACATCTTCAAGCGCCCCGATGGCAAGCCGATGACAGTGCCGCCGCGCCGGCTGCTCGCCCACGAGGTCGTGCGCCATGCCGGCGAGGCCGTGGCCGCGGTGGTGGCTTCATCGCGCGTGGAGGCGCAGAGCGCCGCCGAGGCGATCGTGGTCGAATACGACGTGCAGCCCGCGGTGGTCGATCCCGTCGAAGCCGTGAAGCCCGGCGCGCCCGTGGTGTGGCCGGAGGCACCCGACAACATCGTCGGCGCGATGAGCTATGGCGACGCCGCCAGGGTCGACGAGGCCTTTGCCAAGGCCGCGCACACGGTCGAGCTCGACATCGTCAGCCAGCGCCTCGTTCCTTCCGCGATGGAGCCGCGCTCGACCATTGCCGAGATCGACAGGAAGTCCGGCCGTCTCCTCCTGCACGTGCAGTCGCAGACCCCGGCCTCGACCCGCGACGTGCTGGCGGAAGCCGTGCTCAAGCGTCCCAAGGACAGCGTGCGCGTGCTGGTCGGCGACATCGGCGGCGGCTTTGGCCAGAAGACCAACCTCTATCCGGAAGACGGCATCGTCGCCTATGCCGCGACCAAGTTGAACAAGAAGATCCGCTGGCGCGGCGATCGCACCGACGAGTTTGTCGGCGGCACCCATGGCCGCGATCTCACCTCGACGGCCTCGTTCGCGCTGGACGAGAAAGGCAAAGTGCTGGCCTATCGTGTCAAGTCGATCGGCTGTACCGGCGCCTATTCCTCGGGCGCGGCCAACATCATTCCGCTGGTGCTCGGGCCCTTCGTGCAGACCGGCGTCTACGATCTGCCGCTGGTGCATTTCGAAGTGAAGACGGTGATGACCCACACCGCGCCGGTCGGTGCCTATCGCGGCGCCGGCCGACCCGAAGCCGTCTTCATCGTCGAGCGCCTGTTTGACGCGGCCGCACGAAAAATCGGCATGGATCCGCGCGCGATCCGGAAAGCGAACTACATCAAGCCGGCGCAGCTGCCCTACACCAATGCCGCCGGCCAGGTCTACGATTCCGGCGCCTTCGCCCACATGCTCGACCGTGCCGTCAAGCTCGCCGACTGGGACGGCTTTGCCGCGCGCAAGAAGGCGGCGAAGAAGAAGGGCCTGCTCTACGGCCGCGGGCTCACCTCCTACATCGAGTGGACCGGCGGCCGCGCCCACACCGAGAAGGTCAGCCTGCACGCGACCTCTCAGGGGCGCGTCGTGCTGCATTCCGGCACCATGGCGATGGGGCAGGGGCTGCAGACCACCTACACCCAGATGATCTCCGACTCGCTCGGCATTCCCATGGACAAGATCGACGTCGTCCAGGGTGACACCGATCTCGCCATGGGCTTCGGCAGTGTCGGCTCGCGCTCGCTGTTCGTCGGCGGCACGGCGGTCGCGGTCTCCTCCAACGACCTGATCCAGAAGGCGCGCGAGAAAGCGGCCAACGTGCTGGAGACCTCGGTCGAGGACATCGAATATCAGGGCGGCATGCTCACCGTGGTCGGCACCGACCGCCGCATCAGCCTGTTCGATCTCGCCGAGAAGGAGCGCGGCGCCAAGCTCAGCGTCGATTCCGAAGGCGAGGTCGATGGTCCGAGCTGGCCCAACGGCACGCATATCTGCGAGGTCGAGATCGATCCCGAGACCGGCGTCTCCAAGGTCGTGCGCTACACCACGGTCGATGACGTCGGTATCGCCGTGAACCCGATGCTGGTCACCGGCCAGATCCATGGCGGCGTCGCGCAAGGGATCGGCCAGGCGCTGTATGAAGGCGTGTCCTACGACGCCGACGGCCAGCTCCTCACCGCGAGCTACCAGGATTACTGCATCCCGCGCGCCGACGACGTTCCGCCGATCGTGGTGACGCTCGACGATTCGGCGCCCTGCCGCACCAATCCGCTCGGCGCCAAGGGCTGCGGCGAATCCGGCGCGATCGGCGGCCCTCCTTGCGTCACCAACGGCGTGATGGACGCGCTCGCCGATCTCGGCATCACCCAGCTCAACACGCCCCTGACGCCGCAGAAGATCTGGCAGGCGATCCGGGATGCGAAGGCGGCGGGGTAAGCCTTCAAGGGCACCGTCATTGCGAGCGCAGCGAAGCAATCCAGGATCTTTCCGCAGCGGCAGTTCTGGATTGCTTCGAAGGGCTCCTCGCAATGACGGTGGAGAGGGCCGCAGCCATCAAATCCCGAGCATCATCTTCGCAATAATATCGCGCTGGATTTCCGAGGTGCCGCCGAAGATCGTGTAGGCGCGGCCGTTGAGATATTCAGGCATCACCGTCAGCATTTCCTCAGGTGTCGCCGGCTCGTGGTTGAGCTTGTAGAGCGGGCGCATCGGCTCGACTGCGAGCGCATCGTGGCCGATCACGTCGGCGCCCAGCCGCGTCACGGCCTGGCGGATCTCGCTGTTGCGCAGCTTCAGGATCGACGACACCGCGCCGGGATTTTGCCCGGTCTGCAGCGCCGAGAGCACGCGCAACTCGGTCATTTCCAGCGCGTCGATATCGACCTCCACCTCGGAGATCCGCGTCGCGATGTCGGGACTGTCGATTGCGCGGCCCGTGAGGTCGGAGCAGGCGAGATCCGCGATCGCCTTCAGGCCCTCGCGCAGCTTGGCGGAGGCGATGCCGGCGCCGCGCTCGAACTCGAGCAGATATTTGCCGTAGGTCCAGCCCTTGCCTTCCTCGCCGACGCGATTGGCGACGGGCACGCGGACGTCGTCGAAGAACACCTGGTTGACCTCGTGGTCGCCGCCGATGGTGAGGATGGGGCGCGTCGTGATGCCCGGCGTCTTCATGTCGATCAGGATGAAGCTGATGCCGTCCTGCTGCCGCGGCCCGTCGCTGGTGCGCACCAGTGCGAACATGCGGTTGGCGTGATGGGCATGCGTGGTCCAGATCTTGGTGCCGTTGATGATGTAGTCGTCGCCGTCGCGGACCGCGCGCGTCTTCAGCGAGGACAGATCGGAGCCGGAGCCCGGCTCGGAATAACCCTGGCACCAATAATCCTCGCCGGAGAGAATCCGCGGCAGGTATAAGTTCTTCTGCTCGGGGCTGCCGAAGCCGATGATGACGGGCCCGACCATCTTCACGCCCATCACGTTGACGTTCGGCACGCCGGCCCGCGCGCATTCGGTCTCGAAGATCCAGCGCTGTGCCGGCGTCCAATTGGGACCGCCATATTCGACCGGCCAGCCCGGCGCGCCCCAGCCCTGCCGGTGCAGCGCGCGCTGCCAGGCCATGCCGATATCAGGATCGGAGAACACCGACGGCGTCAGCGCGGTCGCGCGCTTCATCTCCTCGGTGAGATTCTTTGCAATGAAGCCGCGCACCTCGTCCTGGAAGGCACGCTCCTCGACATTGAACGACAGGTCCATGAGGCTCTCCCGGTGTCAGGCCCTGCGGCCAAGTTCGGCGTGGCGGGCATAATGATGCGCGCTGCCGCCGAACAGCGTGTCGAATGCGACCAGCCGCTTGAAATAGGCGCCGACCTCGAGCTCCTCGGTGACGCCCATGCCACCGTGAAGCTGGATCGACTGCTCACCGACGAAGCGCGCGCATTTGCCGATCTTGGCTTTCGCGCCCGACGCCGCCCGGGCACGCTCGATCGGCGCAGCATCCACCTTCAACGCGGCCCGCAGCGCCATCGAGCGTGCCTCGTCCACCTGCATCGCCATGTCGGCGAGACGGTGGCGGATCACCTGGTTGGCCGAGAGCGGCCGGCCGAATTGCTTTCGAATCTTGGTGTATTCGAGCGTGGTGTCGAGCAGCGTCTGCATGATGCCGACAGCTTCGGCACCCAGCGCGGCCATGGCACGATCGACTGCCCATTCGATCGCCGGCAGCGCATCGCTGCCGTCGCCGAGCAGGGCATCCTCCGGCAGATGCGCGTCGAACAGCTCGATGTTGCAGGCACGTCCGCCGCCAAGACGCGGATAATCGTTGATGACGAGGCCCGGCGTCGTCGCCTGCACGAGGAACAGGCCGATCCGCCCCGACGGCCCCCGGTGATCGTGGATATGGGCGGAGACGATGATCTCGTCGGCGGCATGTCCGTCGAGCACGGCGATCTTGCTGCCGGCGAGGCGCCAGCCTTGCGACGTCTTGGTGGCGCTGGTCGTGACCTTGGCAAGATCGAACCGGGCCGCGCGCTCGGAATGCGCCAAGGCGAGCTTCAATGATCCGTCCGCTATCTTGGGCAGGCTCGCCTGCTTTTGCTTCGTGGTGCCGCATCTGGCGATCAGCGCGGCCCCGAGCACCACGGTCGCTACATAGGGCTCCGACACGAGCCCGCGGCCAAAGGCTTCCATCAGAATACCGATCTCGACCGCGCCGCCGCCGAGACCGCCGAATTCTTCGGGAAGGGGCAACGCCAGCCAGCCGAGGTCGGCGAACTGTTTCCACACCAAAGGGCTGAAGCCGAGCGGATCATTCGCGATTCTGCGGCGGTGATCGGCATCGTAGCTTTCGGCCACGAACCGCTCCACGCTCCCGCGCAGCAATTTCTGCTCGTCGCTGAGATTCAGGTCCATTGCGTCTACTCCGCGGCCGTCGGCGGCTTGCGCACGGAGGGATGCAGGCCGGAGGGATCGACGATCATGCCGAACTCCTGGAGATTATGCGCGTGACAGAGCTGATGCAGCGCGAAGGCCTGGTCGATCGCGGCGGGCTGGCCCATCACGTCGACCGAGCGGTTGACCGCCTCCTTGGTCAGTTTCAGCGCGAAGGAGGGCTTTGTCGCGATCCGGCGCGCCAGCTCCAGCACCCGCGATGACAGCTCGGCGCGCGGCACGACCTGGTTGACCATACCGAGCTGATGCGCGTCCTGCGCGCTCCAGCTGTCGGCGGTGAACAGGAACTCCTTGGCCTTGCGCGGCCCGAGCTCCCAGGGATGCACGAACCACTCGACGCCGCAGACGCCCATGGTGACGACGGGATCGCAGAACTGCGCATCGTCGCTGGCGACGATGAGGTCGCAGGCCCAGGCCAGCATGAGACCGCCGGCGATGCACTTGCCGTGCACCTCGGCAATGGTCGGCTTGGCGAGGTTGCGCCAGCGCCGCGTGATCTGGAGATATATTTCCTGCTCGCGCGCGAAGCGGCCATGCGCGTTGGGTTCGGCGAAGCCGCCCCAATTTCCGATCGGCGGGAAATCGACGCCTGCGGCGTTCTTGCCGCCCGGACGCAGGTCATGGCCGGACGAGAAGTGCGGACCCGCACCGGCGAGGATGATCACCTTGACCGCGTCGTCCTGCACCGCTGCATCGAAAGCGGCGTTGAGGTCGTAGGTCATCTGCAGGTTCTGGGCGTTGCGCGCCTCGGGCCGGTTCATCACGACACGGACGATGGCCGGCTCCGGCCGCTCCACGAGAATGGTCTCGAACGAGGACATCGCGCTCCTCCTGGCGTTTCCGCTTTTGTTTTGCCGGAGTTGACTATGACCGCCTGCGATAGGCAAGGGGCTTGCGTCAGTCGGCTGGGGTGCCCCATTCGCCGCAGTCATTCCGGGATGGTCCGGAGGACCAGACCCGGAATCTCGAGATTCCGGGTTCGCTTCGCGCCCCGGAATGACGCGGGAAGCTGGCATCGTGTGATCGCTATCTGATATTGAATCACAGGATTCCACCGGGAGAAATTTGATGCGCAAGATCCTGACCGTGCTGGCGGCGCTGGCCTCGCTCAGCCTGACCAATTGCGGCTACAACGCGATCCAGACCGAGGACGAGCAGATCAAAGCCAACTGGTCCGAGGTCGTGAACCAGTATCAGCGCCGCGCCGATCTCGTGCCCAATCTCGTCAACTCGGTGAAGGGCTTTGCGCAGCAGGAGAAGGACGTGCTGCTCGGTGTCACCAATGCCCGGGCCAAGGTCGGCAGCATCCAGGCAACGCCGGAGGTGCTGAATGATCCCGCCGCCTTCCAGAAATTCCAGGCCGCCCAGGGCGAGCTCTCCAGCGCGCTGTCGCGTCTCCTGGTCGTCACCGAGAACTATCCGCAGCTGAAGTCCGATGCCTTGTTCAGGGACCTGATGTCCCAGTTGGAGGGCACAGAGAACCGCATCACGGTGGCGCGCAACCGCTACATCAAGGCAGTGCAGGAGTATAACGTCACCATCCGCTCCTTCCCGACCAACCTCACCGCGCTGGCGTTCGGTTACAAGGAGAAGCCGAACTTCTCGGTCGAGAACGAGAAGGCGATCTCGACCGCGCCGAAGGTGGATTTCAATCCGTCACCAGCGCCGTCGAAGTAGCTGCGTTCGGCTTCCGATGCGGGCCCCACACTCCACTGTCATTCCCCGCGAAAGCGGGGAATCCAGTACGCCGCGGCTTCACGGCTCGAGCAGCGCGGCCTCTGGAATACTGGATCGCCCGCCTGCGCGGGCGATGACAGCGCGAATGTGGCGGGCGTATTCGTTGGTCGCCGCACTGGTCCTCGCCATCGCACTGCTTCTCACCCTCGCATTCCCCACCCGCGCCGACGTCGCCGTCCCCCAACTCACCGGCCGCGTCGTCGATCAGACCGGCACGCTCTCCAGCAGCGACATCGCCTCGTTGTCGCAAAAATTGCGCGAGTTCGAGAACCGCAAGGGCAGCCAGATCGCCGTCCTGATCGTGCCGACGACGGAGCCGGAAACGATCGAGCAATTCTCGATCCGCGTCGCGGAGGTCTGGAAGATCGGGCGCAAGAAGGTCGATGACGGCGCGATCCTCGTCGTCGCCAAGAACGACCGGCATTTGCGCATCGAGGTCGGCTACGGCCTCGAAGGCGCGCTCACCGATGTCACCTCGCGGCGCATCATCGACGAGGACATCACGCCGAAATTTCGCAGCGGCGATTTTTCAGGTGGCATCTCGGCGGGCGTCGATCGCATGATCCGCGTGATCGACGGCGAGCCGCTGCCGACGCCCTCGCGCAGCGTGAATTTCGGCAGCTGGAACGACATCGAGCCGCTGTTTTACTTCGTATTGTTCGGCCCCCTCGTCGTGGGCGGATTTCTGCGCGCCATGTTCGGGCGTCTGTTGGGTTCGGTGGTGGCCGGAGTCATCGTCGGCGTCCTCGCCTGGTTCGTGCTGGAGTCTGCCGTGATTGGCCTCGGCGCCGGTGTGCTCGGCGCCATCCTGACCTTCATCGCGGATCTGTTGGGGGTGGGATCGGCGACAGGCCGCTCGCGCGGCGGCTCCTGGTCGAGCGGCTCCTCGTCCGGCGGCTGGAGCAGCGGATCATCGTCGAGCGACGGTGGCGGTTTCAGCGGCGGAGGCGGCAGCTTCGGCGGCGGCGGCGCCTCGGGGAGCTGGTAGCAGTCATGAGCATCAAGCGCATTGCCCGACATCTCGTGCAGCATCATTGGCGGGCGAAGCAGATTTTTCCGCGAGCCGTGCTCGAACGCATCGAGCAGGCGATCGAGCGCGGCGAAGCCTCCCATTCCGGCCAGATCCGCTTCGTGGTCGAAGGCGCGCTCGACGGCGGCCCCCTGTTCCGCAACCAGCCGGCGCGCGAGCGTGCGCTCGACGTGTTCTCGCACTTGCGCATCTGGGACACCGCGCACAACAACGGCGTCCTCATCTATCTCCTGCTCGCCGACCGCGACGTCGAGATCATCGCCGACCGCGGCATCGACGCGAAGGTTGGCGCCGAGGGCTGGGAGACCATCTGCCAGGCGATGGAGGCCGATTTCAGATCGGGCCAGTTCGAACGCGGTGTGATCGCCGGCATCGAGGCGGTGTCGCGCGAACTGGCGCGCCATTTCCCGCCGGGCGGCCCGCATCCGAACGAGCTGCCGGATGCGCCGGTGGTGATGTGAATGCCGGCTGACGCCCCACACGCAATGACGATGTGGACGCAGCGGACGCGTTAACTCTCTCGCCGTCGCACTGAAGCGCCCGCTTCTTCAGCGCGCCGCGAACGCGACGGCCCGGCCGTTGCGCCGCCATTCATCTTGCCCCGATTACAAACTGTTTCACGCCCGCCACACCGGTTCCATTTTCCCGGCCTAATTCGGCCCCGGATGAGTTCCTAAAATTTCGGTAAGCGGATCCGAAGGTAAGGATTTCGCAAGCAATGAAAGTTACCAAAAGGTCAACCGAGACTGGAGTATTTGAGCCGTGAGCGAACCATTGCCCGAGCAGGCTGCCCAGGATTCCGGTGCTGTCGACGCCGCAGCGCCGCAGGCCGTCGAGGCTGCCGCCGGTATCGAGGCCCCCTCGATTGCCCCCGACCACGAGGCGCCGCCCAAGCCGGATCCGGTCAAGGCGGAAGCCCCGAAGGTGGAGCCGCCGCGGATCGAGGTGCCGAAGTTCGAAGCTAAGACCGAAGCCAATCCCGAGCCGAAGCTCGGCAAGCTCATCGTCATGTCGCCTGCCGACCGCACCTGGGAGCGCGAGGAGTTCGCTCCGCATGTGAAGGCGGACGAGCCGCGCGAAACCGGTAGCAAGCGCCGCCTCTCGGCCATGGCTGCCGCGGTGGCGATTGCCGCCGGCGTCGGCGCGATCAGCGGTGCGCTCGCGACCGCCGGCATGATGCATTTCGCATCCCCGGCCCAGGCGCCAGTACAGGTCGCCGATACCAGCGCGCTGGATGCGTCCGTCGCCCGGATCGATGCCGATCTCGTCGCACTGAAGGCCAATGTCGAGCAGAGCTCGAAGACCGGAGTCAGCCAGTTGAGCCGGACCAACGAGCGCCTCGACAAGCTCGAAAAGGCGCAGGCCGAGCCGCTGGCCAAGATCGCCAAGCTGTCTGAGACCGTCGACAAGCTCCGCGCGACTCCGCCCGCCGCACCTGCGCAAGCCACGGCCGCACCGGCCAAGGAGACCACCGGCTCGATCGCGCCGACCCAGCTCGCGACTGCTGCGGCCGCACCGGCTCCCGCTCCCGCCGCGCCCAAGACCGAGATTGGACGTCTCCCGACGGTCGAGGGCTGGCGGCTGCGCAACGCCGGCAACGGCGGTGCGCTGATCGAGGGCCGCTACGGCATCTACGAGGTCTATCCCGGCGACCCCATACCCGGGGTCGGCCGCGTCGATGCAATTCGCCGCCAGGACGGCCGCTGGGTGGTCGTCACCAGCAGGGGCCTGATCGTCGCGCGCTGAACATTCGATATTCGACCGTCGCAGAGGCGCTTCACCACCCTGTGAGGCGCCTTTTTTGCTTGAATAGGCGTCCCTGCGCGGTGTTACCTGAGGCATGAGCCGCGCGCTGCGAATTCTCGTTGCTGCCGTCGCATTGCTGGGCGGTGTCGTTTCGCTCTTCGCAGCGGAGAACACTGCGCTGACGCGCGGCATCGCGATCACCGATCCCGATCTCCTGCGCAAGCTCGACCAGAACAATACGCTGACGATCCCACGTCTGCTATCGCCGGAGCGGAACGCGGACGTCCCGCTCACGACCGAGCTGATGTTCGTGTCTCTGCCGCAGCTGAAGGAGATCGTGCCGGCTATCGATGCGGAGTTCGAGCGCTACATCGCGCGGTACAAGGTGACATATCCGGGCGAGACCATCGGCGTCGGCGAGGGTTTTGATGCGCAACTGTTCGACCTCGCCAATCTGAGATCGCACGACACGCGCTTCGTGCTGGCCGGGATCGTCAATCGCATGGACCGTGCCTATGTCTCTGAAGGGTCCTGCGGCGAGATCCGGCTGATCTATCGTCTGACGCGTTTCGACAGCGGGCCCGATGGCGGCAAGACCGCAACGCGCCTGCCGATGACGTTCAACCTCGTGATGAAGGCGCGCGATGTGCGCCAGACGGACGGGAACGGCAAGTCGATCAGCTGCGCCGATGTCGCGCGGCGCTGGCTCGACAATGCCGACTGGCAAGATTTGATCGGCAGCCGCCTCCCGCCTCACGACGCCATGCTCGACCGCATCGAGACCAACATTCAGGTCTCGGTCGCACCGAAATCGGCGCTGCACGATTTCCGCTCCGACTATCTGCTCAAGGTGTTCAAGTACGACGCTGCCAGCAAGACCTTCGAGGAATCGACACTGGAGAACCAGATCGACCGCGACCGGATTCTTGCTGACGACGTGCTGCGGCGCGACTTCAAGACCTGGCTGCTCGCGCCCGATCATCTTCGCGAGTTCGATCGTGGCACCGTGCTGATCCCGGAGAAATTCCTGGCCAAGGCTGCGGTGGTACCGACCCCCGCCGGCCTCGATGCCTCGGCCTTGCAGCCGGAGTTCGGCATGATGCAAGGAGAGGGCAAAGGCGATGGCGTCTTCACCGACAATGACGTGGTCAGCGCGCTGAAGCAGGCGGCGGCACGCGGCGTCGACATGCAGAATGTCCGCTCGGTCGCAGGCTTCCAGCGCCGTCTCAACGACGTCACCTGCGCCGGCTGCCATCAGACCCGCGGCATCGGCGGATTCCATTTTCCGGGCGTCGATTGGCTTGCTGACAAGCCATCGAATTCCACCATCGTGCCGGCCTCGCCGCATTTCTTCGGCGATCAGCTCCGCCGCCGCGACATCCTGACCGCGTTCGCGGCCGGAAAACACCCCGATTTCTCACGCGGATTTGCCAGCCGGCCGCAGACCCGCGGCGGAAGCGAGCTCGCCGGCACCGAATATCAGGACGGCTGGGGCGCGCATTGTTCCCTGCAAGACGCGGGATCGGGAACGCAGGATGAGAGTTTTACGTCATGGAGCTGTGCTAACGGTCTCACCTGTCAGGCTGCCGCGGCCTCGCGCCGCATCGGCATGTGCTTCATCAAGACGCGTTAGCGCGTGATCCGGACCCGGAGGGTCGCGCCAGTGCAAAGTGTGTAGCGGTTTTCCGAAAAGATCACGCGCAAGATAGAACTAGAAGCGATTCGGATGATTCATGGCGGATACGAGGCAAGCCAACAAGGAGCGCAATCGCGAGATTGCGCGGAATGAAGAAGCCAAGCAGATCACCGGCAGCATCCGCGTCAGCACCTGGGCGGTTGCGCTGGCCGTCATCGTCGGCGGGATCCTGTTCACGCTCGGCTGGCTGTCGCTGAGGTAGCTTTTCTTCGCCTCTGCCCGCATGCGGGGAGAGGGGAAAGAGGAAGCCTCACTTCGCGTAATTCGTCATCCGTTTGCCCGGCAATAGCTCATAGGCCGGCTTCCAGCCTGGCAGCGCGGCCATGCGGCCGAGCCAGGCATGAACGGCCGGATGGCTCTGCGCGAAATCAAAGCCGTGCTCGTCGCTCGGATAGTGCAGATAGGCCATCATCGAGATGTCGGCGACCGTCGGCTTCGCACCGATCGCGAATTCATTGTGCTGGAGGTGCCCGTCGAGGATGCCGAGGAAATCCTCGAGTCGCCGGCGAAAATGCTTCAGCACCTGAGAATCGCTCTTTTCGGTGAAGGCGCGCATGAAGCGATAGGTCGCCATGTAGCCGGTGAGCTTGTGGTTGTCCCAGAACAGCCAGCGCAGCAGCTCGAACTTCTCGTCCTCCGTCTCGGCGCCGAAGCGGCCGTATTGCTCGGCCAGTCTCAGCAGCAGCGGCGCGGTCTGCGTCATCTTCGCGCCGTCGATCTCGAGCACGGGAATCTCGCCCATCTCGTTCACGTTCCGGCGCCACTCCGCCGTGCGCGTAACGCCGCCGGCGAAATCGGTCCAGACCGGCTCGAACGTCTCGCCGCAAAGCGTGAGCATCAGCGCCAGCTTGTAGCTGTTGCCGGATTCAGGGAAGTAGTGCAGGCGGTAGCTGGGCATGGGACCTCGCGGCATCGGTGTGTTGCCGATTGTTATAGCGAGATAGTCCCTCACCGTCATTGCGAGCGCAGCGAAGCAATCCAGCAATGCGTCCGCGGAGACACTCTGGATTTGCTTCGCTGCGCTCGCAATGACGGGGTTGGAGCGACGCGCTCCTAACCAACCGCCCCCGACGACCTCAGCGTCTTGATCGTCGCCTCGTCGTATCCCGCCTCGCGCAAGATCTCGTCACTGTGCTCGCCGACGGCGGGCGGCTTGCGCGGCTGCACCTTCTTGGCGCCGTCGATCCAGATCGGGCTGTTGATGGTCAGCATGGTGTCGTTCTCGAACGGCACCAGCACCTCGTTGTCGAGCATCTGCTTGTCGTTCGGGATGTCGTCCAGAATGGCGACGACACCGAACACGAGGCCATTGCCGTCGAGAATCTTGCGCCATTCGGCGAGATCCCTGGTGGCGAAGGTCTCGTCCAGGATCTTGATCAGCTCGACCGAGCGGGCGTGGCGGTCGGCCTTGGTGGCGAAGCGGGGATCGTCGATCAGATCCTCGCGCCTGAGGCAGCGCGCCAGCGTCGGAAACTGCTTCTCCTCGTTCAGCAGCGACAGGATCAGCCAGCGGCCGTCCTTGCACTGATAGTGATTGGCGACCGCATTGAGCGCGCGCTCGCGCGGTCGTCGCTCGCCGAACTTGGAGCCGCAGAGCTTTGCCTGGGCCAGCACGCTTGCCGCCCACACCCCGTTCGCCATCAGGTTGGAGGCGACGTGTGAACCCTTGCCGGTCTTCTCGCGCTGATAGAGCGCAGTGACGATGGCCCCGTAGAACGCCATGGCGCAGGGATGATCGCCCATGCCGGCGACCGAGCGCGCCGGCGTGGTGTCGGTGTCGGCGCGGACGAGGTCCATCAGGCCGGAGCGCGCCCAATAGGCGTTGCTGTCGAAGCCGGGCTTGTTGGCTTCCTCGCCCTTCTCGCCATAGCCGGTGAAGGAGGCATAGATCAGCCGATCGTTGAGATGGGCGAGATGGTCGTAGGTGATGCCGAGCTTGGCGCGCACCGGCGGCGGCATGTTGGTGATGAAGACGTCGGCTTCCGCCACCAGCTTGTAGAGCACGGCCTGCGCCTGGGGTTTTGCGAGGTCGAGCGCGATGCTCTTCTTGTTGCGAGCCTCCAAGAGCCAGGCGAAATTGTGCTCGCCGGTCGGATAACCCGGCAGGTTGGGCAGATTGCGGTAGGGGTCGCCGGTGCCGGGCGGCTCGATCTTGATGACATCGGCGCCGAAATCCGACAGCACGGTCGCGGCCGCGGGCGCTGCGATGAAGCTCGCGCAGTCCAGAACCTTCAGCCCCGCAAAAATGCCCTTGTCCATCGCGGCGTTGCTCCCTCGCTCCTGTTGTTTCCCGCGCGCTGGAATTGGCGCAGGCCAGTGATGGGAGCATTAGACCGATGTTTCGACGGGATGCAACGGCGCCGGGCGCAGGGCCTCACTCCTCCCCCGCAAGCAGTGCCGCATTGCCGCCCGCTGCAGCCGTGTTGATCGTCACCGTCTGCTCGGTGGCGAAGCGCGCGAGGTAGTGCGGGCCGCCGGCCTTGGGGCCGGTTCCGGACAGTCCGTTGCCGCCGAACGGCTGCACGCCGACCACGGCGCCGATCATGTTGCGGTTGACGTAGATGTTGCCGACGTGGACGCGGTCGATGATGGCCTCGACCGTATCGTCGATGCGGGAGTGCACGCCGAGGGTGAGCCCGTAGCCGGTGCGCTCGATGGCCTGCAACACGCGCGCGAGGTTCTCGGCGCGATAGCGCACGACATGCAGGATCGGCCCGAAGACCTCCTCGGTGAGCTGACCGGCCTCCTTGAGCTCGAAGATGTGCGGCGCGACGAAGCAGCCCTCCGGCGCCTGGCCTGCAAAGTGCAGCCGCGCCTCGCGCTTCATCCGCGCGATATGCGCATCGAGGCGCTGCTTTGCCTCCGTGTCGATCACCGGCCCGACATGCGTCGCGACGTCAGAGGGATCGCCGATCTTGAGCTCGCGCGCGGCGCCCGCGATCATCTCGATCATGCGGTCGGCGACATCCTCCTGCACGAACAAGAGCCGCAGCGCCGAGCAGCGCTGGCCGGCGGAGCGGAACGCGGAGGTGACGACATCGTCGGCGACCTGCTCGGGCAGTGCGGTCGCGTCCGCGATCATGGCGTTGATGCCGCCGGTCTCTGCGATCAGCGGCACGATCGGCCCGTCCTTGCCCGCGAGCGTCCGATTGATGCTGCGGGCGACCTCGGTCGAACCGGTGAAGACGACGCCGGCGATGTCCTGGTGTGCGGTCAGCACCGCCCCGATACGGCCGTCGCCGGTGACGAGATGCAGCGCGCTCCTGGGGATGCCGGCCTCGTGCAGCAGCGCGACGGCCTCATGTGCGATGCGCGGGGTCTGCTCGGCGGGTTTTGCGACCACGCTGTTGCCGGCCATCAGCGCCGCCGTGACCTGGCCGAGGAAGATCGCCAGTGGAAAGTTCCACGGCGAGATCGCCACGAACACGCCGCGGCCGCGCAGGCTAAGCGCGTTGCTCTCGCCGGTCGGGCCCGGCATGGCGGCATCGTTCCCGAACAGCTTGCGGCCCTGCGCGGCGTAGTAGCGGCAGAAGTCCGCGGCCTCGCGCAGCTCCGACAGCGCGTCGTCCAGCGTCTTGCCGCCCTCGCTTTGCAACAGCGTGATGAAACGGGCACCCCGGCACTCCAACAGATGCGCGGCCTGCTCCAGCGCTGCCGCGCGTGCGCCCGCCGGCGCCCGGCTCCAACTGGCGAAGCCCGCGCGCGCAGCGGCTACCGCCGCGTTGGCCTGATCCGGCGTCGCGTTGGTGACGGACTTGAGATCGGCTGCTTCCGCCTTGACGTCGGCCAGCAGCCGGTCGAGCGCGGCACGCTCACCGAATTCGATGCCGCGCGAATTGCGCCGCTCCGGCGCGAACAGATCTGCCGGCAACGGAATCCTGGGATGAGCGGCCTGTTGCGGTCGGCCGACGGCATCCGCCGGGCGCTGCAGCAGCGCCGAAACCGGCACGCGATAATCGGCGGCCTGCGCCACGAACGAGGAGTTGGCGCCGTTCTCCAGCAGCCGTCGCACCAGATAGGCGAGCAGGTCGCGATGGCTGCCCACGGGCGCATAGGTGCGGTAGGCGATGTCTGGGTGATCCTCGGCAAGCTGCTCGTAGAGCGCTTCGCCCATGCCGTGCAGGCGCTGGAATTCGAATCCGCCGCTGTCAGCGGCAAGCTCCAGCACGGTCGCGACCGTCAGCGCATTGTGGGTGGCGAATTGCGGGAAGATGCGCGGCCGCAGGCTCAAGAGTTTCGAGGCGCAGGCGACGTAGTTGAGATCCGTCATCGCCTTGCGCGTGAACACGGGATAGCCGTCGAGGCCGCGCTCCTGCGCGCGCTTGATCTCGGTATCCCAATAGGCGCCCTTGACCAGCCGGACCATCAGCTTGCGGTCATGCGCACGCGCCAGCGCATCGACATAGTCGATCATCGCGCTGGCGCGCTTCTGATAGGCTTGGATCGCCAGGCCAAATCCGTCCCAGCCGGCAAGTGAGGCATCGGCGAGCGTCGCTGCGATCACGTCGAGCGACAGCTCCAGCCGGTCGGCCTCCTCAGCGTCGACGGTGAAGTTGAGGTCGTGGGCTTTGGCGCGCTGCGCGAGGTCCAGCAGTTGCGGCACCAGTTCGGCCATTACGCGCGCGCGGCTGATCGCCTCGAAGCGCGGATGCAGCGCCGAAAGTTTTACCGAGATCCCGGGTCGGTCGGGCAGGGGATGGTTGCCAGCCGCTTTGCCGATCGTCTCGATGGCACTGGCATAGGCGTCGAAATAGCGCCTGGCGTCCGCCGCCGTGCGCGCGCCTTCGCCAAGCATGTCGAAGGAATAGCGCGGCTTCTGGCCCGAGCGCGGCCGGGCCCGCTCCAGCGCCTGCTCGATGGTTTCGCCCAGCACGAAATGATTGCCCATCAGCCGCATCGCCTGGCGCGTGGCGGTGCGCACCGCCGGTGCGCCCAGACGCTTCACCAGCCGGCCTATGGTGCCGTCGGGCGTCTCGCCGGGCTGGATCACCCGCGCCGACAGGCCGAGCGCCCAGGCCGAGGCGTTGACCAGGAACGCGGTGGACTTGGTCTCGTGGTGGATGAAGTCGCCCTCGCCGAGCTTGTCCTCGATGAACTGGTCGGCGGTCCGGGCATCGGGCACGCGCAGCAGCGCTTCCGCCAGCACCATCAGCGCGAGCCCCTCCTTGGTCGAGAGCGCGAACTCCCGCAGCATATCCTCGATCCCGCCGAGGCGGTCGTCGCGCTTGCGGATCGCCTCGATCAACCGCGTCGCGGCGCGGTCGATCCGCGCATCCTGCGGAGGGCTCAGATGGGCCGATGGCAACAGGCGCGCAGCAATGTCGGCGTCGTCAGGGGCGTAGGGAGCAGTGAAGGGCGGCGGGATGTTCGGCATGGCGTGTCCTGTGGCTGAAATTCAGGATAAAGCCCGCATGACCGTAGTTCGATAGACAATTTAGCCGATTTGCCTTAGAAAATGAAGATCATTCACCATTAAGCCTCGTAAGATATGGAACTTGATCGGATCGACCGGAGAATCCTCTCGATTTTGCAAGAGGACGGGCGCATCGCCAATGTCGAGCTCGCCGAGCGCATTGGCCTCTCGCCGACCTCGATCGGCGAGCGGCTGAAGCGCTTGCAGCGCGAGGGGTTCGTCGAGGGCTATGGCGCGCGGCTCAATCCGCACCGGCTCGGCCTCGGCTTGCTCGTGTTCGTCGAGGTGCTGCTCGACAAGACCACACCCGACAATTTCGAGCGCTTTGCGCGCGCGGTGAAGCTCGCGCCCGAGGTGCTGGAGTGTCACATGGTTGCCGGCGGCTTCGACTATCTTGTGAAGGCGCGGCTTGCGGACATGACCGCCTATCGACGCTTTCTCGGCGAGACCCTGCTGTCGATGCCGGGCGTGCGCGAGACGCGGACCTATGCGGTGATGGAGGAGATCAAGCGCGACGCACCATTGCCGGTGGGTTAGCGCAGTGCTGTCGCGATTGTCATTGCTGTAGTCGGAAAGGCGGTCTTTGCAGGAAAAATAGTCATCCTCGTGCAATCGCAACGCCTGTCGTCGAATGCACCGGCCGTCTTCTTAAATTTTTTGGCCCGCTCCCG
Source organism: Bradyrhizobium vignae (assembly GCF_004114425.1). Classification (GTDB taxonomy): domain Bacteria; phylum Pseudomonadota; class Alphaproteobacteria; order Rhizobiales; family Xanthobacteraceae; genus Bradyrhizobium; species Bradyrhizobium vignae. The sequence goes on along the minus strand of NZ_RDQF01000002.1, from coordinate 54,115 downwards.
GACAGATCCGGGAGGCAGCAAAGGCTGCGCGGGCTTATACTTTGAGGTTCTCCGCGGAGGTCTTGCCCCGGTTTGCGATCTCTTCGTATTCCACCGTCTGTCCCTCGTTGAGGGTGGACAGACCGGCTTTCTGCACCGCCGAGATATGCACGAACACATCCTTGCCACCCGACGCAGGCTGGATAAATCCATAACCCTTCGTCGGGTTGAACCACTTGACCGTACCTTTAGCCATCACGACTTCTCCGCGGGTCTTCCTCCGAGATCTCGAACCGCCAGTCCCCGCCAACCAGCCGGTTCGGTCATAGCAGGATACGCGGAATGTGGCAGGCTTGGTAGCTCAAACCACATCGGCATTTCGCCGAATTCCGCTCAACTTCGCGGCGTTTTTGCCGGTTTTGCCCGTTTCGCGGTCAAATGGCCCAGACGCGTCTCACCAACCGTCAATACGTCGCTGCCAGATAATCGACGATCTTGCCGACATCGGCATCGTCGATCGGTGCGCCATAGACCTTGATCATCTTGGTCACCTCGGCCTGCCAGAAGCCCTTCTTGTCCTTCATCGGCGGCTGCGTGGCGATGTAGTCGGACGAGTGGCAGGCGCTGCAATTGCCCTGCACGACCTCGAGATTGGGCCCCGGCTTGAACGCCGCGATCTCGTCGGGGGTCTTGTAATTGACCGGCGCGGCAAACGTTGAACCCACTGCCGCGGCGAGGGTGAGCGCGATGGCGAGGAGAACGGTGCGCTGCATGATCAGTCTCCTTCAGGCCACCGTCACGCGGACGGTTTCGACGACATTGCGCAAATAACCCGCCGGGTTCCAGCGCGGCGTATCCGGCTGTGTCTCGCCGCCATTGCCGGTGGCGCGGACCTTGAGCTCATGGCTGCCTGCCGCGAGCTTCACCGGCAGCTTCCATTCGCGGAAGGCGTACTTGCCGAGGTCCCTGCCGAGCTTTGCGCTCACCCAAGTCTGCCCGCCGTCGGTGGAGACCTGGACCTCCTTGATGCCCTTGCCGCCGTCGAAGGCGATGCCGCGCAGGGTGGTCGCTCCCGCCTTCAGCTTGGCGCCATCGGGGACGCTGGTGATGAAGGAGCGGATGGTGAAGCGGTTGATCGGGATCGTTGCCTTCGGCGCGGTGCCCGGCTCGACCGCGTTGTTGGGCGTGTCAGGGATGCGATAGGCCGACTTCATCCAGAAGCCGTCATAGACGTTGTCGATGACGGTGATCTCGTTGAGGTGCTTGACCCAGTAGGTGCCGTAATAACCGGGCACGATCAGGCGCAGCGGGAAGCCGTTGAGGAACGGCAGGTCCTCGCCGTTCATGCCATAGGCCAGCATCACCTCGCCGTCGGTGGCGTGATCGATGTCGAGGGCCTTGATGAAGTCCGGCGTCTTGTCGTTGACCGGCCCGTCCATGCCGTTGAACGTCACCTGCTTGGCGCCGGTCTGAACGCCCGCCAACTCCAGCACCGCCTTCAGCGGCACGCCGCGCCAGCGCGCACAGCCCATCGCGCCATTGGCGAGCTGGCCGCCGGCGACGCGCGGCTCGAAGAAGCCGCGGCTGTTGCCCGAGCACTGGTTGACGGCGACGATCTCCGTCGCCTTCATCTTCCTGATGTCTTTCAGCGACAATTTCAGCGGCTTGTCGACCTTGCCCTTGACCTCGAGCGTGAACTTGTCGGGGTCGAGATTGTAGGGCAGGTCGGAGAGGTGATAGCGCACGAAGAACGCGTTGTTCGGCGTGATCGGGCCGTCATTGAACACCGCAAACGGCGTCTCGAGCTGTGGCGGCCGGCTGGTGAGGCCGATCATTGGCCGCTTCTGCGGATATTTCACCAGCGGCCGTTCGCCATTGGCGAAGGGCAGGGTGACGGTGTCGAGTGCCAGCGCCTTGGTGGAATTCAGTGTGGCCGCAAGCGCGGCAAGCCCCGCTCCTTTGAGCAGGTCGCGTCGATCGAACATTCTGGTCTCCTCCCGGAGCTTTTCGTTGGACCAGCGGTCATCACCGTAAGACCCGTGCTCATCTGTCGCAACGATTTGGATGATGTCAATTCGTGCTTTCGCAGCAAGCCCATGCCGCTGCGTTGCAGCAGGCCGGTGTTACGCGGCGCGAGGAGAGAGTGGCGAGTCGTGGCGGCAGCGGCGGTGCGCTCGCCCTCTTCTGCTTGCGGGAGAGGTCGGCGCAAAGCGCCGGGTGAGGGCTCTTTCCTCTAGGGGATTGTCCCGTCGCGGAGAGACCCTCTCCCCAACCTTCCCCCGCAAGCGGGGGACAGAGCGCACCTGTCGCTTGGCTCGCGCCTCACGCCGCAACGCGCTCGCGTCCATCGACCAGCGCCCCCAGCTCCCTCACATCAGCGATCACGCGGACGGCCATCGGCTCGTCGCGGCCGCGGATTGCGACCTCCTGCTGCGGCAGGGCGTCCCCTGCAAGGTCCGCGGTGCGGCGGACCTCCTCCGAGACGATGGCCTCGCAGGCCAGCGTCTTGGTCATGTCCTGCAGGCGGGCGGCGACGTTGACGGCATCGCCGAGCGCGGTGAAGACGATGTGATCGCGATAGCCGATGTCGCCGATGATGACCTCGCCGCCATGGATGCCGATGCCGAAGCGGATCGGCTGGCGCAGATCGTGGCTCAAGAGCGCGTTGAGCTCGTCGATATGCATCGCGATGCTGCTGGCAGCCTTCAGCGCCTGCCGGCAGGCGGTCGGCGGATCGGCCGACAGCCCGAAAAGCGCCAGCATGCCGTCGCCGACGAACTGGTTCGGCTGCCCGCCGCTCTCTATCACGGCCTGCGAGACCGCGCCGAGGAAGCGGTTGACGATGAAGACCGTGTCGAACGGCAGCCGCTTCTCGGCGAGCTGCGTCGAGCCGCGCATGTCCACGAACAGGCTGACGAGATAGCGTTCCTGGCCGATGCGCGCCGGCGTCGAGGCCTGTCCATCCGCCGCATGCGTGTGGGGCGTGAAGAGCTGGAAGAAAGAGAGGTCGCAGTCCGGACGCAGCTGGCACGCAAGTCGGATCGACGGATCGGCGGTGCCGACGCGAGCGAGCACGAAGGCCTCGCGCTGCGATGGCTGGGGCAGGGCGCCATGGTCGCCGATGATGCGGATGCGGCAGGTCGAGCAACGGGCGCGGCCGCCGCAGACGCTGGCATGTGGCACGTTGTGGCGCAGACTCGCCTCCAGCACGGAGAGACCCTTTGGCACGCGCACCGTCTTGCCATTGCCGTAGGACAGGACAATCGTGCCACCGCGCCGTTCGCGCCAGGCGCGCACGCCGCGCGCCGCCAGCGCCAGTCCCAGCAACCCGAAATATCCGACGGTGAGGCCGCCGGTGATGCGGTCGAGCGTGTCGGCCTCCGCGACGCTGCCGACCTGGCGACGTGCGAGGTTGTGCGTGCGCCATTCGCCGTCGTCGGCCTCGAGTTCGACGCTACGGCCGCCCTGGTAGATGCCGAGCAACGACAACGTCGGGATCAGCACGGCGGCCGCGAGCAGATAGGGCGCCGCGCGCGTGAAGAACGGCTTGAGGCGAAGCCAGAAATAGATGCCGATGCAGCCGTGCACCCAGGCGATGAGAAGCAGGATCGTCATCTGCCAGAGCCGGCCCGGCGCCGCGACGAAGAACAGGTAGAGCTCCTGCGGATAGAGCTTCTGGTGTCCGTACAGCGTCTGGCCGAGGCGCACGCCGATCACATGCGCCATCACGAGAGCCGGAATGCTCAGTCCCAGCACGAGCTGCAGCGGCTCGATCGTCCGCCAGCGGAACTGCCGGCGCTGATACAGCGCGTAAATCCCGAGCCCCATATGGGTCAGCGCGGCCGTGTAGAACACGATCGCGACCGGCAGGAACTGCCAGAACAGGGTGTGGTAGTAGACCCCGATCTCCATGGCATCGACCGAGATGTTGCCGAGCGCATGGTTGAGGAAATGGCTGACCACATAACAGAACAGGATGATGCCGCAGATGAGCCGCACCTGCCGCGCGCTGGTCGCGCGGACGAGTTCGGGCATATGGACGGGAGCGGTGGCCATGATTCGGTTGTATCAGTTCATCGAGAAGAACAGCCAGCGTAGCGTTTAATTCCCCCCGCGGACAGCTCGCCCGATCACATGCGCGGCAAGCCGCCACCGTCGTCCCGGACAAGAGGGCCCCAGGCGCGTGCCGACCCAGGACCCATAACCACAGGATCGGCTTGCGCGCGAGCTGGCAACCGCGAGCCTTCGCCAAACTCCTCGCTGTGGTTATGGGGCCCGGATAAGCGCTCGCTCCGCGCGCTTGTCCGGGACGACAGCGCGAATGGGCTCCCCGCATTGACTCCCCCTCCCAGGTTGGCGAAAAGCGCGGCCGTGACGACAGCCTCTGACATCATCAAGCCCCTCCGCGGCGGCGCGCGCCGACCTCTAGTCATGGCGGCAGTGATCATCGCCGCGATGACCGTGCTCCGCATCGTCTATGCCTGCGCGATCGAGCTGCGCACCGATGAAGCCTATTACTGGACCTGGTCAAAGGAGGCTGCGCTCAGCTTCCTCGATCATCCCCCGGGAATCGCCTGGCTGATCCGTTTCGGAACCGCGATCTTTGGCGACACCACTCTCGGCGTTCGCTTCGGCGGCATCGTCGCGATGCTGGTGATGCAGCTGCTGCTCGGCGACCTCGTCCGCCGCCTCACGCATGATACGCGTGCGATTGTGGTCGCCGTGCTGATGCCGGAGGCTGCGCTCTATTACGGCCTGTTGATGGCCAAGGTCGCGCCCGATGTTGCGATGATTCCGTGTGCAATGGCGATGGTTTGGTCGCTGGTGCGGCTGGCGCAGAGCGGCGATGGCCGCTGGTGGCTCGCGGCCGGCCTGTTCGCGGGCCTCTCGGTGCTGTCGAAATTCACCGCGATCATGTTCGCACCCGCAGTGGCTGCCTTCCTGCTGGTGCCGGACTGGCGCTGGCGTTGGTTGCGCAGTCCCTACCCTTACCTCGCCATGCTGGTCGCGATCGCCGCGTTCTCGCCGGTGCTGATCTGGAACGCACAGCACGACTGGGCCTCGTTCCGTTTCCAGGGCGTGCGCGCCACCGCCAGTTACGGCATCTCGCTGCGCACGATCGGCGACTACATCGGCCTGCAATTCGGCCTGGTCGGCTTTGTCATGCTGCCGGTGGTGCTGACGGGCCTGGTGTTGACGGCGCGGCGCGGCTATCGCATGCGCGAGCCGGTCGCGATCCTCTTGTCCACCGCGGTGCTGGTGCCGTTTCTCTATTTCCTCGTGAAATCGCTGACACTTCGCGTCGGCGACACCTGGCCGATGTTCATGTGGCCGGTGGGCTTTGCGGCCGCCGCGGTGAACCTCGCCACGATGACGAAAGAGGGCTGGTCGGCCCGAATGCTCAAATCGACACTGGTCTGGGTCAACACGGCGATCGTCTCGGGCATCGCTTTCGTCGTTCTCGTGTTTCTCTATTACGTCGTCGCGCCCTGGAATCTGCTCGGCAAGATTGATCCGATCGGCGCCGAGGCCGGCTACGAGCAGGTCGCCGCGCGCGCGCAGGCTGCACTCGACGAGACCGGCGCCACCTGGATCGCGACCACCGACTATCGCACCTATGCCATGATGCGCTGGTTGTTCCGGGGCCGTGTGCCCGTGATCGAGCTCAACGAGCGCGGCCGCTTCCAGGATTTCCGCGATCCCGGCATGGACAAGATCAGGGGACATGCGGGGATCTATGTCGGGCGCGAACCGGACGATCGTTCGTCGCTGTGGGAGCGTATCCCGGCGAAACGCGAGCAACTTGGCGAGGTCGAGCGCCGTTGGCGCGGCCTCGTGATGGACACTTATGTGCTGGAGAAGCTGACCGGCTGGACCCCGGAGCTCTCGCCGCCGAAGGACTCGCCGCTATTCCAGTGGAAGGTGCTGGCGGGAGAAACCGAAAAGCGGGAGCGCGCCTAAAGCGCGATGAGATTTGGATGAATCGTCATCGCGCTTTAGCTTGTTGTTTACGCATGATCTTTCCGGAAAACCGCTTCGCACTTTTCCGGATCATGCTTTAGCGCGGCATGCTCCGAACTTCCTTCTCCTCTTGCAAGGGGAGAGGGTGCAGCCAGCACGTGCCGCGAAGAAACTACTCTTCCCCGTCCTTCTTCCGCAAGAGATCCGTTGCCAGATCCGACAGTTTCGGCGGCGGCAAGGCCGCGAACGGCAGCGGCCGCGTCACGTCGATCGCGGCCAATCCCAGCCGCGCCGTCAGCAGCCCGTTCAGCACGCCTTCACCCAGTCGCTGCGACAGCTTCGCCGCGATGCCGTGGCCGAGCATCTGCTGCACCAGGCTGTCGCTCGCGGCCATGCCGCCGGTGATGGCGAGATGGGCGATGACGTGGCGGAGCAGGCGGATCATGCCGAGTGCGCCGGGACGACCGCCATAGAGATAGGCGAGTTGGCGGATCAGGCGCAGCGCGGCGACGAACACGAACAGCACGTCGATTGCGGCGCGGGGCGAGACCGCCGTGACGATCGAGACCTTTTGTGCCGCTGACGAGACCAGCCGCCGCGCCTCGGCATCCAGCGATGACATCAACTCGCGCTCCGCGAGGCGGATCATGTCGGCGCCGTCGATGATCTCGCCGGCATGGCTTTCCAGCGTGGCGCGGGCGCGCGCCAGCTGCGGGTTCTGGTGCGCGATCTTGAGCAGGTCCTGCACGATGACGCGGCTCTCTTTCCGGTCGTCGCTGGCCAGCACCGCGGCGGCGCGCTGATGCAGCTTCTCGATGGTCGCGAGGCGGGCCAGCCCGAACGCCTCGCGCCCGATCACTACGGCGAGCGCCAGCGCAGTGACGAAGGCGAAGGCAAGGCCGATGAAGCCGAGGCTTTCGCTGCGCGCAAACAGATCCTCGATCAGACGGATCACGCCAAGCCCGGTGCCGAGCAACGTCAGCCCTGCGAGGCCGGACCAGAACAGCGTGCCCCAGGGAACGCCGCGCCGCGCCGGCAGCGCAGCTTCAACCGGCACCGGCAGCGCCATGAGATCTGGTTCCGGCGTGATCTGGATCGTGTCGCGACCGATCCGTCCCGCTTCATCGGCCTCGGTGACGAGGACGCCGGGATCGTCGAGCCGGAACGTCGCCGGCCGCCGCGGCTGGGATCGGTCGTTCATGCGAGCTTGTCTCCGATCAGGAACTGCAAGGCACGGTCGAGGCGGATGTGTGGCAACACGGGCTCGTCGTTGCCCGCGCGTTCGAGCTTCGGCGGGCGGAAGCGCAGGAAACGGAAATCGCTCCTCTCGGCGGCCTCTGTCGCGAGCCCGCGGAACGCATCGGTGCCGCGGAACAGCGGCTCGGGATCGTCGGGCAGATCACCCGGAAAGGTCGCAACCTCCGTGTTGCCGTCGAAGAACTCGCCGCCGGCACTTTCGCCCGCGGCCGGCGTTCCCAGGATCGACGGCAGTTTATCCCGGCCACGCGCCACCTGCGCCTCGCGCGTGGCACGCACGGCGGCGAGCGCCACCACGTCGATCGCCGCGCCGGTGTTTTCCGCCCGCGCAACGGCACGGGTGACCGCGCGGCGCAGCACGGCCTCGAGCCGGTCGTGACTGGAATGATGCAGATGATCAGCCTTGGTCGCCGCGAACAGGATGCGGTCGATGCGCGGCCGGAACAGGCTGGAGAGCAAGGTGCTGCGGCCGATGTTGAAGCAGTCGAGAATGCCGGCGAGCGCGGCCTCGAGGTCGTGCAGCGCCTCGGGGCCGGAGTTGAAGGCGGCGAGCGCGTCGGCCAGCACGATCTGGCGATCGAGCCGCGCGAAATGATCGCGGAAGAACGGCCGCACCACGACGTCCTTGTAGGCTTCGAAGCGCCGCACCATCATCGCCCATAGCGATCCCTCAGGCGCCTGCCCGCCGGCGGGCGCATCGAGCGGCGCAAAGGTCAGCGCGGGTGAGCCTGCGAGATTGCCGGGCATCAGGAAGCGGCCGGGCGGCAACAGGCTCATCGCAAACCGCTCGTCGCGGCAGGCGCGCAGATAATCGGTGAAGAGCTTTGCGGCCGTCAGCGTCGCCTGCTCGTCCTCGCGCGCTTGGGGCTTGAGCGTTGCGAGATGGGTGTGCCATTCGGTCGCGAGATGCGCGCGCGGCGCTTCGCGCGACAGCGCCAGGCTTTCGGCGGACCATTGCTCGTAGCTCTTCTGGAGCAGCGGCAGGTCCAGCAGCCATTCGCCGGGATAGTCGACGATGTCGAGCGTCAGCGTGCGATCGGCGCCGGTCGGGCGCTGGTAGTTGATAACGAGCCTGAGCTCGCTGATGTCCACGGTCGAGTTCGGCCAGCGCCGTTCCTCGACCAGCGCGCGCAGATGGTTCTCATAGGCAAAGCGCGGCACGGCATCATCAGGCTGCGGCGCCAGATGCGCCCGCGCGATCCGACCCGAGTCATAGGCTTCGAACACCGGAAACCGGCCGCCGCGCGTCAGCCCATGGATCAGCGCGGTGATGAATACGGTCTTACCGGCGCGCGACAGGCCGGTGACACCAAGCCGCACCGTCGGATTGAAGAAGTGCTCGCCATAGTCGATCAGCGCCCGCGCCGACAGCCGCGCCTCCTCGACCATATCCTGGAAACTGAATGCCATATGAACGTGAGGGGATCTCGGGCGAGGGATACGCAGAACGGATTAGTCACAAAAGTGGCAATTGCCTGAGGAAAATCAAGCTTTCATACTTCCACCGCCTTTGTCGGCAAATCAGCCGTTTGAACGATACGCCGATCCCGAAAGACCCATGCAAGAGGGCATTGCCACGCTTTGCGGATTGCCATGACCGTCTTCCAAATGAAACAGTTCGCGTCCGATTCTGTCCACGCTGCAGCCGACGCGATCGGCTGGAACTACGACCGCGCCGAGCTGATCGCCGACGGCATCATCCATGCGATCGGCGTGCTCTCCGGCATCATCGCCGCGACCGTCCTGGTGGTGCTGGCGGCGGTCTATTCCGATGTCACCGACATCGTCGGCGTGTCGATCTATGTCGCTGGTCTGCTCTCGATGCTGGTGCTGTCGGCGACCTATAATCTCTGGCCGGTGTCGCCGGCCAAGTGGCTGCTGCGGCGGTTCGACCATTCCGCGATCTACCTGCTGATCGCGGCGACCTACACGCCATTCATCCTGGAGCTCAAGGACAGCGCGTTCGCGCTGGTGCTGCTCGCCGGCGTCTGGTGCGCGGCGATATCAGGGATCGTGCTGAAGCTGCGCTATCCCGGCCGGTTCGACCGAGTCGCGGTCGGCATCTACCTCGCGATGGGCTGGAGCGGCATCATGCTCTACGACGCCGTGGTCAGGGCTCTCCCTGCGCTGGCGCTCGGCTTCATCTTTGCGGGCGGCCTGCTCTACAGCTTTGGCGTGATCTTCCACGCCTGGCGCCGGCTGCGCTTCCAGAATGCGATCTGGCACGGCTTTGTCTTGGCCGGCGCGGCATGCCATTATACCGCGGTGCTCGACCTCGTGTTGAGCTGACGAGGACCCGCGACGCGGAATGAGCGGCGCGATACAAAGCGGTACAAGACAAGAGGAGACGTCGCATGCAGGTGACCGGCAAGGTCGTGGTCGTCACGGGCGGCGCAAATGGCATCGGCAAGGCGCTGTGCGAGGCCTTTCACAATGCGGGCGCGGCCAAGGTCGTCGTCGCAGACATGGACGCCGCCAATGCGAGGGCGGTCGCGGCCATGGTCGATGGCGCCGCCTTCAAATGCGACGTCGCGCAGGAAAAGGACATCGCCCACGTCATCGAGGAGACCGAGCGGCAGTTCGGCCCGATCGAACTGTTCTGCTCCAACGCCGGCATCGGCGGCGGCTTCGATCCGATGTCGGAAAATGCCGGGGGCGCCTCGGATGAACCCTGGCAGCGCAGCTGGGCGATCCACGTCATGGCGCATGTCTATGCGGCGCGGCATCTCGTCCCCCGTATGAGGGCCCGCGGCGGCGGCTATTTCCTCAATACCATCTCGGCCGCGGGCCTCTTGTCGCAGGTCGGCAGCCCGGCTTACTCGACGACCAAGCATGCCGCGGTCGGCTTTGCCGAGAATCTCGCGATCTCGCACAAGGCCCACAACATCAAGGTCTCGATCCTCTGCCCGCAGGGCGTCGACACCAACATGCTGCGCTCCATCCCCAAGGGCCCGCAATCCGGCGACGGCGATCTCACGCCCGAGCAAGTGGCGAAAGACGTGCTCGCCGGGCTCGAGCAGGAGACATTCCTGATCCTGCCGCACCCTCAGGTGCTCGGCTACATGCGCAAGAAGACCGAGAACTACGACCGCTGGATCGGCGGCATGGCCAAGATCCAGGCCAAGATGCGAGAGGAATTCGGCAAGTGACCGCCACACCTGACGTTGTCATGCTCCGCGACCCGGCTACGCCAAGGCTTCGCCGGCGTTGAGGCCCAGGGGCGCCGAAGCTTTAGCGAAGGCGGCAAGGGGGCCATCCAGTACGCCGCGACCTATCGCTTGAAACGTTGACGCCTCGGAGTACGAGATCGCCCGGAAGCCGGGCGATGGCACGGAGAGTGTGGCTAGCCCACGACCTCATCCTCCATCCGGCTCGCCCGCAGCGCCCGCGCATAGAGCATCATGCCTTCGCGCACGGTGCGCTGCTCGGCTGGCGTCAGCGCCGCCAGTGCGCCGCGCACCTGCTGACGGCCGAAGGCGTGCAGCGCCTCCAGCGTGCGACGGCCCTTCGCCGTCAGCGATAGCAGCTTGCTGCGGGCATCAAGCTCATTTGTGGTCTCCCGCAGCTCGCCGCAATCGATCAGCTTGCGCACCAGGCGGCTGACGCTGGATTTCTCCAGGCGCAGGCAGTCGCCGAGTTCGCCCGAAGTCATCGGGCCGCGGATGCCGAGCTCCAGGATGGTGTGGACCGCCGAGGGCGGATAGTCCGATGCCGCCACCGTCGCGTCCATGAAACCGAGCTCGCGCACCATCAGGCGCGAGGCGGTGCGGATGTCGTCGATCAGCGAAAGCTCGGCCATCCCTTGACTCCCGGCATATAGTTGTATCATACAACTATATGCGCGCAACGCCGCGCGCAAGCGTTTTGGAGTGGACGATGAGCGGAACGTTGCCAACCGGGATGCGGATGACAGGCAAGGTCTGCCTGGTCACGGGCGGCGGCAGCGGCATCGGCCGCGCCACGGCGCTCAGGATGGCGGCCGAGGGAGCCGAAGCGATTTTCGTCGCCGGCCGGCGCGAAGCCGAGATCGACGCCACCGCCTCAGCATGCCGCGAGCGCGGCGTGGAGGCCGTCCCGGTCAAGACCGATATCACGCAGGAGGATGACGTCGCACGGCTGGTGCGCGCGGCCGTCGAGCGCTGCGGCCGGCTCGACGTCGCCTTCAACAATGCCGGGTTCCAGGAGCGCCGCGCGCCGCTGGAAGAGCAGGGGACCGATATCTACGACAGCGTGTTCGACACCAATGTCCGCGCGCTGTTCCTGTGCTTGCGGCATCAATTGCCGGCGATGCTGGCGAAAGGCCGAGGCAGCATCGTCGTCAACGCCTCGGTCAGCGGCATGCGCAATCCCAATCCCGGCTTCTCGCTCTATTCGGCCTCCAAGGCCGCTGCGATCTCGCTGACGCGTTCGGCCGCGATGGAGAACGCTCCGCGCGGCATCCGCATCAATGCGATCGCGCCCGGCCGCGTCGTCACCGACATGATGCTGCGCGCCGGCGTCGGCGATGTCGCAACGGTCGGCGCCGGCCTGCCGCTGCGGCGGATGGGCCGCCCGGAGGAAGTCGCGGAAGCCGTGGTGTGGCTGTCGTCGGATGCGTCGTCGTATGTGGTCGGCCACGTTCTGGCGGCGGACGGGGGATTTTTGGCGTCGTAGTATGTTGGTCGGTGGCACGGCAAACTCGATGTCGTCCCGGCGAACGCCAGGACCCATAACCACAGGACGTAATTTTGCGAAGACAGATAGTTGTTCTGTCCCACGGTACTGATACCTGCGCTGAATCGATAGATCACGCGGTACGGGTCCCGGCGTTCGCCGGGATGACAACTCAGTGCTTTTGCCCGTACAGCACCGGCACCGCGGAATCCACGACGACCTCGACAAGGCTCGTGCCCTCGAACGCCATGCCGCGCTTCAGCGCCTCGCCGAGCTCTGCAGCCTTCGTCACCCGCACCGCATCGCAGCCCATGCCTTCGGCAAGCCGCACGAAATCGATTCCCGGCAGTTCCAGCCCTGGCACGCCCCGCACCTGCATCACCTGGCTGAACGAGCGCATCGCGCCGTAGCCGGAATTGTTGATGACGACGACGGTCAGCGGCAGTTTTCGTTGCACGGCGGTCCACAGCGCCTGGATGGAATACATCGCCGAGCCGTCGCCGATCAGGCAGACGGTGCGCTGCTTCGGCTTGCCCAGCGCCATGCCGACGGCAGCGGGCAGGCTATAGCCGAGCCCGCCGCTCGACATGGTGTAGAAACTGTCCTGGCCGCGCATCGGCAGGAATTTTTGCATTGCCGGCCGGTGCGAGGGCACTTCCTCGACGAGTGATGCGTCTTTCGGCATCGCCAACGACAGCGAGTGCAAGAGGAATTCGACCGGCAGCGGATCGGCAGCCTGCGGCGCCGGCGGCAGCGTGCGGCCTTTTGGCGCCGCGCGTTTGCTCTCCGGCAGTAGGTCGAGCAGCATCGAAAGTGCCGGCTTCATCGTGGCGATGATGCTGGTGCCGACCGGTGTCACCGCGGCGGCATCCGCGTCATCCGTGATCTGGAAGATGGTCGCACCGCCGTCGAAGATCGCGGCATGGCCCTCGACATGGAAGGTGAACACCGGCGCGCCGATCACGACGACGAGGTCGTGCTCGCGCAGCGCGTCGGACAGCTGCGCCGGCGAAGCGTGCAGGAAGCCCGCAAATTGCGGATGCCGCTCCGGGAACGAACAGCGCGCCGAGAACGGGCTGACCCAGACGCTGGCCTTGGCCTTCTCGGCCACACGCACCATCAGATCGACCGCACCGGCGCGGTCGATGCCGGGGCCGACGACGAGGGCAGGGTGCTTTGCGGAGCCGAGCGCTGTGACCAGCGCCCTCATCGCGTCAGGCTCTGGTCCGATCTCCCGGCTCACCTTGCGCGCCTCGATCGGGGTTGTGGCGTGCGCCCAGTCGTCGATCGGGATCGACACGAAGGTTGGCCCGCACGGCGGCTGCATCGCGGTGTAATAGGCCCGCGCGATCGCGGCCGGCACGTCCTCGGGCCGCGCCGGCTCGACGCTGTATTTGACGTAAGGGCGCGGAAACTCCGACGCGCGCTCGGCATAGAGGAACGCCTGCAGCGGCAGGATCGAGCGAGCCTGCTGGCCTGCGGTTATGACGAGCGGCGTCTGGTTGCGGTGCGCGGTGTAGATGTTGCCGAGCGCGTTGCCGACGCCTGCCGCCGAATGCAGGTTGACGAATCCGGCATTGCGCGTCGCCTGCGCGTAGCCATCGGCCATGCCGACCGCGGAGGCTTCCTGAAGCGCCAGCACGTAGTCGATGTCATCGGGCCAGTCGCTGAGGAACGGCAGCTCGGTTGAACCGGGGTTGCCGAACACCCTGTCGATGCCGAACGAGCGCAACAGGTCGAGCGTCGCCTGCTTCACGGTGACGGACTTGCTGCCGGTCTTGCCGTTCTTGGCCATGGTTTCCGTCCCTATTGTTTATGGAAGGTAGCAGCCTCACCCGTCATTGCGAGGAGCTCGCGACAAGATTGCGTTGCAATTTTGCGCTGATGCGACGAAGCAATCCAGACTGTCACCGCGGAAAGATTCTGGATTGCTTCGCTGCGCTCGCAATAGAGGAGGAGGCAGCAGCGTATCACCACACCGCCGTGCCCTTCATCGTCGGCTGTCCTTCCGCGTTCGCGGTCCACAGTTCCATGCCATCAGCGGTCTCGTTGGCGTTGACGGAGAACTCGGTGCCCTCGAACAGCGGCTGGAGCCCGCGATAGGTGAACTTCTTCGGCGCCCTGCCGCTGCGCAGCTTGGCGGCCATCTCGATGATCAGTGCCGCCTGCAGCGGGCCGTGGAAGATCAGGCCCGGATAGCCCTCGACCCTGGTGACGTAATCGCGGTCGTAATGGATGCGGTGGCCGTTGAAGGTCAGCGCGGAATAACGAAACAGCAGCACGGGATCGGAGACGTGGGTCTCGCGATGCTGTGCCCTGGGCGGCGGAGGCGGCGCCTTGGCCGTCGCGGGCGCGCTGCTCGTCATCTCGCGATAAACGATGTCCTGCCGCTCGCGGATGGCGATGCCGCGTGGGCTGGAGATGCTGTGCTCGACCGAGACGAAGCAAAGCGTGCCGGTCGAGCCCGTCTTCACCTGCACGTCGGCGATGCGCGAGGTCCGCGTCGATTCATCGCCGACCCGCAGCGGCTGCAAGAACTCGATCTCGCCGCCGGCCCACATCCGGCGCGGCAGCGGCACCGGCGGCAGGAAGCCGCCGCGGGTCGGGTGGCCGTCGGGACCGAGCATCGACATCGGAAACACCGGCTGCGCCATGCACCAGTGCACCGTGAAGGGTGCGGCATCGCCCGTCTTGGGCTCGCCGACGTCCTGGAACAGCGTCGCGCGCAGGCCCTTGACGAGCTGCGCGGTGACGATGTCGGTGGCCTCGGTGCTGCGCCCGATCCACTGCCGCAAATGATCGATGTCGAGCTTTTCGGTCATGACGCCTCGCTCTGTTACTTCTTGGCTGGTTTCTCGCCGATCGCGGGCACGGCGCCATAGCTGCGTGTCTCGCCGACGATGATCGGCGCCGGCGCAGGATAGCTGACACGGCCGTTCGGCGTATCGATCTCGATGCGGCGCAGATGCGGATGGTTGGTGAGGTCGGCCATGGTGTTGACCTCGGCGAAGGCAATGTCGGCGTCCGACAGCCGCTTCAAGAGCTCGTCGCGCGTCATCCTGCCGAAGATGTCGGCGACGGTCTTGTCGGTGAAGTCGCGGTTGCGCACGCGCTCGACCATGTTGGCGACGCGGGGATCGGCGGGCAAATCGGGCTGATCCAGCACCTTTGTGCATAGCGTCTTCCACTCGCGCTCGCTCTGGATCGAGATCAGAATGTCCTTGCCGTCCTTCGAGGTGAACACGCCGTAGGGAGCGATCGAGGGATGGCGCAGCCCCATGCGCTTGGGCGGATTGCCGGCCTCCGCATTGAGCAGCGGCACGGTGCACCAATCCGCCATCACGTCGAACATGGAGATGCGGATGTCGCAGCCCTTGCCGGTGCGGCCGCGCGCGATCAGCGCTTCCAGGATCGCCGCATGGGCCGTCGCGCCGGTTGCGACGTCGACGATCGACATGCCGACGCGCGAGGCTCCGTCGGGATTGCCGGTAATCGAGGCAAGGCCGCTCTCGGCCTGGATCAACAGATCATAGGCCTTGCGGTGCGCGTAGGGGCCCTCGTCGCCATAGCCGGTGATGGTGCACGAGATCAGCTTGGGATAATCCTTCAGCAGCCGCTCGCGCGAGAAGCCGAGCTTGTCCATCGAGCCGGGCTTGAGGTTCTGGATCAGCACGTCGGCGCTCGCGATCAGCGTCTCCAGCTCGGCGCGGCCTTCCTTCGTGGTGAGGTCGACCACGACCGACTGCTTGCCCCGGTTGAGCCAGACGAAATAGCTGCTCTGCCCCCTGGCCGCCGCATCATAGCCGCGGGCGAAATCGCCTTCGGGCCGCTCGATCTTGATCACCTCCGCCCCGGCATCGGCCAGGCGCGAGGAGCAGAACGGTGCCGCCACGGCCTGCTCGACCGCAATCACCCTGATCCCGTCAAGTGCTCCCATGATGTTGCCTCAGTACGAGCGGGGCATGCCGAGCACATGCTCGGCGACGTAGGACAGCACGAGATTGGTCGAGATCGGCGCCACCTGGTAGAGCCGCGTCTCGCGGAATTTGCGCTCGACGTCGTATTCCTCGGCAAAGCCGAAGCCGCCATGGGTCTGGATGCAGGCATTCGCCGCCTCCCAGGACGCGTCCGCCGCCAGCATTTTGGCCATGTTGGCCTCCGCGCCGCAGTCGAGCCCGGCCTCGTATTTGCGCGTGGCTTCCTTCACCATCAGCTCGGCCGCGCGCATCGAGGCGTAGGCCTTGGCGATCGGGAACTGGATGCCCTGATTTTGCCCGATCGGCCGGCCGAAAACGCTGCGCTCCTTGGCGTAGTTCGTCGCCTTGGCGATGAACCATTTGGCGTCGCCGACGCATTCGGCGGCGATCAGGATGCGCTCGGCATTCATGCCGGAGAGGATGTAGCGAAAGCCCTTGCCTTCCTCGCCGATCAAATTCTCCGCCGGCACCTTCATGTCGGTGAAGAACACCTCCGTGGTGGCGTGGTTCATCATGGTGCGGATCGGGCGGATCTCGAGGCCATTGTTCTTCGCCTCGCGCATGTCGACGATGAACACGGATAGGCCGTCCGTGCGCTTCTTGACCTGTTCCTTCGGCGTGGTGCGCGCCAGCAGGATCATCAGATCGGAATGCTCGGCGCGGCTGGTCCAGATCTTCTGGCCGTTGACGATGTAGCTGTCGTTGCCGTCCTTGCGCGCGAAGGTCTTGAGCGAGGAGGTGTCGGTGCCGCTGGTCGGCTCGGTGACGCCGAAGGCTTGCAGCCGCAATTCGCCGCTTGCGACCTTCGGCAGGTACTTTGCCTTCTGCTCGGCACTGCCGTGCCGCAGCACGGTGCCCATCGTGTACATCTGGGCATGACAGCCGCCGCCATTGCAGCCGGCGCGCTGGATCTCTTCCAGGATCGCGGCCGCAGCCGAAAGCTTCAGCCCCGCGCCGCCATACTCTTCCGGAATCAGCACCGAGAGATAGCCGGCCTCGGTCAGCGCATCCACGAACGCCTTGGGATAGGCCATCTCGCGATCGAGCTTGCGCCAATATTCGCCGGGAAACTGCGCGCAGAGCTTTGCGACGGCCTCGCGAATATCGGCGTAATCTTCGGTGTGGTGTTCTTGACTCATGGCGTTTCCAATTCTTAGCGGCAGTTAAGATAACGCCGGCCAATCCCCTGGCGTTGTGAAAACAACGCCCGCCCCCTATGCTCATTTGTTATAGCGTATGGAGTAGCCTTCCAGGATTGGCAAGCATGGATTTCCGGCAGCTCAGGACCTTCAGTTGCGTGGCGGAGCTCGGCAGCCTGTCCAAGGCCTCCGACACGCTGCGCGTGGCGCAGCCGGCACTCAGCCGGCAGATCAAGCTGCTGGAACACGAGCTGCGCACCGAATTGTTCACCCGCAACGGCCGCGGCATGGTGCTGACCGAGGCCGGGCGGCTGCTGCTGGCACGCACCTCCGGCATCGTGCGGCAGATCGACCAGATCCGCGACGACATCCAGTCGTCCAAAGGGCCGCCGTCCGGGCAAGTCGTGCTCGGACTCGTTCCAACCGTGAGCTGCGTGCTGTCGGCGCGCTTTGCGCGGCGCTGCGTCGAAAAGTTTCCCGGCATCTCGCTGCGCATCGTCGAGAGCTACAGCGGCCATCTCGTCGAATGGCTGCATCGCGGCGAAATGGATCTCGCCATCCTCTACGGCCGCTCGGCTGATCTGCATCTCACCGTGCAGAGCTTGGGCCGCGACAACATCGTCGCCGTCGGCCCGCGCGGCTGCGGCCTTGCGCGCAAGAAGAGCGTCGACATCGGCTGGCTTTTGCGGCAGCGGCTGGTGTTGCCCAGTCATTCCCACGGCCTCCGCGCCCTGATCGAGCACGCCGCCGCCCAGCGCAAGATCAAGCTCAACGTCCAGCTCGAGGCGGACTCCTTCCGCGTACTGACGAGCCTCGTCGAAGAGGGGCTCGGCTTTGCGCTGCTGCCGCCCTCCTCCGTCCACGGCGAGGTCGCGGAGGGGCGGCTGGAAACCGCGCCCGTCTCCAAGCCGATGACGCGCGAGCTCATTTTCGCATCTCCAATCGACCGCCCGGCCTCGACGGCGTCCCTCGCCATCACCGCGCTCCTGCGCGAGGAGGTCGCCGCCTGCCGCAAGGACGGCGTGTGGGACATCAAGTTGAGTTAGATGCCGTGTCGTAGAACAGTTGGGCGTCGCCTTGCCTTCGCATCTGGCGCGAGCTGACATGCCGGAATTTTATAGCTGGGACGCCAGTTCCTGGAGCATTCGGAGCGCGCTCGCCATCTCACCCTCGGCGTCATTGCCCGCGAAGGCGGGCAATCCTGTATTCCAGAGGCCGCGCGGCCAGAATCGAGAAGCCGCGGCGTACTGGATGCCCCGCCGTCGCGGGGCATGACAGCGGAGGTTGAGGAGGCTGGTTTGCCCCAAGGCAGTCCGATGAGGAGCCTACCCCGGAATCCTCACCGGCAGCGCCTCATATCCCTTGATGAAGCTGGAATAGATTCGCTTGGGCTCGCCGACCACCTCGATGCGGTCGAACCGCTTCAGCATCTCCTCCCAGACGATGCGGAGCTGCAGTTCGGCGAGCCGCATGCCGACGCAGCGGTGGATGCCGAAGCCGAAGGAGAGGTGGGTGCGCGGGCGCGGGCGGTCGATGATGAACTCGTTCGGCTTCTCGAACATCTCGTCATCGCGGTTGCCGGAGACGTACCACATCACGACGCGGTCGCCCTTCTTGATCTGCTTGCCGCCGATCTCGGTATCCTGCAACGCCGTGCGCCGCATATGAGCCAGCGGCGTCTGCCAGCGGATCACCTCCGGCACCATGGAATCGATCAGCGCCGGGTTGGCCCGCAGCTTGTCATACTGCTCTGGGTTCTCGTTCAGCGCCAGCACCGAGCCGGTCATGGTGTTGCGCGTAGTGTCATTGCCGCCGACGATGAGCAGGATGATGTTGCCCATGAGATTGTCGGGATCCATGTAGCGCGTCGCCGGGTTGTGCGCCATCAGCGACAGTAGATCGTTGCGCGGCTCGGAGTTGACGCGCTCGTTCCACAGCTTCGACATGTAGGCGTAGCACTCGTCCATCTCGCGGCGGCGTTCCTCGGCCGAGGCGACGATGCCGCTCTTGGGCAGCGCAGTGGAGACGTCGGACCAGCGCGTCAGCTTGCGCCGCTCCTCCCAGGGGAAGTCGAACAGGGTGGCCAGCATCTGCGTCGTCAGCTCGATCGAGACGCGCTCGACGAAATTGAAGGTCTCGTTGCGCGGCAGATTGTCCAGCACGGTCTGCGAGCGCTGGCGGATCAGTTTTGCCAGCTCGTCCAGATGCTGAGGGGTGAACATCGGCGACACCGTCCTGCGCTGCGCCGAATGCCGGGGCTGGTCCATCGCGATGAAGCTCGGCCAGTCGTAGCCTTCCGGCACGTCGCGGATCGAGATGCCGCCGAGCGTCGAGTCCGAGGAGAAGATGCCGTGATTGGTGTCGACATGCATGATGTCGTTGTATTTGACCACCGACCAGTACGGCTCGATCGGCGCGTTGGTGCAGTAATGCACCGGCTCTTCCTTGCGCAGCCGCTCGAACCAGGGCCACAGCGTGTCGTCCTGGAACAGCCTGGGCGCACCGGGGTGGAATTGCGACAATGGCGTCGCATAGGCCTCTTCGCGCGCCCTGCGCAGGCGTTCGGCTTTGTCCACTTTAACCGGCGCTTGGATGTTCATGGTCGTGGCTCCATCGAAGATGCACTCCGGGTGAGGGGGACTCTCTGCGAGTCCGCCTCTCAGCGTATTCGCGGAGAAGAGCCCCTCATCCCGACCCTTCCCCCGTAAGAACGGGGAGAGGGAGTTTTCAGTTCTCTCACGCCGCAATCTTCACCGGCAACGCCTCCAGCCCCTTCACGAAGCTCGAATAGACCCGCCTGGGCTCGCCGACCACATCAATATGGTCGAAACGCTTGAGGATCTCCTCCCAAACAATCTTGAGCTGGAGTTCAGCAAGCCTGAGGCCCACGCAGCGGTGGATGCCGAAGCCGAAGGAGAGATGCGTGCGCGGGCGGGCACGGTCGATGATGAAATCGTAAGGCTTTTCGATCGCCTCTTCGTCGCGGTTGCCCGAGACGTACCACATCACGACCTTGTCACCTTTCTTGATCTGCTTGCCGCGGAACTCGAAGTCGGAGAGCGCCGTGCGCCGCATATGCGCCAGCGGCGTCTGCCAGCGGATCACCTCGGGCACGAAGCTGTCGAGCAGATCAGGATTGTCGCACAGCTTGCGGTATTGCTCCGGATGCTGGCTCAGCGCGAGAATCGAACCCGACATGGTGTTGCGGGTGGTGTCATTGCCGCCGACGATCAAGAGGATGAGATTGCCGAGGAAGTTCTTCGCGTCCATGTCACGCGTGGCGGCGCCATGCGCCATCATCGAGAGCAGATCGCTCTTCGGCGGCTGCGCGATGCGCTCCTTCCACAAACGCGAGAAATACTGCGCGCACTCGGTCAGCTCGGCCTGCCGCTCGTCCTCGGTCGCGACGAGACCCTCGGGCCCGGGAATGGTGGTGGCGATGTCCGACCAGCGCGTCAGCTTGCGGCGGTCCTCCCAGGGGAAGTCGAACAGCACCGCGAGCATCTGCGTGGTGAGCTCGATCGAGACGCGGTCGACCCAGTCGAACACCTCGCCGCGGGGCAGGTTGTCCAGGCACTCGGCCGAGCGCTTGCGGATGTTGATGGCGAGGTTGTCCAGATGCGTCGGCGTGAACATCGGCGCCACGGTCTTGCGCTGCGCCGCATGGCGCGGCGGGTCCATCGAGATGAAGCTCTCGCGGCGCAGATCCGGATCGATGTCGCGGATGGTGATGCCGCCGAGCGCGGAGGCCGAGGAGAACACCGCATGGTTGGTCTCGATCTCCATGATGTCGTTGTAGCGCGTCACCGACCAGTACGGGCCGAACATCGAGTCCTTGCAGTAATGCACGGGATCTTCGCGGCGCAGGCGATCGAAATACGGCCAGAACGTATCCGTCCTGAACAATTCGGGGTCACCCGGATCGAATTGCTCCAGCGGCAATGTCGACGCGCGCTCGCGAAGTGCGTCGAGCTTGGACGCGCTCTCGATGGTCCCATGCATGACCGTTCTCCCTGGGTTCTCCGCACGTCATTTTTGAATTCTGCGCTGCGGTATTTGATTTGCAATTACAGCCGGTCGCCTGCGTCGGAGCAAGGGAGAGTTTTGCCACACCCAACCCTTGCGAGAGGCGACCTGGACCGCAGGGGGATTCGCCAGCGTGATCTCCCGCACGCCCTTGGCCGAGGAATCCTGCAAGAAATCGACTGGAATCGAGGCAAATCGAACCCGACGATCTTGGGGATCGACTAACCTTTGATCTATAGTTTGATCGGATCAGGCCCGCATCCCGAGCTTGCCGCCGTGAACGACATGCAATGGGTGCCCATCGGCTCCGAACCGTTGCCGCCGCCTCTGCCGCCAACGCGAGTCGATTTCACCGGCAATCGCTCTGAGTTCCGCAAATTGGTAACGAAGGGTGCCATGCTGGAGCTCATTACCTTCGGCTTCTACCGGTTTTGGCTGGTCACCGACATCCGCCGTCACCTGTGGTCGAACACTGCGATCGACGGCGACGCCGCCGAATACACCGGGCGGGCCAGGGAACTTCTGTTCGGCTTCCTTGTCGCGCTCGCGATTCTGGTGCCGATCTACGTCGTCTATTTCCTCGTCGGCATCGAGTTCGAGCGCTGGAAGGGTTTTGCCTCGACGCCGCTGTTCGTCTCGTTTTACGCGTTCGGCCAGTTCGCGATCTATCGCGCGCGGCGCTATCGGCTGACGCGCACGGTCTGGCGCGGCGTGCGTTTCTGGATGGACGGCTCCGGCTGGGCCTATTCGTCCCGCGCGATGGCCTGGGGCCTGCTGATGTTCCTCACGCTCGGTCTGGCGCTGCCTTGGCGGGAGGCGTCGCTGGAGCGCTACAAGATGCAGCACACGCATTTCGGCGATCTGCAGGGCGATTTCGACGGCGATGGCTGGGAGTTCTTCAAGCGCGGCTGGTGGCTGTGGCTTCTCACGCCGCTCGCGCTGCTCTTCTTCCCGGCTGCGCCGTTCCTCTATGCCGAGTTCAAGGCGCGCGAGTGGCGCTGGTGGCTCAACGGCATCCGCATCGGCGACGTCGGCCTGTCCTCGGATTTGCCGCACCACGCATTCTACGGCCTGTACTGGAAAGTGATCGGCTGGTGGTTGTTGCTGACGATCATATACGGCGCCTATCTCGGTGCTGCCATCGCGATCACCGTCAAGCTTGACCTCGCGCCGTCGGCGCAGGGCGCCGCGCCTGGGGTGAACATCCCGATGCTGGTGGTGACGGTTATCGGCTATTTCGCCCTTGCGCTCGGCGCCAACATCGTCATGCGCGTCTATCTCCAGCGCGATCTCTGGGCCAAGGTTCTGGAAACCGTCGAGGTGCACAATATCGGGGCTGCGGCGGATGTGCGCGGCAGCGGTCAGCTTGCAAGCGCGCTCGGCGAAGGTTTTGCCGACGGGCTTGATGTTGCGGGATTCTGAGCTGTGACGGATGTGTTTGCCGAGGCGCCGGCACAATCTAGGAAGCCGACCATCTTCTTCGACGGCGTGTCGAGCCGCAAACGGCAGGTGATGCTGACCCTGGCTGATGGGCTCGAAATCGTCGAGGAGGACGGAGCGCACGTGCGCTGGGCCTACGCCAACATTCGCCGCGCCGATAGCCCGGCTGGCGTTTTGCGGCTGGCCTCGACGTCGGCACCGCCGCTGGCGCGGCTCGAGATCCGCGACGCCGCCCTCGCCGCCGACGTGACCGCCCGCTGCATGCGTCTCGACGAACATCAGACGTCGCGCCGCGGCATTGCAAAGATCGTCGGCTGGTCGGTCGCCGCCGCCGTCTCCATCGTCTGCGTCGTGCTGTTCGGCGTGCCGCTCGCCGCCGACCGTCTCGCTCCGCTGGTGCCGAAACCCGTCGAACGGCGCATCGGCGACGCCGCCGAAGTGCAGATGAAGGCCATCTTCGGCCGCGGTGTGTGCGAAGATCCCGCGGGCAAGGCGGCCTTCACCAGGCTCGTCAACCGCCTGCGCGATGCGGCCGGCCTCGACGACGATTCCATGACGGCCGGCGTGCTGCCGACCGCGGTGCCGAACGCGTTCGCGCTGCCGGGCGGCAAGGTGTTCGTGCTGAAGGGCCTGCTCGACAAGGCCGAGAGCCCTGACGAGCTCGCCGGCATCCTCGCCCACGAGCTCGGACATCTCAAGCATCACGACAACATGCGCGGCCTGCTCTACAACGGCGGCACCTCGTTCCTGATCGGACTCTTGTTCGGCGACGTCACCGGCTCGTCGGCCGTGATCTTCGCGTCGCGCAGCCTGGTCGAGGCCTCCTATTCGCGCGAGGCCGAGGCTGCCGCGGATACGTTTGCGATCGAGATCATGCATGCGCTCGGCCGCTCGCCGAAGCCCGCGGCCGAATTGATGTTCCGCATCACCGGTAAGGAAGGCGGCTCCACGCTCACGACGATCCTCGCCAGCCACCCGCTGACCGAGGACCGCCTCAAGCGCATGAGCAGAGAGGATCGGCCCGCCAGCGGCCCGCCGCTGCTGACTGACAAGGAGTGGCGGGCGCTGAAGGGCATTTGCGGCAGCGGGAAAGTTTAGCTATCGCGTCCCGTAGGCGCGGTCGCCGGCGTCGCCGAGGCCCGGAAGGATGAAGCCGTTCTCGTCGAGACCTTCGTCCACCGCGGCTGTCCAGATCGGCACATCGGGATGCAATCCACGCAGCCGTTCCAGCCCTTCCGGCGCTGCGATCAGGCAGGCCAGGCGAATGTCCCTGGCGCCGCGCTCCTTCAGCCGGTCGATGGCGGCGACAGCCGTGTTGGCCGTGGCGACGACAGGCGTCACCACGATGGCGAGACGCTCGCCGAGATCCGACGGCGATTTGAAGAAATACTCCACCGCGGCAAAGCTGTGCGGCTCGCGATAGAGTCCGATATGAGCGACGCGCGCGGTCGGCACTAGGTCCATCATGCCGTCGACGAAGGTGGTGCCGGCGCGCAGCATCGGCACGAACACCAGCTTCTTGCCGGCGATCTTGGCCGAGTGCATCGTCGACAGCGGCGTCTCGATGACGGTGTCGGCGAGCGGCAGGTCGCGCGTCACTTCGTAGCACAAGAGCATGCCGATCTCCTTGATCAGCTCTCGAAACGACTTGGTCGAGATGGACTTGTCGCGCACCAGCGTCAGCTTGTGCTGCACCAGCGGATGATCGACGATCGTGACGCCTTCCATGATCGAGATGCCTTTCTTCCTTCTCCCCTTGTGGGATGAGGCGGCGCGCAAGCGCCGGATGAGGGGTATCTTTCCGCGAACTCCAAATGAGAGATGTGCCCCCGGAGACATACCCCTCATCCGGCTTCGCTTTCGCGAAGCCACCCTCTCCCACAGGGGGAGAAGGTTTAAAACACAGTCCCGTCGCTGATCACCTTGAGCGGCGGCGAACCATCGGGGCGGCGCGCAAATGCGATGGCGCGCCCCGCGGCCCAGCTGCCGCCTTCCAAAATACTGGCGAGTGGCAAGGTTTCAGGGGTGCGACCGAGCTTGGCGCGCACCAGTTCGGCAAGACGATCCAGCAGCGCAACCGTCAGCGCGCGCCATTCCACGACGAGCAATGAATCCACCGTATGCGCACGCTCGGCATCCGCGGCATCGCGCAGGCGTAGCACCTCGTGATCGACGAACAGGCCGCCATTGCGGTATTCGGCAAGGCCGGTCAGCCCGTCGATGTCGGTGACGGCAAATCCGGCGCGCTGCAGCGGCTCGATCAGCGAATAGCTCAGCCATTGCGACAGCTTGTGCAGCGGCACGAGCCCGGCCGTTTCGTCGTCCGCCTTGATCGCCGGATGGCGCCAGCAATCGCCGAGCGGGACGCCCGCGACCTCGAGCCGTGACGGCCAGATCAGACCGAGCTGGTTCAGCACCGCCGACAGAATGGCGGGCGCAGCGACGGCACCGCCGACGGCTTGCGCCGCGATGTGATCGAACAGGCCGCCCGGCCGCGGCGTGTCGTGCAGGCCGAACACGTCCGCGCGCTCTGCTACCAGCTTGCCCAGATGACGCAGCAGATCGGTGCGCCCCTCCAGGCCGAGCAATGGATTGGCGTCCGTCACTTGGAAAGCGGATGTGAGTGAGGTGAGGGGCAGTTTCGCGAGCACCTCCGCGTCGACCCTGAACGGCGTCCGCGCATCGCGCGAAAAGAGCCCGTCTGCAAACATGTCGAGGCTTGCGATGGCGAGCCCCTCGGAGCGGCCGATGCTTTTGCCGGTCAGCGCGTCGCGATAGCGCCACGCCGCACCCGCGCCGGCATCGAGCAGCACGCTGACGATCGCAAGATCGAATTCGGAGCGCGCCCGCGCGGCGCGATCGGGCCATGATGCTGCCCCGGCAAGCTGCGCCCAGCGATCGACGCCGCCGAGCACAAAGTGGCGCCAGCGCGCATGGAACGGAATGTCCAGCGTCGGATAGGCTGTTCGCGTCACCGCGAGCACGGCGTCCGCGACGCCATCCATGCGGTCGAGGTCGATCGTGAAATGCTGGAGTCCGCCGGCGAGGCCAAGCTCGAGCATCTGCCCCGCCCGCGCGCGCACCGCGTTTGCGGAGAGTAGCGAGCGTGCCTGCAATTCCAAAGCGTCCGCCATCACGCGATCAGTATTTTTCCAGCGAACGGCCGACCACGCCATCGATGTCCTTCTCCGGCGCGATGTCGGTCGAGTAGTAGCCAGCGGCCTTCTTCGCGGCGATCTCGACATAGGCGTCGGCCGGAATCAGCTCCGGCGGGATCGGCACGCGCTCGACGATGTCGATACCTTGCGAGGTCAGCGCGTCGTATTTCATGTCGCTCATCGACAGGAAGCGGTCGATGCGCTTCAGGCCCAGCCAGTGGATGGTGTCGGGCATCAATTGCTGGAAGCGCGCATCCTGCACGCCGGCGACGCATTCGGTGCGTTCAAAATAGGCCGCGGCGGCATCACCGTCCTCCTGGCGCTTGCGCGCGTTGTAGACCAGGAATTTGGTGACCTCGCCGAGCGCGCGGCCCTCTTTGCGGTTGTAGACGACGAGCCCGAGCCCGCCCTCCTGCGCGCCGCGCGCGGATTCCTCGATGCCGTGGATGAGGTAGGGACGGCAGGTGCAGATGTCGGAGCCGAACACGTCGGAGCCGTTGCACTCGTCATGCACGCGGCAGGTGATCTTGGTGCGATGGTCCGGCAATTTTGTCACATCGCCGAACAGGTAGACGGTGGTGCCGCCGATCGGCGGCAAAAACACTTTCAAGTCCGGACGCGTCACGAGCTCGGGGAACATGCCGGCAGTCTGCTCGAACAGCGTGCGGCGCAACTCGGTCTCGCCGGTGCCGAAGCGGGCCGCAAGGCCGGGCAGATACCAGACCGGATCGATCGCGATCTTCACCACCGACACGCTGCCATTGGCATGCACCACCTCGCCGTCGGCGCGCAGCCGTTTTGCGGTCAGCGCCTCGCGGATCTCCGGCAGGTCCAGCCGCGCCCGCGTCACCGCGATGTTGGGGCGAATGTCGACGCCTTCGGCGATCTCCTGGCGGAAGTTTTCGGCGACGAGATGCCCCCAGGGATCGAGCGCAACGATCTTGGTGGGATCGCGCCATTGCTCGAACGGCCCGATGATTGCGGCCGGAAAAGTGTTGGTCAGGTCAGGGCGCCTGATGGGATCGAGCGCGCCGGCGGAGACGGCGAGCGCGCGGTACATCGCGTAGGACCCGCCATGGCTGCCGATCACGTTGCGATCCCCGGCGCGCGACACTGTGCCTATGATTGGCCCACGGGCGCGCGCGTCCGCAGCACCCCAATGGATCGGAAAGGCGGCCTTCCTGCCGGGCTCCGGATGGGAGGTCAGGCGGATGTGGTCGGTACGGTTTGCACGGCTCATGTCCAGGCTCCCAAAAAGCCAACGGCCCGCCGCTCGGACGGGCCTGGCTCGCTTGCGCAGCATGGCGGCGACGCAAGCTCAATCCAATATATTGTAGCGGCCAGCGACGACAGACAAGTTAATCGTGCCGGGCGGGCAGGGCCGCTTGCCACCAAATTCCCGACAGCAATGGGCCTGCAGAGTCCGCCTTCAGCGCCAGGCGCTCGCGCTGGCCGGGCTCGCCGATCTGCCGGCGCGATCGCCTTAAGCAATTGAAATATTTCTATATTTCATCTTTTCAAGGGGGCTATGCATCGTTTCGCTCGGCCAGCGTCGAATCCCGGACTAAAGGTCTCATTGGCCCAATCGCATTCGTCCTTGTCCTGGAGACCCCAATGCCCACCGCCAGCTATATCGACCCCCGCAACGGACAGCTCTATCCGCTCGACCAGCCGCGCTGGTGCTCGGACGAGCGCACGCCACTGCTGGTGACGCCGGGGACCGGCATCTCGCGCGAGGAGATCGAAGGTCGCACGCGCTCGCTCTGGCGCTACCGGGCGGCGCTGCCGGTTGCGATCAAGCAGCCGATCACGCTCGGCGAAGGCTGCACGCCGCTGGTCCAGCAGGGCTGGGGCGAGCTGCGCCCGTTCTTCAAGCTCGAATGGTTCAACCCGACCGGCAGCTTCAAGGACCGCGGCTCTGCCGTGATGCTGTCCTTCCTGCGCCAGATCGGCATCTCAGCCATTCTGGAAGATTCATCCGGCAATGGCGGCTCGTCGATGGCGGGGTTGGGCGCCGCCGGCGGCATGCGCGTGAAGATCCTGGCGCCGGCCTCGACGTCGCCGGCCAAGATCGCGCAGGTCCGCGCTTACGGCGCGACGGTGCAACTCGTCGAAGGGCCGCGCGAGGAGTCGGAAGCCGAGGCCATCCGCCAGTCGAGTCAGACGTTTTATGCCAGCCACAACTGGCAGCCGTTCTTCCTCGAAGGCACCAAGTCGCTCGCCTACGAGATCTGGGAAGATCTCGGCTTCCGCGCCCCCGACAACATCATCGTCCCCGTCGGCGCCGGCAGCAGCCTGCTCGGCTGCGCCTTCGGCTTCCGCGAGCTCCTGAAAGCCGGGCAGATATCGAAGCTGCCGCGCCTGTTCGCGGCGCAGCCGCTCAACTGCTCGCCGATCGATGCGAGTTTTCAGGCCGGCGTCGACACGCCTGTCGCGCGCGAGGTCAGTAAAACCATCGCCGAAGGCACCGCGATCAAGAACCCCCTGCGCCTGCGCGAGATCATCGCCGCTTTGCGCGAAAGCGGCGGCGGCACGGTCGCGCTCGCCGAGGATGAGATCGTCGCCGCCCTGCGCCGTCTTGCGCGGCAGGGGTTGTTCGCCGAGCCGACCAGCGCGAGCGCGGCCGCGGCGCTGGAAAAGCTGTCCGCGGCCGGATTGATCAAGGCGAACGAGACCACAGTGGCAGTCCTCACCGGCACCGGGCTGAAGGCCGCGACCACCGTCGCGGATCTCGTGCAATAGGGCGGAGAGGTGCTGCTTTTCCTTCTCCCCTTCTGGGAGAAGGTGGCGCGAAGCGCCGGATGAGGGGTTCCATCCGCGAATTCAGTTGAGAGTGAGTCTGCGGAGACAACCCCTCAGCCGCCTCGCCGCTACGCGGCGAGCCACCCTCTCCCACAAGAAGGCACAAGAAGGGGAGAGGGAAGAGCGCCTCACTCCTTCAGATCATTCACCTGCCTCACCCACGCGCGCACGTCGGTGAGCACGGCGGGCAGCACGGCCTTGACCTCTGCCACGGTCATGCCGGCCTTGATGCGGGGATCGTACAGCAGGTTGAGGAGGTACTGGTCGTAGACGTCGAAATAGCCCATCGAGACGTTGTCGTTGAACATGGTCCAGGGCACGCTCGCGGTGTCGTTGATGGGCCCGAGCGATTGCAGGAGCTCCTCATAGGCGCAGTCGAGGAAGACG
Source organism: Bradyrhizobium vignae (assembly GCF_004114425.1). GTDB lineage: Bacteria > Pseudomonadota > Alphaproteobacteria > Rhizobiales > Xanthobacteraceae > Bradyrhizobium > Bradyrhizobium vignae. Next base: position 25,336 of record NZ_RDQF01000002.1, on the reverse strand, counting down.
AAATCGCCGTTGTCGACGGTGAGGATGACGTCGGAATGCTCGATCTCGAAATTGTCGTTCTTGCGGAATCCGGACAGGCATTGCGGATCGAGCGAGGAGCGGATCTCGCGCGCCTTCTCCACGCCGTAGAAGCTCGAGATGGTGCGGAACAGATCACGGTCGCGCACCAGCTTCACCCGTACATTCGCCGCTTCATTGGTGTCGATCATCGCGATGTCGAGATGCTGCACGCGCTTGCCGATATCGGCCACGACTTTTGCGAGCTGTGCCTTGCGGTCGGCGCGGTCGCTCTCGGCGTAGACGCGCACCGGACCGTCGAACTTGCGGATGCGGTCGACGCGGCCGGCCAGGTGGTATTCGGCGCCGAACGCGGTCTTGAAAAAACCCTCGACGATCTCGTTGTCGGTGAAGCTCTTCTTCTCGGCGCGCTGGCGTGAAGCGATCGCGGGCAGTTCGCCCGCGGCCATGGTAGCGGTGTCAGGCACGCAGGTGAACGTTGCGAGCGCCAGCAGGGCGACGCGAAGGCCGGGCGAGGGCGGGTCCAATGCGCTCATCGTTGTGCAACGCTGCCGTATTCGCGACGCGCACACAAGACCGCAAATACACGCGCCCGCAATCGCGGCCGCCAGAGTGGTGGGCACACGGCGGATCCGCGTTCGCGCGATCCGCCGGCTTTGCCCACCCTGCGGACTGGCTGCCGGTTAGTTATTCAGCACCACCACGGTGGTGCCGACCGAGACGCGGCTATAGAGGTCGGTGACGTCGTCATTGGTCATGCGGAAGCAGCCCGAGGACACGGCCTGGCCGATCGTCTCCGGCTCGTTGGAGCCGTGGATGCGATAGAGCGTCGAGCCGAGATACATGGCGCGGGCGCCGAGCGGATTCTCGATGCCCCCCTTCATGTGGCGCGGCAAGTCGGGCCGGCGGGCCAGCATTTGCGACGGCGGCGTCCAGTCCGGCCATTCCTTCTTGGCGGTGATCTTGTGTACCCCGCCCCAGCGGAAGCCATCGCGGCCGACGCCGATGCCGTAGCGCAGCGCCTGGCCGTTCTGGAGCACCAGATACAGCCGGCGTTCGGCGGTGTTCACCACGATCGTGCCGGGCGCATAGTTGCCGTTATAGATGACGGTGGAACGGGGGATCGGGCTCGCGCCGCCGCGGAAGAAGTTCGGGCCGCCGCCCATGATGTCCCGGGAGTCGAACTCCTCGGCGAGCACGCCGCCGGTCGCGGCGGTCAAGAGTACGATAGCGGCGATCGGCGCGGCAAAAAACCGGATCATGTTTCCCCCGAAAAAAATCTCTTCAACAAAGGCCAGAGGCCATATTCGCGAGGGTTTCGCAAGCCACGGCCCCGTGAGGGGCGCCATGCTTAACGAATGGCGTTACCAAATCGGCAACCGCGCCAATTTGCCGGAAAGCGTTAGCCAAACCAGCTCATCCACGCGCGGGGCAGGGCCGCGATGGCCGCTATTGCTTTGACGGGGCCTGCGAACAATGATTGGTCGGATGGATCACTCGAAATCGCCGGTTACGGGAGCAGAAAGAATGAACGGTGCGGAAAGCCTGGTGCGGACGATGGTCAAGGGTGGGGTCGACGTCTGCTTCACCAACCCCGGCACCTCCGAGATGCATTTTGTCGCGGCGCTCGACCGCGTGCCCGGCATGCGCTGCGTGCTCGGCCTGTTCGAAGGCGTGGTGACCGGTGCCGCCGACGGCTATTTCCGCATGAAGGGCGCGCCGGCCTCGACCCTGTTGCATCTCGGCCCCGGCCTCGCCAACGGCCTTGCCAATCTGCACAATGCCAAGAAGGCGAATTCCGGCATCGTCAATATCGTCGGCCAGCACGCCGTCTACCACATCGGCTACAACGCGCCGCTGACCTCGGACATCGAGGGCCTGGCCCGGCCGATGTCATCCTGGGTCCGCACCTCGCCGGATGCCAAATCGGTCGCCGCCGACGGCGCCGCGGCCATTGCCGCCGCCAAAAGCGCGCCGCCGCAGATCGCGACCCTGATCCTGCCCGCGGACACTGCCTGGAACGAGGCCGACGGCATCGCCGAGGTTCCGGCCGAGCGGCAGCGCGCGAGCTACTCGCCGCAGGCGGTCGACCTAGCCGCAAGAATCCTGCATGGCGACGGCGAAGGCACACTGCTCCTGATGACCGGCAGCGCCTTGAGCGAGCAGGGTCTGGCGCTGGCCGAGCGCATCGCCGGCAAGACCGGTTGCACCGTGATGGGCCCGACCTTCCGTCCGAAGATGGCGCGCGGCCGCGGCCGTTTCTCGATCGACCGGATCCATTATGTCATCGACCAGGCGCTGCCCATGCTGGCCAGGTTCCGTCACATCGTGCTGGTCGAGTCCGATGATCCCGTGGCGTTCTTCGCCTATCCGAACAAGCCGAGCATGCTCAAGCCCCAGGGCTGCGAAGTGCACCACATGACCTCCTGGGGCGAGAATTCGGTCGCGGCGCTGGAAGCGCTTGCCGGCGCTGTCAAGGCCAGCGCCAAGGACGTCAAGCCGCAGGCTTTGCAGGAGCTGGTCAAGCCGACCGGCGCGCTCACCTTCGCCTCGATCGCGCAGGCCATTGCCTGTGCGATCCCCGAGAATGCGATCATGGTCGACGAATCCCTGACCACCGGCCGCGGCTTCTTCCCGCCGACGGCGGCGGCCGCCCCGCACGACTGGCTCCAGAACATGGGCGGGTCGATCGGCTTCTCGACGCCGCTGTCGATCGGCGCGGCGATCGCCTGCCCGGACCGCAAGGTGATCACGATGGTCGGCGACGGCAGCGCGATGTACACGATCCAGTCGCTGTGGACGCAGGCGCGCGAGAACCTCGACATCGTCACCATCGTCTTCGCCAACCGCATCTACCAGATCCTCCGCGGCGAGTTCGACAATGTCGGCGCCGGCGAGCCCGGCCAGCGCGCCAACGACATGCTGCGCCTGGATCGTCCGACGCTGGATTTCGTGGCGCTGGCCAAAGGTATGGGCGTGCCCGGCCGAGCCGTCACCAATGCCGACGAGTTCAACAAGGCGTTGGCTGAGGCCGTCGCCGAGCCCGGCCCGCGGCTGATCGAAGTCCAGATGTAGGGCGCCAACAGACAGAGCGCCGTGAGCCCGGAGGCACGATGCAGACCGAGCTGAACAAGGTGATCGCGGCGCTCAGGGACGTCTACGCCTACGAGGGTTTCCTGTTCGAGAAGGACGCCGGCGAGCGTGCAGTGACGCACCGCTTCGCCGTGCATCTGGAAAAGCAGTTTCCGGGCTGGTCAGTCGACTGCAACTACGACCGGCTCGGCGAGCGCACGCTGCACCTGCCGCACGGCACCATCATCTCGACCGACGATCATCTCGGCAAGTCGATCTATCCCGATGTCGTCGTGCATCAGCGCGAGATCCCGAACAACCTGCTCGCGCTTGAGATCCGCAAGGCGAGCAATCACACGCCGCTCGATCACGATCAGCACAAGCTGCGGGCGCTGACCGATGTGCATGTCTGGTTTCCCTACTGGATGGGTGTTCTCCTGGTGCTGGACAGGCACCATGTGACCATGTCGGAGGTCTATGTGAGTGGCATTGTCGATCAGCCGCTGTCACTCTGGTTCGCAGCGCGGGTTGCGGAGAGTGGTCTTGGGGCTGCGCATTGAAGCATGATCCGGAAAAGTGCGAAGCGGTTTTCCGGAAAGATCATGCGTAAACAACAAGCTAAAGCGCGATGACGATTCATCCAAATCTCATCGCGCTTTAGACGCTGAGTTTTGGTTGAATCGATACGCGCTCGGGGCACGGTTTCACCTCTCCCCGTCGGGGAGAGGTGAACCAGGGACGGCTCGCCGAATCTCATTTCAATGAGTTTCAGCCGAAAGGACGCCCGCGCGATGCGAGCGGCCTTTCATTGTGCACGCGCGCTCAGTGCAACGGATCGCCCTGGCCGAGCGCGTAGGCGACGAGGTCCTTCAACGCGAAGCCGGGGCCCGTCACCGGCGTCCATTGCGGGTCAAGTGACAGCACGGAGGAGTTGTCGCCGAACAGCATGCCGAGGAAGACCTCGGCCACGATGCGACCGCCGACGGGGCCGAGCTGCGGTGTGTTGATTCCGGCCGCCGGCGCGCCGGTGGCGGGAATGGCCACGGCGGTTTGGAACTGCCGCGCCTCGGCCAGGATGTAGGTCCAGAGCGGGCAATTGCCGGCAAACACGCCGTTCGCAATGCTTGCGATCTTGGTTTGCGGATCGTCGGGGCCGGGCTCGTCGACGGCCTTGCCGATGACGATCTGGTCGTCGGCCAGCGGCGTCACGTTCATCGCCCTGGCGACGGCTTGCCCCGAGGGCAGGCCGAGCCGCCAGCCGCGCTCGAGATTGCGCAGCGCCAGCGCCGCCGGATTGGATGCGACCTCCGGCGGCAGCTTGCGCAGCGGGTCCACCAGCGATGCGTCGATGCGATAGGCGAACTGCAGCCGCCGCTTGTTCTCGGGATTGGTGTCGTCGTCATCGACGCCGTAAGCGCGCGTGTCGAGATCGATGAAGCGGCCCCAGTCGATGGCGCGCCCCGGGCCCATGGCGCGGAACCCCGTCAGCGCGTTTTGGTCGGGGTTGTTCGGATCGGGGAAGATTTGCAGCAGCATGTTGTCCGCATCGTTCAGCCGGTAGCCGGGTCGGATCATGGAGTGCCCGAGCCTGTAGGCCGCGACCGAGAACTCGACTGGCATGAACGGATAGGTCTTCCAGTGGTAGTGGGCGAGCTTGCTGCGGTCGTAGCGGCCCGCGGTCTTCAATTCGTCCAGCACGCTGGCGTGAACGATGCGCGGCAGGAAGTCGTTCAGCACGACGTATTGATAATGGAAGCGGACGCGCTGCTGCACGTCCTCGAACGACAGGCTGTCATTGTCGTCGACCATGCGGTTGTGGAAGCGCAGCATCAGGGCCTGGAACTGCGAGACGATGCTGTTCTCGTCGTTGCGGGGATCGCCGATCAGCGCGCGGCCCTTGAAGCGCGGCAGGTCGTTGGCATCAGGCACGCCCGCGCCGCTCAGCGTCTCGCCGACGCGGAACTTGTTGCCGTCATACATGTAGGGCTGGTCGTTCGGCCCGCGGCCGTAGACGTTGTCCAGATCGAAGGACGGCGTGCGGAAGTCGACGAGCCCGTCGGGATCCTGCTGCCTCGTCAGCGAGCTGACCGGATCGAAGGTGATGTCGTGATCGACGAACTGGCCGAAATAGGTGTAGAGCGCGGGGATGCCGCTCTCCTCCGCGTCCGGTCCATCCTTGGGCGCGTCGAACTTGCCGACCATCTTGTCGGCGAGCGCCGAAAGGTTCGCGACATTGTCGGCGTCGTTCACGCCGAACGTTGCCGGGGTGAGCTTGCGGAACATGCGGCCGAAGCGGCCTTGCGAAAGCGGCGAACGGGTTGCGTTCAATCCGCGCGGAACAATTGCGTGGCGGCTGCTCATTGAAAACACCTCCTCTGAAAAGTCACGACGGCACGAATAAAGCTAAAGTTGTTCGCAATAGAATATACAGGCGAAGCTAGATCAGGGATTGCGGCGTGCGACAAGCCGTCGCTTCACACTGTGCGCGATGTCGATGCTGTCCGAAGCGGAGGGGTGCGAGCAAGCTGCGGCGGCGCTTTGCAAAATCTTCCCGGACCGATGACGGATAACATTCTCGTCATCGCCGCGCGCAAGCAGCTTCATGCGGTGACGACTCGCCGGGCTTTCGGTCGATCGTCTTCACCGGAAGATTGTGGCGGCGCGCGCGACAGCGCGCACGCCGCAGTCACGTCAGTAATAGCGCTGCGGCGCGAACGCGTAGCGCGGATTGATGCCGCAATAGGCCGACGTGCCGGAGGCGGAGGCCTGGCACTGCTGATAGGTCGCGAACTGGCAGTTGCCGGGATAGCCCCACATGCGGCCCTGCAGGCAATATCGATCGTTTGCAGGATGCGCCTGGGCCGCCGGCAATGCGACGGCGATCAGCGCTGCGAGCGATGCCAGGGTGAGGATGGTGCGACGCATTTCAGACTCCTTCGAGAACGGGGGATGAGGAACACCAGCTCATTCTACGTGTTCCGGGACTTGTCCGACACTTCGTCGTGCTCGTCTTGGTGTCCGCAGCGGCCGCCGCGTTCAACACGCATGCATGATGATGCGAACCGCGGCGAGCAATGTGATCTCGGCCACAGTTCGCCACCGGGTTGTCGGCCTATCGTGCAGACTTGTCGTGAACGGATTTGCCGTCTGCGGACTTGCACGCGCCATGCCCGGAGGCCTACGCTTTTGCTCATTCGGGTCAGGTCATTTGGAGGTTCTGATGCAAAGGTCATATTTGCTCGGTGCGACCGCAGCGCTGGCGCTTCTTGCACAATCGTCGCTCGTGCTGGCGCAGACCACTCCGTCCGCCGGCGGGACCACCGCGCCTGCGGCGACAAGCCCTGCGCCAGCCGCGTCGACCACGCCGGGCGCGACCACCGATACCAGCCAGCCGACCGACGCCAAGAAGAGCGCGTCGAAGAAGCGGGCGAAGAAGAGGATGACCCGGCAGCAGGAGATCGATCATTCGATCGACACCGGCACCGTGCCTGCGCGCTACCGCAGTTCAGTGCCCAAGCAGTATCAGCGATACATTCCGTTCGATAAGCAGTAGCGGGATCGACGGTGGTGCGACGACGGTCTTGGCCGGGCGGCTTCCGGCCCCACATCCGCGGTGGCGGTCTGCGAGAGCAGTGCTAAAGTAGGGCGAAGCCGGGGGGAATGATGAGTGACGAGGTGAAGGATGCTGGCCTTGTGGCCATGATCAGCAGCATCCTGGGAGGCAACAAGCGCGCGGACAGTGTTGCACCGCCTCCGCCCGCCGAGGTTCCGCCGATCGTGCCGGCGGATGCAGTGGGGCCGACATCCAGCTCCGATCCGGCAGCGGCCAAAGCCGAGAACGCGCCCGATGCCGCGCCGGCTGCCACGAAACCGGTCGAGCCGCCTGTGCAGATCGCGACCACGCGGGACGGCAAGCGCCTGCTGCCGGCGGAGGCGATCGCCGATCTCGTGCTCGGCGAGCTGCGCAAGCTGGAAGATTTCCCGAGCTCTGGCGTCTCGGTCACGGTCTACGGCTATCGAAATTGGAACGCCATGCTCACCTTCGCGCCGTTCTCGACCAGTTTCCAGAACGCAACCCGGTTCCGCCAGGCGATTCCGGACCTCGTCTTCAAGCTCCGCCGTTTCGTCGAACTTGAGATATAGTCTCGGGCAGCGGCGGCACACGGCGTCGCCATCCAACCAGCTCGACAGGATATTCAATTGAGCGTCGCCTTCACCAAGGAAGAAAGCGCCGAAACCGCGTCCGAGACGCTGTTGCCGGATCGCCCGATCTCACCGCATCCGAACCTCGTCACGGAGGCAGGCTTCAAGGCGTTGCAGACGCAGCTTGCCGAAGCGCGCCAGGCCTATGAAGCCGCGCAAGCCATCGAGGACGTCAACGAGAAGCGCCGGCAGTCGGCGGTGCCGCTGCGCGACGTCCGCTATCTCACCGAACGCTTACGCACCGCTCAGGTCATGCCCGATCCGACCTCGACCGAAATCGTCGCCTTCGGCAGCACCGTGACCTTCAGCCGCCCCGATGGCCGCGTGCAGACCTACCGTATCGTCGGTGAGGACGAGGCTGATCCCAAGGCCGGCTCGATCTCGTTCGTCTCGCCGGTTGCGAGGTCGCTGATGTCAAAGGCGGTCGGAGACGTCGTGGGCTCAGGCGCGCAGGAGATCGAGATCCTGTCGATCGGGTAGGGACGCGGGGCCAGGCGACGATCGCGCGGCAAAAGGCGCTATCGACGGGAGCAATCTCATTGGAGTCCGCCTCAAGCGGGCGTCTCGAAGGATGGCCGCACGGAAAAGCTCTCATTTGCGATAGTCCTGCGGAAGAGGGAGCGCACCTCCGTCATTGCAGCGTTTCGTGTTCATCACATCCTGCGTTACACCTCCGGCAGCTCGACGCCCGTCAGCTCGCTCAATTGACCGATGAGCTGGTCCTGAAATTTCCGATCGGCCGCCTCGCTGGCCGGCTGCTGCTGCGCGAGATGATGCCAGTAGCGTCCGCTGACCAAGGCAGCGGAATCCTCGCTCACCGCGAGCCAGGTCTGGGTTCGTTGTCCGGTGTCGATATCGACCGGAGCGCCCGCGCCGCCCATCTTCGTGCGGACCCATCCGGGATCGACGGCGTTGCTCAGGACCTCGGGCCAGCGTCGTGCCAGCGCGAAGGCCAGAGCGACGACGTGCAGCTTGCTCTCGGCGTAGGCCTTGGCCGCATCCCAAGTCCGCTTCCTCCAGTCGAGATCGCCGAGCGAACCCTCTCCGTCCCGGTGCAGTCCGCTGCTGAGATAGACCAATCGGCCCGGCCGCTCGATCAAGGCCGTCAGCATGTACGGCGCAAGCGTGTTGATGGCGAAGGTCTCGGCATGGCCTTCCGGCGTCGCGCCACGGCTCGGCCGCGTGTAGACGCCGGCATTGTGGATGACCGCATCCATGCGCCCGATCGCGTTGACCTGATCCGCGATGCTCCTCGTCTCTGCCGCACTTCTGAGATCGCCGACCGCCACCCCCGCGGCACGCGACGTGAGTTGGCCAAGCGCTACGGCACGATCCGCCGAACGCGCGTGCAGCACCACGCGGTGACCTTGATCGAGGAGTGATTGCGCCGCCGCCCGGCCGAGGCCGTCGGTGCTGCCCGTGATGAATATGGTCGCCATGCGCTGCTCCTCCTGACCTCTTATGCGCAGTGTATCGCGCCCGCGCGTCATTTCCGATACTGCTCGTCGTTCACGGCCACCGCGGCAGCGAGCAGGCCGACGATCACGCCGCGCTCCGCTCCGGCACAAAACAAGTCGGCCCGCAGCGGCAATTTGCGGAACTCGCCGCTTCGCCACATTGCGGAGGCGAACTGACGCGTAATCGAGTGAAAATCAACTCACGATAGGTCTGGTCGGAAGCACCTGATGGTGGAATAATTCCGGATGCTTTCTTGATTGGATTTTGACGTCGGCTGCGAACCGGCTGGCGACGTGGATTTTCACCATGGCCGCGCTTCCTCAGGACGTTGTGGCGGATTTGCAGCAGGAGAACGCGCGGCTCCTCGCCGAATTGCGCGCCGCACAAGATCGCGAGGCCGCCACCGCGGACATTCTCAAGATCATTGCCGGCTCGCCATCCGAGGTGAAACCGGTATTCGATGCAATCGCGAGGCGCGCCAATGCCTTGCTCGGCGGCTTTTCGACGACCGTATTCCGCTTCATCGACGGCTCCGCCCACTTGGCGGCGTTCACGCCGACGAATTCCGCCGCCGATGAAGCATTGAAGAAGATGTTTCCGCGGCCGATTGCCGATTTCGAGAGTTTTGCAAGGACGCAGACCGGTAAGGTGGTGCCGACCCCCGATACCGAAGCGCTGACAAACGACATCAAGTTCATCGCCCGCGCCCGCGGCTTTCGCAGCATGTTGTTCGTTCCGCTCGCGACCGGCGGCGAGGTGATCGGCATGATCAGCGTAACGCGAGCCGAGCCGGGTACCTTCGCTCCGCATCATGTGCAACTTCTGCAGACCTTCGCCGACCAGGCCGTCATCGCCATAGAGAACGTCCGGCTGTTCGATGAGGTCCAAGCGAAGACGCGCGATCTCGCCGAATCGCTCCAGCAGCAAACCGCGACTGCCGATGTGCTGAAGGTGATCAGCCGCTCGACCTTCGATCTGCAAGCCGTACTCAACACGCTGGTCGATTCGGCGGCAAGGCTGTGCGAAGCGGAGATGGCATTCATCATGCGCCGCGAAGGCGATGAATATCAGGCCGGAGCAGCGGTAGGGTTTTCCGAGGAATACATCGCGTTTCTGCAGGCTCACCCGGTTGCCCCCGGCAGGAGCACGGTCACAGGTCGGACCGTTCTCGAGCGTCGTCCCGTGCAAATCCTCGACGTCGCTGCAGATCCCGAATACCGCCTGCACGAGTCCATCACCATGGCTGGCCAGCGCACGGCACTCGGCGTTCCCCTCCTGCGCGAGAATGAGCCGATCGGCGCGATCGTGATCGCCCGCAAGCGCGTGCAGCCCTTCACGGAAAAGCAGATCGAGTTGGTCGCCACGTTTGCCGACCAGGCCGTGATCGCCATCGAGAATGTACGGCTCTTCGAACAATTGCAAAGCAGGACGCGGGATCTATCCGAGGCGCTGACGTACCAGACCGGCAGCGCCAATATCCTGAGGGTTATCGCTTCCTCGCCGACTGAAGTCGGTCCGGCGCTCAAAGCGATCGTGGAAAGCGCATGCGGGCTTTGCGAGGCATACGATGCGCTCGTCGTTCTGAGGGACGGCGACGATATCCTCGTCCAGGCGCACCATGGTCGAGTTCCCGTCGTGTGGAGCCGACGATCGATCAGTGCGCAATCGCCCAGCGGCCGGGCCATTATCGACCGCCGCACCGTTCACGTGCATGATCTGCTTGGGCCCGAAGGGGAGGAATTCCCGACAGGACGCGAATATGCGCTTCGCTCCAACGTTCGGACCGTTTTGAGTGTGCCGCTGTTGCGCGAAGGCGAGGCCATGGGAGCGATCGTGCTACGTCGCACGGAGGTTCGTCCATTCGGCGAGAAGCAGATCAACCTGCTCCAGACTTTTGCAGATCAGGCTGTTATCGCCATCGGCAATGCGCGCCTGTTCGAGCAGTTGAACGAATCGCTGGAGCGGCAGACCGCAACCTCGGAGGTGCTGGAAATCATAAGCGCTTCATCAGGCTCATTGACTCCGGTCTTCCACAAGATGCTGGAGAATGCGACACGGATCTGCGGCGCCGGCTTCGGCACCATGAATCTCTACGAGGAAGGCGGCTTTCGTACGGTCGCATTGCACAACGCGCCGCCAGCTTATATCGGGACCCGGCTGCACCAGAGCATTCGCCCGCATCCCGCGAGCGGGCTCTGCACCGTCGAGAAGACTCACCAGACGGTTCATATCGACGATATCAGGACGCAGCCGCCCTATATCGAAGGCAACCCCGACGTTCGCGCGCTTGCCGACCTTGCTGGCGCAAGGACCCTCGTCATCGTGCCCATGCTCAAGGAAGACGAACTGATCGGCACCATCGCGATCTTCCGCCAGGAAGTTAAGCCCTTCACGGACAAGCAGATCGAGCTCGTGTCCAATTTCGCGCACCAGGGTGTGATCGCGATCGAGAATGCACGCCTGCTGAATGAACTGCGCGAGCGCACTATGGAGTTGTCGCGATCGCTCGAGGAATTGCGAAACGCGCAGGATCGGTTGATCCAGACCGAGAAGCTTGCCTCGCTCGGGCAACTCACCGCCGGCATTGCACATGAGATCAAGAACCCGCTCAATTTCGTCAACAATTTCGCTGCGCTTTCCTCCGAGCTGATTGACGAACTCGGCGACGGGCTGCGCTCGGCCGCTCTCGGCGAGGCAGCAAGGCAGGACATCGACGCGCTGATACGCATGCTACAAGGCAATCTGGAGAGAATCGTGCAGCACGGAAAGCGCGCCGATTCCATCGTCAAGAATATGCTTCTGCACTCGCGCGAGGGTTCTGGCGAGCGCCGCTCGACCGACATCAACGCCATCGTTGAGGAAAGTCTCAACCTTGCCTATCACGGAGCGCGCGCTGAAAAGGCGGGTTTCAACATCGAGCTCGAAAGGAATCTCGATCCCAGTGCGGGGGCGATCGAGCTGTATCCGCAGGAAATCACACGGGTGTTCCTCAACCTCATTTCAAATGGCTTCTACGCGGCTAGCAAGCAGAAGGACGCCGCCGGCGACGGCTTCGAGCCAAGGCTGCGCGCGACGACCACAAACCTCGGCGGCGCCGTCGAAATCCGCATTCGCGATAATGGCACGGGCATCCCGGCCGACGTGAGGGAGAAAATATTCAATCCATTCTTCACCACCAAGCCCGCAGGTGAAGGTACCGGGCTTGGCCTTTCAATCTGCCACGACGTCATTGTGAAGCAACATGGCGGCAGCATCGAGGTCGATACAGAGCCTGGCGATCATACGGAATTCATCATTACGCTGCCACGTACGCTGGCGGCACCATTGCAGACCGGAGGCAGCAGTTGAGCGGTCAAATAATGTCGTCGACGATGAACCCGATGTCGAGGCACCATTCCGCCGGCAGTTCCGACGTGATCTGCGCGCCGGTCGTTTTCTCGCGGAGTTTGTATCGTCGGCACGCGTGGCACGCCGTCCCAAGCGAAACTAGGCATCTTGCGTCAATGTTCACCGCAAACACCGGGGGTTCAAAATGAAGACGCTCTTGGTCCCGCTTCGAAACATTCCGATGATGACATCCACGCTCGATGTCGTCGTAGGTCTCGCACAACGTTCCGGCGCCTATATCGAGGGCTTTCCGCTCCGGTTCGGCATCCCTCAATATGTAGCCGCGGAATTGGCCACCGGCATCCTTTTGGATTCGTATCAAGTCAAGACCGAAGCCGAATTGAACGACATGCGCAACTTTTTCGAAGCATTCATGTTGAAGCACGATATTCCTCGAGCCATTGCGGGATCGCGTGGACCATGCTTCGGCTGGCTGGAGACCGCGCCTGAGGGCGAAGACTTTGTCGGAACTTATGGGCGCGCTTTCGATCTGATCGTGATGGCACGGTCCGACGTCGATGCTGCGGGCCCTCACCGTCGCGCGATTGAATCCGCGCTGTTTGAGAGCGGCAGGCCCGTGCTCCTGACGCCATCCAATGCACCAAGAAGCATCGCGACGAACATCATGATCCACTGGAATGGTAGTACCGAGCAGGCTCGGGCAAACGCATTTGCCATGCCGCTGCTTCGTGCGGCCGAAAGGGTATCGGTGCTAACCGTCATTGGCGGCCAGGGGGTAGCAGGACCGTCTGCCGATCAGATCGTTCAGCAACTGCGGTACAATGACATTGCAGCCCAGGTGAGAAGGGTTGAACTGGAGAACCGCGAGACCGGAGAGGCGGTCCTCGATGCCGCGAGAGCTGAAGGCTGCGATCTCTTGATCAAGGGAGCCTTCACCCGCACCCGGCTGCGGCAAATGATCTTCGGCGGGGCGACCAGCTATATCATGGAGCATGCGGATCTGCCTGTCCTGATGGCTCATTAGAGCGGAATGGCACAATTCGAATCGAACGCGGGCATCGTCCTCGTCATCTCGATGTCGCGTCAACGTCACAGCCGTTGGTTAACGGAGCGTTCGTGCCAGTACCAAGCCAAAAGCCAGGAAGCAAAGCATGTCACACCATCACCACGGCGATCGCCACATCGGTCCGTTCAAGAAAATCAAGTTCGGAACCAACGGAGACGACATCATTGCGGGGTCGGACCTTGGCGACATCATTCTTGGCTTCCGTGGCAATGATACCATCGATGCCGGCCTCGGCAATGACACCGTCTTCGGCGGTCGCGGCGATGATTGGATCGACGGCGGTAAGGGAAACGATGCGCTGTTCGGCGAAAGCGGCAATGACGTCCTGATCGGCGGCGACGGCAATGACGACCTGCATGGCGGCCGCGGCCGGGATCTGCTCCTTGGCGGCGCAGGCCGAGACCAACTGGACGGAGATCAGGGCAACGACAAGTTCCTGCTTCGGAAGGGCATGGGTGTGGACACGATCCAGCATCTCGATTCCGGCGATCGCATCGACGTCCGCGACTTCAACATTCCGTCCTTTCAGGCGCTGATCAATTCCGCGCGCCAGATCGGCCACAAAGTTCAGATCGATCTCGGCAATGGCGACGCGCTCATCATCGAGCATGCCCGCATTTCTGATCTTCACGCCGAGCAGTTCATTGTTTCCGATGAGGTGAAGGGCGCGTCGAGCTCACAGACACCCTACCTGCTCAGCAGCGATTCCCACGTTTATACCGAGTCGTTGCTGACGACCGGCGACAGCGTGAACGGCTACAAGATGGCCGGCATTCCGGACGGCCTCGGCGCGTTCGACAATGGCGATGGCACCTTCACCGTGCTGATGAACCATGAACTTCCCTCGGCGGCGGGCATTGCCCGCGCTCATGGCGGCACCGGCGCGTTCGTGTCGGAGTGGGTCATTGACAAGACGACGCTGCAGGTCCTGTCGGGCAAGGACCTCATCCATGACGTCTGGATGTACGAGGGCGGTAACTATGTCGACCACAGCACCGGCAACAGCCCCGTATCGTTCAACCGGTTCTGTTCCGCGGATCTTGCCGATTCGGGCGCGTTCTACAACGCGCAGACGGGGCTCGGCTTCGACGGCAGGCTGTATCTCAATGGTGAAGAGGGTGGCGTCGAGGGGCGAGCCTTTGCGCATATTGTCGGCGGCCCTCAGGACGGGAACAGCTACGAGCTGGCCTGGCTCGGCAACATGGCCTACGAGAACGTGGTCGCCAATGCGCACACGGGAGACAAGACCGTCGTCGGCATGATGGATGACGGCCAGAACGGCCAAGTCTACTTCTATTCCGGCACCAAACAGTCGACCGGAAATGCCATCGAGAAGGCCGGGCTGACTGGCGGCCATCTGCTCGGGGTTCACGTGACCGACTTCGAGGGTTACGCGAACAATGCGCCGAGCAGCACCAGCCCGCTGGGTGCCGACGAGAAGTCCGCCTTCACCATGATTGACCTCGGCGACGTCAGCGGCAAAACCGGCGCGCAAATCGACGCGGACAGCGAAACTGCGGGTGTGACGAGCTTCCTGCGGCCGGAGGACGGCGCATGGGACACCCTCAATCCCAACCGCTTCTACTTCGTGACGACGAATGCGTTCAACGCGCCAAGCCAGCTGTGGGCGCTGGACTTTACCGACGCGTCGCACCCCGAGCTCGGCGGCACCATCAAGCTGCTGCTCAACGGCAGCGAAGGCCAGAAGATGCTTGACAACGTCGCCGTCGATTCTCCCGGCAAAGTCATTCTTTGCGAGGACGTCGGCAACAACGCCCATCTCGGCAAGGTGTGGCAATACGATCCTGCGACCGACGCGCTCACACAGCTTGCCCAGCACGACGCAAGCCGCTTCGTTACGGGAGGTGCAAACTTCCTGACCCAGGACGAAGAGGCATCAGGCGTCATCGACGTCACGCATATCCTCGGCAATGCCGGGGAAAACGTCTACCTGATCGACACCCAGTCTCACCTCAATGTGGGAGGGGAGCTCGTCGAAGGCGGCCAGCTGCAACTGATCCACCAATATCTCGTCTGACGCCAAGTTGCCCGACGAGGCTATTGCTCTGTGGAGGTGCCGGACTCCAAGTCCGGCACCTCTGTCGCTGTCAAACGTCTGTCATGAGTCATCGACAGTTAGAAGCCGTTTCATCGCTTTCTGCGGTGAAGGGGCGATCAGTTCGAGACAATCACCACATCGTAAGCTGCGGAGTCATTGCGTGTGATGTTGGCTACGCAAGCAGGCGTTTCCACGGATGCAGGATCGGAGCTGCGCGCCGCACTTCGATCGTGCCGCACGGCCCTGGTGGGCATCGCAGCCTTCAGCGGGTTGATCAATATCCTCAGCCTGACCGGCTCCCTCTACATGCTTGAGGTCTATGATCGCGTGCTGCCTGGCCGCAGCGTATCTACGCTGGCCGGCCTGACGATCATCGCGGCCTTGCTGTTCTTCTTTCAGGGCACATTGGAAGTGGTTCGCGGTCGAATGCTGGTTCGCATCGGGAACCAGATCGACTGGCGGATCAGTGACCGCATCTACGATCTGGTGGTTCGCCTTCCGCTTCGCACACGCGGTGGCGGAGACGGACTGCAGCCGGTCCGCGACGTCGACACGGTGCGATCGGTGATGTCGGGCTCTGGTCTTCCTGCCCTGTTCGATCTGCCCTGGTTGCCATTCTACCTCGCCATCTGCTTTGCTTTCCATCCGCTGATTGGCGCGACAGCCCTCGGCGGCGCGCTCATGCTGGTGATGTTGACGCTGGTCACCGATCGGCTGTCGCGGCAATCCGTCCGGAAGGCGTCGAGCTATGCCGCTGCACGCAACCGCCTTGCGGAAGCCAGTCGTCGCAATGCGGAAGTCCTGATTGCCATGTCGATGTCCTCCAGGTTTCTGGAGCGATGGCGCAAGCTGGGCGATGCTCATCGCAGGCAGCAAAGGATCGCCAACGACATCTCGGGAGGCTTCGGGGTGACGGGACGGATGCTGCGCATGATGCTGCAATCGGCCGTGCTGGGGGTTGGGGCCTACCTCGTCATTCGACAGGAGGCATCCGGGGGGATCATCATTGCCAGTTCCATCCTGACGGGTCGCGCACTTGCTCCCGTGGATGTCACGATCGGCAACTGGAAGAATTTCATCGCCGCGGCCCAAAGCTGGCAGCGCCTCACCGGGCTCATGTCGGCGTTGCCGGTGTCCGCCGATAAACTGCCTCTGCGGCCTCCAACGCGATTCCTCGTCGTGGACAAGTTGTCCGTCGCCGCCCCTGGATCGGAAAAGATCCTGGTTGCTGATATCAGCTTTCACCTGAAGGCAGGCAGCGGGCTTGGCATTGTCGGCGCCAGTGGCTCGGGAAAATCCTCGCTGGTGCGCGCCCTTGTCGGCGCATGGCGGCCATCACGCGGTGTTATCCGGCTCGACGGTGCATCGCTCGAGCAATGGTCGCCTGACGCACTTGGAAATCACATCGGATACCTGCCTCAGGACGTCGAATTGTTCGAGGGGACCATCGCCGAGAACATTGCACGGTTTGCACCTGATGCTTCGATGGAGCAGATCCTTGCCGCTGCCGAAGCCGCCGGCGTCCACCAGCTCGTCGTCAGCCTGCCCGATGGGTACAACACCCAGATTGGCGAGCAGGGCTCGCTATTGTCGGCGGGGCAAAGACAGCGCGTGGCGCTCGCGCGCGCGCTGTATGGAAATCCTTTCCTGGTCGTGCTCGACGAGCCCAATTCCAATCTGGACATCGAGGGCGAGGAGGCGCTGACTCGCGCAATTCTCGCCGTTCGGGCTCGAGGCGGCGTTGTCGTCATCGTCGCGCATCGCTCCAGCGCGCTGGTTGCCGTGGACTTCGTGATGACGATGACCCATGGCAGGCAGCAGGCGTTCGGGTCCAAGGAGGAAGTGCAGTCGCTGGTGGCAAGGCGGGAAGCCGGGCCGCCTGGCGCTCCGTTCAAGGTTGTCGTTCCTCAACCGGCCGCATCCACATGACCACCGCGACATATGGCGAAGATCGCAGCATGCGCCATCATCTGCTCGCCGGCGTCGTTCTGGCGGCGGGTCTGACCGGCGGGATCGGCGGCTGGGCCGCCACGACCGAGCTGTCGGGAGCGGTCACCGCTGCTGGATCGGTGGTCGTCGATTCCAATGTCAAGAAAGTCCAGCATCTCACCGGCGGTATCGTCGGAGAGCTGATGGTTCGCGAAGGCGACCATGTTCGTGCCGGTGAGACATTGGTGCGGCTCGACGAAACCGCCCTGCGTGCCGGCCTCGCCATCTACACCAAGGGATTGGATGAGATGCGCGCCCGCAAGGCTCGTCTTGCCAGCGAGCGAGACGGCGCCGACAATCTGGTCATCCCGCAGGAACTGCTCGACAACGCTTCTGCGGAATTCGTTGCGGCGATCGGCAGCGAACGCAAGCTGTTCGAGTTGCGCGCCACCGCGCGTCGCGGCCAGAAAGCCCAGCTTCGCCAGCGGATCGCGCAGCTCGAGGATGAAATCCGCGGCTATGCGGCTTTGCAGCAAGCCAAGGCGGAGGAGATCGAATTGATCCAGCGCGAGCTGATCGGAGTGCGCGGCCTCTGGGAGAAGAATCTGGTCCAGATAAACCGTCTTACCCTCTTGGAACGCGAAGCCGCGCGTCTCAAGGGCGAACTGGCGCAGTCGATCGCCTCCACGGCCCAGGTTCAGGGCAAGGTCACCGAAATCGAGCTGCAGATCCTGCAGATCGACCAAGACCTCAGCAGCGAGGTTGCGAAGGAGTTGCGCGAGATTGACGGCAAGATTGGCGAATTCATCGAGCGCAAGGTGACGGCCGAAGATCAGCTGAGACGGGTTGACATACGCGCTCCGCAAGATGGCGTGGTTCATCAACTCAATGTCCATACGGTCGGCGGCGTGGTCAGCCCGGCCGATCCCGTCATGCTGATCGTGCCGGAAGCCGACCTGTTGATGGTGGAAGCCAAGGTTTCTCCGGCCGACATCGACCAGCTGTATGTCGGCCAATCGGCAAGCCTGCGATTCTCTGCATTCAACCAGCGGACGACGCCGGAGATCGAGGGCAAGGTCAGCCGTATCTCCGCCGACGTGACGTCGGATCAACGTACGGGTCAGAATTATTACACGGTACGTGTCTCGATAATGCCCGAGGAGCTGGCACGGCTCGGCACTGTCAAGCTTGTGCCCGGCATGCCGGCGGAAGTCTTTGCCAAGACCTACGACCGCAGCGTCTTGTCGTATTTCACCAAGCCACTCCTGGACCAGGTTGCCCGGGCGTTCCGCGAGCGTTGAATGCAGGCCGATGCAACCAACCGCCAAGGTCTGCCATGGCGAGTGACCCGTTCAGGTACGACCGACCGGGTCGCCCGGTGAGCCCTACCTGATCGTGCCATCCTGCCCCTGTTTTGCCCGACAAGTCAAATCCGATTTCGGAAAAGGCGTAACCCATTGATCCGACTGACGTCGGCTACTGTGCATGGGGTTGTTTTTCGATTTTTTGATGGAACGCTCTCGGCAAGCCCTGACGGCGACGCCAGCTGTCCGGATTGCCCGAAACTGGATGGTTCAGGAGGACGGATGGTGGGCGCACAAGGGATCGAACCTTGGACCTCTCCCGTGTGAAGAGTTTCGGAAGGCTCTACCCAAAGTAAACGAGACGGAATGTTGCTGGTTTTGGGCTATCCGGGAGAGGGTTCGTTTCCCCTCGTTTCCCCGGAGTAAGCCCAGTGCCCCGCCAGCGTTTTAACGACCTCTTCCTCGAACAGCTGCGATACGACCGCCGAGAGGCGGCGCCCAGCGGTGACATCGCCTTCGAGGACGAACTCTGTCCTGGGCTATTCCTCCGGGTCAGGCCGAGCGGCCTGAAGTCGTTCAGTGTGATCTACAAGGTTCCGGGCGAGGGCGGCGTCTCGCCCAGCGGGCGGCTGCTAACCGGCAAGGCGCACCGGATCACCCTGGGCACGTGGCCGCATATTGCGTTGCGGGAGGCCCGGGACAAAGCTCGGCAAGCTTTGCAGGCCGCCAGCGAAGGCCGCGACCCGCGTCAAGCCCAGCGGGAGAACAACCTGACGACCTTCGCCTGGGCGAGCGACCGCTTCGTGGAGGCGGAACTCAAGCCCAACATCAAGAACTGGCAGGCCGTCGAGAGCACTCTTCGCCTGCATTGCCGCCCGTTGCTGGGCAATCGCCCCCTCCAGAGCATCCGCCGCACCGACATCCATGCCCTGCTCGACACCATGGTGGAGGAGGGAAGGCACGGCATGGCCCGAGAGGTGCGAAAGAACCTGTCCCGCTTCTTCAACTGGTGTATCGACCGCGAGCTGGTGCACGCGAACCCTTTAGACGGCCTCCGGCGGCGCGACCTAAGCGCCAATTACGAGGCGGGTAGGGCGCTTACCGACGACGAAATCCGGCAGATTTGGCGCGGCTCGGGCGAGATGGGCTACCCGTTCGGCCCGATCTACCAGCTGCTCCTCCTCACCGGCCAACGGCGTGGCGATTGGGCTGCAGCTCAGCGATCGGAGCTGGACCTGGGCAAGCGCCTGCTAGAGGTCCCCTCCGGCCGGTATAAATCCAAGCGGGACCACCTCGTGCCAATCTCCGACGCCACCAAGGCCATCGTCGAGGCTCTGCCCCAGCGCGACGGCTACCTGTTCACGACGAACGGCACAACACCGGTGTCCGGCTTCAGCAAGGCCAAGACACAGCTGGACGAGGCGTCCGGCGTGAAGGCGCCGTACCGCATACATGATTTCCGGGTGACATGCGAGACGCGCCTCGCCTCGCTGGGCTTTGCGCAAGAGGTACGCGACGCCGTCCTTGGGCATATGGCCCAAGGGCTGCAGCGCCGGTACAACAAGCATGCCTACGGCGACGAAAAGCGCGAGGCGCTGGACGCTTACGCCCAGCACCTCGCGGCAATCATCGCCTGAGATTCCGTCTGTCGTGAAATCGGAAATGTCTGAATCACTTGTCGAAGCTGATATCCAGGCTCACGCTGGCAATCTCGGCTTAGGGGCCACATGCGGCCATCAGACCAGCACCATCTACGCTCGAGGCTTCCGGGTGTACTGTATCAAGGTAATAGCGCCGGCGATGTGCTTGATCGTTGCATACACGATGGCTCCATAAGCATCTTCAAGTTCGAACGGGACATTAATGTTGAATGCAACCGGCTGCCGCTTACCCCCATCGATGGCGATGTTGTGGGCATAGAGATAGGTCCTTTCCGAACTATCCAACTTGGGATTCACGGATCCGATTAGGCCAGGGATGCGCCCGGTGTCGTTGATAATGACTGATCCAATGTTATCAGTGCGGGGAAGATTGATCTGCATCGCACCCTCCGGGTCCACCCGCTCATAGATGGCCGCCGGAAAGCTCGGGTGAGCGGCGAGCAGTGTGCTTGACCTGCGCACTATCTGTTCGAACACCGCCACACCATCGTCACCAGTGGTACTGCCGTAGAAGGTTCCGTTCTCGGCTTGCACGAAAACAGTGCAACCTTCGATCGGCATACCCTCATCGTCTCTGACGATGACTGCGAATTTGCTGCCAGGCAGCGGCTCGGCCCGCGCCAGCATACTGAAGTCGCGGCGGACCAGTTCAGTTGGCACCGACCCGCCCGAACTGACGAGCTTTTTCGTAACGAGGGACACAAAGTCTTCGGGAGAGCGCTCTTTCAGTGAGATGTAGCCAACCGTGGACAAGACGCCCGGTATCTCGGTGCTGTCGAACCGCGCAGGCAGAACGTATTCCTGCGCATCCTGGAAGGCACGGGCCTGGGCTGATTTGCGCTCGTGATTGGTCCAAAGCTTTTTTGCGTAGGCTTCGGAAATGAACATTACAGTGAACCGAGCTCGCTTGTGATAGACCTCCGAGAGGTGCACGTAGAGGTCTTTGCCCCAGAGGTCAGCCTCTTCGAAGAGATCGTAGAATACCTTCACGCCGCGATCTTTCAAAAGATTCGCAACTCTATCAACGTAGTCACGGTCTTCGCCGGCAAACGAGAGCGCGATGTCGTAATCTCGATTCTCAGACATGGCTTCCAGTATAGTCGCTAGCCGCAATTGCTGCCAAGCCTCTAGCGCCGACCATTGGCCAGGTTTCAAGCGTGAAGGCCGTTGTAAATGGTTAAAGGACGATATGATCCCTAACACAGCTGTTTCCTTCGCGAAGTGTATGCGCGCGTTACATAGCTCCTAGTTATTTCTGCTTTCGCGTTTCGCGCATCCAGTTGTGGTCACAGAGGAATTGCGCGCTGACCTCCAGATGAGGCCCCCCGCAGCATCATCTGCATCAACCATGTTCTCGAAACTGATTTGAGGCTGCGACGAGATCGGGCATCCCTAGAGAAGAGAGCACCTCGGCCAGAGCTGCTCCCAGCTTGAAGGCTTCCACATGACTGCACTTGAGAGCGTCGAACAGGCGCCGACGACGCATGCGTCACCAGACTTTGACCAAGGGATCGATTTTCTCCGCAAGGTACGCCCCAACGGTCCTTGGGTTTTAACGACCATCGAGAAGGACGGAAGGAAGACCAAGTACATCGAGACACGGACGTTCCGCCCGGAGCAGTGGAGCACGTGCATGGATTGGCTGCGCGATCATCACAACCGCAAACGCAATCTCTACTGGACCGTGAACCCGACGACGCGCGAACTCAACGGCAAGAACGTGAAGGCGAGCCGCGCTGATATTCACGAGATGGCCTTCCTCCACGTGGATGTGGACCCGCGTGCCGGCGAACACCTCGACGAGGAGCGCCAGCGCATCAAAGCGCTGTTCGCTACACTGCCGCAAAACTTGCCTGTACCAACGGCTTTAGTCTTCTCGGGCGGAGGCTATCAGGCCTTCTGGCGTCTACAGGTGCCTATTCCGATCAACGGCGATGCCGGGGCCTACGAAGAGGCGAAGCGTTACAACCAACAACTTGAATATCTGTTTGGCGCAGACGATTGCCACAATGTGGACCGTGTCATGCGGCTGCCGGGGACGATCAATTGGAAGGCCAGCAATGGACGCCAGCCAACCCGCGCCGAACTCGTCGCCTGGAGCGACGTGTCGTATCCGATCGAGCAGTTTGCGAAGATGCCGTTGCTCGGTGGCGAGAAGCCCAAGGCGGCTGCTCCAGCCGAAATCAAGCGCACTGAAGATCCGTCCCAGCTAAGGCGTGACTTTGGCGTTAGGGACGACGTCATCGTGGCGATCGTGCATGGCGAAGACCCGGAGAACAAAGACCGTTTTCAAAGCCGCTCGGAATGCTTGTTCTACGTGGTATGCAATCTGAAGCGCTGTAAAGTTCCCGATACCGTCATTCTCGGTATCATCACCGACAAGGAATTTGGCATCGCCGAAAGCGTTTTGGAGCAATCGAACCCCGAGCGGTACGCTCTACGGCAAATCGAACGAGCAACCGCGGCAACTCGCGAGTTCATGCTCGGCAAGAATGGTGCGCCCATTGCGAGCCACTCCTTGGTGATCGGGTACGGCCAAGCCACCGGCAACATGTGGACCTTCTCGTCCAACGTGCCGCCGAAGAAAGCGCCCCGAGCGATGTTCCAGTCGCCGTTGATCCACGCCCGAAACAGCTCCTCGTCATTGCCGCAGGCCGCGCGCAGGCGGCGTTTGTAGTCTTCGTGGTCGAGGTGCGGATTGTCGATCAATGTCGACGGGCAATTGACCCAGGTCTCACCGTCCAGCTCGTAAGGGTGCCACGCAAGCTGCCGAGCGATAAAGTTCTGGTGGATGAGCGCATGGAGAGGCCCACCGGGGTTCGCGGTGCGGACCTCACGTAGCGGTATGCCCTCGGCGCCGCGCAGGTTGGACTTCAGCAGGTCTACCCAGCGGCGGTCGGCCAACAGACCGAACTCGTCGACGATCAGCAGCGTGAACGACCGGCCTTGATACTTCTTATATGCGTTGGGACCGTCGAGCTGGCCGCACTCGATGATGGCGCCGTTTGGAAGGCGGAAGGTATGCTCTGCTCGATTGTGTCGGACGCCCTTACCGTAAGCGACGGAGAGGAGGCTATCGAGCTGCTCTTCCAGTTCGGTGATCGCTTTGTGTGTCTCGCGGACGATGAGCGGGCGAGCCTTCTCGCCGTACTTCTCGACATGGCGAAGGACAAGAAGCAGCGCACCGGTGGACTTACCGCCGCCTCGGCCGCCTGCCATCAGCAGGTTCCAGTTCTCGGGCACCGACAGGACGGTCGCTTGATATGGTGTGGGGCTGATCACGGGTAGCGCCTCGCGCGCGTCGGAGTGCCGTCGACGTTGAGGCCGCCTGTGTGGGTGGGGTGGCGCTTGATGCGGCGGGCGAGAACGGGCTTGCCGTCGGCGTCGACCGTGACCTGCACGGTGTCGAACTCGCCCAGGTCGATCTCCGGCTCGGGCTGCTCAGTGCTCACGGCTGCCCCTCCAAAGGCTCGATGACCTTGATGGCCTTCAGGTAGGCCTCGGGCGTCGCTGCGTCGGGCAGGTTGATGACGATGTTCGGCCGCGTCTCCGGAGCGACGCCTTCCACCCAGCCAAGGCGAGCCTTGGTTAGGTAGATCGCGGCCACGATGTTGCCCCGCCGCGCGGCTCGTAGGAGTAGGTGCGATAGCTCGTCGGCCAGAAGCGCCTTGCCGAGGTTCATGGCCTCCTCGGCCCGCTCGTCGCGCTTGATGAGGGCCTGGAGAGTGGAGCGGTTCATGCCCAGGGCGGCGGCGATGCTGTATTGGTCTTGGCCCTCCGCTGCCATCGCAGCAACCGCTCGCAGGCCCTCCGCAGTGAGGGTAGCGCGAGGCATGGGGCCGCCACTCTCCTCGCGCGTAACCAGCTCGGTGCCGTTCGCTAGGAGCGAGGCGAGCGCGTTCTGCGCAGGCGTCGGTGCGTCCGGCTCCTGCTTTGCGTTCTTGCTGCGCTCGATCTTCGGTGGTCGTCCCATAAGACCGACGTGTGGCGGGCGGTGATAACTTTAGCCGAACGATTGCCAACCACCGGCCGAATGTCGGGCGGCACCGTTATTTCTATCGTTCAAAATGCATTGCGCGCCCCGTGAGGAAGACGCATTCCGAGACAATCCCGCTGACAACTAATATTTGCTTCTGGCCCTTCGGCGACCTTCCACGATGTCTGCTGTTGTAGCGCTGTTGAATGATGAGCGGGCATCTGGGACCGTTCAAACTGAACGCATGAAGTGCACGCCCTCGAACTCCCGCGAGAAAGCAGGGTGCGCGCGGTTCTTGACCTTGCGCCAATCGCAGGTTCGCGGCCGATACAACCGCTCGCGGTGCTTCGAGACGATGCCTTCGAGACCCGCCCTGCACGCCGCGCGGAACTGTCGGTCGGGCGCTGGCCTGTTTCCGACCTCAGTCGCTAGTTTGATTTTTAACTGGCCAGTTTTGATTTTAGGGCGCACTCTGGTTCCAAATTGGAAACCGGCAGTGACCCTGGATGAACAGATCGCTCAAGCGCAGCGCCACGTTGATAGTGGCCGGCTCATCATTGAGCGCCAGCGAGTGATTGTTGCCCGGCACGGAATGTCAGCTTCGATCGACCTTTTGAAGCTGTTCGAGCGGACCCAGCAGATATTCGAGCTGGACTTGGCCGATCTGCTCAACAGGAAGTAAGGCCGCCTCAGTGCCCCCCTCCTTTGATTTAGCTCAAGCTACGCCGATCTACGGCCTTCCATCGAGCCATGGCCGACCCCAACAAACAGACCGATGGTAAGGAGGCCAAGCCGTCGCGCTTGGATGAGGCGCGGCGCATGATCGAGGAATACGTCGCTGACCTCCGGGAGATCATCAAGCGGCTACGCCGCAAACTGAATTGAGGCCGCCTTAGTCGGACTTCTTGGGCTCGAAGCGAGCGATCCGGCGAGGCCCGTCCCAAAGCTCCACGGGGCTAGCCTCGACCAGCCGCTCAGCAAGTATTCGGGCGTTCTGCCCCGTTGCACAGACCAAATCGATTGCTTGAATTACCTGCCCCTCGAATGTGGGGATAAAAACCCGATAGGTGTTCATCGGACTTCACTACCAGTTTTTCCCGAAAGAGTAAGGCGCCTAGAGCATGTTGTTTTTGGCTGGAATCGGGATTCCCACCGGGAGCGATTTCTGATTCAACATCCATGCTGGAGGGCGGAGGCCGGCATGGATGACGCGACCCTATTCGGAAGACATCCGGGAACGGG